>NC_019757.1:3747500-5072500 GCF_000317535.1 Cylindrospermum stagnale PCC 7417
AAATTTGCCAGCAGGAAATAGCCTTTTTGCTGGCAGATTATTGCGAATATGGAATAGAAATGATGATTGTTTCTGTACAAAGTAACCTGAAAGTGTTAGCTTCAAAACTTGGTTCTGAGGTAATTTCCGGCGAAACTTTCTCTAATATTGATACTTTAGTTCAAACTCTTCCTCCCATTGGTAATGCAATTTTAGAATGTCGTTTGGTTGCAAACCAACCTCAAGTAGATTTTTCCACGATGATTTTTAATCCTGATGTCCATCTACCTCAGCATTTCCTGAGCCATCCTGTCTGGAAGCGATTTCAGGATATATGTCAGGAGTGGGATACAGCTAATTCTGTCCTAAATCAGAGATTGATGGAAATATGTCTGGAATTTGATGTAGATAATAACGTTGCGAATGTACCAATCCCCGGACTATTTCTATTATTAAACCTCGTGGTTAATTGGAATCCTCAATTGTTGTTAAAAATAGCGCAGCATTTGCTTGGTAAACCACAAATTACGCCTTCAATATCCCAGAATATAAAAACTTGTTTCGATACTTTACCTGAAGGTGCAAACATAATTTCTGTAGCGGCGATGTTGTCGCGTTGTCATGACCTTTTAAGGTTAAATGTTAGTGGGTTAGCACCTCATCAAATTAGTCATTATTTAGCTAATGTTGGTTGGATGGGTTCGGTTGATGAACTAGATCAAGTTATTAAGAATATTTCGTCTTTTACAGATAATATTGTTCTGAGTTTCGATGTCGGCGATCGCGTCTTACCAAGAATCGGTTTAGAATGCTATCTTTTAGGTCTACCACAACATAATAAACGTTGGTACTCCTTCTATGATTACCTAATTAGCCAAGGTTTATGCAGTCCTGATAAAAGTAAAGCGGTTCTGGCTTGGCCAGAGTTTTCAAAACAAGATAAATCTGCTAATTACACACTCTGCACCAAAATTGTTTACCAGCCAGGATTACCTTTAGAAGCTAAAGCATATATGGGATTTTGGCCTTATGGGGGTGTAGTGGTATAGGTGAAAAAATAAAAAACTATTAACCTTGCTCATTGTTTTATCACTTAATACTGATCACTGGCTCAACGCCTTGCTACTGCTAACAGCACTCACCACTGATTCTAAATACAAATCTATTTTGAAACCAAAATACCACTTTGGAGGAGTTTTACCATGCTTGATAATTTAGCTTTAACTGAATTGGCTTGTCGCGCTAGCAATTTATCTGAGCGTTTAACAATCACTAACAATTTAGCTTTTGGTAATATTTTAGAAGATTGTACAAATCAGCTAACACCATTAGATAGCTGGGCAATTAAGAAAATATCTGGAAAGTTAGCAGCTACGCAAGTTAAACAGCAGATATATCAACAATTAGCTACGAGAATACCTACCAAGAGCAACTTAGAAAAACTACTCATAGACTATAAACTATATGAACTGAATTTAGCGAATTTTTCAATGTCAGAAAGGGCAGAGTTTACCCAACCTCATGCTACATGGTTACAAGTTTATGCAGAGGCGTTAGCTAGCCTAGATTTATCTGCAACTGATTTTGCTAATAGTGCTTGGTATAATCCAGATATTTACTACCGACGTTTTGCTAAAGTTTGTGAGCCGTTTTTACGTTGGTTGCAACAAAGTCTAGAACCAATTGCTCAAGCCAATCACATAATTAATCCACAGGTAATAACTGATATTCAACTAGATTTACTCTATCGTTTTGAAAGAGCTTTGGCTCATGCTTTAGAAGCTGATATTAATTTGTACTGTCACCAATACAATATCGATAAATCAACTGAAGCTCAGGCTTATATTGATTATATAGATATTACGTTTAATGGTGAACAAAGTTATCACAGTTTTTATTGTAAGTTTCCTGTGTTGGCTCGGCAATTAACCCAAGTTACTTATTTTTTAAGCAAAATTGGGGAAGAATTAATCCAGCGCTTGAGTAGCGATCGCAGTGAAATTAGTGCTACTTTCTTTAATGGCACTCCCATACAGCAAATTATGGGTTTTGCTATGGGTAATTCTGATGCCCATGCTGGTGGTCACACTGTAGTTATGGTAGATTTAGCATTGGCTAATGGTCAATCAGAAACTATTGTTTACAAACCACGCTGTATTAAATCAGAAGCAGCAATGCAAGGTTTATTGGCAACTTTAACTGAAGAAAAAGTCGTCAGGTTTGGTAATTATCGCCTGTTGTGTAAATCAGATTATGGTTATGCAGAATTTTTGAAAGTGCAGAACCATACCGATAGCCAGGAAGTTGTGGAAACTTTTTATCAGCAACTCGGTGGTTATTTAGCTATCTTCCACATTTTGGGCGGTAGTGACTTGCATTTTGAAAATATTTTGGTTTCTAATTGCAATGCTTTTATCTGTGACTGCGAAATGGCTTTAGAAGTAGTACCACGCCGGATGACAAAATCACCAGATACGATGTTTGATTCTGTATTTAGCACGGGGATGCTAGATTGGCCACTACCTAATAATACTCCAGAGGCGGAAGGGCGCATTAGCTTAAGTGGTTATGGTGGCGGTGAGTCTTACAAAGTACCTTTTGCTATTGCCCAAATTAACAACCGGATGTCCTTGGCTTTAGCGGTGGAACATGAAGTTGGAGTGGAGGTGAAAGTAAAAGGGAAAAATCGGATATATTACCAAGGTCAGATAGTACATCCACACGCTTATAAAGAGAGCATTGTGGACGGATTTAACCAAGTTTATCGCTGGGTACTGCAAAATCGTACCAAAGCGATCGCTCTATTGGAAAAATTATTTGCAGATTCTGCGGTGCGTTTTGTCAACCGCGCTACGCAACTTTACGTACATATCCTGAATTCTGCACGCCATCCTAAATGTTTGGCTGAACCTCTAGAAGTTGATTTGGTTTATCACAGTTTAATCGAGCGTCCCCGGATGTGGGATGATGCAGGTAAGCTGGCGGAGTTAGAAATTCAAGCTTTATGGCAATTAGACATTCCCATTTTTACTACTAAAGCCGATAGCAAAGAACTGATTTTCAACTATCAGCAGCAGTTATCTGATTCTTTAGCAGTTTCCCCACTAGAAAACGCCATCGCTAGGATTAACAGGTTATCAGAAGATAGCCAAATGCGGCAGAATCAATATATTTACACCAGCTTGTCTACTGGAGAGATTAACAACCAACACTTTATTGATTCGGCGGTAAATTACGCCTATGAGATAGGGAGAGAGTTGTGTAGACTCAAACAAGATACCTCAGCCGCCGCACCGTGGAAAACTATTGATTTCTCTGCTACAGGTAAAAAGTTAGTTGATATTGGTTCATCACTTTATAATGGTTCTGCTGGTATTGCATTGTACTTAGCTTATCTGGATGCTATCCGACCACACCCAGAATTTCGCCTAGCCGCAGAACAAGCTTTAGATCATGCTATCAAAGAAGGCGATGGGCTACGCCCCACCGTAGGTGATCGGGAGATGATCGGAGCTTATCAAGAGAAAACTGGGTTAATCTACACGCTGACACATTTAGCTCAATTATGGCAGCAACCACAACTTTTAGAATTAGCTGATGAATTGTGTGATGAAATCTATCCTCTCATTAGTCAAGATACTTATTACGACATGATTAATGGGGTGTCTGGGGTAATTCCTGTAATGTTGGGACTAGCTGAGGCGAATTCCCATTCTAACAAAGCCATGCGGTGTGCGATCGCCAGTGCTGAACACCTGTTGCAAAACGCTGTTCAAGTCGGTGATACCTTGGCTTGGCCTTATAACCCAGAATCAGCACGAGGATATTTCACAGGCTTTGCTCATGGTAATGCAGGTATGGGTTGGGCATTAATTCGTTTAGGTGCATACACCAACGAATCCAAATATATCACAGCCGGTTTGCAAGCCTTTGCTTACGAAGCCACCCAATTCGACACCACAGAAGGTAACTGGTATGATTTACGCACGTCCGTAATGACGAAACAAGCACCGGGCCCGAAGTTTGGTTATTTTTGGTGTAATGGAGCAGCTGGTATTGGCCTAAGTCGCATTGATAGTTGGGCAATATTGGGTAAAACTGACTCTAATATTTTAGGAGAAGCACACAAAGCCTTAGATATTACGCTCCGCAGCTTTAACCGTTTAACTGATGATTCCCTTTGTCATGGTAAGTCAGGGAACTCAGAGTTATTATTACGGTTTGCATTACTCAAAAATGAACCATATCTGCAAATGGAAGCTAACGTCCAAGCTACAGCACAATGGCGTAACTTTGAACACGCACATCGTTGGACTTGCGGTGCTGGTGGTAGCGATATCTTACCTGATTTAATGACTGGGTTATCAGGTATTGGGATGCACTTCTTACGCCTAGCTTATCCTCAGCGTGTTCCTTCTCCGTTACTGCTGGATACTCCACCGCAGCAGGTAGTTGCTTCAGAATTTGATGAGCAAAGGGAATTAGTCGCTTACTCCTAAACTAGTTTGTGTTCGTAGTCAGGACTAAAGTCCTGACTACGAACTATCAGATATTCAATAAATTTAGACAATGGACAAGATAAAATCTCGATTTTGGCAGCAATTTTTAACAGTCGCACAACCTTACTGGTTTCCTCTTAATGCTGGTAGTAAATCTTTTTTAATGCTGGTGTTCCTGTTAGTAGTGTTTGTATTTGGGGCGTTTTTTGGATCTATAGGAGCATTCGGTTTAATTGGTGAACAATATTTTCCTCAACTTTTAAACAATCTCGCGCCTGGGTTACCAGAATTTATTCACCAAAATATTAACTCTCCTGTCATTCATCTTGTTAGATTAGCTTGTCTTATTCCCCTCATCGTCTTTGCCTATTATTGGAAATATCTAAAATATCATTGGCGGGCGTGGTCAATGTTAGCTGGACTGCTATTGATTATTTCATATGTGAGTGCCATTAACGTAGTTGGAAGCTATGTTGGACGTGATTTAGTAACTGCGATCGCCAATAAAAATTCACCTGAATATTTTCGGTTATTATTCATCTACGCTGGTGTTTTGATTGTCACTACAGTTATTGTAGTTATTTCCCAATATTTCAGGAAGAAGTTAGCTATACATTGGCTCAACCGGTTGACTAATTACTTTCTTCAAAAATATTTTCAAAAGCGAGCCTATTATTACATTAACTCTAACCCCGATATAGATAACCCAGACCAACGCATTTCTTTAGAAATTGGCTCTTTTACCCAAAACTGTATTAACTTATTTTTAACTGTTCTCAATCAAATTATTGATTTAATAGCTTTTTGTGGGATTCTTTGGTCTATTTCTAAATTACTGGTAGGGATTTTAATTGTTTACTCGATTGTTGGTAATGTTGTTACTGCAATTTTTAGTCAAAAATTAATTATCCTCAATTATGACCAACTAAAATGTGAGGCTAATTTCCGTTACGGCTTAGTTCATGTCCGCAATAATGCCGAATCCATCGCTTTTTATAGTGGTGAACAGCAAGAAGCTAGCCAAGTTAAACAGCGATTTAATCATGCTATGCAAAACACTAATCACATGATTAAATGGCAGCGTAACATGGAGTTTTTTACCACTGGATACCGATATTTAATTATGATTATTCCGTATTTAGTCGTTGCACCTTTATATTTAGACGGCAAAATCGAACTGGGTGTGATTACTCAAGCTACTATTGCTTGTAATCAGGTGTTAGGTGCGCTATCAGTTATTGTCAGTAAATTTGAAAGTTTAAGTGCTTTTGCAGCAGTAATTAATCGTTTAGGTAGCTTCTCTCAAGCTTTAGATGCACCACAAGCGCAAATTAACTTTGAATCAACCATTGAATTCGTCACTGACAATCATTTAGAATTTCAAAATATCACCTTACAAACTCCCAATTACGAACGCACCTTAGTCAAAGATTTATCAGTAGTGGTCGCCGATGGTGAGAGTATGTTAATTATGGGGAATAGTGGCTGTGGTAAAAGTTCCTTACTGCGTTCTTTAGCTGGGTTATGGAATGCAGGGACAGGTAAGATTTACCGTCCTGATTTAGCAGAAATAATGTTTTTACCTCAACGTCCTTACATGATTTTGGGAACGCTACGCGATCAATTACTTTATCCTCGAAGCATTCATAATTTCACAGATGCAGAACTCAATAAAGCCTTAGAAAAAGTCAATTTAGCAGAATTACCTGATAGAATCGGCGGTTGGGATGTACAACTAGATTGGGATAATGTTTTATCTTTAGGTGAACAACAACGTATTGCCTTTGCGCGACTGTTATTAATGCGTCCCCGTTATGTAATTTTAGATGAAGCCACAAGTGCTTTAGATATGAAAAACGAGGAGCAGCTTTATCAAGAATTACAACAAATGCACACGACATTTATTAGTGTGGGACATCGCTCTAGTTTGATGAAATATCACAAATTATTGTTAGAATTACGAGGCGATTCCACTTGGCAGCTTTTACCCACGCAGAAAAATCAAAGCCTGCTGGTAGGATCTGGGGATTAATCTCAGATGTTTAGGGATTTCCAAGAAATAAATTATCCAAATAAACGTAGACCAAAAGTCGTGCTTTAGGCTAACGCAGAGACATAAAGAACACTGAGGGAGGAGAAATAGAGAGGATTTTTGCGTCAGTTTTGGGATATTTTTTGATTTGGAAGTCCCTTACTGGGATAATTTATGAGTATTTGATGCTGGAGCGATCGCTAAAATCCATTCTAGGCTGAGTACTCTTTAAGACGTGGTAGCAACCCAAACAGACTCAAAAGAGCGATCGCACTTAGGGCTACTGGAGTAATCATCTCAAAACCATATACATCTTGGAAGCCTTGCTTAATCGCCTTGTCGAAAGCGTCCTGATTGATGTCGAAAGCCTTTTGATTAGCGTTTCTGAACTCATCAAAGGCCCAGTTTGATTCTCCTGGCTTCATACCTAAGCATAAAGCGATCGCTTCTTGATGTTTGCCACTGCGCTCTAATTGGCGGATTTGCCCATCAATGGCTACATATTTGCCCAACGTCAAGAGGTTCTCTACCATAGCTTTTTGCTCACCGTCAAAGGTGACATTGTTCAGTTCCTCAGCTAGATAACCTTTGAACCCATCTACCTTTTTACCTTGGGCGCTATAGGCTGCGGCAATTGACTCAAAAGTTTGTCCATTAGGCAGTTGGGCGATTTGGGTAATATTTTTAATAAAAGCTTGTTCGTGGTTTCTGGAAAAAGCTGAGTCTAGTAAATAGCGGCTTTCAGTAGTATTAGCGATATAGGCAGCGGCTCTGGCTTGGCGCAATGAATGCATAGAAGTGAAAGCATCCTCCTTCGCAACCCGCAAATTTTGGGAAGCTGAGAGCAACGCCCCTCCTGTATAATATAAAAAGATAATGGCGATCGCAGTTGCCCCCAACAACCCCGGATTTAAGGTGCGGCGCATCCGCAGACTGAGAAATATTTGCAACCCCACCAAAACGTTGATTAATGCCACACCAGAAACAAAAATCAACATTAAAGATTTACTAGCAGCCAACTTTTGCTCGGCGTAGGTATCCTCTAAAGCTTGCAGGTTAATCTTGTCCAACTCATCCGATGCCGGCAACAATGTCTTATCCATGATTTCCCCAGCGGCTCGGTAAGCAAATAGCATGGCATTAGTCTCACCCCTAGCGTGGAAGTCCCGCGCCTGCTGGATTTTAGCGATGTAGTCCCCTAGCCCCAGTTGCATAGTCTCAATCGCTTTTCGCTCTTTATCCCCATAGCTGATATTCTCCGCAGCAGTCACCAGCCTTTCAGCCACTGCTTCATATCGCTCTCGATAACCCTTAGCGGCTTCTTGGTTTTGTCCAGGGGGAACTAGTAGTTCATTAGCGGCATTGGCATCCATACCTGCAAGGGCATCTTTGAGGCGTTGAGCAGTAACGATACTTGGAGTTGCATCATTACCAACTGTTTTGATAGCGTGTCTCTGCTTTTGAACTCCGCTAATTGTCGTAACTAGCAATAGTAAACTTGCTGCCCAAGTGAGGTATAAACCACCCTTGAGCAGTTGCGGGGTTGTGAGGTTGCTAACTGCCTTATTTGAGAAGGTGATAATCTGACTCATATTTTTGCTACTTTAGGATAATTGGCGGATAGCTTGAACAATGATTCGAGTCCAGTGCCCTAGGGTAAATTCGTCACCGTCTTGCAGTGGTACATCCGTCATTGGTTCTAATTCCACGCCCTTGAATTGTGTACCGTTAGAAGAGCCAATATCGCGCAGAGTTAACCCCCCGTCTGCTTGCAAGTTTAATACAGCATGGCGGTGGGATACAGCACCATCAAAATCTAGGGCAATTTCTGGGTTAACTGCCCGGACTTGGCTATTGCGCCCAATCAAGTTAGTTTCCTTATTGAGGCGAAATGCGATCGCTTCTTGATTGATTGGTGGTTCTGGGCTGTTGGGATGACGCAGAGATGAATCTATTTTCACCACAACCTCCCAGCCAACTATCGGAGATTTTCCCTGCTGCTCTACAAATTGCACGGGGGGAGAACTAATGGTAATCGGAACTTCGCCATGTGCTCCGCTGACAAAGTTGTAACCGCAAATCTCACAAAAATCTCCAGTATCAGGCTCACGGGGAGCGCTGCAAGCTGGGCAGATTTCTGGCGTTACTTTTGAGGCGATGGCATTTTTAGCTAACTCTAGTAGTTCAGGTATCCCCTGAATTTTGGCGCCGCACTCTGAACAAAAATCCGATTCTGTTGATTTGTGTCCTTTAGGACATCTGTATGTAGACATAGTTACTTCCAAATCAAAATTCCAAAATAATTAAATAATTTTAAATTCAGAAATTTTGAATTAATCGTTTGGATTGGAGCCATGCGTGGGAGCAACTAAATTTTTTTTGGTGATTCTTCATTTTGAATTTTGCATGAAAGAATTTTGAATTCCCCCAAAGGGGGTTGACTAAGATTTAGGAATGCGAGTGGTTTTAGTAGAACGAGTTTCCAACGCCATCGCGTCTTCTTTTGCCACTTCTCGCTTGAGCCGCACTGTACCCGTTGGCGCATCCTGGATATCAACTACGGTTTTTAGAAGTTTAGCAGTTGCCTCGTTACCCGATTCATGAGCCAATTTTACAGCTTTGCCTAACTTCGCAGTTGCCATTTCAATATCACCCTGAGCGCGAGCCTCTAATCCCTCCTGAATAGACTGTGCTAGTTCTGCCTGTCCGGTGTAATGAGCAACCCGCCTGTCAATTTTGGTAGATTTGGCATCATCATCTGTCCAAGTCGCCAAAATTCGGGCTTCGGCGATTTTGGTTTCAGTGCCGTTGAGGGTATACACTAGGCTGGCTCTACCTGCTAACATCTCATCCCCAACATTACCCGGATTTACCTCAATGCAGAAGTGGTAATCACGGGACTCTTTAACACCCCAAGCACCGGTGGGGTAATCAACAACTTGAGGTTTAACTGATTTGGCGCGATGGGTAAGGTCTACAATATCGGGACTCACTTGTTTGCAAAACAGGATTTTTGCTCCTTGGGGTGTCCATAGACGCATAGCAACATCGCTCACATCTTTGCTCATCGCTTTTTCGAGAATCGCCCGAAAGTCGGCGGCAATCATGTCTGCGTTAGGAATAATATCAGTTGTACCCAGGAGTTTGCCTGCAATTAGCTGGAGTTGAGCTACTCGCCAGTCAGTGCCCACACCCCGACAATCACATTGAAAAACCCCTTCACACTGCTGTAAAACCTGATTCAGTTGCTGCTCATCAGAATCATCGTTCTGTCCATCTGTGAGCAGTAATGCTTGACGGACTGCGTTAGGCATTTTTTTAAACTGTGTCAGCCCTTCAGTTAGCCAGGTAGACATGAGAGTGCCACCGTTAGCTAAGATATTTTTAATCGATGCGATCGCCTGCTGCTTTTTCTCAAATGTCGCTGGAGACACCGGAAACACCACGCTAGCTTTAGCCGCACCAGTAACGATAAAGAAGTGGGCATCTTCTGGCAGCAAATTAACAGCTTTAACTATGGCATCCCTAGCAGCATGAATCTTGCCGCCTCCCATTGAACCAGAGGTATCACAAATAATGCCAAAGAGTCTGGTAGTACTATTCGTTGCCGCTACTCCTTCACCTGCTTCAACGCTGACAGTCATGATGGCGTGAACTTCTCTCTCTCCTTGGGGAAGGTATTGATTTTGAAAGACTTCGGCTTTAAATTGGTTAGACATTCAGGTTTTCTCCCTTGATTTATCTTCATTTTTAATAGATTTGGTTTTTTGCTTTTCATAAAATAGACAAAACCGCAACAGTAATATTGTCATGTCCGCCGCAGTTACGCGCAAACTCGACAAGTGAGTGAGAGATGGCGTAGGCATAGCCCGCCGTAGGCATCGCATCTTTACCTGATGACTGCTGTACCAAGTTAGCCAGCTGCGTTGCTTCTGGGGCATAATTCCACAATCCATCGGTACACAGCAGCAGATATCCTGAACCAGGAATAGTAAAGTTGACAATCGAGGGAATGGCATCTTCCATTGCATCTGCCCCTAACCAACGGGTAATTGCGTGAGCATGAGGCGATTGGCTAGCTTCTGCTGCGGTTATTTTACCCTCTGCTACCACTTCAGTTAGCCAGGAATCATCTCTAGTTAACTGCTGGGAGCTATTGGCAGAAATCCAATAAGCACGGCTATCGCCTAGCCAGCCAATAGTAGCAGTGCCCTCTTGAACAATGGCAGTAACAATGGTGGTTGAGGGGGGATCTAAATTGGCACTTGATTTATAAGGGATATTACATACTGATGCCAAGGCAGTGGTAAAGGCTAATTTGGTTGCTGATTCTGGATTGTTCCCCTTTAAGGCAGTAGCTGCGGACTGACAGGCATTGAGAGCAGCGGTTTGGGCTGCTAAGTCTGGTTGATCGGAACTAGAAACGCCATCGCAAACTACGAGAATATACGCCTGAGTGCCAGATACAAGTTGTAGGGCGAGGAAATCTTCGTTACGTCGGTGTCTGAGTCCGCGATCGCTAACACCTGCCAGATGCGAGTTAATTATCACTTCGAGGTGCTCACGTTCTACAGGAACTTGGCGAAATCCACATTGAGAACAATACCCCTCAGGATCAATCGCTTTAATTCCTGCACCGCATTTTTCACAAGCTAAAGATGTCAGAGATGCCCCGCATTCTTCACAAAACTTGTCACCTACTACAACGGCAGCACCGCAGTTTGAACATTGCATCATAAATTATTAATAATTAGTCATTTTTGAATTTTGAATTTTGAATTATTAAAACAGGGTTCTGGGACGTACTCGATTTGCTTGATCAACTAAGGGAATTTTCTCATTTCCACTTGCTAGGTGTGCCATGTCGCGCAAAGTTTTTTCTAAGCCGCACCTCAGAGGCTTTTCCTCAAATGGCTGTCCCAAAATCTTCAAATCGGCGGCGGCTTTTAAGGTGCGTGAAGTCAGCAATTTTAGGGCAGTTTCCAAGACTTGTTTAGTTAGGCGATAGCGGTCAATACCTTCCAAGGTAAGGGTTTCAACTGCTGCTGAAGCTGCTTTAAGTTCTTGGGTTCCTGGCATCGTGCGATCGCTATCAATTAAACTCCGGGCAATTTCTACACGCGATCGCGTAAACAAATTAGAAGTTGGCGGTACCCGTTCTAACGCCTTCACCGCACCCAGACGATCGCCTGTCGCACAAAGACAACGCCCTAATCCAAACGACGCCGATACATAACCAGGATCGGTGCGGGATACTAAGTCATACATCTTAATTGCTAGTTGGTAATTTTGCGCCTGTTCTGCTGCTAGTCCCAAAGCTAGTTTCGGCGCTACCTCCCCCGGTAAATCAAAATAAGCTTGGTCGATTGTTTGCTGTGCCTCTTGGAGTTTACCCTGTGCCATGAGCGATCGCCCCCGATACCAAAAAACTCGCCAGTCCCAAGGATCTTTAGCCTCAACTTTAGCGATCGCTTGTTCTGCTTCATTGTATTCACCCGCGTCAATTAAGCTATTTGCCAAACGCAACCATGCTTCCTTGGATGTAGGATATTGCTGGACAACAACCTCTAAACTCACACATCGCTTGACAGGATCGGCAATCGCACTGGCATTGAGTACAGCATTAAAGCCAGAATCGCTAGAATCTAACAACGGTATAGGCAATTGCCGATAGTCGGCGGTAATTAATTCAAAATCTCCACTATTGGTGAGAGCCAGCATATCGCCACCAAATAAGTTGCTAGCATAAGGACGGGGAATATTCGTGGCGATCGCCACCACTTCCCGCAGTACACCCAATAACTGATCTGCCATTTCATCTGCTGACTGAAATCGATCATCAGCATTTTCAGCGGTAGCTTTGATTAAAAACCGATAAAGTGATTCTTGTTCAGCAAACAGGGGTTCTTCTTGAGGACTGGGCAATTTATAAAGGTGTTCTTTGCTAAAACCCTTAATTTCCGTCAGCAACACCGCCAAAGTTCGACCAAGAGTATATAAATCAGAAACGATTGTCGGACCTTCCCCGGCTTCGGGGGCACTATAGCCGACAGTACCGTAGATATCACCATCGGGGTCATCGAGACGGCGAACACCACCTAAATCAATTAATTTCACATCGCCGCCCTCAACCATAATATTATCTGGCTTGAAGTCGCAGTATACCAACCCCAAAGAATGCAAATAAGCAAAGGCGCTGAGGATGCGGTGAATATAGGCGATCGCTTCTGCCACTGGTAAGGGGCCCCGACTCTTACGAATTTCCTTCAAAGTTTGACCCCCGACATACTCCATCACAATAAAACCCTCGTTATTGTGGTTAACAAAGTTGTAGATCCCCACAATATTCGAGTGTTTCACTGCTGCCAAAAATTGCCTTTCTGCTACAGCAACAGCGGCACTAGAAGCGTCTTCTGTATTCAGCAGTCCTTTGAGGACGACGTAGCGAGACAGGGTTTGATCAAAACCCAAGTAAATCCAACCTAAACCACCAAATGCGATCGCCCCTTTAACTTCATATTGCCCGACAACTAAATCACCTCTTTTGAGGCTAGGAATAAACGAAAACTTCTGTCCGCACTTGCTACAAAATCCTTTTTCCCGTCGCAGCGGATGATTGCAATTGCCGCAGAATCGTTTGTTATCTGGTACTTGCGGGTTGGGAATTATCGCTTTTTCTGGCTCCGTTGAAGGCAGTTCTGGCACAGAGATTAATCCTGCACCCAACTGTCTGCGGCTACTGCGGGCAGAGGTGCTACTGGTACGCCGTGAACCCTTGGAACGGTTAGTTAGCGGTGAAGAACCGGTATTTGTGGTAACCGATGAATTCCTACCCGTGATAGTTGCGCTTTGCTTTTGGCTAACTACTGGAGTTTTCACCGCTGCTAGTCCGCAGACGTTGCAATAGTCATCTTCAATAGTACCAGTGCATCCATTTCTTGAGCAGCGTAAGCCTTCCATATTAGGGATTGGTAATAGGTAATTGGTAATTGGTAATAGGTAATTGATAATTGATAATTGGGAAAAAGGTAATTAGGCATTGAGGGAATTTTTGAATAAGTCTCTTTCTTTTTTCTGCCAATTACCCATTACCCATTACCTATTACCATTTAACCGCTTTTCATATTGGGAAACTAATTCAGCCGCTTTATCTAAGGGAGTCGGGCGCATATATAGCAGTTCCTTTGCCTGTTGTGCTAGTTCAGCTAAAATGGCATCTTCGATCAATCTCCGCACCAGCGCTTTGGCTTTGAGGGCGTCAAGGCGTCCACGTAACTCCCGACGAGTTTGTAGAAGATTGTTATGGGCTGTATCTGTGCGTTGTGCTGTTACCATGTACTCTCTGGCTTTGAGCAGCCAATTGTCTAAACCAACCATAACTGGATTGACTAAACCCTGTGCTAATTTAGTTTCTAACTTTGTCAGCCATTGGCTAAGAGCATCTATTTGCGCCTGGGGCAATGGAGTTTGCATTATTGAGTGATCCACAATTTTTTCTTGGCTTTCCGCAAAAGTAGCAACAGATTTTGAGTGGAGTTTTTCTAATTGTTGTAAAGTCTCCTGTGCGATCGCTAATTTATCCCGCGCTTGAGCAAGCTGTTTAGCTGCTTGTGCCAAAGTTGATTGTAGCTGTGCCAGCATTGGCTGGATCTGGTGTTGAAAATCCTCACTCACCCCCAAAGGATCTTGTTCTATGCGTTGCTGGAGAGATGCAATCGTCCCACGAATCAGCAGTATTTCACTCAGAGAACTTTGTCCCAAAGATTCACCTAATTTTTCCAGTGATTGGATTTGAGCGACGGCATCTTTTAGCATCCCATCCAGATTAGCCCAAGCAGCATCAACAGCGAGAACGGCATCTCTAGCCACAGAGAAGGCATGATTCATCACTTGCAGTAACTGTGCCGGGGCGATCGCCTGAGCTGTTTGCGCGATCGTCAATAATTCTCTTTGTGCTAAAGGCGTTTGCACCGCAGGTAACCGAATAGAGGCTCCTGTGAGCAGTTGTTTAATTTCATCAACTTTCTGTTCAGGCACCAAAAAGCGTGGCAGTTGCTGTCTTAGCTTGCTAGCCTGATCTATTGTCTGCACCAATAAGTCGAAGTATTGAAACAAGTCGTTCATCGCTGAGATTGCTGGACTGACCCGAATCGCCGTAATTCCCGTCAACTGCACTCCGGGAAATCCAGGACTACCACAAAGACGCTGATATGTTGGCAATTCCTGTAGTTCAAGGAGATTGTGACTAGCAATATTGATTTTATTTTTCCAGTCAGCTAAAAGTTGATCAATTTCATCTGTCAAAACGATGACTCCTTATAATAAATGGATTGCTAAGATAATGTGCTTATAGCATTGCACGATAAGCCTGATACAAATCATAGGCTTTTAATTCTTTCCCCCTGAAAACAGTAACCTTTCTATTTTCCTCTGTCCAGAGTATAAAAATGCGCTACCAAAAATCAGATTTAAGTGATAATATCTCTTGGTAATGATGTTATGTACATTTGTAATTATGCTGTATAGAATGATAAAATCAATTTAATTATCCATCTTTATCTGCGTTTATCTGCGGTTAATTCTTTCTCATATCTTATTCCATGCAACTTCATATCAATTTGGTATAAGCAATATTTTTATGGATGAAGTTTTTCCTACGCTCACAGCAATTTTCCAGAATGTTAATGAATGGCTAAAGTTTGCAGAGGCTAAGAACGGGATTCTGCTGGCTTTTTCTGGTGCTGGTATTACTGCAACTATAACCCTTTTAGCTACAGCATAGAATCTGCCAAATTCTTTAAAATTGGGTTTATTGTTAACAACTATTCTCCTTTGTATTTGTTCTTTACTCTGTTCATTTTCTTTTTTGCCTAAAACAAATTTGGAGCGGTTGTTATGGTTGCGAACTAAACCACCTAAAAACTCAAATTTAATCCGGCAAGATCAAGATAATTTGTACTATTTTGGACATTTGCGGAAATATGATTCAACTCAACTATTGGATGCGCTGAATGAGCATTACTTTGAGGGGAAGCTCAATAAAAATCCAGCCTATAAAAAGGAATACAGGGACATTGCTGGACAAATCACAATTAACGCCGAAATTGCCTTCCTAAAGTTTCAAGTTTTTACTTATGCGATATATATCTTAATTGCTTCTATTTTGGTAATTCCCTGTTCAGTTTTAACCAGTCTAGTTATTTATCGGAGTTTGTAATTTTATTTTCAGTATTGACTGGAAAAAAATTGATTCAGAGAATCAGTTGATGTAAACATTTCAAAACAAGCAATTTTTTATGCCGTCCGAGTCAATTACTTTAACCGCAGTCCAACTAGATCTTGTCAATTCTACAGAATCTATTAAAGTCATACACAGTCATTTGGGTAACAGGGGGCTAAGACTTTTTATTGAAGATATTGAAAAAGTTGTCTCTGAAGCTTTTAATGAATCAGTTAGTAGTTTGAAAATTGACTCTAAATTCACACGAATTACTGAGAATAACATCAAAGAAGTGATTGACGCTGAAATGCCACCCACTAACTTGTCTGAAAAACCTAACTTCAACAGAATAACTGAAGCTATGGCAGATGGTTATAGACTCACATTTGAATCTGTTGAATATGCCTATTCATTTGTAAAAGAATTTTGCGACCTTGTAAAAAAAGGTAACGAAAAGCCTGGTACATATAAGTGGGTGTTTCGCATTGGTGCTGCAACAGATGATATTGATTATGATACATCGAGTATAAATCCAATGGTCGGAATGGGCTTTGCAACAGTTAAAGAGTTAGAAACTGGAGCATACCCTGGCTGGATTTTTGTTGATCGAGCAACGTATGATACTCTTTCTGAAGAGATAAAACACAATTTCTCTCAGAAGGAGTTCACAACTAAGCATCAAGAAGTGAAACAAGCTTGGGGTTGTCAGATGATTTCTGATGCCTCCCTACCCACTGCTGAACCAATAACACTAGAAGAAATTTATGCCCTGTTTAAAAAACTAACCCAGTCGGCTCAGATTACGAGGGTCGCGCAATTAATAGGAATGCCAAATGATTTTCGCCCTTCAACTTATGTCAATCTTTTTGCAGCGAAAACCGCTATCGTAGACTGGGCAGCAGGATACGAGAATGGAGATCATTTTAGATTAGAAAGACTAAATGGTTCTTCAATCCTCAAAATTGCCGTTCGGCGTATCGCTTCAACTTCGATGCGGGCGTCAGGTACAACTTCAACGGTTTTCGAGTTGCGTGTTCTGCTGCATAGTTTGTAGCCTTTATACTGTTGTCCTTTTGCCCTTTTCCCTTTTTTCTTTACCCTTGCGACCAGCTTGCAACTACCCACCATCCTCAGAGTTCTTTGCGTCGCATAGCAGGTAGGGCAGCATGACAATACAAACGCTCTTCATTTTCCCCTAAGAAAATTAATTGTTGGCGCTTTTACTGTCCACTATCCCCTAAGAATATCGCATCTTAACCAAGGGTGGATGACTGTCACTACAAAGACTTCTGCTCTTGTTGTCTGAAACTCGGCTGGAGCGACTTTATCCGCAAGTAAACATACAGAGAAAGTTTATATAATGTCAGTATTATAACAAGTGAGTAGGTGCTTTCGCAGATGGCTAAGAGTAAGATTTTGAGTTTGTCGATTGCGGCACTCACGCTATTTGGACTGGGTGTAGCCCCGACATGTGCTCTAGAACGACGTTCAACTTCAGAATTACCTATCGAGGAGTTTGTCAAAGAAACATTGCAATTTGTTCAAATAGACAGTAATTCTATGAACGTGGTGTGGTATTTACCACTAGAAGTATATGGAGCACCTCCCCAAGCAGTACTGATAGTTGCAGTTGCCAAGGCAGAGATTGTACCTCCTGATGGTTTTAAGTTTGCTTCTGAAGCTGAAGCCCAAAGAGGGCTAAAAGTTACATACACTGACTCTAAAGGCGCATCTGTAAACTTAGCACCAGCGCCGAAAAGTGCCGAAGTCAACAGTTTCTTAACAGAAATGAAACCAGTTTTGTCAAAAATGGCGGGACAATTTGGTAAAGGAATGTGGTTCTTTACATTTAAGAATGTTGATTCATCTGGGGAAAATATCGTGTCACCATATGAAGCCGGAAAACTGATAGTCTCTTTTGATGAAAAAGTTGGTATCCAGAAACCCAAAGCTGTAGTAGAACTTCCTCTAAATTCATTGTTTGTTCCAGCATTATGTCCTAACGGCAAGCCTGCACATATATCCTGGAAGTACTGCCCGTGGGATGGCACTCCGCTTCCATCCAAGTAATTTTTTTGAGCTAAATTTTTGATTTCCCATTATTGGCTTCAAACCAATCTCCAGTAAGTAGGTGGGCGTAAAAAAATCTAAAATAGACCTAACCCCCAACCCCAACAACCTCTCCCTAGCCCTCTCCTAAGAGGAGAGGGGAAAGGAAAAACTTTTGTTGCTCTTAAGGGGAGTAAGATTAAAGCCTCTCCCCTCGCAGGAGAGAGGTCTTATATTTAATTCAGCCCATCTACTTATCAGGAGCGGCAATTCTTCTGTCACAAGCAATTGAGGGTCAATTTTATTTCAGTAATCTGATATCTTTTGTGATTTTACTCACAAGCTGCGATCGCCAGTTTTTTATCAAGCATAAATACTTATAGACTATCTAGTATATGGTATGTAGAATCCATAACAAAAAATCTGCGATCGCTATCCACAGGTGCGATCGCATTATTCAAGCCGATGAAATTAAATCTCAGATCTCACAATTGGTGCTACAGACAAGCAGTGGCTTGTCGTCAGATATCACTTAAGCACCTTCTCCCAGTTCTTTTTTTAATATCATTGATCACAATATTGCTGGTGGAAAGCTTCAACCCTGCTGTAGCCCAGCTACCCCGTCAAGAAATTCGCGGGGTTTGGATGACCAATAATGATTTTGACACCCTCAAGCATCGCGCCAAAGTGCAAGATGCCGTCAGCCAACTGCGGCGGCTGAACTTTAATACAATCTATCCTGTAGTCTGGAATTCTGGCTATGTTATGTATCCCAGTGCCGTGGCAAAAAGTACAGGTATTCAACCTTTTGTCTTGCGAGGCTCAGATGGACATGATATTCTTGCAGACCTGATTGACAAAGCCCATCGCCAAAACCTACTCGTAATTCCCTGGTTTGAGTTTGGTTTCATGGCTCCCCCAACATCAGAACTGGCATTGAATTATCCTGATTGGTTCACACAAAAACAGGATGGTAGCCAAACTTCAATTAGTGCTGCTGGTGAAGTCATGTGGCTCAATCCCTTTCATCCAGAAGTGCAGCAATTTATCACCAATCTCGTGCTAGAAATCGTTACTCAATATGATGCTGATGGCATTCAGTTTGACGATCACATGAGTTTGCCCCACGAATTTGGTTACGATCAATACACAGTTGCCTTATACACTCAAGAAACCCAGAACAAGCCCCCAAGCAATCCCCAAGATTTAGAATGGGTGCGTTGGCGAGCAGATAAAATCACAGCGTTCATGGTACAACTTAACGAAGCGGTGAAGGCAATAAAACCCCAGGCGATTTTCTCTGTTTCCCCAAATTACTACGACTTTGCTTACAAATTTCAACTGCAAGACTGGCTCACCTGGATACGGCAAAATATTGTGGATGAGCTAATTGTCCAAGTTTATCGTCCTAATCTGCAAAGTTTTATCGCCAACATTTCCCGTTCAGAAATGCAAGAAGCACAACAGTTAATTCCCACTGGAGTCGGTATCATGGCAGGGTTAAGAAATAAACCAGTCCCCATGCTACAAATCAAATCTCAGGTGCGGGCTGCCCAAGAACGTGGGCTAGGTGTAGCCTTCTTCTACTACGAAAGCCTTTGGAACTATGCCCCAGAAACCTTAACCGAACGGCAGTCTGAATTCCAAACCTTCTTCCCCTACACCGCTTTTCGTACCAGAACTGAATAATATTTTGGTTTGGTTTTAGCCTCTATATATAAATAAAATGTCCGCTTGCGCGGACATATATAAGGGCTTCTGTCACTTTTTTTGGCTACAATCATGTATGAAACATGCTGCTTTTATTGTTGATGATTAGCCAGAAAAAATCAAGGTTGTTTAATCTACTTACTAGACATAATTGCTTAAATTATATCTTTTTTCTTAAAAAACGAAAATCTTTTAATATGGGAATTATCCGAAAATTTCATAATCAGGATTATCTAATAAATAGTTAGAACTACAAATAAATTAAACCAGCATTTAAAGATAACATAACTTATCGACACCGACGATTATTTTTGGGACAAAAATCCTGTATTTATGTCTTTTGAATTTGAATATTTGCCATATATAACGATCAACAGATATTGAAACAGTCAGGACATTTGGAGAGCGATCGCAAGCTCTCAGCGGAAAGTAAACCTCGACCTATGGCAAGAAATTGATGAGGTTGTGTCTAAACACAAAGTTACTTGGACTTGGGTTAGGCGAAATTCATTGCCACAGCTTGAAGAGTGCGATGGCGAAACGCCCACCGTAGGTGATGGTGCTTATGTTGCCAAGGCTTGCTGTATCCAGCAAGCCTTCATCGTGCCAAAGGCACGATGCAACCATCCTTTTAGGATGGTTGGGCAACAGCACCCGCATAGCGATCGCATTGCCAAGGAACATTCAAAGGCTGTAAATCTTGAACCAACGGCAGAACCAGGGTCTGAGGATGAAATCTGGAAGCAGCATGATATGGAGATGGATGAGTATTTGAATCCACAAGCCGTTCTTTCAACATAAGAATGCATACAAGCTGCCCCTCTGGGGTGGCTTTCTCTATAAAAATCACATTGATTATTGACTCAACAATGAAGCTTTTTTTCTTTTACTCAGAGAAAAATATAAAAAAACAACATAGAGTATATACTGAGCGATAAGACTAAAAAATATTCTCTATAAAGCTGTTGAAACAACTGAGTGAGTCAGCAGCAGAGAACTATAAGTTTAACCACTTGCTGTCGTTGTAGTTAGGTTGTAATTGTTGGTGCTAGTAAGTTGGGTGAAAGGCGGAAATCATCAAAAGTGATATCTGGGAATAACGTGTAAAAATTTCTACTTCGAGGATTGGATAAATGTATAGCAGGCAGCACAGAACCTCAAAAAATTCTTCCAATTCCTCAAACAAACCAGCGTCAAATCAATTCGCACCGCGTCGCTTTGTCGTTCAGCCCAAAACAGAGGAAGTAGCGCCCCAACAAGACCAAACGCCTGCAAAAGAGGCTCAACGAGAAGAGACACAGCAGTATAAAGATGGCTTTATAGATTTCTCAAAACTTACACCCCGCCCGTCCCCAGCTAGGACACCAAGACTTCAGATGCAGTGATGGTCTGGGATATACTTAAGAGTTTATTTACAGGTAACATTCTCAACGATGGACAAAATTTGTGGAACAAGATTACTCAAATTAATTGGTCGATAGGAGATTGATATGAATCTGGAAACAGTAATTGAAGAAATTCACAAAAACAGCAACAAAGTTGTTTCGCTTATTTTCTTGAAATTAACTGAGCAAACAATTGATAAACTATTATCTAAGTTGGGTTGAACAAAGTAAAACCCAACAATTATTTCGATTTTGAGTAGCTAATTAATATTGGGTTTTGTTCCTAGATTATGAGAGTCTAGCGAAGCGATTTGGCTTTACTCACACTAATTATAAATCTGACTTTCAGCCAGTAGCTCAAAGGGGTAATGAGTATATTAGTCCTGGTGTAGATCAATATAAAGGAGGAGTTTGGAAAAAGTTTGACAAAAAAGGAAATCGTTTAGGAACTTATGATGCTATTCTTAATAAAATAAGCAAGTAATAATATTAGAATTATGAATAAATTTGATATTAAGTTTATATCACCACCCTTTTTTAGTTCAGAATATCAAGATAAAGTTTGCTTGGGAAAAATAAAAATTAATGATTTTGAAGAATCTTTTTTCTCTCCTTTGTCATTTTGGACAAAAGAAAAGTATCAAGAACATTGGCGAAGATCCATTCAGCGTATGATGCTTAATCAAGTTGCCAATTCCTGTTTAATAACTTCAATGTATAATCCCCAAGAAGCAAATTTTATAGTATGGTGGTTATTCTACAGAGATGCTAAAAATGTTCATATTCAAAACCAAGTTTTATTTTTACAAGATTTGGTGGAACCGTTTAATATACAAAAAATGTATGATTATATACCAAAAAGAAAACAATATAATGATGAGGGAGAATCGATTTCTGAATGGAAAACTAATATTTTAAGTTTGGAAAGTTTTTTAAATACTTAAAAAAATGTTTCTACTGCTTCCTTGATGCAGTAGTTAGCTTTTGAGACAACTTTAGCCACTAAATTAAAGTTGCTATCTAAATAATACTCAAAGTTTTGCCAGACAAGGATGATTTGCATATCCATCCTCTTACAAAGATGCTAAAGATGTTAGAAACAATGTATGATAGCTATGGTTTTCACAATGTGGTGGAAATATCCTATTTTAATAAATTTCTTGATAGATTAAGAAGTTATGGGTTTGCAGAAATATTTGCATTTCAAGCTAAAAGGTATCCCTTGCGCCATGTGCAGAAATGTTGAATCTCGCAACGCGCTGCCTCATGCCCATACCCCTAATTCCCCAAACCCCAATCAAGTTTATGCACCAGTATAACGACGCGGCGTATAAACCCATACATTATGATTGCTGCACCGGATCTTTCGGGTTTGTGTGGAACCAACGAGAATGATGGTTCGCATATCGGCATCTGCGGGTTCTAACTGTTCAAGGGCGATCGCTTTAACTGTCTGTCCTGGTCTGCCGAGATTCCTTGCTAGCACTACCGGAGTGTCGGGTGTTCGATACTGCAACAAAATGTCTTTGGCTTCTGTTAGTTGCCAAGTGCGCTCTTTGGAGACAGGATTATAGAAGGCAATGACAAAATCAGCTTGAGCGGCGGCGGCAATGCGTTGTTTGATAATTTCCCAAGGCTTCAAGATGTCAGAAAGGGAAATGGCGCAAAAGTCATGCCCCAGAGGTGCGCCAATTGCTGCTGCTGCTGCCTGCATGGCAGAAATACCCGGTGCAACCTGAATTTCGATGGTTTGCCATTCCAGTCGGGGATGGCGGTCTAGTACCTCAAACACTGCTGCGGCCATTGCATAGATGCCAGGGTCACCGGAGGAAACTACGGCAACATATCGTCCCTCTGCCGCCAAATCCAGTGCCATCATTGCCCGCGCTTCTTCTTGACGATTGTCGGACTCATGGCGTCGCTTGCCATCACCCAGAGAACCGATTAAATCTAAGTAAGTTTTGTAACCCACTAGGTCGGTTGCTGATTGAAGTATCTCTTTTACTTGGGGTGACATCCACTCTTGACTGCCGGGGCCTGTGCCAACAATTGCTAATCGCCCCCGTGGTTGACCTTTGGTGCTGGGGTCGATGATTTGGGGGGAAATGGCGATCGCTAAAGGAGAATATGGAGAGTCCGAGGGGGGGAAAATTAGTTGCCCAGATGCACCTGTGGCGGCCAGGGCTGCGGCTTGGGCGGGGCTATAACCTTGGGAGAGAAACGCTGCTAGGTCAGTTGTATTAAAGAAGCGAGTAGGTACTTTCAAGGCATTAGCTACGGCGTGGATTGCCGATTCAGCAGATATAGTCAGGGGTGCAAATATACCTGCCACTGATGCGGGGGAAAGTTTAGCATCAGTCAGTAGCTGCCGCACTAATGCCACTGTTTCTTTTTCCCGCCCTACAACACCACTAATAGCGATCGCCACTGTTGCGGGATGATATACAAGACAGTTGGCTGTGATCTTTGGCAACTGTTCTGTAATCTGGATAGTTAAATCTCCCTTGGGATCAATCGGCAATCGACTATCACTCAACCAAGGTGCTGTCCCCTCCAGCTTAACTTGCGCCCCGGCCAGTAAATCTGAGATAAATTTTTTAGCATCTTCAGGGTTGGCTAAACGGTATCCAGGGGGAGGAGAAAACAGCGCGGTGCGAAAACGCAAATCGCCTGTGGTCGTAATTGCCGCTTGTATATCCAGCGCTTCGGCAATGAGGCGTGCCAAATCGTTCACCCCGTTGAGTCCACCCAAAAGGGGAACAACAGCGCTACCATCTTCAGCTACGGCTAACACTGGGGGTTCAAGTCCTTTATCAATCAGCATCGGTGCCAGTGTTCTAATGAGAATACCTGCGGCACAAATGCCAATCAACGGCGTTCCGGCTGCGAACAATTCCCGTAGCGTCTCGCCAAAATTCGTAAAGCTAACATCAACTGCTGAGGTGCGTCCTGCTAAACCGTAGAGAGTCGCCCCTGGTAAGACGCGCATGATTTGCCGCCCTATTGCCACACTATTCTCACCCAGCACCACGACGGCGGGTGCAACCCTTGTGCTCATAATTTATTTTTGGTCGGTATGACGATCATCGAGAAATAGGGGACTTCATCGGGATTAACTTCATCTAAAGGTACAATCCGCTGCTGTGACGTTGTTGCCCGCTCAATATATTTTGCCCGCGATGCCAACCCTAACTGATGTAGGATATCCCGCACTTTGGTAAAATGGCGACCCAGTTTGATAATTGCTGCGGCATCGGTTGCTAATAGTTGTGTGATCAGCACTTCGGCGGGGAGTGGGGCGGGTAGAACTGTGAGGATATCGGTGTAGTAGGTGAAGGGTAAGCCCAAGGCTACAGGACTTGCCATGACGGAAGAAATGCCGGGGACTACTTCTGTTTCATACTGGTCAGATAACCGGGTGAACAAATACATAAATGAGCCGTAGAAAAACGGGTCTCCCTCGCACAGTACCACTACATCCCGACCGACTGCCAGATGGGCGGCGATTGGTTCAACTGCTTGGTCGTAAATGGATTTAGCTTTTTCTGGTTCTAAGGCGCGGGGGAGATGATACAGTACTTCAATTTGATTGCCAGTCAGATATTGTGACACAATGCCCCTGGCAATACTTGGGCGATCGCTTGCCGATTGATAAGCAACCACCGGGGCTGCACGTAATAACCGCAGTGCTTTCAGGGTTAATAGTTCTGGATCTCCTGGCCCGACACCAATTCCGTAGAGACGACCGCCGCTTTTCATGATTATTCTTCCTCCGTTGCCAAGGCGTTAACTGCGGCGGCGGCGATCGCACTACCGCCGCGTCTTCCGTGTAAAGTGAAAAAGGGTACATTTCGGCTGTCTGCTGCCAATGCTGCCTTTGATTCTGCGGCACCGACAAAGCCCACGGGAAAGCCCAAAATCAATGCCGGGCGTCCCGCCCCCTCATCCAGAATTTCTAATAGCCGGAATAGCGCTGTGGGGGCATTGCCGATCGCCACTATTGACCCTGGAAGATGCGATCGCCATAATGCTAGGGCAGCCGCTGACCTTGTAGTTGCCATCCGCTGGGCGATTTCTGGTACTTGCGGTTCATTGAGAGTACAGATAACTTGATTATTTGCTGGCAGTCTTCGCCGTGTCACCCCGTCGGCAACCATCCGGCAATCGCACAAAATCGGCGCACCCGCAGCCATTGCTGCCCTTCCCGCTTGCACAGCCGTTGGCGAATAACCCAAGTCATTAACTATATCAGTCATTCCGCAGGCATGGATGAGACGAACGGCAACTTTTGCCACATCAGATGGCAGCACATCCAGGTTCGCTTCTGACCTGATGATGGCAAAAGAATTACGGTAGATTTCGTTAGCATCTCGGATATAGTCTGGCATTTAGATTTGAGATTTTGGTCTGTGTGCAACTGTAGTTAATATCTGATTTAATTGGGTGAAAGCATAGCGATAGGCAACGCGGCCCGCTGTTCGCGATGGGCTACGCCCCGCTGGAAGCGATCGCAAAATTTTCCAAAAGACTCATCAGAATTCAGGCGTTGACTTTGATATGCTTTTAACAGTCGCTCAATGAGTGCAGGTAATTCAGAAAAAGTCACATATTGATAGAGTAGACGCCCAAATTTCTGGTTACTGTCACCATCACCAATAAAAACTTGATAACCTTCAACAGTTTCATCACTGACACCAAGCAAGGTAATATCACCCTGACTATGCTGGGCACAGGATTTAACACAGCCGCTAAAGTGGATATTAACTGGTCGGTCTAGGGTAATGCGATTTTCTAGATACTCTGTCAATGCCAATGCATGACCTTTAGTATCAGTTGCTGAAGCGGCACAACCCCGACTACCAGAACAGGCAACTAATGCACCTTTGATACTCGTTGCTGCGGAATCTAACTTTAAGCCAGTAATTTGACTTTCAACATCAGCAACTTGGTGCTGGGGAATATCGGTGAGGAGTACATTTTGCCAAGGAGTCAGTCTGAGACTACCACTACCAAATTTTAGAGCTAAATCAGCCAAACCCCGCATCTGCCAACTCTCCAAGCGACCAAGGGGTAAGACAACACCAATATAAAATAACCCTGGCTGACTTTGGGGATGGATGCCGATATGTTGATACTTAAAATCTGACCTCTCCCCCAACTCCTCTGGGAAACGGAGAGGGGAGAAACTCTCCTCCTTTCCTGCAACAAAAGTTTTTCCTTTTCCCTCCCCTCGTAGGGGAGGGTTAGGGAGAGGTAGGAAAGGGGGTTGGGGGGTTAGGTTTTTTCTGACTTCCTGAAGATAATTTTCCCAACCTAGACTATTCACAACTTCTCGCAAACGTGGTTTACGGGAATTACTAGAATCGATATGATTTAAATAGACATCAGCTAAAGCTGCCAAAACTGGCAAACATTCCTCTGGTGCGATCTGCTGAAAGCAGCAGCGCTTCGCTATCGCTATTCCCATATCCCTGGGTAGTTCTCCCGAATCACCAATACTCAGATAAAGCCGGAAGTAGACATCACTGTCAACTAACACAGCAGCAAAAGTGATATCATTCAGGCGATCGCGCACCGAAACTTTCCCACCACCATCAAAGCAAACGCTGAATTTGGCTGATAGTCCCGATAAATGCGGATTTTCTCCAATATACTGATTCCATTTTTGGACAAAAGGACGAGTGTCGATTAATTCCTGAGAATCAATACCCGCTGTTGGGCTGGTCATAATATTACGGATATGATCTACAGCAGGATTAGCAGAACCTAAGCCGATATCCTGTAGACGCTGGAGTACTTCAGCGTTGATCCCTTGATGAATTTCCCGAATTTGCAGGTTAGCACGGTTAGTCACATCAACATAACCACCACCAAACTGATCTGCTATATCTGCGATCGCATCACATTGTTTACTCTCAAGAATCCCCCCCGGTATTCTGATGCGAGACAATATACCATCTTGGGCGGGTGTGGCGTAAAACAAGCCAGGACATTTAGTAAAACCAGACAGCAAAACTTTAACTCCTTCCCCGTGTGACGCAGAGACAGAACTTGATAAACTTCTTAGCGTTGGCATTCTGACTCAGAAACTAACAAGTAAAACGAAAATTCTTTTCTTTCACTTTTTGCCTTCTCTTCACAGCTGCGGCACAGTCCCGGAATTTAACCGGAGTTTCCCAACTCTAAGATTTAGCAGTCTACCACAAGGAGGTATTTAGCGGTTTAAATGTTGCAAAAAGTAATTTTTCAACTCTCGAACACCTAAACACGATAATTTGAAAAAGATGGGGAGGGTTTGATTCAAGCTATATGCGACGGGACTCGATTTTTTACGCTCTTTTCCAACAATATCCAAGGCTGTTATTTGATTTACTAGAAGATGCACCTGAGAATGCGGCTAATTACCGCTTTGACTCAGTAGCGGTAAAAGAACCTAAATTTGAAATTGACGGTGTTTTTCTACCACCAGAAACAGAGGGTGCAGGGGTTGTTTATTTCTGTGAAATACAGTTTCAAAAGGATGAACAACTGTATGAGCGTTTGTTTGGGGAGTTGTTTTTATACTTTTATCGTAACAGGGAGCGGTTTCGCAACTGGCAAGCAGTGGTGATTTATCCAACTCGCAGCACTGAACAGGGAAAAATTGAACCCTACAGATGTCTTTTAGAAAGTGATCAAGTTCATCAGGTATATTTGGATGAATTGGGGAAAATTGAAGATTTACCCCTTGAGGTGGGTTTATTGGTGTTAACAACCCTAGGAGAGGAGGAAACACCAGCAGCAGCGCGGTATTTGCTCAACCGTTCCCAGCAGGAATTACGGGAAGCAGAAGGCAATAACGCCATAATAGAGATTATCACCACGATTCTGTCTTATCGGTTCACTCGTTTAAGTCGTTTGGAGATAGAGGCCATGTTGGGTATCACTTTACAGCAAACTCGATTTTATCAAGACGTCAAAGAAGAGGGCAAGCAAGAGGGTAAGCAAGAGGGTAAGCAAGAGGGTAAGCAAGAGGGTAAGCAAGAGGAGGCAAGAACATTTGTTCTACGTTTACTGACTAAGCGATTTGGTGAAATTTCTAGTGAGTTAAATTCTCAGATTTCGAGTTTATCGCTGGAACAGTTGGAAGCTTTGGGGGAAGCTTTGTTAGATTTTGTGAGTTTGGATGATTTAGCGGTTTGGCTGGAAACACAATAAAACAAAATGGTTAGCAAAATGCAAATTGCTAACTACAGAGGATATGACGCAGAAATGGCTTTCGATTGTTGGAATAGGTGAAGATGGGTTAAAGGGATTAAGCGCGATCGCACTTTCTCTAGTTAACCAAGCTAAAATTCTGGTGGGAGGCGATCGCCATTTGGCTATGTTACCCCCCAATGACCAACGCCTAAAAATCCCCTGGAAATCCCCAATTAGCGCCACAGTAGAAGAAATTATCCAGCGGCGGGGTGAATTAATTTGTATATTAGCAAGTGGTGATCCGTTGTGTTACGGCATTGGTGCGACTCTCACACGACGCATTCCCATCTCAGAAATCACAATTATCCCCGCAGCTTCAGCCTTTAGCCTCGCTTGCGCTAGATTGGGATGGTCATTAACAGAAGTGGAAACTCTGAGTTTATGCGGACGTCCACCCGCTTTGCTGAAATCTTACATTTATCCCGGTGGGAAATTATTGATTTTGAGTGAGGGAAAAGAAACGCCGGGAATTGTGGCGGAGATATTGACAAAATGCGGTTATGGTGATACCAAAATCACTGTCTTGGAACGGATGGGTGGGATTGAGGAACGGATAGTTGAAAGCCTTGCGGCATCTTGGAAAGAGACAGAAATCGCCGCTTTAAATGCGATCGCCATTGATTGTATCGCAGATACGGGAGTTATCGCTTTATCCAGATTACCAGGACTGCAAGATTTTGCCTATCACCATGATGGACAGCTAACAAAGCGAGAAGTGAGGGCGATTACTTTATCAACCTTAGCGCCCTTACCAGGGGAATTATTATGGGATGTGGGCGCAGGTTGTGGTTCAATTTCCATTGAATGGATGCGGAGTCATTCTCGATGTCGTGCGATCGCCATTGAACAAAATTCATCTAGACTAAATTATATTGCTGATAATGCAGCATCTCTCGGTACGCCAAATCTGCAAATCATCGCAGGTAAAGCGCCAGATGTCCTCAAAGACTTACCCAAACCAGATGCTATTTTTATTGGTGGTGGGGTGACAGCACCGGGACTTTTTGATATTTGCTGGGAAGCATTGCGTCCAGGTGGGCGAATAGTGGCGAATGTTGTCACTCTTGAAGGTGAGCAAACCTTATTTCAATGGTACGAAAAACTAGGCGGTAATTTCACCCGAATTACGATTCAACGCGCTGAACCCATTGGTAAATTTTTAGGTTGGCGGGGAATGGCAACTGTGACACAATGGGTAGCAGTAAAGTTATAACTGCCAAACCTTAATAGTTTTCTGATTATCACTGCTCACTAAATACCGACCATCTGCACTCAACGCAATTCCATAAACCTTAGCCAAACCTTCGGTAATAGTTGCTTTTAGTTCACCAGTTTTTACGTCCCAAAATTTAATCGACTTGTCACGACTACCACTAATTAAAGTTTGACCATCTGGACTAAAGGCAATACCGTCAACAACATCTGAATGCGCCTGAATCGTCAGCAATTCTTGAGTTGTGACAGTAAACATTATTAATTAAAAACAGTTAATTAACTAATAACTAATGTTTACAGTTAACTAGGTTTAACTTAAGTTATTGTTATCTATTGATTAAGTTCAACTAAAATTGAGGTAATAATAATCTAACCCTTATCTGCTAGAAGGGGTTTTACTGGCACTTTGAGTTATTTAGTTTATTTCTGGATAGGAGTCCATTTTGGCTTAGGATAGTAGCCTTTCCAGTCTCTTATGAATTGTAAAACACCCTCAACATTGCCTCCACTTCTTACTAATGCCAGCATTCCCTCAATCCAGGCTGGTATCCAAAGTACTTGCATACCATATTCATTGAATATAATCTTTGACTTTTCTTCTATATGTCCACTAAGAGATTCCTCCCCTATATCAACCCAGTTATTACTGGTGTTTCCCCCTAAAGTATGATAATCTTCATAATTTTTTGTTAGATAAGGTTTAAAGTACTCAATTAGCTCCTCTATTGTATTCTCTAAAGGTGGTAGCTCCTTTTGGTTAGGTTTCTTATCAGTCATTTTATTTACTTGCTTAACCTGGTGGATATCTAATTGTTACATACTGTGTCAGAATGTGCTCAAATTATAGAGAATTTTCTACAAATCTAATCAATTATTCAATTGTCCTTAGCGATTGATAGTCGACCCAACCCAACTTCAGTTTGTTTTATTGCAGTATACTCCAGCCCTCATGTACAACCATAAGGTAACTTTTAACCATAGGGTAACTACTATCAGTCTCCTTACCTTTAGTAAACTGATTTAGCTCTCTACTCTTAGTAAACTTAATTCAGTTGCCTTAGTTGAGTGGGTTAATTCAGCTAACTAAATTAAATCAACTAATTAAGCTTACTAAAAAGTAAGAGAGCTAACTTAAGCAAACTGAATTGAGCAGACTAAATTAAGGAAACTTAACCCCCTCAACTTGACAAAGTAAACTTAATATAGTAAGCTTCAACCTCACTCAATTCAGCCCTCTCATTAGCACCCTCTACAAGGCTCAACAGCCTATGCTAACTAGGTTTCAGGTATCTTCTACCATCCATTTTAAGTAGGTTTTTTAAGGCTTATTTACCTACCCCTTCCTTTAATAACCTGATAATTCAGTGATTTATCTCTTCAATTTACTTATTAAATCAGCTTAATCTACTTACTGAATGATTAGTAAATCAATCACTTAATTACCCTTAAGTACTTTATTCAGAACAAATTTAAAAGTATTCTGGTATTTCAGTCTTCTTTATACAGGCAGCATAGTCCCTTAACATTGTCCTGGTGTCATGACCTGTTTGTTCACTTACCTCTAAGGGAGAGACACCAGCAGTCAAAGCATGAGATATGTATGTTGACCTTGAGTAGTAGAACTTTCTATAACTGATACCTAATCTTGTTAAGATTGCTTTCCATGCTCTCTGACAGAAGTTGTGATCATCAATAGGGTTACCTTGCCTTGTAGTGAAAACAAAGGATTCTGGGTCAGGATTCTTAAGTCCTTTCTCTATTAATATCTGCTGCATTTTAGGACTTAATCTGATAACTCTATCCTTGTGATTTTTAGCAGCTTTCCTTATTTTCCCTCTTCCTAAACTTTCACCTACCCATACAGTTTTATAGTCTGGTGAAATATGCTTCCAAAGTAGTCCATTAAGCTCACCAGTTCTCATCCCTGTACCAAAGGCAAAGGTAACATAACTTGAGTAGTGTTTGTAGTGTGGGTCATTTTGGAAGGCTTCTATAATTTGCTTGACTTCTGCTGAGGTGAAAGGTCTAGGTTTCTGCTTAGGGGAAATCTTAATAGATTGGTATATCTCCAACCAAGGATTAGATCCCACCCAATGTTTAGATTTACCCCACTCCCAACAAGCGTTAAGTAAACCTATTCTCTCTTTAAACACTCTATCACCTGACTTTTGCCTAACCCACTCTGCAAACTGCTCAGAGCATACAGAACCTAGAAACTCAGCAGGCTTATCTGCTAGACACCCTACATCTATTCCATTATCACAAACAAACTCTTTTAGGTAGCGTAGAGTTGCTGTATATTTCTGAGAGGTTAAGGGGTCATTACCTTTAGAGCGGTGGGCAGTGAACAAGTCAAACATGTCCCCTATAGTGACTCTTTCCTGATTAGTATCTTGTTTAGTATCACCCCTGTAATTAATTAGCTTGGAAGAGTCAAAAGTCTTTAGTAGTAAGTCTCTGCTTATCTCTGAGGCTATTCCCTCTGCCACTTTGCGGTTAACTGGAGTGTCAGCTAGTTTAAGAGCTAAAGTGTGCTGCTTACTGTTGTGGGTGAATCTTAGGCGCAACCTGTCTCTGAAGCACTCTATGTGTACAGTTCCTGCTGGAGCCTTAGCCATAGGATACAAAATTAGGATACTAATCTGATACTAAAAGTAAGTCAGATTTGTGTCAATAGAGGGTGTAAACTGGAAGTTTTCAAATCCAGTTATTTCTGAAACCCTTGCTGTATATGAATTGTGAATGGACGTAACTGGATTCGAACCAGTGACCTCTACGATGTCAACGTAGCGCTCTAACCAACTGAGCTATACGTCCTTAAGCAATGAATATCTAATATAGCATATTTTTTGCTAATGAGTCAATAGCCAGAGGCAATTTATTTATTTTGGCTGTAGCTGGCGGAGTTTATTCTTTGCCGAGAGTAATAGTTCTTGAGCCTTTAGATAAGCTGTAGTCCCATTTTGCACCTTTTCCAGACGATTGATAATTCCTTGCAAATCGCTGCTTACCCGATTGCGATCTAAATCCTTGGCATCTTTGGGGATGGAAGCGAGTAAGTTTTGGATTTCCCGTTGCGCTGACTCTAAAGCCGCTAGAGAATCTTCCTCGGCTTGCTTTCGGATTCTCACTTGTCCTAAATTAGTTTCATAGGTTGCCAATAATTTCTGCGCTTCGGCGTAACCTGCTACATCTTCTGAAGAAACTTCTTTGAGTCGCTTAATTGCTTCTGACCATAAATTTTCTATTTGTTGCCATTCAACAACAGAATGGGGCGGATTTTGCCCAGCTTTAGCGGCTTGCCAAGAAAATTGCCTTGCTGCGGCGATTAATCCACTGATGCGATCGCTTCCTGCGGCTAAACCGATAATTTCCTCAAATTCGCGCTTGTCGGTTTCTAGTTGATTTTGGGCGGTTTTGCCGGCTAGGGTTTGACTAGGAATTTGCTCTAATTGATTTAGGGCTGTTCGCCAATTAGCGATCGCCAAAGCCTTACTTGTTGCAGTTGTCGCTTGTTGATAATCCTGTTTTGCCAGCAACAGCGCCTGTGTATTGTGCGTCAGCAACGTTTGAGCATTTTTCTCTTGAAAGACCTTAGCGGCTAACAAACCAACTTTGCTCCGAGCCGCATTAAAACCATAAACACTAAATCGCGAGTCATACCACCAATATCTATATTCTAAGCCATCATTAACAACCCAAGTCGGCAACTCATTCAGATGTTTTTCTGTCTCTTTCAGCTTTTCTTCTCCCAAAACTAAATCCGCTGCACTCGTGGCTTGTTCAATCAATTGTTCTGCTTGTTCCAAAGAAGTTAACGCCAGTCGATAGTGATTATCCATATTCACATAGCTGGGTGCTAGCAAAATCGGCGCATTCTTAGACACAGGACGGCGAATTACCGGATAAGGCAAATTTGCCACCCAAACCACAGCCGCAGGAATGCCGAAAAGTATTGCTAACCAGAAAATTTTGCCAAATATACCCCCCTTCGCTTTTTTAACCGTTTGCTGTGGTGATATTGCTCCCACCTGGAGAACGACAGGTTGCTGGCTGGTGGTAGGGTTAATCCCAGAGTTGTTTTGAGAATTTTTACGCAGAATTTTCTGGGAGATTTTGTGTAAAAAGGTCATAAATTATTATTGGTACTGAATTAAGTATTACCTAATACTGACTTAAATCCACTTTTTTTGGGTAAAAATCACCTAAATTCCAGCTTATAGCCATGAAAATCAGGAAATCATTCAGACCAAAATCTTGATTTGTCTGCCTATTAACTCTGCATTGCCTTGCTAATATTTATAAGATGATGGAATAAATCAGATAATACTTAGAATGTCAACAGCTTTAATTACCGGGGCGTCTGGTGGTATTGGTAAAGCTTTTGCCCAAGAACTAGCCGCCCGGAAGACAAATCTTGTGCTGGTAGCTCGTTCAACAGAGAAACTGAACCAACTAGCTAAACAATTACAAGAGCAATATAAAATTCAAGTTGAGGTGATAGTTAAAGACCTCACAGAAGCTAATGCTACTGATGCCGTATTTTATGCTATCAAAGACAAGGGATTAACTATTGATTTGTTAATTAACAATGCAGGTTTTGGTGACTATGGTGACTTTGCCGAAGGGGATGGAGAACGGCAAATCAAGATGATTCAATTAAATATTCTGGCATTGGTCGATTTAACCCATAAATTTCTCCCCCTAATGCGGCAGCGCCGTGCAGGAAGCATTATTAATGTATCCTCAATTACGGGATTTCAACCAATGCCCTACCTTTCTGTTTACGCAGCTAGTAAGGCTTTTATTATTAGTTTTAGTCAAGCACTATGGGTAGAAAATCGTGATTATGGCATTCGTGTCTTGGTAGCTTGTCCAGGTCCAACAGAAACAGGCTTTTTTGCTGAAGCTAAGGTTCCGAAATCTGTAACGGGTAAAACTAATAAGATATCTACTCCTGAAGAAGTGGTACGCGATGCCCTGCAAGCTTTAGAAAAGGGAGATTCTACAGTGGTAAGCGGTGGTTTGGGAAATAAGTTAATCGCCAATATGCACAGATTTTTACCACGAGAATCTCTGGTAAATATTTTGGCAAAACAGTTTAAATCATCAGCGAATTAATTTACATATATCTCGTCAATTGCACCCGATAGCGGTCTTTTTTGGTGACAGCGATTTCCCCAACTTCTAAACGTCCTTTACTGCGAATAGCGATTAAGTCACCTGATTTAACTTGGGCGCTAGGTTGGGTGACTTCCTTCCAATTAACGCGAACATCACCGGAGTCAATGAAATCTACCATTTTGCTGCGGGACATGGCAAAACCAGCGGAGGCGATCGCATCTAAGCGCAAAGAAGCCTCCACAGTGGTTAATTCTTTTTTCTTCGGTTCCCGTACCTTTAACTCACTGAAATCAATCCGCCGAGTTTTCACAGGCACAGATCGCACTTGCTGAAGACTCATTTCCAAAAATTCCGCCAACTCCGGGGCGACAATTGTTTGAGCACCCCGTTCCCCCAAAACAATTACATCCCCGGTTTTTTCGCGAATAATTCCCGTCCCCAGCATCGCGCCTAAAAAGTCGCGGTGAGTAGCGGTATCGAACAGAAAATTACCAGCAATCTCCAGAACGACGAGAGCGACTTGGGATTGATCTAGGGGAAGTTCCGAACGTGCGATCGCAATTCTTTGGCGTTCAGCTTGGGGATATCCACCCCAGGCCACCAGTTGCACATCTGTTAACCGACTGAACACCCGCTGAACTTCCGCCAACTCCGGCGGAGACAGAAAATCAGTCACTACTACTTCCCAAGTTTTGATCGCTTGCTCCGCCTGATCGATCACACGTGCTACAGTATCTCGATTTTCAACACCCTTTAAAAGTTCTTCTCTAGGTAACATTCACAAAAGTTATAAATTTTGAGTCAATGACTGAGAGCCACTTTTTGATTCTAGCTCCATCTCCCATGTCAAGATAGGCGCAGATGGATAATCAGGTGAATCAAATCTTGCCAAATTTTTCATTCCTAATTTTTCCAGAATCCGAATTGAGGCAGGATGATCCTGTGGACAATAGGAAATAATTTTCTGAAGTTCCGGCTGAGTAAAAGCAAAATTTACCAGTGCTTCAACCGCTTCAAAAGCATATCCCTGATGGCGATACGCCGGCAGCACCTCATAACCCATTTCCACAGTTCCTTGCTCATCGGGTTTGCCACCAAATCCTAAATCACCAATCAGCGTTGAATCTTCAAGGTGAATCATCAGCCACACACCCCAACCAAGGTGGGATGGATCATTTAACAGCATCTGAGCATAAATAGGGAAAAAATCTAGCACCTCAGAAGCATACCAATCATCAGGAACCTTCACCCCTAAAAGCTCCTCTACGAGTGATTTATTTTTGCGCGCCACACCTTCGGCTACCTCCAAAGAACAAGGCAGCAACTCCAGACGCCGTGTTGTGATTTGCCACGAATTATTCATGCACTAACCGCCTGTTGTATCGGCATAACCCTGGATATTTTCTGGCTCAAACTGACGCAAAATGCGAGTAGCTTGCCGAGAGACAGTTTCAGTACCCTGAACCACAATTAAGTATTTACCCAGATCCAAACGGTTGCGGTAGGGTAAAGCATCACCACCACCCACGACTAAGCCAACGCCACCACCAACAAACAGACTACCCATAGCACCGCTAGCAGCGCCTAGCAGCCCCCCAATGATGTGATCGCCAATTTCCCCCGCCCAAGCAAAGGTATTCAAACCAGTAATGACGCTGAAAGTAAACCCGGCAAAAAAGCCAAATGGTACCAGCCAGTATGACATTAGCCGGGCTTGCTTTTTGGCTTGCTCTTTTGGGTCAATCAAGCCGAACTCGTCAGCGGTTTTGTACCCCCTACCGAGGATAGTACTTTTGATGCCTTCTCTTTCTAAGGCTAGGTACGCAGCTTCGGCTTGGATGCGGTCTGGTAATACGGCAACAAGGTAATTCATTAATTTAACAATAGTTATCTGATAGATTTTTTGGCTTTATTATCAGCGTATCAGCCCTGGTCGAATCAGTCTGGCTCCTTGGAGTCTTTAGTCAGAATACCCAACTGTCGCCTCTCTGGGGATTCACTTGAGCGAATCCAGCGGCTCACAGAAATTGTTCACACCTTGTTTGAGGATATATATTAAAACTGGTGTTGCTAAAATTTTGGGAAACGTCGGCATTCTTTTGAGGTTTGCCATCATCCCCAGAATTGAGTTATTCAACAAGTCTTGCCGATATTCGTCTTCACAAATGATGGCACGCCATTTTCTCGCCAAAGCATCTAACCACTCTGAATTTGCTCGTTCTGGTTGCTGTCCTGCCCGAATGGCTAGCGTCATTGCTGCATCTTCTAAGTCTCCCTCACAGTCCTCAATCAAGTCCAGCGCTTCCATCGCTTGAGGATCATCTGCTAATTGAGAGCGAAACTGTGCAATTTCTTTCGATGTCACTGTAGTCATGAGTTTTTGACAAGCAGAGCGGTTGAACACTCAGTTATGTTAGTTCAATTTTGATTCAACTGTTTGACCTGTCATGGCTAAATAACAACGCTGTTAGAGCCAGACCGAATCTAATATAGATTTTTTTGACCAAAAAGCCCCATTTAGCAGTGTAATTACTGCCAAATGAGGCTTATTTGAGCTTTTGAGCAGAAATACTGCTGTAAGGAAGGAATTCTGAAAAAGCAAACTTTCTCAAATCTACCCGTGCTGATGTTTAGTGTCTACTGGACAAGGGTGCATAGGAGCGGTTATCCCTCAGTCGGCAGATACATCAGGTAGAGATGAGAAGGTTTTTTTACTTATTTAATGCCCTTGATGTCACATATCGTTGTAAATCAGTCAAGGCACGGTTGTAATCCAAAATAGCCCGAATGCGATTACCTTCAGATCTTGTTAAGTCGTTTTCTGCGTTAATGACATCGGTTTGAGTACCTACACCAGCTTGAAATCGCAAACGCGCTAAACGTAGAGCTTCCCTAGCCTGTTCTAGGGCTGTATTAGAGGTTTGCACATTCTCTAAATTAGATAGCTGGTTAGAAAAGGCTTGTTCCACCTGAAAGCGGATTTGGTTACGCTGCTCGGAAAATTGAGTTTCGGCGATCGCAATATTAGCTCTGGCCTGAGACGCTCTGGCTTTTGCTGCTCCCCCATCAAACAAATTCAGGGTTGCCCTAACTCCCACCGAATAACCGTCGCTCACGTTGAACCCATCATCAAACTGGTCTAGCAAGTCGTAGTTGGCAACCAAACTCACTTGCGGCCCTAGGGCCGCAAGTGCCTGCCTTCGCTGTTGCTCGTTAATGTTGCGCTGCGCCAACTGCTGTTGTAGTTCCGGGCGGTTTTGATAAGCTAGCACAATACTTTGTTCCAGCGACTGGTTCCAAAGACCAGCTAATTGCACAGGATCTGCCGCACTGATATTCACCGACTGCGGCAAACTCAACCGAGTTGCTAAACGACGACGGGCAATTTGCTGTTGTCCAAGAGCATTAGTTAGTTCTTGTTGGGAATTTGCTAAATTCACCTGCGATCGCAACACATCGAACCGAGTACCCACCCCAGCTCGCTCTAGCGCTTGTGCATCTCGCAGACTAGCCTGGGCATTCTCTACAGCCGACTGGGTTATGCGTACTTGCTCATCTGCTTGTTGCAGATCGTAGTATTCTCTGGCGACATTCAGGCGGATATCCTCAGACCTACTCTCTACAGCCAACTCATTGAAACGAACCTGCTCTTCAGCCTGTTTAATGGTTGCTTCTCGTCTCCCAGAAGTATAGATGTTATACGACAGTTCTGCTTGACCTGTGAAAGTCGTATTGTCAGGTGCTGTAGTATCTGCTTGCTTGGCTGTTAGCGTATTCCCAGCACTCCGACCATGAGAGATATTGGTATTTAGGTCAAAAGAAGGAAACAAAGCAGCTTGTGCTTCCCGTAAAGCCGCTTGAGTGCGTTCTAGCTCCAAGATTGACACCTGGAGATCACGATTGTTCCGCTTTGCCAACTCCAAAGCCTGGGCCAAAGTAATCGGCTGATTTCCCTGAAGCGTCACTTCCTCTGTTTTAGTAGGAAATTGCAAAGGATTGGGGCTAGGATTTAAATTCTCAGGAATTGGCACAGAACCAGTAGGTGCAGGCGTTACATTTCCTGATGTCGTCGGAATTGTCACAGAACCAGCAGGTGCAGGCGTTACGTTTTCTGATCTCGTTGGGGTACTACTTTGGGCCAGCTTCTTTCCGGTGACATTTTGTTGTGAGCAGGCCCTTGAAGCTAGGAGCAAAGAAGCAGAAGAAGTAGTTAGCTTTGGACTCTCGTTCTGTAGGCATCTGTGCGACGCCAAAAGCTTTGCTATTCCTGCACCCGTAACAGAATTTGGTAAAACTGTCTGCAACTGTTTATCAGGTTTTTGCTTCTGGACTACTGGCTGCTGTGAAGAAGACATTCGCGAAGTTTCTTTCGGGACAGAAGAGATAATTGATCTAGAACTCTCTAATTTCTGCCCATAACTGGGTAATTTACTTTGTTTTTGCTGGCTCTCAACAGAACGATTCCCATCTATTATGTGGGAAGGATCTGCGGTAAGTGGCAAGCTGGAAAATCTACCTTCGTCTTTCCTCGATACTTGTTCTGTTGGTACAGCAGTATTTCCAGTCATAATCTCTGGAAAACTGAGATTGCTAACAGGGTTCACGCTGAGTTTAGTCAAACCAGGAACAGTTACTAGGGCTGAAGAATTATCGCCTGTAGTATTAAACTGTTGCGGATTCATGGTTTCCGCAGCCAATGTTCGACCAAAAGCAGAAGTCGAGACAGTAGGAGAAGACGCCAGCTGTACCCCACTTACTTTTACAGTACTAGCCCAAGCGGGCTGAGTCGTTAATACCGCTGCAGTCACACCTGGTAAGAAGCTATGGAATAATTGCTGTCCTTTCACCGCATCTCCTCACACGAAAATCAATCTAGCGGCAGAATACTTGTCTTCACCACAGAATATAGCACAATCCTAAATTTAGGAAAGAATATAGTACTACACTAAATTTAAGAATCGGAACTCTGTTTATCTTCAAAACGTTTGACAATGCGAGAAAGTTCCGCCTTTTCATCTATACTAACGCGGGTAGGAGCACCACTGATAATCCGCTCGTAGTTACGGAATGAATCTTTAATATCGGGACCATCCGCTGTTATATTGTACTCACGGATGCCTTTATCATGCCACGATCCCCGCATTTTGAATACATTAATAGCCCGCGACATTTCCCCACGAATTTCTACGTATTGTAACATCAAAATTGTGTCAGTAATCGTGGAAATATGAGAATCCGTAATCGAATGTGATCCCATAAATTGGTCAGTTGTGTTGGTAAAGAAACCAGTGATCTCTTCTTGTTTCGCATAACCTGTGACACCAATCACAAACTGCCGAAATGCATTATTACTCACACCTCTAGCTAGAGCTGAGAGGGAGTCAATGGCAATACGAGCTGGCTTAAAGGCAGCAATTTCTGACTTAATAATTTGTAAGTGGTCTTCTAAACCAGTGGATTCGGGATAGGTACAAATTATTTTGAGTAACCCTTGATCTTCTAACTCCTCAAAATCAATCCCCCAGGAAGAGGCGTTGCGGGATAGTTGAGCCCGAGATTCTTCATAAGCAAATAATATCGCCCGTTCGCCACTGAGGCAACCATCTTGAATAAACTTGCTGACTAATAGGGTTTTACCAGTACCAGTGGCGCCTGTGGCTAAAATAATCGAATCTTTAAAGAAACCACCTCCACACATTCCATCTAGGGTTTTGACTCCCGAAGACACCCGCACATTGGATGACCTTTGGGTTAAACGCATCGCTCCCAAGGGGAAGATGTTGACTCCTGCATTGGTAATTGTAAAAGGATACTCACCTTTCATATGAGTTGTCCCGCGCAATTTGAGAATTTCAATTGTGCGCCGACGGCGTTCTCCTTCTAAAACGTTGCGAACAATGACGACATTATCAGAAACAAATTCCTCCACCCCAAAAGAAGCGACTGGTCCATATTCTTCACTACGTTCGGTCGTAATGATAGTTGTCACACTCAGTTGTTTGAGACGTGCTACCAAACGAAAAATCTCCCGCCGCACTACTCCCATAGCTTCGTATTGCTGAAATACTGCGGTTATGGAGTCAATAGAGACTCGTTTTGCTTTATATTTGCGAATGGCATATTGTAAGCGCTCAATCAGGGCCGAAAGGTCAAAGTTACCAACGATATCTTGACCTTCAGGATCGGGGGATGCATCCAGAATAAATAATTTACCTTCCTCAATGAGGCGGTGCAAATTCCACCCAAAAATATTGGCATTTTTAATAATGTCACTGGGTGATTCCTCGAAGGTAACAAATACACCTGCTTCATCAAAGCAGGTGATCCCGTTATAGAGAAACTGAAGAGATAATAAAGTTTTGCCTGTTCCAGAGGTACCGCTGACTAAGGTAGTTCTGCCAATCGGTAAACCACCATGACTAATGTCGTCAAAGCCCTCTATCATTGTGCGGATTTTTTCTACACCCCCAATCGGTGTTTTGTTTGGCTCTGGTTGGTCTTTTTCACTCATTGCTTGATCTCAAATGGGTATTTAACCCAGTTTCTCTATTACTAAACTTTGTAATCAATTTGGCTAACTAAATATTTTACTCTTGCCCTTCTTCTTCACTCAATTCTTCATAAAGTAAATCTAATCCTATCAATACTCTTTCTCTGTCTGAAAGATCACCGATAATTTTGCGAACTGGTGGGGGCAAAATTTTAGATAACGTCGGCGTAGCCAATATTTTATCTTCTTCTGCTAGTTGTGGGCTTTTCAGGACATCTATTACTTTTAAAGCATAAACACCTTGAAATTCTTGCTCTAAAATGTTTTTGAGTGTTTTTAATGCCCGTACTGAGTTGGGTGTGTTCCCAGCTACATAAAGCTTGAGAACATAGGTCTTTCTGGCTTTATTCATATAAGGTACAGGCTAGATGTAAACGTATAAATACAAGGTTTGCTGGGCTATTAAAAAAAATTAACAACGGCAATTGGCGCCGATTTTAACTTCAAAGAATTCTATTTATTTAGAAATCGAAGATCTATATATTTCGCACAGATGTGCCAGAATATCTATCAATGTCAAACGGTAATCAAGTAATGATTCATCGCTTCTTCCTTCTAATCTTAGCTGTTTGGAAAATTCGTCAATCACTTCCATATGAACTTCTATGATTTGCGGCACAGGAATATTAGCATAAAATAGGGCGTTGATAAATTTATCAATTTTTTCTTTTAATGTTTTGTCTGTTGTAAAGTAATTTATAAGAATATCTCGGTAGTCTGATTTTATTTTATGCAACAATTCTTGCCGCTCCATCTGACTCATCTGCTGAAAATACTGCTGGTTTTTCGGCTTGTAACATGCCAATACATAGGCATATTTATCAGTCAGTTGTTGATGTGGTTTTGGTGGTACCCACTTCGGTGAATAGCCGATTTTGGCAGGTGTGGCGGTAGCAACAAGCATGTAGTGCAATCGGTAAATAGTAGCATCAATTAGGTTCCACATTTGCCCGATCAAGCTTTGTGCTGCGGCCAGGCCCGTTGAGTGATTTAATTTTTTTTTAACATCCGGTTGCAGAATCAATATGGGTAATAACATCTATTGCTTATATGTCTCCGAAAATCACCCAGTCCAAGACTGGTGGGCTGATGTAGTGTGGCAAACGGTTTTAGATCAAGACTGGGTGTTTAAGGCTCGCTCGCCAAAGGTTAGTGCTGGCTACTCAACAACCTGGTGCAGTGAATGAGTGCTAAGACTTGTATGGTCGTTGATGACGCAAATGGCGGTCATAGGGTGTAGTAGCTAATTTAAAATTTACATTATGTATATCTATCTGAATATAGATTTTTTTATTTCGCTCCTTGATAAGATACTTAAACGAACTTAAAGTGTTGTCGCATTCTAAATCATTATAATTCCTCAAGGTTCTAAAGCGAATCTTTGGAGCCATAATTGTTTTAGCTGTCGCTATCGATGAGGAGTTTCAATACCAGTAGGACACTGGTGAGGATAGTCGCTCAAAATGAGGAGTGGCAAAGGGAAACACTGCCACTCTGAAAATGATTGGACGCAACCAAGTGTCCGTGAAGGTAAAGCCCATTGTTTCAATGGCGTTGAAATTGTCACCAGAATCGCTTATATGAGTCTTCTGAGAGGAGATTGCTTCAGGCGCAAAAACCATCAGCATTTTGGCCGATGGTGATGCTGGAGGTTCCCACAGGAAGAATGACCCCCGAAGCCTTATGTCAATGCTACAGTACCCACTTTATGACTTTCTAGCAACGGTGCCCAGCTGCTTAGAAACAAGTACTCTGGCAGTGGTGCTGGAGATTTTTGAGCAAGAGCAGTGCGATCGCTTGGTAGTGGTTAATCAACAACAATGCCCCATCGGGTTGTTGCACTCTGCCCGTTTAATCCAAAAATTATTGGCAGCCGCCGATGGTGACAAGGTTTTCAATTTACAACAGCCACTGTCAACCGTGGGCGTAGCCCTTGTTGAGCCAATACAAACAATACCAGCTGCTGAACGGCTGGAGAAATTTTGCTTGTTGTTGCGTTACCAACAAACCCAAAAAAACCGAAATTTAGATTGGGCACTGATTGACTCAGAGAAGAAATTTTTGGGGCTAGTAGATAGCTCACGCCTGTTGCGATTATTGACTAAAGAAAAAGTAGCAATTGCCTCAACCGCCCAGCGCTCCCCTCAGGGGACTGCCACAGAGTATGATGCTGGCGAGAAAACACACTCCAGAATGCGTTCACCTACGCCCCACCTTAGCCCATCGCCAAAAGAACCTCAGCCCGTAAGACACAAGCCATTGGTGCAGTTGTTAGAAAGACTGCCTTGGCCTTTGATGCTACAAACAAGTACTGGCGAAGTGGTAACACAAAATCCAGCTTGGTGGCAACAATTGGGAGTACTGAAAGATCCAGAAGGTGTGAGGCAAGAGGTAGAGGCCATACTTGCCCCTGCTAACGCTAAACAACCAGAATACTCCAGCCAAAAAGCCGTCAAAGTTCATCCTAATGGCAGAGGTAATGAAGACGAGGATACACCCAAGGCGATGCAACAGCATCCAGGAGAAAATACCTGGTCGGTGAGCAGTGAAGCAATGCTGCAAACAGGCTTGCCACCGGTCGTGAACAACTTTCAAGAGTCGCCATTACCGATAAATACTGCATCTCGCTGCTTTTTGGATAGTCGTCTGGGCACTTGTACCTGCGTCGTCGAAGTGCAAAATGGTCAAGAGAGAGTCTGGCAGTTTGCCAAAATCCCATTAGATAGTCCTGAATTGAAAGTCTTGAGTTCTAATTCAGAAATTACCCTGAGGTCTCAGGAACCAGTAATCAGCACCGAGGATCTGTGGTTGGTGTTAGCGACTGACGTTACCGAGCAGCAGCAGCTTTGCAAAGAACTGGCAGCCAAAAATGCTGATCTGATTCAACTGAATCGTTTAAAAGATGAATTTTTAGCTTGTATTAGTCACGAACTGAAGACACCCCTAACCGCGGTTTTGGGTTTGTCGCGGTTACTTGTAGATCAGCAGTTGGGAGAACTCAACGAGCGTCAGGCCCGTTATGCCGGATTAATTCATCAAAGTGGACGCCACTTGATGAGTGTGGTCAATGACATTTTGGATTTGACCAGGATGGAAACCGGACAGATGGATCTAATGCTAGCTCCGGTCAAAATTCGCGCTGTGTGTGAACGCGCCCTATCGGAAGTAAAAACGCTCCAGAATAAAACAAGCATTGCCTCCCATGCAGGACTTGATCAAAGTACACCCTCAAGATCTCACCAATTTAACCTCGCCATTGAACCAGGTTTAGACCAGATGGTGGCGGATGAATTGCGCTTGCGCCAGATGCTGGTACATCTGCTTTCCAACGCTTTTAAGTTTACAGAAATATCTGGAGAAATTGGGCTGCGGGTAAGTCGTTGGGAAGGGTGGATTGCCTTTACAGTGTGGGATACAGGTATTGGCATTCCCGAACACCAGCAACACTTAATCTTTCAAAAATTCCAACAACTAGAAAATCCCCTCACCCGGCAGTTTGAGGGCACTGGTCTGGGGCTGGTATTAACCAGGGCCCTGGCTCGCCTCCACGGTGGAGATGTCAGCTTCTTGTCTCGTGAAGCTAAAGGCAGCCAGTTTACGCTACTCCTGCCGCCCAGTCCTCCGAAAACAGGTAACGGCTCGCCAGAAGGGTCAAACTCAGAAGACTGGGAGAACCTTACCAGCAGCAGGGAACTTTCTACCTCATCATCTGGGCATCTCGGTACACCATCACAGCATCATCCCACTAGCTCACAGCGGTTAGTGTTAGTAGTAGAGGCAGTAGCCCGATATATTGAAGACTTGACCGAACACCTCAAAGGTTTAGGTTATCGGGTAGTGATTGCTCGTTCGGGAACAGAGGCTGTAGAAAAAGCCCGTCGCTTGCAACCAAAAGCCATTTTCTTGAATCCGTTGCTACCTCTGCTATCAGGTTGGGATGTGCTGACTTTACTGAAGTCTGATGTCGCTACTCGCCACATTCCTGTAATTGTGACAGCAACGGGTGCTGAAAAGGAGCAAGCTTATGCTAATCAGGCCGATGGCTTTTTGAACTTACCAGTAGAGCATCAGGTATTGACACCGCTGTTAGAAAAGTTATGTGCGGCAACATTAGAAGTTCAGCAGCTGGGGTCAGACTGTAACGAAATTAATGTAACTAAAATCCCACTGCGAATTCTCCGGTTGGTGAATCCGGAGTTGGCATCGGTTAACCCCCACCCTTCACTTCGAGAACATCGGGTGATTGAAGTAGATGATTTAGATCAAGCTGAACTCTTGGCGCGGGTGTGGCAGTTTGATGTAGTTTTGCTGGATGTGGAAACTTCCACTGCTCAAACTTACCTGCAACAGTTGGCTAAGTATCCCCGCTTGGTAGCTCTACCGCTGGTAACTTGCGATGTCGCCACCACCTTGGCAGCTTCCCAGATACCAGGACTGTCGGTGTTTCCTTACTTAACTCCTTTTGGCAGAGATAACAGCAGTCATAATGGAAAAACAGATGCTTTACTGTCGGTGCTGCAAATTGCCTCTGGTATCTGTTGCCCTCCCAGCATCTTAGTGGTGGATTTGACGATGCTGCGCGATTTACCACAGGTAAGACGCAAATCGGTAAGCGGTCATCAGGCAGAAAAAAAATCCTCTGAACGGGGATCTGAGTGGTTCCAAGCTTTAATTCAGTACTTACAAACTGCTGGCTTCAAAGCGGCGATGGGTCGCTGCTGGGCAGAAGTGCTACAACAGATTCGCCATCAAAGCGTTGACTTACTGCTGATTTACTTGGGAGAATCTGCCATACCTAAAGAGGTGCGAAAAGCACTGAAAGCATTGGGAGATTTACCTCTCAATTTGCCACCAATTTTGGTACTTGACCAGCGATTAAATCAGGTTGCTCATCAGGACATAGATTCGTCTAGAAAAAATGGGTTTGAGTCTATAGAAACTGTTGTCGGAAGTTTAGCGGCAGCTCACGGCGGTATCGCTATCCAGGTATTACCCCGTTCTATATCAATGGAAGATCTGCTACACCAGATTAGTCAAGCTTTAGTTGTTAAATCCCAACATGAAAAATGTTAATAGGGATTGGGAACTGGGGGGATTGGGGAGAAGAATTAATTTTTTTACCAATTACCAATTACCAATTACCAATTACCCTAACTTGATGAAGATATATCCAAGTTTTTAGGTTTGATTTTCTTCAAAGGAACGCGAATCAGCTGATAAGCGCCCTTGGTGCCTAAACTCTTGTAATTATCTGGAGGTAAGTCCATTTGTAGCAACCTTTTCTGCTCGGTCAGAATCAGCAACGATGGAGGCTGTAATTTCTTGGCGGACTGGCGTTGAATATGGGCTACTGCTTCTTGAGATAATTTTATGTAATTTACCCGACCACGGCTGTAAAAAGCCACACTGGGCTTTTTGAAGCCAACCATGACCAATTCTTCATTTGGTTGTTTTTCTTGGGCGGCGATCGCAGATAATTCCCTTAAAGGTAACTGACGCTCCCGATCCATCAAAAATATAGCTGGCATTAAAACAATCATCAAAAATGCCACAAACCCCAGCAAATTAATGCTGATGATCGGACGCCAGCGATGGCTCAGTAGGAGAGCCGCGATCGCGATCGCACAAAGTAGCCAAATTACACCTCCCCATGTTGTTAAACCCGACTGTTGAATCAATTCGTCTAAGTTGGGTACAGCAGGATCACTGCCTAATATTTCGGGTAGGTGAAACAGTGCCACTGACAAAACTGATAAAAAAGCGACATTCACCCAGCCAGTTACTCGGAACAGAGAGGAAGAAATGGGGGGATGGGGAGATGGGGTGAAAGAAGTCTCCCTATCTGGCAACAGGCTACTCCATAATAGCGCCGCCAAAATAGCTGCGGCTGGCATTAAAGGCAACACATAGCTGGGGAGTTTGGTGACTGCAATGCTAAAAAAGCCAAACACAATCACAAACCAGAACCAAGCAAATAAACCTAATTGTTGAGAGCGTTCTTGAGTACGCCAGTGCGATCGCTGCCAAAATTTTAGCCTCACCATTGCTGCTGGTAAATAAACCGAGTATGGCGCAAAGCCCAGCAGCACCACCAAAAAGTAAAAATACCAAGGGCCTTTGTGACCATTAACTACTTCTGTAAAACGTTCCAGGTTGTGATAACCAAAAAAGGCGTTAATAAAATTCCAGCCATTGCGCCATATCACTAACGCATACCAAGGCACTGATAAACCTAAAATAATCAGTATCCCTACCAGAAGGCGCATTTCCTGCAAGACTTCTCGCACCTTCCCCAAATACAGCAAAAACGCAGCAATAATTAGTCCAGGCAAGACAATCCCCACTGGCCCTTTGGTCAAAATTGCCCCAGCTATTAGCACATAACTTGCTAAATACCATTTATTAGGAAATGGGGATTGGCTATTGAGAGCATACAAGGAAGAATTTTCTCCTTGTCTCTCTTGTCCTCTCTTGTCCCCAGACCCTTTCTTTTGTGCGTACCCCAGAAAGAAGCATAACAAAGCTGATCCGATACATCCGGTGAGCAGCATATCTGAGACACCGGTTCTTCCCCAAATAATCATTAAGGGACTGAGTGCCATTACAGCAGCTGCAACTAAAGCTGTTAAATAGCGACGAGTCGAATTTGTCACTTGCTCTAATTCATCTTTCTGTGCCAGATGCCACTGTACCGTGTAAAAAGCCAAGCTAATCACACCCATTGCCGCTATTGCCGAGGGTAGACGCACTGCCCATTCATTTACCCCAATCATTGCATAGGCGATCGCTTGGCACCAATAAATTAAAGCAGGTTTGTCAAAACGAGTTTCACCATTAAAATATGGGGTGATCCAATCACCGGTGACAAACATTTGCCGGGAAGCTTCTGCAAACAGTGGCTCTGTTTCATCAATCAAGCCAATGCTGCCCAAATTCCACCCAAAAGCTAAAGAGCCAATCAGCACCAAGCACAGAATCGACACAGTCACAGCAAGGGCTGGACGCTTTCCTAAATTGTTGAACCACTGCTCAACAGCACGGAGAACACTCAATTTCAGCCTCATGAATCGATACGTAGAGACACAATTAATCGCGTCCTTCTCACAATAGTCAACAATCAACAGTCACTAGTCAATAGTCGTTTGGTTGTTCTATTTTGTTCTCAGGATTTACGCACACCTGGGGATTGGGTAATTGGTAAAAAAATTAATTTTTCTCTCCTGCTCCTTCCCTTGTCCCAAGTCCTCCGTCCTCACTATGGATTCAGTACCAGTTGCCATTCTTGGTTTTGGGGGTTCCTTGCTGGTGATGGAGTTTCCCCGACAACATAAGGGCCCCAATAGCGACGCGTTCCATCCTGAGCAAAGGCCACTAAAATATCTCCCTTGGACAGCTTTAAATTACCTTGAGGCAGAGAGAGAACCAGCCCCTTTTGACTACCTTCTTGGGGAGCAAAATCCCAATGGGCTGGGATATCATTATGAGTTTTTTGAGAGTCACCACCCTTGACTGCTGGCTGTCTTGCCAATAGTGCCAGCCTCACAGGCTGATTTGTTCGGTTGCTCATTCGCAAAGTTCCTTGAGTTTTGGCTTTATCAGCTGAGTCAAAACGATATGCCAACAAGGCAGGAGAATTCTTTCTCGTACTGAGATCTACTTGGTTAATCGGGGTGGAGGCGCTAGCGGAAATTGCATTTGCTGGTGTAACAGGTGAGTCGGTTTTTCTCTGCAATTCGTGTGACTCTGTAGATGTTGGTGAAGATCCCTCTGGGTTTGTGGACTCAAAGGATACGCTCATACCAAGGCATCCCACAAGTGATCCCAACAGTCCCAATGAACAAGCAGTAACCGCAAAGTTACGAAACAGGGAAGATTTCATAAGGATAGATTTTAGAAATAATTATTTGTTTAGGCTTGACCAAATCTTAGCCGCTGATCCCAAAATGGTAATTAAAGAAAGTTGCCCATTTTTAGACTCTCTGAAAATCAGGCGGGAAAATGTATCATAAGTATCATTTTTCCTGAGAAAATAAATGTAGGAAATAATTTATTTGTAGAATCACCAAAAGAAATTTTTACCAGCCAGGTATTCCCGCCAACAAAGCATTCTTTTAGCAACCTCCAAATTAATCTAAAAACTATAGTTCATCCTTGGTACTTCACCCCTCATCTTTAAGATAACTCTGCTACGCCATGAGTTACCACCCTAGGGACGAAAATCTTTTGGGGATCTGTACTGCTCTCAAGACGATATGTTGTATAAAATTTGATAAATACTGAAAATTTGGGACACCATCAAACAAGCTTATGCTAAAACCGATATCCTGAATATGGGAATATTTCAACATATCTTGACTTTTCGCCAGAAGTCCCCAAAATGCAAAATACTCGTCTTAACAACTTGTTTGACACCATTGCTAGGCAATTGGGGCAATGGTTTATCAATCCTTGGCGACGGCTTTCGCTGCTGGTAATTAGTTTTTTATTTGGTTTTTTTCTAGGCACAGCAGTGTCTACCACCGCTGGACAAAAGGCAGAATTGGACATTGTGGTAGCTGGGTTTTTAGTCCTATTAACCGAGGTTACCAGCAGGATATTTTATAGTCGTGGCTTTTTGGCTAGGCGATCGCTTTGGGTAGAATCATTAAACTTGCTGAAAGTTGGTTTCATCTACAGCTTGTTTATCGAAGCCTTTAAGCTGGGTTCGTGATCTCTCACCACAGGGGCGCATAGATGATTAACTTGACGACGGATACAACAGATGAATCCTGGCAGATGTGGGCATGCGAGGCAGCACTGGCGGATACTTTCAGGGCCCAAGCTTTTGGCATCACACCGGAAAATGTGGCTGAGGTGATCGAAAAGCGATCGCACCTACTCAAATCTGTTCTCCCAGTATTTAGCCAATTTTGTGAAACTACCCTCCAGGTGCAACCCCAAACGATGTTGCAGGTGTTGTGGGACTTATGGCTGCCTTTGGGGATCAAAATAGCAAAAGAGCGCCAAAATTTAGAAAGACCTTTAATTCAGGGGATTTTAGGCGGACAAGGTACTGGTAAAACCACTATGTCTCAGGTTCTGGGCTTGATTCTCCAAGAGTTGGGATACCGCAGTCTGAGTTTGTCTTTGGATGACTTATACAAAACTTATCGCGATCGCCTAATTTTAAAAGCGCAAGATCCCCGCTTGATTTGGCGTGGCCCACCAGGTACTCACGATATCGACTTAGGCTTAAATGTCCTAGATCACATCCGTCGGGGTGAGAATCCGGTGATTGTCCCCCGGTTTGATAAATCTGCCTATGGAGGCGCAGGCGATCGCACAACTCCGGAAATAATTACAGATGTAGATATTGTCCTCTTTGAAGGTTGGTTTGTCGGTGTGCAACCAATTGATCCAGAGGCATTTGCGATCGCACCACCACCAATTATCACCCCAGAGAATCGGCAATTTGCCCGTGATCTGAATCTTCAACTCAGAAATTATTTGCCCCTGTGGGAGCGCTTAGACAGCTTAATTTTACTTTACCCAACAGATTACCGCTGTTCTTTAGAGTGGCGCAAACAGGCTGAACGGCAGATGATTGCGGCTGGCAAACCGGGAATGACCGAATTGGCAGTGGAAGAATTTGTCAATTATTTTTGGCGATCGCTACACCCAGAACTATTCATTAACCCCTTAGCCAAATCTTCGACATTCGTTGATTTAGTTATCGAAATTCATCCCGATCATACTTTTGGTGCAGTCTATAGCCATCGCACCTGATAAATAGAAGAGTAAAATTAGACATAACTTTAAAAAAACAAAAATACTTAAATATGGAAAACACAGAAGTTACTATATCAGAACTAATTGATATTAGTAACTGTGACCAAGAGCAAATCCATATTCCTGGTCATATCCAGCCACATGGTCTACTCCTGGCTTTACAAGAACCCCATCTCAAAATCTTACAAGTTAGTGAAAACACAAATCAATTATTTGGCATTCCAGCAGAATTTTTACTTGGTCAAAACTTAACCTGCCTATTATCTCACGAGCAAATAAAGTTTATTACTGATGCCTTGACACAAGATAACTTGGCTTTTGTCCACTTATTTGAAATTAAAACTGAGGCTAGTAAAAGCCCTCATTCTTTTCTAGGAATGTTACATCGCTCTCATGATGTTTTAATTCTGGAACTGGAACCTCATTCATCTACAGAAACAAGTCTATGTCTAGAAAAATATCATCAATTGGAAAAAGCAGTTTCTAGCATCAGCAATGCATCCAATTTGGATAAACTATTTCACATTATTGCCCAAGAAGTTAAAAATATAACCCAGTTTGACCGGGTGATGCTCTACAGGTTTGAAGCAGACTACAGTGGAGTTGTGATTGCAGAAGATAAGCAAAGTAATCTAGAAAGTTACCTAGGATTGCATTATCCTGCCACTGACATTCCGACTCAAGCCAGAAAATTTTACTATGAAAATTTGCTGCGAGTTATTCCAGATATTAATTATCAGCCCGTAAAAATAATTCCCACAAATCACCCCCTAACAGATAGACCTCTTGACTTAAGTGGTGCATTACTGAGGAGTATATCACCATTGCATGTTGAGTACTTGCAAAATATGGGCGTTGCTGCTTCAATGTCCATTTCACTAATCAATGAAAACAGACTTTGGGGTTTGATTGCTTGCCACCATTACACTCCCAAGTATATTGATTATGACATTCGCAAAACTTGTGAATTTATCGGTCAGTTTGCATCTCTTGAGTTACTTCATCAGCAGGAAAGCTTGTTGAACTTTTACCGCCAACAAGTCAAATTAATTCAGGTACAGCTAAGTCAAAATTTAGGTAATAAATTAGACTACATCGGTAATGTATTCCAGCGTAATGAATCCAGCGTCTTGAATTTAGTTCGCTCTACTGGTGCTGCCATCTTATTAGAAGGACAACTAATATTAATCGGTAATACTCCCTCTGAATCAGATACTCAGGAGCTAGTTACCTGGCTACAAAACCAAAATCAACAGGAGATTTATTACACAGATTCTCTACCTCAACTTTACCCAAATGCCAGAAATTTCCAAGATATAGCCAGCGGTATTCTCGCAATTTCAATTATTCTCAACCAGCGGTCTTACCATATCATCTGGTTTCGACCAGAGCAAATTCAAATTGTTCATTGGGCAGGTAATCCTAATAAGCCGACATCTATTACCTCAGACAATAACCTGCGTCTAACTCCACGGAAATCATTTGAACTCTGGAAAGAAACTGTTCAAGAGAAATCACTTCCCTGGCAACCATTTGCAATTGAAGTTGCACAAGAAATGAGGAATAATCTCATGTTGGCAGCACTAGAGTTTTCTCAAATGGCTCTACAGGAGGCAGCTCAACAGGCAGAAATTGCCAACCGCGCCAAAAGCCATTTTCTTGCCAAAATGAGTCATGAATTAAGAACTCCCCTGAATGCTATCTTGGGATTCACTCAGCTGATAACCCGTAATGGCTCTTTATCTCCAGAAGATCAAGAGAATTTAGACATCATTAATCGTAGTGGTGAGCATTTGCTGATTTTAATTAGTGATGTTTTGGAAATGTCTAAAATTGAGGCTGGTCAACTAACCCTGAACGAAAGCTATTTTGACTTGCATCGTCTAATTTATTCTATTCAGGAAATGTTAGCACTGAAAGCTTCAGATAAGGGGCTGAGTTTAGTGACTGAAATTGCTGAAAACGTGAGCCAGTTTGTTTGTGGTGATGAGGGCAAGTTACGACAAATACTCATTAATCTGATAGGAAATGCAGTCAAATTTACCATTGTTGGTTACATAGCTCTCAGAGTATCTTATCCCAGCACTTCTTCATCTTTAGCAACTGACCAAGGCAAGATAGTTGTCGAATTTGAACTTGAAGATACCGGGCCTGGGATTGCTATTGATGATTTGGGATTAATCTTTGAAGCATTTGTACAAGCTAAAAGTGGGCGACAGTTTATGCAGGGTACAGGTCTTGGACTAGCTATTAGCCGCCAATTTGCCAGACTCATGGGAGGTGACGTTACAGTTAGAAGCATCTTAGGTCATGGTTCAACCTTTACTTGTCAAGTTCAACTCACCCAAGTTGACACAGTTGATGTTCTTCATCCCACACAACCTACAAGACGAGTCATTGGTTTGCAACCAGGGCAACCTAACTACCGTATCTTGGTGGTTGAAGATGTCCCAGAAAATCGGCAGTTAATCGTCAAACTGCTCAAGTCTGTTGGGTTTGAGGTGCGTGCTGCGGAAAATGGTTTAGAAGCAATTGATATTTGCCAAGAGTGGGAACCGCACTTCATTTGGATGGATATACAAATGCCCGTGATGGATGGACGTGAAGCAACTCAGCGAATTCGAGCCATTACCCAAAGAAAAGACCTAAAGATTATTGCTCTGACTGCGAGTGCTTTTGAAGAAGACAGAAAAGCTATCTTAGAAATTGGCTGTGATGATTTCGTTACTAAACCTTTTGAAGAAACTATTTTGTTTGATAAAATGGCACACTATCTAAGTTTGCGCTACATCTATGCAGAAAATAATCAACAAAAGCTGCCTGAAGCTAAAATCCAATATCAACAATTGACTTTATCAGATTTGCAGGTTATGCCGACCGCTTGGATTTCTCAAGTCCATGAAGCAGCGCTGATAATTGACGATACAAAACTCTACGAGCTTTTTGCTCAAATACCCGAAGATCAGCATCAACTTGCAGATGCCTTAAAAAATTTAGTTGAAAACTTCCATGTGGGAACTATTATTAATCTTACTTCCTTGCCATAGTATTCAGTATGTCTATATCTAAAAACAGTAATAAATCTAATCTGATTTTGCTTGTTGATGATACCCCAGACAATCTACGCTTGCTATCCAAGATGCTAGAGTTACAAGGATTCAACGTTAGAAAAACTGTTTCTGGAAAAATGGCAATCCAGGCAGCAAAGCTAGAACCTCCTGACTTAATTTTGCTTGATATTAATATGCCTGAAATTAATGGTTATGAAGTTTGTCGGCAACTGAAATCTCAAGCAGAAACTGCCAATATTCCCATAATTTTTATTAGTGCTCTAGATCAAACTACAGATAAAGTTATGGCATTTGAGATTGGTGGAGTAGACTACATCACAAAACCTTTTCAAGAGTCAGAAGTATTAGCAAGGGTGAAGAATCAATTGATTATTCGCCAGCAACAGCAGCAACTCATCATCCAAAACCAACAGTTACAGCAAGAAATATGTGAACGCAAACGCGCTGAAGAAGCTTTAGTTTTAGCCAATCACCAGCTAAATCTCTTTGCACTCTTAGATGGCTTGACAGGAGTCGCCAATCGGCGGAAATTTGATGAATTTTTTGGTCTTGAATGGCAGCAACTTTTCCGGGAAAAGTTACCTCTATCTTTACTATTATGCGATGTTGATTTTTTCAAAAAATATAACGATACCTATGGTCATTTAGCAGGAGATCATTGTTTACAGCAGGTTGCTAAAACAATTGCATTGTCGGTTAAGCATCCGGCTGATTTAGTGGCTCGTTATGGAGGAGAAGAATTTGCCGTAATTCTCTCAAATACCAATTCTAACGGGGCTATGTATGTAGCAGAGGTAATTAGAAAAGAAGTACATAACCTCCAGATTCCCCATGCTCAATCTAGAGTTGATGAATATGTAACCTTGAGTATAGGAGTTACAACTATTGTCCCCAATCTTGATATTAGCCCAGATACCTTAATTGCGATCGCTGACAAAGCGCTCTATGCTGCCAAAGCGCAAGGGAGAAACCGGATTGTAGCTGAAAATTTCAATTGATGAGGTTGCAGATAAGCGATTTGAGAAAAATGGAACCACAGATCAGCAGGACTTACGCACAACTAACGCATTTCTTTCCTTGCGAGGCTTCCGACGCAATCCCAAACCGCTGTAAAACCGTGATAATGCGTAAGCCCTGATGAATACAGAGAATTCAGGCTGTGTTTATCAGTTATTACTTATACCATTTCTTTATGAGGCTGCGCGGAATTTCCTAACTTTGTCTTCTCCTTCTCTGTGTCCTCTGCGGCTGGAGTGGTAGCCTGCGGCACGCCGCTCCGCGTCTACGTTTATCTTTAAATTGAGCGCATCTTTATACAGAATTGGTATTACGTACCCTGATCTGAGACTTCTGGCTGGCGTCTACCTCTGTAGTCAATACTGCTCGGTTAAGAATATTCGTAGGTTGGGTTGAGGCGAGAGCGAAACCCGACAAATACTTGAAAATGTTGGGTTGAGGAACGAAACCCAACCTACAGGTTTTTATTTTTTAGACTTAACCGAGCAGTATTGCCTCTGTAGTTACAAATAATCAACCAGGATTTTTGTAAGAAGTATAATAAATTATTGCTGGATAACAAATAATTGATTATTCGCGTACTGATAATTTTTGACTAATATCCTGACTGAAGTTTCTGAACCAAATCATAAAAAGGTTGCCAATTATCCGACTCGGCAATTGATTCCCAAGTTGATTCAATTACAGGTCTTAATAACGCTGTTTTTGGATTATAGACAGCCAGATTTTTGGCAATTTTTTCCATGTCTGCTAGGTCAAAATTATTGAGAATTTTATGGTAAAGTACGCACCAATTATCAAAACCTGTTGAAGATCCTAATCCTGGCACAATATCTGAATCATTCATCACAAAAGCTGGTTCATCTCGCCATTTGTGGGAAAAAGTGCGAGCCATCTCATAAAAGAATTGATGATAACCAACTTGGCTATTTTGCAAAAAGGCGATCGTCATCTGCAAAAGCTCATCAGCTTCTGGATATGGCAACTGCTCAAACCCCAACTTCTTCAACATCAGACTTCGATATTCAGCCTGATAATATTCCCCAAAGCTAGCTAATCCTGCCTCTAAATTGCTCTGATCAATCACCGCCTTTAATGGTTCTTGGAGCATTTCTAAATTCAATTGGCAAATACTCGGTTGCTGGCTGTAACAATAGCGTCTATAATAGTCGAAATATGCAGCAGTAAAGTAGGGATCATAAGTAGGGATAAAAGCATAAGGGCCATAGTCAAAACTTTCCCCCGTAATTGACATATTGTCAGTATTGAGGACTGCATGACAAAAGCCAGCTGCCATCCATTGCGCTACTAGTTCCGCTACTCGTTTGACTAATTCTGCATAAAACAGGGCATATTTATCTTTGTCAGCAACTAAGTGTCGGTAATACTGCTCAATTACATGGTCTAACAGCTTTTTGGTTAAATCTGGACGCTGAAAAAAGTGCAGTCGCTCAAAAGTACCAAAGCGAATGTGGGAACTGCCCATCCGTACCATCACAGATGAACGGGTAGGAGAAGGTTCATCGCCTCGCCAGAGAGATAAACCTGTTTCAATCATCGTTAGACAACGGGAGGTACGTACCCCCAGGTAGTGCAGCGCTTCTGCTGCGAGAACTTCCCGCACTCCGCCTTTGAGTGTGAGCATACCATCACCACCACGGGAGTAAGGGGTTCTACCAGAACCTTTGGTGCCAAAGTCGTACAATTGTCCGTCACTGGCCCGTACTTGCCCGTAAAGAAAGCCTCTACCATCGCCCAACTGCGAGTTATATTCACCAAATTGATAGCCGTGGTAACGCAGTGCTAACAAGGGTTTGCGCCCCTTAAATTGACCAAAAGCTGTAATAAAATCTTCGTCTTTGACTATTTGGGGATTTAGTCCCAAACGGGGTAGCAGTGCATCATTGCGCCAACGCAAGATGTGTTGGGGAAATTCCGCCGCTGCAACTTCGTCATAGTAGTCGTGGCCTAGAGATTCCAAGGCACTTTCGTAGTTGAGGGTGAGAAAAGGATTGCTAGAATTCGTGTTATTTGGAGTTTCAGCCAGAGTCATTACGAGCAAAGCTTAATTCATCATTTCCTTAATACTACCTCTGGTATCAGCCTCAGCATAGACAAAGAAAGCGTTCCCTGTCTGGGAATAGCTGTGCTACTTGAAAATCGGGAGCGGGATAATGAGTAAAGTTTTGCAATTAAAGAAGAAGTTAACTCAATTAGCTATTTTAGATGCTACTTTTGAGGTTTTTGGCTCAGAATCACATCAATATCACCTCAAACCTTGTTTACAAGACGCAGATATTCAAGTTTTTGAAGCAAGGCATCATATCACCCTGCCCAGTGAATATTGTCACTTTTTGTTAGAAGTTGGTAATGGTGGGGCTGGACCAGGATACGGGCTGTACAGCATCCCTGGACTTTTATCTGCTAATGGAATTGCCACCACACCATATCAAGTAAACTACGAGATTCTCTCTCAACCATTTCTGCTGACAGAAGCATGGAATGATTTGGATTTGATCATTAAAAATCCAGCGGGTACGGTAACTAATAATGATGCTTACTTAGACAATAAATTTATCCAGGGAACTCTCACTATGGCTAATTATGGCTGTGGAATGTATGCTCTGTTAGTTATTACCGGAGAACAACAGGGAAAAATCTGGATAGATGACCGGACTAATGATAGTGGTATATATCCCGCTTCTGGGAATTTTTGTCATTATTTTCATGACGCCGATCATCAGGATTTTCAGCCAGATAGCGACGAGGAGCAGCCTTTGAGTTTTTATGATTGGTATGAAGACTGGCTCAACCGCAGTTTATATCAAATTCGTCAGTCCGTTTGACATCCTCCCGCCGCTAACCTGGAGTACCAGGTATAGGGCGGGATTCCAAAGATTGCTCTTTGGGCTTCCTCAAAGTTGTTTGTGATAAATAAAACACTCGTAGATCCCCCCAACCCCCCGAACGGGGGGCAAAAACTTCTCAAAGTCCCCCGTTCGGGGAGCGGGGGCGGGGACTGTCTTGTCTTTGCTGTTTTGATTAAGTGTGTGTTTTTATGCCATTTTTGCTTAAAAATACTATAGTTTATTTTATGAAGTTGTGCTTTATTCTCCCACAGACTAAAGTCACTGGCTCTAGAACAAAGCCTGCCAAAGCCAGTTAATTATGTGCGTCTTCATCAAGAAATGGGATTAGTTGATTATATTACTTGGTTGCCAGTGAGGATTGGTGAGACTTGTGAGGATATGATCTTCCCATTTTCCATTAATCATCAAGTAGTCTCTTGCATATCCTTCTACTACAAAACCGAGTTTTTTGAGGACGTTACCACTGCGGCGATTGTGCGGCATATAATTTGCCATGATGCGGTGAAAATTTAATTCTTGAAATACATACTGAGTTGCTGCTCCCAGCCCTTCTGTCATATATCCTTTATTTTGTACAGCCGACGCCAGACCATATCCCACATAGCAAAAATGGGCAGATCCTCGGATAAAGTTGCTAAAATTTATCGTGCCAATAATTTTTGTGGGCTGGTTTTTGAGATACATAAATAGCTTTAATGAATGATCATTGATGAATTCTAAAAAATTGGTTTCAACTTGATATTCCCAATACTCTTCGGTGAAAAAACCATCAGCCCACAGGGGGTAAAATGGGGTGAGATAGGTTTTGTTATCGGTAAAATATTTGACAATTTGGGGTATATCTTCTGGGGTCGCCACTCTTAATAACAGGCGATCGCTTGTAATTAGTGGCAGTTCTGATTTCATCGGGATATCTTCCAAATACATTCTAAGGATTTGGTAAATTTTCTCATACCTGCGGCACTGGGCATAATGGGCTTAAAACTTTGGCTGAAGACAATTGAATAATTTTGTAATGCTGGGTATTCATTGATCTGGTGAATTTTAGTGGAAAATATGTGCCGCAGTTTACAGAAATCTGTTGAGCCTTGCTCAGACTGGATCAATTGAGCAGCTGTCCCTCTGATTTAACTAAGGGACTTGCAAATAATAAAACATCCCAAATTTTTTTGTGGGGTGGGCTTCTAGCCATTGGTGTCAAGTTAAGGCATCAGCCCAGATGTCAAGTGACCGAGCAGCCGTTCGTCGGTGACGTTGACGGACGGCTTTGACCAACCCCATCGAACGATGATGTTCTACGAGCCAAGGAATAAGTTGTAACCCAGGGTTACGTAAAAGTGCGCGGTGGAAAAAATAGAAACTGCGAAAAACCATTTCTACAGAAATGCGCTCAATTGGCTGTTGTAAAGCTACTGCGACATCGGCACACAAGTCATTAAGAACAGCGTAGAAAATCCAAGTAGCATATATTTGCATCTGCACACCATTAGTGCCACCAACCCACAGATAGGACAATCCCAATAAACGCTTAGTCAATAAAAATGCATCCTCAATGCGCCAGCGTCGACGGTATAATTCGCAAACTTCCTGTGCCGAAAGTTGTTGTGGGTCAAGAACATTAGTCAAGTAATGATACCAAGTCTTGCCCCACAATACGGAAACTTGGCGCATGGGATGGCGACATGGGTTGGTGTGATGCCATCCCATTTGAATAATTTCGTCTTTGTAGTGAGAGCCGTCAGAAAGTACACGTGCTACCTTATATCTCACCTTTTCCTTTTGGCGTGTCAGCACATACTTATTAGCTGTAGTCAGAGAATCAAACCATTCAAAACCATAAAATCCCATGTCTACTACGAGTAAACCGCCTGAAGGTAAACGTTCTAACAGTGCTTGCCACCAACGAGTCTCATTTCGTTTGACATCGGCATCATACCAAACTGCCACGGGAGTGTGAGTGAAAGCTTCAACCACCATCAGCATTTTTCCTGCCAACACCGCACCTGTTTTTTCTTGCAGTTGTCCGAAGTGTTTTTTCATGGCTTCGAGTGTCGAGGCGTCTCCAATCCAAATGGCGGGAAATTTCTCGGACACTGATGCCCAGGCTGGGGCTAATTCCCTTACACTCCTTTTAGCTGCTAGGCACTCTATGACCTGCTCTAACAGTTTGGCAAATAGATGAGCCGGTAGGCTGTTGAGTCTTTGAGACAAAGCTTGCTTACTCACTTTCGTTGCCTCTACCCACATCAATCCTTCTACTTCTAGGATTCGCAATACATCTGTTAAGTGCTGTACTTGTCTATACACTATACTCAACACTATTGCTGCCATTACTGGTAGGGTCAGTACTCGTGAGCGCAAGCTCCGTTCTTTATCTTTTACTTCTTTGAGGTTGGTAAATGTGCCTGGACTTACCAACTCAAACAACCTTGATTCTATCTCTTCACTTGCCGGAGCCGGTACGTTGACTCGATGGCGAAAATCTGGATTCCCTTGCTTTTTCCGTGGTTTACTCATGGCTCTTTTCAACACCCCTGTGTTGACTTCTACCATTAGGTTTCCCTCTCTTGACACAAATCCATTTTTCTTAACTTGACACCAATGGCTTCTAGCCCGCCCGGAATATGGGATGGGCTTCTAGCCCATCCCACAAGATTGGGTAATTTGTTTCTTGGAAATCCCTAAGATGCTGTTATGAGAAGAAACAGCCGTCTGGATGTGGGATTATGCCAAAAACACCAGTTAAGGTGATGATTTTTGCTGTGAATCTGCCAGTTAACCAAAATCTTGATAAGCTGATTTCTAATATCTACGGCCGCTGGAATCAAAGCCGAATGGTATAACTTTGATGCCATTTCTTTGTCCAAAAGCTGTACTTGTTAGCTCTTGATAAATCTAGTTTACAAGAAGGATAGTGATGTCGGGAATACGCTACGATTGGCAGGAATCAGAGATTCGGGCGATATATAATACGCCATTGCTAGAGCTTATTTATCAAGCTGCTAGCGTGCATCGCCAATATCATGACGCAACAAAAATACAAGTCTGTAAGCTGATCTCTATTAAAACAGGCGGTTGCCCAGAAGATTGTAGCTACTGTGCCCAATCTTCTCGCTATAAAACAGAGGTAAAGGCGGAAGCACTCTTAGAAAAAGAAACGGTGGTTAGCATTGCCCAAAAAGCTAAAGCAACGGGTATTAGTCGCATCTGTATGGGTGCTGCTTGGCGGGAGGTGCGGGATAACTCGCAATTTGAGGATGTCCTGGACATGGTTAAGGACGTAACGGCGATGGGTTTAGAGGTATGCTGCACTTTGGGTATGCTGACTGCAAATCAGGCCCAGCGCTTGGAAGATGCGGGACTGTATGCCTATAACCATAATTTGGATACTTCACGGGACTACTACAGCACTGTTATTACTAGCAGGACTTATGACGATCGCTTAAATACGATTGAAAATGTCCGCCAAACTAATGTGACAGTGTGTTCTGGCGGTATTCTGGGACTGGGCGAAAGCGTCGATGATCGTGTGGGGATGTTATTCACTTTGGCAAACCTCAGCCCCCATCCAGAGTCTGTGCCGATTAATATTCTCTCCCAAGTTCCCGGTACACCTTTGGCAGATCAACCCGATGTGCCGATTTGGGATGTGGTGCGGATGATTGCTACTGCGCGGATTTTAATGCCAGCTTCTGATGTGCGTTTGAGTGCTGGTAGGGCTAAACTTTCTCAGGTGGAACAGGCTTTTTGCTTTATGGCTGGGGCCAATTCTATTTTTTCTAGCGATGACAAAAAGATGTTAACGGTAACAACTCCTTGTCCAGATTATGATACTGACCGGGAAATGCTGAATTTGCTGGGTTTGTCGATGCGTCCACCGCACCAAAAACAGCAGACAGTACCAACGCCGGCTGTTGTGGGTTAAACATCGGCTAAGTAAGATTAATGTAGAGACGTTGCAGGCAACCTCTCTACATTCTTTCAATTAAATGATCTTGGCAGCACGTAAACCGAATAGCAAACCTACGGATATAGCCAAGAACGCACCCAAGTAGACGACGTAAGCGATCGCAGCAAACATTGATCTTTCTCCAAATTACTTCACTAATATCTATTGAATCATTAGATTCGGTTATCAGTTGTTATTTTTCCCGTTGCCACCATTTCTTCAGATTGCGGTAGAATACGCCCACAGCAATTGTTTGGGGTTAGGGAATGAGTTCTGTGATTAATGTAAATCTACAAGAATTGTCTTATGAGATTGCGATCGCACCTGCTAGCTTAGATCAACTCGGTCAACAGATGAGCGAATTGCCGCTTGGTAAGAAGGTGTTGCTAGTTTCTAATCCGATGATATTTAAGCATTATGGGGAAAGAGCGATCGCATCCCTGAAAAATGCCGGCTTTTCCGTTGCTAGCTGCAACCTACCACCTGGAGAACGCTACAAAACCCTCAACTCCATCCAGAAACTCTATGATATCGCCCTAGAAAACCGCCTAGAACGTTCCTCGACGATGGTAGCCTTGGGGGGAGGCGTTATAGGTGATATGACAGGCTTTGCTGCCGCTACCTGGCTCCGGGGGATTAATGTTGTCCAAGTGCCCACCACACTCTTAGCAATGGTAGATTCGGCAATTGGCGGTAAAACTGGCGTAAATCATCCCCACGGCAAAAACTTAATTGGGGCGTTCCATCAGCCACTCCGAGTATTAATTGACCCAGAACTATTAAAAACACTACCGACGCGAGAATTTCGGGCAGGAATGGCAGAGGTGATCAAGTACGGTGTCATTTGGGACACCGATTTGTTTGCTCAGTTGGAAGCGAGTAAACATCTCGACCAACTCCGCTACGTAAAGACCGACCTGATAAACAACATATTAACTTATTCTTGTCAAGCCAAAGCCGATGTAGTTGGCAAAGATGAAAAAGAATCTGGATTACGGGCAATTCTCAACTATGGTCACACCATCGGTCATGCAGTAGAAAGCTTGACAGGTTATCGCCTACTAAAACACGGTGAAGCTGTGGGCATTGGCATGGTAGCCGCCGGACAAATTGCTGTAGAACTGGGACTTTGGCAAAAAGAAGATACAGAACGGCAAAACGCCCTAATTCAAAAAACAGGTTTACCGACTAAGTTACCTGCTCTTGTGGATATTGAAGCAATTATTAATGCTTTGCAATCGGATAAAAAAGTCAAATCCGGTCAAGTGCGCTTTGTTTTACCGACACAAATTGGTGCAGCGACAGTTACCGACCAAGTTCCATCAGATATCATTCGGCAAGTGTTGCAGGGTATGTAAGAACCTCACCCCCAAGCTCTCACAGGTGTCAGTTTTTGACAACAACACCATCTAGGAAGGAGGACAAGTGCTTCAAATTCATCGTCTGACTCTTGCAAGCACTTACCCGAATTGAATCTGACTCTGACAAAACTAGAAATTATCCAATCTAATATCCTTCCAAATATCAGAAACCTGCCACCCTGTTCTCCCAACAGATAGGACTACAGGATTATCACGCGACGGAATATAGTTAGTTTCTTCATACTCTATATCCAGTTCTAGCTGTTCCTCAACTGTTGGTTCTTCAATATTAAGATTCTCCGCTTCAAGGTTTAGCTCTTTTGACTCCTCTGTTGTTTTGATTTGATCGAGGAGAAGCTTTTCAGATTTTTTGATGAGTCTCATGCTTTTTTAAATCTTGATGATTTGCACATTAAGGGGTGAAATGAATCGATACCGTTGGCAAATTTACCACGCTATCGGAAATCAAAATACTACAGAGACTAAAAACATTAATTTGTTGTCGCACCTTTTGTCAAGTACAGAGGTGATATTCTTGCCACGCCAATAATATCCGGATCTCGGCTCAACCTTTATATCTCTTCCTGACATCAATCAGAAATCACCCAACTTCAAACCAACGCGATAACTACCTATTACTGCACTATCCAGAAGTAAATAAAATCCGACTTACGTTTAATCCGGACAAATCGAAATCCAACTGAATAGGAGTTTATCTAGAATTTCTCTGCTCAAAATTATGGAAATGCCCCAACGCATATCAATTCGCTACAAAGATGTGCCCTACAACATTAATGAGATCCGCTTGAAGACCTTCCGACTTGGGTTACAAATATGGGAAGAACAAACTAAACCTAGAAAAACAGAGCTTTATGAATTTATATTGTGTTGTTTGAAACAGGTTGACCGCCAAGAGCGTTTTATGTTTTCTCTGCTGTTTATAGAATTAACAGATATTGTCCGCAATTCGGCAATTGAAAGGGGAATGAAAGAGGTGATTATTAAAACAGCCTTTAGTGAGTTTGCTTGTGCATTAACAGACTTTGAAAATGCTGCCAAATAACATCAAATTTTTTAGTATTTGATGGCATTGTATCATATTCATGATCGGAAATCCTGGCAGCCTAAGCGAATTTGATCTGGCTTCACTCGGCTAACGCTGCCTTTGCAATCACATCTGGGTTTCATCCCAAATGAGATCGGCTGCAAATTGTTGTCATATTACATTGAAGCTAGGGGAAAACCTTGGTATTTTAGGAAACTGGGGGTTAAATAGTTTTTAAGCAGACGACCAAGAATTTCGATTCCTTGTTCAATATCCTCTGGTGTGTGGCAAAAATTTAACCGCATCGCTGGATAGCCACCTCCGGGGAAAAATGCTGCACCACTAGCAACTAGGACATTCTGAGCTAAAGCTTCTCGACAAATTGCCTGAATTGGTAAATAGTCTGGTAGATGAGTCCAGAGAAATAAACCACCTTTGGGAATAGTCCAGGAAACGACATCGGGAAAATAACGCTCTAGTGCTTGCAGCATCACATTTCGACCTTGCAGATTACTAGTCCGCACGCGACTAAGGTGACGGCGGTAATGTCCCGATGCTAAAAACTCACTCACAATTGTCTGCGATACCGTAGACACGTGTAAATCGTTCAGTAATTTCTGCTTAACCAAATGCCGATAATGCTCACCCTTCACCACTATGTAACCAACTCGTAATCCAGGCATCAGGGTTTTTGAGAATGTACTGATGTAAGTCACCAAATCATCGGTATCGAGTGCCTTAATCGGAGCAGGCACAGGTTCAAAATTTAAGCCTTCATAGGCATTATCTTCCAAAATATGACACTCATACTGTTGAGCTAAAGCCAGTAAAGCTTGACGATGGGCTATATAAGTTGTGATACCCGTCGGATTGTGTAAAGTACTGATGGTGTAGATTAATTTTGGGCGGTGACTTTTAAGATACTGCTCCAGTAACTCCAAATTCATCCCCCCCGCAGTCATGGGAATTCCGATCACCTTAGCTCCCAAATTTTCGAGAATGCCCAATACGCCATGATAAGTAGGGGTTTCCACAATCACCCAATCACCATTACCCTTTTGCAAGTAGTACTGCATTACTAGCGATAAAGCTTGCTGTGAGCCACTGGTAATAATTATTTCATCAGGGAGAACTTCCAATCCTTGCTGCACTAACATCTGAGCAATCAACTGCCGTAGGCTGATTTGTCCTTGAGGAAAGTCTTCTTGAAATAAGATATCTCCTGCTTTCGTAAATGCCCGTTTAGCAACCCGTTGAAAATTATCTGAGCTAGAAGTTGGGGGAAAACCTGAACTGAAATCAACAATGTCTCGCTGTTGTCGAGCTTGAATTGAAGCTGTATATTGCTCAAAAAATGCCCCTCCTCCTTGGGAAATGATCACCTCTTGGGACGGGGCAAAGGTGGAGCGCAAGGTAAAATTAGAAGTTGCTGTAGGGTTGACAAAATATCCTGAACCTTGACGAGCATGAATCAGTCCATCGGCTTCTAGGAGACTGTAAGCTTCAATCACAGTCAACTTGTTAACTTGAATACTCGTGGATAAAGCCCGAATAGAGGGAAGTTTTTGTAGGGCTGGCATTTTGCCTGATTGAATCAGACGACTCAGATAATCGCGAATCTGTAGATAAATAGGTGTTTGTGAGTGTTTATCTAGGGGAATATTCACAGCGAACCCTTCCTTCACGATGACAGCAGGGACTACGGGCATTTTAAGGGATTTTTCTTGGACTGAACCAGTACAGTTGCGGGCAATTTGACTATAACAGTTGAAATCGCTGCCACTGTACCAGAATAAAATGTCTGAATCTGTACCTTCTCATCAAGCTGTTACTGAGGGAAGCTAGAAAGTATCTGATGCTCAATCGAGCCAGGAGAGACTTTGGTTATGAAGATATTTTATACATGGTTGCTGGTCGGGTCAAAATGCCAAAGCGTTTGGCAAAGCTTAGTTAGGTTGCTGACAACTAGTTCTGAATTGCAAGTTTGGCAAACCCACCGTGGCGGTGATACTGCTTGGCACGCCTATGACCCAATGACTGGGCGTTCTGCTTGTTTTGGCTCTGAAGCTGAAATGCGGATGTGGATTGAGATGCAGTATTACAGCAGGTAGTTAGGATGACTAAATTTTTAAGTATTTACCGCATTAACCCAGAAACTCTGGGACTGGGTTATGGCTTCTTGGGTGTGCTGGGCTTTAGCTTACAAGTAAATCCGTCACTGTCCCGTGTGAACCGATTTTAGAATTTATACTTAAGTAAAGACGTTGCATTCAACATCTCTAGATTGCTCAAAATCTAAAATTGGGTAAGTCAGCGTGCCCACTGAATTATATTATCGGGTTCTACAAATCTGCGAGGATACAGATGACTGCTACTACAAATCCAACCAGTTCCCCTGGTGTCGCCACACATACTTTATTTGTTTGTAAGGTCTGTGCCAGTGTTTGGCAAGAGGGAAAACGCATCGGTGAAAGCGGTGGCGAAAAACTACTCCAACAGCTTCAGCACCTCGCACAAGATTGGGATTTACGAGATGAATTCCCGATTGAGGAAGTGGAATGTATGAGTGCTTGTAACCGTTCTTGCGTCGTCGCCTTTACTGCTAAGGGCAAATTAACTTATGTGTTCGGTGATTTGACTGTTGATGGCTGTGCCTCGTCGGTGCTGGAATGTGCCCATCAATACTACATTCAGCCAGACGGTGTACTGCCTTGGGCAAAAAGACCAGAAGCTTTGAAAAAGGGACTTTTGGCCAGAATTCCGGCTTTACCGACGATTTAAGCAATCCCCAGGAAACGCGAAAATTGAGAATTTAGAGATAGACCACGAGATTGACACAGATGAATTATCTTTATCTGTGTCAATCTGTATTTATCTGTGGTGACTTTTTCATAAAATCCAAAATTGCTGATAATGCGCGTTTTGATTCTGGGTGGGACGGGTGATGCTGCGGAGTTAGCTGCAAGGTTGGCGACTATTCCAGGAGTTGAAGCGATCGCATCTTTAGCCGGTCGTACCCGTGAACCATCAACCCCCATTGGTAATTTCCGCATTGGGGGATTCGGTGGTGTGGCGGGTTTGGTTGATTATCTGCGAGGAGAGCAAATTGATTTTTTGATTGATGCTACCCATCCTTTCGCAAATCAAATTTCTTTCAATGCCGCAGATGCCGCCGCATCCGTGGGAATCCCTCGTTTGCTGTTAAATCGTCCGCCTTGGGAGCAGAAACATGGGGATATCTGGGTTAAGGTTGAGAATGTTACAGCCGCCGCTACAGTCCTAGAAACCCAAGCACAGCGGGTATTTTTGACTGTTGGTAGACAAGAACTTTCTGCTTTTGCAGATTTAAAAGATATCTGGTTTTTGATGCGGATGATTGACCCGCCTAACCCTGATGCGATCGTACCGCCGGGAATGCTGTTGTGCGATCGCGGCCCTTTTGCTTTGGATAATGAAAGAGCAATTTTGACTCAATACAATATAGATGCGATCGTCAGCAAAAATAGCGGCGGTGATGCCACCTATCCCAAAATTATCGCCGCGCGGGAACTAGGAATCAAAGTCGTGATGATAAACCGTCCAGCCATCCCCCCAGGTGAACAAGTCGCAGATGTTGAAAGTGCTGTGGCGTGGCTGGTTGGTAAAATAATCACACGTGATATTTAGCAACAACTTGTAAAACGGTCTACGACGGGCTACGCCTACGCCAAAAATAAACTGGCAATCTCCAATATCAACCTCAGCGCCGTCAATATTCGTCATCGCCCAAAAATTCATCCCACACTGCCCTTCGGGTCAGACGTGGGGCTTCTTTTTGATTAAGCTAAATTGGTGTAGATTTCAATGAGATTGCCGTCAGGATCGCGAAAATGAGCTGTTCGGATTCCCCAGTCTGGACGGTCTAGAGGTGGTGTCACGACTATCACATTATTATCTTGTAACTGTTGATATATTTCATCCACGTTATCAACGGCGAAAATCAAGGATATTTTGTCTTGGACGAGGAAAGATGAGGGTGGCTCATTGCTGGAAACGACTTCAGCCATAAATTCTTTGTTGAATACAGCCAGCTGGATAGAACCAGTATTAAATTCAGCATATCCAGAATTTTCATCACCCCAATCGACATCAAAACTCAGTAAATCTCGGTAGAATAAAAAGGAATCTTTATAGTTGGCAACTAGCAGTCTTAGATGTGTTAACTGAAGCTTCATAATCTCTGTGCGTTGGTCTACTAACTATGAATTCTAGGTTCTGGGTGCAAAGTCGCTAGCAACTCACTTTCCGTAAATGCCAATTCATCGAGCCGTTGGCTTACCGTTTCACGATCAAAGTATGTATCAGCTAAAACCCAATATATACCGAAGTGTCGGGCCTCTGATGCCATTAAACCGCGATAAAATTTGGCTAATTCTGGCTCTGGACAGTGAGTGGCTAACAATCCCAAGCGTTCATGACTGCGAGCTTCGATTAAGCCAGTAACTAGTAACGAATCTAAAAAACGCTGCGGTTCTTGAGGACGAACTTGAGCTTTTAAACCGGCACCATAGGGAGGCGGTGATAGGGGAGCTAGGGGAATATGCCGACGTTCTAGCCATTGATTAACTAACTCAAAGTGTTCTAGTTCTTCACGGGCGATCGCGGTTAACTCCCGTACCATTTTAGTATTGGAAGGGTAGCGAAACATCATGTTTAAGGCTACACCTGCCGCTTTGCGTTCACAGTGGGAGTGGTCGAGTAAAATAATATCTAAATTAGCGATCGCTTGTTCTACCCAAGCAGCACTAGTGGGTTGTTTGAGAGCATTAATAGTCGGTAACACAGGAGTAAGCACAGGCTAACCAAATTCCAGGTTTTTCAATTTAGCTGAGTAGTCCCAACAAATAGATTGTAATCGGCAATTGAGCCTTCTGATATTTGCCGCTACCAGATTGTTACGTTATGGCTTAGAGAAGGAAACTATAGAGGAGGTTACATCGCAATATCTCTACATTGTGAGAACTGCTATGTTTTTTTCACTATTTTCCATCGTTGTTATCCGAACGACATAGTTTTTACCAGGTTTGCAGGGATAATCATTCTAAATAAGTATTTTGGTGGTTACAGGGTTATGAAATTTTTGCTTTCTGTTCTGCTGACACCTGTGGTTGTGTTGTTAAGTTCCACCTATGCACTGGCAGCCATTAAAACAAAGACTATCGAGTATAAACAAGGAAATACAGTTTTAGAAGGATATCTAGCATACGATGACGCCATCAAAGTCAAGCGCCCTGGGGTGTTAGTGGTTCACGAATGGAATGGCTTACAGTCTTATGTTAAAAAACGTACAGAGCAATTAGCTGGCTTAGGGTATGTTGCCTTTGCTGCCGATATCTATGGTAAAGGAATTAGACCAAAAAACCAGCAAGAGTCAGGCGCACAGGCGACATTTTATCGTCAAGATAGAAAATTGTTGCGCGATCGCGCTAATGCTGGGTTAAAAGTTTTACAAAAAAACCCGCTCACCGATGCCCAACGCATTGCCGCAATTGGTTACTGCTTCGGTGGTGGTACAGTTTTGGAATTAGCACGTAGCGGCGCAAATATAGCGGGTGTGGTGAGTCTTCACGGCAACCTCGATACCCCTAACCCCAACGATGCCAAAAACATCAAAGCCAAAGTATTGGTATTACATGGTGCAGATGATCCCTTTGTGCCAGAGACGCAACTTAAAGCATTTGAAACCGAGATGCGATCGGCAAATGTAGACTGGCAATTAATATCTTACGGTGGTGTCGTACATGCCTTTACCAATCCAGAATACAAAAACAACCCTAAGGGAGCAGCTTATAATCAGCTTGCCGATCAGCGTTCTTGGCTAGCTATGCGGCAGTTTTTTGCCGAGATTTTCCGCTAAAAAATTTTGACGGCTGACTCAGTGACTTAGATTGGTAGAGCCAGCCGTCAGTGGTTTAGATTTGGGTAGATCGCTTAAATTTGTAGATTTGGGTTTAGGCCATGGCGCGAAGCACCTGCACTAAGAGCGATGGCGCGGAGCGCCCGCCGGAGGCGATCGCAAATTACCGCTTGTGAGTAGTTCATTACTATAGAAGTGGGAGATTAGTTAGTGAAAAAATTCTCAACTAACAAATTCTTAATTGCTTATGCAGGCAATGATGTTAGAGGCACCGCGTCAGCCTTTGCGGCTAGCTGATTTACCAGTGCCAAAACCCAATCCAGAGCAAGTACTGATTCGCGTTCATGCTTGTGCTGTCTGCCGCACAGATTTACATATAGTTGATGGGGAATTGACGCAACCGAAATTACCTTTAGTGCCTGGACATCAAATTGTGGGTACTATTGAAATGATCGGCAGTCATGTTAATAAATTTAGTATTGGTCAACGTGTTGGCGTTCCCTGGCTAGGTCATACATGCGATCGCTGTCGTTATTGTCTGTCTGGACGTGAAAACTTGTGCGATCGCGCCGAGTTCACAGGTTACAATCTTGATGGCGGCTATGCAGAATACACTGTAGCCGACCACCGTTTTTGTTTTCCCCTAGATCCTAGCTATTCTGACTTGCAAGCTGCACCCCTACTATGTGGTGGCTTAATTGGCTATCGCGCTTACAGAATGACTGGTGATCCCGAAAAAATCGGTTTTTATGGCTTTGGTTCAGCTGCCCATATTCTAATTCAACTGGCGCGTTATCAAAGTCGTCACGTATACGCTTTTACCCGTGATGGCGATGTTAAAGGGCAAGAATTTGCTCGTCAATTGGGTGCAACTTGGGCTGGTGACTCTAGCATATTACCCCCAGAACCCTTAGATGCAGCGATTATATTTGCGCCAGTCGGGAGACTCGTACCTGCGGCTTTGCGTGCAGTTGCTAAAGGCGGTATAGTAATTTGTGCAGGCATTCACATGAGTGATATACCGAGTTTTCCCTATAATATTCTTTGGGAAGAAAAAATCTTGCGGTCTGTAGCTAACTTGACGCGCAAAGATGGAGAAGAGTTTCTCGCCTTAGCGCCCAAAGTTCCCATCCGCACAGAAGTAAATCCCTTCCCCTTAACTCAAGCGAACGAGGCACTAGATGCCCTGCGTAGTGGCAAAATTGAGGGATCAGCCGTGTTGGTGGTAGCTAGCGCCTAACCTCAAACCCCCGCAAACCTTCCGGATTTTTATACTCAACCACAACTTCCTGCACCACAGCAGCAGGTGGCCCAGAGTGACACCAGCGAACCATCTCTTCCACAATATCCTGCAACCCCTCAAAAACTGCTTCCACACGGTTGTCGGGGAGATTCCGTACCCAACCGCTTAACCCCAACTGGCTAGCTGTATCCACAGTGGCATAGCGATAACCTACTCCTTGAACCCGGCCAGCAATGAATACATGAGCACGGATTATTTTTGGCATTGGTCGGGGATTTTGCATAGACTGGTATATTGTTGATAATTTCCAGTCTACCTAGTTTGTGAATGCACAAGCAAGTTTTTAACTGCAACTCATAATTTTTATTCTTTGTTAGCGTATCTGTGAATTCTAGCTTTATTCAGTTGTTACAAATAAATCTTTTATTTTGTTTAGAAAAGGATAAAATTGTCCCTATATTTATTTAGGAATCTAGCAGGCTGGTAATTAATCACTTTTGACTACCTATTAACTGCTGTGCATTTAAATTGTACACAGTCATGAGTCAGTGGTAATTATTCTGGCACTGACAACAACCAATAGGCAATTTATTCTCTTTGAATTACTTATGTCTAACCTACCACCGCTTAATACAGAAACCATTTGGGCAATCGTCAACGAGAAAATTGATGATACTACCGTCAACCAATTGGTATGGTACTACTTAGGCTATCGCTATGACGCCTCAACAGAAAAATGGGATAATAGCGAAGTTTTACCAGCATGGCGGGATGAATATCCACAACCACCAGATTTCATAGACTCTCGCCCTGCAACAGTCAAGTTAACCCGTTCTATTCCCCAAGAAAACAAACAAATAATGAAACAAAAACTGGGTTTTAAAGGTTATAAAATTGGTGAATTTGGACCTCGACAAACTCGCAGAGCAACAGCAGCAAATTGGTTATTAAGTTATCTGCAAGAAACTACTGGTAAAATAGAATAAAATCCAGCAACAGATATTTGGTGGGTATTCTGATATTTTCCACCAACCAAATATCTACTGCTTTCACATTCAAATATAATTTGCTGATTATTAAAGGCTTGTAATTAAATGCAATACGTTTTGTATCCCGCAGTGTGAGTAATGCCCACCTCATACTAAATTAGGATGGCAGCCAATTAAAAACTGTTGTAAATACAGGATTTAAGCAAATATTTTTTTGTCATACTGAGCGAGTATCAGTGTAGCAAACCATTTGCAAGATTCCACCATACCATTCGGCAACAGCTTTGCTGAAAGGGAACACCTGAAGGCGCATTGCACTGATATCCCTAGACACTATGCCGAAAAAATACCTTCGGTAACGCTCACAGAATTATAGAATTAATTGGAAAAGCGTAAATTATAAAATAGTCAAAAATCACAGAAAAAGCAATTTAAATTCACAAATTATGTCCAAAGATGGAGATAATATTTATCTACATATAATCTATTTCCCTAGAATGATTGACAAAGTTAAATTAACTATCGGAGAATAACTCAACTAGGAATTCTCCATGCAAAATATTTTAATTATGGCAAAACCAATTGAATTTAAGTTATTTGCACCTTACAATCAAGGAGCAAAATTAATTGGTTCTTTTTCCGATTGGCAAGAGATTGAAATGGAAAAAGATGATGATGGACACTTTCAAACGACAGTGAACTTAGAAGACGGTGTTTATAAATATAAATTCCGCGTTCAAACTAACTCATGGTTTTTTGAACCAGGACAATGGGTTGATGTCACAGACCCCTATGCAACCGATATTGATGAATTGAGCGGAAAAGATAATGCTGTTTTGCTGGTTAAAGATGGCGAAAAAATAACCGATACCTATGTTTGGAGACATGATGATCAACCTTTATCGGCTGACAAAGAACTAGTAATTTATGAATTACATGTTGGAGATTTTTCTGGTGGTGAGGATGACCTTTATGCACGAGGCAAGTATAAGCATGTAATTGAGAAATTGGATTATTTATGTGACTTGGGAATCAATGCTATTGAATTGATGCCCATCAAAGAATATCCAGGTGATTATAGCTGGGGTTACAACCCCCGCTATTTTTTTGCCACAGAATCTAGTTATGGTTCTACATCAGAGTTGAAAAACATGATTGACGAGTGTCATGCTAGAGGCATTCGCGTCATTATGGATGGTATTTTTAACCACTCAGAAGCCAGCAGTCCCTTAACCCAAATTGACCATGATTATTGGTATCACCACTCTCCCCGTGACCCTGATAATAACTGGGGTCCAGAGTTTAATTACGAACATTACGACGACAAATTAGACATCTATCCAGCGCGGAAATTTATTGGTGATACGATCCGTTTTTGGATTGAAGAATATCATATAGATGGTATTCGCTATGATGCAGCCAGGCAAATTGCCAACTACGATTTCATGCACTGGGTTGTTCAGGAAGCTAAAAATACTGCTGGTGCTAAACCTTTTTATAACATTGCCGAACATATTCCAGAAACTACCAGTATCACTAATGTAGACGGGCCAATGGATGGTTGCTGGCATGATAGTTTCCGCCATACAATTACGGTACATATTGGCGGTGACACCTTTGATATAGAAAGCCTCAAAGATGCCATTGACGCCAAACGCCAAGGCTTTATGGGTGCAACTAATGTAGTCAATTACCTCACCAACCATGACCATGACCATATCATGGTAGAACTGGCTAATCGAAATATTTTTAATGAAGAAGCCTTTACGCGGGCTAAATTGGGCGCAGCTATTCTCATGACATCTGTTGGTGTACCTTTGATTTGGATGGGGGAAGAATTTGGCGAATACAAACCCAAACAATCAGAATCATCTAAAATTGAGTGGAGTTTGCTAGGAAATGACCTAAATCAAGGCTTATTTGCATACTACAAAGGCTTGATTAACTTGCGTAAAGAAAATCATGCTCTTTACACAGAAAATATTGATTTCATCCACGAAAATTTAGAGACAAAGGTGCTAGCTTACAGCCGTTGGAATGAGCAAGGTTCCCGTGTAGTTGTTGTAGCGAATTTCTCTGAGAATTTCCTGGCTGGTTATCAGATTGATAACTTCCCCTGCGGTGGTACATGGCATGAATGGACAGGTAATTACGATGTTGAATCTGGTGATGATAGTATCATGACTGACTTGGGCCCATACGAAGCCAAAGTATTTGTTTGGCAATAATGAAATACGCTAACGTTGAAATAGCAGCTAAGTAATGCTTCAAAAGGGGGGAAATCTTCCCTTTTTGAAGCTATTAGCAGTTCATGAGTTATGAACAATAGTTATGACTTTAATAAAATAGAATTATAAATTTCTTGAGCAAACAGATTGCTTTTTTAACTTATATACCCTTTCCCAAGCTAATGAGGTACATCAAAATTTCGTATACCAAGACTTTCGCTTTTTACAGCAGTTTTCATCTATTTGAACCACATCTATCGTAGGGAACAGTGCTGTGCCCCTACTACAGTATGGTCTATTTACCTGAAAATCGCTGTAAAGGTGTAAAGCGTACCTCACGTGATAGGGAAACGCTATATGAGCTTATCTTGTATTTTTGATTAAAAGTAGGTATATTATTCTATTATCCATAAATATCATATCACAAATCAAGAGTTTTGCTCTATGCTCAATAAATTAATTAACACTAACATCAAGAGTTCTCATGTCTTGTTAACTCCCCATGAAATCAAGTCAAAATTACCTTTAACAAAATCGGCTGAACAGACGGTCTTGAAATCTCGCCAAGAAATAGAAAATATTCTAGATTTTAAAGACAGCAGAAAATTTATCGTACTTGGCCCATGCTCAATTCATGATCCTAATGCTGCACTAGAATATTCTCAAAGGTTGAAAATTCTGGCGGAACGAGTCAAGGATAAACTGCTACTCATCATGAGGGTGTATTTTGAAAAACCCCGAACAACTGTGGGCTGGAAAGGATTAATTAATGATCCAGATATGGACGATTCTTTCCATGTAGAAAATGGTTTATTAATTGCTCGTAGCCTATTGTTAAAAATTACGGAATTGGGATTACCTACTGCGACAGAAGCACTTGATCCGATTATTCCTCAGTATATCAGTGAATTGATTTCTTGGTCAGCAATTGGCGCCCGCACAACTGAGTCACAAACTCACCGAGAAATTGCCAGTGGACTTTCTATGCCTGTGGGTTTTAAAAACGGTACTGATGGCAATATTCAAGTGGCTTTGAACGCCTTACAATCAGCTAAAAGCCCGCACAATTTTCTAGGAATTAATCAAAAAGGACAGGTAAGCGTATTTCAGACTAAAGGTAATGTCTATGGCCACGTAATTCTGCGTGGGGGTAATCAACCCAACTTTGATGCAGCAAATGTCAAACTGGTGGAAGAAAAATTAAAAGAGGCTAATTCGCCCCCCAGGATTGTTATCGACTGTAGCCACGGCAATACAAATAAAGACTACAGATTACAATCTGCTGTATTGGAAAATGTTACTCAACAAATAGTCGAAGGTAATACTTCAATTGTTGGCATGATGCTGGAATCTAATTTGTATGAAGGTAATCAACCGATTACTGGAAAACGTGAGAAATTACAATATGGGGTTTCGGTAACTGACAAATGTATTAGCTGGGAAGAAACAGAAAAAATTATTTTGGCTGCCCACGCAAAACTTCAGTAATTTACACAGAGAGGATATGCAGACTTATTTATCTGTATATCCTCTGCGCTGAATCAGAGTTTATCTGCGGTGAAGAAGCTACAAAATCGTACTAATTTCTTTCAAGTAAACCCGTGTAAATGGTTCGTTTTCACCCAAGGTGTAATCTTCAATCAACCCCTTGCTTCTAATAGAAATGTCGTTTTCTTTCCTAATTACTACAGTTGACCCATCGAAGACATTCCTTACTAGCATCATCTCGGTTTCACTAGGATTATCCAAAACTACAATATTACTCCCCTGGTAAAACATCCCCTCATCTTCTAGGATATCTCCTGTGTATTCGGCAATCAGCAAATCTAGTTTAGGATGACGTAGTAAAAGTTGCACGTTGCTGTTGTAATCTTGGTTCAATACTTTTGCTGACCGATTTACAAAAACTGCATCACGACAAACTGCTCCAATTGTCCATTCAGGATGCTGTAAAAGAATATGGTCAATTGTAGTTTGCAGTTCCTGAACGGAGATTTTATTAAAGGTAATCACTGGTATCCTGGCATTTATACCAGACTCAAAAAAGGTTTCCAAAATATGAGCAGGTACATCAACACTTTCACCAATTGCCGGGTTAAGATGCATCAAAATGCCTGGTGCAGCGTTGATTTCTAAAATGGCAAAGTTACTAGATTTCCAAGATTCTGAGAGACTTTTAGTAATGACATCAATGCCAAGACAAGTTAGGCGAAAGTATTGGGCAATATCTTGGGCTAGGATGATATTGTCATGGTGAATTGTCTGTGTTGCATCAATACTCAACCCGCCAGCTGAAAGATTAGCAACTTTGCGGAGGTAAATGATGCGGTCTTTGCTAATGACTTTGTTTAAGGATAAACCTTGTTCTTCTAAGTAAAGTTCCATCGCCTCATCAATCTGAATCTTGCTCATCGGCGAGGTTGGTGAGTCCAGACGTGCAGGTTTACGGTTTTCTCGGTGAATTAACTCCTCAATTGTTAAGTACCCATCACCGACAATGGATGCTGGACGGCGTTCTGTGGCGGCGACAAATCTGCCATTGACACACAGTAAGCGAAAATCCTTTCCAGATATACTTTTTTCGACAATTATTCTTGTTGGCTGCTCTTCTGGTATTGCTGCCAGCGCTCTATTGTAGGCAGACTCTAACTCTTTTGAGTCTTGCACCTCAGCTGTGACGCCAATTCCTTTATGACCTACCACAGGCTTAACTGCTACCGGGTAGCCAATTTCTCTGGCTACCGCGAAGGCTTCTTTTTCGGAAACGACGATATCACCCTCAGGGACTGGGAAACCCAAGGTTTTTAGAAAAACTTTGCAGTCATCCTTGCGGGTGGTGAATTCTGAATCTATGTGGCTATCACAATCAAATGTCGTCGCTACTCCCCGGACTAGTTTTTTTCCGTAGCCATATTGGATTAATCCTTCTTCCCACAAATAAAAGGCGGGTATACTTTTTTCGTAGGCGGTTCGCAATAAGGCGTAAACTGTGGGGCCACCGTAGACAGATAACCGGAATCTGTTCTGAAGCCTCACCAGTTGTTCGTCAAACAGGAAGTCTTCACCTTGAGTAATGGCTTCAAACCAATCCCAGACAAAGTAAACTACTGCTTTAGTTGTGCGTGCATGTAAAGATTGGAGGCTAATTCGCACATAATGTGGATATGGCTTGACACTCCAACGGTTGAGGTGCAAACCCATGTCCAGCTTGCCTACTTCTGAGACAACGCGAGCGAACAAATGAGCATAGGATTCGTATGTCTGGTCACCCAAGTGCGAATAGCGATCGCTAATAATTGAAATATAGTCCTCAATGGGTAAGGGCTGTCGATATTCAGTCAAAGAAAAATTAAACACTAGGGCCCCTGTATCTAAATAGGGGTTCGGTCCAATGTAATGCTTAAAGTCGAAAATATCGAAGACATCCGTTTTTCTGGCATTGATGCGGATTACATCGGTGATTTGTTCTTGCACCATTGATTATAAACCTTTGGCTAGATACCCTGAACTCTGGACTCTGAGTGGCTGTTACTCAAACTCATTTATTGACAGTTGATTGACATTATTGGAGGTAACTTTGGCTTGAGCTTAACGCGATTGTTTGGCATTTTCAGCTATCCCAAGACATAATTTCCATAAAATAAAATTTATCAGCATCCCAGTTGTCACTAGAAGATAAAAATCAGTCTCTATCTCCATCTATGAATGAAAAAAAATATAACCTTTGAAAGGTGCAAGACCTTGCCAAAATTTATATAAGTAAGGTATGGCAAAGTATGACATTAGGGAGACAGCAGAGTATGAATAGCACGCAAGTTGCCCTGAGAAGCGAAGTTCGACAACTGGCTGAAGAAGCTTTTCACCGTAAGCTGATTTCTGGACATGGAGATGGGCCAGACGACAAAGAATACCAAATTGTCTACCAGGGAAAACCCAGGCATCTGCCACTAGAACAAGCAAGGTTTTTCTTAATTAACTTGCTCTACAGAAGTCGGATTCATTAGAGGTTCTCAGTTAAAAACATAGCTGCCTATATCCAATTGCACGTGGCTAGAGTTAATGCCCAGATGTATTCCCAAGAGTCACCTTGGCAGCAGGGCATAAGTTACCTTGCCACGGATGTTATCCTTTACCAAAAATCTCAAAAATTCAATAAATTTTACAGACAATCCCTCTAGAAAATTATTGCTTATAAGGTCTATATGCATTTGGTGATAATTTCTAGCGGAGGTGATCAAAAGACTTGTTTCCGTTTAACAATTTTCTAATTGCAAATCCAAGATGATCAAGCCTAATGTATCTTCAAATTTTTAGATACATCTACCAAACGGAAGATTTTGTATCTGACGTTTTCCCTAGCTCAATTAAATTAACTAATGAGGAGACATCATGGCTGAGAATGAAACCACGCGGCAGCTAGTGATTATTGGCGGTGCTGAAGACAGAGATGGGGATTCCCAAGTCTTGCGGGAGTTTGTGCGCCGTTCAGGGAGTATCAAGGCAAACATTGTGATTATGACAGCGGCGACGGAACTACCAAGAGAAGTAGGCGACAATTATATTAAAGTCTTTACTCGTTTAGGCGCTGCGGATGTTCGCATTATAGACACGGAAACTCGTGAAGATGCATCTTCATCTACGGCATTAGAGGCAATTAGTAAGGCAACTGGAATATTTTTTACTGGGGGAGACCAAGCTCGGATCACTGGCATCCTCAAAGATACTGAAATTGATAAAGCGATTCACCAACGTTTCTCTGAAGGCATAGTTGTAGCAGGTACAAGCGCGGGAGCTGCTGTGATGCCAGATCAAATGATCGTCGAAGGTGACTCCCAGACAAACCCCCGGATTGAAGTTGTGGAAATGGGGCCTGGTCTTGGTTTTCTGCCTGGGGTGGTGATTGATCAGCATTTTTCCCAACGCGGACGTTTGGGACGCTTAATTGCTGCTTTGGTGCAACAGCCTGCGGTTTTGGGATTTGGGATTGATGAGAATACCGCGATGATAGTCACCGACGGTCAGATTGAAGTGATTGGGGAAGGCGCTGTGACGATTGTGGATGAATCAGAAGCTACATATAATAATCTGGATGAAATTTTAAAGGATGAGCCTTTGGCTGTTTTCGGCGCCAAGCTGCATATTTTGCCGCATGGGTTTAAATTTGACCTAAAAACCCGCCAGCCTATCCTGAGTAATCGCTCGGCGGCGAATGTCCCTGTCCCAGCCGGTTCAGCAAATGCCTAACTTTTAGCTAAAACGCAAAAAGCTCTATACCCTACCTACAAGAGTGCTTGCGGAATTGCTAAAGACGAAGAAAGCGATCGCCATCTTGCGTACCTTAATGTAGCGATCGCCATTGCTTAATTGCCGAGAAGCCAAGCCATACAGCCAAAATCTTTCTTTAACAGCAGTGGTAAAGCTAATTCAACCCACAGCTTAATGGCTGTGATATTATGGGAGACTGCTGCACACACTAGAAAAAATAGAACTTGAATCGATCATGGCTCTGACGCAACAGCGCAAACAAGAACTCATTTCCAACTTCCAAGTTCACGAAACCGATACCGGCTCCGCCGATGTCCAGGTGGCGATGCTAACAGACCGCATTAACCGCCTCAGCGAACATCTTCAAGCAAACAAAAAAGACCACTCTTCCCGACGGGGACTGTTAAAGATGATCGGTCAGCGCAAGCGCCTCCTATCTTATATTCAAGAAGGAAGCCGGGAAAAATATCAAGCTTTGATTGCTCGCCTCGGTATTCGTGGTTAGGAATTATCGCTTATGCCTGCTGAAGAATCAGAACGTAGTCATTTGCCTTTTGAACCGACCAAAAAGCGCCAAAAACCCGCAAAAGCTACGAGCAAACCAGTAGTCAAGCCACAGGAAACTGACAAACAGACTGCAAAAAAGCCATCTTTCACCAAAGAAGAGATGGCAATTCCCCAAGTTGTCAGCCAGCGGATGGTCAAAAGATTAGCTGCATTCTGTGGAATTCCCACAGCTTTGGGAATTACTACCCTGGTTGTTAGCTATCTGCTTGCTAGCTTCACTGACATTCAACTACCTCCCATCGCCGTATTATTGGTGAATATGGGCTTCTTTGGTTTGGGAGTTTTGGGGATAACCTATGGTGTTCTATCTGCCTCTTGGGACGAAGAAAATTCTGGAACTCTATGGGGTTTCGATGAGTTCCGCACCAATTGGGGAAGAATGACGGAGGTTTGGCGCGAAACTCGGCAAAAAAACCTATGATGACCAGCACTCAGATATTGGCTGACTAAGGTATTGGGTAAATTTTAGTATAAATGTTGAAGTTGAATCTTCTCACTTCAACATTGCTAATAAAAAATTTATATTGCTTGTTTTATACCCAATATCTAGAAAAATCCAACTGAGCACTGGATGAATTTTTTAAATAAATACATTATATTTTTTCGATTCATTCAGTAATTAAGTACATAGGTAACAATTAATTCCAGCCTCTTTATTGAATAATCTATACAAATAAACAGGAAATTTCATAATGATTGTTGTAATAAAAAGCGGTTCCCCAGAGGCGGAAATCAACCGGATTAATGAGGAACTAGCTAGCTGGGGGCTGACACCAGAAAAGATTATCGGTAGGCACAAGGTAGTCATTGGTCTAGTGGGTGAGACTGCCGACTTAGACCCGCTGCAAATTCAAGAAATTAGCCCCTGGATTGAGCAAGTGTTGCGGGTAGAGTTACCTTACAAAAGGGCTAGTCGCCAGTTTCGTCATGGGGAAGCTTCTGAGGTAGTGGTAAATACTCCCAATGGGCCAGTTGTGTTTGGTGAACACCACCCTTTGGTAGTTGTTGCTGGCCCCTGCTCTGTAGAAAATGAAGAGATGATTGTCGAAACGGCGCAGCGCGTTAAGGCATCCGGAGCCAAGTTTTTGCGCGGCGGGGCATACAAACCACGGACTTCACCTTATGCTTTTCAAGGACATGGCGAGAGTGCTTTGGAATTGTTGGCAAGGGCACGGAAAGCCAGCGGACTCGGCATAATAACAGAAGTAATGGATGCTAGCGAATTGGATAAAATCGCGGAAGTCGCCGACGTGATCCAGGTGGGTGCCAGGAATATGCAGAATTTCTCGCTGCTAAAAAAAGTTGGGGCGCAAGCGAAACCAGTACTTTTGAAGCGGGGTATGGCTGCTACCATTGAAGATTGGTTGATGGCGGCTGAGTATATTTTGGCAGCAGGCAATGCGAATGTAATTTTGTGTGAACGGGGTATCCGCACTTTTGACCGCCAATACACTCGGAATACTTTAGATATATCGGTGGTGCCGGTGCTGCGAAAGCTGACTCACCTACCAATTATGATTGACCCCAGCCACGGCACAGGTTGGTCTGATTATGTACCTTCAATGGCTATGGCTGCGATCGCAGCTGGTACAGATTCCCTGATGATTGAAGTACATCCCAATCCTGCCAAAGCCTTATCTGACGGGCCACAATCTTTGACACCAGAAGGTTTTGATAAGTTGATGCCAGAATTAGCAGTCATTGCTAAAGCGATGGGACGCTGGGAACAACCAGCAGTTGCCTTAGTGTAAACCTTTCTTTTGTGAGGGGAACTGCTTTGAATTTTTACCCTTTATAGCTGGATTTCATGATGCTAGTTGCGCGGATGGGTGGGTGTAGAATTTCGATGCTGGAAAAAAATGCTTGGATCTCAATCACTGCAAGGGTTTCAGCCTCTAATCGCCCAATATCGATCCGCGCGATCTCTGAAAGCCTTAACCTTAAAGGGTTTCAGCCTTTTTTTTCTGACCCCTATTTTCAAACCAACGGCTGTAATGGTATATTGATGATCGATCCGCGCAACTGTACCTTGAAAACTAAATATGGTAAGGTTTCCAGACCCCAGCGGTTGCAATTCATCAAAATCCCTATTAGGGATTGAAACGAATACTTGGGCTTTCCTACAACAACAGTAGTGGGTTGCAATTCATCAAAATCCCTATTAGGGATTGAAACGTGGGATCTTTATCAACTTCAGACGCAAGCTGGAGTTGCAATTCATCAAAATCCCTATTAGGGATTGAAACACAAAGAAAATACGAAACCGCAGAAAAGATACTTGCGATCGTTGCAATTCATCAAAATCCCTATTAGGGATTGAAACGCATACAGAATTACTTGTTCGCAATTCCTGCAAGTTGCAATTCATCAAAATCCCTATTAGGGATTGAAACGCCGTGAACCATAAATTAAAAACCCTCGATGTATGTTGCAATTCATCAAAATCCCTATTAGGGATTGAAACCTTTAAAGTCTGTGACAATTCCCGCCGCGTTGTGTTGCAATTCATCAAAATCCCTATTAGGGATTGAAACGCGAGTGCTGCTAGTGAATTCCTTGCCCCGTTGGGTTGCAATTCATCAAAATCCCTATTAGGGATTGAAACGAAAGCCATAATAAGTATATAGTCACGGATCTGGTTGCAATTCATCAAAATCCCTATTAGGGATTGAAACTTACCCTAATGCTAATGTAGCTCCTTTAGATTATTTAAGTTGCAATTCATCAAAATCCCTATTAGGGATTGAAACTTTTCTCCTATTTCTACAAGAGTTGAACTACCAGTTGCAATTCATCAAAATCCCTATTAGGGATTGAAACGTAAAGAGATACGGCATCGATAATGTAGTACTCCTGTTGCAATTCATCAAAATCCCTATTAGGGATTGAAACCTTGACTACTGCTATGTGATTGTAAAACCCTCCAATTCCGTTGCAATTCATCAAAATCCCTATTAGGGATTGAAACTAAAACTTGGTCTGCAAGCAAAGTACCCGCAGGTTGCAATTCATCAAAATCCCTATTAGGGATTGAAACGCAATGATTCTTGCAGGAGGTGGGATGAGTCATGTTGCAATTCATCAAAATCCCTATTAGGGATTGAAACCTTTGTGACAAGCTAGCTCCTATTCTTCATTGGGTTGCAATTCATCAAAATCCCTATTAGGGATTGAAACCAATAACGGCTATAGTGAAAAGCCAAATGTGCAGTTGCAATTCATCAAAATCCCTATTAGGGATTGAAACGAAATGTCTACCATCCAAGCGAACCACCCATAAAGTTGCAATTCATCAAAATCCCTATTAGGGATTGAAACTTTTTCATGGATTGAAGAAAAAATTACTCGTTGGTTGCAATTCATCAAAATCCCTATTAGGGATTGAAACAAAAGCCAGAATCATTGGTAAATCCTGGAGAATCAAGTTGCAATTCATCAAAATCCCTATTAGGGATTGAAACTTTCTAGTGGGAAATAAGAGAGTAGTTTGGATAAGTTGCAATTCATCAAAATCCCTATTAGGGATTGAAACTTCTAGGCTAGGTAGTTCTAGCAGAGTACCCAAAGCCAGTTGCAATTCATCAAAATCCCTATTAGGGATTGAAACTTTATTTGTCAATGAAGCGGCAAGCCTTGCTAGTTGCAATTCATCAAAATCCCTATTAGGGATTGAAACAGCCGCTCCCATTTCTAAATTATAAGCAGTGATCCCCTGTTGCAATTCATCAAAATCCCTATTAGGGATTGAAACTTTAGAACAACTTGTAGAAGATGGAAAGTTGCTATTTGTTGCAATTCATCAAAATCCCTATTAGGGATTGAAACTTGCAGGGCACGGGCATAAATTACGTTAGTCCCGTTGCAATTCATCAAAATCCCTATTAGGGATTGAAACGTAAACGAGATTTTAAATAGATTTCCTATTGCACTGTTGCAATTCATCAAAATCCCTATTAGGGATTGAAACAGCCCAGTTGGACGCAAAGAAGAGATAGTTTGGTTGCAATTCATCAAAATCCCTATTAGGGATTGAAACAAATCATAAATATAAATTGGGAAATGCAAGTGCGAGTTGCAATTCATCAAAATCCCTATTAGGGATTGAAACTATATCCCTGACCTGCCACCTGCACGAAGGTAGACTTGCGTTGCAATTCATCAAAATCCCTATTAGGGATTGAAACTTAGAATTAATTCCTCAGCATGAAGGAAAGAGCACGTTGCAATTCATCAAAATCCCTATTAGGGATTGAAACGCTGTTGCTGTCTATTCGTCCCGCCAATGCGATTGCCACAGGTTGCAATTCATCAAAATCCCTATTAGGGATTGAAACTCTGATCCCAATCCTTTATCTATGCGTATCAGTTTGTTGCAATTCATCAAAATCCCTATTAGGGATTGAAACTTGAGTTACTTACAAGATAAACTAGATTTATACTGTTGCAATTCATCAAAATCCCTATTAGGGATTGAAACGCATATATGATGGTGAATTTCCAAATCTGCCAAGGGTTGCAATTCATCAAAATCCCTATTAGGGATTGAAACTTCCTACATGACACAGATACCACCAAATACATTGTTGCAACTCAAGCCATTGGCTTTTGCATTCTTGAAAAGAAATCTGTAAGCGAGTCTACGATTCCTGTTACCAGGAGCAATTAAGAAATCAGGCTTCAACAGATTACGCTAAAAGAACTAATTTTCTGGGTAAATCTAGCAAGGGTGTTACCAGGGGCAAGTAGTATTTAAGTAGGTTGGGTTGAGGCACAAAACCCAATATTATCAATAAATTTGTTGGGTTCTCACACGGTAAGCCCAACTTACAATTTTCTCAAGTGAACCGCATTGATCATAAAAATACTCGGTATGCGGGAAAGTCAGGGTCTTTAGACCTGAGAGGGAAGCGACACGAGCGGTTTTAACCGCCGTGGTATGAGTCTATATTATCCGTGGTGTGGGTCTTCAATATAACGCCTAACTGCTTCGCTGCTAACATTCCCTGCTGTACTCACAAAATAACTTTGTAGTCGATTATGATATGGATATCAACGAAACTCTGGAAAGTAGAGCCAGTGGCTAAAGTCAAGAAAATAATCGGAGTGCAACAAGTCTTGCTGTCTCCTAACAATGAGATAAAAGCGTTATTAGAGTACCTTTGTCAACAAGCAGGAAAGCTGTATAACAACGGTGTTTATTTTGCTCGACAAATATTTTTTAAGACGGGAACACTCTTGACTGGTAAATTTGATTTGGCCTTTGAACCATCTGTTTCAAAGACTTTGACTGCTCAATCATTGCCATCAACACCAATGCAACAAACTTTGATGTCTGTAGCAGAAGCTTTCAAATCTTTTAAAGAGTTGAGAAATTTATATATCAAAGGTCAGCTACATTTCAAACCAAAGGCACCAGATTACCTCAAAGGTTCAAAGCTTTTTAAAGTCGCTTATCCAAACTCTGGGGGACAAAAACCAACTCTTGTTGATGGTCAACTTAGATTTTCTTTGGGACTGACAGTTAAAAGATGGTTTGGCGTTTCCGAATTTTTCCTGCCCATGCCATCAAATATTGATTACTCCAAGGTTAAAGAGTTTACTATTCTTCCTAAAAATGGGGCTTTTTATCTTGAGATGTCTTACGAGATAGCACTACAAAAACACGACATAGATATTAATCAAGCACTATCAATTGACCTAGGAACTGCTGATAATTTAGCGGCTTGTGTAGATACATTGGGTAATTCTTTGCTGATTGATGCCCGTGGCATGAAAGCCATGAATCAGTTGTGGAACAAAAAAGTATCAACTCGTCAAGAAACTAAACCAGAAAATTATTGGGATAATTGGCTAGACCGCGTAACCCGCAAACGCAACCATCAAATGCGTGACGGGATCAACAAAGCCGCCAAATTAATTATCAACCACTGTCTTAATTACAGTATCGGAACATTAGTAATCGGTTGGAATCAAGGTTTTAAAGCTAATGCCAATATGGGTAGATTCAACAATCAAAAGTTTGTTCAAATGCCTTTAGGCAAGTTGAAAGACCGATTAAAACAACTTTGTGACTTGCACGGTATTAGATTTCAAGAAACTGAAGAAGCTTACACCTCAAAAGCCAGCTATCTAGATGGAGACTCCCTGCCCCAATACGGTGAAAAACCTCTGGGGTGGAAAGCATCGGGAAGGCGGATTGAGCGTGGATTATATCGGTCAGAAAACGGTTCAATTGTTAATGCTGACCTTAATGGTGCAGCAAATATTCTCAGAAAAGTAGCCAGCAATCTCAGCTTAGACTTAGGCTTACTGGGTAGACGGTCTTTGACAACCGTAGCGAGAGTTAGACTTTGGAAACTACCTAAGTTTACTCTGTCCGCAGAATCTCAGCGGCTTCAGCCCTGAGACTGTCAATTATTTGAATTACATCTTTCGTAGGGGCACAGCCAATACGGTTCGGTTAACGTTTGAATCTGTGGAAGATCCCCCCAACCCCCCTTAAAAAGGGGGGCTTTAGACTGTTTTTTAGCCCTTTTTAAGGGGGGCTTTAGACTGTTTTTAGCCCTTTTTAAGGGGGACTTTTGACTCTCTTTTACCCCCTTTTCAAGGGGGTCGCCGCAGACGGGGGGATCTTAACGGAACCCTATTGGGGGCACAGCAATGCTCATTGGTGTCAACTTAAGCTGAAAGCTTTTCCAAATAACACTTTGAGCCATTATCTCGTTCCCAATCTCCGACGCTTAATGCAATCAGTGCGGCTCTGCCGCTTATACGGAAGGCGGCAGCCCTAAAGTAGGCATTCCCAGCCCAGAGGCTAGGAACGAGATTTTAAAAGGGTTTTCGCTTAAGTTGACATCTATGTAGATTGTCGTGCCTCTACATGTTCAAATTGTCTAACGTCGTCTGCTGCCAAAACCAGATGAGCGACGGCTAGAAGAACGGCCCCCGCTACCAAAACCACTACCAGAATTACGTCGGGTTGGGCTGGAGTTCCCAGAAGGTCTGAGTGTGCTGCTACCATAACCGGAACCTGTGGCGCGGCTTCCTGTATTGGTGCGCGGTGCTGTACGGTCAGTTGAACTTCCTGGATATGATCTTCTAATCGAACCTGTACTGCGGAAAGCAGTACGATTCTTCACGGCTGCGGGTGGTGCATTGTAGCGAGTTTGGTATCTTTCAACTGCTTGACCATAGTTGGAGCCATACCCACCGTAGCCAGTCATTATCCCTCCTGGTTGATAGACAGGGGGTACATAATACTGGGGTCTAAATAACATACTACCGATCGCTTGACCGGCGACGCTACCGACTAAAGAACCAGCAAAGGGTGCCCAGAAACTGTTTTCTCGGCGCACTACCACTGTTTCTTGCTGTCCGGTTTGGGGATTAGTTTTGTTCTCGGTAACGTTATGAACGTACTCGATTTTAAAGTCTTCCGTCAGGTACAAACTCGGCTGTCCCTTATCCACCTTCAGGTAAGTTTTCTTACCTTCTTTGATTTCCTCATCGGTCAGCCGTGCCATTTGCAAATTTTCGGTTGTGAAGGTTGGGGGTTTGTTGTTGAGTAAAAACACTGTATACTCCCCAGTGCCATCATCGTAAGTAGCTTGTTGCACTTGATACTGACCATCACTCAGCTTGGTGGTGGTAGAGGTTTGGCTAACATTTTTCGCTGAAGAGTTAGTTTGGTTTCCTCCCCCACAGGCGACAGTTGTCAAGCACAAACTCAGGGCTAAAAAAACGACTGTGAATTTACGCAGTATGGTCATGATCATTATTGTGCTATCTGGTTAAGGAGAAAAGTTCTGAATCTGGGTATTAACTACAGACTACCCAACAAGTTACAAGGGAATCAATTCCGGATAATACTGCAACAGCTGATCGTTAGTGAGTTCATCACCTAACTGCGCTGGTGAGTAATGCACTTGGATGGCTTGGAGTTTATGTTTGTAATGCAAATTTATTAAAGCTTTCAAACCTTCTTTTAGCGCCTGCACGTTAGAAAGGTCAGTTTCTAACTCTGGCACTTCTCCGTTATAAGCGACTGTAATCATGACAATCACGTTGCGAGTTACAGGGAGAGAAAGAGGTTCATCAGCTCTATTAGCAGAACTTAAATCTGTTTCAGCACCGTATCTTTCGGCGGAGTCGCTAAATAGTTCATTAACGTAATCGCCCGCCTCGCCTTCGTCCCAAAATACATCGCCTTCATTGGCAGCAGAGAGCCAGTATTCATCAAATCGTAACAAGCTTTCGCAGATTTCGACTAATCCTTCTCCCAAAACTTCCAATTCGCCGTCAGAATCAATTGCTTCCCTTGCCGCACGATTTAATGTTCCCAAAATTGGTGCTACTTCACCTCCTGCTAAATGCAAAAACAGGCGAAAGACTACATAGCGGGTTCGTCCGATCATTCGATTAAAGGTATCGCGCATTTTTCCTCTCCATACATTTGTTTTTACTTTAATAAGTATAGAAAAATAATATGCTTAATTGTGGATTTACTATTGACTGATATTGTGAGAACCTTTGACGAAATCTATAATCATATTCAACGAGGGCATGATGTTATTGGTGGATTCTCTAGATATCTCATTATAAACTAAAGGAGCGAGACTGGAATGATTAATCCATCGCTTTCTAACGTTGGGATTGTCATGCACCATCAAAGTGTGAGCGCTAGAATTCGTTAAGATTGTCTGGGTAGGTACTTTGACAAAGTTTAATTTGGCTGCTATCTCCAGATTTTTTTTCGTTTGTTTAATGATTGTGGCTTTATTCATAGCTTCTTCTATTAGCCGGGTTAATTGTTCCACCAGATGGGGTGATTTTATATCTTGGGGAGTAATAACTTGGCTTTTAATTATTTCGGCGATCGCATAAATATTGTTTTGGGTGGCGATCGCATCTTGAAAGGGCAGAATGGCCACGTAAGCTGTGGGTAATAAAGCTTCGTCGTTATCTACTCGGACTGTGAACACAGTCCGGCGTCGCCCACTTTCTATGCTTGGGGGTTGTTTCAGCAGTTGGTATTCTTGAGCAATTTGGTAATCAGCGCCGGCGAGGGCAAAGTTGGCTTCGTGTTCTAGAGGCGCATCAATCACAATCCGGATTGTCGGCGGGGTGGCATTAAAAAAGTCCCGTGAGTCTTCAGCATCAAACTTTTGGATGATGGAGCGATCGCCTGTGGGAGAGAGATCAACCCATTCGCAGGTCATACCTTCAGTTTTTAAACCAAACCGAGAGGTTAACGCCTCTAAAGTCTAAGACTCCTGCCGCATATTGTGCTAGCAATTCCTCTAAAGTCCATGAATCCGACTCCTCAGATGGCAATTTTAATAGTTGGTAAAGTATGCAGAAAATAAATAAACAATAGTATGTCAAAAATGAAAATTGGGATTGTCGGTTTGGGACTGATAGGCGGCTCCTTGGGTTTTGATTTGCGATCGCTAGGACATGATGTTCTCGGAGTGAGTCGTCGGCAATCAACCTGCGAAAAAGCGATCGCACTCGGTAATGTGGATCAGGCATCAGTTGAACTCAGCCTATTGGCAGATGCAGAGGTGGTATTTATTTGCACGCCTATAGGGCTGATTGTTCCCCAAGTTGAACAATTGATCGCTCATTTGTCTCCCGGTACAGTGGTGACTGATGTCGGTTCGGTGAAAGCACCCATAGTCGAAGCAATAGCTCCCCTGTGGGATCATTTTATCGGCGGTCATCCAATGGCGGGAACAGCCGATAGTGGTATAGAAGCAGCGCAGCGGAATTTATTTGTGGATCGGCCTTATGTCCTCACACCGATAGCAACAACACCCAGCATCGCTATTCAGGTAGTAGAAAAAATTGTGCGATCGCTTGGTGCAACTATCTACCATTGTCGCCCAGAGCAACATGACCGCGCTGTGAGTTGGATCTCCCATTTACCCGTAATGGTTAGCGGTTCGTTGATTGCGGCTTGTTTGAGTGAAACTGATGCCGACGTTTTGCAATTAGCCCAAAATCTAGCCAGTTCAGGCTTTCGCGATACCAGTCGTGTCGGTGGTGGAAATCCAGAATTGGGGCTGATGATGGCCCAATATAATCGCCAAGCATTACTGGTTTCACTGCAACAATATCGCCACAACCTCGACGAACTTATTCACCTGATTGAGCAGGAAAATTGGGCTGTTTTAGCGGAAAAGATGCTGATTAATCAACAAGCACGACCTAAGTTTGTTGATTAATGAACAATTCACGGCGACTTAAGTCGCCGTGAGGCAAGTAAATTAATGTAATAACATAAGAAAACTGGCAATTTCGTTATACTTTATCCTCTATGAAAATACTTGTATTAAATGCCGGATCAAGTAGTCAGAAAAGTTGTCTGTATGAAATTGCAGATGAGGCTCTTCCTAATCAAGCACTCCAGCCTCTATGGTCGGGAAAAGTCACCTGGACTCAAGACCGGGGTGGGGCAGAAATTAAGGTGAGAACCGCCACGGGTGAAACGCTGCAAGAAACCATCTATGGTGACTCTCGACAAGCACACGTCGCATATATGCTTTACGCTCTCAGTCGCGGTGCTACCAAAGTCATTAATCAAGTGTCGGAAATTGATGTTGTGGGACATCGTGTGGTGCATGGTGGACAAGATTACCGCCATCCTGTGATAGTTACAGAAGATGTCTTAAAGGCGATCGCACAATATTCTAGTTTAGCTCCCATACACAACCCCGCCGCCTTAGAAGGGATAGAAGCCATTGAAGAAAGCTTGGGAGATATCACCCAAGTGGCAGTATTTGATACGGGATTTCATGCCACTTTACCCGATGCAGCAGCAATCTATCCCGGCCCTTATGAATGGCTTAAACAAGGTATCCGCCGTTATGGCTTTCATGGCATCAGTCACCAATACGTATCGGCCCGTGCGGCGCAAATCCTCGGTCGAGATTTATCATCTTTGCGGATAATTACCTGCCATCTGGGCAACGGTTGCTCTTTGGCAGCAGTTAAAAATGGTCTCAGTATTGACACCACTATGGGATTCACGCCCCTTGATGGTTTGATGATGGGTAGTCGTTGCGGCTCAATTGATCCGGGGATTTTAATTTACCTGTTGCGGGAATCTCATTACTCGATTGAAGAGTTAGATAATGTTTTAAATAAAGCCTCAGGATTACGGGGAATTTCGGGGGTATCTAGCGATTTACCCTCAGTCATAGAGGCGATCGCACAAGGTAATGAACGCGCTCAACTGGCTTGGGATATGTATGTGCATCGCTTGCGGGCTGGTATTGGGGCGATGCTTACCAGCCTGGGGGGATTGGATGCCTTAGTTTTTACCGCAGGTGTGGGCGAAAAATCTCCAGGAATTCGCCAAGCTGTCTGTGAAGGTTTGGGATTTCTGGGGTTAAACATAGATTCTCTGAAAAATCAGCAGCAGCCGATGGATGAGAATATTGCCACACCCGACTCAGCAGTGGATGTATTAGTGATTCAGACGCAAGAAGATTGGGCGATCGCGCAACAATGTTGGCAACTGTTAAAAAACTAACAATATAAGTTACAAAAGAAACAAATGCCACAGAGTAATCACGCAAATGAATCTTCCTAAATTGCGTCTGTTAAAGATCGAACAACAAGCTGCACTGCGCCAAAGTAAAACAGCCGACAAGTTAGAACTCATTCCCAGCCGAGACTTACAACAAGCTATTTTTAACCAATCTGCTGATGCGATTTTTCTAGTGGATAGAGAAACATTGCTGACCACTGATTGCAATCATCGCGCCGTGGAACTATTTGCCGCCTCTAGCAAAGCTGAACTGATTAATATTGAGGGTCAAAGCCTGCAAAAACAACCTTTCACCCCTGATGAGTTAGCCACCATTGTGGAAGCAATTAATCGGCAAGGGTTTTGGAGTCGAGAAATTGAATATATTACCAAGCAGGGCAATTGCTTTTGGGGAAATTTAGCAATCAAGCAAATCCAGGTTGCCGGTCAGGTGATGAATTTGGTACGAGTCACAGATATCAGCGAACGCAAACGGGCAGAACTAGCCTTACAAGAGCGGGAAGCGATGTTGCGGGTAATTGGTGATAACCTACCCAATGGCGCAGTTTATCAGGTGATCCGTGAACTGGATGGGTGTGATAGCTTCACCTACCTCAGTGCTGGGATTGAAAGATTAATGGAAGTCAGCGCCCAAGAGGCACTTAGAGATTCAACTCTACTTTATCGCCAGTTTATCCCAGAGGACTCACTCCGCTTACAGGCAGCCGTTGATCAGTCCCACCGTCATCTATCTGTATTTGATATTCAACTGCGAATCCGAACACCCAGTGGTCAGCTTAAATGGTTCCATTTTCGTTCCACCCCGCAAAAGTTACATGATGGTCGTGTAGCTTGGAATGGGCTAGTTGTAGATGTAACCGACCTCAAGCGCACTGAAGAGACACTACGTAAAAGTGAAGCCCTGCTAGAAGAATCCCAGCGAGTCGCTCGTCTTGGTAACTGGGAGTTTGACCTGACCACTGGCAAAATTAGCTGGTCAAAGAAGCTATTCGACCTCTTCAACCGAGATTTAGCCCTAGGGGAGCCGAACTATGAGGAAAATCTTGGGTTGTACCACCCAGAGGATCGGCAAAAATTAGCCCAAGCCGTCGAGATCGCGATCGCCACTGGTGAGTCCTACAAACAGGTTCTCCGTGTGCCTCAGCCTGATGCTTCTGATCGCTATTTCGAGGGCATTGGATATGCAGAATTCAACGCCGAGGGAAAAGTGATTCGTCTCTATGGAACTGCCCAAGACATCACCGAACGGCAAACCGCCCTACGCGAACGGCAAAAGGCTGAAGAAAAACTCCGCCAGCGTGAAGCCCAGCTAGCTTCTGCTCAACAGATCGCCCATATCGGCAGTTGGGAATGGAACTTGGAAACTCAGCAGCGCACCTGGTCAACCGAAACCTTTCGCATCTTTGGTCTAAATCCGACTCAACCAGAACCAACCCAAGCTGAATTTCTCCAGATGGTTCACCCAGATGATCGTTCACCGTTACAGACCTACCTGGAATTAGCGATCGCTGACGGAACTCCTTACAATATTGAATATCGAGTAGTTCGACCCGATGGCTCTGTGCGCTACATTGAGTCCAAAGCAGAGATAGCTAAGGACGCTCAAGGGCAAGCAGTTAAGCTGTTGGGAGCTATTCTGGATATTACAGAGCGCAAACAAACCGAGTTAGAAATCATCCACAGCCGCGACCTGCTAGAAGCCGTCTATAACGAATCTGCTGATGCTCTGTTTCTGGCGGATACAAAAACATTAGTCACCACTGACTGCAATGATCGGGCAGTGGAACTATTTGAAGCTGCTAGCAAAGCTGAACTGATTAATATTGTGGGTTCAACTCTACATAAACTACCATTCACCCCCGATGAGTTAGCCACCATTATAGAAGCAACTCAGCAGCAAAGGCTTTGGAGTCGAGAAATCGAATACCTCACCAAGCAGGGTAATTCCTTTTGGGGAAGCATCGCCATTAAGCAAATTAAGGTTGCTGGTCAGGCGATGAATTTGTTACGAGTCAAGGATATCACCGCCCGTAAGCGTGTCGAAGAAGAGCACCAACAGGCAGAAGCAGCCTTAGCCAGAAGTGAAGAGCAACTGAGATTAACCTTGGAATTTACCCACATCGGTATCTGGGACTGGAATGTTCAAACAGGTGAAGTCATCTGGAACGACAACCATTATCGCTTGCTAGGGTTAGTACCAGAAACCTCAACAGATATGTATCAGCTATGGCTCAATTCTATTCATCCAGAGGATGTTGACCGAGTTGAACAGGCTTTATTAAACGCCCTGGCACAGCATACTAACTATGAAGCTGAATATCGGGTGATTCATCCCAATGGCAAGATTCACTGGCTCATTGGCAAAGGACAAGGGATTTACAACGAAGTAAATGACCCAGTCCGGATGCTGGGTGTGATCATTGATGTTAGCGAACGGAAACTGACAGAAGCATCACTACGGAGATATGAGCGAATTGTCTCCACAACGATGGACGGGATGGCACTGGTTAATCGCAACTACATTTATCAGGTCGTTAATCAGGCGTATCAGACCTGGCGTCACAAATCTCGTGACGAAATTGTCGGCTATTCTATGAGTGACATTCTGGGACAGGAGGTATTTGAGCAGGTGATCAAACCTCGCTTCGATCAGTGTTTGGCTGGACAGAAGATTCAGTACGAAATGTGGTTTGACAATCCAGACAAAGAAGCTAAATTTTTGAGTGTTACCTATGCACCGTATTTAGAAGTAGATCAAACCATCTCAGGCGTCGTACTGAGCATTAGAGATATCACCGATCGCAACCGCGCTGAACAGATGTTAGATCTGCAAGCAGTGATTACCCGGAACATGGCAGAGGGCATTTGCCTTGTTCGCCGCGCTGATGGCATGATTGTCTATACCAACCCTAAATTCGAGCAAATGTTCGGCTATGACTCTCATGAATTAGTCGGTCAGCATATATCTATCGTCAACTATACCAACGAAAATATTAATCCTGAAGCAGTTCACCAAGCGATCGCATCTGCCGTTACCCAAAAAGGTGAGGCAACCTATGAAATCCACAATATTAAGAAAGATGGCACTCCCTTCTGGTGTAGTGCGACCACATCCGTTTTTGAGCATACTGAGTATGGCACCGTCCTTGTAGCTGTCCAACAAGACATCACCGAACACAAGCAAGCAGAGGAAAAAATTAAAGCATCTCTCAAAGAAAAGGAAGTATTACTCAAGGAAATTCATCATCGCGTTAAGAACAACTTAGGAATTGTTAGCAGTTTGTTGCAGATGCAGTACAGACGTACACAAGATCCTCAAGCAAATGCCATCCTGCGCGATAGCCAAAACCGAATTTCCTCAATTGCCCTGGTTCATGAAAAACTCTATCGTTCTGACGAACTTTCTGATATTGATTTCGCACAATATATTCCCGATTTAACAACTCATTTATTTGATTCCTATAATGTCAGTAATAGCCTGATCCAACTGAATATTCAAGTTGATCATGCTAGCCTAGACATTGAAACCGCTATTCCTTGTGGCTTGATTATCAATGAACTGGTTTCCAATGCTTTAAAATACGCTTTTCCTAGTAATTGTGAAGGTAAAATTCAAGTCAGGTTCTATCAAGAATGCGATCGCACTTTGAAACTCATTATTCGAGATAATGGTGTTGGGCTACCTGAAGACTTTGATAGCAAAAAGGCTAAAACACTTGGTATAACCCTTGTTCAGGGTTTAGTCAAGCAGCTAAGGGGCATAATCGAGATTAACCGTCAGGAGGGAACAGAGTTCAAAATTACTTTCACCAAAAACAGGGTATGAACATCCTGCCGTATTGTACTTTGATTAGAGTAAGATCAAGCAAACTCTTCTCCAACCTTCGTTCCGGATATTTTAAATAGGCCCTTTCTCAAGTTACTTGGCATCATCAATGATTCTTGCCATTTTTTAGTTAGTTTAGTCGCTGCCTAATTCAGCGATTTCTTGAGTTTTTTGTTGGACTAAAGTAACAATCATCAGCTATATCATGGGCATTTCATCAAACACGCACATACTAAAGATAGTTCGGCTCCTAATTGTTGAAGATGAGTTTATCCTGGCTGTAAACCTACAAGAAAGTTTAGAGACCTTAGGCTACACAGTTATCGATATCGTAGATTCTGGGGAAGCAGCAATTGAGAAAGCAACTGAACTGCTCCCAGACTTGATTTTGATGGACATCCGGCTGCGGGGCGAGATGGACGGTATCCAGGCAGCAGAGCAAATCTGGAATCGGCTCCAAATCCCCATTATCTACATCACAGGACATTCTGATAAGAGTACTGTAGAGCGGGCAACGCTAACCTTACCCTTTGGGTACATCCTCAAACCCATCAAGGAACAAGAACTCTATGTCGCTATTCAAACAGCACTCAACCGCTATGAACGTGAGCAATTCTTGAGTTCTGTCCTGAGAGGAATGGGGGACGGAGTGGTCATAGTTGATAGTCAGTTGCGCGTCAAGTACCTGAATCGGGTAGCTGAAGCGCTAACAGGGTGGCGATTAGATGAAGTGAAAGACCAAATATTAACCGATGACCTCTTCAACTTCATTGATGAACAAACTCAGATGAGAGCAGATAATCCCATCATCTTAGCTTTCCAAAAAGAAACCACTATCTGTCAAGGCAAACGCTGCCTACTTGTTGCTAGAGATGGAACAAAAACTCCAGTTGCTCATAGCGCTACTCCTCTAATAGACAAGAGCAATCTAATTACAGGAGCCATAATGCTTTTCCGAGACGACACCCAACGTCGGCTAACTGAAGATGAAAATCGCGCCGCTGAACGCGCCCGTCAACTGGAAATTCAAATGGCAGAACTCCAAAAATTAAAACAGTTGAAAGATGATTTTTTGCTGCCCATCTCTCAGGAAATGCAGACGCCTTTATCAAACATTAAAATGGCAATATATATGCTAGGAAATGTTCTGGACAAGTAAGCTATATTGATTATATTGTATAATATACATCTATTTTATAAAGTTTAACAAAATATGTTGGTATCTCGTCAAGGGTTGGTTACACCAGTAATATTCTGTTTGTGTATTTTGGGAGTTGGTTTAATACAATTACCCCGACTGGAAAAACTCTTAACTGGTAAACAATCTGCATCTTTAGAAACTCTAGAAAAAGATATTGAATCTGAGAATCTGCATCTCAATTTACTCAAAAAACTGCCCAGTTTTGGTTATGATAATTTCATTGCAGATTGGACATTTATTAATTTTTTACAATACTTCGGTGATGATGAAGTCCGTGAAAAAACAGGTTACAGCCTAAGTCCAGAATACTTTGAAGTTATATTAACTCGTGACCCACGATTTTTAGAAGCTTATATTAATCTTTCTGCCAGTACTTCGTTATATGCTGGTATGCCAGAACGGTCTATAGCAATAATGGAAGAAGGTTTAAAATCACTATCTCCTGGGATTCCTGAGAAGTCTTATTATGTATGGCGTTATAAAGCAATTGATGAGTTATTATTTTTAGGCAATGCTCAAGCCGCCCAAGAATCATTTACTAAGGCAGCAAATTGGTCTAGTAAATTTACTGATGAAGAGAGTAGAAACACAGCTTTTCTTTCCCAACAAACTGCTGAATTTTTGAAGCGCAATCCTGATAGCAAATCTGCGCGAATTTCTACTTGGGCAATGGTTCTAAATAATAAGATTGATGAGAAAACTCGTAAAAGAGCAATCAGCGAAATCGAGGTTTTGGGAGGGAAGGTAGTTCAAACTCCTGAAGGGAATTCAAAAATTATATTTCCCCCAAAAGATTGATCAGTTAGTCAATCCATTTTGAATTTTGAATGGGAGCAAAGGAACTCTCAAGAGTCAAGTCGCTTCGCTCCAATTCAAAAAAGGTCATAAGAACTCATAGCATAATGACTAATAAAGTTTTTTGGTACAACGGAAAATTAATCGAGTCCCAAACTCTGGAATTAGATATTTACGATCCGGGGTTACTTTATGGAGCAACAATTTTTACCACGCTGCGGGTTTATGGCAACTCCCTCGATAGTCGTTTAACTAACTGGCAAGCGCACTGCGATCGCCTAAAATTTAGTTTACAAACTTTTGGTTGGCAGCAACCAGACTGGAACCTTGTCCGTCAAGGCGCACAAATTATGTTGGCACACTTTCCCGTCCTGAGAATCACCCTCTTTGCAGATGGACGCGAGTGGATAATTGGCAGGTTCATTCCCCCAAATTTGACAGAACAGCAAAAAAATGGTATTATGTGCGCCCTAGCTCCACCAGAATTGGCTCGCTCTCTTCCTTCTCATAAAACTGGTAACTATCTGAGTCCTTGGTTAGCAAAAATTAGTGTCCAACCCTTAGATGCCCAAGAAGCGATTTTAGTGGATACCGCAGGCAATTGGCTAGAAACCAGCACAGGTAACCTTTGGGGCTGGCGGGATGGCAGTTGGTGGACACCGCCCTTAACTGCGGGGATTTTGCCGGGAGTGATGCGAAAGCAAATTATCCACTGGCTGCAAAACCACCAACTGGCAGTGCAGGAGGAACCTTGGAGTGCGGCGTTAGTCCAGGAGTTTGATGCGATCGCCTACACTAATAGTGTGGTAGAAATTATCCCCATTCATACCGTTAAGCAGCCAACAGGGTCGCTACAATATAATCCTTACCATCCGAGTTTTCGGCTACTTAGAGGGTTATTTGTACCATGACAGGAATGGGATTTTGGTATATCTTAAGATAAGTTAACATAATTCTTAATAATGCCCTCTCTGACTAGAGACACTACGCGAACAAACAAAAAATACGGGAGGATTGACCTCGGTGAATAAAAGATGGAGAAATGCGGGGCTATATGCGCTGCTGTTTATTGTTGTCATTGCCCTAGGCACAGCATTCTTTGACAAACCTCAAAGTAGCCGAGAAACATGGCGATACAGTCAATTTATTCAAGAAGTTGAAAAAGGCAGAGTTGAAAAAGTCAGTCTGAGTTCAGACCGTTCTACAGCACTGGTAACACCCAAATATGACCCCAATAAAAAGCTGGTAACCTTGGTCAACGACCCTGACCTGATCAACACACTCACCACCAAAGGCGTTGATATTTCTGTATTGCCACAAACCGACGAAGGATTTTGGGTTAAGGCACTCAGCAGCTTATTTTTCCCAGTATTGCTTCTTGTAGGCTTATTTTTCTTGCTCCGCCGCGCTCAAAATGGGCCAGGCAGCCAAGCCATGAACTTTGGCAAGTCTAGAGCTAGAGTGCAAATGGAGCCACAAACCCAGGTGACCTTTGGTGATGTCGCTGGCATCGACCAAGCCAAGCTGGAACTAAACGAAGTTGTAGACTTTCTGAAAAACGCCGATCGCTTTACCGCAGTGGGCGCAAAAATTCCTAAAGGTGTACTGCTAGTTGGACCTCCCGGTACTGGTAAAACCCTCCTAGCTCGTGCTGTAGCTGGGGAAGCAGGTGTGCCCTTCTTCTCTATCTCTGGTTCAGAATTTGTCGAAATGTTCGTGGGTGTGGGTGCATCCCGCGTCCGCGATTTGTTTGAGCAAGCTAAGTCCAATGCTCCCTGCATCGTCTTCATCGATGAAATTGACGCCGTAGGACGTCAGCGGGGTGCAGGTTTAGGCGGTGGTAACGATGAGCGGGAACAAACCCTCAACCAGTTGCTCACAGAAATGGACGGCTTTGAAGGTAACACCGGCATCATCATCATCGCCGCCACCAACCGTCCTGACGTTCTAGATGCAGCTTTGTTACGTCCTGGTCGCTTTGATCGTCAAGTCGTGGTAGACCGTCCTGACTATGCCGGACGCAGCGAAATTCTCAAAGTTCATGCCCGTGGCAAAACCTTAGCCAAAGATGTGGACTTGGATAAAATCGCCCGACGCACCCCTGGTTTTACCGGCGCAGATTTATCCAACCTGCTGAATGAAGCCGCAATTTTGGCAGCACGGCGTAACTTGACCGAAATTTCGATGGACGAAATCAACGACGCCATCGACCGCGTACTAGCTGGGCCAGAGAAGAAAGACCGGGTAATGAGCGAAAAGCGCAAAACCCTGGTGGCATACCACGAAGCTGGTCACGCCTTAGTTGGTGCGTTGATGCCCGACTATGACCCAGTGCAAAAGATTAGCATTATTCCTCGTGGTCGCGCAGGTGGTTTAACTTGGTTTACCCCCAGCGAAGACCGAATGGATACCGGTTTATACAGCCGCGCTTATCTGGAAAATCAAATGGCAGTGGCTTTAGGTGGTCGCATTGCTGAAGAATTAATCTTTGGTGACGAAGAAGTTACCACCGGCGCTTCCAACGACTTGCAACAGGTAGCGCGAGTTGCTAGACAGATGATCACTCGTTTTGGGATGAGCGATCGCTTGGGACCAGTCGCCCTTGGTCGTCAGCAAGGCAATATGTTCCTCGGTCGCGATATTATGTCAGAGCGTGATTTCTCAGAAGAAACCGCAGCCGCAATTGATGATGAAGTAGACAAACTAGTGCGGGTAGCCTACACACGCGCTAAAGAAGTGTTGGTTAACAACCGCCACATTCTCGATCAAATCGCGCAAATGCTGGTTGACAAAGAAACCGTAGACGCCGAAGAATTGCAAGAAATTCTAGGAAATAACGATGTAAAAACTGCTGCATTCGCATAAATGCTTGTAGTTGCAATCTAAAACCCAAATTCGGGGTAATTCTGGGATTTGCCAGGGTTACCCTCATTTTTTTCCCAGTTCGGATTTGACGATGTTAGCGGTGGGAAAATGGCGATTGCCTCCGGCGGCACTGGCGCAACCAATCGCATCGGTGTACCGCAGACAATTGCATTATCAGTTCAACTTGGAAGCTGTTATTGTCCAAACACTTGCTTTTTGCGTATAGTAGATGCGGGTAGAGATCAGCATCTGACTTAGGTATAGGGGCTATATCGTTAAATCCACTCTGGCTAGACGAGGGAACCCATTAACCACCAGATTTGGAATTCTGCACAGTCTCATCTAGTTAAGATTATTTGCATCTAGTGTATTAATACCATTTCCTGCTACGGTTATAAATCAGCACCGACTATTTATTGCCAATTTAACCAAAAGCTTTCCTAAATTTAACATCCAGAGGTATCAATGAGTATTACTAACCTTAGCATAAAAACAAATGAATATAAAGAACTTAGGGAGAAACCCCATTGGCAAGGGCCAGCATTGACAAATCCTAGTGTCAAAGGGCGAGAAACTAAAATTCAAGAAACTGTAAATGACAGTGCTATTTTCGATGGCTTAAATCGCGGTAGAGTGGCAATTTTTATTGATGGTATAAACCTCTTTCATACAGCCTTACAACTCGGCATGGAAATTGACTATGTTAAATTGCTATGTCGTTTAACTAATGGTTCGCGGCTGTTACGTGCTTTTTTCTACACTGGAGTTGATAGCAGTAATGAAAAACAACAGGGTTTTCTATTGTGGATGCGTCGGAATGGCTATCGTGTAGTTACCAAAGATATAGTGCCAGTTGCAGAGAATTTTAAAAAACCAAATTTGAATGTTGAAATAGCTGTAGATATGATCACTTTAGCTCCCTACTATGATACTGCTGTCTTAGTCAGTGGGGATGGAGACTTAGCCTATGCGGTGAATGCTGTTAGCAGGTTGGGATCTCGCGTGGAAGTGGTAAGTCTGCGAACAATCACCAGTGACAGCCTAATTGATGTTGCTGACTACTTCATTGACTTTGACAGTATTAAACAACACATTCAAAAAGATTCCCATGTCGGCTATAGTTATCGCACGCCGTCCAACTCTAGCTTTTAAATTCAAATCTCAAATCCATCAAAGTCTACACTGAATTACTACAAGACCTGTAGTAGCTTTCTGGAGTAAAATAACAAGCCAGAAAATGATCCTACATTTTTTGTTTAACCCTGATCAAGATGGATATTTTAATAGTTGAAGATGAACCAGAAATTGGTCATTTAATCCAACTTTCTTGAGAAAAAGAAGGATTTTCCTATCGCATTAGCCGTGATGGGATCAACTCTTTACGGTTATTTCAGGAGCAACCACCAGATTTAATTATCCTAGATTTAATACTTTCCGGTTTGGATGGGCTAGAAGTTTGCGCCAGAATTCGCCAGAAACCAGGTGTAAAAGATCCCTATATTTTGATGCTGACAGCTAAGGGTGAGGAAATTGACCGCATGATTAGCTTATCTACTCGTTGCATGATTGGTCAGTTTACTTACAACTTCTGGTTACGCTGCGATCACCTACCTGTTTCTGCAAAATAATTCTCAAGACTAAGCAAATATCGATGTTGTGGAATGTCTACTGTTGAACATGGCAGTAATAACGTTGACTTCCCCCATGCTAGTTTTTATAGGCTAGTACCGCAAGGCAGAATTCAAAATAGAGCCTACGGCTCCCGTAAGGGATACAAAATTCAAAATTCAAAATGATTACAGCGTAAGCGTTTTGTTAATTTGGAATGGTCTGTTTATTTGCGCCGTGCTGTACTAGTAAGTCTTGAGATGACCAGATCGCAAACCCAACGAGATTGAGCACATTTGGATAATTCACAGTTATTTTACTTTCTCTACATATACTTTTTACACTACCTTTAATGCTGTATGTAACATAGGCTGCATTTTATTTGCCAATGTTTTAAGATCTATGCTATACCAGGGGCAGAATTGCTGAAATTGACAAGTATAATTGCCAGCCTATGCATTTCTATTTGAAATTGGGGTGTACTGATTACTGTGTTTTCAGAATTCGATTAAGATTTATCTCATTGAGAGACGTCTAGCTGGCATTAGAGTTATTAACTCTGAAAGTTGCTGTTCAATTATCTGCATCTCCATTGAACCAACTATAGTAATAACTTCATGCAAATGATTTTTGCTGAATCTCACATAACTTAAGGAGTGCTAACAGTGAGTCAGATCCAATTGGCTTTAGTAATTAGTTACCTGCTCATGACATGCTATTTTTTTAGCACCTGGTTAAAGTTTACTATCAGTCACCCTTTATCTTCTCCAGAAGATACATTTTTATCTTTTGTGATGTTTTTGATAACTACTATTTTCTGGCCATTAATTATTCCCATTTCTTGTTTGGAAATATTTCAGCAGCGAAGGCTGGAGTTTAATACTGTGATTCCTGTTCTCTTGACAATATTTGCTTTTAGTATTTCCTACTATTTGAGTTATTGGCATGTAAATTGGTTGTGCTATTACGATTTACTTTGTCCTTATGCCTCATGATGGGAGGATTTTTTTGTTGGAATAGATGCCTGAAAGATGCCATTTTCAATTAGTAAAATTACTGAAACGCTGAGGTATTGCTATTCCTCAATCAATTCAAAATTTCCCCAGTCATAAATCTCACCCAATAAAAGAAAGAAAATCGATTCTATCCAGGGATAAAATTGCATCTACCTCTTCACCTTGTAGAAAACAATATCGTCTTACCACCTTGTTGGCAAATTGTTTGATAGCATAACTATAGTGGTCAACCCCTTCCCTACGGGACGCCAAAGGCGAACGGGGAATTAAAAATTAAAAATTAAAAATTAAAGATTATCTGCGTCCACTTGCGGTTCCAAATTCTAGATTAGACTTGAATTACAATGCAAAAAATAGGGATAGGTTAAGATACCCATCCCATGAAATGCAACTACAGAAATTAAAAGTAAAAAACTTATTGCACTCGCGTGGGGAAAGCACCAGGTTGCACAGCTAAGTTAATATTCTGCCCATTGCGACGCAACTCTAGGCGCAAATCTCCCCCGACTTGGCTATTTTCTACTGCCTTTTGAACACTAGCGGCATCTGCGACTGATTGACCGTTGAGCTTCTGGATAACGTCACCAGCACGTACTCCTGCTTTAGCAGCTGGGGAATTGGGCACAACTTTCACAACTAACACACCTTTATCTTCATTCACACTCAATCCACTGTTGGGGTCTGAGTTGATGTTTTGCTTTAACTCAGGTGTTAACCCCACCATCTGAATTCCCAAATAAGGATGTTGGACTTTACCTGTAGATATTAGTTGAGTGGAAATGCGCTGCGCTGTGTTGATGGGAATAGCAAAGCCTAATCCTTGGGCCCCTTGGATGATGGCTGTATTCATGCCAATTACCTCGCCACGGGCATTGAGTAAGGGTCCGCCGGAATTACCGGGATTAATGGCTGCGTCGGTTTGAATATATTCAACTCGCTTATCGGGTGCGCCAATTTGATTGCTAGTGCGTCCGGTGGCGCTGATAATGCCTGTAGTTACGGAATTATCTAGACCGAGAGGGTTGCCGATCGCGATCGCCCATTGTCCTGGTTGCAGTTGGTCGGAATTACCCAAGCTAACTGTTGGCAGATTGTCTGCCTGAATCTTCACCACCGCCACATCTGTTAACTCGTCTTTCCCCAGCACCTTACCTTTAAAGCTGCGCCCATCCTTAAGGGTTACTGTCACCGTATCAGCACCATCAACTACGTGAGCATTCGTGAGAATCCGACCATCACCACCAATAATAAAACCTGATCCTGAACCCCGTTGCACCCGATTTTGTCCTGGGGAAGGTAGTTGGGAGCCAAAGAAGCGGCGGAACAACGGATCGTTAAATTCATCTGGTAACTGGGTTTTGACGGTGCGGGAAGAATCAATCCGCACTACAGAGGGCCCGACTCTTTGTACAACCTGGGTAATAAAGTTGGGATCTGTGGCGGCTGTGATTGGGGGGGCAGCATTTACTCGACTCACTGCCAAGCTAGATGCGTTCTCAGATATCTGCTGTTTGTGACCAGCTAGATAGCCACCAGACAAGGTCATACCCGATCCCAGCAACACCAACGATAGAGAGGCGGCTGCCTTTTTCCAGGGTGCATAATCATGGCTTTTGGTGTTAGCGATGTTGGATGAAGTGCTGTTTGATAAATTTTCTCCGTCCCGTGGTTGGTTTTGCATTGCTGTCTGGAAGGATATTTAGAGTTACTAATAGTGTAGATATTATTTTTGATGCTTTTGTTGCGAAGGTATTGTGCTGGTGTGAAAAGTCTGGTATTTTACTTAATCTTTAAGTAAATTCTATTTGTGCCTAGTGTTACTAATTTTTTAGCTGGTTCTTGATTACACTTGATCAAACAGATTGTTGACAGTATTTGGACGCTTCAGAATGGCAACGACTTCTCATATTAAAGTGACTATTGCCCTGTCTGAACTGGTTTGAGACGAGGAATTACAAGCAAAAGTGGAAAATTTGCTCCCACAGCTTAGAGGGGTGGAGGATTTCTTTTCTAGGTATAGATGTACTATCCTAAGCTATCGCCTAGCAAGTACGCCTTGCCAATTTGGGGATAAAGTATCCTGAAAACGCTAATTTTCCTGCTTCTTGTGATCCCTGAAATGAGTAACGTCTTGATAATTAAAGGCTATGGGCTAATTTCAAGATTTCCGATACCTAGACTGCGCTGCAATACCGACCGTGGGAAGTGTTCCCCGCTCTGATCGTGGCGTCCATCCCAGAAATCAATATCGATTAACCGCCAAAAAGCGATAATTGAATTATGAGAGAAGCGATCGCAGTTCCGTCCAAGAATTTAGCGATCGCCCCTAATTAACCCCTAGCCAAGGAATCAATCATGAAAATTCTAGCGTTAGCCGTGCCACTATTGATTGCAGTGGCTGCCCCCTCATTCGCACAAAAACCTCATCATCCAAGCACCGAAGGGATGAGGCAACCAGAGCAACCCAGTCAACCTTACCGAGGTGGGGGGAGACGGGATTTTTATGGTTTGCCATATTGACGAATCGTCGTAAATGTGTATTGTAGTAATCTAAATAACCAAAAAATTTTATTATTTATAGGTAAAAGGTAAAAAGTAAAAAGAAATTTCCTTGACTTTTTACTTTCACCTTTCAGATTTTTAACCAGCTATTACTAGGTTCTCTCCCTCAAGACGAGCTAGTCTCTCTGCCAATAGTTTTTCTAGAGCAACTAGAGCTTTGGTAAAGCCGTCGATCCCCTCAGCCAGTTTGTCGTATGCCATCCGGTCAGCGGCGTGCATCTTGTCAAAGGTAGCTTTATCAACGGAGATTTTTTCAATAGACAAGCTTGCTACCTTAGCGGGGTCAAGTTTGCGTGGTAGTTCGCCCACAGTTGACTTCAATTCGGTCAACAGCCCCGGAGAAATAGTCAGCAAGTCACAACCAGCAAGTTCGGTAATTTCGCCAATGTTGCGGAAGCTAGCTCCCATAACTTCGGTTTTATAGCCGAATTTCTTGTAGTAGTTATAGATTTTAGTCACTGACAACACGCCTGGGTCTTCCGTAGCCGTGTAATCCTTTCCGGTGTCTTTCTTGTACCAGTCGAGAATCCGACCGACGAAAGGAGAAATTAGAGTGATACCAGCTTCCGCGCAGGCGATCGCTTGGTGAAGTCCAAACAAAAGAGTCAGGTTGCAGTGAATACCTTCTTTTTCCAGAATTTCCGCCGCACAAATCCCTTCCCAAGTAGCAGCTATTTTAATCAGCACTCGATTTGGGGAAATTCCAGCAGCTTTGTACTGGGCAATCAAATCTCGCGCCTTAGCTACAGTCGCTTCCGTATCGTATGATAAACGGGCATCGACTTCCGTAGAAACGCGACCGGGGATGATTTGCAAAATCTTCAACCCAAAAGAAACTGCCAGACGGTCAAAAGCCAGAGAAACTATTTGTGCTTGGCTTGCTCCGGCTCCAGCATCCTTTTTAGCCTGAAGTAATGTTTGATCAACAATTCCCTGATATTCCGGCATTTGCGCCGCAGCAGTAATCAGGGAAGGATTAGTAGTAGCATCTTGGGGCTTAAACTGCTCAATTGCTTGAATATCGCCTGTGTCTGACACCACAACGGTTACTTGCCGCAATTGTTCCAGTAAATTCTTAGACATATTATAATTCTCCGTGAATTTGATTTGCTGAGGGCGTACCTATTCCCCTCTTGTTTCTTTGCGGTTCATGAATTTTCAATTCTGGCAAATTATACTCACCGCTGCCTAAGTTTGCGTGCCCTCTTCAGCCTCAGCCTTATTTTAGGTGTGCTCTGCTGTAATTGGCTGTCCGATAGAATGCACTTTAATTAAACTTGTTGTTCCTGACTTACCAACTGGGACGCCGGAGGTAATTACCACCTTATCCCCCTGGTTGACCAGATTCATCTCAACAACGGTGTTTAGTTTACACTTTTGATAATTTTGGTTCGACGCATAAGGCGTAGGGAGTAACGACAACGGAACGCACCCCGGCAAGCCTGTGATCAATATCGAGGCAACAGTCAGTGATCATTTGACCACTGACTACTGACCAGGGACTAATACAGTTTTTCTTTCTGTGCCATCGACAACACCAAGTCAACTACGCGATTGGAGTAGCCCCACTCGTTGTCATACCAAGCAACCACCTTGAAGAAGTTGGCATTCAGTTCAATGCCAGCACCTGCGTCGAAAATACTCGAGTGGGTATCGCCCTGAAAATCAGTAGATACCACCTCTTCGTCGGTATAGCCCAAGATACCTGCTAACGAGCCTGACGCCGCCTGCTTCATAGCAGCACAGATTTCTTTGTAACTGGTAGCTTTAGCAGTTTTGAAAGTTAAATCAACCACCGAGACATCGGGAGTAGGAACTCGAAAGGCCATACCAGTCAACTTTCCCTTCAACTCTGGTAAAACCAATGCCACGGCTTTCGCTGCACCTGTAGAAGAGGGAATGATATTCTGAGATGCACCCCGACCGCCCCGCCAGTCTTTCTTGCTGGGTCCATCTACGGTTGGCTGGGTGGCAGTCATCGCGTGAACTGTGGTCATTAACCCTTCGGTTAAGCCAAAGTTGTCGTTGATCACCTTAGCTATGGGAGCCAGACAGTTTGTGGTACAGCTAGCATTAGAAACAATCAAATCCTTCGCTGGGTCAAATAGGTGATGGTTAACACCCATGAGCAAAGTTTTCACCTTATCTGGCTCTTTGGTGGGCGCAGAAATGATTACACGCTTTGCACCAGCCTTGAGATGGTTTTCGGCTCCTTGATAGTCGGTGAACAGCCCTGTAGATTCCACGATATAATCTGCGCCTAATTTACCCCAAGGTAGTTCTGCCGGATTCCTTACCGACACGCAAGGAACCAAGTGTCCATCAATGAGGATGCCGTCTTCCTTAGCTTCTATTTTGTTGTTTAACCTACCGTGGGTAGAGTCGTACTTTAATAGGTAAGCGAGATTATCTGGTGGTACTAGGTCGTTAATGCCCACAAACTCAATGTTTGGGTTATTGAGGCCAGCACGAAGTACAAGTCGCCCGATCCGACCAAATCCATTAATCCCGATTTTTAACTTCGTCAAAATTAAACCTCCTGTTGTTGTCATCTCAGCCCAAGGCTATTACCCTACCTTTAATGCTGCACTTAGATGGGTTAATTTTGGCCTGACTGAGATGATCGTGACAGTCACCAGACGCCTAAAGCTCATTTACTTGGCATCTTTTAAGGTTTTGTCTTTAGCCAGAAGCAAAAACCCGTATTTTTAGTAAGGCCACTTCCAGTCGCGGATTTCTGGCATGTCTTCGCCGTATTTTTCGATGTAGTGCTTGTGTTCGATTAGTTTATCTTGCAACTGCTGTTTGACATAAGCCGCTTTATAACCTAATTTCGGCACGCGGTCAATTACATCGATCACCAGGTGGAAGCGATCGAGATCGTTAAGGACGACCATATCAAAGGGGGTGGTGGTGGTTCCCTCTTCTTTGTAGCCGCGCACGTGTAGATTATTGTGATTGGTGTGACGATAAGTGAGGCGATGAATGAGCCAAGGATAACCGTGAAAAGCAAAGATAATCGGTTTGTCGGTGGTGAAAATTGTATCGAAGTCTTTGCTGCTTAAACCGTGAGGATGTTCGCTTTTTGGCTGTAGTGTCATTAAATCTACGACGTTCACTACCCGCACTTTTAAATCTGGGAAATTTTGGCGCAAAATATCGACAGCGGCTAAGGTTTCTAAGGTGGGAATATCCCCAGCGCAGGCCATGACTACATCTGGTTCGCTGTCTCTGTCGTTGCTGGCCCATTCCCAAATACCTAAGCCTTTGGTGCAATGTTTAATCGCTGCGTCCATATCCAGGTATTGTAATGCTGGCTGCTTCCCAGCAACAATGACGTTGACATAGTTGCGGCTTCTTAGGCAATGGTCTGTTACTGATAGCAAGGTGTTGGCATCGGGGGGGAGATAGACGCGAATAATCTCGGCTTTTTTGTTAACTACATGATCGATAAAACCGGGGTCTTGGTGGGAGAAGCCGTTGTGATCTTGCCGCCAAACGTGGGAGGTGAGTAGGTAGTTAAGGGAAGCAATAGATCGACGCCAGGGAATTTCACGGGTAGTTTTCAACCATTTGGCGTGCTGGTTGAACATCGAGTCTACTATGTGGATAAATGCCTCGTAGCAGGAGAATAAACCATGACGACCCGTAAGTAGGTAGCCTTCTAACCATCCTTGGCAATTGGTTTCACTGAGAATTTCCATCACCCGACCGTTGGGGGATAGGTGTTCGTCTTCTGGGAGGATCTGGGCAACCCAAGTACGGTCTGTGACTTCTAATACGGGATCTAGGCGATTCGATGCGGTTTCGTCTGGGCCAAAAAGGCGGAAGTTGCGGCTTTCTTGGTTAAGTTGCATGATGTCCCGCAAGAATTTGCCGGTGACTTTGGTGGCTTCAGAAATTACCTTTCCTGGTTGGGGAACATCTACGGCATATTCTGAGAATTCGGGGATTTTTAGGTCACGCAGCAAAATGCCGCCGTTGGCGTGGGGATTGTCACCCATGCGGCGATCGCCAATTGGTGCTAATTCTGCGAGTTCAGAAACCAGTCTACCATTGCTGTCGAAGAGTTCTTCTGGTTTGTAACTCTTCAGCCAATCTTCTAGAAGTTTCAGGTGTTCTGGTTGTCCAGATATATTCCCAAAGGGGACTTGATGCGATCGCCAATAACCTTCGGTTTTCTTCCCATCAACTTCCTTCGGCCCTGTCCAACCTTTGGGCGTCCTCAAAACAATCATCGGCCACTGGGGACGCCCACTAAAACCATGCACCCGTGCTTCCCGCTGGATACCTTGAATCTCTACAATTATTGTGTCTAAAGTCGCCGCCATTTGCTGGTGTACATCTGCGGGATCAGATCCCTCCACAAAATACGGCTTATAACCATAGCCGATAAATAAACTCTCTAACTCATCATGAGGCAATCTTGCCAGTAAGGTTGGGTTAGCAATCTTATACCCATTCAAATGCAAAATGGGTAAAACTGCGCCATCATGAACAGGGTTGAGAAACTTGTTAGAATGCCAGCTAGTAGCTAAAGCGCCAGTTTCCGCTTCACCATCACCAACAACAGCAGCAACAATCAAATCAGGATTGTCAAAAGCAGCACCGTAGGCATGAACCAGAGCATAACCGAGTTCTCCCCCTTCGTGAATAGAACCAGGGGTTTCTGGTGCAACATGACTAGGAATACCACCAGGGAAAGAGAACTGTTTGAAGAGATTCTTCATCCCCTCGGCATCTTGGGAAATATTGGGGTAGTATTCGCTGTAAGTGCCTTCTAGATAGGTATTGGCGACGAGTCCGGGGCCTCCATGACCAGGCCCAGCAATGTAGATTGTATTCAGGTCATACTTTTTGATCACCCGGTTGAGGTGAGCATAAATAAAGTTTAGCCCTGGAGTTGTTCCCCAGTGTCCCAAGAGTCGGGGTTTGACGTGTTCTAGCTTTAGCGGTTCTCGCAGCAGTGGATTGTCTAATAGATATATTTGCCCAACTGAAAGATAGTTAGCTGCACGCCAGTAAGCGTTGATCTTATGTAATTCTTGATCTGTTAAAGGCTTTGATTGGGTTGTACTAGCTAAAGTCATATCCAACTCCATTAAAAAGTATCTGCACCAATGGGTTCAGTATGTCAGTCCATGTCTCTAGCGTCATCTTACCTGTGATAAATTTTCCTTGTAGGAAGTTAAATATTTTTCTCTTCAGATCCCCGACTTCTTAGAGGATGTTTGTAAAGTATCAAGTCGTATCGAGATCCCCCCTAGCCCCCCTTTTTAAGGGGGGAATTGGAGTCAAAGTCCCCCTTTTTAAGGGAGGAATTGGAGTCAAAGTCCCCCTTTTTAAGGGAGGAATTGGAGTCAAAGTCCCCCTTTTTAAGGGGGATTTAGGGGGATCTCAATATTTTTGATACATCACCAAGGACTTTTAAAACATCCTCTTAGAGAAGTCGGGGATCTTGTTCTCCACGAATGATAGATAATTGCTATTTTTTTAGTAAAATTTGCTGATTATTACTAAATCTTTGGAAAAAGAAGTTAACACATTAGCAAAAGATAAAAAATGCAAATCGTTAAACGCAATATTGAATTGAGAGTCGATGATAGTTTAATGCGTGTTTATGTCGCATCTCCTAAAGCAGCCGGAAAATATCCAGGCATTGTTTTTTACAGCGATATTTATCAGTTAGGTGGGGCAATACTGCGTCTAGCTAACTACTTAGCCGGATTTGGTTATGTTGTGGCTGCACCAGAAATTTTTCACCGGATTGAACCTGTGGGTTCTGTGATTGAACCTGATGATCTTGGCAGAATGCGAGGTAATGATGATGCACGACGCACGCTTATATCTGAATATGATGCTGATTGTCGAGCGGTGATTGATTTTTTGAAAAGTGATAATTCAGTTATTGCTGATAAAATCGGAACTTTGGGTTTTTGTATTGGTGGACATTTAGCTTTTAGGGCAGCTTTTGAAAATGAAATTAAAGCCTCGGTTTGCTGTTACCCTACTGGGATTCCTAGCGGTAAATTGGGTAAGGGAGTAGCGGATACTATTCACAGAATAGGAGAAATTAAGGGAGAGATGCTGTTAGTTTTTGGTACTCAAGACCCACATATTCCCGAAAATGACCGTCTGATGATAATTAACACTTTAGAGAATGGGAAAATACCTCACAAAGTTTTTTCTTATGAAGCAGAACATACTTTTATGCGAGATGATGGATATCGTTATGATGCTGCTGCTACCACTGCGGCTTGGGGGGAAATAATCGCTTTCTTGAAACAGATGTTTGCGGTTTAATTGCAGATTTTCGTAGGGAGACAGCATTGCTCATTGGTGTCAACTTAAGCTCAAACCGTTTTCCCACAGCCGTTTGACCTCTCCCCTCAATCCCCTCCCCTCATGAGGGGAGGGGAGGTTTTGCGCCAGCAAAACCGGGGTGGGGTTCTTCTGGATTAATTGGTAATTGGGTAAATGTTGTTATACCGCCGTTACCAGGTTTTAACGTTAAGTTGACACCAATGAGCATTGCTGTTTCCCTACAAATTTATTGAGAATTTTGGGTTATACCGTTATACATAAATTTTTCGCGGTTAAATAAGCTAATATTTGGCATAGCAGGTCATGAAAAGCCGATTTTTATTAATTAGCCAACCATGCAAAGAAGACAAAAATTGCTTGATGATATTATCGCAGGTATCGATGACCCTTATGGAGGTACTTGCCTCCAAAATTGCTTTCGTATTCTTTATGGTCTACCTACAGATTTGCAACTAGAACTTGCCTACTTTATGATGTTACGTTATCTTCCTATCTTTGAGAGGAAGTATCCTGATATCACAGTACCAAGGCAAATTACCAGTGATATCTCCAAATATTTTGAGACATTTGCTAGAGGAGTAGATATGCGTACCGTAAAATCCTTTACAGCAGAAGGTCTCTATGTAACTAGCTGTGATGGTGTCTTGCTGGCTTATTCTCATCAAAACGATTTATTTACAGTCACTTCATCTTGTACTTGCGCTATTGACTCTGTAATTGATGCTCGTCGAACTAATGTGTGGGAAGCTGACGATCCTGAAGCGTGGGAAAAGACCCAAAAAAGAGAATATGTTCCCAAAGACCGTATGCCTGTATTTAACGCAGCGGGATATGCTGTTTTTGCTAGAGAATGGGAAGAGGTGGTAAAATGGCTCAGAGAAAAGGAGATTTGGAATTATCCTGATGAAGTTAATTTAGAGTTGATAGAGCGACAACTAGAGTATTGGATAGATAATATGTATGTTTTAATAGTTCCAGAAATAGCCGAACTATTGAGCCAAGAACCGGATGATGTTTTCGTTGATGACATGAACGATGATTAGACATCAACTAAATTTAAATGTGCATTTTCTAGAATCCTTGTAGAGCCGTTTTATGGGTAGGGATTTTTGGCTCTACGTTATTTACCGGAGATGTCTAAACAATAAAACATTAAGGGAAGAATTCCAACGCTGCCTAGATATTAGCGCTGGGGATTTCTAAACTAATTGTTGATTTCTAGTAACCCTGGTGGTGGTGTAATTTCAATGCGACGATTTTGTAAATCTACCACAGGTGCGATCGCCATGACAAAGGGAATCAAAACGGTTTTTTCTTTGCTATCACTGGCATAGGACGGATCTAACTTCACTTCTAACAAATCATTACCAGCGGGGATGATATCCGCTACCACCCCCACAAGTTCCCCAGATGTTTGCATAAAGACTTCCAAGCCGATCAAATCGATCACATGATATTCATCTTCGCCTAATTCGGGGCGATCGCTTGCCGGAACCATTAACTTACATCCACGCAACGCTTCTGCTTGGTTGCAGTTCTCCACACCAGCTAATTGCAGAACATACAAATTTTTCCCTTCAATGTAACGTCCTGACAACAACTCTATCGGTTGCGGTTGCGTCTGGCCGGGACGCAATAACCAGCGGGTTCCAGGTTCCTCAAAGCGTTCGGGGAAATCGGACTCAGGATAAACCCGCACCTCCCCAGCTAATCCTTGAGGTGCCACAATCTTCCCAATTGCTAACCAATCATCAGTACTGGGGATTGCGGATGGGGGAATTTTGACCTTTTCCCCTACCACTGCCTTTTTTTTCTTCTTCTTCGCGTTCTTCGCGTCTTCGTGGTTCATTCCTCTTATGCACTCACAGCAGAACTTTGATAAACCTGTTCAGCCACTTTTGCTAAACGTTGCATACCAGTCACAATCTCTGTATCACTACCTGTTAAGCTGATGCGTAGACACTGGTGCTTGTGTTGCCACTCTTCCTTTAAACCGGGGAAGAAAGTACTACCAGGCACAACAATGACACCAACTTTCTTGAGTTCCTGGTAAAATTCCCAATCAGTAATTGGTAAATCTTGCAACCATAACCAAGCAAAAATTGCACCTTCACCGCGATGGAGAAACCAAGGTAAATTTTTGGGCATAGCGGCATCTAAAGTACCTTCCAGCACAGCAAATTTATTTTGGTAAAAGGGACGGATGACTTTTTCAGCAATGTCTGCTAAAGCACCAGAGTTAATTGCCCTAGCGGCGATCGCTTGCCCATAACGTGAAGAATGGATACCAATGTTGGTTTGGAAGGATTCCAGGACTTGAATTAGCTTTTCATCACCAATCGCAATGCCAATTCTTTCACCTGGTAGCCCTGCCTTCGATAAGCTCGTACAATGAAGGATATTTTCCCCAAAAATCAGCGACATATCCGTAAAATTCAACGCTGGGAAGGGAGGAGCATAAGCTGAGTCAACCAACACTGGCACATCGTAAGGCGCAGCCAGGGCAGCAATTTTTCTCACTTCATCATCTGAGAGAACGTTACCTGTAGGGTTACAGGGACGAGAGAAAATCACGCAACCTGTTTTTTCTGTAATTGATAGTTGGCTAAAATCGGGGCGATATTTAAATCTGTGGGCAGATGCATCTATATCCAAAGTTGGTTTGTAGGCAACTAAGGCTTCAGGAACCAAGCAAACACCGCCATAACCAGTGTAGTCAGGACTCAAAGGCAAAACAATTTGCTTAAGTTCGCCACTTTTGGTGTAACCGCCAAAGCTATTGGCAGCATAGAAGTAGAGGGTTTGACTGCCGGGGGTGATCAGAATATTGCGTTCGGTTAAACCGCCGCCGAAGGCATCGGTTAAATTTAACCCATAGCGTTGATTAAAATCATTGACAACCGCATCAATTAATGGTGCATAGCCCTGACTTGAACCGTAACGACAAACGACTTCACCATATTCTGAACTAGCTAAAAGTTCCGCCGTGCAATCCCGCCACAACTGTTCTACCTCCGGTAAAATCAACGGGTTTCCAGCACTCAAATTACTTAATTCCTGCCCTGCACCAGCTTTTAGGGTTTCGTTAATGTCCTTCATAATTGCTCTAACGCCAGTCAGGTTAGACATTTGAGCGCCAAATTGGGTAAGGGCAGGTTTCATAGGCTTTGACAAAATAAATTAATCGAGATGTGAACGAATATTAGGGTTTTGCTGCTAGCAGAAAGTTAACATCGTTGCCAAAACAGTCACCGCAGCTTAAACCAATCTAACTAGAGAATACAATTTTAACAAAGCAATACTATTAGCTTATAGCGGTTTTCCTGCAAAGCGAATCTCACAAAATCGTGCGAAAGTCGATCATACAGTGAAAGCGATCAGGGAATCACCTTGAAGAATCGGTTGCAAAAAGAGACTGAAACACAAACCACTCCCCGATATACACTCGTTATCAGCTGATTCACGAAACCTATATTTATTCAGGAGGGCTGACGCGTGGAAGTTAAAGCAGCAATTGCTTACAGTGCCGGGAAGCCGTTAACTATCGAAACCGTTCAACTATCTGGGCCACTTGCTGGGGAAGTATTGGTTGAGATTAAAGCCAGTGGGGTTTGTCATACCGATGCTTACACCCTTTCTGGTGCCGATCCTGAAGGTTTGTTCCCGGCAATTTTGGGACATGAAGGCGCTGGTGTGGTGGTGGAAGTGGGCGCTGGTGTCACCAGTGTCAAACCAGGGGATCATGTAATTCCTCTTTATACCCCAGAATGCCGCCAGTGTGAATATTGTCTAAGCATGAAAACCAATCTCTGTCAAGCGATTCGCCTCACCCAAGGACGGGGTGTGATGCCTAATGGCACTAGTCGCTTTAGCATCGGTGGGGAAATGATTCATCACTATATGGGCACATCTACCTTCTCTAACTATACGGTGCTGCCAGAAATCGCCGTGGCAAAGATTCGCGAAGATGCCCCCTTTGATAAGGTTTGTTACATTGGCTGTGGCGTAACAACGGGTATTGGTGCAGTCATTAATACAGCCAAGGTGGAACCGGGAGCAAATGTTGTAGTTTTCGGTTTGGGTGGTATCGGCTTAAATGTCATCCAAGGGGCGCGGATGGTGGGGGCAAATATGATTGTTGGGGTGGATATTAATCCCAACAGACGCACCTTGGCAGAAAAGTTTGGCATGACACACTTCATTAATCCCCAGGAAGTTGAGGGTGATTTAGTTGCCTATTTGGTTAATTTAACGAAGGGCGGCGCTGATTACAGCTTTGAATGTATAGGTAATGTCAATGTGATGCGTCAAGCTTTAGAATGCTGCCATAAAGGTTGGGGCGTGAGTGTAATTATCGGTGTTGCTGGTGCTGGACAGGAAATCAGTACTCGTCCTTTTCAACTGGTAACTGGGCGCGTTTGGAAAGGTTCAGCATTTGGTGGCGCGAGAGGGCGTACAGACGTACCGAAAATTGTTGATTGGTATATGGATGGGAAGATAAATATTGACGATTTAATTACTCATGTCATGCCAATTGAGCAAATTAATGATGCTTTGGATTTGATGCACAAAGGCGAGTCAATTCGCAGCGTGGTAACGTTTTAGTTAGTGGTGCGTTACGCTGCGGCTAACGCACCTTGGCGCTAACGGCCCATTTTTAACCAAGCAAAAACTTGATTAACGGTTAGGATAATTTTATTTCAATAGGACTTACGCAAAATATCTCTCAAACTCTCATTTCTCTGTGTCCTCTGTGCCTCTGCGGTTCGTTCAGTTATTTATTAACATTAGCAAAAATAGAAGAACCACAAATCAAATAGGATTGCCATAACACATCTTACATTTAACTAATAACTAATCATTCATGACTAATCTTAACCTCATCTCAGAATATAAATCCTTTGGTGGCCAAGTTGGCTTTTACTCTCATCCCTCCTCAACCTGCAACGGTGAAATGTGCTTTGCTGTTTATCAACCACCGCAAGCAACACAAAAACCTGTGCCGGTTCTTTATTTCCTCTCCGGGTTAACTTGTACAGAAGAGAATTTTATGGTCAAAGCGGGGGCGCAACGCTACGCGGCAGAGTATGGTTTAATGTTGGTTACACCGGATACTAGCCCCCGGAATACAGGTATTGTAGGTGAGGATGACGAGTGGGATTTCGGTACGGGTGCGGGCTTTTATGTTGATGCTACAACGGCAAAATGGCGATCGCATTATCAAATGTATAGCTATGTCGTCCAAGAATTACCCGCCTTAATCAACGCACATTTCCCCACTCAACCTGATAAACAAGGCATTTTTGGTCATTCAATGGGAGGACATGGGGCGTTAGTCTGTGCATTGAGAAACCCGCAGCTATATAAATCAGTTTCCGCCTTTGCACCTATCACTGCACCCATGCGCTGTCCTTGGGGGCAAAAAGCCTTCAGCCGTTATCTAGGAAGCAATCAAGAAACTTGGCTGGCTTATGATGCTAGTGAATTAATCAAGCAAGTGAGATATCATAGTTCCATTCTCATTGATCAAGGAACTGCCGATAAATTTCTAACTGAGCAATTATTACCAGAGGTGTTTGAGCAAGCTTGTGCAACAGTTAATCAGCTTCTCAACTTGCGTTACCAAGCGGGCTACGACCACAGTTATTATTTTATCTCTAGTTTTATTGAAGACCATATCCGCCATCATGCCGTTACTTTAGGCATTCAGTCAGAATTTCACCGCGAGATATGAGCTAGATTTGCTAATTTTTTTGATGTATTTGTTCATCTGTTTTAACTCATGACAATTTGGCAAGCTGATTTTTACAAGCGTCCGCAAAAGGATGCCACAGAACAAGTATTATGGGAGTTGTCGATTTGTGATCAGACTCGCAGCTTTGAATTTGCAGCTACCTGTCCCCAATCACAAGCAAATTCGACTTGGGTTGCTACACAACTTCAGCTAGCAGCTAATAAAAAATTGCCAGATGTAATTCAGGTGTTTCGTCCCCAGTCTTTGAATTTAATTGCCGCCGCTGGACGCACTTTAGGTATTAATGTCGAACCTAACCGCCGGACTTTGGCATTAAAACAGTGGTTGCAACAAAAGCAATTTCCCTTAGCTGTGGAAAAACCACCCCCAGCACCATTACCAGAAAATCTTTGGGGGGAAGAGTGGCGCTTTGCTAAACTCCCAGCAGGTGATATTGCAGATATTTTCACAGAACGCCCGATTCCCATTTTACAAGTACCAGAATTTCTTAAACCGATTAATCTCGGTTTGGCGTCAACGGTTTCCGTTCCTGGTGTGATAATTTATGGGGGACGGCAATCGATGCGTTTAGCGCGTTGGTTACAGGAAGCTGATCCTGTGGCGTTAAATTATATGTCTGGTGCGCCTGATGGCTTAATTTTAGAAGCGGGTTTGCAAGATAGGTGGATTGTGGCGACGTTTGACGATTCAGAAGTGACAGATGCCGCTAAGGTTTATGAACAGCGGAAACAGCAAAGTCGGGGATTGCATTTTTTGTTGGTGCAGCCTGATGATTCGGGGATGACTTACACCGGTTTTTGGCTGTTGCAGGCGGTAGATTGAACAGGAGGTTGACACTCCCCGGCATAAATGCACGGGGATTCTTGGTTCAACGAGACCACTTAAACTAGATTCCTTGCGTTATCTAGCCCAGAGGTGGGACTCTCCACGCCAGGTGCTTCAAGTCGGCAGAGCCGCCCAACGCACTGGCTCTCAAGCGTTAACTTTCCGGATGCCCTCCGGTAGTTGCATTGCTGCAAGTCCTGTTTGGTTTGAAACTTTCTCGTTTCAAAATTCTGAGTCGTCTAGTTCCTATGAATCTTTTACCTACTGCTAGGAGGAAACTAGAACAATGCAGTAGAACCGCATAGATTCAGTTGTCAAGGTACAGATTGCCGTTAGGCAGTTGGGTTTTTATACAGGTTTATTACCTTTCCTGTTAAAAACATTATAACCCAATAAGTCACTTGTCACTGGGGAATAAATCCCCCAAAAGGCTTTCATCCCCGACTTAAAAGAAATGACTTCATAAAAACTCTTTAGGTTTTTATGAAGTCATTTCGGGGTTTTCAGCCAACATTTTTATAAACTTGGCAAATTATAGTATGATTAAATAGTCATACTAATTAGTAACTCCGTAAGGTAATACAAATGATTAAAGCCACAATTACCTTAGAAGAAGCCAACCTCCGATTTGTAGATAAATACGCACAAGGTAACCGCAGTGCATACATCAATGCACTGCTGGCAGAACGTCGCCGCCAAACTTTGGAAGCAGAAATGATTGCAGCCCTCAAGCAGGATGCTGAAGATCCAGAATATCAGGCTGAAATTGCTGCTTGGGATCATGTTGTTGGAGATGGCATTAATGCCAGGGAGTAATTTAACTTACCGACGGGGAGAAATCCGTTGGGTTAACCTTGATCCAACAGTGGGGGCTGAAGCTTACAAAACCCGTAGTTGTTTGATTGTGCAAAATGACATTATGAATCAGTACGGATTGCTGACAATTGTCATGCCATTTCGACCGGGAAGCAAACAAGCCCCCTATGTTGTGAATGTGAAAGCAACATCAATTAATGGATTAGACCAAGATCGTTTTATTGATGTTGGTCAAATTCGTTCTGTTGATAATAGTCGTATTTTAGGTTTAACAGGTCTTCTTGAGGAAGAATACTGGGAACCCATTCACACAGCTTTAAATATAGTTTTGGGGTTTGTGGTTTAAGGATTTTAAGGAAATAGAAGCGAATTTAGAGGAAATATTGGGTCTCGCGTATCTCCGAAACCTGATTTTTTACCAGCATGAGAGAAAGACTGACAAGGAAACCCAGCTAATAAAATTTCAGGTTCTGATAGTTTATCTATTAGTCGAATATCGCCTAAAGGCTTGTGAGCAAAGTTATTTTTAGAAAATAATTGAGCGTCTGGATTTATTTCGCTACTTAAAACACATTCAGTCTCTATATTTAGGGAATTAGCCGCCTGTTCAATGGCTAATCTAATTCCCCCAAGTCCGGAAGAAAAATCAACAAACCGAATTTTAGGCATGGATATGAAGCTACGTTTAGTAATGAATAATTGGCACAACTAATTATTCATTACTAGCCTTTGGCAGTATGAATACACAAAAACATTGGAGTTTCATTGACGCGATTTCTACTTTGCCTTCACTCGCCCTTGCTTCACCATAGCAATTAGGGTTTGATGAGCATCTTCTGCATCTGCTAAAACATGATCAAACTGAATGCGGACTGGTATCGATTCTTCATTCACTTGTGCTGTTAAATTCATCCCCTCAGCATCAATTGACAGCATCTGTGCTGCTGTGGCATTTGTTACACCACCAAAAGCCTGGCTATAAAGAATTATGGCATCAGCGTGATCTTCATTCATATGCTTGCAGATGCGTGAGCTAATTTCAGCAGAAAATATATCAGACATTGTCAGCTTTAAAGTCGGTTATACAGGAATTGTCTAAATTTTAAGCTATCCCGGTAGAAATTTGTATATTTACCTGGGAGGCAGAAAAAGTCTCAGTCCATTATCCCCAGAGGCAACGGCAGGTTAATTTATGTTTTTGCAAATTAACCTGATTTTTACGATTAAAATTAAAATTATCAATATTTTTTTACCTTTCTTTTCGGAAACTAGAAAGATTAGACTGTAGCAGAAGTGTTCAGCTAAATTATTTAAGCTAAGAGCCGATGAGCGAAAATAGTTACCGTAGAATTGTCATTGGGGATGTACATGGTCACTACAAAGGTTTAATGGCATTGTTGGAGGCGATCGCCCCGACATCAGACGATCAAGTCTATTTTCTAGGAGACTTAATAGATCGCGGACCTCAAAGTTCACAGGTAGTAGAGTTTGTAAAGGAAAGTAACTACTCTTGTTTGCTAGGCAATCATGAGCAGATGTTATTAAGCATTTTGACGAATACAGAGAACTTTTCTTCAATTATGCAAGCATGGCTGTACAGTGGCGGGCAAGCAACCTTGGCGAGTTACCAAGCAGCCACGATTCCCCAAGAACATCTCGATTGGTTTAAGACTTTGCCCACATATCTGGACTTGGGGGATATTTGGTTAGCTCATGCAGGTGTTGATCCTGCTAAACCTGTGTCAGAACAAACCACCGATCAACTCTGCTGGATCCGCGATGAATTTCACAGCATTGAACAACCCTACTTCGCAGATAAGCTGATTATCGTTGGTCATACCATTACCTTTACCCTACCTGGTGTTACTGCTGGTAAACTGGCGCAAGGACAGGGGTGGCTAGACATCGATACTGGTGCTTATCATCCCCGGAGTGGCTGGTTGACTGGATTTGATGCCACAAATAACCTGGTTTATCAAGCTAACGTTTTTAGCGATCGCATCCGCACTCTGCCCAAAGATGAAGCAGTCATCGACATTGATCCCACCCAAGTTAAGATTAATCGCCGCCACAAGCAGCGAGCATAATCTCTCTCGATAATTGGCAGATGGGAAGACAATGGATATTTTTACTGCACAAATCTGCGGACGTTAGCTTGATAAGCAGTATTATCCAACCCATAACCCCCATTGCTAGGCTTGGCTTTAATCTGATTTTTGAGGGCTTTAATGCGATCGCCAGTTGCAGGGTGGGTACTCAAAAATGAGGGGCCAGAACCCTTACTGAGCAGCTTTGTCATAAACGAAACCATTCCAGATTGGGCATAACCAGAGCGTGTCAAAGCGGTTAAACCTCTTTTATCAGCATCAAATTCATCTTGACGACTGCGGGGACGGTTGAGCGCTAGGTCTACACCAATACCTACTACTTGATTCCGATTTAAACCTGTTACTGTGGCTACACCACTAGCGATGGATTTTTGCCGTATCTGTTCTATTAAGTGTTTTCCCTCAATATGACCCATTTCATGGGCGAGTACACTAGCTAGTTCTGCTTCATTGTCTGCGGTCTTCATCAAACCCGTGTTGACATAAACAAAGCCTCCCAGAGTGGCAAAAGCGTTAACAGCATCATCATCAACTACCTGGAAGGTATAGGGGAGATTGGGGCGACTGCTATTAGCTACTAAACGCCGCCCAATTTGCTCAACATAGCGATTTATCTCGGTATTGCGGTTAATTCGCACACCGTCGCCAAGCAATTCCTGATTCATCTGTTTGCCAATTCCAACTTCATCGCTCATCGATAAATTAGACAGTTGAATTATCTGCGATACTTGTGGAGCTATCTCTGCTCCCTTGCGTATAATCTGCCAGATGTCTATAGCCCTTGCCTGAAGGGGTGTACTCAGGCACAGACTCAGGGCGACGACTGCCGAAATTAATGGATAAAACCAGCGACGACGCCACAAACGGTAATTTGTCAAATAGCTTTTCCAATTGTTCATGATCCGGTTGTTCGATAATTGTGAGAGAACATTAAGTTAAGGGACGGATTTAGAGCTTTCTATGTTGCATTCTAAACTTAAGACCGAAGATGGGAGATCCTCCCTATGGGACTAAAGCATTCATTAGTGAAAATACTTATGCATTTGGCGCGATGGGGCATTTTTCAATTCAACCCAACTGGCTTTTTTCCCACAGCCACAACTCAGAGGTTTGGTTGCCAGCGCTCGGAACTTCCGCAGTCATGATAAACTGGCGCATAACTGCAACGCCCAGCCGCTTCGAGTTGTGCCCAAACAGGTAAAATTGCCGTTTCCCTGAAAAACATTGCTGCTACAATCAATTACTCCGCTCATATCTGGGAAAATTTGTTATGGCTATTTTAGATTCCAAAGGTCGCTTGTTTGGCAAAATTAACTTTCTCGATTTAGGTGCTGCCCTAGTAATTCTGCTAGTTATATTTGGCATTTTTCTCTTTCCGGGAACTTCCGGTTCAGTTGCCCAAATCGGTGAGGAAAAAGTACCTATTGAAGTAGATTTAGTAGTTCGTGGTTTGAATGTGCGTGACCCTGAGCAGTTATTCAAAAACGGATTAACAAAAGGCGGGAAAACTAATGTAATTATCCGCAATCAACCCCACGGGCAGATTGAAATTAAATCTATTAAACAGCTACCAAGAACAATAAATGTTACCCAACCTGATGGGACTGTTAAAGAATTGCCAGATCCCAAAACAAACAATTTTAGTACAGATTTACTTTTGACTTTAGACGGTAAAGCCCGAAAAACAGACAATGGATTAGTTCTTGGTAACAGTAAAGTAAAAATTGGTATGCCTTTTGAATTAGAAGGCTTCAATTACAGCTTTAACGCCACTGTTATCGATGTCAGAGAGAAAAACAAATAATATTATCTTTTTTTGAGCTTCTATTCCCCCATTGCCTGCCCGATGGGGGATATTTTTGATTATGATAACTTACTCATTAAGTAAGGGTAAAAATAGACGAATTAAGCCAATTGTCACTGCTGGTAATTCCAACTGTGGCGTTAACCCCACATCTTCCAACTGTTGAAAAAATCTGATTGCTTGGGGATTTAATTTGGCAAGGCGATGACCAACTTCAGGACCTGTAAATTGGGATTTTTGTCCCCAAATCATAGCAGTGGGAGTTGTCAACTGTTGAATGTATTGGGACAAATCAAAGCACAAGTCACCACGTACAAAGGATAGCGCCGCATACTCAGCATTTGGCTGCTGGGCAGATTGTAGATAAGCCTCAACAATTTCCTGGTATACTCGATTAGATTGAGCAAATTGCCGTTGCTCCAAGAAGCTGCGAATACCCCCCTCGGTAGCAACTCCAGTGCTATACAACAAGCGGTCAACAATGGGAACGCTGATTAACTGGGCAAAAAAGCTGCGGGAGTAGTCTTCACCAAAGTCAGAAAGTCCAGCGGGAGTGGTGAGAATTAAAGACTTGAATAAATTGGGATGAGTAAGAGCCAACCGAATTGTCAACGCTGCTGTCAGGGAAGATGCAATCACCGTCACTGGCGCTGTACAAGTCTGCTCAATAAACTCCCGAATTGTCGTCAAATAATCTTCAATCTGATAATTTCGTGCCGGATGTTCAGATCTACCCCAACCGATCAAATCTGGTGCAATCACCCGATATTCGGCGGCAAAAGCAGGATAGACTTTCGACCATTCATAAGCCGAAGACCCACCACCAAACCCGTGCAAAAATACCAAAGTTTCTCGTTCGGTTTTGGCGGTGATATTATCCTCCCAAGGTGAGCCAGAAGCAGTATAGTATGTAATTCTACCTAAAGAGGTATTTATGGAGCGTTGCTCAAATCCCAGTGGCTGAAACATAAGTATTTTTTTGCACTCGTGTCATTAATTTGGATGTGTAACACTTGCATAAATCGGTCACGGTTACTAATTAAGTGGAAACAAATCATCCTTGTTTATTAATTATCGGCGAACCAATAACTCCAAAACCTCCTACCACCGTCAGATCCGTAGGCAATCGCTGGAAAGCGATCGCCAACTGCTTACCCAATCAGCACTACCAGCCGCTAGTGAAAGCTAATTTTGACTCAAAGTTGCCCCCCAATGCTTTATTATCTGTAGCGGCAGAGAACATCAAAAGCATTACCTTCTGGGCCTTTAATGGTCAATTCACCCTTGATAACCTTCGTTTTGGTTTTTAGCTCAAAATCCTCAAAACTCAACCACAAAAGCGCTCTGCATCTGCCCAGCCCAGGTACTCTGGTAGAGTAGACTGATGAATCACACCCCTAGTTACGGGAAAGGAACGAGGTTGGAAGTTGGAAGTGTGAAATTTCTGCCTTCACCCTAGACTTTAGCTAGCAAGCCTTTTGGTTGCCTATTCTTTCCTGTTCTTAGGCAAAAATTATATATTTTAGACAGTCGAATTGTAATTAAGTAGGTAAACACTGTGGCACAGGCTTCGTCTTCTTGGCGGCAATTGATCAACCAGCTCCCCAACTGGTCGCTTCCAGAGATTAAGACAGTTCGCCCAAAACAGCGAAATTTAAAGCGTTTCTCTGAACCTGGGGGCGTTCTTGGGTTCCTGACAATCGTCGTTGCTATGCTGTTATGGAACTGGAAACTGCTGCTGGCTCTAGGAATTGGCATTGGGGTGATGGTATTAGCTTACTCAATGCAGAAGTGGGACTGGCAAAAACGCTTGTTCGACATTCGCAGGTTTTTAACTGGTTCCAACCGTCGGTTAGCCTTAGCAGTCGGTAGTGGCGGTATTGCCACTCTCAGTACTTACATGGCAGCTACAATCTGGGTTGACTCCAACAGCCCTTGGATTGCCGTTGGTGTGATTGTCCAAGGTGTCGGGATGCTGTTAACTCTAGTCTTGTTGGTGTGGCAAATCTTCAGCCTTTACGGCAGCCAAGAGGAAGACCACATCGATCAGTTGTTAGTCAATTTAACAGAAACAGATCCCTTAAAGCGTTTACTTGCCGTGCGTCAACTAACTAAATTCATCACCCGGAAGCAAGTTGATGTTTCAGTGCAGCAAGATGTTATCGAATGCTTGCGACTCCTACTGTGTCGGGAAGAGGAAGCAGTGATTCGAGAAGCAGTTTTCAACAGTTTACAGGCCCTTGAGCGCTTGCATGTTCTACCATCCAGCACTACAGCGGCTTTTACATCTGTACCAACAAAAGTTAAGGCTCGAATTTTAGCTTAGTGAAGTTTTGCAATGCTTCCATCTATTTTAGACTAGCAAATTTAGCACCATTGATAGGCAATAGCCGTGGTCGTTTTTCCAAACCATAACTCTGAACTACAAGACGTTCTCCCACTGTCGGTAGCCGTTTAAGATAGTTAACAACTTCAGTTTCTCTACCTTGAAGTAAAATCGGAGATTCCAATTCTATTCCAGCACCAGCATCATCGACACTCTCCACTTTCATCTGGATTTGCACCATGTATTTGGGATGTCTGCCACTCTTGTCTACATTTGTCTTGTGTAGACGCATCACCTCACCGGTAACTGTGATTGTCCATCCTTCTTGTACTGTGGCATCTACCATCTTATTTCCAGAAGAATCTGCCCGATTTAAATTGCACCCGACAGATGCTACCACCACAATCAAATCAATCCAGAGTAGAATTGTGTGTTGCATACCGAAAAAGAAAAACTTTCGTAGAGTTTTCATCAGGCTCTGCTGGAAATTAAAAATTGCGATCGCATGAATAAGGTGCGGATGGGCATTTTGCAAATTAAGTAGTTCACCGAGTACATATAAACCAGTATTTTGGTTTGCAATCGATTAAATGTATGATCAACTGGTGCGATCGCAAGAAGGCGGGGCGTAGCCCATCGCTGGAGAGCGGGCGCTCCGCACCATCGCGTAGTGTATAGAAAGCAATCACTGTTATTGCCGCATCCTACACAGATTGTAGAGGCAATTCATAAATTGCCTCTACGGGAAATCAAAAACCGCAAAGTATTGGAATGCAGACTATTTATCGACTGTCCATGTAGAATTCTCTAAAATATAACTATCCCCTTTGATGCCATGACTCTGTTCGCCATTTGGGCCAACCTCAGGATTTGGGGCGAGTTTCCGGAGACGAAGTACACCAGTCACCACAATCGACTTCCCCAAAATCTTACTTTCCCATTCGCTGATTCCATCTATGTATATGGGTGTGTTGTCGCTTGTCTTAACAATCGCGCCGAGCATAGCATTTCTTGCACTACCATTAATGGTGACGCGTTCGTTGATCTTTGCTTCATACATTAAATCTTCTGCCGTATCCTTTTTCCCTTTGCTCGTTTTCATCTCACCCATGTTTTCAGCCCTGGCTTTATCTGGGTTTGCTGATGGAAATTGTGTAAGTGTACACGCTGTTAAGATGAGCGTTGAGGTAATACCGAAAAAGAAAAATTTCCGCAACATATTGCGCTTTGACTGCATACTACATCTTTTTTTGTGTATCTGTCTGATCTGCCTACTAACTTATTACAAGTGATCATAACAATGGCTTTTTTTATTGCTCATAACGTTTTGAAATAATTTCACCAGTTGAGCCTGAAATTATATAGTGAGGTCCGCCTCCTTGTAATTCTTGATTTATCAGATCGTAATCAATGTACCAATTATTCTGTTTTAATTCAGTCTTTACCTTATAAAGGCTTATATCTCTATATACTGCTGATGCGTCTTTCTCTGCGATTGCAAGTGCTTGCTCTTTAGCAATCTCTGAAGACTGCTCCGAAATTTTTCTATACGACTCATTATTTACTCTTTGTTCCCCTTTTACTTGTTTGACACAAGATAATAACACAGGAAAAACTAAGAACACCATTAATATACAGCAAGCTTTCTTCATAAAAAACTGTCTTCCTCATTTAGAAAACAAGTTAGCGATCGCCACTTGTTTGTCGGCAAAATAAAAATGTGCGATCGCCTCATAAAGGAGCACTCCGCGCCATCGCACAACCAGCTTTACAGTTTCATCAGTTCCACAACTGTTTTCTTGACTTCATCAGTTTCGACGTAAATCTTGAAGCCAACACCGGTTTCAGTTGCCGGTCCTCCTTGTACATAACTGATGTCTACTATCCACAGCATTTCTACTCTTTCAGAATCCAAGCGAGATATATTAACGCTGAATGCTGGCTCTAGAGGTTCAAAATTGAATTCTTCTATTTTCTGGCTTGCTATATCGGATAACCCAGATTGCCATCGCTCTATGCATTCTACACTCAGCGTATGCTCGAATTCCACTAACTTATTCCCTTTTTCATCGAGAACCAAAGCCATTTTATAGGGTCGCCAACCTTCGCTGTTTTTTTCTTGTATCAATATCTCGATCTGCAACGGGGCATACTCAGAAAAGCAGTTCGCAAACTTAATCATAAAATTCCTCTTCTCTCTGGACTGACACTGACATCTTGATCTTCCAGCTTAGTTTTTTTCTTCCACCTAGACTTTGGTCCTGTCCGTTGATAACAAGTGGTAACAGTACCATCTGGCTTGATGCATACTGCCACTTCTGTACTACTATCCCAACGTACAGTGCCACCATAGTCTGGATCAACATACACTTCGCCGTGTTGATATGCCGCGTCCACTTCTGCCTCTCTAATCCCTCGATTTTGAGCTTGATCTTTGAGATGTCGTGTAGAGTTGGCTGGCCAGAGTTGAAAGACTTTCGATTGCACCTGCTAATTTGTGGGTTGTCGTTTAGATTCATCCATGACTTTCGTTTCCCGATTAAGTTGTACACCACCTGTCTGCTGCACAACATGAGTCAACTCATGGGCAATCAACTCCTGTCCTCCCTTACTTCCAGGATTATATTCTCCACTTCTAAAGAACAAATCCTGACCTGTGGTAAACGCCCGTGCCTGAATTGATTGATTTAACTGATCAGATTTACTATCTGTGTGAATCTTCACCCCACTGAAGTCAGCCCCAAAAGCTTTTTCCATCGGTTCCCTAACATTTTCCGCTAGTGGCTGTCCGCTACCCTTTGCCTGTTGAATAGATTCTTCTACATCTGGCGTGGCAGCTGTGCCGCCCTCACTAGAAACTCGCTGCACCATTGATTTAGCTTGAACAGGTTCTTCCTCTTCCGGTGTCTGGCGCTGGATAGTCTTTTCATACTTCCAGCCAAGTATAGGCGATGGGCAACGGCACCCGCTCCCGCGATGGCGCTTTGCGCCATCGCGTAGTGTATCAAAGGCGATCACTGTTATTGCCGCATCCTACATAGATTGTAGAGGCAATTCATAAATTGCCTCTACGGGAAATGCAAAACCGCAAAGTATCGGGATGCAGACTATTTATCGACTGTCCATGTAGAATTATCTAAAACATAACTATCCCCTTTGATGCCATGACTCTGTTCGCCATTTGGGCCAACCTCAGGATCTGGGGCGAGTTTCCGGCGACGAAGTACACCAGTCACCACAATCGACTTCCCCAAAATGTTACTTTCCCAATCGCTGATTCCATCTATGTATATGAATGATTGCTTCTTGGAGTTTTTCCGTGATTGATTATGTCTCTAATATTCCCGCTTTTTTTAATTGCTCATGCGGCTCCCAGTCTTGCGGTGACGGTGTAGACTGACTCCACCATTTGGCTCCTTGTTGCAACCAATTTTGCCGCAGTTCCTCTATGGAACACTCATCATCATCATGACCAAACTCTACTCCACAGGAGGGACATATCTCATATGATGCTGTCCCATCCTCTCCATATGGAGGTTCTTGCAGTTGGTCATATCCACATACTGGGCATAAATACACGGCTGTCATCTCCCTAATTTTTCATCTGTTTGACTTTTTCACTTGATTTGATTGTCAAAATACGGTTTCCCTTTTGATGGTACGAACATGGACAATATATTCGTTCCATCCGTGACTACAAACTGTCCAGTTGCATTCTTCCAATAATAGGTCTTACTACCCTTTGTACCTGTTTCATCATAACCACCATTCACGATATTTATAGCCGCTTGCTCATATGTAGCACTGTCTGCATATGAATCTCCAGCATCATTCTGCGTTGTCACATGCTTTTGATAATGGCTATCCAAGAAACTCTGATCTTTAAACTCTCCCGGCTTACCTGCACATTGGACTGTGGATTTGTCGGGAGAGGATAGAACTTGGGAGAGCGAAGAACTTTGCAATAATTGGTTTCCACTCTGCTGCACAACATGAGTCAACTCATGGGCAATCAACTCCTGTCCTCCCTTACTTCCAGGATTATATTCTCCACCTCTAAAGAATAAATCCTGACCTGTTGTAAACGCCCTAGCCTGAATTGATTGATTCAATTGGTCAGATTTACTATCTGTGTGAATCTTCACCCCACTGAAGTCAGCCCCAAAAGCTTTTTCCATCGGTTCCCGAACATTTTCTGCCAGTGGCTGTCCGCTACCCTTTGCCCCTTGAATGGATTCTTCAATATCTGGTGTGGCAGCTGTGCCACCCTCACTAGAAAGACGTTGCACCATTGATTTGGCTTGAACAGGTTCTTCCTCTTCCGGAGTTTGACGCTGGATAGTCTCAGAAAGAGATTTGGCTTGCACCTCTTCCTCTTCCGGAGTTTGACGCTGGATAGTCTCAGAAAGAGATTTGGCTTGAACAGGTTCTTCCTCTTCCGGAGTTTGACGCTGGATAGTCTCAGAAAGAGCTTTGGCTTGCACCTCTTCCTCTTCCGGAGTTTGACGCTGGATAGTCTCAGAAAGAGATTTGGCTTGAACAGGTTCTTCCTCTTCTGGTGTTTGGCGCTGGATAGTCTCAGAAAGAGATTTGGCTTGAACAGGTTCTTCCTCTTCTGGTGTTTGACGCTGGATAGTCTCAGAAAGAGATTTGGCTTGAACAGGTTCTTCCTCTTCTGGTGTTTGACGCTGGATAGTCTCAGAAAGAGATTTGGCTTGAACAGGTTCTTCCTCTTCTGGTGTTTGGCGCTGGATAGTCTCAGAAAGAGATTTGGCTTGAACAGGTTCTTCCTCTTCTGGTGTTTGGCGCTGGATAGTCTCAGAAAGAGATTTGGCTTGAACAGGTTCTTCCTCTTCCGGAGTTTGACGCTGGACACTTTGACTCTCAGGCGCACTAATCCGCTGCACTACTTCGTGCGCCATTTTGTCTGCTTCTTGCTCATACTTGTCCCCAGGCTGACCAATGGAGAGTTTCATCTGAATTCTCGGTGTCTTTGCTGGTGTTGAACGAGGTGCAAGTTTCACTCCATCGAGGAAACTATGACCAACTTCCTTTAATCCTTCAGCTTTAGCCTGTGCATCTGGTGTTTGGTCTTGTACTGGCAAGACTTCCTCAGTTTTCGGCTGAACGACAAAGCGACGCGGCGCGAATTGATTCGCCGCAGGTCTGTCAGAGGAGTTGGAAGAACTTTTAGCTGTTCTGTGTTCTCTGCTATACATTTATTTAATCCACAAAATATTTTTGTCCGAGCGATGATGCTTAACTATTCTTTCAACATCGCTTGTATTAATTTTGGCACACCCTTGCACAGCTTAGGTAGCATTCGCCACTTTTTTTCATACTTCGAGACAAGTATAGGCGATGGCGCAAAGCGATCGCTCAAAGAGCGATGGGCTACGCCCCGCCTTCTTGCGATCGCACATTGCACTTGTATTAAGAAATAAATTAGCGATCGCCACTTTTTCTATTAGCAAAATAAAAATGTGCGCTCGCCTCCGGCAGGCGCTTTGCGCCATCGCTAACGGCGGGCGCAAAGCGCCATTATCTTGTACGTAACGATCCCCTTCTTTCGTAGTAAAGATTTTTTATTTGGCTGTGACATTTATCACAAGGTATTGATGAGGAATCAGTTGCACTTTGATAAAGACTACTTGATTATATTTCCTCTACGATCAAAGTTTTGAATTATTTGTGAACCATCAGCTTTATTCATGCTCCTGGTTTTCAACTTCCCGTTATCCCAGTAGACATATTGATCTTGCCACTCTAACTTAGCATCCAAGTATTTTTCAAAGCGTTCTAACTGTTTACTACTGTTGTAGTACCCAATATAATACGACCGACGCTTTTCTGCTTCCTCCTGAGAAATAGGTTCTTCAGGTACAAAAGGAATTTGGTAAGATTTCCAGCTTCCAAAATAAGTAGCAGAGTTATTTGTGCTGTTTGTCATTCTGCTGTTAAGGTTTGGTGAAGGTATACATCCAGACAAATTAGGTGATGCGATCGCCATCATTACTAATAATGTAATCGGTAATAACATTGTGTTGGCTAATTTGTAGATTTTTACGATTCTTTAATCCCTATAGTGTTCATCAATGACTTCTGGAAGGTATGACAATTTTGACCGAATCCAAATGTCCATCGCCACTGTCCACTGTAACTAGAGGCAAAACTGCGAATGTCTGCCTTAATTGCTGCATTCGTCTTAGATCCTGTGTATACAGGATGAAACTGTTCGGCAGAATCTCCGTGGTGCGGATCTTTTGTTGAAGAGCCACCAAAGGAGGTCATACCATTCAATTCACCTTCCACGCCAAACAATGTACCCTTTAGTCCTACATGATACTTCGGCCACCACCCATAGCTCTCACCACCGTCTATTTCTGTCCACCAATGACCATACTTATCATCTCCAGTGAGCTGAATATGTTTTCGCTTCATAGTAATGAAGTCTAATGTCCGTGATGTTCCTGCACCCATCTTGCCTTTGCGCTGTACCGCACCCGTCTGCTGGACAACATGAGTCAACTCATGGGCAATCAACTCCTGTCCTCCCTTACTTCCAGGGTTGTATTCTCCACCTCTAAAGAATAAATCCTGACCTGTGGTAAACGCCCGTGCCTGAATTGATTGATTCAACTGATCAGATTTACTATCTGTGTGCACCTTCACACCACTGAAGTCAGCCCCAAAAGCTTTTTCCATCGGTTCCCGGACATTTTCCGCTAGTGGCTGTCCGCTACCCTTTGCTTGTTGAATAGATTCTTCTATATCCGGTGTGGCAGCTGTGCCGCCCTCACTAGAAACTCGCTGCACCATTGATTTGGCTTGAACAGGTTCTTCCTCTTCCGGTGTCTGGCGCTGGATAGTCTCAGATAAAGATTTGGCTTGTACCTCTTCCTCTTCCGGTGTCTGGCGCTGGATAGTCTCAGATAAAGATTTGGCTTGTACCTCTTCCTCTTCTGGTGTTTGACGCTGAATAGTCTCAGACAGAGATTTGGCTTGAACAGGTTCTTCCTCTTCTGGTGTTTGGCGCTGGACACTTTCACTCTCAGGCGCACTAATCCGCTGTACTACATCCTGCGCCATTTTGTCTGCTTCTTGCTCATACTTGTCTCCAGGCTGACCAATGGAGAGTTTCATCTGAATTCTCGGCGTCTTTGCTGGTGTTGAACGAGGTGCAAGTTTCACGCCATCGAGGAAACTATGACCAACTTCCTTTAATCTTTCAGCTTTAGCCTGTGCATCTGGTGTTTGGTCTTGTACTGGCGAGACTTCCTCAGTTTTCGGCTGAACGACAAAGCGACGCGGCGCGAATTGATTCGCCGCAGGTCTGTCAGAGGAGTTGGAAGAACTTTTAGCTGTTCTGTGTTCTCTGCTATACATTTATTTAATCCACAAAATATTTTTGTCCGAGCGATGATGCTTAACTATTCTTTCAACATCGCTTGTATTAATTTTGGCACACCCTTGCACAGCTTAGGTAGCATTCGCCACTTTTTTTCATACTTCGAGACAAGTATAGGCGATCGCTTGTAATATTTCTGATTCTCCCCATCCACCGGCATTTCTCTATCAATCAAGCTCAATCTCCATCGTCATCAAGACGGAGACTCGATGAAAATTCTGCTCTCCTCACCCAGATGCGGCTGTTTAATGAGTTCGTGGACTTTCAAAACCGTAAAAGGCCATTTGCTGACCGCGGCTTTCTTATTTACTGTTTGGTTGTAGACGGATAACTTTGAAACCTTGAGGATCACTTAAAGGTATATATACATTACCAGATGGATCTATTTCTAACTTACTTGGAGATCCTACTTGTGATTCTATCGGCAATAAATCTTGATTAACTAGATCAAAGGGAAACCATTAACATCTGTTTTTTTCAAAGATGTAGTTGTCTGTAACTTTCCGTCCAAAGAATAGACAAATAGAGTTCCGCCTTGACGCTCAGTTTCACCTGCATAGAAATAAAACATTGACGTTTTGTCAACGCTTACCAAGCGAGGTGTATCTTCTTTAATGGGCAGTTGTTCTTCTGGCAATTTAAAGGAGATTGTTTGGATTTTTTTACCTGAATAGTCGTAGTGCTCAACTTTAAGAATAACCACATTATTTACTACATCTGCACGGCTGCATACAAAAATATGATTATCTTCTTCTCTAACGAAAATTCCATGAATTTCTTGTTTCCACTCAACTTCACCTGTTGGTGATAAGCGAACTATCCCATCATAAATACGGGGGTAAATATTACCTTTGGCATCAACACCAGCTAGATTATGTAAATATTGAATTTTTGATTCAATAACTTCTCGTTTATCACTGGTCAAACTGCGTTTAATTAAAACGTGTCTATTACCTGAAGCATCATCTAAAAGACGAATAAAATAAACTTATTTAGCAGAACTAATCGTCAATTTATCAGAAGGTTCATCCCAGTTATAAACAGCAAGTATCTCCCCAGTAGCAACATCAAAACTAGCTAATCCTTGTTTAGGAGAGCGCACTGGTAAATATAGGGAATTTTCATCAGGAGCAATCAAAGATTCAAATTTACCCGCAAAACTAGGAAAATCCAATTTTTGATAATTTAGTTCACCTTGTTTTACCCATATATCCTTACCTTGACTATTTATTCTACGCAGTCGATGTGATAATTTATGTTGGTTTGTCTCCAAAATCTCCAATAGATAAATACCATTTTGGTGATCAGGATAAAAATCAACAATATCCCACCTATCTATACTGTTGGCGTTCACACTCAAATCTAATTGATCTATAAAATTGCCCTGAGAATTGAAACGCATAACTCTATATTTTCGTTCATCTGGTTCAGTCTCTTGAGGAACTTCAAAAAGTATATATAAATTTTTATTTTTATCAAGACGTATGCTATATACAGGACGAATCATCCGTCTTGACTTGGTTATGAATTTACCTGATAATGGCATATTTTCATAAGGTCTTTGAGGTATTGATTTGATATCATTTCCCCAAGGAATTGACCAAGTGAGTTTGGGAATGTAGTTTAGTTGTATAGATGATTCTTTATTGCTTATTTGAGGTATGACTGAATTGCTAGACTTAGGCACATTTGTATTTAATTTTTGCTTTTGCTCATAGCTTCCAGATAAGCAAAAAATTAGAAGACTGAGACAAATAAATGATCTTTGTGGGTAATAAATCACTTGATAACTTGCCAAAATTTATGCTATGACATCAAGATAGAAGCAGGGAATTCAATATTTTACTTTCTTTCCTAGTCTACCTAAGCAGGCTTTATATTACCAAGGTGCTGGAGCAAATTTTACTGGCTTTATCGGTTTACTTACATCTTCTAATATAGTGTCTTGCATGACACCAGATTTATCAGGAATGACCCATAAACTGAGAACCTGATGTCTTCCGTTACCATCTTCTGTACCTTTATAAATCACTACATGATTGAGTCCATTGATAAAGATAATATTTCCGGCTGGAATATTACCTTTTCTAATACCTGTATTTTTATCAAAAGGAATGTCCTGAGCCTTGCCATAATTTAGCTTATCTTTTAACACTTCATAATAGGCATCCACACCTGCCTATCGAGAAAACTATGACCAACTTCCTTTAATTCTTCCGCTTTAGCCTGTGCATCTGGTGTTTGGTCTTGTACTGGCGAGACTTCCTCAGTTTTCGGCTGAACGACAAAGCGACGCGGCGCGAATTGATTCGCCGCAGGTCTGTCAGAGGAGTTGGAAGAACTTTTAGCTGTTCTGTGTTCTCTGATATACATTTATTTAATCCACGAAATATTTTTGTACTAGCGATGATGCTTCACTATTCTCTCAACACCGCTTATATTAATTTTGGCACACCCTTGCAAGGACTAGGTAGCATTCGCCAGTTTTTTTCATACTTCGAGACAAGTATAGGCGATCGCGAACCCGAACAGCGTGTGCTTTGCACTCAGTGCTGCTGCTTTCAGTAGATCGCACATTACATTTCTCAGTCTCATCATCCAAGAGCACTTCTCTATCAATGATGATCAATCTCCATCATCACAGAGAGGAAGACTCGATGAAAACTCTGATCTGCTCACCCTGCTCCGGCTGTTTAATTAGTTCGTGAACTTTCAGAACAGTAAAAGGCCATTTGCTGACCTCTGCTTTATTTTCTCCTGGCAAGGGGTGGTCTGGTAAATCTAACTCAAGCAGTGAACCCCAATAACCTTCAAGCCATACACCACAGGAATTTGAATTCTTTGGGCAGATATTTCTCAACCGAGACAACAGTGATATGCCCATGCTAGTGTCATCCAGAGATAAAAAGATTGCATCTTTGTCAAGGTCTGTATCAGAAGTGCCAACGAAAGCATTACCGATGGCGAGTCGATACGAATCTTTAAAGCGAATCACCACTGGGAGTCGAAGTTGCTTTCTTGAACCAGAAGTTGTCTTGACTTGGTGGTTGAGCCAATCTAGCAGCACACTAAATGGCTTAATTGTGAGTTCAGGGGTGAAATTTACCCGATTTGTTGGTTTCTTGAGTGTCGTAATTGGTTTTTCCGTTTTGTTTAATTCTGAGATTAAAGGAATTGAGCTAGTGTGTCCACTTGTTGAATCTTGATACCCCAAGATAAGCACAATAATCAAACTAATCAAATTAGCCGCTTTCATCCAAAAGTCCTATGTCTGTAGAAGTCGCTTTCTTGATCCAGATGTTTGAGGACTGTTGATAATTGGTGTAGTCCTAGACTATTTTCGATAAAGCCGTCCATTGCGGACTTGCACCACTGGTTTATTGCACCGCCGCACCAGTTGTTCATCATGGGTAGTTACAATTACCGTTGCCCCAAAAGAATTTAACTTCTGGAGAATCTGCATCACTTGCCAGGAATTATCAGGATCGAGGTTTCCCGTAGGCTCATCTGCTAATAGCAGCGGTGGCGTTCCCACAATTGCCCGCGCAATACTCACCCGCTGCTGCTCTCCCCCAGAAAGTTGATCGGGAAAGCTATCAGCTTTGGACAATAAACCCACCAACTTTAAAGTTGGTTGTAAACGCCGTTGAATTTCCTTGCGAGTAAACCCTTGGGCTTGCAGCACAAAAGTGATGTTTTCCGCTACTGTCCGCTGGGGGATGAGTTTGTAGTCTTGAAAGACAATGCCGATGCGACGGCGCAATAACGATAAGCGATCGCCTCGCAAAGCCGCCACATCCAATTCGTCAACAATCACTTCTCCCTGTGTAGGTAATTCCTCCCCATACAGCAGTTTCAAAAGCGTAGATTTACCAGAACCACTTGGGCCTGTGATAAACAGAAATTCTCCCTGTTTGATCTCTATGCTCACATCTAATAGAGCATCATAGCCATTAGTATAAGTTTTTGTGACAGCACGTAATTGCACCATTGCCGCTGTCTGACTACTGTGATGTTTAGGTTCTCCATTCTCTCTGTGAACAGATTTGTCAGTATTTTCCTGAGTTGTTGATATCGGCATTACTAAATTTTCCTCACGCCCACAACCAAAAGTCTCCCCAAAATAAGGATTCCCAGGTTATGCCTGGGAATATCAAATCCAAAAAAGAAAATTTAAATTTTCTAGAAGCCCCAAGTGCCAAGTACGTATTATTACTTAGCCATCAAGACTCAGCAATCGAAACTCAGCTGACACCCCTTGCCGTCAAGCGATAAACAAAGGCTTTTACAGCAAACTCAGGCAAAGCCAACATCCGCCGCCAACGCCAAGGTTCTTGATAAAGCCGATACAGCCATTCCAAATTGTTATTTCCCAACCAAGCAGGAGCGCGAGTTTTCGTTCCTGACCAAATATCGAAACTACCACCAACGCCAATCCAAATCGCTTGGGGACACAAATGACGGTTTTCGGCAATCCATAATTCTTGACGTGGCACTCCCAAGCCCACAAAAATCACTTGTGGCTGTAATTCGGCCAGAGTTTGCCGCAATTGTTCTTCTTCTTCTGGAGAATGGTAGCCAGAGTGAGTACCTGCGATCCTCAAACCAGGAGCTTGCTGCTGCCATAACTCTGCCGCATTTGCAGCTACTCCAGGCGCTCCTCCATAGAAAAATACCTTTGCGTCGGTCGAATGTTGCCCAAGTTTTCGTAACAAGTTTTCAGCTAGTTCAATTCCGGGAAAACGTTGTACTTTTTGCCACAACAGCCATTGCAAATACAAAACAACCCCTGCTCCATCTGGAATCACTAGTTCAGCATTTTGAATGACCTTAGCTAGAGATATATTCCGCTCTGCCTGCATTGTCATTTCGGCATTCAGCGTTACCACATGAGTTCCTCTGCCTTGTTGCAGGCATTCTAGCAACCAGTCTGGATAATTTGTCATTACATGAACTGGTAACCCCAACACTGAAAACACTTTAGGCGGTTTAAACATAGCCTATTCTTGATTAGACTCAGACCGGATTTTCTCGAACGTTTAGTTTATCAAATTTTCTCTGAAGAAGGATTAGTGGATGCCAAGATGCACTCTCAGTTACGGGGATTCACAGTGCAGCGGCAAAGCTGCAATTGTTGTTATCCTAAGAAAACAGATCCAAGCCCAACTGGCTAGAAAACAGTGAGTGATTAATTTTAGTAGAAATATTTATACATTAATTCTTAAGGTAATACAATAGATAGTCTTCGGTTATGGCATCAGTTAGACAAAAGGTTAAAGCATTCACAATACCAGCTTTCAAAACTGCAAAAAGGTTCATTTAAAGCATAAGTTAGCTGGCTGAAAGAAAAATCTCTCTCCTTGAACGATAGGACGCGGTGGGAGGGTCAAAGTTAAGGTAGTGTAACGGGTAGAAGTTGGCTATGAGTAAAATTCGGATTGCTCTGATTGAAGATCATGACCTCACCCGTGTGGGTATTCGGACAGCACTACTGCAAAAGGAGGAAATTGAAGTTGTAGGGGAAGCTGCCAATGCTGCTGAGGGGCTAAAAATGTTAAAAAACCTACAACCAGATATTGCAATTGTAGATATTGGTTTACCAGATAAGGACGGTATTGAACTGACAAGGGAACTGAAATCTACTAACGGTGGCCAAGACTTAAGTACAAAGGTGTTAATTTTGACACTACAGGATAACAAGGAAGCGGTATTGGCAGCTTTTGCTGCCGGAGCAGATTCCTACTGTATGAAGGATATCAAGTTCGATAATTTGCTGGAAGCAGTGCGAGTAACTTACAATGGCAACGCTTGGATCGATCCAGCGATCGCTCGGATTGTATTGCAACAAGCCCAACAAAATCCGCAAAAATTAGCTCCAGTATCATCAGATACAAGAAAATCTATTTTTAATCCGGAATCGGCGGAGAATCAGCAGGTTATTGACCTTTACACCCTTACAGAAAGGGAGCTAGAAGTGTTACAGTTGATAGTCGAAGGTTGTAGCAATGCGGTAATTGCGGAACGACTTTACATCACAGTTGGGACTGTAAAAACTCACGTCCGCAATATTCTGAATAAGCTAAGTGCTGATGACCGTACTCAAGCAGCAGTCCGCGCCTTGCGTTCTGGGATAGTGGGATAGGTTTATTTGTGGACTGTATCAATCCTTGAGGAGACGCTCGTGAAATTTACAACTTTGAGAAAGTTATAGGTTCAAAATAGGTGGCTTCTATTTAGTGATTACTAAATGATTAGTTTTTGTTTTTTGTTTCTCAGGCGGGATCAATTTTGCGTTATCTTGCCATTTAAGTATCTGAAAATTAAAGTCAAATATGACTGAGACAGAGATAATCAAACTGAAGCTGATGGTGGTAGATGACGAGCCAGATAACTTAGATTTACTCTACCGTACCTTTAGGCGAGATTTTAAAGTATATAAAGCAAGCCATGCCCTAGAAGCCTTGAAAATTTTAGACCGAGAAGGCGAGATGGCTGTGATTATCTCTGACCAAAGAATGCCAGACATGAACGGTACTGAATTCCTCAGTCTGACAGTGGAGCGTTTTCCTGATACTATTCGGATTTTGCTGACTGGTTTCACAGATGTCGAAGATCTGGTGGATGCGATTAACTCTGGCCAGGTTTTCAAGTACATCACTAAACCCTGGAGTCCTGACAGGCTTAAGGCATTAGTAGGACAAGCTACTGATACATATCGCGTAGTTAAGAAACGCACACAGGAACTGCGTCGCGCCCTGCGGCGAGAATCTCTATTTAATGCGGTGACAACGGCAATTCGGGAGCCTCTGGACTACGACAGTATGCTACAAAAGATTGTAGCAACCATCGGACGAACCTTTGCAGCTACTAATTGCTTGCTCAGACCGATAGAAGGCGATCGCCTGACACAAGATCAGTTTTCCTATCAAGATCCAAAATCTCAGGCATCCAGTCAGGCATTCAACCCCAATGCTTTAATTGAAAAAGTTTTCCAAACCCGTAATTATCAACTTACTCAAGATACACATGATGGCAATCCCTGCCATTACCTAGTTGTGCCGCTTACCTACCAGCAACATCTGCTGGCTGTTATGGCCCTCTACCAGTGGGGAAGTGAACATCCCTGGCAAGAAGAAGACATCCAACTGATCACAGGTGTTACTGAACAAGCAGCCTTAGCCCTCTCCCAGGCAAAACTTTATCAACGTCTCCAAGAGAAGCAACAGCAAATTCGGGCTGAGTTGGAGGTGGCCCGCCAAATTCAAAACAACCTGCTCCGCCAAAGTTTACCTGATATCAAAGGTGCAAAAGTGCAAGCTTGCTGTTACCCGGCGCGGGAAGTGGGAGGGGACTTTTTTGAAGTGTTTGTCCATCCCAAAGGCGACTTGTGGATAGCAGTAGGTGACGTTTCCGGTAAAGGGGTTCCCGCTGCTTTATTCATGGCTAGTGCTATTTCGGTATTGCGCCGGGAATTGTCTCAAGAAGTGCCAGCCGAGCCGAATGTGATCATGCAAAATCTCAATTATGCTCTAGCAGATGACTTAATCAGCAACAATTACTTTATAACTCTGGTCATAGCATCTTATACCCCCAGTACAAAAGAACTCGTCTACGCTAATGCAGGTCATATCTATCCCCTCCTTTGGTCACGCCAAGCAACTGTTGGTGACCAGCCCAATTACCTCAAAGTCCGCAGTGTTCCCTTGGGGATTTTGCCTAAGTGGCAGGCAAAATCTGGGCGGTTAATTCTGACTGCTGGAGACACACTATTGCTAGCCAGTGACGGAATTACAGAAGCGATGGTATCAAATGACTTGTATTTAGCTACGAAAACCGAGGCTAGCGTTCAGCCAGTTAAGCGTTCTATGCTGAATCAGGAAGGTCTTTGGCAACTGTTACAACAAGCAGACCAACCACTTTGTCTTAACCATTTATTAGCTCGTATCCAGGCAGATAACTATATTCAAGAAGATGACCAAACTATACTCTCGCTGGAGGTTTTGTAAGTAATGAAAAGTGAGCTTCACGTACCAAGTGACTTGAATTTTTTAAACATAGTTGAAAGTTGGTTGTTGGGATGCTTGAAAATCCAACTAGGAGAATCCGTGGATTGGTCACGGCAATCAAGTCGTTTGCGACTGGCGTTGGTGGAAGCATACACTAACGCAGTACGTCATGCCCACAAAGACAAGCCAAATTTGCCAATCTTACTGCGTTTGGAACTAAAAGACCGGGATCTGGCTATAGAAGTTTGGGACTATGGCGAAGGCTTCGATATGTCTACCTACTTTCCACCAAATCCTGTAGAGAAACAAGAAGGTGGTTATGGTTGGCTGATTATGAATCGTTTGATGGATAAGGTAGAGTACCAGTTGCAGGTTAATGGTGCTAACTGTCTTAAGCTAGAAGCGACTCTACCAGAGCTAGTTAATTGAAAAACCCTTGATGAGAAATCAGGGGATTTTTGGTTCTATGAGGCTGCTTGCTCAAGATGTATTTTTAATTAAACTAGAACGCAGCGTGATCACCAAGTTGTTTGTTATTTTCTCGGCGGATGCAAAGCAAGTAACTTTTGGGGAGAGGCTAAAAGTTTGATTTTGGTGTAAATAATTTGCCCTGTTTGGTTGAGGTTAAACAACCACAGAACATTAACACTACACCAAGAAGTTTGGACTTTACCTGTCACTTGGACGAGTAAGTGGTCGTTTGCCAAGTTTTCAACTATTGCTTGGCGAGGATCAGCTTTAATGTTTTGGGCTTCTTGTTGTAGGTAGGCAGCGATCGCCTCAGTCCCCACAATCCCAGATTCAAATGGTGGATGCATTACGCCATCCCTGGCGAATAGAGCGGCAGTTGCTGCAAATTCTCCGGCGTTTAAAGTGACAAAATAATCCAGGATGCTGGGCTCTATAATTCCTTCAATCTGGAGTTCTGGGCTTGGTGGTGTTTGGGGCGCAAATTCAGTAGCTGTCATTGACTTACCTACATAGTGCTAGCTGAACATCTATTTCACGACAAAATCAGGGAAAAAGAAAGGCGCTTTTGAGATATTCCTGATGATGGAAGCCTTAAACAATTCAAAATTCAAAATTCAAAATTCAACCGACACCCAAGGGGAGGCGAACGTTTGCATTACTCAATTTTCTCATCAGAAAAAGGGTTGCACTACCCTAGTAGAGGGTAATCTCATGTTTACTTTTTTGCATTATTTCTTAACATTTTAAAAAAAATATTTACATATTAGATTGGTGGCAAATATTCAACCAAGGGCTTGGCGACATAGCATATAATTGAAATGTTGTAAAGAAAGCAAACTTCAAATCAGAAAAATGAACCAGTGTGCCTTAACAAGCAGCAGTGTAATCAAAGAAAAAGCCAAAGAGTTGGGATTTCACAAAGTTGGTATTGCTGCTGTAGATGGGGTAGATGCTACAGAGAGGCAACGGTTACAAGCATGGATAGCGCTGGGTTATCATGCCGATATGGAGTGGATGACTAGCCCCAAGCGCCAGGATATTCGCTTAGTGATGCCAGAAGCGCGATCGCTAGTCTGTGTAGCTCTAAATTACTACACAGATGATCAACGTCCCGAAGGCGAGGAATACGCTAAAGTTTCCCGTTACGGCTGGGGCAGGGATTATCATAGAGTTGTACACAAAAAACTCAAGCAATTAGCTACTTGGCTAGAATCACTTGATCAAAGTATTCAAGCCCGTTATTACGCAGACACTGGCCCAGTACAAGATAAAGTGTGGGCGCAAAAAGCCGGAATTGGTTGGATTGCCAAGAATGGTAATGTGATCACGCGGGAGTATGGCTCTTGGGTATTTTTGGGAGAAGTGCTGACAAATGTGGAACTAGAGAGCGATCGCCCATCTACAGAACATTGTGGTACTTGTACTCGTTGTATACAGGCTTGCCCTACAGGTGCAATTACTGAGCCGTTTGTAGTAGATGCCAATCGTTGTATTGCCTATCATACGATCGAAAATCGAGCAGAAAAATTGCCCCAGACAGTCGCACCTCACTTGCAAGGCTGGGTTGCTGGTTGCGATATTTGCCAAGATGTTTGTCCTTGGAATCAGCGGTTTTCTCAGGTAACGGATGTGACAGATTTTCAGCCTTATCCTGGGAATGTAGCACCCAAGCTGATAGAATTAGCAGAAATATCAGATCAGGAGTGGGATATAAAATTTACAGCATCAGCGTTGCGGCGCATTAAACCAGAAATGTTAAGACGGAATGCTAGCGCTAACCTCGACGCATCTAGGCGAAAGAATGACCCAAAAAGTGATAATTTTTGACTTTGATGGCACGATTGCGGATACAGTGGATGCTCTTGTAAGTATTGCTAATCGTTTAGCCGTAGAGTTTGGTTATATACAAATAACTCCCAATGAGCTTGCTCTCCTGAGAAATTTAACTTCTAGAGAAATTATTAAATATTCAGGTATTTCTCTGTTTAAGATACCTTTTCTACTTAAAAAGGTTAAAGGAGAATTAAAAGATAAAATCCACGAATTCAAACCTATACCAGGAATTCAAGAAGCCTTAATAGAACTTAAAAATCAAGGTTATAAGCTGGGAATTATCACTTCTAATTCTCAAGAGAATGTTACTGAATTTCTCAAGTTAAATAACTTAGATTATCTATTTGATTTTATCAACTCAGGTGTAACAATTTTTGGCAAAACAACAATCATCAATAATGTATTAAGGCAAAGGCAACTCAAACCGCAAGCAGTGATTTATGTTGGAGATGAAACCAGAGATATAGAAGCTTCCAAAAAATCCAATATTAAGGTGATCGCAGTGACTTGGGGGTTCAATTCGCCAGAAGCACTAGCCAAGCAAAATCCAAATTTTTTAATTCATCAACCAAGGGAACTGCTGGATGTGATTAAAACTTGTTAGATGCTTTACCCATTGGTTGAGCGTTCAAAATTTTAAAAAGATAGGACGTAGATATACCTTAGTACTTTTTGGGCACTTCAGTGCCCACTACGAACCTAACTTTTAATTTTGAATTTTTATTTTCGAGTTACTTCTTAGCTGCTTGACCTTTTTTCAAAGCTTTTTGCACTAAATCATCACTGACACTAGTAACAGCCTCATCCCTAGAACCTCCAACTTCCTTAGCCATTTCTGCATAATCATCAGGATTACCAGTAGGCTGTGCTACAGTTTTTGTCTCTTCTGGTTCAGTAATTTCATATTTAGGTGCAGTCGCTGCTTCAGCAGCTGCTGCACCTGCTTCTGTGCGATCGATTTCACTGACACTGAATTGCTGTGCAGCTGCATAATCAGCTTCAAAATCAACCTTTGGGGCTTTTTCTTCACCACTAACGATTTGTTCAGCAGCTAATTGTGCATCATGGGTGGGAGCTTCATTGATATTGGGCTTCACTACGTCAGACATAATTAACACCTTAGATTATTTTTCTATTGATGGGGAGATTTTACCAAAGTGATTCACTAATCCCTGCATACCTTGAGAGAGAGATTTCCATCTATTAGAAGCTATATAAAAGTTACATCGCGCAATCAATCAAACTCTTTCTATAGGAGGTAGAATGTGAGTCTAAAACTCTGGTAAATATTAGTCTGCACTGTTTACTGTGAGACAAATTATGACTGCTAGTTACAACAAAACTGTTGCTCAGGTTCAAGGTCAGGAAACTCAACAAGTAGTAGCAGATTTTAATAATTTAGATACCGATGCCAAATTAGCTTGGCTATATTTTGTTTATGAAAAAATGGGAGATTCGGTCACTCCAGCAGCCCCAGGAGCTGCCGAACCTGAATTAGCACCATTGCTAGTGGAAGACTACCTGGAATTATCTGATGAGCAGCAACTAGAAATTATGCGGGATATTGTTAACCGCAAGGATACAGAATATTCTCGTGCCTATGGGGCGTTAAAAGAAAACAACCAGCTGTACATTTGGTATGTTTGGGCAGAAGAGATGGAAGACACGGTAGTGGGAATGCCAGATAATTATCAGTCAACTAAGGCAATTAACGATTTGCTTTCCCGGCTGGAAGAACTAGATTTTGAAGAGCAAATTTCCATCTTGCGGACAATTTCTGGTCAAATGGGTCATACCGATGTCAAGCCGATTGAAACGCAAGCCCAAACGGGCAAAACATCAAGTTTGTAAAATTAAAAATTTTGAATTAAGAAACGACAAGTTGATTTAACTCAGATGGAGTGATGTGAGAGTGTACTACTTCACCATCACGAAACCAAACGATGCGCTTGGTTTGACGAGCAACATCTGATTCGTGTGTCACCATCACAACCGTGATGCCACTGGCATTGAGTTCGGTAAAAATATCCAATACTTCTTGGGTTGTGCGCGAATCGAGTGCGCCGGTGGGTTCATCGGCTAGGAGTACGACAGGACGGTTAACAATGGCGCGGGCGATCGCAACTCGTTGTTGCTGTCCTCCGGATAATTGAGTGGGTTTGTTGTGGAGGCGGTTGGATAAACCCACTCGTTTCAGAGCCTCGGCGGCGCGATCGCGTCTTTCATCCGGCTTCACACCAGCATACACCATTGGTAACATCACATTTTCAAGTGCTGATAGTTGCGTTAATAAATGGAATTGTTGGAACACAAACCCTAGCTTTTGATTCCGAATCCGCGCTAACGCTCGATCATCTATTTGGGCTACATCGAGGTTATCTAGGTAATAATGTCCTGAACTGGGGCGATCCAGACAGCCAATAATATTCATCGCTGTCGATTTACCAGAACCTGAAGGCCCCATAATTGCACAATATTCACCTTCTTCAATCATCAAGTTGACATCATTGAGCGCTCGCACTTCTGTTTCGCCACTGCCGTAAACCTTAAAAACATTCTCCAGGCGAATGATTGTTGATTGGGAGACGGGACTGGGAATACTGGAATCAGTGATGGTGAGAGTGTTTGCCATAGAGATTTTATCCCCCAAGATGTTATATTTTGGTTGGCGTTGCCCACCCAGATTTTAAATTTTGAATGAGACAATTTTGAATTGTTTAGGCGCTTCTGAGCGCCACAATCGGGTCAAGTTGGGCTGCACGACGGGCGGGAACAACACCAAAAAATAAACCAATTCCGCCAGAAATACCAACTGCCATGGTGATCGCTACAGGAGAAATTCCCGCTTCTAAGGGAGTTAAAGCTGCCACCAACAAGATGCCGCTGACTCCAACCGCAGTCCCAACTAAGCCACCAATGGCAGAAACAATTACTGCTTCAATCATGAACTGTAACAAGATATCTTGCTCAGTTGCACCGATCGCCTTTCGCAGTCCGATTTCTTGGGTGCGTTCGGTGACGGATACAAGCATAATATTCATGATGCCAATGCCACCAACAAACAGAGATATGCCTGCGATCGCCGTCAGCATAATGGTCAATGCCCCTGTAATTTGACCGACGGTTTGCAAAGCATCCTTTTGAGTGCGGATGTTAAAGTCATCTTCACCAGTCAGTTTGTGCCGCTGTCGCAACAAATTAGTGATTTGAAATTCTGCTGCATCAACGCTGTCTGCATTCTTCGCAGAGGTGACAATATAAGTTAACTCTAACCCATAGGGAGAAGTTCGCCCAACAATCCGGTTAGCCATTGTGAAGATGGGTATTAGGGCCGCATCATCATAATCCACACCTACGTTTGAGCCTTTGGGTGCAAGTACACCAATCACTTGAAAGCTGGTATTTTTAATTCGTAACTGCTGCCCAACTGGATTACTACTGCCAAAAAATCTTTCTGTTAATTTTGTACCGAGTACAGCCACTTGGTTGCTGCGCTTCATATCTAAATCAGTGAAAAATCTCCCTGTAGCAATTTCAAAGTCTCGCACTTTTAGAAAGGAGGGAACTGTGCCAACAATGTTGATATCAGTGTTTTTATTCCCGTATGTAGCAACCTGTCGGCTGTTCAATTCCGCTGCTACTCCGGCTATTGTTGGCACTTGAGTGGCGATCGCCTGAGCATCTTCTAAAACCAAGGTTTTGGGTACATCTCTTGAAACGCGCTCCGTTTCCTGATTGCCGGGAATCACAAACAACACATTTGGCCCTAGGGACTCTAGCTGTTTGGCCACAAACTTCTGTCCCCCTTCCCCAATGCCAATCATGGCAATCACTGAAGCATTACCAATTACAATACCCAACATCGTCAGGGCGCTACGTAACTTATTGGATAGCAGGGTTTTTCCTGCCATTTGGATGCTTTCTAGGAAGTTCATTGATTCCCCTTTTCCTTCGCTTTTTCCAGTTTGTAATCTTTAGGTGGGTTGACAAATACGCGATCGCCCGCTTTTAATCCTGATAAAATCTGAGTTTGGTCTTCGATTTGTGCCCCAACAGTGACGTTACGAAACTGCGCTTTGTTGTTTTCATCCGCTACCAATATGCCAGTTTTGCCCTGTTCGGTGAGAATTGCCACTGTCGGCACAACCAAAGCACCACTGATGCGATCGCCCAAAAAAGTCAGATCTACATTTAAGCCAGAACGCAGTTTATCTGCACCAGTATCGAGAGCCACCCGGACTTGGAAGGATGTTACACCTTGTTCAATGACTGCCTCCGGAGCAATCAGCCGCACTCGACCCTTAAACACTTGATCAGGATAGGCATCGGCGACAATTTCCACCTCCTGTCCCTGTTTAATTCTGCCAATATCTGCTTCTGGGACTTGAGCTAGCACTTCTAAACCCCGCGCGACAGCGACGATAGAACTAGAAGTTGCCGACGCACTTGTAGAAGCAGAAGTTGTCGGCGTCACAAATGCACCGATGTTGGCATATTTCTGCGTCACAATCCCAGAAAAGGGAGCACGGATAATTGTGTCTTCGAGCTTCACTTGTACGGCTTGCAGTTGAGCTTGAGCCGCCCTCACCGCTGCTAGGCGTTGGGCTATTTCCTCTGGACGGCTGCCATTTTCCAACAACAATAAGGCAGCGCGTGCTTCGCTCACAGCCGCTGCTTTCGCGGCAATTTCCTCATTGCGCGTCCCACTTTGTAACAGCGAAAGTCGTTTTTGTGCTTCTTCTAAACTGGCTTTAGCTCTTTGGTCTTCACTGATATATTGTTCGAGCTGATCTTGAGAAGTTGCGCCTTGCTCGGTTAAGTCCCGATATCGTTTTACCCGTGCTTGAGTCAAATTTACCTGTGCTTTCGCTGAATTCACCTGCGCTTGAGCTTGGCCAATCTCTTGCGAACGATTCCCCGCACGAGCTGTAGACAGTTGCGCCTCTGCTTGTGCCAAACGCGCTTTGCCTTGGGCGATTTCTTGGGGACGATTCCCTGTACGAGCTTGATCTAACTGAGCCTGAGCTTGGGCTAAGTTAGCGCGGGACTGAAGGATTTGTGCCTGAATGTCTCCAACATCCATCCGCGCAATAATTTGCCCCGAACGTACTTTCTGACCTTGTTCAACATCCAGTTCGGCGATAATTCCCGCACCTTTAGGGCTGATATTGACGCTTTGCACTGGCTGCACCTTACCGCTAGCAGCAATCTGCACGGTAATATTTTTTGCTTCAACTGGGACAGTTAGTTGGGTAATGTCTGGTTTATTTGTCCCCTGATTCACAACTTTCCAGGTTGTTGTTGTGCCCACAATAAAAACTCCAGCCGTCATCAGTCCAATCAGCCAGCGTGCGGGGTACTTAACTTTTTTACCAATAAACGGAATTTCTATGTGGCTAGTCATATTATCGGCTCTTGAATATTACTTTGCTGGCATTGCTTTGAGTTATTTGGCAAGTGCAGGAATTTAGAGTTTTCAAAGCTTTTGGAATAGAGACTAAAATGTATTGCTGAGAAACCTCATTATTAAGTGAAATCTGATACTTACAGTTTTAATTTACACTAATGTTGAGCCGTTCTGTGCGCCATCACCTGATTGGGTGAATTTTGCTAGTTTCTCTCCAAAAAATAGCAAATAAATTGGCAATCGTTGACTTTGGATGCTGTTGTCTAAAAAGTCCAAAATTAACTCTGGAAAAATAAAATGTAAGTAATCACTTATTAATTGTCCAAAAAAACATCTATCTACTTTGCTCTATTAATCTTGGGTGGGTGCAATTCCCTGCCAGAGAATCTCTACAAGACCTTGGACAAATATTGGTGAGGCTGTCGTTATACCTCTTTCGGGGTTTATCTGTTCTAGAAAAACATAGTTCATTAGTGATCCTAGCAAAATTAGCGCCATTGTTTTGGGATCTCCAAAACGAAGCCTTTCTTGTGCTATCTCTTGCTCCAGAAAAGCAGTCAATACTTTGACATCGCGAATAGACTTTGACTCTAGTTTAATTGCCATGGATGGGAGAGCCTTACCACGTGTTTGCAACATCATCAATCGTGGCATGATCTCGCGATAAAATTCCAGAATATCAAGGCACACCTGAATGAGGTTTTCTTTAACATCGCCTTTGCCAGAAAGAGACTCAAGCTCTTGCATCCAGAGGGGTTTTTCTGGAATTCCCATAGATGCGAAAAACAGTTCTTCCTTTGTTGAGAAGCGCTTGAAAATTGATGCCTCAGAAATTCCCGCTCGCTGTGCAATTTCTATAGTTGAAGCACCAAAGCCCTGTTGGAGAAAGATTTCACGCGCTGCCTCTAAAATTTGCTGATTGGTGATTTTGGGTGTGCGAGCCATAAATAAGTATGTATTCACTTATTAATATACTCGCAGGTTGATGGCGACGTCAACCCCTAGGGGGAATTAAAAATTAAGAATTAAAAATTAACATCCCCATAAATAAATTTAGTTGCTCTCTCCCCAAGGACGCCGTAATTCTCGCGCTGCGCGTTTGGTAAATATATTTTTCCTTCTTTTCCCTAAATAAATTCATTGGTTCTGTATCCTTTTTGAATTTTGTATCCCTTACGGGAGCCGTAGGCTCTATTTTGAATTTTTAATTGGAGCGAAGCGACGGTCAAGGTGAAGATTTAATTGCCCCTCTAGGAGTGGCAGAACGCTGTAAATTAGCCAGTGCGCGGTTGTAATTCAAAATGGCGGTGAGTCGATTACCTTCAGATCTTGTCAGGTCATTTTCGGCAGAAATCACCTCTGTTTGAGTGCCTACACCAGCTTGGAACCTCAGCCTAGCTATATTCAGAGCTTCCCTAGCTTGCTCTAAAGCTAAAGTAGCAGTTTGCACATTATCCAAATTGGATTGCAACTGAGAATAGTATTGTTCTACATCAAAACGAATTTGGTCGCGTCTCTGAGCAAATTGAGTTTCAGCGATCGCTATATTAACTTTCGACTGATCAGCACTTGCTCTTGCTGCACCCCCATCAAACAGCCGGAGACTGGCTTGTAGTCCCACTGAATAACCATCGGAGACATTGATGCGATCGTTAAATCGATCTTGCAAATTGTAGCTACTAGCCAAACTAAGCTGTGGACCTAGCTGCGAAAGTGCCTGCCGTCGCTGTTGCTCATAAATATTGCGTTGTGCCAAAAATTGGGGCAATTCCGGACGGTTTTGAAAAGCTTGGATGATAGTTTCTTCCAGTGTTTGCTGCCAAAGCCCCGCTAATTGTACAGGGTCTGCCGCACTAACATTAGCCGACTGCGACAGACTGAGCAAGGTTGCTAACCGACGACGGGCAATTCTTTGCTGTGAGAGAGCATTCGTCAGTTCTTGTTGAGAATTAGCTAAATTCACCTGAGCTTGCAGCACATCGAACTGCGTACCCACTCCGGCATCTAGTCTAGCTTGAGCATCCCGCAAACTAGCGGAGGAATTTTCCACAGCAGATTGATTAATTCTGACTTGTTCATCTGCTTGTTGCAAATTGTAATATTCAGTGGTGATATTCAAGCTAATTTCCAGAGATTTACTTTCAACAGCGAGTTCATTGATCCGTACTTGTTCTTCAGATGCTCGGATACTAGCTTGCCGTCTACCGGAGGTATAGAGGTCATAATTCAGTTGTGCTGAACCATTAAAAGAGGTGGTAGATGGAGATGAACTGCTAGTCAAACCATTACCATTGTTAGTCACACTGCTATTAAGACCAACAGTAGGAAACAACACAGCCTGGGATTCTTGTAGCGCACCTTGACTGCGTTCTAGCTCTAATATGGCTACCTGTAAGTCTCGATTATTACGTCGTGCTAGTTCTAAAGCCTGTGCCAAAGTGATCGGCACAGTTTGATCGATCTTTACTTCTTCCGGCTTAGTGGGAAACAGTAGAGGATTAGGATTAGGGTTGAGATGATCAGGAACTGGCACAGAGCTAGAACCATTGATAATTGAGGAATTCTCCGGTACTGGAGGAGTGCTTGCACCTGCGCTATTGGCTAAAGTGGGAATGATGATTGCAATCGCTATGCAGGCACTGTTGCCCATCACCGCAAGTGTTGCTGTAACCCAGGTAGAATGCACAAACAAGGAATTCATAATTAGATTAAGTTAATTAAGCGATTTTTTCCACAACTTTGAAACTGCGATCGCCATTTGGATTTTTGATTTAACAGACAGGGTAAAAAATTTTCAATTCCCGCAACAGGGTTAATATTACCTTTCTTAGCGCACAATCAAACCATCTTGGACACGGATAATTCTTTGAGTTTGGGCAGCGATATCTGGTTCATGAGTCACAATCACGATGGTGATTCCTTGCTGATTAAGTTCTGAGAGCAAACTCATCACCTCGTAAGAAGTCTCAGTGTCTAAAGCTCCCGTGGGTTCATCTGCCAAAACTAATGCAGGTCGATTGACCAAAGCGCGGGCGATCGCCACCCGTTGTTGTTGACCCCCAGAGAGTTGACTAGGGCGGTTAGAAATGCGATCGCCTAATCCCACCTTTTGCAAAGCCGACAATGCCCTTTCACGGCGTTTTGGCTTAGGTAAATTAGCGTAAATCATCGGTAACATCACATTTTCTAGTGCCGTTGCCCGTGCCAATAAGTTAAATTGTTGGAAAACAAAACCGATCCTTTGGTTGCGAATATACGCTAATTCATCATCATCAAAAGTTGTGAGATTTCTGCCTTCCAAAATATAGTTTCCAGTAGTGGGACGATCCAGACAGCCCAAAATATTCATCAGCGTAGATTTGCCAGAACCTGACGCACCCATAATGGAGACATATTCACCCTCTTCAATTGAGAGTTGAATTCCCTTGAGTATAGGAACATCAACTTCTCCTAAATGGTAGGTTTTGGTAATGGATTCCATCCAAATCATCGTTGCCATATCATGATAGCCAAAGGATTTACGCTGATCTTAGTGCCATTTAGGTAAAGTGGCTGTACAGAACGGAAGTTAGCCTTGACACAACCTAACATCAGCCATAGGCACTCGCCCCGCTGTTCGCGATCGCGCGTATGTTGCCGAGGCTTGCTGGATACAGCTTGCCTCCACTGTGCCTTCGGCACAGTGCAACCTGAAAGAATAGTTGGGCAACAGCACCCGCTCCCGCGATCGCTACACCCATTGACATGCTTGATCTCTAAATCAAGCTTTATTTCTTTAACTCAGATAAAAAACCAAAAAACAACATATAGTATATACTGAGAACAAGACTAAAATGTTCTCCATAAAGCTGTAGAAATTCAACGAATGAGCGAGTCAGCAGCAGAGAAATATAAGTTTAACCACCTGCCACCCTTGTAGCTAGGTTGTAATTATTGGTGCTAGTCAGTTGAGTGAAAAGCGGAAATCATCAAAAGTGATATCTAGCAATGACTTGTAAAAATTTCTACTTCGAGGATTGGGTAAATGTACAGCAAGCAGCACAGAACCTCCAAAAATTCTGCCAACTCCTCAGACACACCAGCACCAAATCAATTCGCACCGCGTCGCTTTGTTGTTCAGCCCAAAACCGAAGAAGTAGCACCCCAACAAGACCAAACACCAGAAGAACAGGCTCAAGCAGAAAAATCACAGGAAGTTGGTAAGAGTTTCATAGATGGAGCAATATTTGCATATCGTCCGACACCACCAAAGACGCCAAGATTGCAGATGAAGCTTACCCTAGGTCAGCCTGGGAATATATATCAGCAACAGCCGCACCCAAGCCGGAACTGCCCCCACAGTTAACTTGACTGATGCAGCTATCAATCCGGCACAATTAGATAGTGAGCAACAACAAGCCAATCAACAGGTACAACAGGAAAAAGCCAAATCTGCTCAAGAGATTAATAAAGATTATGGGGAGAATGATATTTTCCCTAAATCAAGTGATGAAACAATCAAAGCTAATAAGCAGCTAACTTTGGCAGAATTTCCAGGGGCTAAGGGTGGCAAACAACCCACCATTCCCCCAGAAATTGCTGCTAACTTGGATCAATCTTTAGCACCACAGTTTCAACAACGCATTGGTGGAGAACAGGAAAAATATATTGTTGGTAAAAATAAGTTTGACCAAGATACCGCTAAATCTCGAACCGATGCAGACACAGAAATTGCCAAGCTAAATCAAGACACCAGTCAACAACAATTAGAGTCCCAAAAGCAAGCGCAATCTCAAGTCACCGCCGCCAAATTAGAGTGGCAAACTGAGTTAGATAATGCAGATAAAGATTATCAAGACAAAGCAGGTAAAGCCACTACTGAACAAAAGAGCAAGATTGATGCCGAAAAACTCAAAGGTGATGCCGAAGCTTCTAAACATCTAGCCGATGCTGAAAAAGAAGCCGAGCAAAAGAAGCAAACAGCAGAAACTGAGGCTCAACAGAAAAAAGATGAAGGTCAAAAGAAATCTGGTGGGTTCTTAGGCTGGCTAGCTGATAAGGCAGCAGCATTGATTGATGGAATTAAACAAGCAGTTAGCTTTATTTACGATAAGTTACGGGAAGGCATTAAATTTATCTTTGAGGCAGCGAAGAAATTAGCAATAGCTGCAATTGAACTGGCACAAAAGGTAATTACTACCTTAATCCAAGCTTATGGAGAAATTCTCAAGGGGATAGTTAATCTTGTTTTTGCTGCCTTCCCAGAAATAGCCAAGAGAATTAACAACAAAATTGACCAAGCGGTGAACACTGCGGTGCAAGCGGTAAATACTGCCGCAGACTTGTTAAAGAAAGGTGTGGCTGCGGCTTTAGATTTCTTGGCGAATACCTTGGATTCGTTGTTAAAACTTGTTCAAGACATCTACAACGGCATTTTCACTGTGATTGGGATGATTATTCGCGGTGAATTTGGGGAATTAATCAAGAACTTGACCAACTTAGTAGAAGCCGCAGCAGCAGCCCCTCCCCAGTTTGAAACCGCAGGCTTGGAAGAATTGCTGGGTGGAAATCTGGATGAACCCCTATCTCCCGCAGAATTAGCTCAGGCTGGTATAGCAGCACCAGGAGCCAACGGTGGCGCTATGGGTGAGGGTGGAACAAATGCAGAATTGCCTCAAGCGCCTTGGACTCAAGACAATGTAGGAGTTGATGCGGTAGAGAATAATATGCAACTTTCGCCAGAGCTAATGGCGGAATTAATGCAGCAGACAAAGGGTGAAGGTGAGGTGGAACTTGGTGCTTCCAATGATACCAGCCGCACGATGGAAGCGATAATGTCGGAAGCTACAGGGGGTAAGGAAGGAGAAGTTCAGGAAGGAGAAGTTCAGGAACAGAAAAATCCTGATGATGGACTCTCACCCAAACAACGGGCAGAAGTTCGCTGGAACTTAATGAAAACAGGGATTTCTCAGTGGTGGTCGAATAACTGGCCCAAAGTGCTATTGGGAGTAACAGCAGCCATAAGTATATTTATTGGTGCCAATGTAATTACAGGAGGAGGGGCAGCAGCTTTTGTAAGTGCTGCATTGCCAATCATTATGAATGCTTTGGGTGGTGCAATGTTAGGGGCAACAATTGCCCAAGTTGGTGGTAATGTCCGCGATTATCTCGCCAAAGGTTGGGCAATGTAGGTTGGGTTAAACAAAGTGAAACCCAACAATTATTTTGATTTTGAGTAGCTAATTAATGTTGGGTTTCGTTCCTCAACCCAACCTACTACTAGTAGAGGTAAAAATGGAGGTTTTACAAGTGATATCTTTAATATGGTAGAAGACCCCAATTTATTAATTAAACCTGCGGGTAGCCGTCTGCAAAAAGAAGCTACTGCCATGCTAGAATTAGAAAAGTTAGATATTCCAACTGTATATGTCGGAAAGTCTGTACTTGAATCCGGTGAACATATTTTACTTCTTGAGAAGATTGAGGGTGCTGTAGGTAGTAAATCAATCATTGGAAGAGCTAAAACACCTCTTACTCCTCCCCAAAATATTGATATTATCACTCAAAGAACAATAGATGATTTAGAAGATATTTATCAAAAATTGCAAAAAGCTAATGCTAATGTAGGTGACTTTCCATTTGTTATTAGAAGATCCGATGGTGCAGTTTTCCTAAATGATCCAACTAGCTTCAACATCCGTAAACAAGGGCCGAAAGGAGATATTGAGAATATTATTGGCCGATTCAGAAAAATTTTGCGTGAAAAGAAATAAGATGCTAAATAACTATGTTGACAGATGACGAATTATTTAATATGTTACTATCCAAACAGAAGGATATCCTCAATCAGTCTATTGGTCGTCGTCTCATAGAAGTTGATCGATTTTTTGGATCTGACCTTCCATCATTTCTTGAAGGCGGCTATTTTACTGAAACTGAATTCTTTTCTCACAACCCAGGTGCGATACAACTTCACTTTGAAGGTAATCTTACTTATGGGTTAGATGTATATGGAGAACAGCTTTCGATTTTTGTTTTACCAGGAACTTTGTCTAGCGATGAATTTACAAAGCTCTACCGACTTTCGGAGACTTCAGCAGCTTCACCTACTCTGAAAAACTGTCTTGGAAAAACGTGTCACGATGTTCGTATTTGGACTCTTCAGGAAGATTTTGAGTCAGAAGAAGCAAAAGAAGTTGCTGTCTCCTATCTTCTAAATGGTGAAAGTGAAATGTTCTACTGTATTTACTTGCTTGAAGATTGTGACAGTGATTATTTACTTCTTGGACAAGATGTGCCACGCGATAGGGTAGCTAGTTGTTTTTCAATTGCACTAGGAGACTATATTGATCCCAGACAATAATCATATTGATTGTAAAGAACCGCTTAGAGTCTTAATTATTGAAGATACAGAAGAACGTCAGAAGGTTCTTACTTCCTTGTATCGTTCCCATGCCTGGATACTGGTAAATACTGGACATCGTGCAATTACACTCTGTAACGCCTATGATTTTGATATCATCTCTCTTGACTACAACCTCCATGGTGATTTAAACGGTGCAGACGTAGCCAAAGCAATTCAATTTTCTCGCAACAAAAATGTCAGGCTTATCGTTCATTCTCTTAATCCTAAAGGAGTTAAACAAATATTAAATATTATTCCTACTGCTATACCTTATCCTGTATCAAAAATGATTCGCTCTAATCAGCTTTTTAAGCATCTCAAAGCAAAATTGATGAATTAGGTGCTGATTATGATTGGTCAAACAATCTGGCAACAGTCCCAACTTACAGTTGTCGTAAAAATGAGCATTAACAAAGAATTAAACTATTTAAAGGTAAAAATTACACTGTCCAACTCCGCGATGGCGCAAAGCGCCCGCTGGAAGCGAGTTCCCGAAGCACCTACCCCTTGGCCCTACGAAAAAGGTCAGGTATTGGCATTGGTAAGACATATACTTTTTCCAGGCTGTGGGCCTTTAATTGATTAATACACAGGTAGCCTTTCTCATCTATTTCTATTGGTAAGATGGAACCAAAGACTGAACATTATCCTCTCAACACTGAAATAACGCTAAAGGATCGCTCTCAATCTCCCCTAATTGTGCGGGTTATCAATCTAGCTTTAACTAAGCTGGAAAATGAAGTAATCGAATACCATCTTACTTTATTGGTAAACCCAGAACTCTACCAGCGAATTGACAGCGAGGCAATGTTCAATCTTAAGCCAGAAGTACGTAGCCCCCTATCAGTTGGTAACTTCCTACCCGAAAATGATATTCAAATCGAAATTGGTCTTCAGCCGAGTTTACTGCCGTCTCCATTAGAAATAGCAACTGATGCAATGGAGGCAGCAACTTATATTCTGAATCTGAACCAAGAGCATCCTGACAGTCAATTGTTATCCACCGAGAGTTGGTTGGCTCTTTCTGTGAAGCAATTACAAGCAACTGGTGAAACTGGCTACCGTACTATCTGGGCTAATATCACTCCATCAGCTTTTGCCCAAGTAGCAACTTCAAATAATAGCGAACAAATTTCTGAAGCCATAGACAATTTCGCTAAAGATTGGACTAATGGCAGTTTTTCAGCAACCTCTGAAAATAGCATTAATCAAACTTTAGAAGAAATCACCCATTCTTTTGAAGAATTGGCTGAGAATATTTCAGAAATGGCTCAAACCATGATTTCTGAAGTCGTGGAGGAAGTAAATAATGTCCTGGAAAATTTAACTGAAGATATATTTGAAACAACATCGGATAATTCTGACATCAACCTAGCTATTGAAGATTTAGAAAAACTCTTTGGTCAGATTAACAAGCGACTGGAAGAACTACCAACGGATAAGTTGTTAGGTGAGAAAGAACTAATATATTTACTTGAGATTGAACGATTTAGGGAGCAGTTAGCCTTTTTTGATAAATTTATTAAAAATCTCCCTGAAAATCCTCCAGACTGATTGGCTGCTAACTAATAGATATTTTATACTAGAGCTAAATCGAAGTTTGATATATGCCTAAATCAATCTTTAGTGAATGTATTGAGGCGCTCGAAACAAGAGTTTAACTGCTAATCTCTGTACTTGATTTATTGGCAAAGTACTGCACGCAGGGGTAAGCGTAAAGGTGCTTGGAGGTTTTGAATATTGAGTTTTTTAGTCGCTGCGTAAAGCTGTGATGGGGTCTAATTTGGCGGCGTTTCGTGCGGGAATTACCCCAGCGACTAAGCCAACACTGAGGGAGAGTCCAAACCCGACGATGATCGACAAAAAAGATATCACAAACGGAAACTTGAAAATGGTTGCAGATGTAAAAGCAATCACAATGCCACTCGCTATACCTATGCTGCCGCCAGCAATAGAAATCACGATCGCTTCGGCTAAAAATTGATTGAGGATTGCTGAATTGGTGGCGCCTACTGCCTTACGAATCCCAATTTCCCGCGTGCGTTCCACAACGGAAACCAGCATGATATTAGCGATGCCAATACCGCCAACGACTAGAGAGATGCCTGCGATCGCCACTACCATGACTGTAAACAAGCCCACAACATTAGTGAAGGTGCTCACAATATCAGCTTGGTTAGTCAGCCGGAAATCATCGGCTTGCGGTGGATAGATGTTGTGACGCAGGCGTAAGAGATTGGTAACTTGAAACTGGGCCGCCTCTAACTGCTCTTGATTGGCTCCTTTGACTAAAATCCCATTCACAGAAACGCCTACCAGGGCATTGTTACCAACCAGTCTTTTCGACATACTAGTGAGAGGGATAAAAATTTGGTCATCTCGGTCTGTCGGCCCCTGAGACCCTTTAGGTTCCATCACCCCAATCACTTCATAAGCTTCTCCCTGAATCCGAATTTTCTCACCGATGACATTACCACCCTGTCCAAACAAAGTTCTCTGAACTGTAGGGCCAATAATGGCAAACTGTGCGGCAGTATCTAGTTCTTCCTGAGTAAAATATCTCCCCTGCTGGGGGCGGGTATTTCTGACTTCTGGGTAGTTTAAATCTGTACCAAAAACCGTCGTTGACGTGTTTTGTCCGGCATAAACAACTTGTGCATTCCGTTGTAGATAAGCAGAAACAAGTTCAGCGGATGGGGCTTGTGTAGCGATCGCCTTAGCATCTTCCCAAGTCAAGGTGCTGCTAGAACCTACTCCTTGGCGGATATTACCACTTCTAGCCGCACCGGCCAAGATTTGTAGCACATCCGTACCCAAGGCTTGTATCTGTTGCTCAACTCCCTTTTGCACTCCCTGACCAACAGAAGTAATGGCAATGACTGAAGAAATCCCAATAATTACCCCCAGCATCGTTAGTCCTGTGCGTAATTTGTTACTCCACAGCGTCTCTGCTGCCATTAACAATATTTCTAGCAATGGGACTGTGCGGGTATTCTTAGCTTTATTCGCGTAATAAGCCTTAGCCATATTGTTGTATATAAAACTAAATTTAAGGAGAACCACCGCCCTGAGAACGCCCACCGCCCTGAGAACGTCCACCGCCACCACCACCACCACCACCTAGACCAGGAAAAACCCCTCCTCGTGGTGTTGATTGTGGTCGTGAACCTGGTGGGAAACTGAGCAATACCCGCTCGTCTCCTGTCAATCCAGATTTGACTTCAGTAAAATTATTCACGGTAACGCCAGTTTCGATGGGAGTAAACACGGGTTTGTCATCCGCGCCAGCTACAAACACACCTGTGGCACGTTCTCGCCGCACCACCGAAGCTGTGGGCACCACTAAGACGTTTTCCAATTCACCGACTTGAAAATCTGCTGCCACATTCATCCCAGATCGCAGTAACCTTTGAGAGTCTGAGAGCGCTACTCTGACTTCAAAACTGGTAACATTTTGCTCCACTATCGCTTGGGCAGCAATTTGACTCACTGTACCTTCAAAGGTTTTTCCTGGGTAGGCATCTGCTTTAATTGAGACTTTTTGACCAAGGCTGATTTTGGAAATATTGGTTTCGGCTAAATTGGCGACAACTTCATTCGTTGAAGCTAGAGACAAGATTGAAGAAGAAGTAGCAGAAGATACGGAACTACTGGCAGTTGTGGGAGTCACGAAAGCGCCCGGATCAGCGTACTTCTTCGTCACCACACCCTCAAATGGTGCGCGAATGATCGTGTCGTTGATTTCGGCTTGGACGTTTTGTAGGGAGCCGCGAGCAGACATCATCTGAGCACGTGCGGCGTCAATATCTTCTCGGCGTGTTCCTGCTTTGAGGAGTGATAAAGCTTGTTGTCTCTGCTGCACCACAGAGAGTGCTTGCTGAATATCTTCTGGACGTGACCCGGCTTTTTGTAACGCTAGTGCTTGCTGTGCTTCACTCACCGAGGCTTGGGCACTGTCGCGATCTGCACGTTTTTGGTTTACAGTCTGGAGAGAAATGCCTCCTGAATTGTAAAGTTGCTGATTGCGGCGAAAATCATCTTCAGCTTTACTGAGGTTGGCTTGAGCGCTTTGTAACCGTGCCTGTGCTTGGGCAATATCTTGAGGGCGATTGCCGACTTGAATTTTTCGCAGATTCGCTTCAGCCTCGTTCAGTTGTGCCTGTGATTGGGCAATATCTTGGGGGCGATTGCCTGCGAGCAACTTTTGGAGATTCGCCTCAGCTTGTGCTATTTGTCCTCGCGCAGAGGTGAGTTGCCCTTGCAGGTTGGAATCATCCATGTAAGCGACAATCTGTCCTTGTTTGACGATATCTCCTTCCTTCGCCAGCAGTTTTTTCAGGATGCCTGAATTTTTAGGGCTAAGGTTGATTGAGCGCTCCGGCTTCACCGTACCGTTGGCGGAAACTGCGATCGCTAAAGTTTGCCTCTCTACAGGCTTTGTCAGCACCCGGCGTCTTGCTTCCTGACGGGAAAGTACTGCTACCTGGTAATAAACTGCATAGCTCATACCACCTAAAAGGCCAAGAGCGATTAGCCAAGATAGCCAACGATTTTTGCCCTTTTTTTTGACTTCCGGAACCAAAGCCGATGAATCCACAGGGTGTGATGTATCAATTGCCATATCCACTTTTGGTTAATCGGGCAGTAGCGAAAACGATGGAGGCGCGGTTTTGTTTCAATTGTTCAACAACCTCGTCGTATAAATTCATATAAGCAATTATCCTTTAAAAGGTTCCAACTCAATGCATGACTAAAGTCACTAGTAGTTTTAAACCAGCGCATGACCAAAGTCACCAGTTTTAAAATTAGCCTTGATGCTAGGTTTTATTAAAGAATCGCACCACGTATTTCCACTTATTGCCTGTGGACTATTCAAACTACTTGGCTTCCCAGGTTGATTGGTGATGATGAATGTACGAGCTATAAATTAAGTGTTTACACAATTATCTATCTACTCGCTGTTGAGGGCGATGTCAAGAGCTAAATTAGTTATATTACTAATACCCAGCCCTAACCTGTTCAACGCCAGTTAAATGTGTTTTTGCTGTCGGTAATTGCCGCCGTAAACACGCGTCTGCTGCAAAATTTGCCTTTCGTCTAGAGCGGAGATCGTTTAAGCTATCTGAAAGATTCTTTGATTTGTGGTTAAGAGGCGGTAGTGTGCCTAAACACGTTCGGTTGATTTCTCTTCTGGTTGTCTGTAGTTTGTGGAGTATGCCCGAAGCAGCTCATGCACAGGCATTGGTACCCCATACGCTGCAACTTGATGCAGCAAAGTTGGAGAAGCAGGGGTTGAGCTTGGCACAGGAGGCAGCTCAATTAGCGCAGTTTCAACAGGTTGAGTTGGCTTTACCACGAGCGCGGCTGGCTTCTCAACTGGCTCCTAAAAATGATAAAGTATGGTTGCTGTTAGGTGGCTTGCATTTGCAAACTAAAGAGTTTGATGCAGCGATCGCGGCTCTGAACAAAGCCCAAACTCTCAACCCCAAAAATGCTGACATTCTGTTTGCTTTGGGTTCGGCTAATTTTCAGCAGCAAAAGTACCCAGTAGCTATTGCCAATTACCAAGCAGGTCTAAAGTTAAAACCCAATGACCCAGAGGGATTATTTGATTTGGGGAATGCTTACTTTGTGTCAGGTCGATTGCCAGATGCGATCGCTCAGTTCACCAAAGCTGTCTCCCAAGATAAAAAATTCTGGCCGGCAATTAACAACATTGGTTTAATTAACTACGAGCAGGGTAATATCCCAGGAGCGATTAAGCAATGGCAAACAGCGGTGAAGCTTGACAAGCAAGCCGCAGAACCTTTACTAGCATTGGCAGTCGCGCTGTATACCAAAGGCGAGCGCCAACAAGGTCTGGCAATGGGAGAATCTGCACTCCGCATCGATCAGCGCTATGCCGACTTGGATTTCCTGAAGCAAAATCTCTGGGGCGATCGCCTGCTGTCAGATACGAAAAAATTCCTAGAATTACCCCGTATTCAAGCAGCCCTAGAACGACGGGAGGACACATCAGCCCCCGGTCAACAGCCTACACAATAGGAGGAATTGGGGATTGGGGATTAGGGATTGGGGATTGGGGAAATAGTTGTTTATCCAATTACCCATTACCCATTACCCATTACCAATTACCAATTACCAATTACCAATTACCCAGTTGGTAGAAGCGCAATGATCTGGTCAACAAATTGTTGATGGTCAACGACTGGTTTAGAGATGTAGCCATCAGCACCGCTCTGTTTGAGAAAGTTCTCGCGATCGCCTTCCATAGCATGAGCTGTCACCAAAATAATCGGTAAGCTTGCTGTGAGTGGGTCAGACTTTAACAGTTGTGTAATTTTGATCCCATCAACAGCCTGACCTTGGTAAAAACTTCGTGACAAAGAAACATCCATTAAAATCAGGTCGGCTTCTCCTGCTTGGGCGATTTTCATGATCTCTTCCACGTCTTCGGTGTGTTTCGCACCCAAGCCACCGCGCTTGGTCAGAATTTTGGAAAAAACGCGAGCATTAATCAGATCATCTTCGACAATCAATACGGTTTTCATGAGAATTTGACTGATAAGGGTGAGGGGGATTACCACCTGATCAAAACAGTTGTCTGCCTCATTTTAAGTAATCAATGTGCCTCCCCGCCGTCAAGGATAATACTACTGCTTTTTATCATATAAGTAGCAAGATTTTGTTAGGAATCCCATTTCATCCGTTATGCTGTGGTTGCTAGAGTGTTAAGTTCCAGCGACTTTTGTGTAGTTAAAATTCAGGGAAAAAGCTCATGGCAAAACAGTTAAACCTTCTCTCCACGGGACAGGTCATCACAACAGCCCTGCACACTGAGATGCAACGGTCTTACCTCGAATATGCCATGAGTGTGATTGTTGGGCGAGCGTTACCAGACGTACGTGATGGCTTAAAACCGGTGCATCGGCGGATTTTGTATGCCATGCACGAACTCGGTCTAGTACCCGACAGACCCTATCGGAAATGTGCCCGTGTAGTGGGGGATGTGCTAGGTAAGTACCACCCCCACGGTGACCAAGCAGTGTACGATGCTTTAGTTAGGCTGGTGCAGGAATTTTCCAGCCGCTATCCTTTATTAGCAGGACATGGCAACTTTGGTAGCGTTGATAATGACCCACCAGCGGCGATGCGCTACACAGAAACGCGCCTCTCACCCATTAGCCACGAGGGGATGCTAGCGGAAATTGGCGAAGAAACCGTGGAATTTATCGGTAACTTCGATAATTCCCAGCAAGAGCCAACAGTACTACCTGCTCAATTACCATTTCTGTTGCTCAATGGCTGTGCTGGTATTGCCGTGGGGATGGCAACAAATATTCCGCCGCACAACTTGGGAGAAATCGTTGATGGGTTGATTGCCTTAATTGACAACCCAGAATTGACTGATGAAAAATTATTTGAGCTAATTCCTGGGCCAGACTTTCCCACTGGGGGAGAAATTGTTAGTGGAACGGGAATTCGCGAAGCATACACCACCGGTAAGGGTGGAATTGTGCTGCGGGGAGTTGCCAACCTAGAAGAGATTCCCGCAACTAGGGGAAGTAAGCGACGAACGGCAATTATCATCACTGAATTGCCTTATCAAGTGAATAAAGCTGGCTGGATTGAAAAAGTAGCAGATCTGGTGAATCAAGGACGCTTGCAAGGAATCTCTGATTTGCGGGATGAAAGCGATCGCGAAGGGATGCGGGTAGTAATTGAACTCAAACGCGACACCAGCCCCCAAGAAATTCTCCAACATTTGTATCACCAAACCGCCTTACAAACGACTTTTGGCGCAATTCTCTTAGCCTTGGTGGATGGACAACCCCGCCAGTTGAGCTTGCGTCAAATATTGCAGGAATTTTTGAGCTACCGCGAACAGACTCTCAACCGTCGTTACAATTACGAATTAGAAAAAGCGGAAAACCGGGTGAATCTGGTATCAGGTTTGCTCAAAGCCTTATCTAACTTAGATCAGGTAATCGAAATTTTGCGCCAAGCTGCCGATGGCAGTACAGCTAAAATTAACCTTTGTAGCCGACTAGATTTGAGCGAGGGACAAGCCGATGGCATCCTGTCGATGCCATTACGCCGCCTCACCAGTTTAGAACAGCAAAACTTACAGCAGGAATTTGCCCAACTAACTGAGCAAATTACCTTATTGCGGAAATTACTCGATGACAGACGGGAATTACTGAAAGCACTGAAAAAGGATTTGCGATCGCTCAAACGCAAATACAGCGACTCCCGACGTACCAAGCTGATGCCTACTAGCGAAACACCAGTAAAAGAGGACAAGGAGACAAGGGGACAAGGAGCAGTAGAAGACGAGGACAATCCCAAATCCCAAATCCCAAACCTCAAACCAGAACAGCCACCAGAAGAAGCAGCTTTAGAATTTACCCAGCGAGGGTATGTACGTCGCATTCAACCGACAGCTAAAAAGCCGAAAACGGAAAATGGCTTGCATGAAAACGACTTCATTATCCAAACCGAGTTAACCGACACCGAAAAAGATTTGCTGATCCTCAACAGTAGCGGCAAAGTTTATCCTGTCAGGGTAGGAGACATTCCCGCCACAACAGGACGTTCTCCACGGGGAACACCACTAATCACCATGCTCACCACTACTGCTCAAGGCCATGTAGAAAGTGTTGTTAGCCGCTTTTTATTAGAAAATCCCGAAACTGACCAAATGGTTCTCTTAACCAAACAGGGACGAATTAAGCGCCTGTCAATGGGAGAATTCACCAACCTAACTCGGCGCGGAATTACAATTTTGAAGCTCAAAGACGATGATGAATTGTCATTTACCCAATTCACCACCACAGGGCAACATCTAATTTTAGCCAGTTCCGGCGGTCGCTTATTGCGATTTGCAGTAAATGACGAACAATTGCCCGTAATGGGTCGCGCAGCTATGGGATTACAGGCATTTCGCCTATTGAAAAATCAGCAAATGGTTGGTTGTGTCGCTGTCGGCAAAGATGACCAGTTATTGCTAGTTACTCAAGAAGGATCTGCCAAGCGGATGCCGGCAAATCAGTTAAAAGCAGCTAATCGCGGTGATTTAGGTACACAATCTCTGAAATTTGCCAACAAAACTGACAACTTAGCTGCTATGGTACGCGCCACCCCAGGAACAGAAGTAGCACTGCTGACAAATAAAGAGCGCGTCGTGCGAATCCCTGTAGACACAGTGCCGATTTTGGGTAGGGATGTTAAAGGTGAAAGCATCCTCCAACTCAGCCGCGATGAGAAAATTATCTCAGTCGTGGAAGTGCGAGTGTAAAAAAAATTAGGGACACAACATTGTTGTGTCCCTACAGAGTTTATTTAACAGAGCAAAAAACCGCTGTATTCTTAAGGCAAACCATTCCACTTAAAAATGAATTGGTCATTGCCTACAGGCTCATAGGTCATCCCTGCTGGAAATTCATCATCATTTGCTACTACTACATGAGTTTTATCGGCACTGTAGGTGAAATAGATCGACCCTGTAGTTTCGTAACTTCCAGTACTTTGGTTACGTAGATAAATGGCAGTTGTCAATGGTTCAGGTCTATTTTTATCTAGAGTACCAATTACCTGAAATACATCTTCCCCATCCTTGGAGCAGTCAACCACGTCACCGTACTCATAGGCTTTAACCGTGAGACAGTACTGAGATGAGCTATTAGTGGCATCAAAAAACTTGAAGCTGGGACTGAGACCGTTAGTTACTACATGAAAGGAAGTCAGAGCAATATTAATACTTGGGGTATCTTCGCGGTACTCCTCAAAAGCACCATGAAAGCCATCATCCTGCCAAGCTAATACTTTGATATCACTACTGCCGATCTTCACAGATTTGAATTGGTCGTTGAGGGATGGATCAGTTTTGTAAAGATCAACCTTGTCACCAAGGTTATATGTGTGTTCGCTACCACCAAAGTTCGTCGCTGTGAAGAAAGCTACTTCATTTGCAGATGGGGCTGCATAGGCTCTACCACCATTAAAAAAAACTAAAGACAGTACACAAGTAGCTAAACAGAGCAATTGGCTCAATTTTCTCTTGAAGTGAATGTCCATGATGAATAAAATTCTTGAGAATTTACTTACAAAAGTAGATATAAACCGTAATATTTTTCTACGTACACATATTAATATATGTTTACATTAAATACATAAGTTTAAAGTTAAACAGCAAAATTTAGTCTGATCATGTGGAATTATACTGCGGGGAGTTGCCAATCTGGGAGAGATTCCCGCAACTAGGGAAAGCAAGCGACGAACAGCAATTATCATCACTGAATTGCTTTATCAAGTTAATAAAGCTGGCTGGATTGAGAAAGTAGCGGATCTGGTGAATCAAGGTTCCTTGCAAGGAATCGAGTCTGAGTCAAAAAACTAGGGACACAATGTTGTGTCCCTAAAAAATCAAGTTTAAAAATAGTTGTTCAACTGGCTTATTTGAAGAAATCTTCACCGGCGATACTTTGGGGTGTAGTACCTACAACCTTTCTAAAGGTCAAAGTGTAAGTGTTGCTTGAGTTCTCAAACTTTTCATATCTGAGTCCATCAAGCTTTCCTTGACCAATCAGATTTTGCCAATCATTTCCGTTGATGCGGATAGTGACAGATGGCCCACAGCAGTTGTATTTGACATCTTTTGTGATTACGCCACTTGAAAAAGTTATTGTAGGGCACGATTGTTCATAAAGACCAAGAGGTACGGTAGCCGCACCCTGGTTGATTGTTTTGATACAATCTTCAGCTAATGCTTGTTCTTGTCCTAGGGAAAAGAATAAAGACAGCATCATTAAGAAGGCAATGATCATCCTTTTCATTGGGAAAATCCTCATGGGTTGTAAATTTCATCTCCAGTCACAACAGGCTTTGAGAGATGCCTATTTGACTGCAAAATTTGATCTATCTATAGATAGATATAAATTAAAAAGATTTTTCTACAAACAGAGTTTAATATTTTGTAACGATTAGTACATATTGACAAAGCTAATTAGGTGAAAACGGGTTTATCCAGTAAATTTTTTAAGTAATTTACTTACAGCACATTTCATCCGAGCGAGGTACACAATGGCAGGCAAGATGCCTACCCTACAAGAGTTTCATCATTCATATTTGTACCTCATTTACCTGCAATCTGCTGTATATAAGATGTTTGAATAAAAACTAAAAATATAAAGCATCCACAATATAAGTTAATAAATGTTGCATTCATGAAAATCTTTGTTATATTAGTTTACATAAGGCAACAAAGCTTAGTAAATATAATTTGGAGTGCGAACCATGACTAATGCAACAAAAACTATCACTAATACTCCCGTAGCTGAAGACCGCAACGCCTGGCGCTGGGGTTTCACCCCACAAGCAGAAATTTGGAATGGTCGCTTGGCAATGATCGGCTTTTTAGCAGCCGCTTTGATTGAGCTTGCTTCCGGTCAAGGCTTCCTACACTTTTGGGGTATTCTGTAAATTTTGAAATCTCATATTATTCATAAACAAAAAAACCTGGCATTCTTGATTAACTGCCAGGTTTTTTATTTGTTAATGGCCATTAGTCATCAGCTTTAAACTAATGACTAATGGCTAATGACTAATGACTACCGAATATATTCCTTAAGGACGCTGTTGCGGTTCGGGTGGCGTAATTTGCGGAGTGCCTTCGCCTCAATTTGACGAATCCGTTCGCGGGTAACGTTGAAAATCTGGCCGATTTCCTCAAGGGTTTTCATCCGACCATCATCTAAGCCGTAGCGCAGTCTGAGAACATCCCGTTCGCGGGGGCTGAGACTGTCGAGGACTTTTTCGAGGTCTTCACGCAGGAGATTTTTAGAAACTTGGTCTTCTGGCGTTTCACCATCGGATTCAATAAAATCGCCCAATCGAGAATCTTCTTCTTTACCGATGGGCGTTTCTAGTGAAATTGGTAACTGGGCGGATTTAGCGATAAACCGCAACTTCTCGATGGTCATTTCCATGCGGGTAGCGATTTCTTCTTCGGTGGGTTTACGACCCATTTCTTGAGACAGTAGTTTGGTGGTTTTCTTAATCCGCGAGATGGTTTCGTAAAGGTGAACCGGAAGGCGAATTGTGCGTGATTGATCAGCGATCGCCCTGGTAATAGCCTGACGAATCCACCAGGTAGCATAAGTAGAGAACTTATAACCTTTTTCGTGGTCAAACTTTTCAGCTGCGCGAATTAGACCGAGACTACCTTCCTGAATTAAGTCTTGGAAGGATAAACCACGATTCATATATTTCTTGGCAATTGAAACCACAAGGCGCAGGTTAGATTGTACCATTTTGTCTTTCGCCCTGCGTCCAACATGCAGGCGGTAACGAAAGGCAGGTAATGGCAATTGTACTTCTGCTGCCCATTCACTGTCTTTAGGGTCGCGCTCCAGCCGCTCTGAAAGCCTTTCCCTTACCCGCTCCAATTCCAGCAAGTCGGCTATTTTCCGCGCCAGTTCAATTTCTTCGTCCGCTCGCAATAGACGAATCCGCCCGATTTCTTGCAAGTACAGGCGAATTGAATCTTCGGTGTAATGCTTTTTCTTACTTTGTGTCCGACGACGCGATTTAGCGGCTTTTCCAGACTTTGCGTCGTCCTCATCAGACTGAGGCTCTAAAAACTCATCAATTTCGCCGTCATCCGTGATCAGCAAGTCCTCTTCATCGTCGATTAAGAGTTCTTCTAACTCGAGCTCAGGCTGATTCATTATTTCTAGGTCAGGCTGATATATGCTTTCGAGTACGTTGTTAGCCTGGTTCATGCCGCGTTCCTCATGCTCCTTGCAGAATCAATTACTCAAGATGTGTTTACGGCTCTTTTTATCGAGCTAATTGTTAACCGAAAATAGAGTTTTGGCTGATTTGCCTCAGATATTTTCGGCTTTCATTGCGCCTCTAGGAGGCGGAGTTTTTTACTTTAGTGGCAGTCATGACTGAATGTGACTTGCACTACGAAAGTAAAGGTCATACGTGTTGCAGTCGCAGACAAGTTCTAACTAATGGTCTAAAAAAAGACTCGTCTTGATCAAGAAATTCACCACTCCAGACAAACGAATATGACTGCTGGCAGATTTCTCTGTAAAGACTGCTCCGATTGTAGCCTGTTTCACAGAAATTGCACTCTTTTTGTGTGTTAATCATGAGACCGTTAACCAAGGTGATGCCACTTTTATCAAAAAGACATTAAAAACGGTAGTTGTACCCTGAAATCTTTGCTAAAACTTTTTAGTTTTGCAGTGGCATTCTCATTAGATGAAAAGGTAAGTGCACTTGCTCTTAAGGAATTCAAGGTATTATATACAACAATATTTACCTAGAACAGCGCGTTTGTTGTTCGCTTTCTTAAGCAGCATTAATGCACCCATTTTGGCTTTTCCTTCATAAATGACTCAGTTCAGAGAGCAAAGCGGGGCTTCCCGCCCTGTAAATACAGCAATTTTGGAACAGTGGCGGTGCTTGCGTTCAAGCACTTAACCTTATACACACCAATAACCTTCACTTAGGAGTTGAGGCTGTGGCTGAATCAAGCCGATGGCAGATGAATTTAGATTTAACTAATTCGGTCTTATTCACACATTAGCGCACTGCTGAGATTTCAACCTTATGAAACTTGACAAACTGTTCTTATTGTATACAAGGATATTTTAAACAGTCGAGAAAAAATTTGACATTCGAGATGCTCAATGATTTTCACGAGTTATGGCAAAAGTGCATCAGATAAATGCAAAATAATAGCCGTGACTACAGATTTATCTGATTAATCCCCTAGTTCTAGAGAAGCTCAGACTGGTGGGAGCATCTCTAGGGAAGACTTGAACAGTTACTGTTAATCTAGTCTGTCAAGAGGCGTAAGCAGGGCCAACCGCCAACTAGAGTGTGGGCTGAAAAAGCTTACGACCTCTATTCCTGGGTCGTTACGTGGTAATTAAAAGTTCTCAATATACTTACCAAATGCTGCTTGGCAGATTATATTGAGCTTTGCTCTTCAAGCATAACAAATGCAATTCTTGCTTGCGGACAAAATTAATCAGCCGATAATCAATTACTTCTTGTTATAAGTTTCTTGACAAGAAACGATTTTTCTAAAATAGATGCTAAGGGAGGAACCTATCATGTTTATAGCATGATTGTGACAGTCCGTAGTTGCCGGGTGATTTCCCTGTGGAGAGTATCAGGTTGCTGACCAGAGGAAGCATTAATAAGACAATAAATGTCACCCTGTATAGATTTAGATACACCTAATCACGGCGGTTTCAGTTAACTATGCCTGTGTGGGAGTTTTATATATGTGCTATTTGTACTAAATAATTTTGCGTAGCAGACTGAGCAATAGGCTACGTCTGCTTTCCAGCGATGGCGTAAAGCACCCGGAGGAGGTGTTTACCTAATTTTGCATCCGCCAAAGGAGGTGCTTTGTCACATGTTCATGTTCTGGTTTGCATAGATGCAACAATGGGAATGCCGCAACGCTAAAAAAGTAATGGGCAATAGGTTTTCGCCTACTGCCCATTACTAATAACCCAGATCAAAGATGATTTGGATAGTTGAGGTAATTGCTATTTAGATATCTAGATCTGTGAGGTTGAGTTTAGAACCGTAGGTTTCAATGAATTCACGTCTGGGTGCGACTCGATCGCCCATTAAAATTGTGAAGATGCGATCGGCTTCAGCTGCATCCTCAATTTCTACTTGTTTGAGGGTGCGGGTTTCTGGGTTCATTGTAGTTGTCCAGAGTTGGGCTGGCATCATTTCACCCAAGCCTTTAAAGCGCTGGATGTTGTAGTTGGCGTTGCTGGGAAATGTGGCGATGTGCTGTTGCAGTTCGCGATCGCTATAACAATACTTTGGATCACTGCGTCCTCGTTCTACTTTAAATAGTGGCGGACAAGCAATGTAAATGAAGCCTTGTTCGATCAGTGCTCGTTGATAGCGATAAAAGAAAGTTAACAGGAGTGTACGGATGTGCGCCCCGTCTACGTCAGCGTCAGTCATGATGACTATGCGGTGATAACGCAGTTGGGCAGCGTCAAATTCATCACCCTTAACTCCTAAACCGAGGGCTGTAATTAAAGCTTGAATTTCGTTGTTTTTGTAGATTTTGGCGTCGTCGGTTTTCTCGATGTTGAGAATTTTACCGCGCAGGGGGAGAATTGCTTGCGTGCGGCGATCGCGTCCTTGTTTCGCACTCCCACCCGCTGAATCCCCTTCCACAATGTAGATTTCCGATTCGCTAGGGTCACGAGTACTGCAATCTGCCAATTTACCAGGTAATGGGGAAGATTCTAGCACCGATTTCCGCCGCACCAACTCCCGCGCATGACGGGCTGCTTCTGCGGCCTTAAAGGCTTGAATCGCTTTATCTAAAATAGAATCAGCAACACCAGGGCGAAATTCTAGATATTCGGTGAGGACTTCTCCCACCAGAGAATCGACAATCCCCCGGACTTCGGTGTTACCGAGTTTGGTTTTGGTTTGTCCTTCAAATTCAGGATCGGGGACTTTGACGGAAATGACTGCTGTTAAACCTTCGCGGACGTGTTCACCGCTGAGGTTAGGTTCATTTTCTTTGATTTTATTGCGCTTGCGGGCGATCGCATTTAAGGTGCGAGTCAAAACCGCTTTTAAACCCTCTAAGTGCGTACCACCATCAACGGTGCGAATATTATTGGCAAAGCCCAGCACATTGTCTGTGTAAGCATCAGTACACCACTGCAAGGAAACTTCGATTTGAACGTTGTTACGTTCCCCCTGCACATAAATAATTTCTTCATGTAGGGGTAGTTTCTCACGATTCATGTAGGCAATATATTCTTTAATACCGCCTTTGTATTCGTAGGTTTCTACTTTAGCTGTATCGCTTTTTAGTAATTCTAGACGATGGTCGGTAAAGGTAATTTTGACGCCTGCATTGAGATATGCTAACTCCCGCAAGCGACCTGATAAAGTGATGTAATCAAATTCGATACTGGTGGTAAAGATTTGCGTGTCTGGCTTGAAGGTGACTGAAGTTCCCGTTCTGGCTTCTTTGTAAGACTTTGCTTGCAGTTCAGTTACAGCTGCACCCCGTTCATAACGCTGGGTAAATACCTTTTTTTCTCGCCAAACCGTAACTTCCACGAACTCAGACAAAGCATTAACAACGGAAATCCCCACCCCGTGCAATCCTCCAGACACTTTGTAGCCGCCGCCGCCAAACTTACCACCGGCGTGCAATACGGTCAACACAGTTTCTAAAGCCGATTTTCCGGTTTTTGGGTGAATGTCGGTAGGAATACCCCGACCATCATCTGTTACAGTCACGGAACCATCGGCGTTGATATCCACCTCCACATGGGTACAATGACCGGCTAAAGCCTCATCAACAGAGTTGTCCACCACCTCGTAAACTAAATGGTGGAGTCCTCGGGGCCCTGTGGTACCGATGTACATCCCTGGTCGTTTACGGACGGCTTCCAGACCTTCCAGAACTTGAATCTGATCGGCACTGTAACTGCTCGTCATGAAAATTCTCCTGATGTGTGGGTTTGAACTCGCCTAAAGGCTAAAAAAGTAAAATCACTCCAAAATTCTAACACAAAAGCCTTGTTGGCGTCTGTAGACCAATTTAGAGAGAAGTTTATACTAGGGTTGCAGTACTAGAGAAAATCAAGATGAACTGTTGACAAATGACTAATGACTAATGACTAAATTGATTGTGATTTGTGGGGCGACGGCGACGGGTAAGTCAGGTTTAGCTATGTTGGTGGCTATGCGGTTAGATTCTATAATTTTGAGTGCTGATTCCCGTCAAGTTTACCGTGAGTTTGATATTGGTACGGCTAAACCAACTGTGGCTGAACGAAACTTGGTACCGCACTATTTAATAGATATCTGTGAACCAACTAGCATGATGACGGTAGCAGATTATCAGGAGCAAGTACAAGCCTTGATGACTTCTAGTGGAGTTTCGCCACTGTTGTTAGTTGGTGGTACTGGTTTATATATCCGTTCTATTGTCCAAGGGATGAAGATTCCGAGGGTGGCACCACAACCAGAATTGCGATCGCAACTTGAATCTCTCGGTCAAACTCAACTTTATGCGATGTTACAACAAGTTGATCCAGTAGCGACACAAAAAATTCACGCTCATGACTCGGTGCGGACTTTAAGAGCACTAGAAGTATATTACGTCACTGGGATGCCGATTTCCGCACAGCAAGGAGAGAATCCCCCGAATTACCCGATTTTGCAAATTGGCTTAGAGTGTGATGTCGAAAAGTTAGGCGATCGCATTTACAAACGCACTCAGCAAATGATAGCAGATGGCTTGGTGGCTGAAGTGGAGTATTTATGTCAAAAATATGGCGCTGATTTGCCTTTATTAAATACTTTAGGATATCAAGAAATTAAGCAATATTTGGCTGGGGATATCTCCCAAGAGGAGGCGAAAGAATTAATAATTTTGCATACGCGGCAATTTGCCAAGCGACAACGCACTTGGTTTAGACCATATTCACAAATTGAATGGTTTGATGCCGATAGTCCTGATTTATTAGAGCAAGTTTGGCGGCGAATAAATGAGTTTTTAACAGATGTGTAGAGACGTTATATAAAACGCCTCTATTACAAAGTAGGGTAAATTCCTGAAAATACTTTACAGAGTATCAGGATCTACACCTAACGCCCTAAGCCTTTCTGCTAGTAATTGGGCACGTTGTTCTGCTTGTTGAGAGCGTTGTTCTGCTTGTTGAGAGCGTTGTTCTGCTTGTTGGGCACGTTGTTCTGCTACCTCCTTTTCTAGTTTTTCTTGATCAGCACGTTCGTCACCAGTTGGTAAAACAGCACCATCTTGATAGCACCAGCGCAACCAAGTATCATGCCTACCTTCAAATTGTCCTTCCCACAAAGTTACACCTAAACCAACTTGTTCTAACCAAGTTTCTTGAGTTTCAAAATAATATCTTCCGCTGAGTTGATAAACACGTAAAATTTGTTCTCCCAATTGGTGATTTGGATCATATACAATGTAGTAGCTCACCCGCATTTGCTCATAAATTCTGAGTTTTCTCTCCAGTTCTTCACCTTCTTTATTAGAGACAATTTCAACCACGATTTCGGGAGTTTTACCAAACTTCCAAACTAGGTAACAACGGTTTTGCTTTTCCCACCAATTTTCAGGTACTTGGACATCAAAGCTAATAAATACATCGGGGACAATAGCAGGTTCGCCGTAAGTATAGTAAATGCCGACATTGGCCGCTGCGAGAAAAGTTTGGTTTTGTAAAGAACTGTAAAGAGAGCCAACCAAGAGGCGTTGTTGTTTTTCAGATGGGAGATTATCTACAGGCGTATCATCTTCGGTGACTAGCAGGTTGGCATCTGGCACATCGTAATCATCAACATTGATTAAAAGTTGCTCAACCATGATTTTATCCACTGCTGAAGGATGTTATTTCTAGACTAATTGATTCGGGTGGGAGGGTGCAAACTAGCTGTTTGCGTGATTTCAGAAACGGAAGTTGGCGCTGAGTATTATCTGTTTCCGGGTGAGAAACTAATTGACCGTTTTGGAAAATCTCGATTTCAATTAACTTAGAATGATATGTGTTGATTGCAATACTCTCAACAGAAGCGATTCTTTTTCCAGTCGCATTGGCTATCCATGACCACAACCATTGACTTTCTCAGCCACCTTAACCCTAGCCAACGTCAAGCCGTCGAACACTACTGCGGCCCGTTGCTAGTTGTTGCTGGCGCAGGTTCCGGTAAAACCCGGGCGCTAACTTATCGGATTGCTAACCTGATTCTGAAAAACCGGGTAGATCCGGAGAATATCCTGGCGGTTACCTTCACCAACAAAGCCGCGCGGGAGATGAAAGAACGGATTCAAAGGCTATTTGCTGAACAGTTGGCGATGTCACAACACGGTCAGCGGTTGGATTTGTTGACAGAATACCAGCAAACTCAGTTGCGATCGCAAGTTTACAAAAACACCATCAAAAATATGTGGTGTGGCACCTTCCACAGCCTTTTTTCTCGCATCCTTCGTTTTGATATCGAAAAATATCAAGATGAAAAAGGACGCCGCTGGAATCGTAATTTCTCCATCTTCGATGAATCTGACGTTCAAACTTTGATTAAAGATATCGTCACTAAACAGCTAAACCTCGACGATAAAAAATTTGATGCTCGTTCCGTCCGCTACGCTATTAGTAACGCTAAAAACCAGGGCTTATCACCCCAGCAATTCGAGATAGAACAACCAAATTATCGCGGTAGAGTAATTGCCCAAGTCTATAATTCCTATCAGGATAGGCTAGCAGAAAATAACGCCCTTGATTTTGATGATTTGATTCTAACTCCTACCAGATTATTTCAACAAAATGAGCAAGTTCTAGATTACTGGCATCGGAAATTCTGCCATATTTTAGTTGATGAATATCAAGATACTAACCGCACTCAATACGACTTAATCCGCCTATTAGTAACAAATGGCGAAGACAGTAAGAGTGCCTGGAAATGGCAGAATCGCTCGGTTTTTGTCGTAGGCGATGCTGACCAGTCGATTTACAGCTTTAGAATGGCAGATTTCACCATTTTGCTAGAATTTCAGCAAGATTTTGGTGATGGTTTGGAGGATGATGACACCCGGACAATGGTGAAGCTTGAGGAGAATTATCGTTCTTGTGAAAACATTCTCGAAGCTGCTAATGAATTAATTGAAAATAACACCCAACGGATTGATAAAGTCCTCAAACCGACGCGGGGGGCTGGTGAGAAAATTTATTTTCATAAAGCAGATAATGAAATGGACGAAGCCGATTTTGTTATCAATCAAATTCGGACTTTAGAATATCAAAATCCAGAAATAAACTGGGGTAGTTTTGCTATACTTTATCGCACTAACGCTCAATCTCGCCCTTTTGAAGATTTATTAGTTAAATATCAAATTCCTTACACTGTTGTCGGAGGGATGAGGTTTTACGATCGCAAAGAAATTAAAGATGTCGTAGCTTATCTCCGTGCAGTCGCCAACCCATCGGATACAGTCAGTTTACTACGAGTTATCAATACTCCCCGGCGAGGAATCGGCAGAACTACCATTGAAGCTTTAGTTAACGCCTCTCAGCAGTTAGGGACAACCTTGTGGGAAATATTGAGCGATGAAACATCAGTTAATACCTTGGCTGGAAGGGCGACAAAAGCCGTAAATGGTTTTGCCGAAATGATTAAAAAATGGCAAGGAAATATTGCCACGATGCCTGTTACAGAGGTGGTAAATGGCATTATCGAAGACTCTGGTTACGTCCAAGACTTGATGAATCAAGGCACAGATGAAGCCACAGATAGGGTGCAAAACGTCCAGGAACTTTACAACGCCGCCCTGCAATTTCAAGAAGAAAACGAAGAGGTTAGCTTGCAAGCATTCCTGCAAAGTGCTGCACTCAGTTCCGACTTGGATAACTTAAAAGAAGGAAAAACAGCGGTATCTTTGATGACTTTGCACGCTTCCAAAGGGCTGGAATTTCCCGTAGTCTTTTTGGTGGGCTTAGAACAGGGGCTATTTCCTAACTACCGTTCTATCAATGATCCTGCATCGTTGGAAGAAGAACGCCGCCTGTGTTATGTGGGAATTACTCGCGCCCAAGAAAGGTTATTTTTATCACACGCCCGCGAACGCCGTTTATATGGTTCAAGAGAACCCGCGATGCGATCGCAATTTCTCGACGAACTACCAGAAGAGTTATTAACGAATCAACAAAAAAGTAGTCGCAGTTTTACTAAAGGTGCTGCTGCAACAGGTAGCAAGCAAGATACAAAACAAAATTGGCAAGTAGGTGACAGAGTTTTACATAAAACTTTTGGACTTGGAGAAATTACCCATATTTTTGGCACAGGTAACAAGTTATCTGTAGCGATTAAATTCTCTAGTTTAGGGCAAAAAATCGTTGACCCCAGAGTAGCGCAATTACAAAAAGTGGACTAAATATTTTAGGGATAGAATGCTGTCGATGCTTTGTTAGTGATAGTCCCAAATAGAGCGATCTCTCTATTTGGGGCAATCGTACTCACAAATATTATCCTGATAAACCTATACAGTTGAAACCATTTTTCTGGCTATAGTGCAAAGACTGCTATTCTACCTTCAGAGTTAATCTCTAGCAAATAATCTTTAGGACTACTTTTAAGTTCAGCCAGTACAAATGATGATGAATCATTATCCCATTGTCCCAGAATTTTCCAATCACTATCCCAAATAATACATCTACCTATTTTAGTGTGTACACTTAGAGGTTTTTCTTTGTGTTGTGATATCCATGCATACAGACGATCATCCTTTCCAGGACTTACAACTCGACTATTAGCAGGATTTTCTACATTAACAATCGAGACAAATGCATTTGATAGGTTATTGCAACCTTTAACAGCTGTAGTCATTTGAAATGCTCCTTCAATAATATTTCAATAGTTGTTGTTGCTCTTAATTTAGAGATAAATCGGGAAAAACTAGGGTAGTTTATATATTTTATTTGGCGTTGCTAAACCAAAGTATGATTTTTGGGTAGGCATTAGTTATGTTCACCAAGCTAAATTAGGCGACCTGCTGAAATCGGCAGCGCTTCTCGACAAGACGAGCATTTCCAGCCACATCAACCTGTTAATGTTCCATAATGCGGGTGTAGGGCAGGCATTTTGCCTGCCCCCAAACAAAACAAACAGGCGAGACGCCTGTTCTACGGAATATTTGGGGTATTTTTTTGGAAGTTCCTAAACTAAGACTTGAGATTTTTCCGCCTCAAGCTGTACCTCGGCTTCTGCTTTCAGAAACTCAGCGACTTGAGCCTCAATTTGCTCGCGGACAATTTGGCGATACTCCACGAAATGCTCAATTTGGGCACAAACGGCTAAATAACTACTCACCCCACCAGGATTATGCCGATACATATTCCACAGATTGCGCCAAAATTGCCAACGGGTATCACGTAGCACACCCTGACGCCAGCAGATGACCAACAATGCCCGGAGTACCGTCAAGTTCAATGGTTTTTTAGCACCTTTGCCCTTTTTGGGATAGGTTGCTTCGCCCAAAAGACGGTAGTGACGGTATGCGCGGTCTAAAAACCGCGATGGTTCATACAAATCCCAAAACGCCTGCACATATTCTTGGGCGATGTCTTCTAATGGTCTTGTGGGGACAAAGTTCATCAACGTGGTTTGGTTGATGTTGGCAGATTTGCTGCGGAGTCGTCCTTCCTTAACCAATCGATGCCAGAGGGCTGTGTCAGGAAGCGCTTGCAACATACTAAATAAGGCGGTGGGAATTGCAGTTTGCTCAACAAATTTAACAATTCGTGCCCCAGCACCTTGCTTTTCGCCATCAAAGCCAATGATGAAACCTGCCATAACTCGCAATCCTGAGCGAGTAATTTTCAGCACTGCTTCACTGAGAGAATCTCTGGTATTTTGGAATTTTTGAGTGAAGGCGAGACTTTCTTCATCGGGTGTTTCAATCCCCAGAAAAACCGCCCCAAAATTACACGCTACCATCGAATCCATCAATTCTTGATCTTGGGCTAAATCAACTGAAGCTTCTGTCGCGAAAGAAAAGGGATATTGATGTGACACCATCCAAGGCAGAAGTTCTTTGAGAAATAGTTTGACATTGCGCTTATTACCGATGAAGTTATCATCGACCATAAAAATACTGCGCCGCCAACCCAGTTCGTAGAGGTAATCAAGTTCTGCTAACAGTTGCGCTGGGGCTTTAGTGCGGGGTTTCCGTCCGTAGAGAACGATAATGTCGCAAAACTCGCACTGGAAGGGACATCCACGGGAAAATTGTACTGACATTTCCGCATAGGCATCAAACTCCAGCAAGTCAAAGCGAGGAATCGGAGTGCCTGTGACATCTGGCTTTACACCGCCGGAGCGAAAGACACCTGTAGCATCACCGCGTGCGATCGCTTCCATAAATAATGGTAAGGTAATTTCCCCCTCATCCAAAATTAAATAATCTGCACCCACATCTGTCACTTCGTTGGGTAACGCTGTCGGATAAGGGCCACCCACCGCAACACGCTTACCTCGACTCTTCGCTTCCCGAATCTGGTCTAGCAAATCCTCTTTTTGCACAATCATCGCCGACAAAATCACCAAATCAGCCCAAGCCCATTCTGCTTCCGTGATTTGACGAACATTCCGGTCTACTAGCTTGTAGTCCCATTCTTGCGGTAAAATCGCCGCAACTGTCACCAAGCCCAAAGGTGGTAACATCGCCTTACGGTCTAACAAAGCCAGTGTTTTTTCAAACGACCAAAAACTTTTTGGAAAGAGGGGATATATAAGTAATACGTTCATTATGATGATTCAAAGCCTAAATTTTTGTTGCAGGTTTATTTCACTCAAAGACTGAAATGGTGCAAGATTGTTTCCACTTCTAGATCAATGCAGAGAAAGGTCTATGATTGTTTGTCTGATTATAGAATAAGTGGTCAACTAATCGTACCACTGACGTCTATTTAGTTTTTTGAGATATTTTTGGGTTTGATTTTATTCAAGCTAAAGCTATAAATCATCTTCTCAACTAGGACAATCGCAACAACCTAGTGATTTTCTTGCGTCTAAACTTGGTCAAAATGTTCAACAGTGGGAAATGGTTCATAAAAATGATGGAGAAGTTTTTTCCACTCTTGATACTCAACAGAACCTCGAAATCCCACAGTATGGGCTTCTAAGGTCTCCCATTTGACAAGTAATAAATATTTGCCTTTGACTTCTATACATCTATGGAGTTCATGAGAGATATATCCATTCATTGACGAAATAATACTAGAGGCTTTTTTGAAATTATCTTCAAAATCTTGCTCTAATCCAGGTTTAATAGGAAGTATTACTGCTTCAAGAATCATCTGTTTTGGGTAAATATTTTTTTAACGTTCGCGCAGCGTGCCGGAGGCATTACCGCAGAGACGCAGAGAGCGCAGAGGCAGATAAAGAAGAGATATGATGCCTACGGCTCCCGTCAGGGATACACATCTTATTTAGAACCGCTTAACTCTCATAGCTTTAACCCAAACAAGTAAGTAGGCGAAAAGAAATCAAACTATATTAAGTAAGGTAGCAAATGTTGAAATTAGTTCGTAATCAGGGCTTTGTCCATCAAAGTAGGGCTGAAGCCCTTACTACAAACCTTTATACCTCCCTCAAAACTCCGTGTACCTCTGCGCTAACCTCTGCGTTTAAATACTCTTCAACTTAATCACACCCTGATCAAAAACACGTTTATTAGTACCAATTCCACTCAACTCAATTCTATCTGCATACACCTCGTAAGCCATAAAACTCAAATTACTAGTAGAGTGTTCTGTCCAGGGAGAACGACCGACAGGACGATTACCCGCACCAGCACCACAAATTAAGTAAGTTGTGCCATCAATAGCAAGAGTCCGTTCATAATTATGTTCATGACCATTGATATAAGCTTGAACATTGTATTTTTTAAACAACGGAGTTATGGTTTTAATAAAATCTGGATTACTCCCATATTGACCAGATGAATATATCGGATGATGACCAAATACTATTTTCCAAGAAGCTTTACTTTGACTTAATTCTTTTTCTAACCAAGGTAACTGATTTTTCCAATCAGCATTACCATTAGTATCTAAGGCAAAAAATTGCACAGCACCCCGACGAAATGTGTAGTAGCGGCGTCCATTCATATTAAAGCCAGCATAACGGAGTTGTGCTGCACCGTTAGCAGTACGAATATCATGATTACCTAAACAAGCTTGAAATTTTACACCTTGATTGAGTAAAGGTTTATATGGACGCTCAAAAACAGCACCAACTTTCTCAATTTCGCCGTTATTATAAATATTATCGCCAGCTAAAACAACTAAATCGTAGGGATTTTGCTGATGATAATAATTCATCGCTCCAGCTACGGCATACTGTCCTCTAGCCCCAGTTCCTGTATCGGCAACAGACACAAAACGCAATAGCAAATCTTTTTTGGTTGGGTTAGCAGCTATGGCTGTTTCTAAAGGAAAAATACCAGTACTTTGGCTATTTTGCCGAGATAATGCCCAGCCAAGAAACCCTGCACCAATAGTGCTGAGGCTACCTAAAAATAAAAATTGACGGCGGTTAAACTTCATAAATCTCCAAATTCAAAAATTAGCAATTTTACCTGAAATAACGGGCAATGAAATGATACATTAGGGCAAAAGAGACAGCAGCAGTCAGAAAATATTTATTTTGTCATTGATTCGCAAATTTTGGTGAAAGTTCCATGTCACAAGACAATCAGAATTCACAACCACCTGCTTCTCCTGAACCACCAGCGAATCAGCCGGTGAGTAAACCTCCCCAAAAACCCAAACAGAGAGTTACGCCTATTTGGAAGGCGACAATTATTCGATTTCTCAGAGGAACAATTGGGGTTTTAGAAACAACGGTTGTGAAGCTGGAGACAACGCCGCCACCTGGTACGGAGAAAAAAACCAGCTTTTTACAGCGGCTAGATTCATCATTGAGTCGATTTTTAAGGACAGTTCGCTTGTTTTTGCCATCAAGTGTATCAAACAATGTATCAGATACAACTTTGGCAGGAATTGTCGTTGTAATTGCTGTGGTGATAGTTTGGACAACTTCGACTGTGTTCACTGGTAAACCTCCTGAGGTAGCAACGCTTCCCCCTGTTGAGGAGGTTCCAGCACCCACTGTGGCACCTCAACCAACACCGGAACCAATACCAGAACCAACGCCGGAACCAACACCGGAACCAATACCGGAACCAACGCCGGAACCAATACCGGAACCAACGCCGGAACCAATACCGGAACCAATACCGGAACCGACACCGGAACCGACACCGGAACCAACACCGGAACCAATACCGGAACCAGCGCCAATTGTGGAATTGACGCCGGAAGAAAGCTTGATTGCGGCTATCAAAAGTCAATTAGGGGAAATTAGCCGCATCCAGCGCACCGAAGGCGATCGCACTTCTGAAAGTTTGATAAAATCTATTCAAGCCAATTTCCGCCGCAGCAATTTAACTATCAATATTAGTGATGACTGGTACACCCTCGAACCATCCCAGCAAGATAAACTAGCAGCGGATATATTACAACGCGCTAGAGAACTAGATTTCAGCCATCTAGAATTTATCGATTCGCAAGATAAGCTGATAGCACGTAACCCAGTTGTTGGCGATAAAATGGTAATTTTTAAACGTAGCGAGTCGATGAATTTGCCAGTTACATCATAAATCTAGGACTTACGCGTTGACAAAAAATGCTAAATATAGCAATCCTATTTTAGTTGTGAACAGCAGTATTTTTTTAACGTTCGCGCAGCGTGCCGGAGGCATTACCGCAGAGACGCAGAGAGCGCAGAGGAAGAGAAAAAAGAGATGTGATGCCTACGGCACGCTCCGCGAACACATCTAATTTAGGATTGCTATATGAGTGCTGGTTTTATTCATTGAAAATCTTAATCCGTGCGTTAGGGAACGCACACTACGGGTAGGATGCGTCCCCTGACGCATCAAAGCACCACAAGAATGATTTACAATTTGATTGATGAATCAGAATTCAATAGAGATTTACAGCCAATTACATCAAAATATGGGACAGAAAGGCGGGCAGGACTTGTACTGAGCTTGTCGAAGTATGCCCACCCCACAAGAGTTTAATTGCTAATATCTGTAATTTATTTAATTGCAAAGTGCTGTATATGCTTTAACCTGCAAATCAATTCCAGTAATTGCAGTTCCGACTACCACAGCATTAGCACCTAAATCTAAAGCTTGACGCGCCATTTGAGGTGAAGAGATACCACCTTCACAAATTACGAAAACGTCTAAATTTTCTACTATCTGCGTTAGAAGTTCCCAACCAGGGGGAGTAAGATGTTTAGTTGCAGAAGTGTAGCCAAAAAGAGTTGTTCCCACAATATCTGCGCCAGCATCTACAGCCGCTTTTGCCGATTCCATTGTATCTACATCTGCCATTACTGGTTTACCTAATTCTTGATGAATTCTGGCAATAATATCTGCCAATTTTTCATCACCAGGACGATTTCTCGTAGTTGCATCTATGGCAATAATATCTGCACCTGCAACAGATACAGCGACAGCATGATGAAATTGGGGGGTAATGTAGACATCAGAACCAGCTATTACTTGTTTCCATAACCCAATAATTGGGACTTGTACTTTTTCGCGCACGGCTTTGATGTGATTTGGCGTGTCAATTCTGACGCCAACTGCACCATTATTGACGGATGCTTTTGCCATTGCGGCAATTACTATAGATTCATACATTGGCGAATCTACAGGCGCTTGACAAGAGACAATTAGTCCTTGATTAAGGTTTTGAATTAAATTAGTCATTTGTGATTAATCTCATTGGCTGGGCGGGAATCCAGACTGTAAAAATTGAGCCAATGCCTACAGTGGATTCTACTTCGATTCGACCCCGATGGAGTCCCACAAGTTGTTTAGTTAAAGCTAAACCGAGTCCTGTGCCTTCGTAGCGGCGGCGATAGGGTGTATCGAGTTGCTGAAATTTTTCAAACAGTAGTGGTAGTTGTTCTTCGGGTATGCCAATACCGGTGTCTTCGATTTGAAAGATGGCGGTTTCGTCTTCCACCCAAAATCTTAAAATGACGCTGCCACCTTCTGGGGTGAATTTGATGGCGTTAGTTAACAAATTCCAGAGAATTCTTTCGACTCTGCCAACATCGGCGGTAAAGCGATCGCGTTTTGGGTCGATTTGCAAATCAAGTTTGACCGTTACTTGCTGACTCGCTGCCTTATCTGATAAGGATTCTACAGTTTTTTCTGCTATTTTCACTAAGGAAAATGCGGAAATATTTAAAACTGTCTTGCCAGCCTCTATTTGCGATGAGTCGAGGATGTCGTTAATTAATTGTAATAAATGTTCTCCACTGTCATGGATGGTTTGCAAATAATCTCGTTGTCTAGGACTCAACTCACCCAAAGGCCAGCGTAACAATGTGGAAGACATGCCGATGACGTAAGTTAAAGGCGTGAGCAATTCATGGCTGATGGTAGCTAGAAATTCATTTCTGAGGCGGCTAGCAGCTTCAGCGGCGAGTAGGGCATCCCGTAGGGCTGTGGTGCGCTCAATCACTCGTTGTTCCAGAGTTTGTTTTTCTTGAGTCAGAGATTGCATTAACTCTGCTTGATGAATGGCGATCGCTAATTGTTCCCCAATCGAGGTTAGCAAGTTTTTTTCGCTCTCACTCCACTCATGGGGTGCATCACACTGATGAGCAATCAACAGTCCCCAAAGTTTATCTTCAAATATAATCGGTGCTGCCAACTTTGCCCGGACTTGTTTTTCCCTTAAAAAATTCAACAAACACTCTTCTAGAGCATAAGTTTTTTCGACATCTTCTACAGCTAAGATAAAACCTTGGCGATACTTGTCCCAACATTGAGAGTTGCGCATCAGGCAATTTTTTTCCTGATAATTCAGCACTGAGGGAATAGTTTCTGTAGCCCGGGCTTCATGGACAATAAAACCGCCAAACTTTTGCCAATCATGCTTTGGGGTTTGAGAATTAACTGACACAGGGGGCGAGTATTGGCCGTTGAGTATTTTGTCTGGCGTCTTGACTTGAGCAGGCTCAAATTTATAAATTACTAATCTGTCTAGTTCCAAAAACTCGCGCACTTCCGTAATCGCTGTTGCCATTATTACTGATAAATCTGTGCTTTTACGTATCTGCGTTGTTACCTGATTCAACAGCCGTTCTTGGGCGATCTGTTTTTTCAGGGCATTTTCCACCGGCTGACAACTATAAATTTCCGGATTCGTTGAGATGGAAACTGCTGTCAAATCTTGATTTAGCTGGGGAAGGAGATATTCTAATAACAGCAGCGTAAACTTACTTTGGAGCGTGGCATCATTAGGAGCAAGAATTTGACGGTAGTATTCGAGGTTTTTATAGATGTAAGAATTATACCCAAACAAATCTCTCAAGTTCGCGACAAAAGAAGCGATCGCTTCGGCATTAAATGTCAAACGAGCAGTCAGTAACGAGTGCTGAGTCGATGAAGATAATTCTCCCCCTCTGCCGATATCCTCTATATTTCCCACCAACAGCGCATTAAACCGCTCAGAAACCACCAGTGTAAACCTTTGCCTCTGCCACTCCACAGGGATGCGAATTCGCGCCAGCACAGCTTCTGTCAGTACCAAAGTATTACTTCCTACTGCTTGAGCCATCTGCTGCAACAATTCCCCAAGCTGATTAAATACACTTAAAGGTAAGGTTCGAGAAAAGCTCAAATCTGGAGAACTAAGCATTTTCAAAAATCTGGTAAGAAGGGCTAAATCCTGGGTGAAAAGGTTTTTTTTGATTGTGTACTAACCAATAGTTTAAGGCGGAAATAGAGAATTATGCATCGAATTAGTGCCACATCTGGTGGATGGGATCAGTCATCCGGGTTAATTTTTTTAGAACAAACTCCAGCTCCTTTTGTGTTCATTACGGCTGCTGATACCGACATTCAAACCTTAGCAGCCACAGTCCCTAAATTACCTGCAACATTTCCGGCATTAAGAGTCGCCAACCTGCTGCAATTACAGCAGCAAATAAGTATAGATACTTACGGTGAACAAGTATTAGAACTTGCCCAGGTAATTATTCTGCGCTTATTAGGAGGACGTTCCTACTGGGCTTACGGCTTAGAAGTAGTGCAAGAAATTGTGCAACGGAATGGCACAACCCTCATTGTAATGCCAGGAGACGATGGTCTTGATCCCGACTTAATCTCTCACTCTACCGTGTCTTTAGGGATTGTTAACCAAGTATGCCAGTACTTTAGCCAAGGTGGTGTGGAAAATTTTGTTAACGCCCTCCAATTTGTCGCTGATACTTGCCTATTAACTACATTCAATCCCCCACCACCCCAAGCTGTTCCTCGTGTTGGGTTGTATGAAGCGGGACAAGGCAGACAAGGAGGAATTATTGAAGAAGTTTCTTCTTCATCGACGCCAATTACCAATTACCAATTACCAATTACCAATTACCGTTACCCTAAAGTGGGCATCTTGTTTTACCGTGCCCATTATCTGGCGGGAAACACTAAGGTAATTGATGCTCTGTGCGAAGCTTTGGTAAAAAGAAATTTACAACCTGTACCTGTGTTTGTTTCTTCGTTGCGGGAACCTGATATCAGCGCTGATTTGAGTGAGTTTTTCCAGCCGAAAGACTCTGAGCATATTGCCGTTTTGCTGAATACCACGAGTTTTTCTTTGGCGCGGTTAGAAACAGAATCACCCCAAATTGAATTGTGGGAAAACTTGGATGTCCCCGTGTTGCAGGTGATTCTCAGTGGCGGTGCTGTTGAGCAGTGGGAGTCTCAGTTTCAAGGGCTGACTCCCCGCGATATTGCGATGAATGTGGCTTTACCAGAAGTCGATGGACGAATTATTAGCCGCGCCGTGTCTTTTAAAACGGTGCAAACTCGCAATCCTGACTTAGAAACAGATGTGGTAGTTTATGAACCAGTTAGCGATCGCATTGAGTTTGTCGCCCAACTAGCGGCCAATTGGGCACGATTACGGGCTAAACCACCCCAAGAACGCCGTATATCTCTAATTTTGGCAAATTACCCCAACAGCAATGGCCGCCTCGCTAATGGTGTGGGTTTGGATACGCCAGCTAGTTGTGTGGAAATTCTCAAGGCTTTACAGTTGGCTGGGTATTATGTGGAAAATATCCCCGCTGATTCAGATGAGTTGATTCAGCGTCTCACCGCTGGTGTTACTAATGATCCTGAAGGTAGGGACTGGCGTCCAGTGCAGCAAAGTCTTTCGCTGGCTGAGTATCAGGAGTATTTTGCTGCTTTGCCGGCAGTCGTGCAGCAAGGGATTAGTGAGCGTTGGGGGTGGGATTTGGAAACGAACCGCCCAGACGCAGAGGAGAAGGCGTCTTTTCCGATTGCGGGAATTCAACTGGGTAATGTGTTTGTGGGCATTCAGCCGGCGAGAGGCTATGATGTTGACCCTAGCTTGAATTATCATGCGCCGGATTTGCAACCAACTCATGCTTATTTAGCGTTTTATTATTGGGTTAGGGAATCTTTTGGTACAGATGCGGTGGTTCATGTGGGGAAACATGGAAATTTAGAATGGCTCCCCGGTAAAAGTGTGGCTTTGTCTAGCAATTGTTATCCTGAAGTCGCTTTGGGAGCAATGCCTCACCTGTACCCGTTTATTGTCAATGATCCTGGTGAGGGTTCACAAGCAAAGCGTCGCGCCCAAGCGGTAATTATCGATCACCTCACGCCGCCGATGACTCGCGCTGAACTTTATGGTTCTTTGCAACAGTTAGAAAATTTAATTGATGAATATTACGAAGCTGAAAGTTTAGATCCTTCCCGTTTACCTGTAATTTGTTCGCGCATTCGGGAACTAGTCATTACAGAAAATCTCTACCGGGATTTGGGAATTCATAGTGAAAAAGACATTGGGGATTTAGAAGCTTTAATCTTGAATTCCATCGATGGTTATCTTTGCGAATTGAAAGAAGCCCAAATCCGTGATGGGTTACACATTTTCGGGCAATGTCCCCAAGGAAGGCAACTGCGAGATTTAATTATAGCGATCGCCCGCCTCCCCAACCGCCACTCCATCGGCATCACCCGCGCCATCGCCCAATATTGGAATTTAGACTTCGACCCCCTCACCGCCGATTTGTCAATGGACTGTAGGGGCGGGGAAACCCCGCCCTCTTCGCCCTCCGCAGCAGTAGTTGTCAATGGCAAAGACTGTCGCACCAATGGCGATGTTGTGGAAGTCCTAGAAGAACACGCCGCCCTCTTAGTTGAACAACTCATCACCCAAAACTCTTACGGGCACAGCAATGCTGTACTCCTACAGACTCACAGCCCACTAGGCAAGACACTTGACTGGATAAACGCCAAACTCCTGCCAGCGCTGCAACAAACCCAAGCAGAAATTACCAACCTGTTACACGGACTCAACGGCGGATATGTCCAGAGTGCCCCCGCCGGCGCACCCACACGCGGACGTCCAGAAGTTTTACCCACAGGGAGAAACTTTTATTCTGTGGATATTCGCGCTATTCCCACAGAAACTGCTTGGGATATCGGCAGAAAAGCCGCCGAAACCCTGATTGAAACCTACACCCAGGAACATGGTGAATATCCCAAAACACTAGGGTTATCATTATGGGGCACTGCCACCATGCGGACTGGCGGTGATGATATCGCCGAGGCATTGGCTTTACTTGGTACACAACCTGTTTGGGATGGTGCAGCACGGCGAGTAGTGGATTTTGAAATTTTACCTCTGGCGATTTTGGGGCGTCCTCGTGTCGATGTCACTTTGCGAATTTCTGGATTTTTCCGGGATGCTTTTCCTAACTTGATTGATTTATTCTCTCAAGCAGTAGCAGCAGTAGCGGCCTTGGATGAACCGCCAGAACAAAACCCCTTAGCCGCTACAGTTCGCCAAGAGATTGATTTGTGGACTACAGAGGGTTTAAGTTTAGAAGATGCGGAAATGCGATCGCAATACCGCGTTTTTGGTTCTCAACCCGGTGCTTATGGTGCTGGACTCCAAGGCTTAATCGCCTCGCAAAACTGGCAAGATGACCAAGATTTAGCCCAAGCGTACATCAATTGGAGTTGTTACGCCTACAGCAGCGCCAACTCTCAAGTTTCGGGGGGATTACAAGGAATTTCAGCCCCTGAAGCATTTGGACAACGCTTGGAACAAATGCAAATTGTCTTGCACAATCAAGACAACCGCGAACACGACTTACTCGATTCTGATGATTATTACCAATTTCAGGGTGGGTTAACAGCAGCAGTGCGTTCTCTCCAGGGAAAAAATCCCCAAACCTATTTTGGTGATAACTCCATTCCCGCCCAACCCCGTGTTCGCCAACTCAAAGAAGAAATCGCCCGGGTGTATCGTTCTCGCGTAGTTAATCCCAAGTGGATAGCCGGAGTGATGCGTCACGGTTATAAAGGTGCATTTGAAATGGCAGCCACGGTAGATTATTTATTTGCCTACGATGCCACAGCTAACTGTGTAGAAGACCATATGTATCAGGGAATAGTGCAAACATACTTACTAGATCCAGTCGTCTCCGAATTCATTCAGGAAAAAAACCCGTGGGCGTTGCGTGATATTGCTGAAAGATTGCTCGAAGCACATCAGCGCAATTTATGGGAGGATGTAAGTACACAGACACTGGAAAACTTGCGAAACCTAGTACATCAAGCTGAAGCAGCGATCGAAGAAAAATAACTGGTGTAGGAAACGAATATGGAAAACCTTGCGTATTTGCACCTAGCTTTTGCCTATGAAGACAGCGAATCTAGCGAATTAATTTCCCTGAGCGCTTTGTTCAACACAGCAGCAGCGCCAGACTGGAAACGGCTGTCTAGCAGAGCTTGGAAGTATATGCTCCCCCTAGCTCTCACTTTGTCTGTTCTCGGCGCTGTTAGCAGTGCTTTAGCCCTAGAACGAGGCGATCAAGGCCCTTCAGTCAGAAATTTGCAACAAAAGTTAAAAAGTGCAGGCTTTTATCAAGCTCCCGTAACCCAAGTATATGACTTTTCCACAGAAGATGCTGTGCGACGCTTTCAAAAAGCCGCTGGCTTACCCGTTGACGGCATAGTCCAAACAACCACTCTCCAAAAATTAGACAATTGGCGGACAACTCCTACGACTACACCAGCCAAAAAAACCAGTACGGCGAGTCCACAAATTAACAAAACCAGTACGGCGACTACACCAGCCAAAAAAGCCAGTACCGTGAGTACACAAACTAACAAAATCAGTACTGCTAATTCATCAACCAGAAACCGCCGCAATTCCAACTTTCTGACTAAAGGCGATGAAGGTGAAAATATCAGGGTTCTGCAAGAACGCTTACGAATTGCCGGCTTTTATTACGGGAACGCCACCGGGATATTTGGCCCAATTACCGAAGAAGCTGTCAAGCGGTTCCAAACGGCTTATAAATTAGACCCTGATGGTGTAGTTGGCCCAGCCACATTAAACAAATTACCGCCACTTGGCGTAGGTAATGGCGAAAATGCACCCAAAAAGGCGGTTAATCGCGAAAAACTCCGCCTTGGCGATCGCGGTGAAGCAGTGAGAGTTCTTCAAGAGCATTTAATCAAGGCAGGATATCTAGAGGGACAGCCCAATGGCTATTATGGCCCCTATACCGCAGATGCTGTGAGTCGCTTTCAGGCAGCTAATTACCTAGAGACAAATGGCGTAGCTGGGCCAACGACAAGAGGGAAGTTATATAGCCTAGTTAAGACTACTCCCAAAAGTGAGTTTAATACCCTGGAAATCCAAAGACGACTACAAGAGCGGGGTTTCTATAAAGGCCCCCTCAATGGCATGATGGCAGATGACACCAAAAAAGCAATTAAGCAAGCCCAAGAATTTTACGGCATCAGTCTCGGTGATATCAGAAGCGGCAGCTATTAACGTAACCTCCGCTTAGGCATTGCAGTGTGATTCCCCAACTGATGGCCATTTGCTCAGAATAACAGTGGTTGTACCAATTTGAGAAATCAGCGCGACCGTTAAATCTTACAAAAGCTGATCCACTAGCTAGAGTCAGAATCCAAAATCTCAAATCGTTTGACTGAGCGCTGACGACGAAGTCTAAAATCCAAATTGTACTATCCCACTCAAGTGCTAAAGCGGCATCAACGCTCTTTGGCACTTGGGACAAACTGCATGGATTGTCAGTTGACAGTCAAGCAGGTGAAAACCCTCCCTTTGGGCTGTTTTCGCCCCAATCTTTAAAATTGAGTCGTTTTTGAACTCGATGGTACTGTTGCACTTAACACAGATTAGGTGATGGTGGTGATGGGGGTAGGGCTGGTTAATTTCATAATGTTTATGTCCCTCTCCCAGTTCTAGTTCCCGCAAAATCCCCATCCTAGCCATCAACTTCAAAGTCCGATAGATAGTCGACAGACTGATGCCTTCACCGTCAGTTTCTAGACGATGATAGAGATCCTCTGCGCTCAGATGTTCACCTTGCGGAAGTTCTTGAAAAATGTGTAAAATTGTTTCACGCTGGGGAGTCAAACGCCAGCCTCGTTCGTTTAGTTCTGCCTTGAGTGAACCAGTTGTGTAGACAGTCATACTAAATTTTCTCAACAAAGCCTGTTAGTTGAGAATATAGCAAATGTTTCCAGCAATTTGCAACAATTGCAGCTTATTGAGAACATTTACTAAATGCTCAAGAAAAATTTATCAAATCTTGATGAGAAATCACCTAACACATGATCCCCACAGGCAAAAGATCCTGACAACAAAGTTAGGGACAGTCAGATCCCAATTAAATGCAAATATTTGGCTATAAGCTAGAGAAATATTTTGGCAGTGGAGATAAAGTTAATCGGCTCAACACTCCATAATCTAGATTTTGTTAAACTTGAATATTCACCGTGCTGATTTTAGATTTGGGATTTGGGTTTTCTAGAAAAATCCAGGCATTTAAATAATCGGTTTATTCCCCCCAAATTAATGCGGGTAGACTAACCAAATAATTTTATTGTTTTTAGCCCCTTGATTTATCTGTGGAATCAAAAATCTAAAATTTGCTGACTAACTTAAGGATTCTAAGTAGTCACGGATGAGGTTACGTCGCTTGGGTTGGCGCAGCTTTTGCAGAGCTTTTGATTCAATTTGTCGTACTCGTTCCCGCGATAAGTCGAGAGCACGTCCAATTTCTGCTAACGAGTAAGGATGACCATCTGACAAACCAAACCGCATGAGAATTACATCGCGTTCACGGCTAGTTAAATCATCCAAAAGATTGTGCAAGTCTCTTTGTAAAGATTCTCGCATTAACATTTCTTCTGGTGTCACACAGTCGGTTTCGAGTAATTCCCCTAACTCTGTATCTTTATCCTTTCCTACCTTAGTTTCTAGAGAAACAGAACGAGGCACCCTTAACAAAACTTCCCGTACTTGAGCAGGTGTCATTTCTAACTCAATTGCCAGGTCTTCTAAGGTGGGAGTGCGACCCTTTTCTTGAGCAATTTTGCGTTGGGCTTTTTTGATTTTGTTCAGTTTTTCTGTAATGTGAACAGGCAGGCGGATCGTGCGGCTTGAAGTAGCGATCGCTCTTGTAATTCCCTGACGAATCCACCAATAGGCATAGGTACTAAAGCGATAACCTTTGGTGGGGTCAAATTTTTCCACCGCTCGTTCTAAACCTAGGGTACCTTCTTGGACTAAATCTAACAGTTCCAAACCACGATTTTGATATTTCTTGGCTACAGAAACTACTAGGCGAAGATTAGCCTTGATCATGTGTTCTTTAGCTTGGAGTCCTTGGGATTGAACTTGATCCAGTTCTTCCACTGTCAGCTTGGCAGTTTCTGCCCAGCGACGCTTGCCATTTGCTAAAGTTGGTTTGAGATCCGGTAATTCTATACCAGCAGTGGTAGCCCATCTTTCCAAGGACGGGCGATGTCCGAGTTCAGAAGACAAACGTTCCTGAACTTCTATTAACCGGAGATAGGGCACAATCACTTCATCTCCTTGCTTGGCGGCGTTTGCAAGCACTGTCCGCATCCGCAAGTAGCGCTGAACTTTTTGAGCTTCGGAAACCTCTTCATCCCGCCCTAACAAGCGAACTCGACCGATTTCCTGAAGATATAGGCGCACTAAGTCTGTACTACGACGGTTAGTGTTAGCAGGGTCAACAGAAGCCATCTCTAGTTCATGTAAATCATCTACCGACAATTCACCCTCATCAACCGAAAGATCATGGTCTAAGTTCCGACGGGACTTTGGGGTACCGAAGGCGGCATCTGCGTAAAAAGAAGTTGCTGGCATAACGTCTCAATGGCTCCAGGTAACAATAGATTACGGTCAGCTAAAATAACGGTCAGCTAATCAACTGTTGCTATTGTTCCCGTGATTTTAGGTTTAATAACACGGTTGAGAATTCTAATACAGTTTCTTAATGAATTCTGTACCGATTTTTTCGGATACATTATTACCGAATGCTATCGGCTGCTGTATCTTTTTGATTGAACCAATAGCTATTCAAATCCACAGCTAGGCTTTAAATTAAGAATTACCTAATCAACATTTCAATCTGTTACTTTTGTAACGGAGTATAAACATATTCTAGTGAATATGATGATTATAAACTACATAGTCATATCTACACGGGTAGGTCTGTGATTTCCTGATGATTTAGCAATTTTTTCCTCAGGATTATTTGGTAATAAGTAGTGGTAGTACTTATTGGCAGGCTGTTAGTAGTTTCGCCTAAAATGCTATCAGTGAACTCTTGTTTAACTATTAGCCAAAGTTAATCGTTATACTCAGGCTTCATGTCTCGCAACATTAATTCATCAAGGGCTTGTCGGGGTGTGACTTCGCCCTGAAGTAACCGATAAACTTGCTCGGTAATCGGGATAACGATATTTTTCTGCTGGGCTATTTGCACCAATACTTGACAAGTGTTCACTCCCTCAGCGGTTCCTGATAAATTGGCGAGAATTTCTGTAAGTGTCTGGCCACTAGCTAGCTGGTAGCCAACTTGATAATTACGACTTAAGGGACTGTTACAGGTGGCTAGTAAATCACCTAGACCGGATAAACCATAGAATGTTCCTGTTTTTGCACCCCAAATATTGCCGATGCGAACCATTTCTGTGAGTCCACGAGTAACTAAAGCAGCTTTGGCGTTAGTTCCTAGGTGTAAGCCGTCACAGACACCAGATGCGATCGCAATTACATTTTTGAGAGTTCCCCCCAGTTCTACTCCCAAGCGGTCGGGATTAGTATATACCCGAAAACGATGAGAAGAAAATACCAGTTGTACCAGTTCAGCAGCAGCAGTGACATCACTGGCTACTACCGTTGCCGCTGGCAATTTTAGTTCAATCTCTTGAGATAAATTGGGCCCAGATAGAACGACGACTGCATGATCAGGGAATGCTGTTTGCCAAACTTGCGACGGTGTGCAAGTGGTTTGAGGATCTAGACCTTTTGTCGCCGTGACAAAAATTGTCTCTGGAGAAATGGGCGCATACTTGATTTGCTCCACTACATCCGCTACACCTTTCATTGAAATAGCAGACAGGATTATATCAGCATCTTCTAAGATTGTTTCTAGAGGTTGTGACCCCCGACGCGACCACAGTCCCACCCGATGACCGTTTGCTGCTGCCAAATTTGCTAAGGCTGTACCCCAAGCACCAGCACCAAGAATTGCTACTGATTTGGGATTTGGCGGCAAGTTTTGCCCGTCGCTGGCGGTTTTTTCCTCCGTTGTGCAAAGGAGCGTGTCTGAAGGGTGGGCCTCCGAAGCAAACCTTGCCTGACGGATTTTGGATTTTGGATTAGTCATTAGTCAAGAGTCAAAAGTCTTCCTATCACCCCACACTTGCTTACAAATCTAAAATCTAAAATCTAAAATTGGCTGCGGGGGTTATGTTCCATTAATTCCCTCACTTGTTCAGCATGATATGAACTTCTGGTTAAGGGTGAGGAAACAAGTTGCAAAAATCCCAGTTCTTCACCGTATGCCTTCCAGGCGGCAAATTGCTCTGGGGTGATAAATTCATTGACTTGTAAGTGTTTTTGACTGGGTTGGAGGTATTGTCCAATTGTCAGAATATCGCAATCGACTGCGCGGAGGTCTTGCATAACTTGGCGGATTTCGGCATCAGTTTCACCGAGTCCGACCATGATACCGGATTTAGTGTATACCTTAGGGGCAATTTGGCGCGATCGCTGCAATAATTCTTTTGTGCGATCGTAATTCCCTTGGGGACGCACCCGGCGATACAAGCGGGGAACGGTTTCTGTGTTGTGGTTGAGTACTTCTGGCGCAGCTTGAAGAATTATCTCTAGAGCCTCCCAATTACCGCACAAGTCAGGAATCAGCACTTCAATTGTGGTGTGGGGTGAAACGCTACGGACTGCGGCTATACACTCGACGAACTGAGATGCACCCCCGTCGAGTAAGTCATCCCGATTTACAGAAGTGATCACAACGTGATTGAGTCGCATTCGGCGAACTGCTTCCGCCAGTCGTGCAGGTTCGGTGGGGTCTAGTGGTTTGGGTTTTTTCTCAAAGTCAATATCGCAGTAAGGACAAGCGCGTGTGCAAGCTGGGCCCATTATCAAAAATGTGGCAGTTCCAGCCTGGAAGCACTCACCAATATTCGGACAAGATGCTTCTTCGCAAACCGTATTCAGGGCTAAATCCCGCAAAATTTCTTTAACGTTACCAACTCGCTCCCATTGAGGGGCTTTTACCCGCAACCAGTCTGGTTTTACAGTCACAATCCACTTTCACTACTCAAGTTATATAAATCTCATGATAGATAAATTTTTGTTTTTTAGCACTGGTTGTGATATGCTAGGATCAAATTGCCATTTTTACGGCGGGATGTGGCGCAGCTTGGTAGCGCACTTCGTTCGGGACGAAGGGGCCGCTGGTTCGAATCCAGTCATCCCGATTTATTGTTGTACTTTTGCAAATTAAAGGTCGCAATTCGCAAATTAACGTCGTTATTCGCAAATTAGTGTCGCTCTGGCAGTTTTTAAAGTGTTAAACAAGTCATCACTGGTTCAATAATCAAAAACGCCGGAAACATTTATCTGGCAGTGGTTTCAGCGTTTAGTGCTTTAACGACAATTAATTTGTTTATCGACAACAGGAAATTAAACCTCACCCTCGTTCTGCTACGCAAAACATATGCCTCTCCAACGCATAGAGAGGGATGTCTATCAAGACAGGGTGAGGTTTTTCAGACTGTTGGGAACCAGATAACTTGTGTGTACGCGGTAGCCTAAAAAAGGGGGTAAAAACTTTTAAAAGTCCCCCGGAAGGGGGATTTAGGGGGATCTACGCGTGTTTGATTTATCAAAAATAACTTTTAAAACATCCTCTTAGAGTAGCTCAATAGTAATGCAATATAATTTGTAGAAAAATAGTAAAAATTCAGGGTAGAGTTAATCAACTACCTTGATTAATCCTCTCTGCAAAGCATCAAATACTCGCCCAATTTGCTGCTGGTCGTTTTCGTTTAAGCCTTTTTTAGACATTAGTGCTGACATCAGTAGCTGCTGATCTCGACGCGTAATTCTGCGGATAGCAAATATGCGCTCTAAGACTATCTCCATTAGCATTTGGTTTGAGGTTCCGGCAGATCGCATATTCTTTACCAAGGATTTGTGTGTTTTCTACGATTATTCCATATTATCTTAACAATATTTAACAAATCTTGGACAGGCTGGATCTACGGAACGATGAAAAATCGCTAATTGCTACCTTTTTATCGCTCCCACTAAGGAAGGTTTCCGGTAAAATAACTTGGCAGCCCAGCAAAAAACAGGTTCAGCATCATGGCTAATGCTCGTATTGGGATTATTGGTGGCAGCGGTTTATACAAAATGGACGCGCTCAAAGATGTAGAAGAGGTGCAAGTCCAGACACCGTTTGGTTCTCCATCTGATGCTTTGATTTTGGGGACACTGGATGGAACCAAAGTTGCTTTTTTAGCGCGTCATGGGCGCAATCATACGCTTTTACCTTCTGAGTTGCCGTTTCGCGCCAATATCTATGCGATGAAGCAACTGGGTGTGGAGTATTTAATTTCTGCGAGTGCGGTTGGTTCTTTGAAGGAAGAAGCTAAACCCCTTGATTTGGTGGTGCCAGATCAGTTTATTGACAGGACAAAAAACCGGGTTTCGACGTTTTTTGGTGATGGAATTGTGGCGCACATTGCTTTTGGTGAGCCGATTTGTCAAAGTTTGGCCTTGGTGTTGGGGGATGCGATCGCATCTTTGAATTTACCAGATGTAACTCTGCATCGTGGTGGTACCTATGTATGCATGGAAGGGCCTGCTTTTTCGACTAAGGCAGAATCCAATCTTTACCGCAGTTGGGGGGCGACAATTATCGGGATGACGAATGTACCAGAGGCAAAGTTGGCTAGGGAAGCGGAAATCGCTTATGCAACTTTAGCGCTGGTGACAGACTACGATTGTTGGCATCCAGATCACGATAGTGTGACGGTGGAAATGGTGATTGGTAATTTACAGCGGAATGCGGTAAACGCTCAAAAGGTGATTCAAGAAACGGTGCGGCGTTTGACTGAAAATCCGCCCGTTAGCGACGCACATTCGGCTTTGAAGTATGCGATTTTGACAAATTTGGCAAAAGCGCCGGCGGAGACTAAGGATAAGTTGGGGTTGTTGTTGCAGAAGTATTTGTGAAAAAATGCCCTCTGGCGGAAAAGAATGTAGAGACGTTGCATGCAACGTCTCTACAAAGGTTCTGGATAACGCATATTTAAACAATTTCAAAAATAAATTTATTCTTCTATCAATTGTTTAAATTGCTCGTTTTGTCGAATGGCGTCGAAGTCTGAGTCTGTTTTTGCTGTTTTTTTGTATTGGGGGTTAAGTTTAATCGCTTGTTGTAAGTTTTCTAGGGCTGGTTCTAGGTTTTGAACTAATGCACAGTAGCAAGCTTTGTTGTACCAAGCTTGTTGTAGTTCGGGTTTGATTTCTACGGCTTTGTCGTAGGATGCGATCGCATTTTCATATCTTCCTAATTTCCCCAGGGCTAAACCTCGGTTGTACCAAGTTTGGTAATCGTCGGGTTTGAGGTTGACAACTTTGTCGAAATAAGCGATCGCTTCTTCGTTTTTGCCTAGGTTAACTAATGCTATACCCCAGTTGTACCAAGCTTCGTAGTCGTTGGGTTTGATTTTTAGCAGTTCATGGTACGATGCGATCTCGTCTTCATATCTTCCTATGTTCCCTAGGGCTAAACCTCGGTTGTACCAAGCTTCGTGATCATCGGGTTTGATTTTTAGCACTTGTTCGTAAGATGCGATCGCATCTCGATACATTCCTAAGTTGTCCAGCGCTAAACCTCGGTTGTACCAAGCTTCGTGGTAGTCGGGTTTGATTTTAATGACTTCGTCGAAGGATGCGATCGCATTTTCATTTCTTTCTAAGTTCCCCAACATCACACCCCGCTTAAACCAAGCCTCACAGTAATCGGGTTTGATTCTAATGACTTCCTTGAAGGATGCGATCGCATCTTGATATCGTCCTAACTCCCCTAACGCCAAACCTCGGTTGTACCAAGCTTCGTAGTAATCGGGTTTGATTTCTAAGGCTTTGTCGTAGGATGCGATCGCTTCTTCATATTGTCCTAATTTCCCCAGCGTCACGCCCCGATTGTTCCAAGCTTGGTGAAAGTCGGGTTTGATTTCTAAGGCTTTGTCATAGGATGCGATCGCTTTTTCATCTTGTCCTAACTGAACCAGTGCATTACCTAGGTTGTACCAAGCTTCGTGAAAATCGGGTTTGATTTCAATAGCTTTGTCGTAAGATGTGATCGCTTCTTCATTTCGTCCTAAGTTCCCAAGCACTGCGCCCCGATTGTTCCAAGCTTCGTGAAAGTCGGGTTTGATTTCCAAGGCTTTATCAAAGGATGCGATCGCTTCTTCGTGTCGTCCTAAGTTCCCCAGTGCTACACCTCGGTTACTCCAAGCTTTGTGCATATCGGGTTTGAGTTCAATGGCTTTGTCACAAGATGCGATCGCTTCTTCATAGCGCTCTTCAAAGAAAAGAGCATCCGCTTGTTTTACGTAATCATCAGCAGTAAAAAATAGTTGAGGATTAGCAGACTTTAAGTTTTCAAGCTGTGCTGTAAGTTCTTGTATTTTCTGCTGTATTTCCGGTTCAACAGAAACCGGTGTTAATGAAGGTTGAGGTACAATCAGAGAAAGTTCTTGCAAAACTCGCTCCTTTTCTTTTTGCGCCTCAGATACAATATCTTGCATTTGAGATGCAGTATTACCTTTAATAACATCAATTTCTTGCGCCGCAGTGTCTATCTGTAGTTTTAGCTTTTCAGATACAGTTTGAGCCTCAGAAATAATCTTTTTTAATTGTTCTTCAGCTTCAGATTTTGCTTTTAATATTTCTTTTTCCAAAGGTTCTTTGGTTTCAGTCACTAACTGACCAATTACACTACGACGCAGAAGCCAAACAATAAAAGCTGTCCCAATAGGAAATATAGTCAGCACAACTAGCAAAATATTCAGCATAGTTGTGTTGAAACCAAAAGCGCGGTCAACTTCTACTTGAACTCTATCGCGAATCTCTTTTTCTTGCTGGAGTTTTTCCAGTTCCTTTTGCTGCTGAGTCGAAGTTGCTGCAATCGGTACAAGCTGGGGTGAGACGGTTGACTTTGGTGTATTAGTTGGCTTGGGTTGGGCTGTTGCAGCACTGGCAGATAATAGGACAATTGAAACCGCTAACCCAAGCCGATTATTGATCTTCATGCAATTCTGCTAAGTGTAAACTCAGGAACTTTAGTAATGTATATAACTAATATACTGTCTTCCTCAGCATTGTGATCAAAACAGGCTGAGTGCTATATTTGACCGATTCAGAGGATAATCGAGTAACTGTGAATATCTGTGTATTTAGAGGATGTTTGTAAAGTCCAAAAATATCCTAGAAACCCCTCTCCAAACCTCTTTTCCCCCCTCAGATTCCTGAGTCCCCTATGAGGGAATAAGGTTTCAAAGCCTCTCCCCTTGCAGGGGAGAGGTTTGGAGAGAGGTCTTTCAGTAAACTTGATGACTTTCCAAACATCCTCTAAGGGAAGGGGGCTAGGGGGTTAGGTTCCGAGGGCTTTTATGTTTAATGCAATACTTTTAAAAAATCCTCTGATCATCCCTTAAAAAAAGCAAATAGTTAACTTTTTTGGTGGAAACTATGACAAATAAAGTAGAAAAAATCTCAGACGCACAGAGGGATATTAGATTTGATATTTTGAAAACCATTGGGCTACTCTGCATTATTTTTGCCCATGTCGGCCCAGAAAATAATATTTTATTTCACATCAGACGGTTTGATGTTCCGCTGATGGTGATTGTGTCAGGAACACTTTATTATTATTCATCTGCACAGAAACAAATATCTTTTTGGAGTTATTTACAAAAAAGGTTACCGCGTTTAATTGCTCCAGTATGGTTGTTTCTAGCTTTTTTCTTTATTTCGGCTTACGGCATATTTGCATTGCTGTCTCAACCATACCCATTTTCACAGCAGAAGATATTTGATACATTTCTGTTATTAAACGGTATTGGTTATGTCTGGATAATTCGTGTATTTACTCTAGTTGCTCTTTTTGCAAGTTTACTGCTGAGTTTATACAGATTTTCTAAATCAGAATCTAGGTTTCTGGCTTTGCTATCTTTGATCTATCTAGGTTACGAATTATTATTTAATTTAACACAACGTTTTAATTTACCCAGTCGAATACTTTCAAGTTTGGTCAAAGATTATTTATTTTACCTTATGCCTTATGGTTGTCTATTTGGCTTGGGGATGACTTTATCAAAACTTAGAGGAAGAAAGATATTATTTATTTTCGGGATTTTCTTGACTATATTTTTGCTGTTAGCTGGCTATTTTTACTATCGTCAGGGGCATTTTGTCTCTACTCAGGTTTTTAAATATCCACCAAGAATATATTTTATTTCCTATGGCGTTTTTATGTCTTTGCTAAGTTTCTTTGTGGTGGATAAATTTTCGCTTAAATATAATTTATCAGCTAAGAATAATGCCTTAATCACGGGAATTACTTTTATAAGTGCATCTTCGTTATGGATATATTTATGGCATATATTCTTTGTATATTACTGGCAAACTTTGGTTATGGAGCATTTACCTAAATTTAGGGGTAGCTTTGTTATAGATTTTCTAGTAGTTACATTGGGGGCTATCTCAGTAACGTATTTACAGAAAAAAGTCATTTCTGGAGTAGTTAAGAAAACTAGATTTGGTCAGAATAATTCTTATTTACTTTCTATTTTGTTTTTGAAGTGAATCAAACAATCCCTCCCTGCTGTTTCGTGGCTACTGTGTACACACAGTTATTTTTTGATGGAATTTATTGTTTATAAAACAGAGGAAAAAACCTCACCCTGGTTCTGCTACGCATAACCTGTCCCTCTCCTTGGTAAGGAGAGGGAGGTAAAGCAGAGTTTGATTAAACGATTTGAAAGCTAAAGTCGAGACTTGCCCAATGATTCACATCCAAAATATAAGAATCAGTTGCGGTGCCGTTTGTCTCAGCTTTGAATGCACTGGGGTTCTGCTACGCATAACCTGTCCCTCTCCTTGGTAAGGAGAGGGAGGTAAAGCAGAGTTTGATTAAACGATTTGAAAGCTAAAGTCGAGACTTGCCCAATGATTCACATCCAAAATATAAGAATCGGCTACGGTGCCGTTTGTCTCGGCTTTGAATGCACTGGCGTTATGCAAATCTTGCAGCAAGGCTTGGGCAACTTCTAAGGGGTTGACTAATGCGGCAATGGGCTTATGAACTCCTGTGGAATAGTTAGCAGATTCCAAAGCGACAAGGGTTTCGCTAAAGGGGGCGGTGCTAAAGATCAGTAAATGTTGGCAATCATAAGCTAAACCCGGAATTGCCCATTCAGACACAGCCGCAATTTCTGGTAATGAGAGGGTTTCCCCTGGGGCGATGACTACATCTTCAAGTTGGGGTTTGGTTTCGGCAATGTTGGGTTCGTGGTGGACTTGCCAAGGGTAAAAGGCGATCGCAATACTACTGCTATTTAATCCCAGCAGCATGAAATATACAGGGCGATCGCTCAAATTTTGCACCCGGTACTGCATGCGACTACCGACTGGTACTGTGGGTATAGCTGCTAGTGGTGTGCTGAGTGATTTGCTGTTCGCAGTTTTAGGGCTGCGAGTTCGCACAGTTTCCCGTTGCATCACTACGCGAGGCGAGATGCCGTTCATCATCTCTAGGGTTCCCTTGACAGGCAAGCGGGAAGAACCTTCATTATCTGTGAGTTCCCATAACTTTGCTGCTAGCAGGTTTGGTAATTTTGGTGCTAACCGCTGCACTGCCACTTTCACTGCTTCCCCAATTTCCCCAGATGTATTGGGAATTAGCTCACCACCTAGAGAAAATAGCGCATAGCGCGTGTGAGTTTTGATCAATTTGCCAAACACATAATCAGCTGGTTGTTCTCCTGCGACTACAGTTGATACACGGGCAAATGTGGCAAAGGCGCTGGTGGCGTCTACCCGCTCAATTCTTTCTAGTCTAGTATCTAGGGCAACTGTTAAGCCAATATTTCGCGGTAAAACCCGCACTGCTTCCTGGACGAGTTGCCCGACTTGTGGGAGGGTGGAATTTTCCAGGCTGGCAATTTGGGCTTTGACTGTTAATCCGCTACGCGATGGCGAAACGCCCACTTTCAGCGATGGGCTACGCCCTGCCAAAAGCGATCGCAATACTAACTGTTCTCCCGTAACTAAAGTTAGTCGGGAATTCACACCGTAGTATTCCAAAACTTGCGGTGGTAATCCTGCTAGCCATAGGTAAACAGTTTTACCATCGTCTTCGGTAGCTATGACTACGCCTTCTGCCCCAGTGCGGTCGAGGAGTAAATCATCGACAATTAAAGCACCTTGGGGATTTTTTTGCTCACTCAATAAAGCTGGTTGCTGATTGCTACCCAGCTTAGACATAGTACTCCCCACATGGGAGAGGATGACTTGAGTAGTCGCGGCTGGGGCGGTTTCCCACAGATATTGCGTCAAGGCGTAGGTAAATAACCCGGCACTCAAACCAGACAATAAGAACTCTTGGGCCACCTGATTCTCTTCTGATGTCGCTGACAACACTACAGGATTGTTCAGTGTTGTGTTTTGCGCTTTCAGTTGTTGGAGAAAGTCAAGTTCTGCGTCTGCTAGCCTGACTTCTAGCGATTGTGGGCGGGCGCGAATTCCCATCCCTGTGGGCTGTAATATGCTAGGGGCATAGTAACTGGTGTCCAAGACAGCTGTAACTCGGTCGGTGGGAAGCGATCGCAACAATCGCCAAAGAGTTTCTTCTAATAAATAGTTGGCTATTTGATCATTTTGTGAATTTTGATTTTCATCAACCGGCACGAGAGCATTTTGCATCGTGTCTGGCAAAGTTCCCAATTTGACGCGGGTACCGTAGCCGCTAAAGTGAAAAGCGACCACATCACCGGGTTTAGCTTTTTTACCGAGGTGATCTAAAATAGCCGCCTCAATGAATTCTCTGCTAGCTTGTTCCTCAGTTAACGTGAGAATATCTGCGGCTAGGAAGCCAAAGCGATTAATCAAAAGTTCTTTTTGCAATTCCACATCAGTCAAACAACCACGAAGGGCTGGACTTTGTGGGTATTGATTGATGCCCACTAATAAGGCCAACTTCCGTGGGCTGGGTTGTGCTAAAGCTTGGTAATAGCGATTTCCTAAAGTCAACCACTCAGCCTCAGTCACCCCCAACACCGCCAGAACGCAGCCCATCCGTTGTAAAAGCGTCCGCCGTTTCATAAATTAGCTATGAATCCTCAGCCCTGCTGCTAACAGCTTAAAGGGCGGAAGTCTGTAATGTAAAGTTACAGTTTATACTGTTTGCTGGTTGGCAATTTGTCTTCAACCGATAATTAGGCATGCATTACCCGTGCCAACTCAGCCGCTACCTCAGGACGGGAAAACTCTGGTGGGGGTAACTCTCCCCGGCGCAGCATTTCCCTAACTTTGGTTCCCGACAGGTGAACACGCTCTTCCGGCTTGCTGGGACTTGTTTTTGTTGTCCCCATTTGTTTAGTGCGGGTGCAGTAGAAAGCGTGTTCAAATTTCATCGGCACAATCCCCAATTCACCAGGCGCAAATTCATCAAAGATGTACTGGGCATCATAAGTGCCGTAGTAGTCACCCACACCAGCATGATCCCGTCCAACGATAAAGTGTGTACAGCCGTAATTTTTACGGACTAAAGCATGGAAGATTGCCTCCCGTGGCCCAGCATAACGCATCGCTGCCGGATTGATTGCCAAAATCACCCGGTCTAAGGGGTAGTAGTGTTCTAGCAAAATTTCATAGCACCGCATCCGCACATCAGCGGGAATGTCATCGTCTTTAGTCGCCCCAACCAATGGGTGTAAAAATAAACCGTCCACAGTTTCTAAAGCGCACTTTTGGATGTATTCATGGGCGCGGTGGATGGGGTTGCGAGTTTGAAAACCGACGATGGTTTTCCAGCCCTTTTCTTGAAACATTTGCCGTGAAGCTGCGGGATCGATTTGATAGCTGGGAAATAGGGCATGGGAGTCGCGCTGTAATAGCCAAATATCTCCTGCCAGATTTACCGAACCTTGACCATAGACTACCTGCACTCCTGGATGTTTGACGTCATCAGTGCGATAGACATTGATCGCCTCGTGGCTTTTGTTGTATTGATACTTTTGTGTCAGTTGTAATACCCCGATAAATTCTCCGCTGGGGTTATCCAAACGGATTAAACCGCCTTCTTTTAGGGGTGAAGCAACTTCTTCTGTTACCGAGAGTGTAATTGGTATTGACCAGACAAGACCGTTAGCCAGCCGCATTTCTGTCACCACGCGATCGTAGTCTTGTTGGTTCATAAAGCCTGTGAGTGGGCTAAAACCGCCGATGGCAATCATTTCTAAATCAGAAACGGCGCGATCGTCAAGTGACACTCGCGGCAAAAACTCAGCTTTTGACAGAAATTCTGCCTTTTGTGCCGCCGTAGCAACCCGGTTAACCAACTCTCCACCGTGGGGGGCAATAGCATCTAAATGGTAACTCAACGTATATTCCCCTCTTTTTTTTAACGACAATTGTTGCAAACTATGTATGTACTAACTTATCAGGTAGGTACACAGTGAACAAAAAGTTTATCAGTTTTTATTAATTGCCGGTCGGAAAAGGCGAGATTAGAAATAGTAGGTGTATTTTACAGCCGTAGGGCAGGCGTCACGAGAGCCAAGGATATATCATGGCAATGAATGGCAATTATTGCCATAATTATCATCAAGGAAAAATTAGGGAAGTAACGACAGTGAAAAGCATGAATATATCTCTCCCTGACGCGATGCGAACTTATATAGAAGAGAAGGTAGCATCTGGCGGTTACAGCAGTGTTAGTGAGTATTTCCGGGAATTAGTGCGCCAAGACCAAAAGCGTCAAGCGGCTGAACGTTTGGAAACAATGCTTTTAGAAGGTCTAAATTCTGGGAATGCAACTGAAATGACGCCTGATGATTGGGAAGACATCCGTCAAGCTGTGCGCGAAAGAATCGCCAAGAAAAAAGGGTCAAATCAAGGTTAATGCTCAGAGATGGATAGTTGCTAGAATTGAAAGATAAAAGGGAATAAGTATGCTCAGTTGTCATGATGTTGCAAAGTATTTTCTAGCTCAAACAGACGAAGAGGCTGGGGATTTAATTTCTAATCTCAAGCTGCAAAAATTGCTTTACTATGCTCAAGGTTTTCACTTAGCACTATATGATGAACCTCTTTTTTCTGAGCCTATTGAAGCTTGGACATACGGGCCTGTAGTGCCTGAAGTTTTCCATGAGTATAAAACCTTTGGTTCTGATGCGATTCCTATTCCTGAAAATATTGATTTTTCAAAATTTGATGAGCAAACTCTTGAACTACTAGATGAGGTATACAGTGTTTATGGTCAATTTTCAGCCTGGAAATTACGAAATATGACTTACAATGAAGAACCTTGGAAAGATACAGATGTAGGTAATATTATCACTTCTAACTCTCTGAAAAATTACTTTAAAACTCAGCTTGTGAATACCTAGAATGAGTAGCAAGAAAAGATTTAAAAACCCGCCAAAGGAAAGCGGAAATAAGCTATTTACTCCATCTGACAAAGAAGAAATACCCCCAGAGCAACAACCACCTATATTTTCTCTACGTTACCTAGAAGGTGAATATTGCTTAACCAAATGTGATAAAGATGATCAGGCTGCATTTGCTCTAAAAATTCATAGGCTGAGTAAGTTGACTTGGAGTCAAATACAGTCACAAGATAGACATAAGTTGGGTTACGAAAAAATTGCTAGAGATGCTATAAAATCACCAATTCCCAAGTTTATTACTGAAGATGTAAATATTATTGCTTTTCGCTTTTCTGGAATGAAACCGATGGTTGGCTATCGGGATAGAGCTATTTTTTATGTTATCTGGCTAGATAGAGATTTTACTCTTTATGACCATAGTTAATTAATGATTTTGCAATATCCCACTTATTAAAATATAGGCTTAACTCAGATAAATAGATTTTAATTTTTCGGAAACTGCAAATATTCCAACAGTAGCAACCGTGAATAGTCCAGCATTCTCACATAACTCTTAACTTGTTTATCTTGCTATTACTACCAAAGTAAAATATTGCAATTTGAGGCATATTTAAAACTCGCATCCCTTGTAATTGGTCGATTGCCTGAGCTTTGTTGATAATTTGACCTGTGGATTGAAGTTGACTGGCATAACCTCTAATATTCAAGGAGAAACCCTTGTAATGAGGTTATATCAAATCTTCTCGATTACAAATCACTTTCTCGGAACCCCACCCCGGTTTTGCTGACGCAAAACCTCCCCTCCCCCGCAACAAAAGTTTTTCCTTTCCCCTCTCCTTTTAGGAGAGGGCTAGGGAGAGGTGGGGAGGGGATTGAGGGGTGGGGTCAAACGGCTGTGGGACAACGGTTTGAGCTTTAGTTGACACCAATGAGCATTGCTGTGCCCCTACCGCGTGGTCTATTTACTTGAAAATCGATGCAAAAACAAAACTATGCCTCCAAAGTGAAGAGGGGCGGTTTTGTTCAACTAAATGACTCAATAATCCCGCCACCCAAAACCTTATCACCGTCGTACCAAACCGCAGCTTGTCCGGGGGTGATGCTGAATTGGGGTTCATCAAATACCAAGCGGATGCGGGAGTCTTCCAGAGGAATCACCGTCACGGGTACGGGGGTGGAACGATAGCGAATTTGCACTTCGGCCCGAATTGGGGCGGATGGTTGTGCGATGGAAACCCAGTTGATGCGGTTGACGGTGCATTCTGGCTGAGTTCCTTTGGTGCGATCGCCAACTACCACTCTATTATTAATCGCATCCAACTCAATCACATACAGAGGTTCGGCGGCAGCAATCCCCAATCCCTTACGCTGACCAATGGTGTAATGATGGACACCGTCATGTTGCCCCAAAACCTTGCCTGTGGTATCCACAATTTCGCCTTGTTTGGGTGCGAGATACTTATCCAGAAATGCCCGCATAGAACCGTTACTTTCCACTAAGCACAAGTCTTGACTTTCTGGCTTATCGGCGGTTTTTAACCCGTATTCGGTGGCGATGCGGCGGGTGTCGGCTTTTTGCAATTCACCAAGGGGAAATACGGTTGCTGCAAGTAAATCTTGCGACAAGTCATAAAGGAAGTAAGATTGATCTTTATTGCGATCAACAGCCCTGAATAATTGGTAACGTCCTGTAGTTTCGTCGTAGGCAATTTGGGCATAATGACCTGTGGCGATGCGATCGCATCCCAATTCTTCACGGGCATACTTAACCATCGGCCCAAACTTCACCGTCTTATTGCACTGTGAGCAAGGCAACGGCGTAATTCCCACACTGTAACCAGTCACCAAAAAATCAACAATTTCCGTCTGAAAGACATCCCGAATATCTACAACCTGATGGGGAACGCCCAGTTGTTCACAAATTTCAGCCGCGTCGATCATTCCTTCAGAGCAACATTGACCCTTTCCTTTCATCAGCCAAAGAGTCAAACCAATCACTTCATAGCCCTGATGGTGCAGAATAGCAGCGGCGGTGGAACTGTCAACACCACCAGAAAGACCAACGACGACTTTTTTCATATCCTTAAAAATCTTTATTCTTGTGCTAGCTGAGATTTCTCATACCAGCACGACACGAGATCAACGTGACCGCTCGATTATAGCACACCTATCTTCAAAGCCTTACTAGAAAGGCGCTTCAGTTTTTAGGCTATTAACTTGTTATTTCATCAGCCGCGCCATATTTTACTGACAGAGCCTCAGACTGCTTGTAGATGTATTCATTATCACCCAGATAAGCTAATTCTAAGCTAACACTGAAGTGTCCAAAAATCATTTAGCCAACTGTCTAGGAAGCTGATTACTAATATGTCTAGTGCAATACCAAGTCGATTTATCACCTTACCGCTGCTACCCTTTTTTCTAGGAGGATGCTTGGCACTGATTCCCCACTGTAACCCAGCACAAGCGCAGCAAAGGAGAAGTGAACCTTTACCACCACTGCCAAATCTCCAAGAGGTTCCCACTAATCAGCAACCAGTAGAGTTTTCTAACCAGAACTATCAGCCCTCCCAACCAGTAAAGTTTAGTCAAAATACCCAGAACTTTGAACGCTACTTTGTCTACGTTGATAGCGATAACCCGCAGATATTGCAACGAGTGCGTCAGATTGAGCGCAGTGCTTATACCCGTCCCTTCAATGGGCGTACTGTCATCCAGTCGGGAGTATTTAGCACTAGAGCTAATGCTCAACAGCGGGTTGACGAACTGGCATCAAATGGTATCTATGGCGTAGGTATCGCCAGCTTCTCTAACACCGAAGAAACAGTTATTTCTACTAATGGAGGTAATTCTCGCAATGATAGAAGGGATAATTCTAATTATTACTATGTCGCTATTCCCGCCAAATCCCAAAGTTTAGCCAACATCGTCCAACGAATTCGGCAAAATATCAGCCCAAATATCAGTGTTTTATCCAGAAATCAACCACGAGGATGGCACGTAGCTGTGGGGCCTTTTACCCAGCGACTTGAAGCCGAACAATGGAATAAATATCTGCAAAACTTTGGCTATGGTAATGCCAGGGTTTATTACGGCAGATAAAAGAGTGCTTACGAACTGAATTAAGAGGTAAAACTAAAGAATGAGGAGTTAATTAATATAGTGCTTCTCATTTTTCTGTTATACACTTTGACCTCGCTTCCATTCCTCTCCCCACCTCTCCCTAACCCTCCCCTGCAAGGGGAGGGAAGAGGAGCAGCTTTTATTGTTGGGGGAGAGGCTTTGAAACTTACTCCCCTTCCCTCTCAGGGAAGGGGTTGGGGGTTAGGTCTCTATTGAACTCAACAGCACTCATAACTCAGGACTCAAAACTGATGCAAGATAGGCAAGAAAAAATTTCGCAAGTAGTGGTTACTGCTGCACAAATGCGCGATATTGAACAGCAGATCTTTGCAGCAGGTATGCCTGTAGTCGCTTTAATGGAAAAAGTCGCGGGACTGATTGCACGTCGCGTACAAGATTTGATTCCCCCAACCCCGCTTAAAAAGCGTGTAGGAATTTTAGTCGGCCCCGGCCATAATGGGGGTGATGCTTTGGTGGTAGCCCGTGAATTGTATTTTCGCGGGTATGAGATTTGGATTTATTCGCCTTTTGAAAAACTGAAGGAATTAACTACGCAGCATTTGCAGTATGCTCAAAGTTTGGGTATTCCCTGTTATTCAGCTATTGAAGAATTGCCAGATTGTGATTTTTTGATTGATGGGTTATTTGGTTTCGGTTTAGAAAGAACAATTACTGATGCCATTGCCACGGCAATTAATGAACTAAATGAACGCAATCAGCCGATTTTTAGTATTGATTTACCTTCGGGGATTCACACTGATACAGGTGAAGTTTTAGGAACCGCAATTCGTGCTACTCACACTTTTTGTTTGGGTTTGTGGAAGTTGGCATTTTTGCAAGATCAAGCTTTAGATTATTTTGGTAAAGTTGAATTAATTGATTTTGATATTCCCTTGGCAGATGTACAAGCCGTTTTGGGGGAAGTACCGAAGATTAAACGCATTACCAAAGTTACGGCACTTTCAACTTTACCGCTTCCCCGTCCTCCAGTGACTCACAAATATAAGGAAGGGCATTTACTGCTGGTTTGTGGTTCTCGGCGTTATGCGGGTGGGGCAATTTTAACTGGTTTAGGTGCGAGAGCAAGTGGTGTGGGGATGCTTTCGATTGCGGTACCGGAATCTTTGAAATATCTTTTGGTGTCTCATTTGCCAGAAGCGCTGATTATTGGTTGTCCTGAGACGGAAACGGGGGCTATATCGCAGTTGCAGCTACCGGAAAAAACTGATTTGAGTTCTTTTAGTGCGATCGCCATTGGCCCCGGTTTAACAAAAGATAGCACACCCATTGTCCAAGCAGTGATGAAAAGCCCAGAACCTTTACTGCTTGATGCTGACGCTTTAAATATCCTGGCGCAATTGGGAACCATCCCCACTTTACAACAACGCCAAGCTGCAACGGTTCTCACACCCCATACAGGTGAATTTCAGCGGTTGTTTCCTGATATTGCTGATGTTAAAGCAGACAAAATCAAAGCTGTGCAAGCAGCTGCATCTCAATGTGGTGCGACAATATTATTAAAAGGGGCGAGAACTGCCATATCTAATCCCCAAGGTGCTGTTTGGATTAATCCTGAAAGTACTCCAGCCTTAGCCCGTGGCGGTAGTGGAGATGTGTTAACTGGGTTACTTGGTGGGTTGTTGGCGCAAGCTGCTACTAAGCAAATTCCCATTGAAGATATTGTCGCAACTGCGGCCTGGTGGCATTCTCAAGCTGGTATTTTAGCCGCGCAAGAACGTACAGAATTAGGTGTTGATGCGTTTACTTTGACGCAATATTTAATGCCAGTTTTGAAACAGATTTGAATTTTCTCTATTTTGTGAGAATTTATTTTTTAACGTAGACGCGGAGCGGCGTGCCGCAGGCTACCGCAGAGGCGCAGAGGACGCAGAGAGAAAAATCATTTATTCGTAGAACAGGCGAGACGCCTGTTCAGAATTTAACAAATGGACTGGCTGAAAGAGCAGTTTTCACAAAAAATACAATATTGTTTGAGCATAATATTGGGGGGTAGGGTTGTCGGTTCGTGTTAAAAGTCAGTCAATTTTTGGTGTGTAAACAAAACTTTCTTGTTCTTAATTTCCCTATACCCTACACCCCCTGCGCCAGTAATATCAGGGATTTAAGCTGATCCTACCATTTGATTCAGAGGCAGTAGTTGCACCGACTGCCATGACTGGAGACCATTCACTGACGCGGTTGTCATCTAAGACAGCTCGCACTCGATAACCAAGCTGAATCTGATGTGTCAGCAAGATTAATTCGCGGTTGAGTAATCCCTGTGATTTTTGGTTTTCATTCGATGCCGCTTGTATCCGAAAACAGCGATCGCTTTGACGTTGTAACTTTGGAGATTTCCCTTCCATCAGCACCGTTTGTAGTTCGTACTCTTTAGCTTCGGGATATGGTTCCCAGCAAAGTTGCCAGTAAGTTGACCAGTTAATTAACTGTGTTGGTAATTCCTTGACCTCATCCGACAATGTAGAAACAAGTCCGGTGACTGGAGGCTGTACCACCTGAGGCTGATTAGAGGTGATATCAGCAGTTACGGAGTTTATAAGTCCAGGTTGCCCAACCTTCTGTGCGGCCATAGATGAAGCATCATCAAAATTTAGTATCAGTCCGCATATCAAAGTGAACAGCAAAATCAATCGTAGGCATTGTAATTGCACTAGCGGCAAGATTTTCAGATTCATAATTATGCAAAAGTCAATTGCTTACCACTCCACTAACGAAATGGTGTTGCCGTTGTTGGCATAGATTGTTCGAGAAGCGATCGCTGTTCTGGGAGCTAGTGTAGAATTGAAGACTGCGCTTCTTTGCCCAACTGCTGATTTATTGCCGATGCTTGACCGGAATATAACGGAGTTTGGTGCTAGCCCTACATCATCACCTACGCTGGTCTCAGGGCCATTAGCAACACCATTGACAACCTGCCTACCGCCATGAACTAGAACGCGAGGCCCATAACCAATCCCATTACCAAGAGTCAAGCTAGTTGTCTCTAAAGCGTGAAAGACAACATCGTTTGCCATACCAGCAATTTCCCCAACATTAAAAGGCTGACCCTCATCAGCACGCAACGAAATTCTATTACCTATTTTGCTGTCGAGTGTTGCTATAGAATCTTGCAAAACGATATTGCCAATGATCCGGTTACGAAAGTTTGGATAACGAGTGACACTTCCACCTATCTGCGGCAAACCTCCAGTGTTAAAAGAGGTGACTGGAGCGTAATTTATTCCTTGTACATTTGACAAGTCTGCTCTGGCTAATTCTGTGTAACCTTTGGCAAACGCTTCATTAACTTCGATGATGCCTTCCATCAATGCAACGTCGGCTTGTGTCAGGTTTGCCACCTTTCCCAAGCTGCCGCTACTAGCTTGTGAGTTAGTTGTGACATTTTTACCTGGCAGGACAACTTTACCAGCAGGTAAAGTCACACCAGGGCCAACCCGCGAGAGAAAGCTGACTACCGTGTTTCTTTCTATAGTTGCATCGTCGATTTCACAGTTAAAGCTGAGAAAGGTCTCAGGAATAGTGTTGTTGAACTGAGTATTGGTAACCGGGTCGCTAAAAGGCCCGGTTGAGCCTTGAATACCAATTTTGGCTGCACCTTTGATAGTGGCCATGTGTGCCATAATTACTCGCGGGCCAATCTCCGCTCCCGTTCCCGAAGCGAGAATTCTCACTTGGTCTTGGACGTTAGAATCTTCCGCGATGGTAATGGGGGCAGTAGTAGCGTTTAACTCAGCAAATGGTGCGACGTAAACTTTTTCGCCCAAGCTAATATTTGTTGGATTGGTGATTGTCGCAGTTGGGTCAAGGAAACTAGCTGACTCTGACGGTGCTGTACTTGGGCATACAGGTAGGTTATTCACCGTTGGATTACACACCCCTCCAGAAGCAACGGCGGGTTGTGGATATATCTGTGTACCTATCACCAGCCCTAGGACAATTGCAGCTAAGGCACTAAAAACTGTGCGAAGTTTGAACATAGAAAAAAACTCCTCACGGGTTATGGAATATTTGGCTAAGAGAGAATCTGTACTATTCGAGTTAGAGATATAACCGTAGGTAATCCCAGGCGCAGGAATTACCAAAAAATTACACTGCAAAAGCCCCTATTTTGAGTCTTTCTCTGTTTGGGTATGAGACAAAGAGTTAACCGCCCCAAAAACCCGCCAAGTCGAGGAAATTTAGCAGACTAAATAATGAGTTCAAGAGCGTAACTGTAACTGTCGTTGTTGCCGAAGCAACCGCCTGATCGTAGACAGTCTGCCAAGCTTCTGTCCCGCTAGTCGATTGTCCATAGACTTTTGTACTAACGGCCAACGTGAAGCCAAGCGCACTTAGACCAGCAAGTATTGTGCGGCGTTTAAACATTATTCCTTGATACCTAATAACGGTTCAATCTAAGTTAATGAATCACTAATTGCTACAAGCAGCAACTACTTCATTGTATTCTTATTTACTGCTTTAGACTAGAGTTTTTGACATTGATAAAAACTATAGTTGTGATAAAAATTTTGGTAAATTTAGGATTCTAAATTTTGTAGTTAATTTAAGGATTAGCTACGAAAAATCATCTATCTTATGGGGGATGTTCGTTTGTGCTTTATAGGATTTTGTAAAAGTCAACCTGAGTCGAAAGTCATGCACTAAGCAAATTCCCATTGAATATATTGTCGCAACTGCGGCATAGTGGCATTCTCAAGCGAGTATTTTAGCAGCGCAAGAACGCACAGAATTGGGTGTGGATGCCTTGAGTTTGACACAGTATTTAATGCCTGTTTTGAAACAGATTTGATTTTCTCTGTTTTGTGAAAAGTTATTTTTTAACGTAGACGCGGAGCGGCGTGCCGCAGGCTACCGCAGAGGCGCAGAGGACGCAGAGAGAAAAATGAGAGAAAAATCATTTATTCGTAGAACAGGCGTCTCGCCTGTCCGGGATACTTGCCTAACGACCGCTTTGAGTAACTATCCTTATTTAATGCCTGTTGTGTTTTGATTAAAATACCTATTGATTAACTGTACCAAAAAAGGTACAAAAACCCCCAAAAAGGTCATTAGAATTAGCTGTAGAACGTAAACAAAAACTGGAGGCAAATAAATGAATAAAAATCCTAATATTGGTTCTTCTTTCGATGCGTTTTTAGAAGAAGATGGAACACTTGATGAAATCAATTTAATTGCTACTAAAAGAGTTATTTCTTGGCAAATCAAACAAGCGATGGCTGAGAAAAATATAACTAAGAAAGCACTAGCATAAGAGATGAAAACAAGTAGATCATCTATCGATAGGCTTTTAGACCCAGATAATACATCTGTAACCTTAGATACAATTGATCGCGCTGCTAGAGTAATTGGCAAGAAAATACATTTTGAATTAATAGACACTGTTTAGTTAGTCGGGTGCGTTACGGCTTAACTAATGCACCGTTACGTGTATTTTTAATGGTGCGTTACGCTGTCGCTAACACACCCTACCTGACTAGACAATTATACAACCCAGTGATATAGTACTGAGGTAATTATATAGTTAATAAAAAATGAAATTATTTAAAGTATGGAATACTTCAAGCGATTGGTGGGTCGTTGCACCTAATGAAGAAATTGCTATTGACTACAGTTATAAAAATACATCAACTAGAGAAAAAAAGAATCTTGGTATAAATGCTTTTGTTACACAGCCAGAGGGACTAAACCAAATACTAGAAGGAAATAGAATGGGAATAGTTATTTGTGTCAAGACTGGTGAACCTCCTAGTAATAAATGGATCTTTACTGTTTCACACGAGTGGATACCAGAAGAAAGAAATTAGACTAGGTAGCTGTCGCTAATACACCCTACATGACTTACTATATTCCTAATATATATCTAATGTAGATTAGGTTTTTAACCATTATAATTGCGTTGATGATTCCAAAATAGCCACTGTGACAGAGTTGGAAAACCTCCTGGTGTGTGATGGTTTTTTATTCACATCTAGCTTAATTTGTTTATTGCTTTTTATAGTTATTTATGTTCCTATTTATAACGGCATTAATTACTTTTGTTATCCTTTTTATTTTATCATTTATTGTGCTTGCTTTGATACCAGAATCTATTTCAAACAATAAGTCTGTTTTTAATATAGTTACGATTATAGTTACTTCTTTAATTGTTGTTCCACCAATGATTTGGATGTATCGTAATTTCAATAGTTTATACCATCCAATAGGAGAAACAAATCGTTGGGAGAATCTTAATAATGTAGCAAATTTTCTTTTTTTATGGTTTTTTGTTGTTTTATCATCTTATTTTTTCTCTAAGATGTTAGGTTACATAAGTAAAAAATTAAAAATAAATCTTAATGAAGAAGAAAAAAACAAAACTTTTATATATAAAATTCATATTTTAGTAATTATGCTGTGTATAGTCGTTTCTATCTTTTTAAGTATGGATTTCTTGAGTAAAAATCCAGTGCTACAAAAACAAGAAGAATGTACTAGATTTGAGCCTGGAGTCGGCAAAAATCTTGGCCGCTATGTTAAATGTGAAGATTAATACAAGAATCTATTGTGATTATTGCTCAACGCTGTAGGTTGGGTTGAGGGACGAAAACCAACACCATCAAGGTAATCGTTGGGTTCTCACACGGTAAGCCCAACCTACAATGTGAGAAAGAGCGAAATTAAATGTATTACTTAATTTTGACATTAAACCTCTTCTTCCCAATCCTCAATTTGTAACCCATTTACTCGATTAAATTCTCGCGTATTGTGCGTTATCAATATCAAATTATTTGCCATTGCAATAGCTGCAATTTGCACATCATAAGGGCCAATTGGCTTACCACTAGCAGCCAACTCAGCACGAATTCTGCCAGCTATTCTTGCTGCTTCTGGGTCTAATGGTATAGTAGTAAACTGACTGCAAAACCGTTGTAATAGTTCTAAATTTTTCTCTTGTTGAACACTACGATACGCTCCATAATAAAGTTCTAATTGGGTGATTGTAGAAATATAAATATCTTCTGGTTGTTCTAGTTGAATTCGTGCTTTTACAGCAGAACTACTATTATTTAACAAACGAATACAAACATTAGTATCTAGGAGATAAATCAAAATAAATGTTCCCTTATTTCAAATTCTCCTTGGTCTGGTCTTTCTAAAGGTTCTCCCACCCAACCACCAATTACATTGTCAAAAAAACCAGGTATCCAGCCTTTTATTTGAGTTACAGAAGTTACAGGTTTAACTGTCACTGTCACTTCTATTTCTGTATCTGTAATTCCTACAGGAAGGTCTAGATGTAAAATGCCGTCTGCGCCTACACGAGAATGTAATTTTATACTTTGCATCGGTTGTAAGCTCAGATATATTGGTGGTAGTTAAAAAGCTGTTAGTGGGTGACGAGGGATTTGAACCCGCAACCAATAGATTAAGAGTCTACTGCTCTACCGTTGAGCTAGTCACCCACACTAAAAACCATCATAGCAGGATTTTGAGGACTGCGCCAGTGTGGCAGTTGAAAAACTGGCTAAAGGGGAAATTTAATTGTGAAGGTGATTTTACCGGCTGCACTCTCTGCTTGAATTGAGCCGCCTAAATGCTTGACTAGAGTCTTCACCAAAGTTAACTCTAGCCCGGTGTCGCTGGATTTCCAGGGGGCATTTTTGGCTATGCGGTAAAAGGGCTGGAATATCTGGGATAGTTCGTGGCTGGGTATCTCAACGCCGGAATTGCTCAGACTTAGCTGCACTGAGTCTGCTGTTAGGTAAGCGGAAACTGTGATTGATTCGCCCTCCGGGGTGCATTTGCAAGCATGGTGCAGGAGTTCGCTGACAATTCGCTCTAAATCGGTGATGTCTGTTTCTAAAGGCGGGAGTTCTGCTTCAACCCTTAATTCTAGCTTTTGTCGCTGGCAACTGGCGAGATCGCGAAAAGATTCGACAATGGGAGGAAGCCAGGTTTGTAAGTCGATGGCGATTAATGTCGGCGGTTCGGGTTCGGTTTTGAGATAGGTGAGGGTGAGTAAATCTTTAATTAATTTGCTTTCTCGTCCACATTCGTTATGGAGAATCTGTAAGAGTTGTGATATTAGTTCTGGATCTATTTTGGCGTTTGGGGTGAGAACGCTTTCTAGGGTTTGGGCGGCGAGGCTAATATTAGTTACGGGGGTTCGCAGTTCTTGAGAAAGGGTTCTGAGAAATTCGTTTTTTAGGCGTTCGCGGTTGGCGATTTCTTGTTGCTGTGCTTTTGTTTGGGCGTATAGTTGAGATTGACGGATGGCGATCGCACATTCATCGGCAATCTGCTGGGCTAAAGCTATCTCTAATTCGTCAAATGCCCCTTGTGTTGGTCGAATCAGCCAAATATTGCCTAAAATTCCTTGATTGTCGAAAATGGGACAAGCCATTTGGGTGACAACTTGCAAATTTGCATCCCATTCGGGGACAATTTCCCAAGATTGCAAAATTTGTTTATGCAATAGTGGCTGATAAACTTCGGGAAAGTCTGCAATCTGTCTAGTTAATCCCTGGCAATGAGGTAAATTTGTGGTGTATTCACAGATAACGGTTGCCGAGGTGTGACAGGTACTATAAAGTTCAATTTGGCAACGTTCAAGTTTGAGTAAATGTGACAATTCCGCTGCGACTGTTTTCAGAACTTTGGTTTCATCCAAATTGTCGCGGATTTGTTCTGTTATTCGGCGTATCAAAGCTTGAAAGTTTTGCCCTTGCTGCAACTGCTGCTTCTGTAACTCCAGTTGGGCTTGGAGATATTTTACTTGCTGATGTAGTTCTGCCTGTTGGGCTGCAATGCTGATTTGGATTGCTAGTTGCTTGAGTAAGTCAATTTCTGGTTGTTGCCATTGATGGGGTTTACAACAATGCTGGGCAATCATCAGCCCCCATAATTCCTGTTTTAGCACAATCGGCACGATCAAATTAGCTCGCACTTGCAAAGAAGCGAGGAAATCTCGATGACAAGGATCTAAGCCGGCGGCATAAATATCTTCGACAACTTGAATACAACCGCGCTGGTAGCGTTTTCGATGGGTGCTGCTAAAACAGGGATCGTTGATGTTTTGCCCTAGTAGCTGGCTATTAGCTGTTACGGTTGATTCGGCAATGATTAACCCACCAGTATCTGGTTGTAAGCGGTAAATCAAGATGCGATCGCATTCTAGCAACTGCCGCGCTTCTTTAACTGTCTGCTGGAGAATCGTTTCTAAATCTTCAGCTTGGCGAATTCGGTGAGCAACTGCTTCTAGCAAACGTTCCCGTTCAACTTGCCATCCCCCCACTTGTTCTGCTTGCTTAGAAGGGGTAATATTCCGGCTGGTGCCAATCAATCTGTAAATTCTGGAGTCTGCATCCCGTAGTGGTGTCAACGTCGTACTCCACCAAGTAGAATTTCCCTGGAATTGCAAACATTGTTCATAAGAAATTGTTTTGCCAAAGCGTACACAGTCGGCGTAATGTTGACGCACTCTAGCTGCATCCACGGGTGAAAGGATATCTTCTGGTTTTTTACCCCGGAGTTCATCGGAGCAAATCCCCAGCCATCGCTCATGAGTGGGATTAAGCGCTAAATAGCGAAAATCTCCGTCATCGAGAACATCAACTACAAATATAGATGCCTGCACAGAATTGTACATACTCAGTAGGAATTGCTCACTACTGCTTTTTTCATCTACTTCTGTGCCGAAGAGAAGCTGAGGAGGTGCTGGTTGTTTCAACTCTAAGATGGATTCAACTGGATTTATTGACATAAGAGAGTCCCTTTTTTGTGTTGCTGACTCTTCTAGGCGCTCTCTTTTGTATTTGATACAATGCTCCTTAGCGCCTAAAGCTATGCATTATCAGCCCTTGCTCATGAATATTTGTATCGTTCTCTACTTCTTACCAGAAATCTCGGAAAGCTAATCGGGGTAAGCTTAACAAATCCTGCTCGTTGAAGGCGAAAATGCTCATGCAGGTTCGTGAGAAGTTACGGAGATTCATTGTTAATAATGTTTTAGAATTGTTGCATATACTGAGAGATAATCCAGCATTGGGGTTGATAATTGTGATAAATATTCATAAAATCCCGATTCAGGGGTGGTTCTAAAATCCGATTTTGGCAATTTTTCTCTCTGAGGTATTTAATTCCTGGCAGAAATTGAAAGTTACCGGAGCAATCTGTAAGCATTAATTCCGGTGAAAATTGCCACTATCAGCCAAGTGATAGCTAATCCAACGACTTCACCTAAGAATAACTGCGTCAGACGACGCAAAAACATCCCCACAACCGAACCGACAGGTACAGCCACCGCCCAACTCGCCGAACTGACGAATACCCATCGCCACCCCGAAGTGACTGATTGCGGAATTGCTAACCACCATTGTGCCAAACCAATACCCAATCCGCCAATAGCTCCCGAAATTGTTCCTAAGATCAGCCTTAGGGGAAGAGACTCGGTTGTGGGTACAATCCACCCTACCGCACCGACGCTAGTAGCGGCAATCATCGCCCAACCCAACAGCGTTGCCAATACCCACCGCAAAGAGAAGATTGATGTCCTGAGTATACAACTTTGCGGAATGGCGATCGCCAATCCGCCGATAGAGGCTTCTATAATGCCAATATCTTTTCGTCCACCAATTTCAATCAAGAGTAAACTCAGCAAAAACCCGCCAAATGTGGCTAAAACCCACAGCCATGTCCAGCTAAATTTAGTTTTGACACTTTTTACCTTGATCATGGTTTAATGGCTTTAGCCTGAAACATTTCTTGAAAAACTTGGCGTCGCTGTTTGGGTGATTCTGGGGAGATATAACCCCACAAACTTTCCCAATAAAAAAAGGAAATCCCGCTAAAATTGCGATCGCGCACTGTTTGCACCTGTTCTCTAATTCGGGCGATATCCACAGGGTGACGCAGTGTCCCCGTTGATATGCCCACACCTACGGGAATTTGAGTCCGAGCAAATTTCACCGCAGATGTTTCTAGTTCCCAGATAAAATTGCGTTGATGATCTCGATATACTTGCAAAATCAATTCATCGACTAAACCTTTTTTTACCCAACCTTCCCAGTCTTGCAAATAGTATTTATACGCAAAATATTGAGAATTGGGAGATAGTGAGATTTTGGTGTGAGGTTTCACCGCTTTCACAGCTTGATAGATTTGTGCCATAAAATTGGTCAGTTTATCGGCTCGCCAACGCATCCATTCTGGGTTAAAAGGGTCTGTAGGGGGACTTTTGCCTTGGTGCTCTTGCTGGTAAAGTTGGATAGTGAAGCGATCGTAACCAAACTGCACTGGCATGCCAAAATGATCATCAAACTGCACCCCATCAACATCGTAATTTCTGACAACTTCCATAATTAACCCTTGGATGAATTCTTGAACTTGGGGATGTAGAGGATTTAGCCAAGCTTGCTGAGTTGAAAAGCCGTTATTAATTTCATCTTGGGGAATTTCTTGAACAGCACTGATATTTGTTTGCCCAATTGTTAACCAATCTGGATATCTCTTCGCCAATTCAGAATTAGGCGGCGTCATTAACCCATATTCAAACCAGGGAATAACACTCAAGTTTTTGATTTTAGCAAGCTTGACTAACTTAGCTAAAAAATCCCTTCCCCCGTGCATTAAATTCAATAAAGGTTCTGTTTCTGAACCTGTAACTGTTTTGGCTAGAGCACTTTGGTAAAAGGTATAACCCCGATTCCAAACTACAGGATAAACCGTATTAAAATTGAGTGCCGATAGTTGGTTGATAGCGCGGTTAATCCCCCAAGGTACAAAGAGGACACCACTAGCAACATTAGTCAGCCAAACACCGCGAACTTCTGTTTTTAAGGGACTTGCTTGTTGAGAAGAAACAGAAATAGAAGAAAGTGAAGAAAGAGAAAATACTGTTAAATTGATTACTAATCCCAGACATAGCAAGTAAAAAACACAACTGCGAATCACCCGCTTCATCTGTAGGTTTGACTTAGTTTTGTACGTGTACATATAACTACAAAATAAAGTCACAACCTTCCGGAATATACAAAGATTTGACTATTATTTACTACTTTATGTTTACTTGATAAATGATCTCCAAATCTGTATTTGTAAGAAATGTGTAGAGACTTTGCATGCAAGGTCTCTACAGTAGTAAAAAGTTATAACATTTTTGGGCGCAAAATTAAAATTTTTCTACCCCTGCAAACTGCTTAATATTTGCAGCGTTGGCGGCTTCACCACAAGTGCGCGGCGTGGGGAATATCTTTCCCGGATTTGCTAACCCTTGAGGATTAAATACTTGCCGCACCCATTGCATAGTTTCTAAATCAGCTTCACTAAACATATCAGGCATATAGCACTTTTTATCCGCACCAATGCCATGTTCACCAGAAATGCTACCACCAACTTTAACACAAAGCTTGAGAATTTCTCCTCCTAATTCTTCCACCTTCTCTAATTCTCCCGATACAGAATTATCAAACAAAATTAGTGGGTGTAGGTTGCCATCACCAGCATGGAATACATTAGCAATAGTGTAACCATATTTTTGACTTAATGATTCAATTTCCTGTAAAACATAAGGTAATTGAGTCCGGGGAATTACCCCATCCTGCACATAATAATCTGGGCTTAAATGTCCCGCAGCGGCAAAAGCAGCTTTGCGTCCTTTCCACAATTTTAATCGTGTTTCTAGGTCATTGGCAGTAGTAATATTTCGCGCCCCATTTTTTAAACAAATTTCGGCGATACGCTGTTTATTCACAGCAACTTCTACTTCCAACCCATCAATTTCTACTAACAAAATTGCGGTAGCATCACGCGGATAACAATTTGTTGCTACCACATCTTCTACAGCATTGATGCTGATGTTATCCATCATTTCCATGCCACCAGGAATAATTCCGGCGCTGATGATATCAGAAACACTCGCCGCAGCCGCTTCTACGCTGGTAAAATCTGCTAAAAGCACACAAATTGATTCGGCACTTTTAAGAATTCGCAAAGTGATTTCTGTAGCGATACCTAAAGTACCTTCTGAACCGACAAAAACACCCGTTAAATCATAACCAGGTGTTTCGGGAATTTGTCCCCCGACATCGACAATTTCACCATCTGGAAGTACGAGTTTTAAACCTAAAACGTGGTTAGTGGTAACGCCGTATTTTAAACAATGGACACCCCCAGAATTTTCGGCAATATTGCCGCCAATTGAGCAAATAATTTGGCTGGAAGGGTCGGGAGCGTAGTAAAATCCAGCACCACTAACAGCTTGTGTTACCCAACTGTTAATTACTCCTGGTTGGACAATTGCTTGCTGATTTTCTAAATCAATCTTGAGTATTTGCCGCATGAGGGATGTGACAATCAAAACGGAGTCTTCTGACGGCAAAGCGCCACCCGATAAGCCGGTACCAGAACCCCGTGCGATGAAGGGAACGGAGTATTGGTTGCATATCTTGACTGCTGCGGCAACTTGTTCTGTCGTTCTTGGCAAAACCACTAAAGCGGGACGTTGACGATAGCTGGTTAAACCGTCACATTCATAAGTGATGAGTTCTTCACGGGTTTTGACTACGCCGTTTTTGCCGAGTGCTGCTTCAAATTTTTTGATTATTGGTTTCCAGTCAATTTGTTTTTTATTTTGGGTAAGCATAGGTTTTTATTGTTAATGGTAGATGTTTAGTTATTGAGTTTTATCTCACGCAAAGGCGCAGAGAGGAAGGGGAGGTTTTTTTTGAGCAATTTAAGGTGTTGTGTAAGAGTGAGGATGTTTTTTCTATTGTGGCAAAATTTGGGGCTGTTTGAGTCTGGTAAGGATTATATTTTATATTAGATAGCTTGAGGAATAGATTATAATCAAATAATGCAATCATTTGTTGGGTTGAACGAAGTAAAACCTAACCTACAAAAATGCTTAACTGAACTGTATTAGATTTATAACTATTTCCCGTTGCCTACAATACCGTAGAGACACAGCATTGCTGTGTCTCGTGTGATATTCAAATGAAAAGTCTTATAAATCAGATTTAAAGCCTTTCCGCGCACTTATACCAATTTCCCATAAGGTTGAAACAAATCAGATCCCCCCAACTCACGCCAGTTTGCTCAAGTCGGGAAACCCGCCCACGCAACTGGCTCCCATTAAAAAAGCGGGCTAAGATAAATCATATGTATCAAGCTTTAAGAAAAATGGTATTACCGCAATCATTCTTGCACAGTCAGCGGTAAGCGCACGGTAAAAGTAGAACCAACTCCAGGCTGACTTTTGACAATAATCTCACCACCCATCATCTGACAAAAGTGGCGGCTAATTGCTAACCCTAATCCAGTACCGCCATATTTTTTTGTAGTTGAGTTATCCCCTTGTGTAAAAGGTTGAAATAACTGCTGCTGTTGACTGGGAGACATACCAATACCTGTGTCGTTAACGGTAAAAGTAATGATGCCAAAAGGAGTATTTCTGAGTAAATCTTGCTTTTCACTTTTAACTGTGAGTGTCACAATGCCGTTGGTGGTAAATTTGGCAGCGTTGCTGAGTAAGTTTAACAATACCTGTCGCATCCTCGTTTGATCAGCGTACATCATGCCAAGTTGGCGATCGCAATTTACTTCCAAGACATTGCCATTTTTCTCAATCGCTGACTTGACTGTGAGAACAACATTATTAATCAACGTGCCGATTTCAAACGTCTCCGGGTAGAGGGTAATTTTCCCAGCTTCAATTTTCGACAAGTCGAGGATGTCATTAATCAGTTCTAAAAGATGTCTACCAGCAGAGTTGATCGTTTCCAGGTCAGTGATAAAATCTTCTGATAAACCTAAATCGGTAGCATCATCTTGCAGCAGTTGGCTCAAACCAATGACAGCATTCAACGGTGTCCGTAACTCGTGGCTGACATTGGCCAAAAATCGGCTTTTGGCCTTGCTAGCAGCTTCAGCTAATTCTTTAGCTTGTTGTAATTCTTTTGTTCGCTGAGATACCCGCTCAATTAACCGATTCAGTGATTTTGCGAGTAAGCCAATTTCATCTTCGGTGGTGACGGGAGCTCGCAAATCAAAATTAGATTTTCTCGCCACCTGTTCAGCTACTTGAGTAACAGTGATCACTGGTTCTGCGATCGCGCGACTTGTACGCCAAGCCACGATTGCGGCGATCGCCACCGACACCAGCATACTCATGATCACAATGCATCTCTCAACTATTTTAGCCTGCTCTACATCTCTTTGCCTTCCCTGCTCTTGCTCTTGGGCAGTTCGCAGGATGTTGGCCAATTTTTCCGAAAGCTGATCTAGCTGCATGGCAGTTTGACCACGCATAATTTTTAGCAACTGCTCTCGAGCGGCGGAAATCTGCTGTGGCTGCACATTTTGAGATTCAATTTGCTGCAAGATAGTTTCTATTTGATCAATGTAGGATTTTAAATTAGTGGCGTAATCCTGCAATAAAGTCTGTAAAGTGATGCTAGTTGCAGCTAGTGTCTGAGGCTTACTGTCTATAAATCCGGTAATTTTCTGCTCTAATTTCTTAGCTTTGTTAACACTTTGGAGAAATTTAGTTTTTGTAATTAACAGTTGGGGTCTATCCTCCAATACTGCAACCAAGTTAGAGCTATGTAATTGTGCCCCGACTACCGCATCTTTATAATTAATCAGTAGTTGCCCTTGCTCATTGGCTTGATTTAATTGCCTAATTTCTCTCCCCCGGTAGTAGTTGGCAAGCACCAATCCAGTAAGTGAACCGAAAAAGCCAATGCCAATTGCCACAAAATATCCATAGCCAATTTTTTGATGGATGCGCCAAGAACTAGCTTTGAGTTTCCGGCGTGAGGGAAATTCTATAGTTGGGAGTTCGTCTGTCGATGGCTCTTCGGCTGGCACTTGTTTGCTTTCTGAACTACTGTCAACAGGGGTTGGCTTTTGAGAAGGCATTCCTCAATTATCTTTGCCTTCCCGCAAAAATCACCAAATCAGTCTAGCCTATACAATCACTTCAAATATGATTAATATTTACATTATCTGGTTTGATAATAAAAGCAAATACTTATTTGCTATGTAAATGATACTATATTATGGTTGACCGGTCTTAAGATCAACGACCGAAGCTCAGTTTTGGTTGAACGGTATAGCCTTACTCTAGCCTACTACTTCACACAATTGACTCCTCCTGGCATCAACTTATGACCGACGACGCGGATTTAAACCAGGTTGCCAAAAGAGATTAATGATTTTTCCGGCACGCTGCCATTGCTCCGATCACTGCCACCTGTGTAGATGGTGTAGAAATTCTGCCTGGATTGGCGAACGGAGAGCAAATAGCAGATAAATTTTTTTAAAGTCTAGTCTGTGTAAGCCCATAAAAACTTATCACGTATTCAGATCGAGACGAATAAGTTGATTGACGAACGCGGCTTAAGATAGCTTTAATATCAGATCAAATCGGCGTTTAGACCTGTATAAATGAAAGGTGGACTGATTTTGCCATGATTTCTGCTTCGATGAGTCAGATTACGAGCAAATGAGACTGCATAGGATAATCGCAACCTGAGGATTGCAGTTGATTCAAAAAACGGAAATCAGAAAGCTGATTTTAATCTACCCTGTCGCCTTCTGACTTCTATCGTCCTACTGACTTTCTACCTTGTAGTTGATGCAGTAGCGGTGACGGGGCAACTATGGTTAGAGGACACTACAATCCTTTGTACCCTAAACCCAGTTGTGCTGATGCAAGAGTGCATTGCCGTATCAACTGCCTTGTGGTTGTAATTGTCCGGATTAGAGAAACTCAACTGTCTAAATTATGGGAGTGAAAATGCAAGAACCGGAATTCGTGGAAACCAAGTCACAAGAGGCAACAGTGCCAGAGATCAACAGCCAAACAGGAACGATCACCAAACTCCAACCTCCCGTACAGCCTCAAGAGCAATGGCTAAAGTACGGTGAACAAGTTTCTGAATTTTTAGGCACGTTGCCCGAATATGTGGGAAGCTTCTTTAATCAATACAAGCAGCCTCTAGTCAGCCTTGGTTTAGTTCTGACAGCAATTGTTACAGTCAAGGTACTTTTGGCGGTATTGGATGCTTTGAATGATCTTCCTTTGGTAGCGCCTACCTTTGAGTTGATTGGTATTGGTTACTCTGCCTGGTTTGTTTACCGCTATTTACTCAAGGCCTCGACTAGGCAAGAGTTAACTAGTGAAATTACAACCCTCAAATCACAAGTTGTCGGTAAAGATATTCCAGAAGCTTAATATCTGAACTTTCGCTCCCCTGCGGATAGCCGAATGCCAGGCGTCTACGCTCCCCCGCAGGGGATTGACTATTTTTTCTCAAGGTTATTGAGGTGAGTTTCCTAGCGTTTGGGAAGTTGCTTCGTGTTTAAGGACAAGCTTGGCGAAGGCACAATGTTTTGCGACTTAATTTCTTCTAACCTCCCCATTCGCACTAAAGCTTGATGAATCATCGCCACTACCTCAGCGCGAGTCGCTGGTTTGTTGGGAGCAAGCATTTCTGGATTGGGATAGTTAACCACAAGACCGTTGGCTGTAGCTGCTGTGATCTTGCCAGTAGCGTATTGCGGAATATCTTTAGCATCTTGATAAATAAGTAAATTCTGCTTTGAAGCAGCGGGGACTTTCAGCTTCAACCCGCTGACAAGGGCAACTAAAACTTGCCCGCGCGAAATCTTTTGTTCTGGTTTGAAGGTGTTTTGAGGGTAACCTTTTAAAAAGCCGGTACTGATGGCTTGGTCAATGGCTGGAGTTGCCCAGAATTTTGTCGGCACATCTTTAAAAGCTATGGTGGACTTATCCAGTCCACTATCAAAGGCTTGTTGCAGAATGGCGGCGAACTCGGCACGGGTTACAGGCTGATTTGGTCTAAAAGTATAATCAGGGAAGCCTTTGATCAAACCACGGGAAGAAAGAACATCAATAAAACGCCGTCCCCAGAAATTATTGGGCACATCATTAAAGGCAATTGGCGGCGGAATAATTGACTTTTTCTCTGCCGGAGTTACTAAAGACAATGTTGGTGATGTCCCAGGAGTCGGTAACTCAATGGGGACTACCTTAATCGGTGGCAAGATGGGGGCAGGAGTCCCATTGTCAGTTGGCATTGTGTTGGGTTCAACAACAGCCGCAGGTGGTGGCGATGACAAGCTGTTGGAGTGGGAACCTACACTCTTGTTTATCTGGGGAAGAGGGGACGGCAATGCTTGATTTGATAGAATGCCAGGAGACGAAGTTGGGTTCGGCGTCAGCACTCCGGGGAAATGCCAACTAGAATCTCTGCGTCCAAGTGACCAAAATAGAATTCCGCCGATAGTGGCAAAGACAACCAGAATGGCGATAAATTCATCAAAGCCAAGGGCAGTTGTTGGCGATGACTGGCGATCGCCTTTGGCGGGGCGTAGCCGATCGCCTTTGGCGGGGCGTAGCCCATCGCGATCGCTAGGAGGTAAATTTGTCATCGTAATTCCCCGGAAATTAAGCCAAAAATGCACATTTTATCCTACTTTCTGGGAAACCCCAAAATCAAATTACAGCACCCGCAATAAGCTGGGAATGCTGTCTATTGCTTCCAGATTCCGAATTTCCGCCAGGGCCTGCCGAAAATCCCCTTCTTTGACATCATGGGTAACAACCACAATCTCTGCTAATTCTCCATGAACACCAGTTTGCACAACTGACTCTAAGCTAACGCCATGCTTGCCAAAGCAAGTACCCAGGTTGCCGATGACGCTGGGTTGGTCTTTAGTCAAGAAACGGGCATAAAATCGAGTTACGAGTTCTGCAATTGGGGCAATTTGAGCGTAATCATCATGCCCACAGGTTAATAGGGGGTTTGGGTTGGTTGTACTGGTTTTCAGGGTAGCAACGAGATTTAAGATATCTGATGATACAGCGCTGGCAGTTGCCCCCGCACCAGCACCGGGACCGAAAAACATTACCTGCCCAATGGGTTCCCCTTCCACAAGAATGGCATTATAAACGCCGTTAATGCTAGCTAATGGGTGGGCTTGGGGTACTAAGGTGGGATGAACTCTGACTGACAGCTGGGAGTGATCGTTAGTTTGGCGTTTGGCGATCGTCCGTGTCAGCCCCGACGGGTTCGTTGCGAACCCGTCCCCCGGTTCTGAAAGAACCGGGGCAACCTTCCCTCCGGGAAGGTTGGGGGCTAGGACGCGCTTTGCGATCGCTAATAATTTAATCACAAAGCCCAATTTTTCGGCATAAGCAATATCTGTTTTGCTAACTTGGCGAATTCCCTCGCAATAAACATCTTCTAGGTGGATGCGTCCACCAAAGGCTAAGGAGGCGAGGATGGCAATTTTATCGCCTGCGTCTAAGCCATCGACATCAGCAGTCGGGTCTGCTTCAGCGTAACCCAATCGTTGGGCATCTGCTAAAACATCGCTGAAGTTGCTACCTTCTGTTTGCATCCGCGTCAGGATGTAATTAGTTGTACCGTTAACGATGCCAGTCACGGCATGAATGCGGTTAACACTTAAAGACTGTTTCAGGGGTTGAATCACGGGAATACCACCACCAACGGCGGCTTCTAACATGACGTATACCCCGGCTTGATTGGCAGCTGTAAAGATTTCTGCACCAAAACGGGCGATCGCCGCTTTATTGGCGGTAACTACGTGCTTACCATTGCTGATGGCTTTGAGAATTAGCGATCGCGCTGGTTCTAGTCCACCCATCACCTCAACCACTATATCCACCGCTGGATCGTTGACGATCGCTTCTAAATCTGTAGTTAAAACGGACGGTGGCAATTCGACTGCACGGGGTCGATCTAGCGATCGCACTCCCACCCGATATATTTCTATCTCCTGCAACAACGGGTGACGCCCCTCCCGGTCTTGCAACAGTTGCACTGTGCCCGTCCCTACAGTACCTAACCCTAGTATTCCTAGTTTCACACCCACAGATTTTGCACCCAAGTTCACCAATAACAATTGTAGGCGGAGCATCAGCCCCACCTACAGATTATCCTTTCTCAGTTGTCAGTTGCCCTAACTCAAGAAGCAATTACCAATGACTAACTTAGTATGTTTCTACGTGCCAGCGGCCAGCTTTCTTGAGATCCTTCTGGTAATCACTCCAGGTTACTCCTTCCTTCGCCGCAGCAGTTGTCAAAGCTGCGTCGATGCCTTCTTCCATACCCCGCAGACCGCAGATGTAAGTGTGGGTTTTTTCTTCTTTAATCAATTTCCACAGTTCATCTGCGTGTTCTGCCACGCGGTCTTGGATATACATTCTGCCACCTTGGGGATTTTTTTGTTCCCGGCTGATGGCAGCAGTGAGGCGGAAGTTTTCTGGATACTTCTGTTGGATTTCTTCCAGTTCTTCCTTATATAGGAGGTTTGGAGTTGTAGGCACACCAAAAATCAGCCAAGAGAATCCCTTGAACTGATATTCTGGGTTAGCTGCTTTTTCAGCATCATTAAACATCCGCCACAGGTAAGTCCGCATGGGAGCGATACCTGTTCCAGTTGCTAACATGATCACATTGGCTTCAGGATCGCTGGGTAACAGCATTTCCTTACCCACTGGCCCAGTGATTTTTACATCTGACCCTGGTGGGAGGAAACACAGGTGCGTAGAGCAAACACCGTAGACTGTTTCGCCAGTTTCCGGGTGCTTGTACTCCAACTGACGGACGCAAAGTGAGATTGTCTTGTCATCTACGTCATCGCCATGACGGGTTGAGGCGATGGAATACAGTCTGAGTTTTTCTGGTTTGCCATTCTTGTCCAAACCTGGCGGAATAATGCCGATACTTTGACCTTCAAGATACCTCAAATCCCCGCCAGAAATATCAAACTTGATGTGCTGAACAATACCAATCCCGCCTTCTTTGACTAACGGTTCGTTAGAAATTACCTTACCAATATACGGAGCGTTGGGACGGTAAATGTTAACAGGAACGTCAGCGTGAGCGTCTTTTTTAGCTTTCGCTTGAGTCATGGTGTTGCCTTTTTTATCCTTCTTCTTGAGCTGTTCTTCAGCTGGTTGTTTAGCGAAGCCTTTGACTTCACTATTAGCGTTCACAGGTGTGGCTTTACCATTCCCTTCACTGTTAGCAGTTTCCCCAGATATGGCTGACTCGCTGACTTCGTTGTTAGCCGTCGAGCCTGATATGGCTGACTCGCTGACTTCGCTGTTAGCAGTTTCCCCAGATATGGCTGACTCGCTGACTTCACTGTTAGCGTTCCCTAACGAGGCTTTACCATTGACTTGCTGTAGATCTGTTATGGGCTGAATACTAACAATTTTGCCGCCTAGGCGAGTGATACGTCGCATTTCTTGATTCATGCGGTTGTAAGGAACTCTGATGAACACACTGCCACTTTTACGAATTGGGTAGTTCGTTTGATCAGTTTCTTCGTTCTGACGCAGACCCACCACTTCGTAGACGAACATGCGGCTACCTAATTCTGTGTTGGCAGCACCTTCAACAGCACCTTGATTGTACATTCGTTCTACCACTCCGATATTTACTTAACCGTTTATCAAAAAAAAACTATTCCCATCCCATGCCAGCTTTAGTTTACCGGATTTTCGTTTCACAAAACTGGCACCGGGGAAAACGGCATCATAAATATAATGCCCTGCTAAGTAAACTCGCCCAAGACATGCAGGCATAGCAAAAAACACACCTGTTCACCTTCTAAGGTAGAAGATAAGTCTTTGAGAGAATGTTAATAATGAGTCAATTTAATCTTTATTTTCGTTAACTACCAATCCAGTTAAGGCGATCGCGCCAGCGGGTGCGTAGGTTGCCGAAAGGGTACGCAACAGCAGCATCTAGAGGATCAAAGTTTTGATTAGCAAAAACCACCACTCCAGGACCGCAGCCAATAACTAGCCCTGGGCTTGCCAATTCTGGGCATTGACAATTTCCTGAGCGCCAATCCTGGAAGTTTTTCTCCCGATTGGTTCTTCACTGCCACAAAATTCATCTCAAAACTCTACCCGCAGGGTGAGCGTGAGGCTTGTTTTGGACTTAGCTAACGTTACCAGTCACCAAGAATGCTGTTGGCTGCATTTTTTAAATCCCGATCATGGCTAACTCCATGACTCGAGTAACCACAGCTAATAACACGACATAGCGGGAAACATCGTATCATCAGTTTTACTTGCTGTGAAAAATCTGTCAACCTCTGCCAGTACCTTGCTATAGCCCTTACACTTCTATTTGGGCAGATCCAGAGGTTTACTGTTAATAGCTTTTCGGATGTTGGTTACTGGCTCAACCATTCAATCTCTAGAATCTTGCTTTGAATATCTTGATCCCCCAAGTAAATTTTATGGACACTAAAATATTTGCCGCCAAAAAAAATCTACCTTATGGCCTTGATTATATAGAGTGACTTTCCCTGTAGACGAGTAGGCTAAACTACTTATGGGCGGTGATGATGGGCCTTTGAAAATTAACAACTAAATCATCAAGATTATTGGGGAACCACTCTCATCTTTATGAGGGCGAATCTTGTTATAGAATACCCCCTTCTGTTAAAATCTAATATACCACTAGGATTAAATACTTACCAGCAGCTAATTCAGGCTAGTCCGACGAAATAACAACTATTTTGTTGTGTATGCGTCGGATGCGTAATAGGCTTGTTGGGTAGCAAGAACGCAGGATCATACCATTGGGTTAAATTCCTGGCTTCAAAATCTGCTGTGTGAAAAATTATTGATTGACACATCTTTTTTAGTATTTAGAGGAGATTTATGACCATTAAGCCGGAACGCGTGGTACTGATTGGAGTAGCTGGAGACTCTGGATGCGGTAAATCTACTTTTTTGCGTCGTTTGATAGATTTGTTTGGTGAAGATTTAATGACAGTTATCTGTTTAGATGACTATCATTGCCTGGATCGCAAACAGCGCAAAGAAACTGGGATAACCGCACTAGACCCTAGGGCGAACAACTTTGACCTGATGTATGAGCAAATCAAAGCGCTTAAGGAAGGTCAAGGGATTGATAAGCCGATTTACAACCACGAAACCGGCTTGCTCGATCCGCCAGAGCGGGTGGAGCCGAACCACATTATAGTGGTTGAGGGGCTGCATCCGTTATATGATGAGCGGGTGCGATCGCTAATCGATTTCAGCGTTTATTTCGACATTAGCGATGAAGTCAAAATCGCCTGGAAAATCCAGCGAGATATGGCTGAAAGGGGACATCGCTACGAAGATGTCTTAGCTCAAATCAATTCCCGTAAACCTGACTTTGAAAAGTTTATCGAACCACAAAGAGAATTTGCCGATGTGGTTCTCCAAGTGTTACCCACAAACTTGATCAAAAACGACACAGAGCGCAAAGTTTTGCGGGTACGTATGCTCCAGCGGGAAGGTAAGGAAGGCTTTGATCCAACCTACCTCTTTGATGAAGGATCAACAATTCAGTGGACTCCCTGCGGACGTAAACTCACTTGTTCCTATCCTGGTATGCAACTGTATTACGGCTCAGATGTTTACTACGGACGCTACGTCTCTGTATTAGAAGTAGATGGTCAATTTGACGATCTGGAAGAAGTAATTTACATCGAAACCCATCTCAGCAAGACATCCACCAAGTATCAAGGTGAGATGACTCACTTGCTACTCCAGCACCGTGAGTATCCAGGTTCCAATAATGGTACCGGTTTGTTCCAAGTGCTGACAGGTTTGAAAATGCGTGCTGCTTATGAGCAGTTGACGGCTAAGGAAGCAAAACTGGCGGTTCAAGTTTAACGCAGTAGTGTTAGTGTCAAAGCTTACGGGGATGCTTTTGGGTGTCCCCTCTTTTTTGCAACCAAATAAAATTTCCTATCACTAGCCTAAATATGATCTCTGTTAGAGATACTAAAGCTATAGTTAGCGGTTTCTCTCCAGATCAGAAGACACTAATTAATCTATGTGTCAATATTGTTATGATTTCAGAAATTAGTAGCTGAAACTAAATACCCATGTTTAGTCAGTGAAAACACTATAAAAGGAGGAATGTCCTTTGTCCCGTCGCTATTTATTCACCTCCGAGTCAGTCACCGAAGGTCATCCAGATAAAATCTGCGATCAGATTTCTGATACCATTCTCGATACCTTACTGGCACAAGACCCCAGCAGCCGCGTTGCTGCTGAAGTAGTTGTTAATACTGGTTTAGTGCTAATTACGGGTGAAATTACCACCAAAGCCAATGTGAATTACGTCCATCTCGCCCGCAAGAAAATCGCGGAAATTGGCTATACCAATGCCGATAACGGATTTTCTGCCAACAGCGCTAGCGTTCTGGTAGCTTTGGATGAACAATCACCTGACATTGCCCAGGGTGTGAACACCGCCCAAGAAACCCGCGCCGAAGATAGTGAACAACTATTCGATAAAATCGGTGCAGGTGACCAAGGGATCATGTTTGGCTTTGCCTGCAACGAAACACCAGAACTGATGCCCTTACCCATCAGTCTCGCCCACCGCATTGCGCGTCGACTAGCCGCAGTTCGCAAAACAGGTGATTTACCATACTTGCGCCCTGATGGCAAAACCCAAGTCACCGTAGCCTACGAAGATGGACGCCCTGTAGGCATTGATACAATCTTGATTTCTACCCAACACGCAGCCGACATTGGGGAAATTACCGATGAGGCAGCGGTGCAAGCCAAGATTAAACAAGACCTCTGGTCAGCGGTGGTCGAACCTGTTTTTGAAGACATTGACATTAAGCCGAATCAGGAAACACGTTTTTTAGTGAATCCCACCGGCAAATTTGTCATTGGTGGACCCCAAGGTGACTCTGGTCTCACAGGACGGAAAATTATTGTGGATACCTACGGTGGCTATTCACGACATGGCGGCGGCGCTTTCTCAGGTAAAGACCCCACCAAGGTAGACCGTTCTGCTGCTTACGCTGCTCGCTATGTGGCGAAAAATATTATCGCTGCTGGGTTGGCAGAAAAAGTTGAAATCCAGCTATCTTATGCTATCGGTGTAGCGCGACCAACCAGCATTTTGGTAGATACCTTTGGTACTGGCAAAGTGGATGAAGAAATCTTGCTGGAATTAATCAAACAGAACTTTGAACTGCGTCCAGCGGGAATTATCCATGCCTTCGATTTACGCAACCTACCAAGTACACGAGGCGGACGTTTTTATCAGGACGTCGCGGCTTACGGTCATTTTGGCAGGACTGATTTAGACTTACCTTGGGAGCGCACTGATAAAGCAGATGTGCTGAAGCAAGCAGTCAACCAGACACTGTCGGCAGTGGCTGCTCAGGCGTTAAGTTAAAGTTATCAGCTACTGGCAAAACCTAGCCTGTTTATTTTCAGGTTATAGACGATTTCATTCGTTGCCTATAACCTGATTTCTACAGTTAATAGTAAATAAAATAAAACCCTCAACCTTGAGAATAGGGAAACTACTATCAAGCGGAGGGGTTTAACTTTTATTAATAATTTTCTAGGGTTACCGGGTAACTATAACCCGCAATCGCCGACGATGCTTAATTTTAACTGGACTGATTAAGGACTGCCTAATCCCAATCAGGCATTTCTCCATCTTCTCCACCAATACCGATTCCGGTGTTAAATATCCCAGCATCAGTGAGGTTGAGATCATCCATTGATGCCTTATACACATTGGAATCGTGAATCGTCGCGCGGGTAAAATTTACCCCGTTGAGATTGGCTTTCTTTAAATTCACATTAGTTACATAAGCTGATGTTAAGTTAGCACCCGCTAAGTTGGCATCAGTTAGGTCAGCACCTTCGAGGTTAGCGTATGTTAGGTTAGCGCCTTTGAGATTTGCACCTCGCAAGTCAGCACCAATTAAATGAGCACCACTGAGGTTGACTCCTGATAGATTGCACCGAGTACATTCCCCAGTTGACAACAACTTTTGTAAGTCCTGATTGTTCTCAGCTTTAACTGAGCCGATCAAAAATAGGGGAGTTACTAAGGCTATAGCAGCTAATAGCTTGAGTTTCATATTTTTCCCCCTTGGTAATGAATTAGCATCCGTTCTTTCCCTCACTATTCCATTATCTCACTAAATTGCTTGAGAATGGTAATGCACTACACCGGATGGAAGGAACATTTCTCAGCTTGGGTGATAATGCCGGGAATGCTATTGAGTCTGTTTTTGCGCTATAGCTGACTGATGAAAACTGCACGATTTTCTCAGTTAAGCCTAATGTTAAATATTTTTAAGCAATTGCACTACCTTAAGTATTTCCTCCTATCAAGTGCCTAGGCTTTAACTTAAACCGAGAGAAATTCCCGCATATACTGTGTGACTAACTCAGGCTGTTCTTGCTGCACCCAATGGCCAGAATTGGCAATATACTTAATTTGGAAGTCTCGGACGTAGGCGGCAGTGCCGTAAGTAAGTTCCTTGCCGAGTGCAGCATCCTTTTCGCCCCAAATCAATAGGGTGGGCACTTCTAGGACACTCCAAGTTTTCTTTGGTGTTGGCGACTGAAAAATGTTGCGGTAATAGTTCAACATGGCTGTGAGGGCACCACGTTTGCCTGCGGCATCTTTATAGGCGTCAATGTCTGCTGGGGTAAAAGCGCTTTTATTAACTGCTGTACCTTGAATAGCATTGGCAATTGGGGCATAGTCGGCAGCTTGTAGAAGTAATTCTGGTAGCAACGGTAGTTGAAATAGGAAGATATAGCTGCTGCGTAGCAGTTGTTGGGGAGTGCGTAAGCCTTCGGCGAATTTGGCTGGATGGGGGAGGTTGAGAATAATTAGTTTTTCTACCATGTCGGGATGGGCGTAGGCAAAATTCCAAGCGATCGCACCGCCCCAGTCATGTCCAACTAAAATACAGGTTTCGTATCCTAGCCCTTGAATTATTCCTTGAACGTCTTTGATTGATTCAGCCATTACATAAGCTGATTGTTCTTTTGGCTTATGACTATCGTTGTAGCCGCGTAAATCAAGAGCGACGACTTGAAAATTTTTGGCAAATTCTGGTATTTGATGCCGCCAAGAGTACCAAAATTCAGGGAACCCATGCAACATCAGCATTAATGGACCTTCTCCTTGGGTGACGTAATGCAGTTTTACGCCGTTGGTTGTGATGTATGCGTGTGTCCAAGATGTTTCGATGACAGACATATCTTTTATCTTTTCCAGAGGAGAATCTAACTGTTGTTAAAATAAATTATGGCTGGTTTGTCTGGTCAAGGCATCTGTTAAAAGATAGGCTAATAATGGCAATATATTCAAGAATATGAAATCACAATTGCAGGTGGAACAGGTAATTCATGTTCTCAAACAAGATTTACCAACTCTTTTTGAGCAAGATATTTCTTATGATATCTATTCAAAGGATATCTTTTTTCAAGATCCGGTGAATAAGTTTAAATATAAGTTTAACTATCGCATTATATTTTGGACTTTGCGTTTTCATGCACGGCTGTTTTTTACGCAAATTTTCTTTGATGTCCATGAGGTATCTCAGTCAGCGGCAGATACGATTTTAGCGAAGTGGACTGTGCGGGGTGTTTTGCGTGTTCCCTGGAAGGCGCGGTTGTTTTTTAATGGTTACTCGACTTATAAGTTTAATTCGGATAATTTGATATATGAGCATGTTGATGTTTGGGATAGGAAACCGGGGGAGATTTTAGCTCAGTTTTGGCAAAGGGGGGATGATATTTAGTTATCTGCGGTTTCTGATTTTGGCGTTTGTGTTGGGGGTGGGTGAGAAACGAACCGCAGAGGCGCAGAGGACGCAGAGAGAAATTCATCTAATCGGTTATTTCTGATTTTGGCGTTTGTGTCGGGGTGGGTAAGGAACGAACCGCCAAGACGCCAAGACCGCCAAGAGAAGATCAGTTATTTCTGATTTTGGCGTTTGTGTTGGGGGTGGGTGAGAAACGAACCGCGAAGGACGCAAAGAGCGCGAAGGAAGAGGGGAAGAAGGGGGAAAAGGGGCGATGCTTACAGTTGAGAATGAGCAATTTTTAGAGGTTGTGGAAGAATTACTCTCTCTTTCTAGTCTGACTTCGGAATTGGTTGAGTCAATGTTTTTTATCTCACGCAAAGGCACTAAGAAGAACGTAAATGTGTTATCTATATAATCGCTTTTGTTTTGTGAAAGTGCCGCAGCTTCTATTTGACTATCTAAGTGTGAATTTATACTTCTCGGACATCCTCTAATTTTGCTAACCTATTTTGATATATGTGGTATTCCTTATCCAAGAGAGTTAGTGCTTCTTCGTTATCAAACTCTAATTTTGTGGTGTCAGCACCAGACAATTTTAAATATTCTATTTCTTGCTTATATTTTAGGAGATAACTTCGATCTTCATCAATCTGTCTCAATTTTACGCGTAAAGCTACTCTTTTGACCGATAATTTTAGATCACGCGGCTTTTTTTCTTCAAAAATATGTGTTTGTAATTCTGCATCCTGTATCCTAATTTCTCTAGCTTCCTCAATTACGTCTGGCTGTTCTGAAAGATTTAGAAACTCCTGAGCATAATCTAAAAATCTATCAGATGAGTACATATAGAATTTAACGTCAGCTTCAGTTAGCATTTCTTGTACTAGCTCTGGTCTGGGACTAATGATTTTTCTATCATGTTTTAGCCACCAGTCTTCTTTGTCGTCGTCTGTCACAAAGATTATAGGTTTTCTCTCAGATTTGGCATAATCAATTAATTGTCGCCAAAGCACAACATCACCATATTTATCAGGTGCTTTTTTGTCATTAGCATCCTCATATCCTGGAGGTGTTAAATCTTTAAATCTTTGTTCAGAATCTTTATAAATATCTTTTAATCTATCTTTGCTATTTGGTTGACCAATTTTACCATTTATGATGTCTATTAATTTATCCCACAATTCATCGTTTTTGAGAAAATTTGGATGTGCTTGCTTCGTAGTTTGCAAATCATCTACAACTTTTTTAATTACTCGCTCAATAGATTCTATAACTTGGTTTACATCAATAAAAGGATGTCTTTTGTAATTTTTGAATAACTGCTCTTTCAAGGTTCCTATACTTAGATTCTTATCTAGAATAGTTTGGATTTCTTTGTAAGCTCCTGACTGATAAGATATCACGGTTAAGCGATTCTTATGAATCTCGTAAGCTACCTGATGAGGAATCCAAATTCTTTCCTGAAGCTTTTGTAGAATGTCAAACAATCTTTCTCTTGTTTTAGGAGAGTAACGATATATATGAAGTAAAACATTTGTGTCGAATGAAAAAATACATTCTTTCCAAAGTTCAGCAAACTCTTCCTCTGTGGGTTGATAATAACCAGGGAATAAGTCACGCATATTCATCGAAATATTTTAAGTATAGTTTGTATCTATACAAACATAACACATAACCTGCACTCGTTCCCATGCTCTGCGTGGGAATGCATATCTAGAGGCTCTGCCTCTACAATACAGGAGGTAGAACCTCGAAGACGGCATTCCCAGTCTGGAGACTGGGAACGAGATCGAAGTGATCATCCTGTAAATCTTTAAATCCTCAAAATCCTGATTCAGACATTTTTACGTTAGATAAAAAAATCTACTCAAACACAGGTGGCCACAGTTCAGAAATAGCAACTTCCCAACCAGGAAATAACTCAATAATCGTTAACTTATCATCTCCTGTCAAAACTTCAATATCACCATTGGGACGATATACGCTCACAGTTAACGTATCTGGATTAATTAATATTGCTACCCTTGCACCCAATTCTAAAAATAGCTGAATTTTATCTTGCAATTTAGCAATTCTGTCTGTTTTAGATTTAATTTCGACAACCAAATCAGGTACTAACTGAGCAAAATCTCGCACTGTGCGTTTTAGTCTTTCCGCCGCAACGAAAGAAACATCTGGGGCGCGTAAGTCTGTGTTGGGCATAATAAACCCACCGCTTGAGTCAAATATCCGCCCAAGTTTACGAGGATTAATCCAAAGTTTTAATAAAAAAATCAACTGAGCGCCAATTTCACTAGATTCGATGTCTGATGGCCCCATAACTAGAATATTTCCTTCTTGCAGTTCTATTTGGTAGTCCTGTTGTTCATCTTGGAGCTTTTGTTGTAGTCTTTCTACATCTTGAATAGTTAGGCTCATACAGCTTTTGAGGTATAGTTTTCTCTACTTTAATATTACTGCCTTTCTCTCCGCGACTCTGCGACTCTGCGTGAGACAAAAACAACATTCCCAGCCTGGAGACTGGGAACGAGATGAAAAGATTAAATCCTGAAAATCCTCAAATCCTCAAAATCCTGATTCAGACAGTTGCTGGATATTGCTTTAACACCTGCCTTAAATACTCCCCAGTATAAGACCGAGAACTTTTCGCCACATCTTCCGGTGTGCCGGCAACAATTATTTCTCCGCCTTTATCACCACCTTCTGGTCCCAAATCTATCACCCAGTCAGAACAACGAATCACATCTAAGTTGTGTTCAATAACTAAAATCGAATTACCTTTATCCACCAACCTCTGCAAAACATCCAATAATTTATGGACATCGTAAAAAGATAATCCTGTTGTTGGTTCATCAATTAAATAAAGGGTTTTACCTGTAGCGCGTCGAGATAGTTCTGTTGCTAACTTCACTCGTTGCGCTTCCCCACCAGATAAGGTTGTTGCTGGTTGTCCCAATTGCACGTAACCTAAACCGACATCAAATAATGTTTGTAAGCGAGTGACGGCTTTGGGAATATTTTGAAAGAAATCTAAACTTTCTTCAACTGTCATGTTGAGAACGTCAGAAATTGACTTGTCTTTATATTTCACCTGCAATGTATCGCGGTTATATCTCGCACCTTTGCAAACTTCGCATTGCACGTAAACATCAGGGAGAAAGTTCATTTCAATGACATTTACACCCTGTCCACCGCAAGCTTCACAACGTCCACCTTTAACGTTGAAAGAAAATTGTCCGGGTTTGTAACCTCTGGCTTTGGCTTCTACTGTTTGGGAAAAGACATCGCGAATGACATCGAAAACGCCGGTGTATGTTGCGGGGTTGGAACGTGGTGTTCTTCCAATGGGTGATTGGTCAATGACGATCGCTTTATCAACGGCATTTAATCCCTTGATTTCCCCTAAATGCTTGGGTAACGGCACTTTTTTCAGCAGGTGGTGCTGTAATGCCGGATAGAGTAATTCGTTAATTAGGGTAGATTTGCCAGAACCGGAAACTCCGGTCACAGCAACGAGTTTACCTAAAGGAATTTCGACATCGATGTTTTTTAAGTTGTTGCGATGGGCATCTTTGATGACTAAATTTCGTCCATTGCCTTCGCGGCGTTTTCCTGGGGTGGTAATTACTCGTCTTCCTGATAAGTAGGCACCGGTTAAGGAATCTTCGGCTGCGAGTAATGTCTCTATATCGCCTTGGGCGATAATATTGCCGCCGTGAATTCCTGCACCTGGGCCAATATCAACTATATGATTAGCGGCGCGAATGGTTTCTTCATCGTGTTCGACGACTATTAATGTATTTCCTAAATCGCGCAATCTCGTTAAGGTTTTCAGCAAGCGTCCGTTATCTCGTTGATGTAAACCGATGCTTGGTTCGTCTAAAACGTAGAGAACTCCTGTTAATCCTGAACCGATTTGTGTTGCTAGGCGAATGCGTTGAGCTTCGCCACCGGAAAGGGTCATGGCTGGACGGTCAAGGCTGAGGTAATCTAAGCCGACATCTAATAAAAATTGCAATCTGGCTTTGATTTCTCGCAAAACTAAATCGGCGATTTGTGTTTGGCGATCGCTTAACTGTAACTTCTCTGTTCGCTCCTGACAGTCTCGAATCGACACCCCAGTGAAATCTAAAATCCCATATTGCCCCAACTTCACCGCCAGAGCTTCCGGTTTTAACCGCTTGCCGCCGCAAACTTCGCATGGTTGATCAATTAAATAATCTTCCAACTTTTGCTTAATTAGTTCCGAACCACCTTCATATTGCCTTTGCAGTATGGGAATTACCCCTTTAAAATTCTGGGTTTTCTGCTCCTTCGTGCTTGCTTCTGGTTCTCCATACAAAATAATTTGGATCTGTTCGCCGCTCAATTTGCTCCAGTTCGTCTGTAACTCAAAGCCGTGAGCTTGTCCTAAACTATACAGCAGTTCCAAATAATAGGAATTTTCCTTTTCTGACCAAGGGGCAATTGCCGCATATACCGGCGCTTCTGGGTCAGGGACGATCAAATCCGGCGCAAATCTTTTTAAAGTGCCGATGCCGTGACAGTGGGGACAAGCACCATAAGGTGAATTAAACGAAAACAAGCGCGGTGATAATTCTTCCATTACCGCACCATGTTCTGGACAAGCAAAATTCTCAGAAAATACTAATTCTGGAGGTAATTCTTGTGAGGAAATACCATTATCTTTTGGATCTGTTACTATATACTTACTATCAGACCGCTCTAGCGCTGACTCTGCCAATGTATCAATCAATACCTGAATTATGGCAATTCCGTTAGATTGCTTAAGGCAGGTAGACAGAGAATCAACTAGACGCTCCTGAATGCCAGGCTTTTTCACCAAGCGGTCAATTACCAATTCAATGGTATGTGTATTATTTTTATCTAACTCAATCGAATCTGATAGCTCTCGCACCTCCCCATTGACCCTAACTCTCGTGAAACCTTGGGACGATAAACCGGATAAAAGTTTGCGGTGGGTGCCTTTTTTGCCGCGAACGACGGGGGCGAGGATTTGGAAACGGGTGCGATCGCGCAATTCCATGATCCGATCGCACATTTCATCGATGGTTTGGGGAGCAATACAGCGATCGCAAATCGGGCAATGGGGAACACCGGCGCGACCATACAACAGCCGCAGATAATCATAAATCTCCGTCACCGTCCCCACTGTCGAACGGGGATTATGGGAAGTTGATTTTTGGTCAATGGAAATCGCCGGACTTAAGCCTTCAATCGCTTCCACATCCGGTTTATCCAACTGTCCGAGAAATTGCCGGGCGTAAGCGCTGAGAGATTCCACATAACGCCGCTGTCCTTCGGCGAAAATCGTATCGAATGCCAAGGAAGACTTACCCGAACCAGAAACGCCTGTGAACACAATCAAGCGATCGCGTGGCAGTTCCAAATCAATATTTTTCAGATTATGCTGCCTAGCACCGCGAATCCGAATGGTATTCTGGCTGTTGTGGCTGGGGTGCGGAAGATGTCCGTTTAAGGATGCTGCTAGCGGTTGGTCTGACATATTGACAGGCTGAAAAATGTTGCGCTGTGAAACAGTCCTTAATAATACTATCTTTATCGCTCTTATTGTAGAACAATTGTACTGTTCTAGCGGGTGGCTATTCTAGATTGATACCCACAAGCTAGTAATTTGGTAGCATGGTCAGAGAAAATCCTGCTGAGGTTATAGATTATGGTTTCCCAAATCCAATCACCAACTCAGTCAGAGGTGATTTATCCAGATAGCGACGGACAGCCAGTGGCAAATAATCCGATTCAGTTACGCTCTCTAGTGGAAATTCAACAAAATTTAGATTGGTTATTTGCTCATGACCCGAATGTGTTTGTGGCAGGGGATTTATTTTGGTATCCGGTGGAAGGAAAGAATGGAATTGTTAATGCGCCTGATGTGTTGGTGGTAATTGGCAGACCAAAAGGCGATGGCGCAAAGCGCCCGCTCTCCAGCGATCGCTTATCCTATATGCAATGGAATATGCAGGCATCCCGCCCCAAGTAGTGTTTGAAATTCTTTCTCCCAGCAACAGCAAAATCGAAATGGAGAAAAAGTTACTTTTCTATGACCGCTATGGAGTGGAAGAATATTACATATATGATCCAGAGAAAAATTATTTACAAGGTTGGTTACGGTCTGAAGAGGGTTTAGATGTCATCCCTCAAATGGCAGATTTTATTAGTCCGCGTTTAAAAATTCGCTTTGTTTTGGGTGAAGAAACTTTGCAGCTTTACCACCCTGATGGTACAGCTTTTTTAACTTATGGGGAAATTGCCCAAAGGGCAGAACAAGAACGCCAACGAGCAGAACAAGAACACCAACGGGCTGAGAGATTAGCAGCACAGTTAAGAGCGATGGGAGTGGAACCGGAGGTTTGAAGAACCTAGCCCTAACGACTGGAAGTCGCGGCTATAAAAACAAAGTCCACCGACCTGGACTAATGAAAAATAGAGGATTTTGGATAGGACTTACACAACTAGCAGATTATTTTAAGTTTGTAGTGAGGACTTTAGTCCTCTCTATCTCCTGTCGGAGACGCTACGCGAACAAAATAAGGGCTGAAGCCCTTACTACAAGCAAAAAATTTTATTTTTCGTGACACGCAGCTTTAGTCCTGTGAGAGCGGCTTTGGCAGGCTTTGTTCTGGTAGTTCCGCGATTTTAATCGAAGGCGTGCAAAATGCAAGCCTGGGAATTAATTCCCAGTCTAATAGCTGAAGTCCGTTAAAACGGACTGAAACTCTTTTTCAGTCGTCTTGAGACGGCTTTGGTTATTAGCCTCAGAGTTTATTCTGCGAGGGTTGTTTAATAACACATTTCCCAGCGCAATCATGACAAAGGGGAAACTTGCCAAATGTAGATAATTTTGACTAACTTGCTGACTAGCTTTTGCTAAGTTAACTTTTGCAGCATTCAATTGAACATTAGCCTGTTTCGTCTTGGCTTCTGCTGTCTTTCGTCTTCCTGCGGCATCCTTTGCCTGTTGTGATATCTGCTCGTTTTCTGCCTGAGCCTTTTTCAAATCTGCCTGAGCATTGTCTGTTTCTAACTTAGCTTGTTTTGCTGTGGCGATCGCATCGTTAGATGTCTTTAAACTTATTTGGGTAACTATAAATGATGCCACAGCCCCCACTAAAGCGAAACCCAACACCACAGAACCAATCCGAATTTGTCGTTTAGCTTTGCGGTTCGCTTCTACCAAAACTAATTTTGCTTGTTCTTCCACCTCCAATCTTTTTTTAACATCTCGCGTTTCCAATTCCTGACTAGCAGCTAAAAACTGATAATCCAAATCACCCAAACTTTTACCTACCGACCATTCTTGAGCATCCTGCAAAGTCTTTCCCCGCAACAAGCGCGACTCATCCAAGCGTTCCGACTCAACCCAAGCACTCAACACATCAGAGTAAGGACGCAACTTTGCTAAAATCTTGTCGCACCATTCCCGATTAAACACCTCTGCATAAATCTGGTTATATATTTGCAACTTGCTATCCCGCTTCACCACCAACCCAGTTAACCGTAGTTCTGCTTGTTCTGGACTGTCATCAGCAACTATTCCCCCCTGCCGCAAAATTTGCTGACACAACCCCAATAATCGCCCAGTCCGCTGTTCTCCACTTTGCCAAATTCTGTCTCGAATCGTCTTTAAATGTTCCGGCTCATCCTGCCCTTCCCAATTTTCAATAATTCGCCTTCTCACCAATTCTCTTACTCCCCTCTCCGCTAGATTGCTGGAGAGGTCATTCTTTAATTCTTGCACCACCAACTTACAAACCTTTTGCGTTAAAAAAGGCTGTCCCCCAGTCCAATTTAATATCGCCTGCATCAACTCTTGAGAATTACCAACTCCTACTAAACCCGCTGCTAATGGTTGGACCTCCTGAAGTTGAAAGCCAGTTACATCAATCGCTTTACCAATATTAAAAGGTGTCCGCCGTCTGTCTTGAATTAAATCTGAAGGTGTAGAAACCCCAAGCAAAGCAAAGGTTAAGCGATTATATTCGGGTTGGTCTGCTCGTCGGTTATAGCAATCTCGAATCACAGCAAAAAAATCATCAAGCTCAAATTGCAAACTCAAAATACTGTCAATTTCATCGATAAAAATAACGATTTTTTCAGTAATTTGTTTTAACAAAACAGTTTTGATAAACTTGCTAAACCGCTGCACCGGCGACAGCAAGCCGTTATCATTCCACCAAATATCTAAATCAAAATTAGTATAAAGATTAAAACTCCCCACCAAACTATCAATAACTCCGGCATACCATTGTTCAGGAGTGATGTCTGCGGTACCAATGGCGGTAATGTCAATGACTGCACAAGCAAACCCCTCTGTCTGCAACCGCTGCATCACCTGCACCCGCAAGCTAGATTTTCCCATTTGTCGGGAGTTGAGGACATAACAAAAATCTCCCGCCTTCAAGCTTTGATAAAGGTTAGAGTCAGCTTGCCTGATAACATAGGTTTGAGCATCAACAGGTAAACTACCCCCAACCTGATATTCATAGCCAGGGCGGGTTTCTAAGTTCATTATCTCACTCCCAGGCGATCGCTAAAATATTGCTGATATAATTCGCACAAAGGCTTGACTTTATTACCTTGCAGCTTCACCAACCCCATACTGTGGAGTTTAAACGCCTCGGAATTTCCCACATCTACAGGCTCCTTGGCTGCCACAACTCGTTTAAATGCTGGCAATAATTCGCCATCCTGTTGCAAATTCAGCAAATGGCGGCGCAAATGGTCACTGTAAGGCCCTTCCTCAGTTGGCGCGATTTGTTGGAGTTTTGGCAGTGTCATTCTCCCACGGGCAATTTGATAAAGCGCCACCCGGATTAAATAAGGATGCCCATCAACCAAAGTCATCAATTCGGCAATTTGTGAATCTGTCCAATTCAGTTGATGACGCTGAACTAAATCTTTTACCTGTGCCTGATTTAAATCTGGTAACTCTATCGGTAAACCCACATTAAACGGCGATTGATTAATATTCAGAGGGATATAAACTTCTTTGGAATGGACAATTACCAAACGGAGATTTTTCCAAATTGGGTCATTTTTTGACCGCTCATGCCAAGCCCGCAACAACCCAAAGAAATCAGCCGCAATTGTCGGATATTTAAAGACTTCATCCACTTCATCCAAACCCAAAACGATGGGGCGATTAATCTCGGCTAACAAATACCGTTGAAAGTAATTTGTGCATTTATTCTTACTACCTAAAACCCCTTGCCAATAATTTTCTAATTTATCTGGTAGATTGACTTCATAAGTAATGCTGGCACAAAACCACTGCAAAAACTGATCCAAATTACTGAGAAATTCGGCATCTGCTGACTGAAAATTTAAAGATGCAGTCAGATAGCCTTGTTGGTTAGCATAGTAGAGAATCCTTGACATCAGGGAAGTTTTGCCCATCTGCCGGGGAGCTTTGACGCGAATTAATGCCCCTGGTTTGAGGATGGTCTGATAACAATCTACCTCAATTGGCGATCGCGATCGTCAATTGCCCGATTCATCCCCACCACACAATCAATGTGTTGATAAATCGCCTCAGCTTGTACATCGCTGTAACAGGCATTCAACAAAACACACTCAATATTATCCTGAAATAACTTAAATAACCTTGCTAGTGACTCTGTACTCACCAGCTGCATTTCCCCCAGGATATTCTCCAACGCCAACCCTTCAACTCCCGCCCCATGTCCGCAAAAATGGACAATTTGAGGCTCATAATCCAAAAGGGCACGGCGCAAATCATCAGTACGCACTGCTAATTTAGCGATGATTTCAAACTTATCTCGGTTTTTAGCCCGTTCCAACCCCGCCTGAATTTCCCGCACCTCCTCATTTAAACGCAGTTGGCTTGTATTTATGGGATTAGCCGACAAAATCAGGATTTTTTTCACAGCGCTATCAAGTGTTGCTTACAGGCTTCTTACTTAGCCATACTTTATCACAACACAAAACCGAATAATTACTGTCAGTAGAAGGGGTGTAAGAGAATGTTTGTAAAATATCAAATTGTATCGAGATGCTGTAAAGAGAGAAGAAATATTCTCATACTCCCCATTCCCTATCAGGGAAGGGGGTTGGGGGGTTAGGTTCCGAGACTTTAGACTTTTAAAAGTCTTGAGCTAATTATATTCGCTAATACAAAATCAAGAATTTCTTAACCCACGTTCGCGTAGCGTTCCGCAGGAAAGGTGGGTTTTGTCTGTGTAGCCGCGAATTCTCTGAGCCAAAAGACTAATCCAGGTGGTGTCTGTGTAGCCGCGAATTCTCTGAGCCAAGATACTCTAATATCCAGTTTCCTTTAAGCAATTTTCCCTTAATTCAAAATCAAGACATTCTTTATTTTCTAGCAATCGCTTACCTGCATCACCAGGCTGGGAAATCAACAAAATTGCTGACACCACAGCCAGTAGACCAATAGTAGTTAATCCCAGTAAAGTTAGGCGTTTTCTCCCTTGGATAGCAGCAATAAAATTATCTTTCCCAGTGGCAGAATCAATCACCTGAATGGGCTTCAGCGCTGTCAAAGCAACAGATGCATTTCTATAGCGATGTTTCCGGTTGCATGCCACCATTTTTCTCAACCATGAAGCAAAACTCGGACTAATTTGAGGAACTAATTTCTGTAAATTAAAGCGATAGTTATCATCAATTAACTTACCGATGTCCACAGCACGGGTGTTAGTGAGTAAGCAAATCAATGTTGCCCCTAAACTATACAGATCTGACGCCTCAGTCAGAGCATAACCAAACTGTTCTTCTGGTGGCATGAAACCAGGCGTACCAGTTACAAAGCTGCTGAGAACCATTTTTGCACCCCTGAGCCGCGCCAAACCAAAATCAACTAGGTAGGCATTCAATTGCTCATCTACCAAAATATTCTCTGGTTTAATATCCCGATGAATAATTGACGGAACTTGCGTTTGTAGATAAACCAAAATTTCTAAAATTGACAGCGCAATTTGCTTAATTTCTTCCGGATGAAAGCTGCGTTTTAACCCTAAAGACGGGGCATTTTTATATTCCTGCACTAAATAAAAATCCCCTAAATTTTCAAAAGAATCTACATAGCGGGGGATGCGGGGATGATTTAATTGTTGCATTATTTCAATTTCCTGATCATAAGCTTTCATGCCTGACCAATCAGTAGCTATACTAGCTAAACAGAACTCTTTAATCACCACTTTTTGATTCGAGTTAAGAACATCAGCCAAGTAAGTAATACGTCCTTCGTCTCGGTTGCGTCCTAGTGCGCGAATAACTTGATAACCTAGTTTGGAAAAATCTGGATAGTGACTGAAGGGGCTTGAATCAGTAAACAAAAACTTACTCATTTCTAGCTAAACTTGCTCAAAAGCTGAGAAATACATCTGGGAAATACATCAAGAGATGTTTTTTAAGGAAATGGCCAACGGTTTTTACCGTCGCCAAAAGAAAATTCATCTCCCAGCATTTGACTGGTGTAGACACAGCTACAGAGTCAGTGGAAGTGAGTCGACTCCACACCCTGAAAAAGTCTTTTGAAAACATTTTCGCTTCCAAAAAAGAATTCATCTCTCTAAGCTTACCGAGAGATAACTCCTTCTCCATACTCCCAACGGAGTAAGAATTGAACATTAAATCTGCGTGAGTAGATCTGAGTAAATTTCCCAGAGCGAAATTACCCTTGCATTATGTATTCTGCACATCAAACTCCATTGAGAAATCACAAAACATTGATTTTGTCAAGGTCTAATTTAGAGTAAAAGTCAGAGATACTCACCCAGATTTTAACCACGCCAAGGCGCATAAGCACAAAATTCTTCCTGATATCTTTGCGTCTTGGCGCGAAATTATCACCTTTGTGCTAACCAATCGATAATCTGGGCATTAACAACACCTGGAACTTCATCATGGGGACAATGACCAGCCTGAGGAATGGGCACAATTTTGATGTCTTTGCCATTTTCTTGCGCCTCATAGTAAATCTTAGCTCCTGAGATCGGCGTCCAAGGATCATCAGCACCCCAAATTACTAATAAAGGACGTTCTACTTTTGGCAATAGTTCCTCTGGACTTGGGCCGGGAGGTGCGGTGAGAATAGAAGCGAAAACCTGCTGTGCGCCTGGATCGCAAGAGGGTGTATACAATAAATCAACTAGTTCATCGGTCACAGCTTGGCGATCGCAGTAAACTTGGTAAAGGGTGCGGCGAATTTGGGCTTTTTGGCGGATGCGGTTGTAGACAAATTTGCCTGTAATCGGATGACCAACCAACTTGTTAAAAGCTGCCATCACAATCCTAAGTGGAGGGTTTAATTCATCAGGACGATGACTCAAACCACCCGCAGAGTTAATCAACACACCACCAGCAGCAATTTCCGGATGTTCTGCCAGTACGATCAAACTTAAAAGTGCGCCGATAGAGTTGCCGATAAATATAGCTGGTTCTTTAATCTGTGCTGTGCAGAAATCTTTCAGCAGTTCTACCCACACCTCCACCCTATAATTAATTGGTGCTTTGTCAGAACCACCAAAACCCAAAAGATCCAACGCAAAAACTTGGTAGCCAGCATTTGCTAACACCGGGATATTTTTCCGCCAGTGTCCAATAGAAGCACCAAAGCCGTGAACCAGCACCAAGGGACGTCCTGTACCCATGACAGTGTACTGAATTTTATGCCCCTGCCAAGTCCACAAGAATTTTTCCAAGGTGACTGAAGGCGGCTGCTGGGTAGTTAAATTCATTATTAAGATTCCTAAAGTATTATTTTTATATAGTAAACTTCTCCGTCCAAAGGGTAAATTATTGAATTCGTCTCTTTCTTGTCTCCTCCAAATCCCCAACACTGGGGTTTCTTACCCCGACTCTGACAGCGATACCAAGGCAGGGTATTGAAAAAGACATTAAAATCTGATATCATTACCACTTAGACGCAAAACAATTCTTTAACTTCCTACCTAGCTTTACCTGAATTATCAATAATTTGAGTTAACCTTCATGAAGTAGAGATAAACAAACTGAGTCATTTAGATTAAGTCGGCAATAGCCAACCTAGGAAAGTTCTTTAATTATCAAAACTGTGACTGATAACTACCGTTAATTTAATAAAGATGCTAACCGATACTAGGACAGTGAACTTACTAAAAAATGTGCAGTTATGGTTATTAGGAATAGGAGCGAGTTTAATAGCTATTCACCTAAATATAACCTGGAGAGATAGCACTTCTGAGGTATTTTTAATAAATCTTCTGTTTTTGGCATTTGTCTGTTTTTTAGTCAAGGAAAAACGCTACACCTTAAACTTAGAAAGTGGAATTTTTCCTAGTATTTTAGGTCTGTTACTCATTGCCACAGTGTTTTTAACCAGTACATCGCCGCAAAGTTTTGCTGGCTTATTCTTCATCTCCCCTTTAATTTCTGGTTTTGGACTGGCCTTACTCGCTTCTGGCTTTAAGGGTTTAACGCAATACAAAATAGAATTTTTGGCATTACTTTTTCTCAGTGCACACAAATTAGTATCGATAGTTTTTAAAGATATCTCGCTACTCACTGCTAAATTTTCTACAGCAATTCTTTGGTACACAGGCTTTAAAGTGACTCGGTCTGGAATCACAATTACACTCCCAACGGGGAGTATAAAAGTAATTGCTGACTGTGCTGGAATGGCTCTGATCCTCAACTTGCTGGGATTAGCCGTACTTTTTATCTTAATATTTAACCTAAAATGGCAGCAAAAAATCCTTATACCAACAGTAGCTGCAATCTTAGGATTTATGATCAACGGTGTACGGGTAGCCCTCATGGCTGTTCTAGTAGCACAAGGTGACAAGCAAGCATTTGACTACTGGCATTTTGGAGATGGCTCCCTAATATTTTCCATAATTGCATCTTTATTTTTCGGTAGTTTCTGCTGGTTTTTACTCTCTATAAATCAACCAAAAAATCTAAATGCTACGGAGTTATAAAGGTGACTTCCTGGAAACAAGTCCGCATTCAGCTTTTAGCTTTAACGTTTGTCACAGGACTGTTATTCGTGGGAAAAGTAATTCTACAGCCGAACCAAGGTAACCCGAAAATTCAAGCCTTTGTTTTTCCAGAAGAAGTCCCTCTACCACAATGGCAACCTAGCTTAACTAACCCCCTGAAAACACCAACCGGGGAGTATCCAGAACTATTGGCCCAAAAGCATTATCGATACATTGACAACAACTTACCCTTAGATATCGAAATGCGCTATTTGCATAATTTATCTAATGCAGATATTAGTTCACTCATCCAGCGCTACACTTCGATCAGATCTTCTGGTATTATGCGTCAGCAAGAGGGGCTAGGCTACTACGGTCTAGGGGTAAACCAGCAGCAAGCCTACCTCAGCGCCTGTATCAACCCACGCGGCGGTACTACCTTTACACATGAACAGTTTAGAAACAATCGGTACTTCAAAGACGTCCGCCTTGAGCGGATACTGCCTGTATTACAAGGTCAAGAGGCATTGATAGACAAGCGCTGTCTCTGGGTATATATGTCAATTCCTTTACGAGATTCTACACCTGAGGCTGCCTACCAAATCTTGGAGAAAATTTGGGTTCCTTGGTATCAGTGGTGGCAACCCCGATTTCCAAAACCCTAATTTTAATATGACTTAGACATCAAGTAACAAATGTAGAATTCAGGAATTGTCCCTCCGGTAAATCAAGGGTTTTACGTCCGTAAGCGTCAGACCTATTTTAAGTCGAAACAAATCATTAAACTAACCTTAAATTTATGCCTGAACTAGACATTTATAGATTGCTTGAAGTAGAGACTATAAAATTGGGTAAATCAATAGAGTCTCTCATCGGGTCGATTAATATTTGGCGTTTGGTTGGTTACGGTCTTTTGCTATTAGTCTTTTTTGACATAGTTGAGATTTTCTATCCGCTAAATCTGATGAATCCAGCTTGGGAATTTCAAACAATGGGGTCGCTAGTAGAACGGGTAGCGGTACCGTTATTGTCGCTATTGTTAGTATTTTCTGGAAAGCTGGAAAAACGAGCCAAATGGGAACGCCCCCTCTTAGCATTGTTATCCTGGTTAACTTTGTTGGTTGGATTATTGTATATATTACTTATTCCTTTGGGAGTTACTAGCACCATTCGGCTATATAGAGCCAACCTTGAGCAATTCAATCAGGAATATACCCAACAAGTTTCTCAAGCAAACCAGGTTGAAAAGCAACTGAACGAAACTACACCCACACAATTAGAGAATCTTATTAAGCGTCAAGGTCGCTCATTAGATGGGAGAGATCCTCAAGAATTAAAAACCCAACTTCTCGCACAACTTGGTCAAGCTAAAAAACAAATAAAGACCCAAGGGGAAGCAAAGAAATCTTCTGGAAATCTGAGGTTGCTCAAGAGTTCTGTGAAATGGAATTTAGGCGCTTTAGTTTCTGCGGTCTTATTTATTAGTATTTGGAAAGGAACTCGCTGGGCAAGATCACGTAGTTGATACTTAGGAGACAGTCAACTTAAAAAACCATGAATGTCACACTTAGACTCGCTACAGCGTAGACTAATTGTGACATTTTTGTTAGTGGCAAGGACTTACGTACCGTACAAATTTACTTTTTTTCAGGCTGTTTAAATGGTTTTTTGATACATCTCATTAAGCATCCTACCCGTAGGGTGCGTTCCCTAACGCACTTTTCTAGGACGGTAAACCCATACCCCATATCTGCTATTTCCTCTCAGTTAAGTCCTAGTTAGCCAAAAACTATTTCCATGCACAAATAGGTGATTAGATTATGTATTTTTCGAGAATAATTTGGGGTATTTGTTTAAAGTTTTATTAATAGCGTTGCATCACCCCCCTAAACAGGGTAAAATTTTGCACGATAAGTATCCGCAATTATCATGATATCAACAAAACCACTTCATCAAACTTTGAAGATAGCTGGACTAGCTGCTTCGGTTTCTCTAGCCTCTCTAGTTATATCCCCTACAGCTAATGCAGTTAGTTTCAAGACTAACACCGCGTCGTTCAGCGGACTGAGAACCGAACTCACTGACAACCCAGCAGCGGTATTAACAGTCGATAAGTACACTCCGCTAGCAGGAGAAACGGTAACTCAGGTAATCATTAGACTTTCTACTAACCTCAGTACTTCTGGGACTGTCAAGAACAATAATTCTTCGGCAAGTACCTTTAGGGTGACTGCGGCGGCGACCCAATTTGACTTTAATCCAGTTGCCGGTGCTCCTTCACCACTAATTGCATACGTAGATAATAACGGTCCATTAATTCCTATCAGTGGGACGTTCGGTACACAACAGATATATAATAATGTAGCTCCTGGTGCAACAAGAACCTTCCCAACCCAAATCGGCAATGGCTCAACCTCTATCACATTTGACTCTAGCAATACAAATCTTAGTGAATTTTTAGGATCAGGTAGCTTCAGTTTGGAGCCTACGACCTTAATGGGTTTTTCCCTCGGTGGCGGTGGTAATAATGTTGATGTCCAACTTCAAACAGTTGCGGCATCAACGCTGGAAGTAGAATATGTCGGCACATTTACTCCACCCCCAGCAGATGTCCCAGAACCTTCCAGCATTCTCGGCATCCTAGCACTGACTGGCTCTGGCGCCGCGATGATGAGAAAGTTCAAGAGTCTCGTAAAACTAGCTTGAACACCTTAGCTTATTTGGGTAACAGGTGAAAAAGCTAGTGAATTAAGAGCCTATCCGCAAAATCTCCAGAGCTAACGAGAAAAAATTAGACGGGTAGCTAGCTGTACAAATCCTAAGTGATTCTCTGCAAGCTTTTCAGCAGCTAATCAGCAAATGTTGTGTTCCCACTTTCTTTGCCCCCAATACTCGGTGTTCAACGATAATGGCATGTCAAAAGTGCCGCTAACTTTTAATCTCATTTGATACTGGCTCTACTCAGAACCACTGCTAATGGAATGCTATGTGCATCTGTGAGCAGTTTTTGCTTTTGGAGGGCAGTTCTCCAGCGCAAAAGTAGCTAACCACCACTGAGCTTGGTGTGACTTAAGCATATATGCAAATATTTATTACAACCTGCTATGAAGAAAATACTTTATTTTGTAAACGAAATTTTACAAAAATAGCTACGTCATTTGGCATTCCCTTCGTCGTAAAAATTTACTATTTCTGAGGATGTGGAGTCTCAGACAAGTGCAAAATTTCCTTTTATATCGGTTGATAGAGATGATTTTATCGTTGAGGCAATATGCCTGAGATGTTGGGTTAGTTAGGCATTAGCAAAATTATCGAGATGTAGTTTTCACGTAGACCAAGAGATTAATTTAAGGCGGGGGAACATTGTCGCCCATTTAACCATCAAGTATCTTGGTACGGTGTGAGAGCAAATATATGAATTCAAGTTATCTAGCTCATGTGAGCAAAATCGTGGTTGCAGCTGCTTCTGTAGTCATGTTTTCGCCGATCGCTTCAACCTATGCAGCAACAGGTGTATCTACCACCAGTGAATTCACACTCAGCAATTCGACTGGGCAACAACTTTTAGCTGATAAGAAAGACGACGACAATGATGATAAGAAAGGCCGCAGCCGAGGCTACAAGGGGAAAAGTTCAGGTTTTAGCCTAGGTATTTGGCAACCTGCCGGGACTTTTACAGATGTGATTGCCCGTGTTTCTCTCAAGGGTAAACATGGCAAGAAGTATCATAAAGAAAGGTTTTTGGGTGATTACAAGTACAAAGTCAAGCAAAAAATCAAATTTGTTAAGGGATTTAAAGCAGGCGATCGCGTTGTTGTCAGACTGTACGATACTCAAAACCGCTTTATTGGCTATAGCGAATTTGAATGTTTGGCGGCCAACTCTACAGTTAACCTGATTTTGTCTGCCAATCCTACAGAATATCGAGTCGTTCGCACCGTTTATGGTGTTGATGCTGACGAAGACGGCATGGTTGATAGCGGCAGTACCACCTACGACTACTTCAGCCAAGTTAGCAACCAAAGCGTTAGTTTCCTCAGCAGTTCCCAAACCGTCAAGGTGAGTCAGTTCCAAGCTGAAGGTTATTCAACAGTTGCGACAACCAGCGTTTATCCTGCCTCTTACACCAAGGGTGAGTACAGTTTAGTGCGTCAGTCAATTAACGCCTTTAGTTCTAACTTGGCTGAGGCTTTAAGGGTTACTCCTGGTAGTTTGGTGCAGCTGACTGAAGTTAGCGATAACTCCAGCTATGAACTTAGCCAGTTGTTAAGCTATTATCGCCAGGTGGGTGTAGCTAAAGGCGTCCAGGTGGCGTTTTCTGATGTCTCTCAAGACTACTGGGCTAAAGATTTTATTGGTGAATTGGCAGCGATGGAAGTTATTGAGGGTTTCCCCGATGGCAGTTTCCGTCCTGATGCGCCGGTGACTCGTGCTCAATTTGCTGCACTGCTGCGGAAAGCCTATAGCAAAACTAAGGTTCGCCAAGCGATCGCATTTCGGGATGTCTCTAGCCGAAATTGGGCTTACAATGCCATCCGCGAAACTTATGAAATGGGCTTTTTAAACACCGTTGCCAGTAGGGAATTCAACCCTAGCCAAAGCCTGACTCGTTTAGAGGTTTTGGTAGCATTAGCACGGGGACTAAATTTTCAATCTAGCGGTTCGACTACGAATATTTTGTCTGTTTACAGCGATGCTACTTCCATTAGTAGCGAATACCGCAGTTTGATTGCTGCCTTGACTGAACGTGGCGTTATTGTCAACTATCCCGATGTGAAGTTGCTGAATGCTGAACAGGTAGCAACAAGAGCAGAAGTCTGCGCTTTACTATACAAATCACTAGTTAGCACAGGGAGTGCAACGGATATATCCTCGCAATACGCTGTGGCAGAAACACAGTCACAAGCTGAAGTTGAGCAGCGGACTGAAACTCAACCGATGGAAATGGGAGGGGAACGGGAACGCGTCAAACCTGAGCGTCGCAATTGCAACCAAGGAATTGGCAATGGTGCGGAAGGATGTGATCCTGGTAATTCCAGTCCTCGTGGTGGCAGTAACGACGAAGGCGGCCGGACTCCTGGTGGCAAAAAATAATTTCTTTTTGTGTTGAGTTGTAGAGCAGACAACTAAATATCAACAATTAATTCAGCTTCGTAGCTGAATTTTTTTGTCCATTTTTTGGGAAATAAACTTCACTGACGGGGAAGGGAATTTGAATTCCTTCTTGCTGATAGCGTTTCAGCAATTTTTTAATCAATAAGTGTTTAGCAATCCGCTGGTCAAAGTATTCATTTACACGCATATAAAGCGTAAAATCTATACTAAAATCATTAAAGGTGTGAAATCGCATATATGGCTCATTTGCTATTAGTTCTAGAGCAATTTCTTGCATCACCTCTTTGGCAACTTCTACAGTTACCCGTTCGACAAGTTCTAAGTCACTGTCATAACTCACACCTACATTGATGGTTAAACTTATTTCTTTAGCGGGTAAATGATAATTGGTGAAAGTTGACGTTGCAAACTTAGAGTTAGGGACAATAATCACATTATTGGAAATTTCTTTGATGGTTGTATTTCGCCAAGTAATATCAGTCACATATCCCTCATGACCCCCATCTAATTTTACATAATCTCCGGTTCTAACTTGCTTGGAAATAATTAGGTAAAAGCCAGAGAAAAAATTTGCTAGAGTATCTTGCAGTGCTAAACCTACCGCTAAACCACCAATTCCTAAAGTCGTGATGATGGGTGTAATTTCAATGCCTAGGGTTTGCAGTAGGATTAAAGTACCCATAATTAAAACGGTAGCCTTAGCCAAATTAGAAATTAGTGATGTCGAAACTCCTTCAGTGCGACGAATAAACAGAGTTACAAAACCAGCAGTCAGCCTGGCTAAGACTAACGTCACTGAAGACATCAAAATGATGGTGATAAATTTTTGCAGGGCAATGGCAATATCTGGCTTGAGGGGAGAACTGAGAATTGCCCAGAAAAAACCTGCAACCACAAACCAAATAAAGGTCATGCGGTGCAGGGATTGAAAGATGATTTCACTCCCAGGAATTTGTTTTCTAACAACAAATAATTTCAGTTTTTTGAAGATAACTTTTTCGCCAACGATTCCAGCCAGTAAGCCAGCCAGAATAAATGCAGTCGGTAGAATCCATTGCGTCATAATCAATTTTAAATTAGGGATTGTCAGTTATGGTATTCATCACCAATCACTTATGCTGGCTAGATTCTACCTTGTTAGGGGTCAAGGTATGATTTGAGATCAAGGAAAGATTAAGGTAAATTTTACTTCTAGCTATGGCGCTGTATCATGTAAAGTGAGAATGTAGTTTTGACCAAGAGATTATATGGATGATAGGGATTTATCAAAGAAATGATTTGCTAGTGAATTGGCGGTAAATATACTCAGACGACTCGTTGCATTGGCAACAAAAAAATATATTAAATTAATTTCCAGTTTCCACAATTCATCAACGAGTTTGATCAGAGCAAACTCAACCTTGGTTGTTGATTTCTAGAAAATCTCTTGGCGTATTTGGCCTTAGAAATGGATTTGCCAATTATTTATCACTCAGACTATATTGCCCCACTACCTCCAGGGCATCGCTTCCCGATGTCCAAGTTTCGACAACTCTATGAATTGCTGTTGGCTGATGGGGTGGCGCATCAAGAACAATTTTATGCCCCTGAACGTCCAACCCAAGATTTGATTGAGTTAGTTCACACGCCAAATTACGTTCAAGCTTATTGTGAGGGAACCCTAGAACCTAAAGCACAGCGGCGTATTGGGTTGCCTTGGAGTCCAGCGCTGGTAAATCGTACCTGTGTAGCGGTTGGTGGTACAATACTGACTGCCAAGCTAGCTCTGAGTCATGGTTTAGCTTGTAATACGGCTGGTGGGACTCATCATGCCTTTCCTGGTTATGGATCTGGTTTTTGTATTTTCAACGATTTAGCGATCGCCTCCCGCGTTTTGCAACAACTCGGAATAGTCCAGAAAATCTTGGTTGTAGACTTAGATGTTCATCAAGGGGACGGTACCGCTTTTATTTTCCAAGATGACAAAAGTGTTTTCACCTTCTCAATGCACTGCGAAGTGAATTTTCCCGGCACCAAGCAAAACAGCGATCTCGATGTTCCCCTCACAGAGGGGATGGAAGATGACGTTTATTTGCAAACTTTAGCGCAATACCTACCAGATTTATTGTCTGATGTCAAGCCAGATTTAGTACTTTATGATGCCGGCGTTGATCCGCATATTGGCGATCGCCTCGGCAAATTAGCCCTCACCGACACAGGCATTTTCCGCCGAGAAATGCAGGTTCTGAGTACCTGTGTGAGTGCAGGTTATCCTGTAGCCTGCGTCATCGGTGGCGGTTATGCTGAAGATATGAAATCCCTCGTCTGGCGTCACTCTTTGCTACATCGCGCCGCCAGTCAGGTTTATCAGCAATATAGACTATAGTCATTAGCGGATGAACAAAGCCAAAGTTAGAATCTACGAACTATCAAAAGAATTAAATTTGCCTAGCACAAAACTATTAGCAATTTGTAATCAACTCCATATTACAGTCAAAAGCGAAAGTAACTCCGTACCAGAATCAGATGCTCAACGCATTCGTACAGCAGCTAAAAAGCTTATGTCCCCAGCAAATTCTAAAGAATCAAATACTCAAAACATTGGCACATCTGCCAATAAACTAAAATCTCATAACCTGAACACCGAATCTGAAGATTGGGGCTATATGTTCATAGGTGCGATAATTGATCGGTTAATCCAAAATTTAGAAGGTGAAACTGCCCTTAGATCATATCCCGAATTTCGAGAACGGCGAGAGCGTGCTCACGAGTTAATGTTTGAATGCGTCGGTCAAAAACCTGGCATTTTCTATATACGTCGCCAGGGTTCTGGAAAAGAACCAGGAGAAGAAATTTGGAATTTGACAATAGCCACAGACAGAGATGACTTTCAACTACCCCCAAGACTTAAGGAATTAAAAAAAACCTTAGGATTCACAGTAGCTGTAAACAAAAATGGACAACCCGGTTTAAAACTTCTCTCGGCTCATTTGCTCCAAACCTCACGAGGCAATGCTGATGCCTATGCCGTAGCTTATCGAATGCGACTTTTACCTAATCATCATCATCAAATCGGCATTCCAGCAAAAGCATTGGCACGCATAGCAACCATGCCAGTTTGCGGTAATCATGTACCAACAGAAGATCAATTACAAGCTTGGAAAGGCTTTTTGCAAATTGAAGAAAAAATTGCCAAAGCCCGGCAGTTTTGTGTCTCTTACATCAGCTACAAACATGACTTCAAAAGGCAGATTAGTTTTGAAATTAATATCACCTCTGCCACCCTTGACGGTAACGATGAAAATTTATTAGAAGCGGCGAACTTTTGGGAACGAGCAAAACGGACAAGAAACGAAGACATCAAACTATTCGAGACTGCTCCCAAAGGCAAAGACTGGCAGAACGCCCGCCAAATAGGCTCTATTGAAGAAGTAGACCCCAAGGGTTCCATCATCCGCGTCAGACTAGAACGCGAACTAGCTGACTACATAGCAACAGAACGTTATCAGCTACCAACCACCGGATTTTTATTTTTTGAAGCTGTTGGTGAAATCAAACAAATTCAGCGCAAGAAAAAAGCCTTAGATGAATTAAATAATGGTCGGACTCAAAACCCCTATTTAGGTAACTTTTTATTTGATGCTTCTCAAGCAAGACGAATTAAAAAAATTGTTGAACTTCAACCAGAAGACTTATTATTATCCTCCGCTAACCCCGGACAAAAAGCAGCAGTTGAAAAAGTCCTAGCAGCTGAAGATTTAGTTCTCATTCAAGGGCCACCAGGGACAGGTAAAACTACCGTAATTGCCGAGATTTGTTATCAAGTAGCCCGTCGCGGTGGACGCACCTTAATAGCGTCTCAAGCCAATTTAGCAGTAGATAACGCCCTGAGTAGATTAGTTCACAACCCAGTTATTCGGGCTGTACGCAAGGGAAGAGCCGAGAAAGTCGGGGAAGAAGGACAGCCATTTTTAGAAGACCAAGTGATTGGCAGATGGCTAGAAAATACCGCAACTGACTGCGAAGATAGTCTCAGCCAACGCCACGAAAATATTCAGATTTTCAATCAATTGCTGGCATCAGCACCAAGATTTGCAGCTTACTTTAAAGCAGAGCAAGAATTCACTCTACAACAAAATAAATTCAAGAAAAATAAGTTAAAGCTAGAGTCAAACTGTAAAATTCAAGAACAAGCTTACAGCGAAGTAGCAGCGCAGCAGAACGAGGTTGAATTCCTAATTACGGATTTGGAGAACTTTCTAAAAACTGCACCAAATATAAACTGGGAATCTCCTGAAGTCAAAAACTTTTTGCCTCGTCTTCAGCCTTACACAGAAGGCAATAATCAAGTAGAAAACTTTTGGGAAAACGTTCGTCAAGCCATTAAGTATACTGATGAACTTGGTTTTGTTCGTCCAGCCTGTGGTGTATTTGGGTTAGCAGTTTGGTTGCGTGAGACTGTAGCAACAGAAATTTCTCAATTTAGAACTGCTCTTACTTCTGCTCAAAATGCGACTGTAGCCATGTCTGAAGTTGCAGCGCTGGTGCAAGTTTTTAAACAGCATTCCACTTCTTTAAATCAGCTACAAGCAGATTATCAGCCCATCCTGAACAAACAGCAAAACCTACAGCAAACAATCCAGATTTGGGAAAACCGCAAACGGGAAATTGATTATATTATCTCAGCAGTTTTAGAATGGAAGTCTACAGCATCTTCCCATCTTTATCAAGTCTTAAAAGATTGTCAGCAATCCGGTTTACCTTTAACAGAAAATCTGCTGGACTTACCAGTAGGGCTATTAATGTTTGCCAATACATTAAAATTGCCAATTTTGCCCAAAGGTTACATCATAAACCTGCCAGAATGGGAGCTATTGACAAAGGCAATGTCTTATGAAGCCGAGGGAGCTTTTTCTGACAGAAGGGGTAAACAGCATAATTTTAGTTATTTTTTACAGCAAAATTTTAGTCAGATTCCAATAGTGCTAGTAAAAAGCGATCGCACTCAATGGAAAGAAATTGCTCAACAGTTTAGCAATTATCAACTGCTCACCCCAAAACAGCGAAAATTACTGGTTGAGAATACCCAGCTTTTTTTAGTTAGATTACAAAAAACTTACGGTGCAGTTTATGAATGGAATAACATCGACTCTACCCTCACCCAGATTACACAAGAATTACTAGAAACTATCCTGGCAAATGCCCGTCAATGTATTTTAAAAGTCAAAACTGAAACTGAACAACAGCTTCAAAATCTGCAACGACAATTAGATGAATTTCAGAAAAATGAAATCATTCAACAGCAAATATTCGCTACTCAACATCAAATAGAGAAAGTCCAGCAAGATGCTAGTGTGAAACTTGAACAAGTTATTAATATCTTGCAAAAACTTAGCCAACAGCAAAACATACCTGCTCAATTACGCATTCTCACTGAACAATATCTCGCAACTCAATCAAAGATTTGGGAACAACCTGAAGAATTCTCAAAGCAAATCCATTCTTGGGAAATTGGCATCAGTCAGCTTGAAAGCTTAATTTTTTCATTAGATTCTTTGGCGATGCTAGAGATAATCAAAAACTCTCTGCATGAGCATTCCTCAAAGCTAAAAGAAGAAACTGCAAGTTGTTCTAAAGAACTTGAACTAATCCAAATTAAACTACGGGAACTAGAACATAAATTACAAACGCAGCCATCAGAAAAATTAACCGAAGAAAGAAACTGGTGGATGATAGAATGGCAAAGAATACCTGAAAAATTTAAACCTGAGATTTCTGATAATGACTTATTTAATCTGAAACTTTTACGCGGCATTAAAAATCAGTTTGATTCTTGCCAACAGCAACTGCAAGATGAAGAAAAATATCTCAATAGATATCAGCACTTTGTCCAAGATTGGATAGCTAAACTCCGCAATCCTTCAGAACGTGATCAACAAGATTTAAGGCGAATTTATCTAGACAATGCTAATGTCGTCGGTATCACTTGCGTTCAAGCAGCAAATTATAATTTTTCTGAAGAATTCAAATATTTTGATGTTGTCATCGTTGATGAAGTTAGTAAATGTACTCCACCAGAGTTATTAATTCCTGCCTTAAAAGGCAAAAAGTTAGTTATGGTAGGTGATCATCGACAATTACCACCAATGCTTGATACTAGAACTTTAGAAGAACTTGCTCAAGAGATTGGTAGTGGAAGAGAAGAACTAAAATATTTAGAAGAATCTCTATTTAAAATCCAGTTTGAAACTGCTGATGAAAGTATTAAGCAAATGCTAACTACACAATATAGAATGCACCCGTTTATTATGGGTGCAATCAATCAGTTTTATGATGGTAAACTAGAATGTGGCATTTTGGAGCCTGACAGCAAACGCGCTCATCATCTAGCCGGCGAAATTATCCAAGAACATCATCATATTAATTGGGTGAAAATGCCTGGAGGGAAGGAATTTCAAGAGCAACGTGAGGGAACTTCGTTCTTTAATATTCAAGAAATTGATGCGATTGAGCGTTTGTGTCAGCAATTTGAGACTACTTGGAGTTCTAGAGTTGCTAATGGTGAATCACCCAAAGAAATCGCCGTAATTACATTTTATGGCGCTCAACTGAGAAAAATTGATGAACGTCTGCAATCTGAACTTTACCCTTCATTACAAATTCGTACTGGTACAGTTGACCAATTTCAAGGTATGGAAAGACCTGTTGTAATTGTGAGTATGGTTCGCAATAATAATCAGGGAGATGTGGGATTTGCTAAAAAGCCAGAACGGGTTAATGTTGCCTTTTCCCGCGCTCAAGAACTACTAATAATTGTCGGTTGTCACGATTTATTTACCTGTAAACCAGGCATAGCCGGCAGTATGTATTCTGAAGTTGCAAACATTGTCAGTCGTCATGGAGGTTTTATTGATGTTTCTCGCGTCTGCAACTAAACCTATTGATGATGTTCTCAAAAATGCGGTAGAGAAAATTGAAGCGCAAAGTTCTGGTTTATCAGTTTTAGCAGCGCGTCAATTTCGCTATAATTTGCGTCAAAATACTGTAGAGTTAAATATTAAAGAACCCCGTCAATTTAACGTCCTCGAAGAATTTATTATCCGGGCGGGGATTGAATTTGAACCGCCACCTACAGCGGATGAACTAGCGTCTGTACTTGGGCTTGATTCTGTATTCGTCAAAAGTACTATTGCTACTCTTCAGACATTGCAAACTTTGGCGGTAGCATCTCAAATTACAGTCACTTCTGAAGGGCGTTCATTTTATGAAAAAGGAACTGTACCTCAGCCGCCATACTCTGTGCAAGTTTATGCTATTTCTGACCCTCTAGGCGGAAATATTAGTTTTCAGTCTGAATCTTTGAATGATGCCACAGTAAATTTACCAGATTTGGCAAAGTATGTAAATTTTAATCATAAATTTTCTGATATTTCTTCTTTATCCCTTGAGGAATTACAGCAAAAACTTCTGGAATCAGATTTAGGTCTTCATCTGCCAGAAGAGGGGAAAGTTGTTACTTCTTTTCGGGTATTATCTCCGACGCAAAGCCTTTGGAAAACTATCTCGCTGTTTGTTATTTTTGATGCGCTTGAAGATAAATTAAGCATTCAACTAAGACAAGGTAAGCGAATTTTAGAGGCAGCATCAAACTGGCTAGAAGCATTGCAAAATGAAGGTAAGATTTCTTTGCAGGCTTTGTGTGAATTGTCAAATGAAACCATCAATTTTGAGCGTGAGGCGATTCTTAATCAGAAAAATGCCGTCAGAGAATCAAGACTCGAAAAGATTCGCCAAATGGCGCTAGAAATTGCACAGGATAATTTACCAGTAATAACAATTATTCATGAGGTTGAAACAAATAAGATCCCCCCAACCCCCCTTAATAAGGGGAGCAAAGATAAAACTAAGAGCAATGAGATCCCCCCAACCCCCCTTAATAAGGGGGGCAAAGATAAAACTAAGAGCAATGAGATCCCCCCAACCCCCGTTAATAATGGGGGCGAAGAGAAGCGGGGTAAAGAGGAGGGGGGTGAAGAGAAATCAGATGTTATGACAGGTACGGCGGTGCAGTTACGTGATGGACAAATTGCTGAAGCTTTTTCTGAGGTTTTAAATTCGGCGAAACGTCAGATTTTGATTTATTCTCCTTGGGTGAGTCAAGCTGTTGTTGATGATAAATTTTTGAGTTTGCTACAGCAATTGGTTAGTCGCGGGGTGGGGATTTTGATTGGACATGGAATTGCGCGACGACGAGAAGATGAAGAAAGACTAATTCCACCAGAAATAGAGGCAAAATTGAAAGCAGTAAAAACACCTGAGGGTTTACCGGGTGTACAGGTTTTCTGGTTGGGAGATTCCCACGTTAAAGAAGTCATAGTTGATCAAAAAATCCATCTGTGCGGTTCTCATAACTGGCTTTCTTATCGCGGCGACTATCTACCGCGAGGTGAGTCAGTTTATCAAGTCACAATTCCCGCTCAAGTCCAGGAAGCATATCAATTTCTCGCTGAACGCTGCCAAAATCACGCCCAAGAATTATGGTCAAATGCTGTAGAAAACCGCGATTTTCAACTGGCTGTAGAGTCTCTTTGTATTTGGGGGGCGCTGGCTATGGAAGATGTCGCACTGACAGCGATACAGCAGCATAACTGGCTGGAACTTCTGCCTGTGTGGCTCAATGTGGTGCTTCAGGGGTTAAGGTCGAATAATATACCCGGTGATTCGGCGAGTTTAAAAACGGCGCTTTCGTTGCTGAGTCAGGTTGGAGTTGAAGCCGCTTTTATTGAGCCATTGGGGCGGGGATGGCGTCAAGTTTTCTGTTTAATCGCGATTAACAATCGTGAAACTGCACTAAATTTACTCAGCAATGACGTGTGGGCGCAGTTTCTCCGTCTCAATATTGCCCAAGAGAGTGATTCACCCGATAAATTTATATCACCACCTCCTGCACCTCAAAAGCCAGGGAAGAAGAAAACCGAGATCAAAAAACGGGGCGGTGACTAATAATTCTAGTACTTACACAATAACTCTCTCAAAACTTCTTCCTTTGCGTCCTTTGCGCCCTTTGCGGTTCGTTAATGATTTTGTCTAAGTCCCAGATTCTTAACTTGTTATCCACTTAAATGAAGATGCAAAAATCCGTCACATTCGATACAATTTATTAGCCCAAGAGCGCCGAGGAGAATAACGTGGTCTTAACAAAAGGCTTTGAGATCGAGATGTATACTGGCACGCCTCAAGGAGAAATCGTCGGTCTCTCCGATAAAATTATCGCGGCGTTGAATGGATTTATGCGGGAGCCAGATAGCCGTAACGTAGAATACATAACCAGTCCATCGAGTAGCTATGAGAATCAATTGTGTGGTTTGCTGCGTCCCCGGCGGACTTTGCGAAACTATCTCCAACGTTTGGGCGGTTACACTTTAATACCGGGGAGTACTCTGTCTTTGGGTGGGAGCGATCGCTTTTTGCGTTCCGATCCGACTAACCCCTATCACGAATACATTGAGCAAAGCTACGGAACAAAGGTAGTTACCGCCAGCGTCCATATTAATATTGGCATCAGCGACCCAGAAGTGTTAATGCGGGCTTGTCGGGTGATTCGTTTGGAAGCTCCTTTATTCCTCGCCCTCAGTGCCTCATCGCCTTTCCTAGATGGCAAAGCTACCGGCTATCACTCGACCCGTTGGGGTCTTTTTCCTCAAACCCCTGCCCGTGTGCCTTTATTTGCCAGTCATGCCGATCATATTCAATGGGTGGAAGCACAACTGGCTGCGGGGACAATGCAAAACGTGCGGCATTTGTGGTCATCGGTGCGACCAAATGGCGATCGCCGTCCTTATGAATTGAATCGTCTGGAACTAAGAATTTGTGATTTAGTCACAGATCCTATTGCCTTGTTAGCGATTACTGCCTTGCTAGAAGCCCGATTGTTACAGATCATCGAAAACCCTGACATTGACCCATTAACCCAAAGCAGTCTCTCCCCAGAAGAATTGATCACCCTGACGGCTAGCAACGAAGCAGCAGCGGCTAGCAGTAGCCTTGATGCTTGTTTACAGCACTGGCAAGATGGTAGAAGTATCATCGCCAGAGATTGGATTGGGGAACTTTATCAAGATGTTTGGGCGATCGCAAAACAACGAGGCTTTAGTTGTTTCCTTTCCCCTTTACACAAAATTCTCCGCGAAGGCAATGAAGCCCAACAGTGGTTACAGTTGCACACCATCGGGTTTGACACCCAGCGCGTCATCACCCAGGCAATTATTGCCACCCAAGAACGGGAAATGGAACTAGAAGACAAGTTGTGTTCGTCTTTACTGGCATAAGACCAGAACCGCTGTCTTTGTCTAAATGTTAAATTTTTCTGGAGACGCCATTAAACAAAAATACTCTCAGATATTGTTGTGAGAGTATTTTTGCTTAGTTTTAAATATCTAATGTGTAGCATCTGCTTGACAGATATTAATAAAACCTATGAATCACCTCTATCATTAGATAGATTTTGCCACTAATATTTAGATTGTTTTATCAAATACATAACTTTTAGTTACCATGCCTCAGGTAGTTTTAGTTAACCCACAAATTCCTCCCAACACAGGCAATATTGCCCGTACTTGTGCGGCTACAGGTACAGAGTTACATTTGGTGGGGCCTTTAGGGTTTGAAATTAGCGATCGCTACCTCAAAAGAGCGGGTTTAGATTACTGGCCTTATGTCAAGTTGCACTATCACGAATCTCTAGAAGCCTTTAAGAACATACATCATGAGCGCGGCGGCAGATGGTTAGGCTTCACCGTCGGCGGCAGTTGTAATTATGCCAATTTTCAATTTCAAGCCGATGATTGGCTACTGTTTGGCAGTGAAACTACAGGTTTACCAACCGCCGTACTGTCAGCTTGCGATGCTAAGGTCTACATTCCTATGGCTCAACCAGGGGTTCGCAGCTTAAATCTGTCAGTAAGTGTAGCTGTAGGCTTGTTTGAAGCCCGCCGTCAGTTAGGTTATTTACAATAATTTTCTCAGTGCTTTATGTATAAAGCCTTCACTAAAGCTTTGAAAGCACTCATGTTACAAGAGAATTTTCCCAACAGCTTTCTCCCTTGTTACCACAAAAATAATGTTATTTAATATACAACCTGCCTTTAGTAACAGCCAACTTTCAGGTAAAGAACGCTTACTCACCTGTCTAAGCTAATATAAGAAATTTGTATATAAACTACGAGACCATCGCCGATTTAAATGATAGATTTTGATGAATTTGAATGATCTCTAACAGGAAATCAAACAGCTAAAAGCCTTTCTGACCAAGCATTTAGGCTATTTTTAGTCCAATGGCACTAAAAAGCAGCGAAACAGCCGCTGAGAGTTCATACGGTTGTTTTTTAGGGAATAATCAACGTAAAGTCTCGTGTTGGTAAGACGGATTGCCTAAAAATATCTTGAAGATATCTACAGCAGGGGACATCACTTTATCCAGAAGTCGTAGCGACTTAATTGCTAACAGTGACAGTGGACTTGGCAAAGCTATAATATTTGTCCAATCCCCGCGCTAAAAGCCAAATAGGCGTGTACAACTAACTGTTAAGAGTAAAAATTCCTTTTTTTGTGAGGAGTGGTTCAGACAAGTATGCACAGAAAATTTAAGATTTACTAACGGGTGTAAACTTGTCTAAATCAGAGAAGCAGGTTAATCTTGCGTAAGCATCTCTGGTGAGTGTGATCTTGATCTATAGTTCGATGTGATCTAAATAATTGACTAGAATCAAACTGATAAATCGAGATCAGTTAAGCGCTAGTGATCATAGGAGGTCGTCTTTGAAACGAGCATTGAAAAAGAGAGTGAAGGCTGTGTTGAAAAATAACCCCAGCAGTGATGATGCCCCGGTAGAGCATTTAAATGTGATAAATCCCAAAGTAAACCGCCGGGCGCGAACCCAAGCCGCCATGATTGGCTTGGCAATCTCCATGGGAGCAACCAGCCTTTTGGTGACTCGACAAAGCGATCAAGCCCAAGCAGCAGCCCCTGTAGGCAGTCAAAAGGCAGCCTCAACAATTCCTGCTGCTTCTGAGACTGAGGTGAAATTTGCCACCACAAAGCTGGAGTCAAGCGCCGTCTCAACAGCGAGCGTGCCTGAAAATCCTGTCATAGTGGAACCAACAGCAGTTTCACAAGTGCCTGGGCTTGAAGCTAAATGGCAAATTGCCGCCAGTAGCATGGCTGTGCAAGTTCCTGCATCAGAAGCAATTTCCAGATCAACAGTAGCTGACAAAAATACGGTCTACATCCAGCCCCAAGTAGCAAAGGGACTGAGTGATACTAACACGACAGTTCAGGGCACAGTACAAACAGCCAAGCAGCTGTCTGAGCCATCACAACAATTCTCTAGCCCTGAGGGTGTTGCTGGTGGTCAACCCTCATCGGTGATTGTGAATACAGCCAGTGATGAAGTTAATGCACAACTAAAGGCGCAGCAAGAATTTGCCCTAAATCGCTTACAGGAAAAATCGAACCGTTTAAGAAAGAGTTTGGCTCAGTTGCAGTCTGGGGAAACCAAAAACTCATCACAAGCTGGTATTGAATTGGCACAGCCGACGACTGTAGCCGAGAGCACTGTAAAAGCACCGTCGGAATCTGTCACTGATGCCAGCAAATCCAGCCTGATATCAAAGTTAAAACAGAACAAAGAGACGAGTGCGGCGATGCAGCAATTACCAATGCCTGCACCAGCTACACCAAAAGTTGCCGCACCGTCGGCTCGCACAGCCTACGAAGTTAAGCCGGGAGATACCTTAGCAGCGATCGCTAGCAATCACGGTACTTCAGTTTCAGAACTAGTTAAGGCGAATAATCTAGCCAATCCCAATCAACTGCAAATCAGTCAAAAACTGATGATTCCTGTTGCTGGGTTAGAGCGTAGTACTGTTGCCCAGCCACAGGTAGTAACTCAGCCTACCGTTGCCCAGACCAGCAGCACTTTTACTATAGTGACTCCCTCTGTGAATGCGGCTAGTATCAAAGCCAATCTGCCTGTAGCTTCACAGTTACCAGTTATTGCCGATAACACCAATGTTACCGTCCCCACACAGGTAACTATAAATAATCAGATTCAGGCAAATACTGCTAATGCGATCGCTTCCAGCGGGGCGCAGCCCATCGCGAACAGCGGGGCGTTGCCCATCGCCGACCGCACTGCAATCCGCGCGATCGCACCAGAAACAGCCCCTGATAATTCTTATGGTGTAGGCGGCGATACCCCAGTACCAAAGGCTTTTACCGAATATCAGCTGGCTCAAAAACCAACTCAAAAGGTAGCCAAGGGAAAAAGTAACGAGCGTCTCCGAAGCTTACAAGCAGAAATTGAGAGATTGCGGCAGAAATACCGTGCTCAACAGTCTGGTACAGCTACGCCAGAAGTTACCGAAATCGACACTGCGGTAAGCGAGAGTGCCGCAATACCGATTCCTGTGATGAAATCCAGGGATTTCGCGGCATCTAGCCCCTTCTCGCAACCAAACGCCGTGCAGATTCCGGTTCCCAGACCAATTCTGCCCAGCTATAGCGCCCAACCGGTTAAGCCCTTATTCCGCGCTACTCAACCGGCTAACGAACCAATCAATCCAGAGTTTCTGTCAAATCAAGGGGGTTCGCGGTGGTCTCCCTCCCGCGCTAGGTTAGGAACACCTAAGAGCGGTGTAAATGCTGCTGATTCCTTAGGAAAAATGCGGGGAACCACCGTTTCTCCACAGTTACCACCTTTGGCAGCAGTGGATCAATACCTACCCAGAGCGATTGACCCAGCAGCTACACCCAACCCGTCTAGCTTCTCCACGGCTTACATTTGGCCAGCAAAGGGTGTTCTCACCTCTGGCTACGGCTGGCGCTGGGGCAGAATGCACAAGGGAATTGATATTGCTAACTCCACCGGTACACCGATTTATGCAGCGGCTGAGGGTGTAGTAGAAAAAGCAGGCTGGAACAACGGTGGCTACGGCAACCTCGTTGATATCCGCCATTCTGATGGCACCCTGACTCGCTATGGTCACAACAGCCGAATTTTGGTGCAAGTAGGTCAACAAGTGCAGCAAGGGCAAACAATTGCTGCAATGGGTAGCACTGGTTTCAGCACAGGCCCCCACACCCACTTTGAAGTCCATACAGCAGCCAAGAAGGCAGTCAACCCCATCGCCTTCCTGCCTGCTCGCCTGTAATTTCTAGTTGTCTGCAACTTAATAATTGTCTTGTTCTTTGAGGGGGATTTTCTCCCTCTTTTATTTTATTTAGACAAAAATTTTTGACTTGGGAATTGCCACAGCCAAATTTGTATGTTATCTTAATAGAAGTTGATAAAACAACATGGCTCAGTAGCTCAGTTGGTTAGAGTACGGGACTCATAAGCCTGGGGTCGTCAGTTCAAATCTGACCTGAGCCATTTTAAAAATTCAGTCTTAGCAAAGATTTAAGCCGACAGTCGAAGTTTTACGACTATATGGCTTTTTGCTGTAAATACCTTAATCCTACAGGTAGAGACGTTGCATGCAACGTCTCTACAGGTTGGAATGGTCTTTATAAATTAGTAGATTTATTGACGATAACTTCCAACTCATTCTGCACGCGCTCAAGTTCTTGGCGTTTTTGATAAATAAAGGCTTTTTCAACTTCGCGTTGTTCTAGGGTTTCTTGCTCAATTCTATCTTGTTGTTCTATCAGATTTTCGCAAAGTGATATAGCTTGATCAATAACAGAAAGAAAAGATTCAATTCTGCTTTCAAGTATTGAACTAATATATTGGTTTATTTCTTCTAAGATTTGATTTTTTGAATCTACAAATTTTGATAAACCCGATTCAATAATTTTTTGCTTGATTCCTGTATCTTGTTGTTCATCAACTCCTTTTATAAAATTATTAACCCCAAATATTATTGGTGCAAGAAGTATTAAACCACTTGATGCTAAAACAACATAAGTTAACACATTTACCGACCATCTTCCTAATGTACCAAAAAATGGCTTTGTATCTATATTAACTAGATCATAATTAATGCATCCACTTAATCTAGTATTAATATTTTTGTCTATTATTTCTAATTTTGTATTTAATTCATGGGTCTCTTGTAAAATTCTATCGTTTAAAATTTCTAAATGTTTTTCTATGATCTTACTCAAACTATATTTCTGCCATAGATTTAATGTAGATTTTAAATCTTCCAAAAATTGACTTGTATATTCCTTTATTAATTCCTTTTGTTCAAATAATCTGGAATGTTTAGAACTCCATGTAACTGATCTCTTTGCTAATTCTTCTGGTAATTCACTATACCATTTATGCCAAGCTTCATGAGCTTCGTTAACTGCTTGATTTTTCAGTTGTTCTGCAAAACTTCGGAGTTTCAATTCGCGTCCGCTTATTGAACCAATTTTTTCTAGAACTTCTAATTTTTCAGCTTTAGAAAGAGATATTTTGCCTTCTAAAACTTTGTTATATTGAATGAGTAAATCTAAAGATTTTGCAATTAAGCTATCCAATTCATTAACGGAACGCTTAATTTTTATTGCTCCGCGTTCAAAAGTCAAAAATCTTTCCAAAGACTGAGTAAAATATTTAAATGATTTCAAATATTCATCATCATCCCTATTCTGTATTGATTTTAATGCTTTTTTTGCAGAAATATAATGAACACGTTTTTCACCTGCTGTAATGAGTAATTTTTCAGATTCAACAAAGGTTTCAAGTCGCTTTTTCACATATTGGTGATCTTCTTCATTATCCAACATATCCATGAAATTAACTAATATAAAAAGATTCTCAGCCGCGTTTTTACTTTCACTGTTATTAAGTTGATATCTCACATCTTTTATTAATTCTTTTTCTTTTTCGGTCAGAAGATGCACTGCATTAGTTAAGAAAATTACTGCATCTGTCTCTTTAAGTAGTTTGTACGTAATAGCAGTTCTATCAGGATGTTCATTCAAACCAGGTGAATCAACAATTTCTACACCACTTTTACATAAAGCTAATTCAGGATGTTCAAAAATAATTTCCTCAAGATCAGATTGTAATAATTCATCACTACGATGTTCTACAGCAGCTTCTTTAGAAATTGCAGCTTTTACTTTATACTGATCAAGAGGAATTTCCTCACTTCTTCCGTCTTTATAGAGACAAATTACTCGTTTTTGAGTCCCATATTTTAGAACTGTTACTGTACCACTACAAGGAATTGCTCTTACTGGTTGAATTTCTTCACCCACTAAAGCATTTAGCAAGGTTGATTTTCCATTACTAAATTCCCCTACTACTGCTAATCTGAACCTCTGGGATTTTATTCTGAGAGATACTTCTGCAATCTCTCCTATCAAACTTTGCGGTATAAAACCACGTTTTCTAAATTCCTGAATTATATTGGTAATTTGATAACAAAAATATTGTAATTTCTTACGATATTCTTGGAACTTTTTCAACTCATCATAAGATAGGGGTGCGGTCTGTTCATCTGTTTCTATTTCTATTTTTGCAGGTAAAGTATCTAAAATATAATTAGCAGCCTCAATCAATGCAGTATCTAGAGCATAAAAACGATCAGTCGCAAGCAAAAATTTTACTTCCTCTAAAGCATCTGGATCTACATTTACATCATGCGTAAATCCAGCTTCTAATATGGCTAAGTGCTGAGAGTCAATACCCAGCCGATAAGCAACTGTTTCGATATAATTTTTCTCGTGTAAATTAATGTCATTATCTACAAATGACATTTCATAGCCAAGACTAATCAAAATCAGCCTTTCTGAATTTGTCAGCATATCTGTTAGAGTTATAAATTCTGGAGAATCTGCATAAATCTGATGCAGTTTTATTCCTGAACTTACATATCTCATTATTAGGTTTAGTATTGTCATTGGTGATTTTATGAAACGCTGGAGAATTTTTTCCCAGCATTGCTTTTCCTGTTCTGTTGCCATGCCATCTGCATCTGCTACACCACGTAGAATTACTATTAAAGATGCTAAAAATATAATTAAAGGTGTTATATCCTGTTGACTCAGCCTTACACCACTAATCTCTTTTAATAACTCAACAGTTTCAGAGGTAACTCGTGAAGTTTCCATAAAAATTTCTCGTTTATATAGTATTTTATCCCTGTTCTGTCACTCTCCGAAAACATTTGCCATTTCTGAATTCTAGAGCTTTTATCTACCAAGCGATTGCACAATTTCTTTCTAATAACAAATACAAAACCCATTTTTTTCTAATAGGATAGCTTGGATTGATTGGTTGATAAGGCTTCCAGAGATTGCCCTCCCGGAAAGTGACAGAAGAGGGATAAGATAATTATTCCCTAATTGAATCAAAATTAACCTATTTACCGCACAATTACGGTTTTTGGTATTGGAAATGGTCAGTTAAGCTAATAATATTACATATGAATCCACTAAATACTAATATGCAGTTTCAATTTGAACCCATAATTCAATCCAGCATTGATGCTGGTAAATATGAACAAGTATTTAGTAAGGTTGGTGTACCTCTAAGTATGGCTAGAGATCCTGTTACTGGTCGGTTTGTTGCTCATGCTATTGGTGCTAATGTCAACGACAGCCCATTAGTACCACTAGTATCTACTCCTAATTTCCTGAAAGCTGGTGTACAGATGTATCAAAATCAGCAAAATTTTACAGCAGTGATGGGTAGCTTGCAAACTATACAAAGTAGTCTGGGAGTGTTACAAGCTACAACCGCTTTGATTGGTGTGGGAACAGTTGCAGGTGTAGCATTAACAGCAGTGAATTTACATCAAACACTCAAATTGAGGAAAGAAGTTGAGCAAATGCGGCTGGAGGTCAAAAATGGCTTTATTGACTTGAAACAAGCCTTAAAAGACCAAGGAGCGGAAATCAGGCAATTAATTGAGCAGGTAGCCCAAGATATTAAATTTGAACAACATCGCACGATTTTAGTTAGGGCGTATGGGTTGTTTATCCAGGCTATAAACCGTTTTCGTTCAGCGATGCAATTGCAAGATATCAGCCGGAGAAATGCTGAAATTGATGCTGTGAGAGGAATGTTATTTGAGGCTTTAGCAGATTACACTAACCCGCATTTATTAGCAGAAACTTGTGCGGCTGGACAACTCCGCAGGCTAGAATGCTCTTGGGCTATTGAACAGACGATTATTGCGACTTATCAAGTACAGAATGAAGTTTCAGCGGTGTGTGATCGCCTTTTGCAACTACAAGATAAAATCTGTGAAGATGCTATCACCGTGATTAACCGCTGCGAATCAGATGACGAGCTTGATTTTCTCTTTCCCGAAATTACCCGCATTCGCAACCATGATTTAGTCCTAATCAACTCATGGCAAAATCATGTTGATTGGTTAAAATCCCTTTCCCCATCAGAATTAAAACTTTTAAATAGCTCTGATTTCAATAATTCAGAAACTAACCAAACCCTCACAGCTTCAGAAATCCCCCCCGAACAATTAATATACGAAAATTTAGCAGAAAAGTCTCATTTCTACTCCCTGCGTGACCAATTATTATTTATGTTCGAGCCTGATCTACGTCGAGAGTATGAAATTTATGTTAGTCAGCAAGCGGCAGACTCTGGATATAAAACATTAGTTAAATCCAATTTACAACAAGCATCTAATTTAACAGTTGCTAATTTTTTTCACTACTTTAATATTAGAGATGAATCAGAAAATAAGCTGTTTAAAGCATAATTAGGGCGGGCAAGATGCCCACCCCACAAGAGTTTTATGTTATGAGTAGTTGACACAATAACTACCATCAAATTGATAATTGGTAACCCATAAAAAACGAAAACATTTACTATATATCTCTCCTTCATTCCTCTGGTGCGCCTCTGCGTGAAACGAAAAGCATTTACACAAGAAATCATTTAAAATGACGAATTACTTCAGCCACAGACCAAGCTTGGGCGATCGCACCTTTAGCTAGATGCGGCGCATCCCCATCAAAAATTTCCGAGATAGAATTAATACAAGCACTAGATAGAAAATGGTCTAGCAAAGGTTGCCAATCAAAAGGTATTGGCGCTTCTGGGTAAAAACGCTGCCAAGCGCGGATATAAGGGCCAATCAGCCAACCCCAAACAGTGCCTTGGTGATATGCGCGATCGCGTTTTTGCACATTGCCCTCATATATCCCGATATATTCAGAATCCCCCGGATCGAGGCTGCGAAGACCATAGGGAGTAAGCAAACTAGAAGTAGCCAAATCCAGTATCTGTTGTCCCTGCTGTGAATCAAACCCGCAATGGTGCAGGGATAGCGCCAAAACTGCATTCGGGCGAATTTGAGAATTGCGGCGATCGTCCAACTCAATGGTGTCGTACAAATAGCCTAGCTGAGGATTCCAGAACTTTTGCAAGGAGGCTTTAACCCGTTGTGCTTGCTGGGTGTAACGCTGTGCCTGTTTAGCAAGACGCACCGGTTCGCCCAAATCAAGCTGGCTCAACCGTTCTGCCCACTGACTCATCCAACATAAAGCCGAATACCACAAGGCATTAATTTCCACTGGCTTGCCGTGACGGGGTGTAACAGGCTGCCCCCCAAGTACCACATCCATCCAGGTAAGAGCTACACCGGGAGCATCCCAACCAACTAACTCATCAGTAGCATCGACGTGAATATTGTAGCGGGTACCACCAACAAAGGCTTTGTGAATTTGCTGTACTACCGGGAATTGCTCTGCTAGAAACTGCCAGTCTTGGGTAGCTTCTAAGTAAAGCCCTAAAGTTTCAATCCACCACAACGCTGCATCAATACTGTTGTAAAAAGGTTCGCTATCGACATCGGGAAAAGCGTTAGGTATCAAACCCTGGCGACAATAACGCCCAAATGTTTGCAACACTCCTTTTGCTAAGTCAAAGCGTTTTGGGACTAGTGCCAATCCTGGTAAAGCAATCAAGGTATCGCGCCCCCAATCATTAAACCAGTGATACCCAGCAATGACAGTAGGCCCAGCAATTGAGGCTCGATAAACGATAAATTGATCGCTGGCTCTGAGTAGTTTCTGCCAGATTGAGGATTGGAGATTGGTAATTGTCTTTGTACTATCTGAATTCTGCTGCTCAAATCGAAAAATTTGCGAGAGTCTTTCTTGCTCTGCCGCTACAGCTTCGGCAAAGGCTGTGGAGGTGAGAACAGCTTGCTGTGAGTCGGCAAAACCTACCCGTGCTTCTAGAGTGATTGTATCTCCCGTCTGGAGAGGGACTGTTAAGTAACCGGGGCTAAAGAGGTCTTCGCGATCGCCTAATCCTCGCTTTGTCTCCTCTGATAACCCATAATTCCAGTACCAAACTGTATTTGGTTGATAGTTTCCTTTGGTCCACCGCAAGTGCCACGGGATGCCAAAGTTTCCAGCATAAATCGCTTGCAGACAAACTTGTTGTGGCCCAAGCAATTGGGAAAACTGTAATTCCTGATCGCCATTTTGCTGATGGTGAAAATTGCGATCGCCGATCAGCAGTCGCAGCTTTAAAGTAGCTGCATCCTTACCCTGATAGCGATACTGAATCAAAATCCGATGACTAAAAGATGCTTCTTTGGCCTCATCAGCTAACCCATAGGGCATCGCCAATTGTCTGGTTAATTGCCAGTTATCCTCACCCCAAATCCATTTGGGAACTGGGTTAATCTCAAAAGAGCGTAGCAGTTCGTAGCCGGTCGGCTCAATCTGACTACTACCCCATAAATTTGTACCCAAGGCGATAAATTTGTTCTTTACTTCTAGGCTCGCTTCCAAATGCGAAATCAGCAAGTTACGCCCAGAAGGTGGATTCATCGCGGCAAATAGCCAACCGTGATAGGTGCGCGTGCGGACATCAGAAACTGTACCACTAGCAAAACTGCCGAGGCCGTTGGTGAGTAACCATTCTCTTGTATCTAAATCAGCCATTTGCTACTCAAAATCGTTATGACTATGATATAGTCGTTACAGATCGTAATTAAACTGTGACAGCGTAGATGGGTGAGTTTTACTTGACCCGAATTTCAACGCTAAAAGATGTATATAAGTTGAAGGAGAAATAGGTTAATGTCCCTCACTTACGGAACAGAAGGATGCCTCCGCGTTGGTCAACAGGCTCCCGACTTTACAGCAACAGCTGTAGTGGATCAGGAATTTAAGACAATTAAACTTTCCGACTATCGCGGCAAGTATGTTGTCCTGTTTTTCTATCCCTTAGACTTTACCTTTGTTTGCCCCACTGAAATCACAGCATTTAGCGATCGCTACGAAGAATTCAAGAAAATCAACACCGAAGTTCTTGGTGTTTCCGTTGATAGCGAGTTTTCTCACCTCGCTTGGATTCAAACTGATCGCAAGTCTGGTGGTGTCGGTGACTTAAATTATCCCCTAGTTTCTGACATCAAAAAAGAAATTAGCGCCGCTTATAACGTTCTTGACCCAGCAGCAGGTATTGCCTTGCGCGGTCTATTCCTGATCGACAAAGATGGTGTCATCCAGCACGCTACCATCAATAACCTAGCATTTGGTCGCAGCGTCGATGAAACCCTGCGGACATTACTAGCAATTCAGCACGTTCAATCTCACCCTGACGAAGTTTGCCCCGCTGGTTGGCAACCAGGAGACAAGACAATGACTCCTGACCCAGTGAAGTCTAAAATCTACTTCTCTGCCGTCTAGATTGCGGGACTCCTTGGACATCGCGAGAAAACTCCAACGCAGTTAGTTGGAGTTGATAGCTCAGGACTTACGCAACTGGCACGGCGCAAGTAGGGTGCGTCAGATGTCAAAAATCTGTTTATTTGCCAGATTTATCGAGTCTGACGCACCCTACAATCGATGTTTATTGTGACACGCAGCTTTAGAGGATGTTTGAAAAGTTGTTTGTGATAAATATAACACTCGTAGCTCCCCCTAAATCCACGCCAGTCGCTCATGGGGAGCCACTGCGTTGGGCGGCTCCGCCGACTTGTTCGCGCAGCGTCTCCCCTTGGGAGAAGCATGTGGCGTGGAGACAAGACAGCGCTGGCTCCCCGAACGGGGGACTTTAAGAGTTTATTGCCCCCCTTGGAAAGGGGGGTTGGGGGGATCTCGATCAATTTTGATACTTTTCAAACATCCTCTTAGTCCTATAGCTAAATCAATCATAACTACAAATGAACCACGAGATTTACACAGATAGGTATTAATCGGTGTAAATCTCGTGTGTTTTTTTATAAAATAGTATTTAATTAATCAGGGATAAAAATATGCTGACTTCAACTGATTTTAGCGGCTTATTCAATCAGCGCTTCTTCCGGAACTTTTTACCAGTTCCAGCGATAAGTCAGTTAAGAATAGGAGTAGGGACACCAGATTTTAAATTGCCAGATATTACCAACAGCACTGTAGTAAAATTATCAGACTATAAAGGCAAGCAACCTGTTTTACTGGCTTTCACCCGAATATTTACAGAAAAACAATATTGCCCCTTTTGCTTTCCTCACATCAAAGCTTTGAATGAAAACTACGAGCAATTTAAAAATCGCGGAATCGAAGTTTTGCTGATTACTAGTACAGACGAAAGGCAAAGTCAAATAGTTGTCAGAGATTTAGGTTTACAAATGCCATTATTGAGTGACCCTGGTTGTCGCGTGTTTCTTAACTATCAAGTGGGGCAAGCACTAGGAGCGCCTTTACCAGCACAATTTGTATTAGATAAAGATGGCAGACTTCGCTACAGGCATTTATTTTCTTTTTTAGATCACAATGCTGGAGTAGAGACATTGTTAGAACAATTCAATTGGGTGTAAACTCTATGGTAGGCAATGCTAGCTCTACTCATAAAACTGTAAGGTTTTCTCATGCTGACACTTTATCACTCGCCAATTTCTCCGAACTCTCGTCGTATCTGGATTACGCTGTTGGAGAAAAAAATTGAGTTTGAATTGGTAGAGATAAAATTGAATGGAGAACAGTTTAAACCAGATTTTTTGACGATTAGCCCCTTCCACCACATTCCAGTTTTGGTAGATGATGGATTTAATGTAGTGGAATCCTTGGCAATTCTCGACTATTTAGAGGCAAAATACCCCACTCCGGCAATGTTGCCAAAAGATGTCAAAGATTTAGCGATCGTGCGGATGGTGGAACTGCTAACTGTGAATGAGCTTTTGCCAGCAACTACCACCTTTTTACCTCAGATCTTAGGCTTACCTGGAGGAAATTCCGAAAAAACTGAGCAAGCATTGCAGAAGATTTCCACAGTGCTGAGTTTTTTTGAAAATACCCTTGACAATCGCCCTTACTTTGGTAGCCAAAACCTAACTCTAGCTGATGCTGTGGCTGGAACTGTAGTTCCTTGGGTGCCGAAAACAGGTATTTCTTTAAGTGACTATCCAAAAGTAAGTGCTTGGTGCGATCGCTTAATTTCACGTCCTGCATGGCAAGCTACTAAAGCCACACCAGAGGTAATAGTAGCGTTTAAATCTCTAATTCAGAATCGCATGAACCAGAATTAAGCTGACTAAGATCATCAAGTTGACACTCCCCGGTCCAAAGACACGGGGATTCTTGGTTCAAAGATTCGCCTTTGGACGACAGGTTTACGCCTATTTCATAGTTTAAACTGCTCCAAATGACTGCGGGGATTATAGGTCCGTATCGCCCGGATTTTTTCGTAGTATTCCCGTTCTTGTGGGCTGAGGTCTTTTGGTGGTGCGATCGCCACCTTCACCAACTGATCGCCACGTCCACCCTTGGCTAGGGGCCAGCCTTTACCACGTAAGCGCAGAGATTGACCAGAACGCACCCCCGCAGGCAACTTGACATTAACTGAACCATCGGGGGTAGGGACATCAATAGAAGCGCCTAATGTGGCTTCATCGGGAGTGATCGGCACTTCACAGACAAGATGATCACCTTCAATCTGGAAGAAAGAGTGCGGCTGAAGTTCAACCTTTAAATACAAATCGCCCCGCTGTTGAGTCATCGGATTGACTTGACCTTTCCCCCGCACCCGCAAGCGAGTACCTGCTTTCGCCCCAGATGGGATGCGAACCTCAATCGTTTCGTTACCTAAACTGAAGCGTTTTTGCACACCAGCAAAGGCTTCAGCAAAAGTCAGGGTGATCACGGCTTCCGTATCTTGGGTAGCACCAGTACCTGGATCTTGAAAACCAAAATCATTAAAACCGCCAACACCGCCACCGGGTCTACCAGTGGAAGTACGATAAGAGTAGTTTTGTCGCCCACTGCGCGGGCCCGCACCACCAAATAACTCATTCAGGAAGTCATTAAAACTGCCGTATTGACTGAAGTCAAAGCCGCCCATATCGACACCAGCGCCGCCACCAGGGAAACCTTCACCAGCTTGTTTCCAGTATTGACCAAATTGGTCGTACTTTTTGCGTTTGTCTGGGTCTGACAAAACTTCGTAGGCTTCGTTAACTTCTTTGAAGCGTGCCTCTGCCTGTTTGTTGTTTGGGTTGACGTCTGGGTGAAACTTACGGGCTAGTTTACGAAAAGCTTGTTTAATTTCTTCCGGACTGGCAGTCTTACTGATTCCTAAAATTGAGTAATAGTCTTTGAAGTCGGTTGCAGCCATCTACCAGCCTCCTGTAGAACTTTCCGTTATGTTTTTTTTCTAAGATATGAGATTTACTATTTGCCAGGTATAATGCCAGGCAAAAAGATTCTGATATTAAATTAACAAACAATACAGAAAATCAAGTGTGGTTCTCGCTCACCACGAAGAGCGAAATTTCCGTACTCCCAACCTTCAAAGAAAGTGAATCAGGCTGTCAAGTCCGTCTGTCAAACTGGGGGGAGCATCCCGGAGTTGGCGATGCATCCGCAAGATGATTTCTTCGGGAACTTGGCGATCGCGTTTTCGATTGCGTGCCAAACACAGCCAAACTGGCGTTTTCACCCACATTCCCTGAATCTCAGTAAAACCCAAATCACGGGCTAAGGTGATCAGTTCATGGCGATTGCGTCGTTGGGCGTTGGTGGCATCGAAAATTGCCACTCTACCTGTGGTGATAACTTGCTGAAATTGCCGCTCTATTTCCTGCCAAATCAACAGCCATGAACCCTGAGTCGCTTCGGAACCAAACAGTTGCCCCCGAATGGCATCTGTAGAAATTAGCTGCATTTGGGGGCATTCTGCCAGTAATTGTTTTGCCAAAGTTGACTTACCGCTACCTGGAAGACCAATCAGTAAGAAGAGTTTAGTCATTTGTCCAAAGTCCTTAACTAATGACTAATGACTAATGACTAATGACTAAATGATGGTGCCATCGGGAATTACAGCATTTTTCAGCACGACGACAATGCCACTGCGAATGTAAAAACCTTGACTTTCGCGTTCGGCTTCTTGCACGTTATCTTTATTGACGATTTTGACATCATGTCCGATTCGGGCATTTTTATCAATGATGGCACGGCGAATGAGAGTGTCCGTACCAATCCCTACAGGAATGTCATTTTTTTCGATGCTGCACTGGCGTTCTACAGAAGCTTGGTAATAGTCTGCTCCCATCAGCAGGGATTCTTCGATCACGCAGCCAGATTCAATCCGCGATCGCACTCCCAACACAGAATGCTGAATCCGACAATGTTTCAAAATGCAACCTTCGCCAATAATCGATTCTGTAATCTGGCACTCTAACAGCTTAGTCGGCGGTAAGTACCGTGGGCGGGTGTAAATCGGCGCTTCTTCGTCGTAGAAGCTAAAAGGTGGCAGGGGTTGCTGAGTCAGTGCTAAATTTGCATCATAAAATGCCTCAATAGTCCCGATATCTTCCCAATAGTCATTAAACAAGTACGCTTGAACGTTGTAATCCTTGGCAGCATCAGGAATAATTTCCTTACCAAAATCAGTCCGTTCTAAAGATTCTTTCAACAACTTGATCAAAACATCTTTTTTAAAGACATAAATCCCCATCGAGGCGATGTAGGGCTGAAGTTCGGCTTGTTCTTTTGTCAAACCCAACACAGTCGTATCAACCCGCATTTTGTCTAAAGCCTCACCTTTCGGTTTTTCGCTAAAGTCAATTACCCTACCGGACTCATCGATTTTCATCAAGCCAAAATCTGAAGCGCGGCGGTTGTCTATGGGAATAACTGAGAGAGTAATATCAGCATTCGTTTCCCTGTGGCGCTGGATAAACAAGCGGTAGTCCATGCGGTACAGGTGATCACCTGAGAGAATCAGATATTCGTCTGCATCCCAATCTTGCAACAGCCAGATGTACTGACGCACCGCATCGGCTGTACCTTGGAACCAGTTAGGGTTTTCTGGTGTTTGTTGTGCCGCTAGCACTTCTACAAACCCTTCACTGAAACCACTAAAGTTGTAGGTACGGGCGATGTGGCGATTTAGGGAAGCTGAGTTAAACTGTGTCAGAACGTAGATTTTAAAGATTTCTGAATTGATGCAGTTGCTGACGGGGATATCGATTAAGCGGTACTTCCCCGCTACTGGGACTGCTGGTTTAGCACGGAGTTTGGTTAGCGGATAAAGCCGAGTACCCGCGCCCCCACCAAGAATGATTGCTAAGACTTTTTTCACAAAATTTCTCCCGACTGCCTTTCAACTCTCCCCTTCAGTTTAGGACTGTATGTGGCAGCTGATAAGGGGGGATCGCAGATTCTCAGGGATGAATTTTCTTTCCTTCCCTTTTGTGATCAATAGCGCTGCTAATAATCCTCAACCTAGAACATTTGTATTATTTAATAGCAAAGATACCGCCAGGGTAAGCTTGACAGAAAAGTTGCCTATTATAATTTTATCAAAGAACCAACAGCAGCACAGCTACAAAGCTTATACAGATATTGCCATTTACTCACCAATGTCATGTTCCAGCCGATTTACATTGTGCGTCTGGATGAACGAACACTTAACTTATTTATATTAGCTGGACAAAATAAAGAGATCGAGATTGAAATTCAACCAGATGGGAGTATAGAACCATGACGCAGGTAAACTTTGCTACAATGAGTGACCAGGAGCTAAAGCATTACCTTCTTACTCACCGTGATGATCAGGAGGCGTTTTATGCATACATGGATAGACGGCATTCTCGTCCTCGTAGTGCGGCTATAGAGTCTAATGATCCGGCTTGGGAAGAGAAAATGATAGCCGTGATTCAGGCGCAGTTAGGGGCTAATGGCTAAAATTCGCTTTCCGCAAACAATATTGATTAAAGATGAACATTTGCTTGGAAACTGGTATAAATTTATCTACGTTGTTAGATTTTGTTAAAACTTTCTTCATCATAATAGGCGGAGTACTTGCTTTTGCTAGCTACAAAGGTCAACATCAACAAAGAGCAATAGATAACAGCCTTAAATCGGTTGAACGTTTCGAGAAATCTATCCAGAAGGAAGATCTAGAAATCTGGGAAGTTATATGCTATCGAGCCTACGAAAGTGGTGGAGCCGAGCCAGGGCATTTTGTTATCTACTCTAAAGAAGATGAAAGCAGTCAAATCCCGCTTTATAATCTATTTATTCCTGAAGGACAAGGACTTTGTATACCTGAATCTAAATTAAATTTAGATGACCAAATTTCAAATCTTGAATTAGGCTCTGTGCGGCGTATAACAGAACAGTTAAATCTGATAAGTTATGAAATTTTATATGGAAATGTAGAATTAAGGATTATCTATCAGGAGTTAGGTCAGATAATGGCTACTATATTCCAATGGATAGATGAAATTGAGGATAAAGATACAAAATCATCTACGCAATCTATGTTCCCTTACTTTATTAAAGTGTATCGCAAGCGTCAAGGCATAATCAAGAATCTTCCTAGCAGACCTTACGTTAACTTCTGCTGATGCTGTACAGCATTTCATATAAATTTGATTCGCAACATTATAGCCGCTGCAAAATCTCTATACTGACGCATATTGGGTTCATAAAACGCTAATCTTTTGGTGGATGACGTTGACACAATTCTACATATTCCTTCAAAATTTGCTTGATTAGTTTGGGATATTCAGTTAATTTATCCCTTGCTTAATTTCCTTTGATTCTGTATCTATAACAACGAGTAGAATATAAAAAACTCAGCGTATCTCCGCGCTTACCTAAGCGAACCTCTGCGTTTAAAAAGTCGACACATCCTCAAAACAAAACTTATGCAAATTCAAACACCAGACTGGGTTAAACACGCCGTATTCTACCAAATCTTCCCCGACAGATTCGCCAAAAGCAAACAGCCGCGCAAACGGTTGTTACATAGCGCCAGTTGGGAAGATTGGGAAGCAATGCCAACACTCCAAGGTTACAAAGGCGGCGATTTATGGGGCATTTTGGAGGAATTAGACTACATACAGAGTTTGGGGGTGAACGCGATTTACTTTACACCCATTTTTCAATCTGCGAGTAATCATCGCTATCACACCCATGATTTTTATCAAGTTGACCCAATTTTAGGGGGAAATGAAGCTTTTAAAGAATTGCTAGATGCCGCCCATCAACGAGATATTAAAGTCGTTCTCGATGGAGTATTTAATCATTCCAGTCGGGGCTTTTTCTTTTTTCATGACGTTTTAGAAAATGGACCCAATTCCCCTTGGGTAAATTGGTTCAAAATTCACGGCTGGCCCTTAGCACCATACACCGGTGAGTTACCTGCAAACTACGAGGGTTGGGCGGGAATTCGGTCTTTGCCAGTGTTTAACCACGATAACCCAGAAGTGCGAGAATACATTATGGAAATTGCCGAATATTGGATTAAATTCGGCATCGATGGTTGGCGGTTAGATGTACCATTTGAAATTAAAACTCCTGGTTTTTGGCAAGAGTTTCGACAGCGAGTTAAAGCGATTAATCCTGAAGCTTACATTGTGGGTGAAGTTTGGGGTGATTCTCGTGAGTGGTTGGATGGAACCCAATTTGATGGGGTGATGAATTATTTATTTGCTGGGCCGACAATTGCTTTTGCGGCTGGCGATCGCGTAGACTTACAGCAAGTGCAAAGCCGTGACTATCAACCCTACCCACCCTTATTTGCTGCTGAGTATGCTACCAAAATCCAAGAACTACTGCAACTATACCCTTGGGAGATTCAGCTAACGCAACTAAATTTGTTAGCGAGTCATGATACCGCCAGGTTAATAACCATTTCTGGAGGTGATAAAGCCAGCGCAGAATTAGCAACTTTACTATTACTCACCTTTCCCGGTGCGCCTAGTATATATTATGGTGATGAAGTTGGTTTACCTGGTGCTTTAGATCCAGATTCGCGGCGGGGTTTCCCTTTAGAAGCTAACTGGGATAGAGAAATTCTCAACACTCACAAACAACTAATTGCTATTCGCCAAAATTACCCAGCTTTGCGAACAGGTGATTACCAGGTGCTGTTTGCTCAAGGAGAATTATACATCTTTGCGCGAACTTTGGGAACTGAGAAATTGATTATTGCTGTGAATGCTGGTACAGCGTCAGCAAAAGCGCATTTAGATATTAACAAGTTGCAATTGATATATGGTACTGCGGAATGGAATAGTGAGCAATCGTCTTTAAGTCTTCCTCCGCGTACTGGTTGCATTTTAGGTTAAATGTCGAAATGTCGGTGAAAACGATTGTCGATTTTATTAGTTTTCTGCTGATTACAAGTTAAGCAGAGGGTTTGTAAATTGCTAATATCGTTTTTACCACCACGAGACAAAGGGATAATATGATCAATGCTGAGGTTAGTTTCTTTACAGGTTTTACCGCAGCTTTGACACTGATATTTATCCCTTTGAAAAACGTAGTTTCTGACTTCTGGGGGTATGGGGATACGTGGGGTTTTATTCATGTTTTTGTTTCACGCAGAGACGCAGAGGCGCAGAGAGGAGAAGATAAGGTTTATGATGTAGTTTCGTTTATCATACGTCGTAAATCATCAAGGGGTGATTCTGGTTCTTTGATTACATCTTTTTCGGAAGATTCTTCTAACTCTTCTTCAACGTAAAATTCAATACTGAGTTTGAATTTTAATTTCCCTTTTTTCCAAGATTTAGAACCTAAATTTAGTATTTTGACATCCATCCCTTCTTTGAAAGATTTATTATCATAAGTGTAATTTCCTTCTAAATAATAAATTTTTTGCTCCCTTAATCCACTCCATAAAGTTTGTAAAAAACCGTCACTACCACCCAGTTTTTCTAATGCTTGTTTCAATTTACTAACTTTATAAGCCCAATCATTGCATTCAATTACATCATCATCATTACACTCTATCAACTTAAAATTATCTTCCATTTCTTCTTACCTTTGCGTCTTTGCGCGAAAAAAATCTTATCCTGTATCTAAACCCAGCGATTAGAAATCGCGTCTACACAAACAAAGTCCACCTGCGTGGACTAATTAATCTATGATGTCGCATCATTTATCATACGTCGTAAGTCATCAAGAGGTGATTCTGGTTCTTTGATTTCTGTTGTTTGTTCAATTTGCGGTTCATTGGGACAAAATTCTAGATAAACTTTCATTCTAAATTTTCCCTCTTGTCAATTTTTACCAGGTTTTAAAATCTGACAATTAACACCCTTATTTATCCAGTCACCAGTCTCTTTAATAGAGGGTAAACCACGACTGTTTATAGATTCTAATTCGTTATTTAGTTGATATAAACCACCATTATTCAAAATTAGCTGTGATAATGCTAAATTCAGTTGACTGAGTTTTAAAATATGACCATTAAAATCAATTACAATATCACCTTGTTCAGAATCTAGAATTTGAAACTTACCTTCCATTTCTTCTTACCTTTGCGTCTTTGCGTGAGAAAAATCTTATTTTATCTCTAAACCTAGCGATTAGAAATCGCGTCTACACAAACAAAGTCCACCTGCGTGGACTAATTAATCTATGATGTCGCATCATTTATCATGCGTCGTAAGTCATCAAGAGGTGATTCTGGTTCTTTGATTTCTGTTGTTTCTTCAATTTCCGGTTCATCAGGACAAAATTCTATAGATACTTTAATTCTAAATTTTCCTTTTTGCCATCCTTCAGAATTAAATTTGAGGATTTCACATTCTATTCCCTCCTTAAAAAATTTAGAATTATATCTATAGAATTTATTACCAATTACATTTCCACCTGGATCTATATCTACTCCATAAGATGTTAATTGTTCATAAAGTGCATTAGCTAAATTACCGCAAAATATTGTTTTTATTGTTTCTTGAATTTTAGAAATTTTAAATACCTTATCCTTAATTGATAAAACTTCATTTTGATTACAATTGTCTAATTTAAAATTATCTTCCACCTCTCCTCCTCTCTGCGTCTCTGCGTCTCTGCGTCTCTGCGTCTCTGCGTGAGAAAATAAAAACATAGGTGAACACAGAAAAACCCTGCATTCACCCAAAGTATTATACCTCTTCTTCACCAATTATCGGCAGTAAATATTCAGATAATTGCATCGCTTGTAAACAGCTATTGATTTCCGCAACTGCTGTATTATACTCCTCAATTTTTCTCTCAACTTGACTCAACAAACGCTGATTATTGGCAATCTTTTCCTCTGCTTCTTGTTCCAATGTTTTCTCTAAATAAGCACGCGCATAGGGATACTGTTGTAATATCTCATCTGCTTGTTTTTCCCCCATTGGTAACAAGTGAGTTTTGATGGTTTGGTTGATGGTTTGACGGAAAGATTTACGAATGGTGTCGGAAACTTTGGGTTCAAAATCTAACTTCAATAATTGTCTAATTGCAGGTTCAGCTTCGATGACGCTTTCTGAGTCATAAGCTTGAGATGTTTGTTGTAATGTTTGCCGAAATTGATAGATAGAAAATGTCCCTTCATCGTAAAATCTCGGACTTTCTCGCACAAATCTATCGCATTCCACACTTGCTGCACTTATTAAAGCTTGGGAAACTTGTTTTTCTATGACTTTTATCTGTGATTCAATTCCCCCATCATTTCCTAACAAGCGATACAATTGACGGTAAAATTCTGATTTTCTAATTTTTTCCATTAACTGCTGAAATAGATTAGCAATTACTTGTTGACAAGATTCTATTAAAATGTCTTCCAACTGATTGGATAAGTAATAAAATGCCTCTACTAAAATAGCCAATAAAGGTGCGGTTGCGTTGCGAGGATGACTCAATGTTGCACGTCGGTAAGCTTCTGCAACGGAAAAGGTATCTAGTAATTCATCGAGACGACGAATCATGCGTGATTGTAATTGTCGGAAATCAGTTTCAAATTCCTCGCAATTATTATTAATTAATTTATTGACTTCTTCATGTATATGAAGGCTAAAATCTTTACCAACTTGCTGGAGTTGCTGATTTAATTTCTGCAACTCATGTTCTTTCATACTCTCGATTTCTCGCGGTTGACTATCTAAGTCTCGTTGTAGATTTTGATAGTGTTTTTTGAGTTTAATGCAAATGTCTTCTAAATCATCAGCGAGGTTTTTGAATAATTGCGGACGTTTTTCTTCTGTGAGATAGCGAGTAATAGATTTACGGAATTCTTCAACTCCACTATCTTGAATTAGTTGGTTAATTAACGGTGTTCCCTGTTCGCTTAAAATTCTGACGTAGTTTTCATTGGGAGTTTCAAAGCTATTCACCGAAATGCGGAATTGACTGGGTGATAATTTACCAGAGTTAGCACAGTAACGGTTAAATTCGTTAATAAATTGTGGTGTTTCTTCTCTACCTTCCAAGCTTTTAACGGTTTCCACAAAAATCGAGTCTAATCCAAATCTATCTAATCTCGTCGTCTGTTTAATTTGACTTCCGTAAAATCCTAATAACCCGCTGGTTTTATAAACTCTGCTAGTATCTCGAAATTGGCTATTAATTAAATCTTCTAAACGTTGTCTGAGTTGGTTGTTGTACCAAGTTTCGTCAATGCGGTTAAAGATATAAAAAACTCTGTCTCTTATCCCTGCATTCTCCCGCATTATTTCCAATAATTCGGTTTCTTCTTTTGTCATATCTCCTGCTGATGCAGGTTTAAGAACACAGACTACTGCTGATGTATCTGGATGTTGAATTTTTGTATAAGTTAATTGTGCATCTTTTTCTACTGGTGCATCAATTCCGGGTGTGTCGATAATAACGTTACCATCTTGCAAGAGGGGATGATGACAGTAATATTCTATTCGCTTTAAAACTGCGCTGTTACTACCTCTTCGCGCATATCCCGCAGCTTCTTTGAGGTTGGTAAAGTTAAATTGTTCCATTGAGTATGTAGCGTTATTAACCGTGTTGATGCGTTCACGGTTTGTTACATATCCTTCTAATAACAAAATTAATGCTTTTGCTTGTTTTCCCCGTTCTGATTTACTCTCTCCACCTTCTTGTTGAATAATTACTGTACAACCTTGACGCAATAAATCAATTACCTCAGATTGATTAATATTTTCTACTGTTTTAAATCCCAACTGCTGACACAAAAAAACCGCTTGTTCTTGAATTTCCTTTTCACTCAAAAAGGTTAAAACAACTCTTTCTGTATCTGCTTCTGCATACTCAATTTTGCACTCTGTACCAGTTGCGTGTCCTTCTGCACTGTACAGCAATTCTCTCTCTAATAGTGCATTAATTAGCATCGACTTACCTGCACTAAAAGCACCTGCAAACACAATTTCAAACTTTGGAGAAATTGCTTTATCCAAAGAAATTTGCACAGGTGTAATATCTTGAGAACGCAAAGCTGCTTCTTGGTGCAACAGGTTTAAAATAGATTCAACTTGTGCTACTAATTGCTGACATTGAGGCGCTAAAGTTGACATAGAAAGTAGTAAACAATGTGTATCAGCATTGTAATACTACTAAGCTGATTTTAGCTATATCATGCTTAAAGCACCACGGGTTACACCTAATTGGTTTTGTAATTTCAATTCTCTCCAAAGTTGAGAACCTGTGATTTCTCCTTGGAGGAGTTGACTGTAGCGGTGTATCGTTTTTGTTACTTGTTCTGGTGTTTCGTTAAGAAATTCGATGCGGAAGTGCTGCAAACCCAATGATATCAGCCGTTGTACGTACTCGGCTCCGGTTTGGGCGGTGCTGTTAAATACAGTGTTGCGGCAACCGGCATCGGCTTTGAGGACGTGTTCGCTACCGACTCTGTCGCGCAATTTCACTTCCTGCTTTTCACATGGTCGGCCGCAGTTGGTGTAGTCTGTACCTGTGGAGAGGAAGGCACAAAATACGCAGTGTTCCATGTGGAACATTGGCATGTGTTGATGAATTGTCACTTCAAACCACTGGGGAGGACAATTTGTGACTAAATCTTCTAATTGGGTAATATTCAAGTCATAAGATGCTGTCACCCGTTCTAAACCACAGTGCCGCTGAAAGTAATCTGCTGTTAAAGGGTTGGCAACATTGAGAGAAAAATCACCAATACATCTTTCTGTAGCAAAAAATTGCAACTGGTCGTAATTCCTGACTATATAACCATCTGCTTCAGAAGCGCGGACTTGCTGCAAAATCCAGTTTTCGCCTGGTTTGGTAATTCGAGGTGGTGCTACCCAAATAGTGGGAACTGCTGAATGTTGACGTACTATCTGCACAGCTTCTTTGTAGGTGCGGATGTCTTCAAATTCACAGTAAAGGGTCTGAATTCCAGTTTGAAGTGCGGCTTGCAGTTGTTTGAGGTTTCGCACTAAAACAATCAGAGATGGGGAATGTTGGACTGTGGGAGACTTTGTAGGAAGTAAGTTTTGCCAAGAAATATCAGAACGCAATTCCCAGCGTTTGGGTTGACTTCGCAATTCTTCTAACTGTGTGACGATTTCCCGTCGCATCCGGTTTAGTTCGCTGACGGGTAACATGGCATCACATTTTAGGTAATTTGTCAAGTCTCCTAAACAAAAGGGTGTATTACCAAGACGACCGAATTGTTCTTGTAAGCGTTCGGTGGTGAGGGGTTTGGTGTGTGCCTCGGTTAGAACAATTGCCGAATCTACTTGAACGATGTTACCAAATTCATCGCGTGCGATCGCAATTAACACCTGTCCAATTTCGCCATAAACCTCTAAATCAATGGGGCGCTGAAATTGGGGGTTCTCCCCAGCAAAGCTTTGACGCAACTGTTTATCTAGTTCTGGGTCGCTGGTTTTCCAAACTTTATCACCCAAATGTACCCGATGCAGATTTAAGTCGTTTCTGCCAAAAGTTAATACGGTGTCTTTGCCTTTATGTTCCACTGCATATATGCGTCCCCCTTCTTCTTTGGCTTCTGGATGTCCGCAGTCAAACACAATTCCGTCTCCTGGTTTGACTGGTGCTTCTAGTTTAATTGTCACTTGTTCGTTACGGATGCGGGTAACTTCCCCTAGGTAAACTCCGCGTTTTTTACCAAATCGGGCATGAACTAATTCTTGATTATTAATTCCGCCAAACCATCCGGTGTAAATGCCGCGAGAGAATGCCATTTCTAGGTTGTAGTGATCTCTCGCTGAAGAAGACATTGGTTGTAGAGACGTTCCATGGAACGTCTCTACATTTGTATTTGTCGAAGTTTCGACAACCCGATCTAAGGCTTGGCGATAAACACGGGTGACGTTGGCAACATACTCTGGGGCTTTGAGGCGTCCTTCAATTTTCAGAGAAGTTATACCAGATTTAACTAATTCTGGCAGGACTTCTAACCCTGCTAAGTCTTGGGGACTGAGTAAGTATTTGCGATCGCCTAAATCGACAATTTCCCCATCCGCTATTAAATCATAGGGCATCCGGCAAGCTTGGGCACATTCGCCCCGGTTAGCGGAACGTCCACCTAGTGCTTCGCTGGTTAAACATTGTCCAGAATAAGCGACGCACAATGCACCGTGTACAAAAACTTCGAGAGGGAGGGAAGTCTTTTGTTTAATTTTGTTAATTTCTGCGATGGAACATTCCCGCGCTAAAACCACCAACTGACAACCGAGGGATTCGGCAAATTCTACCCCGGCTGCACTGGTGATGGTCATTTGGGTTGAGGCGTGAATGGGAAAATCGGGGGAAAGATGACGGATGAGGCGACAAATGCCGACATCTTGGACGATTACCGCATCTACACCGGCAGAGATGATTGTGCGGAGATATTGCTGTGCTTCTCTGAGTTCTTGGGGAAAAATTAGGGTATTGAGGGTGACATAGCCTTTAACGCCCCGCAGGTGGAGAAATTGCATTAATTTGGGTAAGTCTGCTGGGGTGAAGTTTTGCGATCGCATTCTGGCGTTAAATTTATCCAACCCGAAGTAAATCGCATCCGCGCCATTTTCTACTGCTGCTTTGGCACATTCCCAGTTACCAGCGGGGGCCAGGAGTTCGGGACGTTGGGGGGAAGGGCTGGATGTGCGATCGCTTTTCATCGGATTTAGTCAGGGTTAGGTGTCACCATAGCGATTTTATCTAAGTTGGTAGGTCTTTGTGGGGGCTTGTTTATTCACAAGATCACAGAATTATAAATCGTACAAAGTCTTAAACCAGGTTATAAATCCCTGAACCTTGGGATTTTGCGGTTGTTTAAACCGTAGGTGCAACAGCAATTGATGATAAGAAATTAATCAAATCCTGTATTAATGGATGTTGTTGCAATATCTTAATGTCATCATCACTGATATTGCTCAATATTGTGTCAATAACTGGCGTATCTTTGCCAAAAACTTCTGCTAGAAATCTTTTGGGATGACTCTGGGCAAATTGCCATTCTAAATCAGTAAAGCTGCGGTTAGCTATTTTCTCAATTAATGATTTATTTTGTAATAAAATAACTTCTATTTCTGGAGTTGCTAGTCCAACTTGAAAGGGAATGCCCGCAGATGCTTGACGAAATACATATTCAATTAAATCAGACTTTTCAAATATCTGATCTTTATCTTCTGTATTTGCATCTATCACAAGAGCAACAGGGATTGACCTAGTACCAAGAAGTGAACTAGCTAAAGAACGCGTTCTGTACGGGCTTGCACCTGCTATAAATGTAACATTTTGAATCAATTGTGGTGGTAGCAATCGCTTTAAAATTCTTATATCTTTATCACTTTCGGTAAGGATATACGCTAGGGTCACAACACATCCTCCAATGTAATATCGTAATTAGGGATACCTTTTTCAATGCAGACCCGATATTTTTTGATCAGCGATCTACGTATACATCTATTTTGCAGTGAATATTGAATTTCTTCTCCTCCCCATAACAGGATAGTTTGAGGCGCAATAAATCCAACTAAAGTTACAGCAGATTCTGTAAATCCCTTTCGACTAAACACACAACCAATAGTTGTTACAGGTCTTCGTAATAGTTGATTTCTTAGTTTTGCTATAGGTTCTATCTTAGCTTCTTTAGCCGCATCCTTACATTCTATAAGACAGGCTAGACCATCTGCATAAACTACTCCGTCAATTTGCTCTATTTCATCTTCATTCATGTACACACTATAAGGCCAGGTAACATCAGCGCTATCAAGTTGAAATGCACGTAAAACTAGGTATTCTAAGGCTTTACCTGCATCCCAACCAAGAGCCTTGGTATTAACTGACTCAATTTCTGACCATAGGTTGATTAAATCATCCCAATTATAGCTTGCAATCTTGGCTTGATACTCTGCACCTGTAGGCATGATTTCATTTTAGCTATTTTATTGCTGTTATGTTCAGATACTTAGAGAATATTTTAGCGTATTGCAGTAACGCTTGTCACAAAAAAATAATAAGTAGTTAACAAGAATTAGGCGATCACTTCCCATAACCTTGTTAAAAGCTAAATCAAGGATAAGTGACATTCAAATTCTGCTTTTTCTAAATTTTTATTCACAGATTTTTCTTCCACATTTTCTATTTCATAATTTACCCACAGCACTTCTGTTCTTAATCCTTTTGTAGAATGGCAAGTTTTAGCTGGTGCGGCGATAAATTTCCAATCACCATAGAGTTCTTCCATTAAAGAGCATTGATAACCTGATATGGCAACTTTACCTTTGATATTGTGAAGTACATTACTCAATTCTCGATGCTGTTTATCTGTCATCTCGTAAGCATAAGCTTGACTATCACCTCTCGAAGCGTGTGGGTAGGGAGGATCACAATAAAACAAAGTCTCTTCACTGTCGTAGCGTTGAATGACTTTAATCGCTGGGTCATTTTCAATCTGCACTCTTAAAAGTCTTTGAACAATATTCGGTAAATCTTCTACACTTCCCAACCATCTAGAAACAGCACCAGCCATCCCTGCGCGGCTTGTTAATTTACAGTGTGCCCATCTGCCAGAACTCGCTTTTTGCGCTAAACCAGTTCTCACCTGTCTAGCCCTAATAAAAAATCTTCTTGCCCGTTCAAAATTAGATATATCTGGGGTAATGTCAGCAATTGCTATCTCAAATTCTTCACGAGAGAAAGGAGTTAAGCCAATAGCCTCAATGAGACTTTCCTTTTGCTCTCGTAGTACGCGAAAAAAATTAACGACTTCACCATCAAGATCATTGTATGTTTCTACTGGTGAAGGATTGCGATTGAGTAAAACTGCCGCTGAACCTCCAAATGGTTCACAATAATGCTGGGCATTTGGCAAGAGAGGTAAAAGCCAATCAAGATGGCTGAATTTGCCTCCATACCAGCCAAAAGCTATCTGCTTGTTTTTGCCCATTATTTTATCCTTGTAGGCTTATAGTCTCTCAGGAGAGTCTAAAATACTATTGCATAAAAGTAAGAAACCGAGGCATATCAAGTTGCAATGCACGTAAAACTAGATGTTCTCATGCTTTACCTGTATCCCGACTGGGAGTATTGCCTAATTCAATTTCTGACCATAGTCTAATTAACTCATCCCAGTTATAGCGCTTGTAGGCATGACTTCGTTTCATGTGTAATTTTTTTGTGCTCTATTTTTCGGATATTTGCCGGATATTTAGAATTTTAGTAACAAAAATACAATAAGTAATAGCTAAATATAGCACTTACGCATTCTCAGTCTTAGAAGCTCAAAATATCATCAGAACATAAATTTCGGTAATACTACCGGAAAAATGTATTATTTGTTTTAATCACCAGTTTGTCGATAGACTTACCGTATATTATGGATAGAACAATAAAATAACCAACCTTAAAAGGCAAATTTGGCAGTAATCAAGTATTAACTGGTTAAATTTGGCTGATTTAGGTTTTTTACTGAAAATAGCTGCTCATAGCTAGCTGAAAAGAGTATTTGCCAAGTTAGAAGAAATCAGAGAATCAAAAGGAGTAAATGTGAACAACGTAATCCGGATTAATGAAAACTTGACGACAACAGGACAAGTTATCCCAACACAGCTAGAGCAAGCTATTCAAGAAGGTTTTAAGTCTGTGCTGAATTTGCGATCGCCTGATGAGCTAGGATTTTCGCAGAATGAGCAACAGCTAGCTGAAGGGTTGGGGTTGCATTACGCGCATGTTCCACTCAAGCTGGAAGCGATGAACGAAGAGTTAATTACCAAAATTCTCACGACACTAGAACAAATCCCTAAACCAGCCGTGGTGCATTGTGCAGCAGGTATGCGCTCGACTGGAATTGCACTGTTGAGTATCGCTATTCAAGAAGGATTAACATCAGAGCAAGCCTTCGCAAAGGCGAGAAATCTCGGCTTTGGATTTTTTGAAGACATGAGAGTTAGTCCCCGGCTGAGGCAATTATTTGTAGACTATGTTAACAAACATGCAAAGATAGCCGTACATGCTAGCTGATTCAGCTAATCAATGGGATGGGGTAGAAGGTGCTTTGTACAAGTTTAGCCCATCGCACTCTTACCCCAATCCCTCAGCATCAGTACTTTCCCCTTGTGACGCAACAACCTCAAACTTCACCTTGTTGTATAAATCTTGCAGTGAAATTTCAAAAGGAACTGAGGATAGTGCGATCGCTACATCTTCTTCGTCATACTCACACAACGTCCATCGCTTCTTGCCACTTTTAGAGAATTGCTCTACATGAATCCGGTTTTGGTCAATTAACAGATATTCTTGGAAAGTAGGAATTGTGCGGTAAGCCTCAAATTTATCCTCGCGGTCATAGGCTTTGGTAGATTTAGACAAAACCTCAATAATTACCTGTGGGTTCAGAATTATATCTTGGCGGTTGTTGAAAAATTCTGGTTCACCCGCCACAATCATCACATCTGGATAAGTGTAGATTCGCTTTTGGGGTATCCATAGACGCATATCGCTGTTAAAGACTTCATATTCTTGCTGTCTGAATGCAATGTTCAACCCAGCATAGAAATTACCTGCGATTCGGTTATGATTTACTGTTCCACCTGCCATAGGAATAATTTGACCGTCAATATATTCGCTTTTGTATTCAGCAGCTTCTTCTAATTCCAGATATTCTTCTGCGGTGTAATATCGCTGTTCTGTTATTTGCATATTTTTACCTGAAAGCGATGTCTAATAAACATTTTAGCCTAAATACTAAATCTGGCGTAAAACTCAATTTTTTAATTTTTTTAGTCCGCGCAGGCGGACTTTGCGGAAAGTGCCGCGACTTCTATTCGTCCGGCATTCTATATTCACCAATAATACATGAGGATTTAAAAAAATATAAATTAACCCCACAATCTTCTCCCCGCTTTCCCATTTAATCGCTCATGAGCATCTTTTAACAAATCAGGAATATCTAAATTTTCTGGACATCTGGGTAAACAATCACCGCATTCTGTACAGCGGCTTGCTTTCATTCCTGGGAACCAATGACCGGCATTTTCAAACATCCCATAACGATATTGCCCATAATCTTTCATATTGTAAGCTACTGCTAAATTTCTTAATCTCAATACTTCAGGGATATTGATATTTTCTGGGCAGGGTAAACAAGCATAACACTGACTACATTTATCAGTTGCTAAAGCAGTTTTTTGCTGATTTTCCAAATTATCAAAAATAGCTTTCTCTGCTGATGTTAAATTGTCACCACTGTCAGCAACTCTCAACGGGTCAATTAATTCTTCTGGATTTGCTGGGCCGACACTCAGAGTAGTAATGCGGTTGTCACTCAGCAAAAATCGATAGTTTAACTCTAGAGGTGAATATGGCTGACACAGATCTTTCAGGGTTTGGGGTGGTGTGTAAAGTTTTCCTCCCTTATCTGCGGGGGAAATGATCAAAACACCCATGTCCTTATCAGCTGCTAGTTGAATTGCTGGGGCGTTGCGTTGGAAAAAATAGTAATAATGCAGATTGACAAATTCAAATAAATCTGTATTGATTGCAGCCAAAATTATCTCTAATGGTGCGTGGGTAGAAAAACCTACGTGTCGCACCCGACCATCTGCAACTGCTTCTTGCACCGCTTGCATACAGCCGTCCTTAGTTTGCACCCACTCCAAATGTTGCCAAGTGTTCAAGCCATGAATACCTAAGCAATCTAGATAATTTAGATTCAATCGTTCCAGAGATTCATCGATATACCGACGCATGGTGTCAGCATCGGCTGTGGGGGGAATTTTGGTGGTGATGTGAAGCCCCGTTCGGGGTACTGACAACCCACCTTTTAGCGCCCCACCAAGATACTCCTCACTTTTGCCGTAACCTCTGGCTGTTTCTAGATGATTAATTCCTAGAGACAAGGCTTTGGCAATGGTCTCCTCAGCGTTTTCGGCATCGGCCAAGAAGCGCATTGTTCCCAAGGAAAAAACCGAGAGGTGGAGATTTGTTTTTCCAAAACGACGGTGTTGCATGATTTAAGTCCTGAATGCTGAGTGAAGATTGAAGATTAAATAATGAAGAAAATGAAGAAATTGTTGTAACTTCTTCATTATTAATTATTTAATTCTTTATTGTTTCTTCTTTATTTATCAGCACTCAGCACCCATTACTCGGCACCCATTTTGCAGCACCTTTCTAGCTGTCGCCATTACCAAAGCGCTTGATTAAATCCTCAGGACGGATATTGGAAATAAATTCGCGGAAGGCTTCTTGTTCAGCTTCATCAGCGTCGCGGTCAACGGGGATCGAAGCATCAGCCACTACTTCCTCCATTACCCAAATAGGCGTATTTGTACGTAGAGCAACGGCGATCGCATCGCTAGGACGGGCGTCAATTTCTTTTTTGACATCGCCTTGCTGGACAATCAACGCTGCATAGAATGTATCTTTTTGCAGGGAATGAATGATAACCCGCTCTAGAGTCATGTTCCATGTCTCTAGAATATTCATAATCAGGTCGTGGGTTAAGGGTCGGGGCGGCTTCTGATTTTCTAGCGCACCCATAATTGCCCTAGCTTGTTCCTGACCGATATAAATTGGCAAAGCGCGACGATCTGAAGCATCCTTCAAAAGTACAATCGGGCTGCGGGTTATGGCATCTAATGCTATGCCAGCAACTTTCATTTCAATCATTGACTAAGCCTCTACAATCCTTTGAGCGATTGGGCGCTATGTAACAAATAATACCATTGACAAGCTGTTTTGGGGACGGGAATAAACATAGGCTTTTATTCTCTATAATTGCTTCTATTAAACTCCTTTCCTTGAGGTGAATACCAGAGTAAATCTAATTGGTCTACCGAGGCAATCACCTTCTTACCCAAGTATGCCTTGTGAATGATGTTAATGTGTTAATATCCCCATATTTTAAAAAGTGGGAAATTATACTAGGATTCTTTACATTCTTTGTGAGAATTACCAGTTGATTTCATGCAAAATTAGGCAATAAATAGAGTTAGTTTGACAAAAAAGCCGTGTTTACAGGATTAATCCAAGCATTAGGTACTATGCAACCCCTAGGGGGCGATTCTTGGCAGATTACTTGTGTCAGCCAAGCATCAGAAAGCATTACCCAAGATTTAGCTTATGGTGATAGTGTGGCAGTAGATGGTGTTTGCCTGACTGTGGAAGAAGTTTTAGAAGACGGGTTTATCGCCACTGCTTCACCGGAAACCCTGCGCCGCAGCACTTTAGGCAGAGAGCAAACCCCACAGAGATATGTCAACTTAGAAACGTCGCTGCGGGTGGGGGGTAAAGTCGGCGGTCATTTTGTGATGGGCCATGTAGACGGCATTGGTAGATTGCTCTCGGCGGAACAAACAGCTAGTTCTTGGGAAATGACATTTGCTGCACCGGATGCGATCGCCCGCTATATTGTCCCCAAAGGTAGCATCGCCGTCAATGGCATCAGTCTCACAGTAGCTACATATCAGCCAGAAATTTCCCAGTTCACTGTGGCGGTTATTCCCCTCACCTATGCCGAGACAAATCTCAACTGTTTAGTTCCTGGCAGTTGGGTGAATTTAGAAGGAGATATTCTCGGTAAATATGTGGAAAAATTCCTTTATCCTGGCAACCGACAAGACCAAGATCCAGATGATTACAGTGGTGATGCTATTACACCCGCATTTCTAACAGAAAACGGATATTTGTAAATTGGTAATGGGTAATTGGGAAAAAGGTAATTGGGAAAAAGGTAATGGGTAATTGGTAATTGTCTAAGAGGTGATTAACTTGTGTTAGCCATTAGCCATTAGCCATTAGCCATTACCCATTAGCCATTCTTAACTACCTGGTTGCTGAGTTACCTGGGCTGTTTGTAAAGATTGAACCAATTGGCTCAGTCCACTTTGTAATTGCACCCCAGGATCAGCAGCAACCCAACCATCTTGTGTCAGGTGACGGACTTCAAAGTGCAGGTGGGGACCTGTGGAGTTTCCAGTGCTACCAACCCGCCCAATCACAGTTCCTGGTTCTACCTGCTGTCCGGGTTGCACAAAGATTTCTGACATGTGAGCGTAGAGTGTTTGTTGTGCCGAATTGTGGTTAATCACAACGGCTAAACCGTAACCACCCATCCAGTTAGCAGTTTCCACTTGACCCTTACCAGCTGCCAACACTGGTGTTCCTGTAGGCGCACCCAAGTCTGTACCAGCATGGAAACGGCGATCGCCTGTAATTGGATGAACGCGCCACCCAAACAAAGAAGTAATAGGAGATGGAACAGAAAGCGGAAACACCATTCCACCGCCACGGTAAGCCACTGCACCAGTATAAGGAATTTGCGGCAAGACTGATGCTAGGGAAAATTCGTAAGACACAGTGCTAGGACGGGGTGCAACGTTGCCGTCTGCCATTGGTGGGGGTAGTGTACCACCACTAGGGGCGATGGGAGAAGCACTCACGGTGGTGGTGGCGAATTCACCAGGGTTAGGAATAAACCGATTCGGGCGATAGGTGCTCTTGGTGACATTACCAGAATCAATCCGAGAAGCACGCCAGCCCCCATTGCTCAGGTTGCTGACATTGCTGACATTGTGGAAATTCCGAAGATTGCTAACATTGCTAACGTTGCTGACATTAGTTGCTAATTGCCGGACTGGTGATACTTTAACTAAGCTAGCGGTTTCACTTCTTTTAAGCCAACTGGGGGCTGATTTGCCCTCAGAATTAGCTACACGGTTCGTTTGAGGTGCTTTGGCGCAAGCTCCACCTGATACACTTTGCCCCGATGATAAAATAGTTCGACAACCGCTAGAGCGTTCTGTCAGTACCACAGAGTTGGGGGCTTGATAGTTAGCCGTGGTACCGCTGCTGTAATCGGTGGGGTCAATATAGGCGTTATTATAATCCTTGTTTTTCCCCGTCGTGGCTCTGACAGTGCTGTTGGAGTTATTTACTGGTTGGGCAATTTCTGGTGGCTTCTCAGGTGCGGTGCGAGCAGGAATTTTTAGTTTTGCCTGTCTCAGCCGAGGAGCAACCCGCGAAGTTTCTGCCTTGGGTCTGGAGAAGATCACAACAGGTGTAGACTCTTCAGGCTCAATTTTCGGTTTAAACTGCCTGACTGGCGCTGTTGACTGGGAAACATTTTCTCGGCTGAGTCTCTTTTTGAGTCTAGCTCGCCGTTCAGAAAAATCTGATTGTGGTCGATCTGATGAAGGCGCAGCAGTGTCTTTGATTACTGGAATCGTAACTGCTGTTGGCTGGGAATTTTCAATAGTCGGAACGATGTTGTCTATTGATGTATCCGTTTGGGCAAACACGAAGCCACCACTTAGGAGGCTAAAGCTGCTCAACCAACAGAGGCTCTGTGCTGGTAGCGTAGATGCAAAGCGTTTTGCCATTAAACCTTGCTGCCATGAGTAATACAGACTTTTATGGGCAGATTTATTGCGCTGCGTCATTAGTTCTCTCAATTGTGTGTAAATAAGCCTAAAGAGATGAGGCTAGTGGTTTGTCTTCCTAAAGAGCGAAATTTTGAACAAACCTAAAATAATTAAACAGAAGATTTGCGGTAACCCAGACTGATTGTACCGGGTTCGACAGAAATTTCTGGTGTTATTAGTTCATCTGTATCATAAGCTGCCATTCTTAACCGGAGATTACCCTGAGTTGTCACCCCAACTATAGTCCCTGAAAGATGATTGACATCAACTTGATCACCCATGTTTATCAGCAAATCGAGATAGCGAGACAAGAGGATGTTTATTCCTTCTTGGCAAAGGCACTCGATACCGGATTCTATTCCTAGTAAAACTGTGGAGGTTAGCATTTCCAGACAAGAGATTGGTCGAGAATGATCGGAACCTTGCCACGATTCCAGGTTGATTCCAGTGGATGGTACTGGGTTGGCCCAGTTAATGCCAACGCCAATCACTGCTTGGGTGATTTGTCCTTTGTTGACTTTGGTTTCAGTCAAAATGCCGCCGAGTTTGCGATCATTCAAGATTAAATCATTGGGCCATTTTATGCCTACGCTCACGCCGCACTTTTGTAATTGTGCCGCAATTCCCCAAGCACTGGCTAATGTTAGCTGGTAGCTGTTGGTTGCATCTAGTTTAGGAGCGATCGCCACCGAAAGGTATAGTCCCCCAGTAGGAGAAACCCACTGACGACCCCATTGCCCCCGTCCAGCAGTTTGTTGAGTGGCAATGACGACGCATCCTGATTCTGCGCCTTGGTTGAGCAGTTCCCAGAGGGTTTGGTTGGTTGAGCAGAGGCTATCAAAAATGTGTAGAGAAAATGGTAAATATGGAGACTCACGCGCTGCTTTCAGCGCATTTACCACAAGTTGCTGATCAAATCTCACACCAGTTCCCCCAAATCCCGTTGTTCAAGTTAGCATTAATTGGATTTTGATTTTCTGTTTAGGTTTGGTTGAAGATGCACACTTGGCACTGGCGCAATGACGAAGGGCTGCCCTACCTGACTTGTAGTCTCTTAGAACTTTGGCATCACGGCTTCTTTACCCAGCAGTTTTGGCCTCGATCACCACAAGAGTTGACAAAAGTGTTGCAACCAGAGGCTTTAGTCTATCGCTTACAACAGGTACATGGCAATACTGTTCTCACTCCCCAAGAAGTTGATAGTAAGTTAAATACAAGCGAAAATGAGCTGGCGTTGGCGGATGGGTTAATTAGCGAACAGCCTCTACAAGCTTTGTGGGTAGCTTCGGCTGATTGTACACCCGTGCTGATTGGGGATGTGAAAACTGGACAGGTGGCAGCTGTACACGCGGGATGGCGGGGTACAGCAGCCAAGATTGTCCCTCAAGCGATCGCACGGCTGCAAGCTCAAGGCAGCAAATTGGATGATTTACGCATCGCAATGGGGCCTGCCATTGCTGGTGAGGTTTACCAAGTTTCTGTAGAAGTGGCTGCGGAAATTGGTAGCACTATTACACCAGATGAAGACCCGCAAACGATTGTCGCTGCTTTGCATGATTTACCCAATTCACCAATGCTTGCAGATTCTCAACCGGGTAAGGTGCGGCTAGATGTGAGGCGGGTAAATGCTTTACAAATAGATATGCTGGGAATTAGTGCCGAACAAGTTGCGATCGCCCCTTATTGTACTTTCCAAACTCCAGAGCATTTCTTTTCTTACCGTCGGGAGCGAGAAAAAAAGGTGCAATGGTCAGGCATTGTCAGCATTGCCTAATTCAACGATTAGCCTTAGCATACAGATCCTGCACAAATTTGATCATCTTGGGGTGATTTTTTTGCCAGACAATTTGATCAGCACGAACGGCAGCCAAATGAGGTTCAATCGTCTCTGGTGTCAGCAGTACTCCAAAATCTGAAGGCACAGTTTCCAGCTGGTACTGAAACATTCTGTTCAAAATCAAATCGGCAATCCGATACTGAAAATGAGCACCATCTACGTAATTTTTCATTTCACCACTCAGAGGCTCTGTGTTGATTTGACTATACCCAGAGAAATCCCACGTGGGGATAATTTTGACAACCTCTCGCTGCCACTGTTGATATACTGACGACAAGCCAGCTATGTGCAAAGTTTGCAACTGCACAGCGTGTGTCGGTAAAAAAAAGACTTTGACAGGAATGTTTCGCTGACGACAGGTGTCAATAATTGTCCTCAAGTCTTTAAGTCGCTGATTCGATATCTGATAGTTTTTATATCGGTCTTCTTTTCGCAAATAGCTGGATATGACTGCTTGGAAGTTCTTGATAACTTGATTGAGTGATCGTAGGCAGTAAAATGCGATCGCACTCACACCTACCGCCCACCACCACTTAGGTTGAAACCACTGCATAACTTGCTGTGTATTTGGCAGCAACACAACCCAAAGCATTAGTCCCACAAGGACAATCAACTTGTCTTTACCTGGCATATAGGGGTAACTCTCCTGAAACTTGACCCCGAAAGCCGTCAGCCATTGCAGGCTAGTCTGATATCCTTCTGTTAATGCCAGTCCCTTCATTCCCGCCATTGTCCCCAGCAATTCCCCGGCATCATCAATACTTGGGGGATTGTCTCGCTATGGTGCAAAATCGGCCCAGCAATTAAGTGCGGAAAAAAAGTTAATCACCTGTTTCTGACAACTGCCAAAGTTGGATTTCATAACAAAGATGGCGGTCAAAAATTGTGCGTGCTGCTAACCCCTCAGCAATTGGCTTTTCTAACCAGCGTTTAAACAGCAAACTTCCGAGTCGGTGTATCGGTGGAACTGCGATCGCCACAATATCGGCAATATATTTAATTGTAGTCAGCCCAAAAGTCTGGAAAGTGTCAAGACACAAGTCAATCGTCGGTGCGATCGCTTTTGAGATATCCTCAGACTTAATTAACTTAAAACCAGCCTGCACCATTGCCACTTCAAGTTCTTTGGCCACATGACAATTAGAAAAAATACCATCTTTATATTCGGCATCAGAGCGCATCATATCCGCAAGCAGCAGATAGCCACCACTATTCAGCAGACGTGCTGCACCTTGAGCTATATCCTTAGCCGCAATATATTGGCTACTTTCGCTAAACAAAATTAGATCGTGGCATTTCTGGGAGCGAAAATCTTCAAATATCGTTAAGTGGAAAGGTGCTTTACCATTAGTATTCTGGATAAATCTCTCTTGCTGAAGCGGATCGGGTGCTAGTCCCTCAATGGTGAAACCGCGATCAAGTAAGTATGCCGCATTGCCACCGATTCCACAACCGACATCAAGAATAGTGTTTGTATCCCCCGGAATGAAACTCAACAGCTTGGCTGCATAAGCCTCCTGTGCCGCACGGAGGCGAGTTAGAGTCAATTCTTCTCCCGGACTCGGTAGCGGTTCCCAATACCCGTAATGGAGATAGGAGGAACCAGTCAGCCCCATATAGTAATCTATCGCTGCATTTTGGTAACGCGTCGGTTTGGGAATCTGGATTGATTTTGGCTTAGGCATTGAGTAATGATGGTGAGACTTGGTGAAATTCAGGATTAATATTAATCGGTTGTCAGCTACATTTACAAACTACACGATAAGCGTAAAGCTCAGACACTTTTATCTCGTTAAGAGTCACAGAGTGGAAATGCATTCATTGCAGCTTTGCCGCTGATACTGAAGGCAGCAGTCCTGGAGTAGGCATTCCCGGACAGAAGACTACGGTGTACACACAAGTTATCTGAAAAACCTCACCCTGTCCTGACGGACATCCCTCTCCTTGCCAAGGAGAGGGACGGGTTTTTATCTCGTTAAGAGTCACAGAGTGGGAATGCATTCATTGCGGTTCTGCCGCTGATACTGAAGGCAGCAGCCCTGGAGTAGGCATTCCCAGACAGAAGACTACGGTGTACACACAAGTTATCTGAAAAACCTCACCCTGTCCTGACGGACATCCCTCTCCTTGCGAAGGAGAGGGACAGGTTTTGCGTAGCATAACCAGGGTGAGGTTTTATTGACTTTGTTCACACAACCATAAATTGCATTGAGAGTGACTTGTGTATACACCGTAGGATAGCGGCTGGAAACGAGATTTTAAAAGGGTTTCGTTTGTTCTTGACTAAGGAACAGAATTGTTTACGTTTCTTAATGCCTCTTGACGTGTCAGGTATTGATTAGACACGCGCTCAAAGACCATTTCACCGTAAGTCTGACGTGTTTGGCTAGTGAAATAGTTACCTTTAAGTGTTTTTTTATCTGAACTTAAAACTAGATTTACTATACCTTTGTGGGTATTCATTCCCTGCGTGTTGAATGGATTAGGGTCATTACTGTATTCATATTTCAAACCAGGTTCAGGAGCAGATTCTGTACAAACAGCAGCCATGATTGATTTGGATTTAGATTTCTCTGTTTCTAGTTGGACACTAATTTTTGACCAAGTTTGACGAACATTGAGAATGACACCGGGAAACTCTGTACCACCCTGATAGGAAGATTTGATTACTCCTACCCAAGTACCTCGCAGGTTTGGTATCTCAGAGAAACCCAAAATTCCTATTTTCTGTCTCCAGAGAAATTCATCAAATAACTGATAAAACAAACCATAAAATCCCATCACTGAAGGTGCATCTACCCACCAGGGAACCTGTAAATTTAGAACTTTTAATACATAGTTAAGCAGTAGTGTTGCAGCTACAGCCGCAGCAGCGAGCCATAAGGGAATCAATTCTCTATCTTTGGCATCTGTAGCATAAGTGTGCATATATATTAATGCAGTATATTGCCGGATACAAAAATTATACCAAAGCTAATGGATTTCATCTATAGTAAATTACTAACTGCTCTGATATTTACCTGTCAGGTGTTCTTTGAGTCAGGATAATCAAAAATTTTACTGTTTAAGAATATGGATGCAAACGAATTTTTGAGCCGGTATGCAGGCGGAGAGCGAGATTTTTCTGGTGTTGACCTGAGAGGAGCCGACCTGTTGGGAGCCGACCTGTTGGGAGCCGACCTGTTGGGAGCCAACCTGAGTGGAGCCAACCTGAGTCAAGCTAACCTGAGTGAAGCCATCCTGTTTGGAGCCAAACTGAGTCAAGCCAACCTGAGTCAAGCCAACCTGAGTGGAGCCAACCTGAGTGGAGCCAACCTGAGTGAAGCCATCCTGTTTGGAGCCAAACTGAGTCAAGCCAACCTGAGTCAAGCCAACCTGAGTGGAGCCAACCTGAGTGGAGCCGACCTGAGTGGAGCCATCCTGTTTGGAGCCAACCTGAGTCAAGCCAACTTGAGTCAAGCCAACCTGAGAGGAGCCAACCTGAGAGGAGCCGACCTGAGTGGAGCCTACCCGAGTGGAGCCGACCTGAGAGGAGCCGACCTGAGTGGAGCCTACCTGAGTGAAGCCAAACTGAGTCAAGCCAAACTGAGTCAAGCCAACCTGAGTCAAGCCAACCTGAGTCAAGCCGACCTGAGTGGAGCCTATCTGACAGGAGCCTACTTGAGTGGAGCTGACCTGAGTGGAGCCGACCTGAGTGGAGCCAGACTGAGTAGAGCCGACCTGAGTAGAGCCGACCTGAGTGCAGCCGACCTGAGAGGAGCCTACCTGAGTGCAGCCGACCTGAGTGCAGCCTACCTGAGTGGAGCCTACCTGAGTGCAGCCTACCTGAGTGGAGCCTACCTGAATGCAGCCTACCTGAGTGGAGCCTACCTGAGTGGATTCGACCTAAGTGGCGTCAACCTGAGTGGCGTCAACCTGAGTGGATTCGACCTGAGTGGAGCCAACCTGAGTGGAGCCAACCTGAGTGGAGCCAACCTGAGTGGAGCCACACTACCGAAGTTTGAACGATTAAGAAAAGCAAACCTACGTAATACTAATTTGGCTCAAGCAGAAGGATTCGATCTAAATAATCTTCCAGTTGAAGACAATAATATTTCACCAAATCAGGAAACAGTAGAAAACCTGAATGAATTAGATAAGTTGTGGCAATTAATTCAAAGGATAATAAATGACGAAAGATTAGAATTTGATTTAACGGATGATAACTTAAGAAAAATTATAAAGATGGCTTTTTTGGCAACCTTCAAAAAAGAAGAATCTAGATATCCAAAATTTCAAATATATATACCTTTAAAACCAGATAAATCTGCTCAAAAAAATTTAATTGTCAAATTCAATGAACCTATTAAAATTAAGTTAGACCATATTTCTACTCTTTCTCGCATGGGTATTGGCATTCCGCAGAAAGTTGGCGCTCTTATTGTTGAAAAAGAGAATTCTGATATTCAGATTACTGGAATAGTTCAAATAAATAATCATGACGAACTATTTGGTGAACTGTTAGAAAGCAAGACAAATTTAGTCGGTATTTTTATAATTATTGAAAATCCAGGCAATATCCACATATTATTTAACCTGCCAAATGGTTCAAAAAGACAATTAGAATTGACTGGAGGAGAAGTTAAAATCAATGCTGATGCAGTTCAAAATCCTCTAGTAAATATATGTTTTTTTGAAATAGCAGCCAAAATTATTAAAAAACATGAAATAGGTAGTAATAATAAATCAGAAGAGTTTAATAAATTTTTTGAGATAGTTAAAATTATCCAAAGAGTCTGGCGTCGTATTCTTAAATTGGTAGTCAATCGCAATCGTGGAGGGCAGTTTGTTATAGTTTCATCAAATATACAACAAGGAGAAGATCCATATTTGGATATATCTTATTTCCATCAACCCAATCGAGACGAAAATTATAGGAACCCCGTTATAGATTTTTTTTACAAATATTATCAGTATCGTACCAGCTATGGAAGGGGACAAGATTCATTTAATAGAGGCTTATTTAACGATAATGATTTACTTGAAAGTTATCATAACCTAATCCAATACATAGACCTAATAGCTAATTTATCAACTATAGATGGCAATATTCTTTTTGATCAATATTTAAATTTAATTGGTTTTGGAGGGGAAGTGAAAGTTAAAGACGATATTGATTCAAAAAAGTTTAAGTATTTTGAATATAAAGTAAAAACAGATTTTAATACTCCTTTGATAAATCAAAATATACCTAACGATATAAATAAACTTTTGGGGCGACAAAAATTAATCGATCTTTTGTTAGAACCAAATTATTTAAAATCACTCGATAAAAACCCTAATGCAAACAGATGGGAATCGAAGGAATATGGTACAAGGCATCGTTCTGCTGCTAGACTCTGCACTGTATCTGAGTTAAATGCATTTGTTTTTGTTGTCTCACAAACCGGAGCAGTGAGGGAATTTATGCATCTGGCAGAAAACAAGGTTCTTGTTTTAGGGCCCTTAACACCTTTATAATGCAATCAGGGCTATTTCATTGTCAACAACCGCCTCAGAATGAATTCTGAGTATTAGGCGAATAGAATTCGCTGCTACACAAGCAAAGTCCACCTCCGTGGACTAATGCAAAATGAAGGATTTTTTAACCCACGGAGGTGGGTTTTGTCTGTATAGCCGCGTTCGCGAAGCGTGCTGGACGCTCTATTCTATTCACCAGGGCTTCTTCAATTCTAAGCAGGTTATGTTTAGAATGAAAATGCTTCTTTTAACAACTCACGATGCATTAATGCCCTATCTACTAAAGATTGTATTTGCTCAGGTGATAATGGCTCACCATTGGCGTAATGTTCCATCCAAGCCATACTAATTAAATTCGCGTCATCTGGTAAATTCGCTAAATCCCATCCTGGCATTGCTAAATCTTCCATCAACCGATTTACTTTAGGATCATAACTGAGGGCAAAACAGCGACAACCTTCAGCAGCAGCCATAATTAAACTGTGTAGACGCATGCCGATCGCCATTTCTACACCCCGAAACACACCTTTTAAAAGCTGTGGATCTTCCAAACACAGTATCTTGCTGACTTCTGGGAGTTGCGGCTGGATAGCTTCAGCAATAGTTAAATCTTCACTTTTTTGAAACGGTAGTAGTAAAATAAAAGTCTGCGTGGCTTTTTGGAAATCCACTAAGGCGCGAGTTAAGTTTGCTAAACGGGTTGGGGTGAGTTGGGGATGCGATCGCAATATTACAGCAACTCTCGGCGCCGGCAAATCCCACAATCCCGGTACTGGCTTCGATTCTAGCGCCCAAACCGGGTCAGGTGCCAGCAAAAAAGGAATTCCCCAATCAGCTAATAAAGCAGCACTGGCGCGATCGCGTACACTAACCTTAGTACAACCGCCAAAAGTCTGCTTTGCTAAAATGCGAGTAGGCGATCGCAATAAAGGCCCAATTCCCTGCCCCCAAGCCACAGTCTTCAAACCCATTCTCTGCGCCAAAGCCATCAACCCCCCATAATAAAAAGGGCTAATAGTGCTAGTCACATCTTGAATTAAACTCCCACCACCCCAAATAAATGCATCACAAGCACGCAACGCTTGCAGCACAGGTAAAAAAGCCATGCGGTTATAGCTTTCCACACCATAGCACCGTTGCGTTTCCTCAGGATTCCCCGAAAGCACCACAGGCGTTACGTGAGGTGGTAGCATTTGCAAAAGCGTCGCCAATAAAGCCTCGTCACCCCCATTACCCTTGCCATAATACCCAGACAATAACGCCCGCATCTTCCTCATTTTGAATTTTGAATTTTGAATTATTATGCACGCCCTTTCAATCCCCACCTGGATTATTCATATTTCTAGCGTCATTGAGTGGATAGCCGCCATTTGGTTAATCTGGACTTATGGTGAACTCACCGGCAACCGCAGTTGGTGGGCATTGTCCCTAGCCATGTTACCAGCTTTAATCAGCGCCATGTGTGCCTGTACTTGGCATTATTTCGACAACGCCGAATCACTAGAATGGATGGTCACGCTGCAAGCTACCATGACCTTAGTTGGTAATTTTACCCTTTGGGCAGCAGCCGTGTGGATTTGGCGTTCCACCAAGTCTGCTAAAGACACAATTACCGCCCAACCTATCAAATCAAAGCCATGATCTCAAAAGAAACCCTATTTGCCCTTTCCTTATTTCCCTATTTGGGTTTCTTGTGGTTCATTAGCCGCAGTCCGCAAATGCCGCGTTTAGCACTATATGGATTTTACGGCACTTTGGTATTTGTCGCCGTCACCATTCCGGCAGGGATTTATGCCCTAGTCCATTATGGAAATTCTCTAGCAAATGTCGATTGGTTACATGGCAGTGCAGAAGTATTTTTAACCCTGTCTAACATCTTGATTGTGGTGGGTTTTCGCCAAGCTGTGCAGCAACTAAAAACCAAAAATTAGCATTTTCAATTCAAAGCCTCTCTCCGTTGCGGAGAGAGGAATGGAAGCGAGGTCAAAATCTTAACTAGGACGAAAAAATAAATGCACGCAGTAGTAATAGGGTTGACTATAAAGGTTAACCCATGAAAATCTTAACTAGGACGCACAATTAAATGGACGTAATACCAGCAATTGATTTACTCGAAGGTCGTTGTGTGCGACTGTATCAGGGAGACTATGAAAAATCGCAAGTATTCAGCGAGAACCCAGTAGATATTGCTAAAGTATGGGTAGATCAAGGTGCGACCAGACTGCACATAGTTGATTTAGATGGGGCAAAAGCCGGTAAGATAGTTAATATTGGCGCAATTGAAGCGATCGCTAAATCTGTATCAGTTCCCATTGAAGTCGGCGGCGGATTGCGCGATCGCTCCAGCATACAACAATTATTTGATCTTGGCATCCAATGGGGCATACTCGGCACCATCGCCGTAGAACAACCCCAGCTAGTGCAAGAACTCTGCCAAGAATTCCCCGGAAAGATTATTATCGGCATAGATGCCCGTAACGGACTAGTCGCAACTCGTGGTTGGTTAGAAACCTCAGAAGTTTTAGCCACCCAACTAGCAGTGCAAATGCAAGAATTAGGCGCAGCCGCCATCATTTACACCGACATCAACCGTGATGGTACCCTCTCAGGCCCCAACCTAGACGCTTTGCGAGAACTCGCCGGCGCAATAACCATTCCTGTAATCGCTTCTGGTGGCGTCAGTTCTGTTACCGATTTATTGAGTCTATTAGCATTAGAACCCCAAGGAGTCACAGGTGTAATTGTCGGTAAAGCCCTGTACACTGGAGATATTGCCCTCAGCGAAGCATTGCGAGCTATCGGCCCAGGGCGCATTCAAGATATTCCCCCCAATCTAGATTTTTCCGCTTTCGCTTAGAAACTTGTAATTTAAAAAATATCCAACCTGTAGGGTGCGTTATGATTCTGGCTAATGCACCTTTTCTTAACGTTTCAATCCCTAATAGGGATTTTGATGAATTGCAACATCGCGGATGTTTGGAGTTTGGCGGCTTGGTTGTTTCAATCCCTAATAGGGATTTTGATGAATTGCAACAGCACTACTGCCTACGCCAATGTTTCAATTGGTAGTTTCAATCCCTAATAGGGATTTTGATGAATTGCAACCTGGAAATAATCTCAATTTTGCAGCAGCTTCTGGGTTTCAATCCCTAATAGGGATTTTGGTGAATTGCAACTGGTATGATTTAATAGCTGAAGTGGCGGAGCGGTGTTTCAATCCCTAATAGGGATTTTGGTGAATTGCAACTCACCACTTACATAGATAGATGTTTTTAAAGTGTTTCAATCCCTAATAGGGATTTTGGTGAATTGCAACTTATCAGCACTGCACTGTCTTGGTTATTCATCAGGTTTCAATCCCTAATAGGGATTTTGGTGAATTGCAACGCTACTCGCAGCTTCACAATGGACTCTTTAAGATTTTCGTTTCAATCCCTAATAGGGATTTTGGTGAATTGCAACTATTCGCCAGTAGCGCAGGTAGGAACAGAGCAAGGTAGTTTCAATCCCTAATAGGGATTTTGGTGAATTGCAACGTGGTAATGTGCAGGTTGTTGCAGCTACTCCAGGTTTCAATCCCTAATAGGGATTTTGGTGAATTGCAACTTGCTCAATTCATCTGGCAAGGTTAATAAGTTTGGTTTCAATCCCTAATAGGGATTTTGGTGAATTGCAACTTCGCCTCCAGCGTCCACCATCATTCATCTTTGAAGTTTCAATCCCTAATAGGGATTTTGGTGAATTGCAACTACCAGAAGTGCAAGCGATTTGGCGGGAGCGGCTTGTTTCAATCCCTAATAGGGATTTTGGTGAATTGCAACTGGGCAACCAATAAGCTTAAAAATACTGTCTCAAGTTTCAATCCCTAATAGGGATTTTGGTGAATTGCAACTTAACTGTTGATTTTTGCGCTAATTAAGAGAAGCTGTTTCAATCCCTAATAGGGATTTTGGTGAATTGCAACTTTGTCGTTCTAAATCTGTTAGATTTAGTAAATTTAGTTTCAATCCCTAATAGGGATTTTGGTGAATTGCAACCTATAATTCTTACGCAGTAAGGTTTACACAGTAAGTTTCAATCCCTAATAGGGATTTTGGTGAATTGCAACTACAAGACGTAGGCTACGGCTTACTGCAAGGTAGTGTTTCAATCCCTAATAGGGATTTTGGTGAATTGCAACGAAATTTTTACGCTACACCCGACACACCACAGGAGTTTCAATCCCTAATAGGGATTTTGGTGAATTGCAACTCGTCTATTAGTGCAATAAAATATCCCTTAATAGGGTTTCAATCCCTAATAGGGATTTTGGTGAATTGCAACGCCAAGTACAGTAATTATCTTTGCGGCGTTCTCGTTTCAATCCCTAATAGGGATTTTGGTGAATTGCAACTGCTATTACCAAAGTGGAAGATTCTACTGTTGTTGGTTTCAATCCCTAATAGGGATTTTGGTGAATTGCAACGCTTTATATGTCTACTTCCCTAGAAACTTTGCGTTTCAATCCCTAATAGGGATTTTGGTGAATTGCAACGGTGTATATGAGAAGCGCCACATCTGGGTGGATGCGTTTCAATCCCTAATAGGGATTTTGGTGAATTGCAACCTGTGCGAAAAAGAAGTATGTATATTGTGCCCAGTTTCAATCCCTAATAGGGATTTTGGTGAATTGCAACTTAAAAAATCCTATGCTGAGAATAATATCAGTTTAGTTTCAATCCCTAATAGGGATTTTGGTGAATTGCAACCTTTTTCCTCTGAGTTTAGCCGTGCATATACAAGGTTGTTTCAATCCCTAATAGGGATTTTGGTGAATTGCAACTGAAAATCCAGAGAAGCTGAAGGCGGCTTACTCCGTTTCAATCCCTAATAGGGATTTTGGTGAATTGCAACTGCGGGGGTCTGGAACCCAAGCTATATGTAGTTTTCAAGGTGCGGTTGCGCGGATCGATCATAAATATACCATTTCAGCGATCGTTTGAAAAGAGGAGGGAAAATAAAAAACGCTAAAACCTATATACAGCAAGCATTTCCAGGTTTGCGCGGATCGAAATTTGGTAAAAAGCCTGGAAACCCTTGCGGGAATTGGGATAGAGGCACTTTTTTTCGCACTCGATTTTGTACACCTACCCATCCGCGCAAATAACGCTCAAAAACCAAGCTAGAAGAGGATTCGGAAAAAAGTTACTAATAGTTTCTAGGTATACTCCACCCAATATACCCAAATTTTACCGAAAAACGAGCTAGAGCGACTTTAGTGCCATTGCCGATACATAAAATATTTAAGCCTTATTCATTGACAAAAAGCCATAAATATAGTACGAGGTTTTGTTCATTGAAAGTCTTATAGATTGTGCGTTAGGGAACGCACCCTACGGAGAAAGTTGTGTAAAGAGACGCATCAAAAAAGCGTGAAAAGAGGGTAAATTTTTACGGTGCGTAAGTCCTACTGTATTCGTAGGGGTACAGCACTACTCATTGGTGTCTACTTAAGCTCAAACCGTTGTCCCACAAACGTTTCACCCCACCCCTCAATCCCCTCCCCTCAAGAGGGGAGGGGAGGTTTTGCGTCAGCAAAACCGGGGTGGGGTTCTTTGGGATTGGTTGGTAATTGGATAAGTTTGATATAACGCCATTACAAGGGTTTCATCTTAAGTTGACACGTATGAGCAGTGCTGTACCCCCCAACGCTCATAGCTCAAAACGACAAAATCTAACAATCAGCTTATTTATTCTTCACCTGACTCTTTGCTTGTTCCAAAGCTATTTCTTTAATAGCCTGATAGGAATTGACATTAGAAGTTCCCTCAATTGCTTTAACAGCCAAATCCTGAACTTGCTTAAGTGCAGATTCCAATTGTTTCGAGAGGTTGACAAGCCGCGTTTCCTGATTAGTAATCGTCAGTTCTAAAGATTGCAATCTCTGCTCATAAAAACGCTTTTGCCCTTCTACTTCCTTACCATACAAATCTGATTTTGTCTTCGCTTGGTAGTGAGCAATGCCTTTACCTTCTTCCGTGGCTTTTTTAATAGCTGCTTCTTTCTCTTTCGGAAAAGCCTCTACCTTAGCTTTAGACTCTTCAAATTCCTTTTCTCTCTCAGCAATAGTCTTCTCCCGTTCAGCCCACAATTTATCTGTTTCTTGTTGGATTTCTTCCAGTTGTTTATATAATCCTTTTTGCTCTTGTTCGTATTCATCACCCGCTAATTTTCGCTGGAGTTCTAAATCATATTTATATTCTGCTGTATCCCGTTGCCGAGTTTTGTTAAGCGCTTCATTCCGTTCTTTAATCGTTCGTTGATGTTCTTGTTGTTCTTTTTCCCAAGTATTTTTTTGCTCTAATATTTCTTGAGATAATACTTCATAGCGCTGGCTATACTCTTCCTGATAAGCTTTATCATTATCTTCATAAGATTGAATCAGAGTATCTAAGGTATCTTCAGCAATCTCCAAATTATGCAATTGCACTAATTGCTGAACTTCAGTTTCTACAGCTTGCCTAATTTCTTCTAATTTGGAAGCTTTTGTAGTTAGCTGTTCCGATAATTCATTAGCTGCACTACCAAAGCCTAACTGGATTTTTGCCAAGCTTTCAATAGTGTTATTCATCTTTTGCTGAACTGTAGAAGACTGAGTCATAACTGTTTTTTGTTCTACTTTCGGCTGTTCCTTTGTGGTTACAGGTTGTTTATCTTTTAGTGCTTGATCAAGTTGGGATTTGAGATCCGCTTTTTCTTTGGCTAACTCTTCATAAGCTTGAAGAATTTCTACCTTGGTGCTTTTATCAGTTGGTTTTTTAACTGCCATCACAAACCTCTATTTTGAAAAGTCTAAAATCAAAACCTTTGAATTATCCCCTATCCATCTAACTATTTACCAGTAGAACTATCAAAGGCTCTCATTGCTAAATCTTGCGCTTGTTTTAATGCGGTTTGGAGTTGAGCAGAAATACCTTCTATTTGCTCAGTTTGTTTCTTAATTGTCTCTTCTAAAGATTGCACTCTTAATTCATAATTCTGTTTGCTAGATTCCCATTCTTTTTCAAATAAATCAGCTTCGATTTTGGCTTTTTGGCTGGTTTCTTTAATCGCTTCTTCTCTAGCTTTTTTAACTGCCTCTTCCAGTTCGGTGGGGAAGGCTGCTAATTTTTGTTGATTTTCAGTAAATAAGGGTTGGCGTTCTGCAAGTATCTTCTCTCTTTCTGCCCAGTCTTTTTCTTTCTGTTGGGTATTTTCGAGAATTTGCCTTTCTTGATCGCGCTTTATGCTCTGATATGAGTCAGTATTCAGTTTGCGAGTAGTTTCTAATTTATATTGATATTCTTCTTGCTCTTGCTGGCGTTCTTTGGCTAATAATTCATTGTATATTTGCAGTTTTTCTTCGTACTCGGCTTGCTCTTTTTGCCACTCTTTTCGCCTGGTGGTGAGTTCTTTTTCTAATGCTTCCCGTTTGTTAGCGGTATCTTGTTCGAGTATTTTTAATTTTTCTTGGTGTTCTTGAGTTAAAATATCTAGAGTGTCGGCAACTATTCTAATTTTTTGAAGTTCTTGCAGGCGTTGAGTTTCAACTTCTATAGCTTGGAGTAGTTCGTCTAATTTAGAGTTTTCTTTGGCTAATTTTTCTGATAGTGCATTAACAATGCTGCCAAACTCTAATTGTAAATCTGCTAAACCTTTAACGATGCTATCAACAGTGTAGGTAGAAGCTGCTGCTAAAATTTCTTGGTTTTTTAGTTTATCTGCTTCTTCTTGTTTGGTAGCTATTTTTGATTCTAGTTTTTTTCTATCGGCGCGAATTTGTTGAAATGCTTGCAATAGTTGTTGTTTGCTGTCTTTGACTGCAACTGTAGTCATCTTCTAACTCCCTTGAATAGACAATGATTAACTGGGTAATACGTCACGCGAAAAGACACCCTATGCAGACATCAGGGTAGCTTTTAAATCAGCATTTTCGACGCAGTAGAAATACTGAAAATATCAGGCGCATACACAATTTGTGACAATGGTTGGCGTCTACAAACTGTGTTGTCCTTTGTGGAGATGCTATAGTACTCTTGTACTAAACAAACATACTAAATGGGTTGGATATTGTCAAGATAAAATTACAAATATTCACAAATTAATCTGCATAGCTACCAAAAAATAGTCGAGGTGATTTATGATATATTGAATTTGTGATGTATGTTACAATTAAATCATAAAATATCCACGAGAGCAGCGTGGATAAACGGAAGTCAGATAACTGTTATTGATACAAGCACCTCCTTAAATTTTTATGTTATCAATGTATACCAGTGACTTGACCAAGTACTCGACCAGAGCGGAGATCGGACAAACGAGCCGAATTCTCGTAGTAGAAGATGAAGAACTCATCCGGGAAATGCTAGTTGTGGCATTGGAGGAGGAAGGCTATGAGGTGATTACTGCCGCTGATGGGCGCTCGGCGATAGAATTTCTCAAAAGTTGTGAACCCAATTCAGGTGAGTTGCCCTTTGATTTGGTGCTTCTGGATTTGATGCTGCCGCAGATTAATGGGCTAGATATTTGCCGCTTGTTGCGTCATCAAGGAAACCCAGTGCCGGTTTTGATGCTCAGTGCAAAGGGTAGCGAAACTGACCGAGTTCTGGGTTTGGAGGTAGGAGCAGATGATTATTTAACTAAACCCTTTAGTATGCGGGAATTGGTGGCTCGGTGTCGCGCATTACTCCGCCGCCAACGTTTAAGTAGTTTGCCACAATTGCCTGTATTAAAACATAAGGATGTGACCTTAAATCCCCAAGAGTGCCGTGTGTTGGTTCGTGGTCAAGAGGTAAGTTTATCACCGAAGGAGTTCCGACTGCTGGAACTGTTTATGAGTTATGCCCGTCGGGTATGGTCGCGGGAGCAGTTGCTGGATCAGGTTTGGGGTCCAGATTTTGTTGGGGATAGCAAAACTGTGGATGTTCACATTCGCTGGTTGCGCGAAAAGTTAGAGGCAGATCCCAGTCATCCAGAATATATTGTGACTGTACGAGGTTTTGGCTATCGATTCGGATAATGGGTGGGGATAGTTGTTAGTTTTTAGTAGACACAACAGCAACTAACGACGCAAATGCTCTTATTGGGATTTCTTCTGGGTTTGGCGGTAGGCATTGGGTTTTGGGTTTGGCAACAGGTTCAACTTAACGACTACCTGGGGCGCGTGCTCCAACCGCTGACGGCTCATTCTTATAAGGTGGCACTACCGCTGATTCCTCACTTGCGGCAAGAAATTGCTTTGGTGAAGCAACAACGGCAAGATTTACAGCAGTCGCTGCAAACTTACCAAGACTTGTTGGATTTTGCTCCACTGGGATATTTGCAGGTGGATGAAGAAAATCAACTGCTGTGGTGCAATCAGCAGTCACGGGAAATTTTGCAACTGCAAAGGTGGCAAGCAGGACAGGTGCGCTTGTTGCTGGAGTTGGTACGATCTTATGAACTGGATCAGTTAATTGAGCACACTCGCGATCGCCAAAAACCCCAAATGCGGGAGTGGGTTTTTCATCCATCTGGCGAAACTGCTACAGAAATCTTGAGTATGAAATCTCTGGCTTTACGGGCTTCCAGCTTGCCTTTACCTCAAGGACAAGTGGGAGTATTTCTGGAAAATCGCCAACCTTTGTTGGATATGAATCAAGCACGCGATCGCTCTTTTTCTGATCTGGCACACGAACTGAGAACGCCTTTAACCTCGATTCGTCTGGTTGCGGAAACTCTGCAAAAGCGCTTAGAACCACCTTTAGATCGCTGGGTTAACCGCTTGATGCAGGAAGTTGACCGGCTGATTAATTTGGTACAAAGTTGGTTAGAACTCACCCAAATGGAGACTAACCCCAGCATGCAATTGCACTTGGAAGTGGTGGAAGTGCGATCGCTAATTGCCTCGGTGTGGGAAACTTTAGAACCATTGGCACAAAAGCAAGATCTAACTCTGACCTATTCTGGAATCGAAAATCTCTGGATAAAAGGCGATCGCTTCCGCATTTACCAAGTCTTTCTCAACTTGCTAGACAACAGCATCAAATACAGCCCCCCTTCTACAAGAATTCACATAGAAGCTAAAATTCTACAAGTGGTCGATTCTCACCAAAGCAATACCAGTTCCCAGCACCTAGAAATTAATATCATTGACTCTGGAATTGGCTTTTCACCAGCAGATTTACCCCATATTTTTGAGCGATTTTACCGAGGAGATCAAGCACGGACTCGTTCCCCAATGCCAGAGAGTAATTCGACAACGGCGATTATTGGTAGCGGTTTAGGTTTAGCGATCGTCCGACAAATAGTCATCGCCCACGGTGGTGCCATCAAGGCCATGAACCATCCAGAAACTGGTGGCGCTTGGATGCAAGTCCAACTCCCAGAAGTTGTGGATACCCCAAGCCAAGGCGTTTGACGCTCCCCCAACTAAAGTTGAGGGAACTTTCAGCCTTAGGGGGTTACCTTGTAAGATTTGTGTTGCACTATAGTTAAAAAATATATTCACGTTTGAGAATACAAGTGTGAAAGCTGTTCTTTATAATCCCAATCCTGACAGATCTCAGCTAGCACGTGCTATTCGGCGCTTAGAGCGAGATGTATTACGCATGGGAGCTTTGGTGGAACAATCATTTCGCCTCAGCCACCAAGCATTATTTGCCCGCAACTTAACAGCAGCTGAGGAAATTCCCCGATTAGATAAAAAAATTGATCGCTTTTATCGACAAATAGAATCAGATTGTACGGCAATTATGACCATGCAAGCGCCTACAGAGCAAGATTTGCGCTGCTTAAGTGCTTTTATGCAGCTGGTACGAGATTTAGAGCGAATTGGGGATTACGCTAAGGATCTAGCTGAAATTGCGATTAAAATATTTCCTTATCCGTCTCATACTTCTTTGCCAGATATTGCCGACATGTCTCACCATGCACAGGCAATGTTAGCAACTAGCTTGGTGGCTTTGGCAGATTTGGATGCCGCAGGTGGAAGAGGTTTAAAGCACCTAGATGATACTGTAGACAATGCCTACGATCGCCTTTATCAGACTTTAGCCCAGCAACGGGATGTTCCCGGAGTAGTCGAGCCAATTCTGCTCCTAGTATTGGCCATCCGTTGTTTAGAACGCATGGCAGATCACGCTACTAATATCGGTCAAAGAGTGGCATACATCGTCACCGGTCAACGCACTTAACTATAGCTGTTTTCATTTGTGTGCATTAGACATAGCAGTAAAAATTAAATATGCATTATGCTAAACCCACGGTAGAGACGTTGCATGCAACGTCTCTATATTCTTTCCCACAATAGGTCTATTACAGAGGAACGAGTAGATAGCAATGTTCCCCAGCTTAAAGTTGTCTAAAATGATCGACCCTGCTAATAACAGGCAGTTTTTGTGGTTTCTACAGCCAAAAATTCTTTAAATAAAATACATTTCACTAAAAGCTTACCTATTCTTAAACTTTACCGATTAGAGTGAACAGCTATGTAATCAAATTTATCTTTGGGGTTAACGTTGCACTGGTATTACATGATCCTGAATCAATTTAACCAGGGGATACCCGCTCGTGATCAATTGTCAGCTTCAACAATTAAAAATTAAAAATTAAGAATTAAAAATTGTTCGCGTAGCTTGCACGTAGTGAAGACTGTTACATAAGCTGATTTCAACCTTGACGGAAACACTTTTCTCCGTGCAGAAGTACCTGGCGTTCCCATAGGGTAGGGGTATTTGACCCTAACATCCTGATAACTTTGATAAATTTTCAATTCCCTCAAACTCTGCAATGACGTATCCCACAAGTCACGCCCCAAACTCTAACACACTAAGCAACTCAGCCTTAGATGGAAAGTTACCCCAGCGGCTATTTTCCCGTCGAGAAGTGATTCTGCCAGGGAATGATATACTTTGGCGCATCGAACGCGGAGTAGTTCGTACCTTAACCTGGACGGAGGAAGGAACATTCATCACCTTGGGTTATTGGGGAGCAGGCGATTTAATAGGTCATCCATTGTCCCGAATTAATCCCTACCAAATTGAATGCCTGACAAGTGTGGAAGTTAGCATTGTACCACCATCACTCTGGTCTCAAGAAGTCAATGCTTTACTATCCCATATTCAACAGGCAGAGAAACTCTTAAGCGTGGTACATCGTAAACCGATTTCTCTACGTTTATGGCAGTTTTTGGTGTGGTTAAGTGAAAAATTTGGTCGGGATGTAGAACAGGGAAAGCTGATTGATTTGCATATTACTCATCAAGAAATGGCGGAAGTCTTAAATACAACTAGAGTAACCGTAACACGGTTACTACATCAGTTTGTGGAAGAAGGGACATTATTACGTCATAAACGTAGTATTATTCTGCGTTTACCAAATAAATTAATCAGAGCATAATTCAAAAATGTAGTTATTAACTTGTGTAAATTATCCTAAATATAGTACAATCATCCTGGAAATTATGTGTAGATTCCCTTAACCAAAGGGGCTTGATCGTAATTGTGGTAGTCAGGTGTGAGTGAGATTAATAATATGACAAAACTATTCTGGAATGTTCTCAAGGTAAGTCCAATTGTCGTCGCCGCTACATTTTTTGCGGCTAACAACGCCTTAGCTGGTGAAATAAATGAGCAATTAACAAATGTTGCTCAGTTGTCAGAAGAGTCTAACAATATTGGTCAGGTAACATCCGTTTCTCAGTTTTCGGATGTGCAACCTACAGATTGGGCATTCCAAGCTTTGCAGTCTTTGGTTGAGCGCTACGGCTGTATTGCAGGTTATCCCAACGGCACCTACCGTGGGAATCGTGCATTGACCCGTTATGAATTTGCCGCTGGTTTGAATGCTTGTTTAGATAGAGTTAATGAATTGATTGCCACAGCTAGCGCTGACTTGGTAAACAAAGAAGATTTAGCTACCTTACAGCGGTTACAAGAAGAATATTCGGCTGAATTGGCAACTCTGCGCGGTCGTGTAGATGCTCTAGAAGCTCGCACTTCTGAATTGGAAGCCAATCAATTCTCCACCACCACCAAACTTAAAGGTGAAGCGATTTTTGCTCTGTCTGACGCCTTCGGTGATAAGAGAGCCGACAACGGTGCAGATTTGGAAAGCAACACCACTCTCTCTGACCGGGTGCGGTTGACCTTAGAAAGCAGCTTCATTGGTACAGACAAGTTACAAATCCGTTTGAATGCTGGTAATTTCGTCCAAAATGAGGCTGTAACTGGTACAAGAATGACCCGTTTGGGTTTTGCCGAAGAAACTGGTAACGGAGTTGAAATAGATAAAATCAACTACGCCTTCAACTTGGGTCCAGCACGGGTCAAGGTGGACGCTAGTGGTGCTGAGTTGTACGAGAACGTCAACGTTTTCAACCCTGAATTCAGAAGCAGTGGTTCAGGCGCTCTCTCCCGTTACGGACGTTTCAGCCCCATCTATCGCCAAGGGGCTGGGGGTAGTGGTTTGACGGTGGAATTAAATCCCCAAGGCGCTTTAACCTTAAGTGCAGCCTATCTCGCATCTGAAGCTAACGACCCCACTGATGGTAACGGTGTATTCGATGGTAATAATACTATCTTCGGTCAGTTAGCATTTAAGCCCAGTAAGGCTTTCAGTGCGGCTTTAACCTACGCTCACACTTATCAAGGTGGTGGTGGCAGGCTGTTTGAAAGTACAGGAGGTAATAATGCCAATAGACCATTTGGTGCTAATAATGCTGCCTCATCGAACAACTACGGTCTACAAGCCTCCTTCCAACCCAGTTCTAAGTTGACTCTTGGTGGTTGGGTAGGTTATACCACTGCTCAATCTGAAACAAGCAATCAGGACGCCGATATTTGGTACTGGGCTGCTACCCTTGGTGTAAAAGATTTGGGTAGAGAAGGCAATGTCTTGGGTGTGATCTTCGGTCAACCACCTAAAGTTACCGGCGGTAGCAATATTACTGAAGACTCTGACACCTCTTATCATCTAGAGGGTCTCTACAAGGTGAAGGTCACTGATAATATTGCTGTTACTCCTGGTTTGTTGGTAATTTTCAATCCTGAACATAAAGACAGCAATGACACTATTTACGTAGGTACTCTACGTACAACCTTCAGTTTCTAAGATTGGTTATTGGTTAGTAGTGAACTACCTACATCGACCTTGCGGTACGATGTAGGCTTCCCAACTCGTTGGGGATTGCCTCAGACCTCGTAGATTTTTTACGTCCAGAAGTCTTTGGTCTGATATCCCCTCCTTGGGCAAAAGTGCTAGTTCCTAACACCAAAAGTCGCAAACCTTCATTCCTGATATTGATCGCAGCATTGATGTCTCTATCGTGCTGCTTTTGGCAGTGTGGGCAATCCACGAACCTAATACCCAATGAATCATAACCATTTTGCCACATTGGGATTGGTAGTAGAGTTTCACTACAAAGTTGAGATGACGGGAAGAAACGATTGATTTCCTGATATGTATGACCAAATCTCTCAGCTTTGTATTTCAACATGGTGAGAAACATTCCCCAACCTTGATCACTAATAGCTTTTGCTAAGTTAGGATTTTTCACCAGATTTTTAACGAACATGTCTTCTACACAAATCACTTGGCTTTCGTATGCTATTTTGCGAGATAGCTTGTGTAGAAAATCCTCTCTAACTCTAGCTATTTTACTAGAGACTCTAGCTACTAAGCGTTTAGCTTTTTGACGTTTCTTAGATGCTTTGTCTTTTTTTCTTGCTAGTTTTTTCTGTTTACGCTTTCTATTCTTCTCTAGTTTTGCTAATCGCTTCTTGGGTAGGTCATATTTTGAGCCGTCAGAAGTGATGGCAAAATTCTTTAGCCCCAGGTCAACACCAATAGCTTCATTGATAGCAACTACTTTCTTTTTTTCTTGGTTAAACAGAATAGAAGCGTAGTATCTACCATCTGCATTCTTGGATATAGTTACAGTTGTGAATTTAGCATTAGGTAGTTCTTTGTGAAACACAGTTTTAACCATCCCCATATTCCCAGGAAACTTAATAACAGAATCCTGTGGCATAAGTTTTACATTTTGAGGATACTGGATTGACTGCTTGCCATATTTGGACTTGAAGTTCGGGTATTTAGCACGTCCTTCAAAGAAGTTGACAAATGCACTAGAAAGATTGAATGTTACTCGTTGCAATACTTGACTGTATGCTAGTCCTAACCATTCATATTCTTTCTTTAACCCCGGTAGCAACTTGTCCATTGCCACCTTAGAAAGACCCTTTCCCGTTTCTTGGAATGCTGTGGTTGTGGCATTCAGCATATAATTCCACAACCACCGAGTATTACCAAAACATTGAGCGAGATTTGATTCTTGCTCATCGGTAGGATAAATTCTCAGTTTAATTGCTCTGTACATGGCATCGACCTTTACCATGTTTCGTAGTTTATGGTAATACGAGACTTCGCAATCAGTCAAGACGTGCAAAATATTTGTTCGTTTCCGACCTGTCTCCCTCAGACGCTATCGCATTGGTCGGGAGACTGTCGTCAACTCACGCGCAATTCATCTCATCACTTCCGCTTCGCGGTAAGTGGGAGCCGAATTGCTGTTCAAGGTAAGCACATAGCGTGCTTACTACATGCGAAAGCCCGTCTTTTGGCGGGCTTTTGTTTGGGAAAAAATAAGCTATGTGGGATTAGCATCTTGCTGATTAGACAAATTGGTTGGTGGTCTATCATTGCTCCATGCCCACCAGACATAACCACAGTGGCAATGGTAAAATTCTTGCCATTTGCGGTGATGGTTGTCTGTCATCACTGGCGATCGCCGATTCAGCCAAACTTCTACAGATTCTCGACTACTTGAGTGGCAGTTAGGACAGCAAAATTCGTAGGCGTGAATTGCTTTATTCGTCCATTCAGGCGGGTTGGGGGCAAAAGCGTCCATGTAGATATCAGTGTAGTCCAAATGGTGAGCCAAAACTTTGACGTTTTCAACTTATCAGCAAACAGATACCATCTTTAACTTTCAAGATTCCCCCGCGCAGCATCAGCTTAAAGGTAGGAGTGTGTCAAAGAATTCCGCTATACTATAAAACTGATTAACCAGAATTTTTATGGCTTTGTCTGTTCTAGTTACAAATCTTCATTTGCAGTAGTTCCCAGCAATAAAACAGCCATTTTTAATGGTTGTTCGAGGAGCTGACAAATCAAAGATTAGCACGAAAATTTTATCTTTTATAGAAGTTAGCTTATCTGCACACGATCGCTAATAATTAAGATTATGGAGCCAAATATTGAAATTCGCCGTTTATTAGATGTGATGCCTGCTTCTGGTCGGATGACGACAAAAATCGTCAGTAAGCCAGAACAGAAAAAGGTGATGGATGCGGTCTTTCCCCTACCTTGGAATGGGGAGCGACCAATATATATTAACTTCGATTTGTGGCGTCGCCTGACGAAGCCACAACGGGACTTGTTGCTGTTGCAGATAGTTAGCTGGTTAACAGGGGTGCAGTGGTTTAAACCCGATGTTTATCAAGGTTTGGTGCTGGCGGGGCTGGTGGGTGGATTAGTGGAATCAGCACAGTCAGATGCGGTGGGTGTAGCGATCGCATTAGGATTAAGTGCGATCGCAGCATTTCGTCTCTGGCGCAATCACCAATCTCTAGAGTCAGAGTTAAATGCCGATGTCACAGCAATTCGCATCGCCCAGCGTCGGGGCTACTCAGAAACAGAAGCCGCCCAGCATTTGTTGACGGGAATGGAAGCGATCGCCAAAATTGAAGGACGTTCTGGTTTAAATTTTACCGAGTTGATTCGTTGCCAAAATTTACGGGCGATCGCCAATTTGTCACCAGTGGGTGTCCCCGAAAACTATAAATAGATATCGATATGGAATCTTTAACCTCTCGGATGCAGGCGGTACAGTCGCCGATCATTCCTGTTGTTGGGGAATTGATGAAAAACTCCCCCGGAACCATTTCCCTAGGGCAGGGTGTGGTACACTACAGCCCGCCACCATCTGCATTAGAGATGTTGCCCAAATTCCTCGCTGAACCAGTTAATCATCTCTATAAACCAGTTGAAGGTATTCCTTTATTATTGACAGCGCTGGCGGCAAAATTGTCAGCCTTCAACGGCATAGAAATCAACGCCGAAAATTGCATCATCGTCACAGCGGGAAGCAACATGGGGTTTATGAACGCCATTTTGGCTATTACCTCCCCAGGTGATGAAATTATTTTGAATACGCCCTACTATTTCAATCATGAGATGGCGATTACAATGGCGGGTTGTCGTCCGGTGTTAGTGGCGACAGATGAAAATTACCAATTGCGTCCCGATGGCATCGCCCAAGCCATTACCCCAAGAACCCGCGCCGTAGTCACAATTTCCCCCAACAATCCCACCGGGGTAGTGTATTCAGCAACGGCATTGCACCAAGTTAATCAAATTTGTGGCTATCGCGGCATTTACCATATTAGCGATGAAGCTTATGAATACTTTACCTATAACGGCGTAAAACACACCTCCCCTGGTGCCTTTCCTGGCAGTAGTGAATATACAATTTCCCTTTATAGCCTTTCTAAGGCTTATGGTTTCGCTAGTTGGCGCATCGGCTACATGGTAATTCCCCAGCATCTGTTTACCGCCGTCAAAAAAGTCCAAGATACGATTTTGATTTGTCCGCCAGTAGTCTGCCAGTATGCGGCTTTCGGGGCATTGCAGGCGAAGGACGACTACTTAAAAGACAATATTAGTGCGATCGCGCAAGTGCGGCAACTAGTTCTAAATTCACTCAATCGCCTGCAAAACTTATGTAGCATTGTCCCCGCTGATGGCGCCTTCTATTTTTTCTTAAAAGTTCATACCCAAATGAATGCTTTTGATTTAGTTAAAAGACTGATTCAAGAACATCAAGTTGCCGTAATTCCTGGCACAACCTTTGGTATAGAAGACGGATGTTATCTGCGCCTTGCTTATGGTGCGTTGCCAAAAGAAACCGCTTATTCAGGTATAGAAAGATTAGTCAAAGGTCTAGAAGCGATATTATTATAACCGCAGTTTAATAGTCAAAATCCCCAATTCAACCAATGCCGATTATCAATAAATTCCTCGAAATCGCTACTGACGAAGGTATCACTATTTATAATATCACCCCCCAACTTGAAGATTTTATTGAATCAACAGCGATTAAAAACGGTCAAATATTAGTATTTTCTCGCCACACGACAACGGCATTAGCCATCAATGAAAATGAAGTCAGACTATTAGAAGATATAAAAGTATTCTTGCAAAAATTAGCCCCAAATTCAGAACACTACTTACACAACGACCTACATTTAAGGGATGTTCCTGAAGACGAACCGATAAATGCTCACTCTCACTTGATGGCCATGATGTTAAGCACCAGTGAATTTATTCCCATTGTGGATGGAAAATTAGCTTTGGGAACTTGGCAATCTGTGTTGTTTTTTGAATTAGATGGGCCGCGTAAAAGAACCGTATTTTTGCAAATTTCTGGGGAATAGAGAGTTAATCATGAATGCTGGGCATTGCCCAACCCACTCACTGATCTAAACTCAATTCTACAAATTCTGGCTGTCCAGGGTATACCATATTGCGGTCTACTGCTGACAATATTTTATTATTAACACTGTCAGAAATTAAAGAGCGGACAACCAACTGAGCGACATCTGCGCGATTTATACTGCCAATAATGCGCGGGTCTTCAGTTAAAATACCATTGCCAGTTGCTGGTTCTGACTTTAGCCCACCGGGACGGATAATGGTGTAAGTAAGTCCACTAGCAATTAAGTGTTGTTCAGCTTTTTCTTTTTCGATTAAAACAGGTCTGAGTGCTTCTAAAGCTTGGGGAGGCATCGCAACGACACTATTACCAGTACCAATGGAAGTCACGAGAATAAACTTTTGCACCCCAGCTTTAACTGCTGCATCAATGAGATTTTTATTACCCAAAAAATCCGCTTTTTCACCGTCTTGGGGTAAACCGCCAATGGTACTAATAACGGCGTATATCCGGTCATTTGCTAGAATAGCCCGTTCGACATCGCTCATATTTAAGGCATTTCCTAGCACCGTCTGAATACCGATTGCTTCTAGTTCAGCAGCAGTATCTGCCGTTCTCAAGAGTGCTTTGATCTTAAAATTTTGCGCCGTCAGATATTTAGCGATTTCTCGACCAACACCGCGACTTGCCCCACCGATAAAAATGTTAGATGGATTTGTCATCTCGATTTTTGATTATTTTTTAACTATTAACAAATTAATTGCTTATATTCACAGTATTTTATCAGAGTATTCGCCCAGTTTACAACTAGCGCCCAACTCAACAAAGACAAAAAGGAGTGTTGGGTTTGCATCCTCAGTAAGCCACATCCAGTGATTTTCTTTAACTAATTAACTTTAATCATGCCTCTATCGGCAGAGTAATTGTACTTAATCAAATTGTAGGTATTATTTTTTTAGGTGCTCTTGCCAATCTAGTAACCTGGCCACAGACTTTAAAATTACCCGAAAATTAAACCCCCTTTGCGGCTAGAACTGTTTCTCTAGAGACAGTATCTTGTTTTCCAGGTTCGTTAGAATTTACAAACATCATTTAAATTGCTATACCCCAGATCCAGAACTGTGGCTCAAATGTCTAAATATTATCTAAGTGGATCTCTAGGGCAAATGCCACCCGATTGTTGTGTTCTATTAGACCGATAGAATCACGGCATTATTTATAAACTAACTAAAGGATATTACTTGAGGAATTATATTGGTATGGCTTACCGTAGGTATGCAATAATTTGTTGCTCTCATGCAGATGGATTGGATTAGCTTACTCAAAGCTCAACAAGTTGACTTCCTTCAACGTGTGAAAAAACCCAAGACTTGCGACTTATCTTTATTGTCAAGTCAAGTCAAAGGTTGCCACAGTGAAATTATGGCATTTTGGGGCGAGGCATTGGCAAAATTACTCGATCTTTCTCGCCAACAAGCCGAAATTATCGCCAAAAATCCGCCGCCGACACCGCCTGAATATCCTGATCCTCCCGATTGGGCGATACCCTTTGCCAAGTACTTCCAGCGACAAGCAGAAGATTATTTTTTGCGAGAGCAAATCGTTGAGCGGGTGATGACAGAACGTCTGGGCAAGTTGGTGAAAAAATTGCCACAAGACACTTCGGAAAACATGGTGTTAGATGATGAGGGAAATTTGCGCGGTGAAAGTAATTTCATTTACTTGCTCGCCAATAACCCCAAGTTGAGTGTTAAAGTTTACGTAGCCGATGGAGAAAGTTTTAACGGTATTAAGAAAGATAAAATCCGGTGGTCAGTAACTCAAGAAGACTTGCGAAATCACCAAGTATTAATTTTCCTGTGTTTGTTTTATCCTTTCACTGGTAAATTAGGATATGAAAAACAAGCGGTAATTACTGGCTTTTTACCCACAAATCAACTTGATTTTGCAGAACCAAAGCTGTACATCACTGCAAGTAATTTGTTGTATGTGGGAGGATTGAGTTGGTATTTAGAATCATTAATGACCAGCAAAGATGCGTCATTGGTAGTTAATGAAAAAACGATAGTCGAGACGATTCAGACTTTGCCACCAGACCATCCCCAAAAAAGCATTATCGGTGACTGGGAATACTGGCAAACATTGATTGGACACACCAGAGGAATTAATTGCCTAGCCTATTCTTCAAGAACGCAGACAGCGAACAGTTCAGGCTGTAAGCATGATACAACTGTGCCTATATTGGCCAGTGGCAGTCGTGGGGAGACGAAGTTATGGGATTTAGCTAAGGGTGAATTAATCGAGACTTTATCAGAATATCCTTGGGTGGTATCTGGGCTAGTGGATGAAGTGAATTCTCTAGCTTTTAGTTCAGATGGACAAACTTTAGTAAGTGGTGGTGCAGACTCGACGATTAAGATTTGGCACACGGGGGCACTAGATTTAATAGATATTCTGCACAAGCATCATGGGGTAGTACGGTGTGTGGCTTTTACCCCTGATGGCAGTATGTTAGCTACTGGGGGGGATGACAGAAAAATTCTGTTTTGGAATTTGCGACACCGTCAGGTAGAGATTGCCTTGTCTTTAGATGATACAGCGGCGCATTCTTTGGTTTTGAGCCAAGACGGGCAAATTTTGATTACAGGTAGCTACCGCAAAATTAAAGTCTGGCGCACCTCATGCCAAGAGGGAAATACAACTTTGCTGGATACCGAACCACTGCTTACCTTGATGGGTCATTCTCACATTGTTAGTTCTCTAGCAATCAGTGCTGATGCTAAGTTGCTCGTCAGTGGTAGCCGGGATAAGATGATTAAAATTTGGCAGTTGGAGACTGGGGAATTGCTTCACACTCTTAAGGGACATAGAGATGCTGTAGAGGCGATCGCACTTAGTCCCGACGGGCAAATTATCGCCAGCGGTAGTGCGGATAAAACTATTAGGTTGTGGCATCTACAAACAGGCTCACTGCTGGGTACTTTTACAGGACACGCAAACACAGTCACAGCACTGGCTTTCACTGCTTCCGGGGATATGTTGGTGAGTGGAAGTTTGGATAAGACGATTAAGATTTGGCAGAGAAGTTAATCAACTGCAAATAGACAAAGGACGCCAAGAGTATTTCTCTTGGCGTGTTTGTTTGCGTGGCTCTTCGGTATTTACTCTGCGAGAATTGCTCAACAAAATCTTAAAATGCTTGTCAATGATTGAAAACAGGCTGATTTCAATCACTTTGGACGTTATAGCCTGGATTTAGAAGCAAAGTATTAGCGTTTAACTAATAGTTTGCCATGAAAGGTACTGAAGAGCCGTTTATGTTCATATTTAAGCAGCTGCCAATTTCTTCTTTTTCAAGAACATACTCACGGTACCAACTAGCAAGATACCGCCAAGAGTAGCTGGTTCAGGGACAGATTTACTTGGTTCTACTTCTACGATCCCGCCTAATTTTCTGTTGCCTCCAAATCCACCAGAGGAATCGTTCCAGATGCCAGCAATATTCCAGTTGGTGAATGCATAATCTTCAGAACCAGCGAAGTTGTTTGGCTCACCAGGTGCCCAATTTGTATATGTCACAGGCTGTCCACTGATCCATTTAAATGCACCTTCTTGAACTACATCAGTGAAGCCAATCCAAAGCCGCTCAACACCACCAAAAGTGCTGACGAGCCAATTGTTTTCGGCTGCATCGTTGATCGTAACCAGATTTCCTCCCGCAGCTACAGCCTGAGATTGAGCGCCAGTCCATGAATCGGTAGTCGTTAAAAAATATTGGTGTCCATTGCTTGGGTTGGTGAAGGTGGCAGCAGAGGCCGCGCTTCCTATTCCCAAAGTCATAGCTGCTGCTGTTGCAGTCACTATTGATAGCTTCTTCACCCATAGGGGATTAAGGCAGGTCAGTTTCATCACGAAAAATTCTCCTGTTGTTTGCTGTTTTAAATGTAAGTTTTTAGACTGAAGTTTTTATTCTACTGAGTAAATTATTTATTGAAAGGGTTACATGTTTCAAGTGGTTTATAGTTTAATTTACTTAAACTTTATCGTTTTTAGGATTTTATAGTGATTTTTGAGTTTACTTTATGCCAGCTTCATAAAATACGGGTTAAAATAAGTCACTTTGTATACTTTTGTGTAGGTCGGGAATAAGTAGTAAGGTAATTGAGATTCTTTCCCCAGGACAAAAGCTAAAGAAAGTACTTGGTAATTTATTACACTGTTGCCATCATGAAACGGAATTAGGCTGGTTGATCAACTCAGAAGCGGAAAGTATTCTGGCTGTGTTTCCTGGTCAAAAAGTGGAATCATCTGAGGGTGCTGATAAATTACCAATACTTGGGGGTATTGCGTTAGAACTGACAGTTAAAGGCGTTTCTGGCTGGTTGAATTTTGATTGAGTTTCAACGCTCCAGGAACGCTGAGGAGTTATTCTGCATTGCCAAAAAATTCTAAAGCAAAACTGTCTCCACTCTTCGGTTATCTTCAGATAGCTTACCCGTCCGCAACCATTCTGCCATTTCTGCTGGTGCTTGCACTTGTTGGAGGTGTTCCCGTAGTTGTTTACCTTCGAGGATTTCTGTTTGCAACAGTTGCTGTGCGGTTTTCTCTAGCAAATCGCGGTTATGTTGCAGAATACTCAAGGCGATGTGGTGAGCATTATCTACAATCTGCTTGACTTCACGGTCAATTTCCTCAGCTACTTGGGGACTGATAGCCCGTCGGGGATTAGGATAACCTTCGAGAAATTGCTGTTGAATTTTTTCAAAGGCTACCGGACCCAAGCGATCGCTCATTCCATAAATTGTCACTACCCGTTCTGCCAAATCAGTGGCTTTTTGGATGTCGTCAGCAGCACCAGTAGATACCTTACCAAAAACGATTTCTTCGGCAGAACGTCCACCCAACAAAGTCGCAATCCGTCCGCGAATTTCATCTTCTACCATCAAAAATCTGTCTTCTTCTGGCATCTGAATTGTGTAACCCAAGGCTCCCACACCACGGGGGACAACAGAGATTTTTTCGACTTTACCAGCACCAGGCATTAAAGCTGCAATGATGGCGTGACCAACTTCGTGATAAGCTACGGTCTTTTTCTCGGTTTCATTCAGTACGCGAGAGCGTTTTTCTAAACCAGCAACTAGGCGCTCAATAGCTTCGTTGAAATCTGCCATTGTCACAGAGGAGCGATTTTGCCGCGCTGCTAACAGTGCAGCTTCATTCACGAGGTTGGCTAAATCTGCCCCCGCAAAGCCAGGAGTTCGAGTAGCAATAGTTCCCAAGTTGACATCTTCGGCTAATTTAACGTTTCTCGCGTGGACTTTAAGAATTGCTTCCCGACCGATTTTATCGGGACGATCTAGCAAAACTTGACGGTCAAAACGACCAGGACGGCGCAAGGCGGGGTCGAGGATTTCGGGGCGGTTGGTAGCGGCGATGATGATCACCCCTGTGTTGGTATCAAAGCCATCCATTTCTGTGAGTAACTGGTTGAGGGTTTGTTCTCGTTCATCATTACCGCCCATAATCGGCCCAGCACCACCGCGAGACTTACCCAGGGCGTCTAATTCATCGATAAAGACGATACAGGGTGCTTGTTGTTTGGCTTGTTCAAATAAGTCGCGGACTCTAGCTGCACCTACACCAACGAACAATTCGATAAATTCTGAACCAGAGATGCTGAAGAAGGGAACACTAGCTTCGCCGGCGATCGCTTTTGCTAGCATTGTTTTACCTGTTCCTGGAGGTCCAATCAACAACACACCTTTGGGAATTTTTGCGCCTAAATTCGTGTATTTGGTTGCATTTTTGAGAAAATCGATGATTTCTTCGAGTTCGGCTTTAGCTTCATCTACGCCGGCTACATCAATAAATTTAACGCCAGTATTGCCTTCAGAATAGATCCGCGCTTTGCTTTTACCTACCGTTAACGCCGCCGGTCCACCACCCTGACGATTGATTAAAAAGGCCCAAATTCCAAAGAAAATTAACGGTGGTGCTACCCAACTGATTAAAGTGCCAAGCCAGCCATTTTGATTGGGTGGTGGTGCGGCAAACTCTACATTATGTTCCCGAAGAATCTTTGGTAAATCCAAATCTAGGGCTACTGGTGTCGTAGTGAATACCTTTTCTGTCTGTTCAGCATCGGCAGTTTCGGTTTTGACAGAGTATTGAATGCGATCGCTTCCCACAATCGCCCGAACCACCTTACCCGCTTCTACCTGCGCCAAAAACGTGCTATAAGGAACTTGCGGTAATCGCATCCCAAAAAAACTTGGAACAATCAGGTTCAGTAGTAACAACAGCGTTAGCAAAATTAAAAAACTGCCGCCAAACTGCCGAACTCGCGGTGGTTTAAGCTGGTTCTTGTTATTAGTTTCTACAGGCATTTTGATCTACCCTCAATTCAAATTCTTTATTAGTCCTTAGTTACTTAATTTTTAATCTTGAGTTATCAGCTTAATAACAGAGCAAATAGACCACACAAAGCAATGCCATCAAACACCCCAGCACCACCAATACTCAATACCCCGGAACTCATAGCTTGAATATCTTTTAGATGCAGCAAATCAGCACCTATTAGAGTCCCAAGAACTCCACCGGCAAAGGCCACAGGAGCCGCATGGGGTGAGGCAATTAACATTGCAGATACAGCAGCAGTTAAGGGAGCCAGCAACGGATTCATTTGGATACCTATTCCCGGCACTACTCGCGCCGCAAAGTAGCTGACAACAGTCACAATCGCCGTAACTAGCAAAATTGCCAAAGCATTACCTTGAGTAAATTGGTACAGTGCCAACGCCACCGGAATTAAGCCCCCACCCACATTCACGGCGATCACAGTTGAGCTAGCCACTTTCCTTAAAGGTATACCCCAAAATTCTCTTACCCACAGCGTGGCGAAATCATCTGCCAATTGAATCGGAGCTTGTAGACGGTATAAGGGTATATTAATTGTGCTGGTGAGAATAATTAGCACCAGTAATAAAAAGGCAATGTTAGGAGAAAATCCCAATTTAGCAACGGCAATTTCTACCACATCTACTGCCACAGCAAACCAGATAAATGGTAGCAGTAGTAATAACACCAGAAATAAAAGTAATGAAACTGGTAGATAGATCATGGGGATTGGGAAATAAAATTATTTTGTCACTCACCCAAATCTGGCTAGAAGGATCACAGATGTTTTTTGAGAAATACTAAGAAAAAAGATCATGTCAGGATTCTTCTAAGTAGCCATCGTCAACTGTGTACACCATAAGCACGAAAAAACCTTAGTTCCTATTACCTCTTACCTATTGCCTCATTGCTTCATTGCCTAATTGCCTCTTACCGAACTTTTATGGAAAATCAAATGGGATTTGTACTGAAACTGATTCTACTCTCAGGTTTGTTATCGCTATTGATTAAATATGCCGCACCGAGTTTATTAATTCCGGCGACAGCAACGAACGCGCTGATTATAGTTCTGTTGCCTACTGTAATTATGGCGATCGCACTACTGTGGCGAATCCCAAGACAAAAACAAAACTAAACACAATCATCAAGGCGGAACTTGGTAAAATCAACTAACCTAGGTGCATTGTTAGAAAATTGCATCTCGCCAAGTGTTGGGAGTCCGCCTGTGAACCTCGGTCAATGGATCGGTCTAATCGCGCTACTACTGTCTTTATACATATTGTGGCAAATTCGGGAAGTGCTCTTACTGATGTTTGCCGCAGTCGTATTAGCAACTACCTTAAACCGCTTGGCGCGACGCTTTCAGCGCTCAGGTCTACGTCGTGGCTTGGCCGTTGTACTGGCAGTAAGTCTCTTTTTTGCTGGTGTCATCGGGTTCTTCTGGCTGATAGTGCCGCCTTTTGCCCAGCAATTTCGCGAACTAACCTATCGCGTTCCCCAAGGTTTTGGGCGCTTTAATAGTTGGCTTGATGAACTGCGAAGTCATATTCCTATCGAATTACTGCCCTACATACCCGATCTTAACAGTCTGATCGAACAAGCACAGCCTTTAATCAATCGGGCTTTAGGAAACTCCTTCGCCTTTGTCTCTGGCTCTTTAGAAATTGTCCTCAAGGTTTTGCTAGTGCTGGTTTTAACAGGGATGTTTTTAGCCAACCCCGACGCTTACCGGAAAGTATTTGTGCGGCTGTTTCCCTCATTTTATCGGCGGCGGGTGGATGGGATTTTAGAGAAATGTGAAGTTTCATTAGAAGGCTGGATCACAGGTGCTGCCATTGGTGTCTCTGTTGTGGGTTTGATGAGTATGGTTGGCTTGTCAATCTTGCACGTCAAAGCAGCTTTAGCACTAGGGGTTTTGGCAGGCTTTATGAACTTGATTCCCAACTTGGGTCCAACCATCAGCGTCATACCTGCAATGGCGATCGCACTTTTGGATACTCCCTGGAAAGTCTTGGCTGTCTTTATTCTCTACTTCTTCATTCAACAAGTTGAGAGCAACTTCATCACCCCCATCGTCATGGAGAAGCAAGTTTCACTACTCCCCGCAGTAACCTTAATTTCTCAGCTATTTTTTGTCACCTTCTTTGGCTTTTTAGGATTATTTCTCGCCCTACCTCTAACTGTTGTCGCTAAAATTTGGGTGCAAGAAGTATTAATTAAAGATGTATTAGATCAATGGGGAGATAATCATCAACAAGCTACAGAGTTGGTGATAGTTTCAGAAACTCCTAGATTTGAGGATTCAGCTCAAGCAAATGAGAGAAGAGAGCCAGAAATCCCGAAGAGTGACGATGAATAGTCCATCATCTCGTAGGACAGGCATCTTGCCTGTCCAGCAATAAAAATTAAAGTCCCAATTGCGCCTGTTTGCCATTTTGTAGCCTATAATGTAGTATATAAGTTACAAATAATATAAAACACACCTAACCGCCTAGCTCCCTTACCGAATTCCTAAGGGGAGTGTAGAGACGTTGCATGCAACGTCTCTACATTAGCAGGAGAAAGGTCTTACATTTATATATAGGAGGGTAAAAGTTGAAACTTAATCAAGTCATAGCAATTCTGCAAACAGTTAAAGCTAACACCGCAAAAGCTAAAACATCTGTTTATCAACTAATTCAAAAAAGTGCCCTATTTCAGGGGATATCACGAACATTTCAGCCAGTAGCTGAAGATGGCTTTGTCTATCCCCCAGAAAATCAGACCCTGCAAATGAAAGCAGAGGATTTGCTAACTCAATTTGAGCAAGCTTGCACAGAACTATTTAACTTATGTGCAACCCAAGATTGGGCTAATGCTCAAGCCAAAGCAGATATAGTAGTTGATGGAACAACAATCTTACGGGAAGTACCTGTTTCTTATCTGCTGTTTTTAGAAAAGCAGTTAACTGACATGAAAACCTTCATCTCCACACTACCCGTTTTAGATAATAGCGAATCTTGGATTTATGATCAGCAACAAGCGTGCTTTGCTACCGAAGCAAAATACACCACCAAAACCAAACGAATAGTTAAGCCAGTGGTATTGTATGAAGCCACAAAAGAGCATCCCGCACAAGTGAAAGAATCCTCTGAAGATGTGCCGGAAGGAACTTGGCGCACAGTTAAATTTTCTGGCGCAATTTCCCAAGCAAGGCAAAATGAATTGCTACGGCGCGTAGACAGACTAACCCAAGAAGTTATTTTTGCTAGAGAACAGGCAAACAGTTTAGAAGTTACCGAACAAAATCAAGTTGCTAGATCAATTTTTGGTTACTTGTTTGCACCGTCAAATTTCAGGTAGAATAGTATTGGAGCGCAAGTTTAGTTTCAGTGTCTACAGGAGAATTTGTAGGTTCGATTCCTACTCCCTCGACTTCATTAAACCGGGGGATAGCCAAATGGTAAAGGCACTCCTGACACAATAAGTCTCATAATTAGTTTTAGGTTATTGCTCCAATCTAAACTTAAAAATTCACCTTCTGCATCGACCTCTGTAAACAAATGTCAGTGGGACACGAGTTCAAATCTTGTCCGGTCCTCCAAAATTTTGGGCTGGTAGTTTAGCGGTAAAACACCACGACTTAAAGATTAAACTTACAGTAACCGGAAATTAACTCGGCAGAAATCGTGAAACAAAGCACCTAAAAGCTGATAACTTTTAGTTACCACCCCCAGGCAAGGAAAGCGCCTGGGGGATTTTAAATTTCAGCCATTTTCAGCTAAATAAACTCACCCTTTTGGGACACAGCAATGCTGTGTCCCTACGACAGATATAGTTCAAATAAATCAAACCTGCTGTAGTCAGAAAATTGTAGGTTGGGTTGAGGAACGAAACCCAACAAATACCTTGTTAGTATTAGGTTTCTTCCCTCAATCTAACCTACTAACTGTGATTTGACTCTTCATGGTAAGGGTTTTTATCCTCAACTCCACCCCAGCGATTTTTAGAATATTCGATTGCTTGTTTAGCATCTAATTGCCGACTAGAATTTCCAGTACGAATATATAATTCTGATGCTTGTCCATTTTTAACATAAGCGGTCTCTTTAGAAGGCTTAACAATAATTCGGCAAATTTCTTTACTTTCTACTTGATGGAACGTTATGCTAATAAAAGAAATAAAATGATGACCAAAATTGCTTGTAAGCAATAAATCATGCAAGAGTAGTTCATAACTATCTCTATCCTTATTCTTAGCTGTTAGATAGTCATTTTCAAGCCCTAAAATTTGACCATCATCTGCTACACCAATTAGCAAAGTTCCACCTTCGGAATTCAAGAAAGCAGCAACAGTTTTAACTATATTTTTCTCCAATGCTTTATTTTCACAATTTTGCTTTATGTCCCAACGTGCATAAGATTTAAACTCCAAATGCTGACTTTCGGGTTTAGAAATTAACTCAATAATCTCCCGAACTTCAGATGCGGCAAATTCATCTTTTATTTCTAGCTTTTTTAATTCATTTTGCCTTTCAAGTTCTGAGTTTAATGCCTTTAATTGCCTAATTTCTTCGGCATTCTGACGTTTTCGATCTATTGAAAGCCTACGTTCTTCATTTTGTTCTTTTTTAGACTGCCTCTCTATTTCTTCAGCAAGCGTTTCTTCATTACGTGTTAATTCGCACCTTTTACCAAAGAGTTTTTTGCTAATATTAGCTTCTGAATTTTCAATTGCTGATATTTTGCTATAAATTTGTGCAATCTGTGTTTCTTTAGAACTAATTAACTTAGGATTTGGATTACTTGTAATACTTCGTCTAATACTTGCAACTTGCCCCAGTAATTGAGCCTTTTTATTTGATTTTTGACTAGCTTGTGCTTGAAGTTCAGCTACTTGTTTAGTCAACTGAGAAATATTTTGTTTGTAGATAGATAATGACATAATACACCTTAATTAGGTTCTTATCTTTAGAGTTATTGTGTTAATTATGAAAGTGTATCCAGCCGCGATTGATAATACTTTTATTAATATACAATTAATACATATATATGACAAGTAGCATCGTGTTATCAAGGACAAATTTAGTTTATTAAGTATCATTGCTATCCTTCCCAATACCATAAAATTTAATTATTTGGTATACAGGATCGCAGATAATGAAGATAGACTGCTCACTAGGTTAATAAATGGTTTCCAGCGTTGGTATTACTGACACCATTAAAAGCTTGAGCGATTTACAAACACGCTGTAATTTGCGTCAAGCAGAAGATGAGCGCTTTTTTAGCGAATGGATTGAAGACTTACCCCAACTTAATCAGCAAGAACAAGCGGGTGTGACTCGCATCAAGCAGCGTTATGACTACCATCGCGTTGATGGCCTGCTGTTGGAAGGTACAATTAACTTATTAGTAGTTTCGCCATTATTGGAACTTGCAGGTTTTCTAGATCCACCTTACCGAATTCGCTCACCTTATGGCATTGCTTTAGAAATCGAAGAACCTGAAGAAACAATTCGTGGTTTTATTGATACGCTAGTTGTGCAAGAAAAACTTTGGATTTTTGTTGTTGAATCTAAACGAAACAGCATTCCAGTTTTAGCAGCATTACCGCAGTTATTAGCTTATATGCTAACTACTCCCCAAACTGATAAACCAGTATTTGGGATGGCGACAAACGGTGATGAATTTATATTTCTGAAATTAACTCTTTCAGATACACCTCAATACGACGTATCACGAATATTTTCGCTATTTCCCCGGCGTCATGAATTGGCAGAAGTTTTGCAAATTTTAAAGCGATTAGGACAAGCAGCGCTAAAATGAGGGAATTCATATTATCTCTATTCAAAATTACTCAAAATAATTTCACCCTTGGCTTACGATAATAGCTGCAAATATCTCGCCGAAAACTACCCGGCTGAATTTGCTAAATGGTTACTTTCGGCTGACACGGACGATATCCAAGTACTAAAAACAGAACTCAGCTTAGAAGCAATTCGCGCTGATGCTGTTACCTTTTTGCAAGTGTCTAACCAAATTCTGCATCTGGAATTTCAAACTCAACCCAAATCCAAAACTCCAATAGACTTTCGGATGCTGGACTATTACACCCGATTAAAACGCCAATATTGGTGTGAAATCGAGCAGGTAATTATTTTTCTCCAACCCAGCACCTCAGAAATTGTCTTTAATACCCAGTATGTAGACACCAAAACTAGACACGAGTATCGAGTTATTCGTTTATGGGAAGAAGATCCCGCGCCACTATTGGCAAATCCTGCTCTTTTACCGTTGGCGACTTTAGCTAGAAGCGATTCACCCAAAGCCTTATTAGAGCAAGTTGCCTCCCAAGTCGATATGATCGAAGAAAGCGATAAGCGAACAAATATATCGGCTTGTATACAGGTTTTGGCTGGTTTGCGTTTTGACAAAGATTTGATTCAACAACTATTTCGAGAGGAAATTATGCAAGAATCTGTAATTTATCAAGATATCCTCCAAAAAGGAGAGCAACGTGGAAGGCAACAAGGAGAGGCGACGTTAGTTTTACGTCTGCTGAATCGTCGGGTTGGTGTTATTGACTCTGAGATAGAACAGAGGATTAATGGATTATCTACCAATCAATTAGAAAATTTGGCAGAAGCACTGTTAGATTTTTCCACTCAAGCTGATTTAATTAGCTGGTTAGATAGTCATTAAAATACAATAATTTGAGGGCTGAAGCCCTTACTACAAACCTTTAATTATTTACGTTGTTCTACTTAGTCCGATAATTAAGATGTCAATCCGCTACTTTTAAAATGCGAACAATTGCGGAAATTAATGAAAAAATCAGCCGTAAACGTGCGGTGGTGTTGACGGCTGAAGAGTTAAAAGCACGAGTTGCCGAAATTGGTGTTACTAAAACGGCCAAAGAAGTCGATGTGATTACCACCGGCACTTTTGAGCCGATGGAGTCAAGTGGGGCAATTATTAATCTCGGACACACTGATCCACCGATTAAAATTCGCCGCTGCTGGTTGGATGGTGTGCCAGCATACCCTGGCTTTGGGGCGGTGGATTTATACTTGGGTGCTAGTTGTCCCGTGGAGGTGATGGATGGGGAAGAAGTGCGGGAACGTGGCGGTGGTCATGTCATAGAAGATTTGATTGCGGGGAAACCTGTATCAGTACGGGCGTTAGGACAGGTTACAGATTGTTATCCACGGGCGAGTTTTGAAACCACAGTTAGCAAGGAAACGATAAATCAGTTTTATTTATTTAATCCGCGCAATCTTTACCAAAATTTTATTGTGGGGGTGAATGGAGGCGATCGCACTCTTTTCACCTATCTCGGCCCTTTACAACCCCGTGTGGGGAATGCGGTTTACTCTAACCCCGGTGCAATTTCTCCCCTACTTAATGACCCAGATTTGCAACTCGTCGGCATTGGGACAAGGATTTTTTTAGGCGGCGGTGTTGGTTATGTTGCTTGGGAAGGCACCCAGCACTTCCCCTTACAAAAACGTTTAGCGAACCATACACCGATTGGCCCGGCTGCCACCTTGGCTTTAATTGGTGATGCCAAGCAAATGGATGCTCGATGGGTGCGGGGTTGTTACTTTAAAAGCTATGGCCCTTCGTTAATGTTGGGCGTAGGTGTACCACTTCCTGTATTAAATGAAGCAGTAGTTGAACGTTGTGCTGTACTAGATAAGGATTTAGTCGCGCCGATCGTAGACTTTTCTATTCCCCGGCGCGTTCGTCCTACATTTGGTTTGGTGAGTTACGCCCAACTTAAATCTGGACGGATCACCATTGAGGGTAAAACAGTGCGAGTCGCCCCTTTAGCCAGTTTATTTCTTTCGAGGCAAGTCGCCCTAGAGTTGAAACAATGGATTGAAGCAGGCACGTTTACCCTCACAGAAGCAGTTGCGCCAATTCCAATGGAGCGTTCTTTTTTACCCCAAGACCGCTGGACAGATTTTTGATCTTGGTCATTGGTCATTGGTCATTGGTCATTGGTCATTGGTCATTGGTCATTGGTCATTGGTCATTGGTCATTGGTCATTGGTCATTGGTCATTGGTCATTGGTCATTGGTCATTGGTCATTGGTCATTGGTAAGAGTTTTACCTATTACCAATCCCCAATTACCAATTACCTATTACCCTACTCTTGAGTTGGTTTTGGTCGCTTGATGATGGGTTTAGGCGCGGGTGGTTTCGGTATAGGTTTTGATACCGCTGAGGGGTCGCCGCCTGTTTTCTTGATGGGCAATGGTGGAGCTTCCCCATTTCGTCTGGGAGGGAATGGTCTCCTTCCAGCACCACCACCGCCACCACTACGAGGAGCGCCTTTGAATGGTGGTTTGCGTTTTTTGGGCAAATCAGCGATCGCATCAGCCTTTTCTACAACTAAGACATCAGCTTCCCGCTTGACTTTGAAGTCCCAAAATTTGCCTACAGCTTTGGTCGTCAGCACACCCCTCAGTTTCAACTTAAAATACTTAGGTTTATCAGTTGGTTTACGTGGAGCCTGCTTAATCTTGACTACTAAGCTTTTAGCATCAAAAGACTGGTAAACTACCTCGCCACGCACGGAAAAACCACCATCGGGAATGTCTGAGGAGGGTGTGAGAGCTTCTGTAGTTTCTTGGGAGTTCTCTGCTAAAACTTCATCAGGACGCTGGAACACTTGTGAAGTAGAATCTTCGTTGTCCTCCTCTGTGGGATTTTTAGCCAAATTTTCTGGCTCCCAAACTCCAACAATTTGGAGGTGCAACGTGTCATTTTCTTGCCTTGTGCGGGGATAAACTACCCAGAGATGTTCTTTTTCTAAGTCCAAGTGATTCTTGACTAAACTCATAATCCGACCGAGAAGGACGGCATTGAGTTCAACATCATCTGTAGTCAGCAGTGTACCTTGAGTAAATTGTTCACTGCTGGCATGGTAGCGACCCCGAACTAACCCGATGGCTCGGTACTGCATCGGTTCACTGGGAGGTGGAATCGGCTGCTGTCGATTGCTTAAATTCCCATTGGAGTCAGTATCGCTAGGGTTAACAGCGGATTTTTCTAGCTTAGAGATATTGGCTGCTACTGTATGAACATTAGCGGCTGCCTCTGTGTTAGTTTGGTTAGTCTGGGCCTGGTTAGAGGCAGAAAGATTAGCGGATTCAGGAGACGGCATCAGGTCGGAATTCATAAAAACTCCTTGCGGCGGAGACACATCCCATTGTGGGATTTTACAAAGGCAGATGAAAAGAGCGTTTGTGCGGCTAATAAAAGTATATTTCCTTTCAATAAAGCCACTTCAGCGCACCCTGTGAGAACATAAAAGACGCGAAATGTTGCATTTATACACTAAATGTGTAATCTAACGTCTTTAGACTAATTTCGGAAGCATATCATAGGTACAATTCTGACGGCTCCTCCTAAAGTCATCACTTACTTTAGCAGTGTGGATAGTTATTTGTTATAAAATTCACCGTCTATGGACGGTATTCCGCAAAGATTTGGAATTTTTTAACTTTGGGATTTGTGTAAATGTTAATCTCATTAGAGTTCAGGAGAAGGACAAAATTGTGTCTCAACCACGCAATCGCTGGATAGTTCAGGTCGTGTTGGCTCTGGCAGTTATTGCTTTCGTCGGGGTTTCGATCATGCCCATAATTGGAGCATTGAATGATCAGCAATCTCCCGGCCAGAATACTGCCAGTAGCAAAGGCAGTTTGCCGAACTCTGACCAAAAATCAAAACTGGATGATCAAGTCCGGGGTTATGAATTGGTTTTGCAAAAGGAACCTGAAAATCAAACAGCACTCAAGGGAGTGTTAGAGGCAAGGCTACAATTACTAAGTCAAAAAGGTAGAGGTGAGATTAAACCAGCAGATATCCAAGCGGTAATTGAACCTCTAGAAAAGCTGGCAAAACTGAATCCAGACAAGTCAGAATATGCTGTGCTTTTGGCACAAGCAAAGCAGCAAATAGGCGACAAGGAAGGAGCCGCAGTCGCTTATCGTTCAATTTTAGCAACGAGACCAGGTGATCTGAAAGCTCTGCAAGGGATGGTGACTCTCCAAATCAATGAGAAACGCCCCGAAGCGGCTATTGGCTTGCTGCAAGAGACTCTCTCTAATGCTGCCCAGGCGAATACAATTCAGCCTGGAAGTGTTGATATAGTTGCTGTACAGGTGCTGTTGGGCAGTGTCCACGCCTTCCAGAAAAATTATCCGCAAGCGATTTCTGTCTACGATCAAGCAATTAAGAAAGATCCCCAGGATTTTCGCCCGATCTTAGCAAAGGGGATGCTGCTGAAGGAACAGGGCCAAGTGGAAGAAGCAAAGCCTTTATTTGATAGTGCCTCTGCTTTAGCACCTGCTCAGTACAAAGACGAAATTAAAAAGGCAGCATTGGCAGCCCCCACTCCTACCCCTGCGGCTACTCCAGCGGCTACCCCAGCACCGACACCGGAAAGCGCACCTACCCCTGAAAGCACACCCAGCCCTTAAATTGCGTCCCTTATGCTCCTTCGACGATCGCGATCGCACCAAAAATCAGAAACAAACACCCACCAATAAAGGTGATTTGCCGCTCATCCAAGCGTCCGGCAATTAATTTGCCCCCGATAACTGCGATCGCCGCACATAAGGCGTGTCCTAAAATAGCACCCGCAGTTACACCAATGGGATTATTACTGGCAGCTAGGGCGATGGTAGCAAATTGTGTGCGATCGCCCCACTCAGCCATAAATGTTAAAACAAAGGCTTCTAAGACAATTCCCCAGTCGCTTTTTTGCTTTGGTAGCTGCGATTCTGCCTGTTCTACCGCAGCTTTCGCCTCATCTATCACTTCTGTATCACCAGCAACAGTAGTCATCTGACTAGCATCGTACAGCAGCTTAATTCCAAAACCAATAAACAAAGCTATTTCGGCGTAATGAATTATATCCTTTGGCAACAAAGAAACCAACCGTCCCAATATCACCGAAAGGATTGTCATCGCCGCTAAAGCCGCTGTCACACCGATAAATACCAGTTTCCGCGAGTGACGCATTGCCAAAATTACAGCGATAAAAAAGGTTTTATCACCTAGCTCTGAAATTGAAATTAGTAACAAACCTGCTGTAAATGCTGTTAACACTCTCTCAAGCTCCTGAAGGATTTTTTACCTGTATGAGCTTGATGAGAGCGGCTAAACTTCACCAGGCTCACACTTTTTTTGTGTGAACTCAGTGAAGGTCTCGCTTTCAAATATTAATTACTTGCCACCTGAACCAGGCTAATCGCCAGTATGTTGACTCAGATGTACTGGCTTTTTGATTTTTTGCCAGCAGCTACTCCCCTTCTATGCGATATAGACTATACAACAATTTCAGGTAGTAGTCAAGAACGTGAAAAATTATCTCTTGACAACTTACTCTCATTTTGAGAGAATAAAGGGCAACAGATAATATCTCACTTTTGTAAAGATACTAGGGCTATTTATTTCTAGACATAAACCGCCCAGAAATTCAGTTCTGGGCTAATAACTAAAGTCCGTTTTAACGGACTAGAAATTTCTTTTAGTCGTCTTGAGACGACTTTCGCTATTAGACTCAGAATTCATTCCGAGGCGGTTGTTGAGAATGAAATAGCCCTGGTAAAAATACTACTGTCATTCTATGTGTAATGACCCTTACTTTTGACAATAATGCTTATAGTCAATTACTTGCAGAAATCGCTCCTCAAGTAATTGAAACTGAAACAGAGTACGAACGTCTTTTAAAAGTGGTAAAACGTCTTACTTTTAATAAAAATCGTACTCCAGAGGAGCGAGTTTTATACAAATTGCTTGTAAAGCTAATTGAAGATTACGAGGAAGAAAATTATCCAATGGATAAATCTACACCTCATGAAATATTGCAACACATCATGGAATCTAGCGGAACCCGTCAAGCTGATTTAGTTGGTTTGATTGGTTCTAGCGGTGTAGTCTCTGAGGTTGTAAACGGTAAGCGTGCAATTAGTAAAACACAAGCTAAAACGCTTGGTGAGTATTTCAAAGTTTCACCGAGTTTGTTTATTTAAAAAAGAGTGCTTATTGAGGTAAAAAATCATCATCTATAACATCCGATAGTTGATATGAACACATCACAGGAAAAATTTCTACTTCTAAACCTGTTTCAGCCTTTGCTTGCTTAACTGCTTGTGTATAACACTCAGCAAAAACACTTTCAAGATAGGGTTTGAGACTAGGGGAATCACTTAAAGATTCTAGGACTCGTCTACGATGTTCAATAATGCTTCCTTCCCAGCTACCGCTTCTTTTTTCTGGCTGAAATTGCCATTTGAGTAAATGTACTAAAATCACAATAAAATTACTCTTTAAACTCTTGCGTTCACTCCTTCCCATATCGGCAATTTCTTCTATTAAGTTCTCCCAGTCCACATTTTCGTAGTCCTGACTTTGCAATTTCTCCAAATTCGTTTCTATCCATTGCAAGTAGTCAGTTTCATATAAGCTTTGGGAATGCGCCTTGGGGGAAGACATGGCAGTTTCCATCGGGAATACTTTAGATAATTTTTCGCATAACTCTACTGTGATTATAGTTCTTTCAAATGCGATCGGCTCGTCTTATCAAACATCTAGTAATCTAAACCAAGTATCCTAAGCCACACCATAATCTGTATATGGACGTTTATAGGGAGGCTGTAACCCCAGCACGATATCTTCTCTAGAAACACCCATTTTCACTAAATCTTCTGCCGGATTTTCTTCTGTTAAATTCTGTTGTAGCCAGATTTTGCCATCTTTAATGTCGAAGTGTATCACTGTGCGGTAAACACGATTTAAATCTTCCCAACCAACGTTCATCCACTGGTAATGGTCACGTTCTGTATCAAAGATGAGTTCCACTTCTACTTCGTCGGTTGAAATATCATCTTTAGCGTAATTTGTGAGTAAGGTTTGAATGTATTCTCGGTATTTGGCTATGTTATCCATTCTACAATCACCTCTTGTCTTGCTTCGTATACGACTAATGGCACTTGATACTTTTTTAGCGCAATTTGAGTAAACTCAAGTTGAAAAAATGCTCGATAAGCGTCTACGGGAACAGCCATGTACAGTGTCCGATTTGGTTCAAGAGTTTCTAGTGCTAGACGATAGCTGAGAAATTGACCTAACGCGGCATAAAAATCTGTAATTGCAGAAGGATTAAGAAAACTCTTAATTTCTACAGCAATTTTCTCACCTTCTCTTTCAGCAGCTATTAATTTCTCTGCACCTAAATCAACTTGAAAGTTAACATTGCCAAATTTAAATTTTAGTGGGTCATCTGTAATCACCCACTGCTCTTTTTGTAAAGCTTTCTTTACTGCTTCGTGAAAAATATCTTTTGCAGACACAGTCTAAATCAGCAATTTGACTACGCTATTGTTATTCTAAACCAAATTTCCTCAATTTTGAGTAGGGGCATTTCTGGGGAAACCCACAGATTTTAAATTTTCTTCTGTCCAATTCTCGTAATAGCGAGTTTTCAGCAATAGGTCGGAACTTGTCTTAATTATTTGATAAGATTGGACAATAAAGTGTAAGTAAGGTGCTTGTCTGGTAAAAACTCCTTGGATGTTAAAATCGTGATGGGGATGGCCAGCAAAGGCAATCAAACCTGTGTGGGAAATAATTTCATTTAAACGTTCTACAAATTTCTCAATTTCGTCTGGCGTCATTGCCTGTTTGTCAGGGTGAATGAACAATAAAGCTTCATGGTTGACTGATGAATTAAAATTATTTATTAGCTGGATTAGATGAGAATCACAATTGAGGTCATGAATAGATGAAAAAGAATAAACTTGGTAAATAATAGTTTCTTGCTGTCGTGCTTTTTGGGTAAAAGGGCAAACGGGCATATCGCTAAAAACAGGATGCGGTTTTTCTATAAAATTACGCATATGTTCGACCATGCTATTGATGATTTCTGCGTCATAATTTGTCATTTATTTCCATCTCCCTCAGTTTAAATAAGAGAGACAGGCGAGACGCCTGTCCTACGAAGTCTTGATAATCCCCATTTGCTAAAAGAGAAAGGGGTTAGGTTCCTAGGCTTTAGATATTTAATAAAATCCTGTTTAAGCATCCTCCTACTGTAAAAATTCTAGTGTTCTCTGGTGATTATTAAAAATTTCCCGGTCTGACTCAATATTTTCTAACAGAATTGAGAAAACTGTTTTGTCATATTCGCCTTCACAGAAAGTTTCTATATAAATTTTTTCGCTATCAATAGTAAGATATGCTTTCATAAACACAAAGTCTGTATTCAAGTCATTTACATATTCGAGAACATCTATTCTCGGCATATTTGGCTGGCAATAAAAGAAAGTTCTGATTAATACTCCTCGCCCGATAACACTCTTAATACTTATATTCTGCTTCCTAGGGTGACGGCAGATAAGTACTTCGCCATCTTCTTCAACATGATATCCATTGAATTCCATGTGATTCCGATATTTGACTAAAGGATGTGCTACGGAATCGCTGATATTAATGTCTGTCATTAGTTTACAGCCTCACTTGATTTAAAAATACTAGGTTTAGATTTATTATTCCCATCCAACGAGGAACTTAATCAACATCTGGTAAAAAAGAATGTAGAGACGTTGCATGCAACGTCTCTACAATGGTTCTGCTAACGCCAAAGTTGAGATTTTTTGTGTATCTTTGTGTCCTAGGGGTGTGTTCAAGTATATTTTTCAGCCCTAAGACACAATTACTAATATTTCCGTTCTTTTGGCTCAAACATATTAATCACTACTGGACGATATTGAATGTCAATTCCTGCTGGTGAATAGTAAGCCATTGTGTGTTGAAGAAATTTGCTATCATCCCGCTGGGGGTAATCTTCACGGAAGTGTGCGCCGCGACTTTCTTGGCGATTGATGGCTGATGCTAAAATTGTTTGTCCTACTACCATTAAACTCCGCAGTTCTAAGGCTTCCACGAGTTCTGTATTCCAGCAAGTACCTTTATCATCTAAATAAATTTGTGGGTATTGCTGTTGTAATTCTGCGATTTTTTGCCAACCTTCACGCATTAATTCATCGGTGCGGAAAACACCACAGTATTCAGTCATGGAATCTTGGAAGGCTTGACGAACTTGGTTAATTCGGTATTTTCCAGGCTGTTCTAGCAAGGCTTGGATTTCTTGTTTGGCTTCTGTGACATAACGTTGCTCATCGATAGCGGGTAATTTGCGATTTTGCACGTATTTGGCGATCGCAGATCCGGTACGTCTGCCATAAACCACACATTCCAACAGCGAGTTACTACCAAGGCGGTTGGCACCGTGGACGGAGACACAAGAGGTTTCGCCGGCGGCAAAGAAGCCATCAACTAAGCCGTCGCCACTGCTGCGGACTTGCCCATCAGTGTTAACGGGGATACCGCCCATACAATAGTGATTTGTGGGGCGTACTGGCATCGGTTGAGTGACGGCGTCAACACCAACTAAGCGGTGTGCTTCTTCCCAGCAGAAGGGGACGCGACTCATAATTTTTTCTTTGCCCATGTGGCGTAAATCCAGGTAGACAAAGGGTCCGCCTGCGCTACCATCGAGATTGATCCCCCGACCGGCGCGAATTTCATATGCGATCGCACGGGAGGTAATATCACGAGGTGCCAATTCCATCCGACTGGGGGCATAATTCGCCATAAAGCGATCGCCATCGGAATTAATTAAATACGCCCCTTCCCCGCGCACAGCCTCAGAAATCAGCACTCCCACCGGATATAAACCAGTGGGATGAAACTGCACAAATTCCATATCTTCTAAAGGCAAACCTGCGATCGCCGTCATCGCCAAACCATCACCCGTCGAAGCATAATCATTAGAAGTATTGCTATAAACACGACCATAGCCACCAGTCGCAAACATCACCGCCTTCGCCCGCACCACCTCAACACACCCATCCAAAAGGTGGAACATCACCAAACCCTTAGCCTGACCTTCCTCCAAAATCAGGCGCATCACATACCACTCTTCATAAATCTGCACACCATATCGACGCAAGTTGTTAACCAACTCGTGCAAAATCGCGTGACCAGTCTTATCAGCCGCATAGCAAGTGCGGTTATGGGTATGTCCGCCAAAAGCCCGTTGGGCAATGCGCCCATCCGGTAAGCGAGAAAACAAAACCCCCATATGTTCTAAATCAATCACCACATCAGGCGCTTCTTGCGTCAGAATTGCCACCGCATCTTGATCTGCCAAATAATCAGACCCCTTGACAGTATCAAAAGCGTGTGCTTCCCAACTATCTTCTGCATCCACATTTTTCAGCGAAGCTGCCATCCCACCTTGGGCAGCAACCGAGTGAGAACGAATAGGATGAGTTTTGGCAACCACAGCCACCTTTAAACTGGGGTCAGTACGGGCAATTTCCAAAGCGGCCCGACATCCCGCCAATCCGCCCCCAACAATAATTACATCATGTTCCAGCATCATCAATCCCCGATAGCAAACAGCTGCTGTTCTATTGTAGAGAGGCCATAAATTACTTCAGGACAAAAAAATTCCCTGCCAATAGACAGGGATGTGATCTCAATGCAAAAATTTTTGAGTATATAGATCAAGCCAAATACCCCAGTCTCAAATCTCAAATCGCCTCAGCTACTAGCTTGTATCGGTTGTTGCTGGGAAACATTACCGGGGATAGGTTCCATTTTGGTTCCTGGTTCTATAGAAGTTAATTCAATATGATTTATCAATGTAGTCACAAAGGCAAACAGCAAGAAAGGCAGCGTTAGCAAGACGACAAGACCCACCGTTACTAAAGCATACACTGGGCGTCTAGCACCCATCAGCGCCAAAGCTGATGCCAAACTGATGGTAATTGTGATCAACCAAACAATTATTTGACCGTAGATATCACCAAAGGTCAAGGTGCAGACAAACCGATAGTTTTGTATATTATTCTTATTCATCCTATTTGCCTCAAATTTCTTTCTCCTATATGTTCTACGTTAAAGCCATGTTTGCCTAGTAGACAAGTTATAAAATATTTTTGCAAAGATTGTAATATCACTTCACAATTAAGCCTTTTTGTTACCAGCGTAACTCCTAAATTAACTAGGGGGACAGTCTAATGAGTCTATTTACTTATAAGAATTGAGAATTATTAAGGTTTGCGAATATATCCCCATTTACCACCTATAAAAAAAGCTTTTCCTTGTTCCCTATCTTCTTTAAATTCTCCACCAACATTAACTAATGCCAAGCCTGCCGAAAAAGGTTTAGCAAAATCGAAATATGGTGTAATTACAAACTGACCCATTTGATTAATATATCCCCATTTACCTCCGATTTTAACAGCAGCTAATTCTTCTGAAAAAATATCTGCTTCCTCAAACTGCGGTTCTATAATAAATTTTCCAGTTTGATCTATATAACCTAGTTTATTCACAATTTTAACTAATGCTAACCCTTCGGAAAAACTTCTAGCATCATCTAACTGAGATGCAATTATCATCTTTCCTATTTGATCAATATATCCCCATTTATTATCTATTTTTACCGCTGCCATACCTGACGAAAATGGTTTAGCCTCGTCAAAGTTAGCAGCAATAATTATCTTACCTGTTAGCTCAATATATCCCCACTTATCAGCTATTTTTACCGCTGCTAACCCTTCTGAAAAGCTGGCAGCATCATCAAATTGAGCATTAATTATCAGTTTGGTATTTTTATCAATATAGCCATATTTATTCTTAACTTTTATCAGGGCTAGTCCTTCTGAAAAAGGTTCAGCACTATCAAACTGAAGGCGGTTAACCAGTTTACCTGTTTTATCAATGTAACCGGATTTATAACCCATCTTGACGGCTGCCATACCTTCAGAAAATGGCTTAACCCAATCAAATTGTTGTACCTGGAAAATAATTTTTTGTGATGTATTTATGTAAACATAATTACTCTTTATTCGTTGCTGAGTAAAACTATATTTTTTAATTTCTTTCAGGTCAAATTCTCCTGGAGATTGAGAATAAATACCAGATTTGAGAATCTTAGCTAAAGCATTATCATCTTCTCGTAAACCTTCATAGAAAAAGAAAACTTCTCCTTTAATACCAATAGAACGATTATAGTTTAGTGCCTGGACTAAATGTTCTGGATTAATTCTATATGTATTTTGTTTTAAAAGAATACCAGGAATTAATTGGGGCAATTGTTCTTTGGTAAATTGATTAGATACTAGCCTATCTATATCTCTTTTATAAAGTTCAAATTCCCTCTGATATAACTGTGGATGAATTAAATCGATTAACCCCCGATCAACCCAAGTTTGAGAATCTTGCAGATAGTTTTCATAACTCCAAGGATAAACACTCGGAGCCATTGAAATAATTAATTCAGGATTTATACTAATAATTTCTCGGTAGACGCGGGTTAAAAAATCTGAAAGAATCTCAGCCCGCCACTGTAACCATTTTGGATCTTTGTAATCCCCTGGTGGTGGTTGATTAAACTCTTGTTGATAGCGTTCAACAGTTTTTGGATCGTAACCACCTTCACTCGGTAAAGCCGGAAAGCGATCATCTCCTTGAATGCCTGCAACTTCATAGTTTTTTACGACTTCTAAGAATAAACTTAATAAAAAGTTTTGCACTTCGCTATCAAAAGCATTTAGCCACTCAAAACCATTTTTAATCAGTAAATTACCAGCAGAGTCACGGGCAGCCCATTTTGGTTTTTTGGCAATGATGGCACCGCCATTTTTTTGATAAGAACTAGCAAAGCCATATTCAAACCAAGGGATAACAGCAAGATTAACTCGTTTGGCTTCGTCAATTAATTCGGCTAAAGGATCTCTACCTTGAAAGCGTGGATTTATTTCCATGCCAAAGGTTTCCTGCATAACTTGGCTAGGATAGGTGGTTACGCCGTTATTCCAGACAACAGGAAATACTACGTTAAATCCTGTTTCGGCGATAAAGTTCATTGCCTCGGTAATATTTTGTCTGGAGTTAAAGACTTGACTAGCTGTTGTAGTTATCCAAATCCCGCGAATTTCCATAAATCAGATTGAGCTTGATTTATTTATATTTTCTCTCACTAATGCTAATCCTTCTGAAAAAGAATCAGCTTCCTCAAATTGTGGCGGGATCACAAATTTTCCGGTTTTGTCGATATAACCCCACTTGTTACCTGTTTGCACCCGTGCCAATCCTTCTGAAAAAGCATCAGCAGCATCAAATTGTGGTGGAATCACGAACAATTCCATACCAGGAATATACTTGTAAGGTACAGTATTAATTTCCAGAACTCGACAAATAAATGCGGCTATTTCGCCTCTAGTAGCGTTTTTATTGGGCTGCAAGCGTCGGATATCTGGGTAGTTAACAACAATGCGTTTTTCCGTTGCGGCTGCGATCGCACGCGTTGCATAACTGGGAATTTGCCCAAAATCAGCGTAATACTTGTTCAAAGTATTGATTGGCTCTACTGTTACCCCATAATTTAACCCGGAAACTAAAGCCGTTAAAGCTTGCACACGCGGGATTGGTTGATTGGGTTTGAAAGAACGATTAGGATAGCCAGACAGATAATTTGTCTGATATGCTGATGCGATCGCCTTAGCCGCCCAGTGATTAGCTGGTATATCTATAAAGGTAATCCCAGGACGAGATGATGGCTGTCTTTGTAAAGCTTTGTAAATAATCGCCGCAAATTCAGCACGAGTCACAGGTGCATCGGGGCGAAACGTACCGTCTGGATAACCTTTGAATATATTTCTCTCGGCAGCAGCGAGAATAGATGCTTTTGCCCAATGGTTTTGAATATCTGAAAAAATAGACTCTTTCAACATACTGCAATCTGCTGTAATTATCCTAATTTCTAGGTTTCTATAAAATAGTTTCTAACAATCGCTGGAATTTTTATTTCAACTTAAACTCATCAAACTTTAAAACTTCTGAATCTGGTTTGCGAGTATCAAAGCGATAGCTGCTAATAATTCCGCTCCCAGTGTCAAAAATGCTGAAAACTGTGATGTCATTACTGGCAATATAAGGCATTGGCTGACCATTTTCTCCTAATGAAGGAGCAATTGTCGGTATCACAGGTTCTAATCCATTAGGATCGCCAATTTCAATATTATCTTTTTCATACCCTTTTGGCACTTCTCGCGTTCTTTTGCCCCAAGCAGCACCATAAGAATTGCCAACGTTAGATGTTTCGAGAAAGTGCATTCCACTAGAACTTACAAAGCGGTTCCATAAATGGGAATGTCCATAAAATACGAATTGCACATCAGCCGCTTCTAATAATGGGATAACATCACGAATAATATAATCTGCGTTTTTGGGATATTCGTAACGTAATATTTTGATATTGCCATCATCATCCCGTTCAATGATGGGAACTGGATTAGTATAGGGGGGGACGATGTTATCACCTAACGTATGGGGCGGATGGTGGAACATCACAACTTTGTATTTTGCTTGTTTAAATTCTGGGCTGTTGAGTTCTGCCTTTAGCCAATTATATTGCTGACTACCTTCAGAAATTGGCTCAAAAATAAACTGCCCATGACCCCAAGTTTTAGGGTATTTCAAGCCTGCTTGTTTTTCCTGATATCTACCTGTAACCTCTACATCTAAGCTGGGAGTCCGCCATGTATTTGTAATATATGGGACTACCAACCGCACATCACCAAAAGTGACTGCATAGTACTTTTTTCCACCTTCTTTACTTTGGGGTAGGGTGAAAATCTCTTCGTAGGTATCGGTATTAAATGAATTATCTTTTAGATATTTTTCGCCATACAACTTTAGGGCAACTTCACGGGGAATTCCATCATTAAATTCATTGTCTAAATTCCCTGTTTTTTGAAATCTTCCCATCACTTCATGATTACCAATGCAAGTAAACATGGGTGCGTGTTGAATTATTTGCCCACCTTTATAGGTTGTCTTAACTTGTTGGTGTTCCATTTCATAGTTAGCACGACCTTGCAAACCGGGAAATAAGGCACCACCTCGATTATCATCAAACCATTCTGAGGCGCGGTCAGGGACGTTGGCTAAATCACCGGCAAACCAAACCCCATCTACTTGTCCCACTGTCTCTACTACTTTTTGCAAATTCGCCGCTGTCATTGGTTTTAGCTGATGGTCTGAGGTGAGGAGAATTTTTAGTGGTGTTCCTGGTTTTGGGGTGGGTGCAAGGGTAAAAATATCGCTGCTAACACTTTCACCATCTTCTCTAACACTGGTGACGCGATAGGGAACCCGCACACCAGGAGTTAATTCGGTCACCTCCGCTTCATGTCGCCAAATGAGACGCCGAACAGGTTGTTTAAAAACTTGACTGTCTTGGGTTTGGTTTGCTACTCGTGATTTTTGGTCTTCTCTGGTGCGACTGAGTTTAGTAGTGTTTGCCTCGGCAGCTTTTACGAGATTTTCGCCATAGGTGACGCTGTGGTTACTACCTGCAAATTCCGTAAACCAAACTACTCGTACTGAAGTTTCAGTTGGCAGTTGCAAAAATGGGTCTGTCAGCAGTTGGGGTGCTGGTGTCATAATTGTTTGCCCGAATGAACGCACACTCACCAGGGTAAGGCAGATAGCAAACAGAAGTACAGCCGCTGGTAGTTTGATTCTCACCATTATGGGTTTGAGTATTACAAGACGAGAAAAAACACTCTTTATGACTAATAGACTTTTATCAAATTTACTCCAGAAGAATGCCGATCAAGGCTTTACTGCTTGGGATTTTCTGTTTATGATCATGATTATGGGGATTTTAGGCGCGATCGCACTTCCTAGTTTGATCAGCAGCAAAACTAAACTGACATCAGCGGAAGGAAAAATTTACATTGGCGCTATGAACCGTGGACAACAGGCAAATTTTTTGGAATACAGAAATTTTGCTAGTTCGATCAAAGATTTACAACTTGGCATCAAAACTCAAACACCCAACTACAACTACTCTATTCGTGTGACTGATAAAGCTGCGTATAATTATGCAATTGCTCGGCGAGAGTATGTTTCTGAGGGATTGTTTGATAGGAGGCCCGTTAAAACTTATGTTGGTGCTGTGTTTACTTTACCTACTCCCACCAAAAATTCTCAAAATCCTCAGGATGGACTGGGGACAGTTGCCATCATCTGTCAAGCAAATGCTCTTACTACTAGCCGCCCTGCTGATCCAACCTATCAAAATGGTGTTCTTGCCTGCGGTGATGGTACCAGCAGCCTTCCCCGTTAAAAAACCTGCCAATCTTTTGAAAAGACTAGCAGGTTAATTTTTTGCTCAATCGGAGCGGCGGGATTCGAACCCACGACCTCCACTACCCCAAAGTGGCGCGCTACCAAGCTGCGCTACGCCCCGTTTACTTAATCTTAGATTCTGGATTTTGGATTTTTCCAAATTTTTGAATCTAATGCTGATTAAGTCACTTTCCCAAGAATAGCACAAGGTCAAGGAAAATTACAACTTTTATTTAAAAAACCTTCAGCGTTATGGTGGCTTGCAACAAACCGCTGACTGCGGATGCATTCCATTGACCTTCCACACCTCGTCCTGTATTCAGGATGAAGCGCAAACTGTAGGCGTGGGCATAGCCTTCTACCTCCATCCACAATAAATCGCTTTCGGCTTCGCAGGCAATTTTCTCTTCATCCATTAGTTCCGTTGCCAGTTGCTTTATGGTGTCTGCTAATCTTGCCAACAGTCGGCAAAAGTCATTTAACTCGGCTTCGGTTAACTCAATTGCCCAGTCGTCTGTACCAACTAAGCCTTTAAATTCAACTGCGTCGGGGTTCCAGCCGATACGCCAACCAGTTCCACTTTTAACTAGACGTTCCATCTCAGCAATTCAAAATTAATCAACCAACTACAAATTATTTCAAGAGTTCTGCGCCTCCTCGTTGGGGACGCTGTGGGGTGGTGGAGGTATTCGGACTGGGTGTGGTGATGGGGTTAGGGGTGAGTGTGTTTTGAGAATTAGGATTGAAGATATTAACTAAGACTTGCACTAGGGTATCTCGCTGGCGGCGGCTGAAGCGGGCTATAGCTGCGCGATCGCCATCTATCGGATTTTCCCGCAATGTGTCACTCCCTGGATAGGCAGTTTCATACATAACTTCATTGGCATTCAGGTAATCTGCCAAAGTCAGTTTCCAATCTAAACGATAAATTGGCGATCGCCCTTTTACATAAATGTGATAGCGAATCAGCCGACTGATCAAGGTGTTATTTTCCTCAGTTTTCCCAGACTCTTTACTGATATATTTATTTTCCTGGGGGAGGTCGGGCAATTGCTGATACACTTGCTGCCAAACGTCGCTAGGACTGATTCTCTGGGCTACGGCGGGTTGGATGCTGAGTAAACTTGTATTGATTGATTTGCCTGTTCCTGAACCCAAAACAATCACGCTTACCACCATTAAGGCAATAATTATGGCGTTCGTCTGAGTTCTAAGTACTGAATTAATCTGCAAAAATATCGATTGGAGAATTGACCAAGGCAGAAGTTTTTTCTTTTCCATAAAGCATAAATTCTGAGTTGAAAGTGCTGTTAAGCTTTATTTTGATTCAGCACACTGCACTTTCAACTCAGCACTATTTTACAGAGCCGTTTTTTATAGTTCGCCGATTATTTCTGGTTGAGTTAGTTCATCAGACATTTCGATAATTGCTCTGAGTACGGGTTTCATCATTGCATCTTCGTTATTTTCAAAGTCTTCATAACGCCGACGCTTGGCACGATTTGCCACTTGAACCGTAATGCGGTAGCGATTTGAGGCAGCACTGATCAGTTCCTCGGCACGCTGCATCACTTGGGACTGGGTTGTCTCGAACTTAGAACGCTTAAGCATAGTTATTGGTTCTTGGGGTTATTAAATCAGTTTAGCAGCACTGAAATAGGGGTTTACCAATTTTGCTCGGCAAGTCTGACGATCTCCAGAAATCGCTGTAGGGTTGGGGATGATTCATTTGGTCGCCAAATTACGGCGATAGCGAAGCGCTGCTGCTTTCAGCAGATCGCAACTTTTGAGGTGTTTTCTGGCAAAGTTTTATATACTACCCCAGTCCGTTGCAGGTTTTGCAAAGATGCGGGTACGATCGCCACCTATCAGCCGCCACTAGACTAACTATGGTTTGCATCTGAATGGCGAATTGTGTCACCTTGGGACTAAAGCCTGCTTGCTGGCAAAGACTGATAATTAAGTCATAGAGTCCGGGCGCTAAGATTCTGGGAAATAAAATAAATGGTTCATCGGTAAGCGATCGCCAACTAATATCAGATTGGTTAGCTAGCGAATGTGTTTCTGGAAGCGCGACTATCAGCGATTCTTGAAAAATTGTCTCCCAGCTAAATCTATGGCAAAGCAAAATTATCTGGTTTCACCGTTTATGACTAATATTTCCCTAGCCAAGAATGTTTGGGATAGTGCCCTGTATGAAGACAAACACGCCTTCGTGTGGCAGTATGGCGAGGACTTATTACAATTACTTAACCCTCAGCCGGGAGAACAAATTCTCGATCTTGGCTGTGGTACCGGACAACTCGCGGAAAAAATTGCCTTAGCTGGGGCTGAGGTGATGGGAATCGATAACGCCCCGACGATGATTCAAAAGGCAAGACAAAACTATCCGCATTTGCGCTTTGATGTTGCTGAAGCCCAGAATTTTCGAGTAACCCAGCCGTTGGATGCGGTGTTTTCTAATGCTGCACTACATTGGGTGAAAGAGGCAGAAAAAGCGATCGCTTCTATTCATCAAGCCCTAAAACCAGGGGGACGATTTGTGGCTGAGTTTGGCGGTAAGGGCAATGTGGATGCGATCGCTAAAGCTTTAGAAACTACATTGGATGCGATCGCTATTCCTGAACCACAAGCGCTTAATCCCTGGTATTTCCCCAGTATTGGCGAGTACGCCACCCTACTGGAAAAACAAGGTTTTGATGTTATCTATGCCAACTTATTTTCTCGTCCCACTCCCCTAGCAGAGGGAGAAACAGGTATGGCGAACTGGATTCAGATGTTTGCCAGCGCTTTCCTTGCAGGGCTATCTGTTGAGCAACAAATACAAGTAATTCGCACTGTTGAGAAACACCTTAAACCAACGCTGTATCATGCGGGAACCTGGACAGCCGACTATCGGCGAATTCGCATCGTTGCCATTAAACTTTAAATTATGCAGATCGTCACCAAATAGCAACGGTAATTATTGAAATGGGTTCTTGGGTATTGGTGAAAATTCATTACCCTTTACCCATAACCGAATAGCAGATTAATCCACAATCCCAAATGGTATCAGCTATGTTTAGACATCAAGTGCTTGGTTGCAAAATGTCCCTTCCACTCCTACTAACCATCAGCCTCACAACAATTTCCTTATTACCAATCCCGCCCTCACCCGCACAAACAGTACCGCTACCATCAGATGCGCCTCTAGAACTAGAGTTCTTAACTAAGCCAAAAGCTTCTGTGATCACAGCCGACACCATTAACCCAGAAAAATTAACCGTTCCCAGTTTATGGTGGGCAAAAGAAAACTCAGAAAACAAACTGTTGGATAACTGGATAGCCTATCCAGCTTCTGAGAAAGAATCTGCACGTGTAGACTTGATAGTGAATCAGCAAATTTGGACTTTATTAGATTATGTAGAGCGCTACGATTTTGTCAATCGTTTGGGTAGCGTATCCCGAAATTTCGGTTACAACGTCCGAGTTTTCAACTATCAACAAGAACCCTTAGCAACTTACACTTGCAACTTTAGCACCAGTCCAGAATTATGCAGAATCCAGATGGGTAATCAAACCAAGATAGGGTTACGGCGTACTTCCTAGATTGGCTACTGGAGACTGGCTGACAAGGGAAAATTCTTGAATAAGTCTCTTTCTTGTCTATTCCAGTTACCAATTACCAATTACCTTTTTCCCCAATTTAAGCCTTAAGTTTAGAGAACAAAGACTCATACTGCTTTGTTGCTGATAGAGATAAAGGCAGCAGAAATTCACTTTTTTGGAAAATTTGTGGATTAGTCAATAATAGGTTTTGTAATGGTTCTTGAATATCTGATGCCACAATATTTGTAGAAATTGGCGAATTACTTTTGGTCAACAGAGAAATCTGCTTGGCAATATTTGGTTGCCAACAAAAATCAATCCATTGATATGGTAAAGACGCTTTACCAACACCTGTCGGGCGTACCCACAAGTCAGCCCAAATTGCCGTTCCTGACTGAGGAATAACTACAGTGAGTTGGGGATAACGCCCAAGAAGCGGTACTATATCACTTGACCAACCAACCGCTAGCCAAGTATCCCCGATGATTAGCGGTTCTAAGTAGTTATTAGAACTGTAGAACTTTACTTGTTGGTTTAATTTCTGTAATTCAGTTTGCAATTCAGGTATTTGGTCAAGATTTTCTGTGTTGTAAGATTTTCCTAGCTTTTTTAACACCAGACCGATTACTTCCCTTGGTTGATTGAGTAGGGAAATGCGCTGCTGCAACTCATCTCGCCACAAATCATTCCAATCCCTCGGACGCCAATCCAATTTTTCAAACTTTTCACGGTTATAAACAATCACCGTACTACCCCAACGGTAAGGCGCACCCCACACTTTTCCTTGAGGATTCAGGTTCCCTAAATCGTCGCGCTGCACCAGTTTCTGCCACTTTTGATCTAAAACAGACCACTGTTTTACCTGTTCTACTTCCAGCGGTTGAATCAGCTTCTGCTCAATTGCTGCTTTTAACCAATAATCTCCCAATGTGACTAAATCAGCGATCGCCACTTTTTTACCTTGTGACCAGGGGATATAACGACGCCATCCCTCTTGATCACTGGCTTTTGGCGAATGCTGCCAACTTTGCAATTGCTGAAATAAATCCTGTATCTGCTCAATTGGCGCAAACTTTAACTGTACCTTTTGCTGCAAATTTTTGTGAAATTGATTAACCACCTGACCAGGTATAGAACCTTTTAATAGCTGCACATTGAGTTGCGATTGGTTCTTTCCTCCACACCCAATTAGCAGTTGCGAAACTGCCAGACCACTTGTACCTAGCAAAAAAGACCGTCGATCCATCGATTTTGAGATTTTTAATTCTATTTAAATATTCAGCTAAGGGCCAGCTTGGGTAGAGGCTCTGAAAACAGTGTAGCTCCTCTTCTTTGGTAACCCATGAGTTCTTTAAACACACTTTTATGCCACTTGAGGGCAAAATAGCGATCGCTTTGGCGGCTTTTGGACTTTTCTGATTGATTCAGGACTTACGTAAAAATGAAGTGAAGCTCTCTTTTATCAGAAATCCTGACAAAATCTGCATAAATTATGAATATATTGACTAAGTTTGCCCTAAATTTAGTGATTTTTTGGCATTTATCTAGCCAAAAAATCACCTTTTTCCCCAAAAAAATCTGTCTAAATACCTATCCTAAACATTGATTAATACCTATGGTCGAGGGCTTAAGTATCGCCAAAACATGAAAAGTTAAATAATTCATAAGTATGGTTAAGATTCTCAGTAAAGTGCATAACATAGAGAAAATCTTTGAATAAAGGTATTAAATGGAGCCATTACAAAAGCAAGTCCTGACTTTGAGCCAGAAACTGGATGCCCTTCACCAGGTGATGGAGCAACTTGACACAAAAGTTTCTCAAGCTTTATCTGAGTGCGCCTTAGATAAAACACAGGCCAGGAATAATGATTTAGAAAATAACGAGGCTGGGCGTTACCAGTTTAAAGGGCATCTCAGTTTTAATCCAGAATTAGAACACAAGGATATATTGACAGACGGCATGTATCCAGACATGAATCGTCAAGCTGGAGATAAGCAAATTACACCAGAAATTCAAATACAACGACTAACAGCACAATTAACAGCAGCTTACAATCGCATTGCTGCCTTAGAAGAACAATTACTGAGAGAGAGAATTCACTAAAGGACTTCCTGAGCAAAAATCATTCCTAGTGTTCCATTCCGCATCAGGCAAACGGAAAGCCCCATTAGAAAGCTAAAATATATTCGCTCATCCAAGGCTTCTCCGTATCTGTCTGCGTGTATCCAAGTTCCCAAGGCTTGGGAGGGCATGCGGTTTCATCTGCTACTTTACTCACCCTTAGAGGAGCATCACCACTAATTCTCTCCCTTTTGTCCAATACCTACCAAGTTTCGCTAAATTGGAAAAAGGTAAACTCAAGGAAACTTTAAATGTCAGCACAACTGTTACTGGTGGATGATGAACCGGGACTGAGGGAAGCTGTAAAAGACTATTTGCAAGAAAGCGGTTTCAGCGTTCGAGTCGCCAGTAACGCCCGTGAAGGTTGGGATTTGATGCAGCAAAATACACCGGACTTAGTGATTTCTGATATCATGATGCCCCAGGTGGACGGCTATCAGTTCCTCAAGCAACTGCGAAATGACCCCCGCTTCCAAGCCCTCCCAGTAGTATTCTTAACTGCTAAAGGAATGACAGGCGATCGCATTCAAGGCTATCAAGCTGGTGTTGATGCCTATTTGCCCAAACCTTTCGATCCAGATGAGTTAGTAGCAATCATCGAAAACTTGCTGGTACGCCGCACAGCTAAGTCTCAGGCTCAGGGTGAAGAGAGTGAAACCCCCGATATTGCGGAACTAGCCAATCAGATTGCCCAAATTAAGGCTTTGTTAACCCAAAGAAATGCCATCTCTCAATCTCCAGCCCCGTTTAAAATCGATTTGACCCCCAGAGAGCAAAGCGTTTTAAATTTGGTAGCTGAAGGGTTGATGAACAAAGAAATTGCCCGTCGCTTAGAAACCAGCGTTCGCAATGTTGAAAAGTACGTTAGCCGTTTGTTTAGTAAAACTGGCACGAATAGCCGCACAGAATTAGTTCGTTTTGCTCTAGAACATGGTTTAGCTAGCTGACAGACCCCCTAACACGCACGCTCTTCTACAATTCGCGAAAATTCGACTTGTTGGTTGAGTCCGAACAAAAGTCTGCTTTTAATTTTCGGTAATTGGGTGCTAACCGATTACTGAATTACTTAATTACCAGCTATACAGATAAAAAATCGGTAAAATGCACCCAGTTGAATTTGCGGACCAGCTATGGCTGTAACCTGTCTTAACACATATGGACTTTCCTGAATATCTCTCAAGGCGGTTTTAACCGCTCGTTCGCCGACACTCAGGTCTGAAGACACCCTTGCTTGTCGGCTTCTCGATTCTCTTTTGTCAAATAATTAACGAAAAAGGTTACTAGCTAATTTTTTTTTCAAATCGCAGCGCAACTTTGGTATTTTACAATTTCCCGGGAACATGATTCTTTAAAAACCCTAGCCCACCTTGGAAGCAAGGCTTGAATGTATCAGTAAGTAGCCAAGTAGATTCTGCGTGCAAAAGGTCAGGGCTACTGTAGACGCTTTTCTTAGCTTCCCGCAGGTAATACCCAGCTTGTAACCGTAGTACTCAGGTTATTCAAGCCAAATTTGTTGTCAGCATAAATAGTCATGGGCAAACTTAAAATGAATTCACCATTCAATGTGCTTGGCACAATTTGCCCCTACGCAAATTTAATTATTGACTATTGCTGTCGGCGAAATTCCGTAAGCGCATCAGTTGGCGTCGCATTTGCGGTGAGGCTTTGAACTCAGAAACCTCCTGCGCCTTCACAGAGGCTTGCAGCGTCTCCAGAAAGTCGTCAGACCCCTCAGTCAAAGCATCTAGCAGCACCTGCAACAGTTGCTCGCGATCGCCCAATAGACTTTTTTCCTCAATCAAACGGAATTTGAGATGAATTTCGCACTCATAAACACCCACTTCGAGATTATTTATTTGGCGCGGTAATGCTTTGGAGTTCATAGTTTTGAGGATTCCTTTATTTTGGTGGTCATCAGGGTGAGAAGCTAGATCTCCAGCAAAAATTCTCTAGATTTTTTTTTTGAATCCAAAGTGTTTTGAATTAAGAATTTGTCTTCATCCAGAACATTGGTATTCTATTTCACTCTCCTGTGTTGTTTTTTGCCACCTAGACCAACACTGTCTTGGGTTTAATGTTTCTGTGCCGGTTATGGCTAAAATAAACCATAAACTATTATTCAGTTTTTCAGTTTCTGTACAATAAAGTTTCTGTAAGAAGTTGCAAGTGCTTTTTAAAGGTTTTTACATCAACTTCATCTAAACGTCAATAACAGTTTGACTTATTACTAGCTTTCTGGTGTTTATACGTAAGTAAAAACGCTGTATTTTTCCCATTGGCTGAAAGATAGATGACGGTATGCCGCAATTACGTAAAATTACTAGATGTACCTTTTTTTCATCAGCAAATTCAGGGGGAGTTAATGAGCAAAGTTATGAGGGGTAAAAATTGTGTTTTGCAGGACAATATATATATACACCGAATCAAATTATTCTAGCCAACAACCCTACAAAATAGAGCAAGAAGTTGGATTCGCCTACCCGCTAAACCCGGAAATTGTGTTGAATTTCTAGGTAAAGTATCCTTCACGGGTGGGATGAAAGACAAACTACCCACGACATCCTCGAATCAAGCCCTCTGCCTTTGTTGGTAAAGTCTACTATCGCGGGATCTTGCCGCACCAAATACCAGATCACCAAAGTTAATAGTTTGAAAAGTACCCACCAAATGCAGAATTTGACTACTGAAATGAGGTAAAAGCTTGTAAATCTACCTCTTGCATAGTTCGGCAACCTACTATGGTAAGTAGATTGGAAGTCCCCAAGAATCCCCCGCGCTGTTTTCCGGGGCGATTGTCAACGTGATTTCCTTCTTCATTAACCCAAACCTTACACCCTTTTTATGGACAACCCGATGCTGCTCAAGTCCACAACCCGCCATATTCGCATATTTGCGGCGGAAATGAACCAAGATGAACTGGTTCCCAGTAATCATGTCTTAACGTTAGATGTTGATCCAGACAACGAATTCAACTGGAATGAAGATGCACTACAAAAGGTTTATCGCCAGTTTGATGAACTAGTAGAAGCATCTAGTGGCGTAGATTTAACAGACTATAACTTACGCCGGATTGGGTCTGACTTGGAGCATTATCTGCGATCGCTTCTCCAAAAAGGCGAAATTAGCTACAATCTGTCTAGCCGCGTCACTAACTACAGCATGGGACTACCCCAAGTAGCAACTGAATAAAATCAATCTTAGTTAAGAGTTATGCAATTGTTTAACTCTTAACTACTTAGGGACAAATTACTACCTCTACCAAATCCGCAATAGCAAGTCTCAATAAGAACTGCCTAATCATTAAACTACCTAAGAAGAAATTTGTTCAATTATTTTTCTCTGAGCAAAGAATTTTCAAAACAGTCAGCGCAAATGTGGATGACTGTTTCGCTCTGCCACAACCTTCACCTAATTTCGGGGTTTGTCAACTTGGAAAATGCTGAATAAAATCAAAAATATATGATCTATATTTAACCTTCTCTGTAGCCCTTGATTAGCTAATCAGTCAGCTCTATTAATTTTTAATTAAAGTTAATTAATGCCCACCTACTTATAAACTAAAGAAATTCCAGCATTATCTGCCGCTTGATGATGGAATAATTAACTAACAGCAGATAGCGCAGTTGTGCTTGGGTTATGCTTTGGTGACAGGGTGGAATTTGGTTGCTTTGTCTAGGTCGAGTCAACAGGGCATTAGCAGCTATGATGAGGCTATAGAGTTGACTTAGGAGCGTGTTCTTTGGATAAGTAGGTAGTAAATAAGTATTAGCACCTGCTGGTAGTTGCCAGCCAAAATCACGATCCACAGTTGGATATGTCGAGTTCAAGAAATATGAGTGGCCTAGATTGCTGCTGCCAATTGCTGTTGAAGAAATTGCCTATCGCTGATCGGTGCGACAACTATGAGTGAAGACGTGCCAACGCTCTACTGCCCAAATGAATATTGTCAGGCTGCTAACCCCTTGAACCACAAGTTTTGCCAGCAATGCCGCACACCCATACCTAAACGTTATCTCTGGGCTGTGGGAGATGGTTTGAGTTTGAGTAGCCCTGGAGAAATATTAGCCGATCGCTATTTAGTTATCAGTACATCCATCGTTTTAGATACCAGACCGAGTTTATCACCCCTAACGCCTGAGTTAGATGATTTACAGGCAATCAGCGCTTATCTGAGGCTAATTCCCTACCGCTTACACATACCACAGGTATATGGAGTGCTGCTTCTGGCCCAGGGGCAATCCCGAAAAGAAATATTACTATTAGAAAAACCGCCGCTCGACACTGATGGCGAACCAACTCAAGTAAATCTGTGCAGCGAGTTTACCACTGCTTGGCGTGATGCTTCATCGCTCCGCCAAATCAATTATTTGTGGCAAATAGCTCATTTATGGCAACCGCTTTTGAGCGAAGGGGCAGCCTCAAGCTTAATCGACCCTTATTTATTAAGGGTAGAAGGGTCATTAGTACGCTTATTGGAATTGCGTGTTGACTCAATTACAGCCCCAACACTATCGCAATTAGGTGAATTTTGGCTGCCTTTAGCGTCAGAAGCGCAGCCAGCCATAGCTGAATTTGTGCAGCAAATTAGCCATGCACTGATTCAGGGAGAGATCAATTCATCTGAGCAACTAATTACAGTTTTAGATCGAGGACTGGCAGAATTAGGGCGAGCCTCCTCCGGAGGAACAACGCTGACGCAAACAAGTTCGCTTAAAATTTTCACCAAAACGGATACTGGCCCCAGCCGTCAACGTAACGAAGATGCCTGTTACCCCCCCGCTGGCAACCTTGTGAGTAAACCACCGCAGCAGATAGCCTTAGCTATTGTCTGTGATGGCATTGGTGGGCATGAGGGAGGTAATGTAGCATCAGCCTTAGCAATTGAAACCCTCCAGCAGCAAGTCAAGCAACTAACATCGGTTCCCTACGACCACATAGACCCTTCACTGTTGCTCTCTGACTTAGAATTGGCAGTGGCATCTGTGAATGATAAAATCAGCCAGCGCAACGACAACGAAAAACGCCAAGGGCGTCAACGCATGGGAACCACCTTGGTGATGGCATTGCCAATTGCCCACTCCATGTACATTACCCATGTCGGCGATAGTCGTGCCTACTGGATTACACGCCACGGCTGTTATCAAGTTACTCTTGATGATGATGTTGCTTCCCGCGAAGTACGGTTGGGTTATGCCATCTATCGTGATGCTGTGCAACAAGGTGGTGCTGGCTCTTTAGTGCAGGCTTTAGGGATGAGTAAGAGCACCTCACTGCATCCGACTTCCCAAAGGTTTATCCTCGACGAAGATGCGGTTTTCCTACTGGCATCCGATGGTTTGACTGATTTTGATCGTGTGGAGGATTACTGGGAAACAGAAATCTTACCCATCCTGACTGGGAAAACAAATGTCGAAAATGTGGCCGAGAAATTAGTAGAAATTGCTAATACTAAAAATGGACACGACAATGTCACGATCGCTTTAGTACACTATCAAGCCAAATATTCTGAACCAGAGTCAAGCATCACAGCAGATCTTGCCAACAGTGTCTCAGTTACAACGGCTGATTTAGCGCCAAGAACGACAGATGGAACCGACTCAGACCACACCAGCCAGAAAACCAAAGTAATTCCAGACAGCAAGCCGAACACAATTTCCCAATTGCCGCTACATTGGATAGTTCCTTTATTATTGGCTGTAGCTGCTGGTTTAGCGGGTTTCTGGGTGATGCAACTGCGATCGCCATCCTTCACGATTTCAACTCCCGTCAATCCAGAGACAACTCCCAATCCCACTACCGAAGCAACACCCACACCACGAAATCTTGCTAACCTCGCAATCGGTTGGGTAATTCAAACCAACACTCAAATAAGCTTGAACAATCAGGAATCTTTTCCTACTGGTAGTTTTTTACAAGTTATCGGCACAAACCCAAAACCCAAAGCTGCTGGTGACTTGGCTGTGAATCTGCGGGTCTGTTCAACTTCATCACCATCCACCACAGGGCCAGCTAAATCAAAGTCTGTAACGAAACCAGAGAAAACAGTCTTGTTTGATTTGTCTCAGCTACAACGTTTTGGGGTGTCAGTTTTACAATCCGACGAACCAAGTCCATGTGATCAACCATCGGTTAGTCAACCACAAGAACTAGATGGTCAAATCGATAGCAATCCAACTGAGCCAAAGACTCGATAAACTGGTAAAAACCTGAAATAATACAGGTAACAATCGGAGTCAAAAATTCACTAGGTAGAAATTTTGCCTGGAAAAATTGTTAGTTGAAATTATTTGTTTTTACCTTTTAATTTAATGAATCCATTGCCATCTCTAAACCTGGCGATCACCCGTCTGGTAAACACTGGCACTGATAACTTTGTCATTTGGGTGGTTAAAGCTCCCTATCTCAGTGGCTATGTTCTGCGTGACTGCGTCTTTAGCGTTGAACTCAGTCAAGTCTGGCAAGAATGGCAACAGATGTTTGCTGGTCATAGTCGCTTAGATATATCGCCAAAACTAACCCAGGGGCAGACAAACCCACTGCCCCAAGACTTGCTTGGACAAACGTTGGGTCAGACCCCAGGGCCTTATACTAGCCGTCTGATGCAATACTTGGGAATTAATTTATGGCGCTGGGTTTTTGACGACCCAATTCTCGGTAGTCTAGAACGCAGTCGCGGTATTGCTATGGGTCAGCATCAACGTTTGCGCTTTCGACTGGATATTCGTGACCCAGATTTAATCGCTCTACCTTGGGAAATCATGCAGCGCGAACCTGGTCAATCAGCAATGTCTCTTGGACAAGATATATTGTTTAGTCGGACTACCTGCTCCGTTGAACCCCTGCCCTATTTGTCAACAGATCAGGCTTTAAAGGCTTTAAATATCTTGCTGGTTTTAGGGCATGATCAGAACCTGCAATTGGAAACAGAAGCAGCTATTCTTGAACGAACCTTCTTTAAAGGTAGTTCAGAGGGTAGCAATTCCCTAGGATATGCACCTTGCATGGTGAAGACACTCTTACAACCCACTCCACAAGAGTTAATTCAAGAGCTAGAAACCAAAGCATACAATGTCTTTTTTTACGCTGGTCACGGTCTACCAGCCCCAGACGGAGGGGTACTTTTTTTGCAACTTGGCATGACCCTCAATGGGATAGAATTGGCACAAGTATTGAGCCGTACAGGTGTAAAATTGGCGGTTTTCAATGCCTGTTGGGGAGCACAACCAGCTGCCATCAATCGTCAGGCTATACCCGCCAGCAGTTTAGCAGAAGTGCTGATCCGTCAAGGTGTGCCGGCGGTTTTAGGGATGCGTGACGAAATCGCTGACCAGGAAAGTCACAGTTTTATTCAAGCCTTTACTGAAGCTTTGCGAGCAAAAAAGCCAATTGATGAAGCTGTGGCAGAAGCAAGGCAAAAGCTGTTAACACTATATAAATTTAATCAACCAGCTTGGACTTTGCCAGTTCTCTACATGCATCCAGATTTTGATGGCGAACTCATTAGAAGTGATGAGAGAACCATCATCCCCGAAATCCAGCTGCCAGCTTTTTTGCGATCGCTTTTACCAGGAAGTACCGCTCAAAGGTTAGGTTCTGGAGTCACCCGCATTGGTCGTGAGAAAAAAAATGATATCGTCGTCCCAGAAGCATCGGTTTCCAAAGACCATGCCGAAATCTTCTGCCGAACTACTATCACTGGCGCTACAAGAGTGCAAACTTATTATCTGCGAGATTGCTCTAGCTACGGAACTTGGATTTTAAATCCTCATGGTTGGCAACAAATCCTCCGGGAGGAAGTCCCTTTAAAATCGGGAATGCAGCTAAAATTTGGTAGTGCTAAAGGTGAAACATGGGAGTTTATTATTGAAGACGTCTAATTAAGGTATTAATCCAAATGGGTTGTCAGTTATCAGCCTCAAAAACCTATGCTCACCAAATAAAAGCTCAATTTTTTTTGCGGAAATTCGGCTATTCCAGTTGTAGCTGTAAATAGCGTTAATTAATTAATTGTGAGGCGACAGATGACTAATAAAATTAACAGTTCAGACACTTTCCCAGCTTTGTCATCTCCATTGGATTTAGAGTTATTAGAAGCATTATTAGAACCTGATGATGCCACTTATCCGTGGAATCCGGCTGATGAAGAATCAGAAGCTTATTTTTACCAATTAGAACAGCAGTTTACGCTTCCGGATTGGCTGGAGGCAGAACTGACAACAAGCTCACAGGATTTTTATCACCATCTAGACACTCTTTGGTCGGAAATTACTGTATGTGACAATCATACTACAGAACAGACAGTTGCGGATCATCTTCAAGAAAATTTATATGGAGTTTTTGCTGCCTCTGTCCCCCAAATTTGGCTCAAAGCGATTGCCCAGAAAGCGTCCGAGATTTTTGCTTCCCAGCAATCAACAGGCGAGCAACTAGTTGAGTGCGTTCAGGCTGTATTACCAAATTGGGGAGTAGAAGACCTCTTAGTTTTAGCTCGTCCTTTTGCTTACTCAATGCGTGGTAGCCGACAGCAAAGTGTAGTATCTGTAATAAATAATGTTGGTAATCGAAACTGGACAGGTTTATCGGAAATAGAGCAAGCAAAAGTTAGTTTAGCGATCGCACACTATGCCCTAATCGAACTCAACAACAAGCAAAAAACTGAAGCTTAAATTCCGTTCCTGAGATCTTTACTCAGACTGAAGCTTTAATTCAATTCAAGTGGTCATTATAACTGCTTGCTAGTGGCACTGATGTTGTAAATCTCAAAGTAATAGAGTGATTATTTCTGAGAGTACTAAATCATAGCCTAAATATCAGGTTATTGCAAGATTTGCCCCGATGCTGATCAATAAAAGGTAATGGGAAATCAAGCACGGACTCGTTCCCAATTGCCCGCCAATCCCACTTGTGGGGGAACCTAGCCCCCATCAGAGCATGTATTATTTAGGTCCGAGAAAGCGGGTAGCGAAATTTTGCGATCGCGTTGGAGACAGCGCCCGGGCCTTGAGAATTGCCGCCATCAAGAAGGCGTAAGATAACACCCCAACTACCACTAACAACAAGCCATTAATCGAGCCTGTAGCGTTCCATAAAGCGTGGAGTGCGGAGGCGCTCAGATAACCAACAGAGAGAATCTGCCAACTCATTAGGGGCTTGAGGACAGCCAACCCGACAAAATAACCTAGATACCCGCTGTAAGCCATGTGTCCGGCAACAGAGCCTAAAATTCGCGGAATCAGCAGTTGTAAACCCACCAGTTGTCCGGAATTTTGAGTGATAGCCGGCACATACTGTCCGAGGGTTTCCAACAGGGTGAAGCCTACAGCCGAAGCCGTCCCTAAAAGAATGCCATCTAGAGGTTCCCCAACGCCTATGCGTTCTTTCCACGGTGATGGTAAAGCGTTACCGATGACAAAAGCCCCTAGTACCGGCAATGCCTTGAGTAATTCCTCCATCAACCCAGCGCCAAAAAACATCCGTACCAGTAATTCTGTGAAGGTAATCGAATCCTGAGGTGAGGAGACGTTACCAGGGAGGATGCCGCGAAAGACAAAGATAAAAAAATCTAATATTGGACTAACCAAAATCAGCATTGTGCTCAATGCCACAGCCATGATTACCCACCAAGGCTTTTGCTTGCCGCAAAGTTGGTAAACAAAATAGTAGGCAGCAAAGGCGATGTAAGTCGCGACAATAACTTGATTCGCTTGGGGATGGCCTACCGTAGCAAACATCAGCACTACGAAGACTACTGTGAGTATTCCCGGTATCAGGTAAGCTTTGCGAGTTAAATCTTTACCAGTTGAAATAATGGGAAACAGTTGAGTGAAGCTAACCGAATCTTGCTTTAACTGCGTTTGGTAGTTCTTTGCAGACAGTAGCGCTGCGGTTGGGTTAGTCATCACCGTTGCTTGGGAGATGACTTCGTACTCGAAAACGAATTGCGGCCCATCAGCACCTAGAGAAATGTGATCGCCTAGGTGCAATTCTTGACACCCTTGCAAGCGTTGTCCATTTAAAAAAGTACCATTAGCACTATTCAAATCACAAAGTACCCAGCTAAATCTAGTATCTGGAGATAAAGAGAGGGGACGAATCACTGCATGACGACGAGATACCATCCGGTAGGTCAAGGCATCCAAGACAACTTGGCAGCTGGGGTCGCGTCCAATTACCACTTCTTTACTGGGGAGCAGCGAATAACGAGATTCTGAGTCGAAAGCTGCTCCAGTACCAGACACTAGCCGCAGAAATGCATTATGTCTTGCGTTTTTGCCTGTCATCGAGTTCTTAAAATACTTTGGCAGTAGACTTAACCTTAGCCACATCAACAGCAGCTTTGCTAAATACACTATAGCTTCACTTACTGCTAAGAAATGGAAAACTCCCAATTCAGAATTTAAACAAAATTTAAAATTGTCTCAGCTAATGTTGGTTAGCTTTTTGAAGAGAGGAAGAGAGGAAGTGCGTCATTAGTCTCGGTTGCTATGTGTATTAATCATGGTCTATAAATTATGTACTTCTGAGATTCTACTGCAAATTAAACCTACAACCATTGATGATCAAAAAATAGTAGTTTTTACAACATTTATTTGCCTAAAATAAAGATAAAGTAGCCCGTGGCTAGTAGTAAAAATAAACTGACCACGGACAACTGACAATTGATGGTTCTAAGATTTGTTGGAGTGAGCCAGCAAAAGCTGGCACTTATTTAACCGTGCTCGGCTCTAAATGCTCAATCTTAGTTCCCAGTACTTTGAGGAATTCTGCCAGCCAACGGGGATGAGCAGGCCAAGCTGGTGCTGTCACCAAGTTCCTCATCGACTGGAATATTTACGTAGACACCCCTGCACTATTTACATCATAACTACAAGCTGGGTAAGCAGTACACTTTTTACCTTGGAGAACATCAGCAGCCAACAATTGCAAACCGTGGCAAAAAGCAGCAATAGGTTGATTTGCTTGAGCAAAGTTGTGGGTAATTTATAGCACCCGTTGATTCAGCCGGAGATATTCTGGTGCCCGTTCTCCGGGAACGACTAAAGAATCATAAGTTTCGGCAAAATAAAATATGTAGTGATAAATTACACGTTGTTAAAAAGTATTTAGATCCACTTCTTTAACAACTGACAACTGATAACTAAAAAATTACAGTAAATTAAATTCCGCTATTGCTTTAGGAAAATTCCGGTTTTCATGTTCTGAACGGCTGAGTTTAATCAGGGCAAATCTTTGTAATGGTGTTAAAGTTGCCCACTGTTCAGTTGTGAGGGTGACACCTATTTCTTGCGCTTTCTCTTGGAGGCTATCTGGCAGATTTCTAGAGTCCATCCATGTAGGGTAAGGCTCAATGGGTAATTTTGCAGGTGTTGTACCTGTGCGTTCTAAAATTAGCTGCTGGAGATAGTTTTGGTAAGCTTGAATGTCTGTTTCTGTGTTGCAGGGTAATTCTAATAAAGCTTGGCGTTCATCTTGAGTCATTTGATTCCAATCAGACAATTTAAGCTTGATACCAGAGGTATCTAGTTTGTAGCGTACCTGCATGGGAATGCAACGTAGGGAATCAACAAAGTCTGCTTCAAATTCAAAGAAATCTGCCATAATAATTGATTCAGAACTTAAATTTAGATAATCTGTAATTCAAGAATACACTGATTCAACGACTATGATTGGAATTACTGGAACGAATTATCAAATAACTAATTGAGAGAGCAAGAATAGCAATTCCTAAACCAATGATATCAATGCCTGTTACCTTTTCTAGGTCTAAAATAATAATTTTTCTGGCGATGGCAATCAAAGAAGTAACAATCACTAATTCAACCTGAAAAACATGCTTTCTCAGATAAGCTGTGATGTTTTCTAAAATTTCTAAAGCAATTAAAATATTTAAAAATAAACCAAATATTTTAAATAAGGTAGAGTTGAATTTTCCGTAAGGTGCGGTAAATAACTCTTTAATTAGAAAGACTCCTAAATCGCCGATTGCTGCCAAAATTACCAGCACCATCAAAACAGATAGAATTTTAGAAACTATCACTTCTATGTTTTCGATGAAGTGCATAAAGTTTTCATCGCTGGTAGCTGCGATGATTCGCTTGAGTAATTTCTTCATTTGCCGCACCCATTTTCAAGTAAAAAGCCAAAACCCTATAGATCAAACTAAAGGATTTTAAAATAATACCTTACTGATGCGTTACGTATGAACCGTAATTTTTTAGGTTTTTTTCTGATCTTGTACAGCTAAAGCTAAGGGGATAAAAACTACTTTTAACTCAGGTCGTTGCTTTTTGGTAACGGTTAATAGCCAATAGTTGAGGTGTGATTGATGTTGTATTTGCCTAAGTTAAGAATCAGAAAAATCAATGATAACTATTGACTATAGATTATTGATTAAATTACCAACTTCTGATTGAGGGATCTACCTAGAAGCTTACCATTGGGAGGACTGGAGTTGATAGTTTTTGATTGTAACTTCTACAGAAACTGGTACTAGCTGAACGGCACAGGCTTTTAATTCTGGTTGCAGTGAATCGGGGCAGGATTCTGAATGGGTGAGGGTATTGGCTTCGGCATCGGTTGCCCACAGGGCGCCCCAATGCATGGGGACAAATACTGTACCTGGGGCGATCGCTTTTGTGACCTTTGCGGGAAACTTAGTTTTACCCCGACGCGATCGCACTTCCACCCAATCGCGATCATTAATTTTCAACGCCGCAGCATCACGGGGATGGATTTCGATAAATGGTTGGGGGTGCATTTGGCGAATTTTTTCAATGTGTCCGGTGCGTGTTTGGGTGTGCCAGTGTCCATAAAGTCGCCCAGTAGTTAAAACAAAAGGATAATCAGGATCGGGCGGTTCTGCCAACCCCCGCGAGTGGTATGCTGCAAACCGAGCGCGTCCATCAGGGGTATGAAAGCGTAAATCAGTGTAGAGACGTTTGGCGTTTGGCGTTTTCAGAGTCAGATTTTCTGCTTCTGATTCAAAACTCAAAAGTCCTGTTTCCGAATCGATAAATATTGGTTTTGCTTTTTTGATTGGGTGAGGCCATTGAGTCGGCCCTTGTGTTTGCAATTGCTCATGACTAACACCTGACATATCACAGGGGCGATCGCTAGTCAGTTTAACAAACTCAGCGTAAACCTCAGCCGAGTTAGCAAAAGCAAACTCTTTCACAAACCCTAATCGACGTCCAACTTCCGCAAAAATTTCCCAATCGGCCTTTGCTTCTCTTGGTGGTTCACGGAATGCAGAACACAAAGTCACCATCCGCTCAGAATTGGTCATCACGCCAGTTTTTTCACCCCATTGAGCAGCGGGTAACAAAACGTGAGCAAAAGCGGCTGTTTCTGTTGGGTAATAAGCATCTTGGTAGATGGTAAAAGGCGACTTTAACAACGCCTTCTTCGTCCGCTCCAAATCTGGCATACTTACCGCTGGATTAGTCGCAGCAATCCACAGCAACCCCACAGCGCCATCTTCCAAACCAGTAATCATGTCCCAAGCAGTCAAACCGGGATTGGGTGAAATTTGCCCCCGCTTCAATCCCCAAAAATCTTCAACTTCGGCGCGATGTTGGGCATTTTTGACTAAGCGATAACCGGGTAACAAGTGGGATAAACCCCCGGCTTCCCGTCCTCCCATCGCATTCGGCTGACCAGTGAGAGAGAAAGGCCCAGCACCTGGTTTACCAATTTGTCCGGTCATCAGATGCAGGTTAATGATGGTTCTCACCTTAGCCGTACCTTCTGAAGATTGATTCACACCCATTGACCACAGAGACAGCACCCGTCCAGATTTACCCCAATAGTGAGCGGCTGTTTCTAAATCTTCAATACTGATTCCACATCGATTTGCTACCACATCAGGAGAATAGTGGCGAATCACTTCCGCATAAGCAGAAAAATTGCTGGTGCAGTCCTCCATAAACGCAGGATCAATGTAGTTCCAGCGCATCAATAAATGAGCGATCCCATTCAACAAGTCAATATCTGTACCGGGACGAATAGCTAAATGCAAATCAGCCGCTTCTGCTGTGGGGGTGCGACGGGGATCAACCACAATCATTTTGACTTTGCGGTTCTTTTTGTGGTATTTCGCCAAGCGGTTAAAAACTATCGGGTGACATTCAGCCGTATTTGTGCCAATTAAAAAGGCACAGTCGGTTAATTCTAAGTCGTCGTAGCAGCAGGGAGGGCCATCAGCACCAAAGCTTTGAATGTACCCAGCTACAGCACTAGACATACATAAGCGCGAGTTAGCATCAAAGTTATTGCTACCTAAACACCCTTTCATCAGTTTCTGAGCCGTGTAATAGTCCTCAGTTTGAAACTGACCGGAACCATACATACATAAGGCTTCTGGCCCTTGGGTAAAGCGCACAGTTTGAATGCGCTGCGTGATCAGATTAAAGGCTTCATCCCAACTGACGCGGCGGAACTCTTGATCTAAAGAATCACGCACCATTGGATAATGTAGCCTGTTTTTGTCTAAAGATTCTGCGATCGTTGCACCTTTAACACACACCATTCCCTGGCTGGATGGATGCGCTTTGTCTCCCCGTACCCGCCAAGTTGGAGTTCCTTGACTATCTCGATTAGTCGCTTTGCCATGTTGTGCTGGTGGGGAAACTTCTAAACCGCAACCGACACCGCAGTAAGGACAGAGAGTTTTGGTAAATTCACTCATGGTAGATGCACCATTTTGGATTTGGGATTTTGATTTTGGCAACATCAGATGCAGCGAAATTTTGAAAATTTTCTGTGTTGCATAGCAATCTGGAATTAATGTATTTAAAAGAATTTCATTAAATTGAATTTTGCTAGAGGGTTAATAAAGGAGATCCCCCCAACCCCCCTTAAAAAGGGGGGCTTTTTATTTCCCCAACCCTCTTTGGAAAGGGGGGCTTTTTATGCCTCCAACTTCCCTTATAAAGGGGGAATTTTTATCGTTTTTTAACCGGAAGGGGATAGCCACAGGTGGGGGGATTTGATTTGTGTCTGCTAGATTTTCTCAGAGTTGATTAATCTTCTACTAGAAAAGCAGATTGTTGGGTTTCTGGTTCTAGTGATTCATTTTCATCGGTAGCAAAAGAACCTTGTGGTTCTTTAAGGAAGAAGGCACACATAAAAGCGCAAACCAAAGCTGTTAAACCCATTGTGGAAAACAGTGTTGCTGCGTCAGTTAGGCTAAAAATTGTTAGATAAACCACACCGCCAAAATTACCGTAAGCGCCGACATTCCCGGCAATTTGTCCGGTGGCTTCTTTTTTAATCAGGGGTACAATTCCGTAAGTTGCACCGCAGCCAGCTTGGGCAAAGTAGGCGGCAAACATTGTGGCGGCGATGGCTAAAGGAATGGGCCAACTGCTATTAATAAAGTGTGTCATCAAATAGCCGACACCAATACCGGCAGAGACAATGGTCATTGTCCATTTGCGAGAACCGAATTTATCAGAAATTAAGCCACCACTGGGGCGAGAAACTAAGTTTAAAAATGGATAGGTTGCTGCAATCATTCCTGCTACCACATGCTCTAGACCAAAGGTTTTTTCAAAAAATGCGGGTAGCATGGAAACGGCTGCAAGTTCAGAGCCAAAATTAGTGATGTAAGTGAATTCGAGAATAGCTACTTGACCAAACTGATAACGTTGTGCTGGTGCGTAGGTTCTCTTACCAATTAGCAGTTCTCGGTTTACTTCATAAGCTTTGTAGGTTTGGTAAGCAAATAATCCTGCTAAACCCAACCAAGCTAGATACATTTGGCTGAGAGTGAGGAAGTGAATATTTTTTTGTTCTAATCGCCAAGCTAATAAACCCAGGGCGAAAATTAAGCCAAAATTGGAGATAATCATGGCCCAGAAGCTTTTAACGCTGGTTACTTCTAAAGAGCCATTTTTCTTGGGTTTTTTGTAGACTTTGCCTTTGGGTGTATCTTGGACGCTGTTGTAATAAATTACGCCGTAAATTGCCGAAATTATGCCTGTGAGTGCGATCGCTAATCGCCAGTTAGAACCACCACCACCTAAAAAACCAGTAGCAATGGCAAGTATCGGTAGGGCAAACTCTGCCCCAAAGGCGCCAAAATTACCCCAACCGCCATAAATACCTTGAGCAATTCCCATCTCTTTCGGGGGGAACCATTCTGCCACCATGCGGATACCAACGACAAACCCAGATCCCACAATACCCATCAATAAGCGACTGATGACTAATTGATTAAAGTCTTGTGATAGCGCTGTAGCTAAACAAGGAACAGCGGCAAACATCAGCAAGATTGAGTAGGTAATTTTGGGGCCAAAACGATCCAGCAGCATCCCAATAATTAACCGCGCCGGGATTGTTAGCGCCAGATTACAGATAGCTAAGGTTTTAATTTGTTCAGGTGCTAACTGTAATTCCTTACCAATTGTTGTCGCAAAGGGAGCAAAGTTAAACCAACAGACAAAGGTGAGAAAAAAGGCAAACCAAGTCTGATGTAAGATGCGATAGCGTCCCTTTAATGAAAATAATCCTTTCAGCATTTAACTTTCCTCACAAAAAAATACATAGAAAAATCCGGTGGCTATCGAGCAAAGGCTCTAGCCAAATATTTGAGAACTATTGAGTAGGTGTAAAAGTGGTTTTACTTCATCCGTTAGATGAATAATTCTTCAAAGCGAATTTGCTGTTTAACTTCCAGGCTGCTGAGATATTCAATTGGCTGTGAAGGGTCAAATTTTTTCCCATCAAATAGTTTAATTGACCCATTCATTCGGGTATGGGAACAACCTATTTCCCGTGCAGCTTGCTCAAAGATATCTGAACGACAGACTCTTTTAATTACTTCTACCCAGTTTTTTGGGAACGCCACCAAACCCCAACGGGCTAGTTGGGTTAATATCCACAGCATTTCGTCACGGTGGGGATAGTTGGCTTGATGGTGATAAAACTGATTGTATGCAGTTAGCAACTGGGGTTCTTTGCCATCACCGCGCGGGTAAAGGTCGATAAAGCCAGGACGAGTATAGGTAGGATCGGTACCCAGATAACGAGGATGGCAAATTAGTTGGAGAATTTCTTCTCGGTTGCGGAGATCGTCGCAGTATTCCCCAGCTGCTAAGAGTGCTTTCACCAAGGCTAAGTGAGTTTGCGGATATTTCTCTGCCCAATCTTCCCTGACTCCTAAGACTTTTTCGGGATGTCCAGACCAAATTTCTGGGGTAGTGGCGATCGCAAAACCTAAATCTTCATGAACAGCGCGAGAGTTCCACGGTTCACCAACACAGTAGCCGTCAATATTCATGGCTTTAAGAGAGGCAAGCATCTGTGGTGGTGGAATGACTACTAAACTGATATCTTTGTCAGGATTAATCCCACCCGCAGCCAGCCAGTAGCGTAAAAGCAAGTTGTGCATTGATGCCGGATGCACAATTCCCAAGGAGAGATTTTTGCCTAAATAAGTATTGAGTGCAAAATACAAGTCAGCTAAGTTTCTCACCCCAGCATCAAATAATCTTTTGCTGAAGGTAATGGCATTACCATTGCGGGAGAGCGTTAGGGCAGTCACTATTGGCACTGGAGTTTTGCCACCCGCACCCAAAGTTAAGTACAAGGGCATACCAGCAACCATTTGGGCAGCATCTAGCCTACCACTAGCTACACCTTTGGCGATTTCTTTCCAGCAAGGTTCCCAACTAAGGTTAACTTCTAAGCCGTACTCAGCAAAAAAACCTTTTTCTTTGGCAATGATCAAAGGTGTAGCATCCGTCAGGGCAATAAAGCCAATTTCCAAATTAACTTTTTCTAAACAGTTGCCGGACGAGATTTTGACGGATGCCCTTGTTTGTTTTTGGCTCTTTTTGGCTAGTTTTTGCTGGAAGGGGAAGTAAATCATAGGAAGACTCGGTAAGCGGGAAACTTAGTCACGAAGAGCGCTCAGAGGCAAAATTTAACTGGAAATCAAGGCTTCTTGCTTCAGTTTGGCGCCAAAGTGTTCAATCAATAATTCCCGCAATATTGGCTGCAAGTCTTCACAGGCAACGCCTTTAGTCACACAAGTTCCTAAATGAGCATCTTTACCGACTTTGCCACCCATATAGATGTCTACCCCTTCTAAGGTTTTGCCATTTTTGCGAATTTTCGTACCCATCAAGCCGATTTCGGCTACTTGGGGCTGTCCGCAGGAGTTGGGGCAACCTGTCCAATGAATTCGCACGGGATGAGTGAGGATTAACTCGGCTTCTAAGGCGGCAACGATGGCCAGGGCGCGGTTTTTGGTTTCGATGAGGGCGAAGTTGCAAAATTGTGCGCCGGTGCAGGAAACTAGCGATCGCGCCAAGTTACCTGGATTAACTGAAAACCTCTCCAGCAAAGGTTCTGTTAAAAGTGTTGTCAACCGCGATCCGGGGATATTGGGGATGATCACATTTTGCTCAATTGTCAGGCGAATTTCTCCACTGCCGTAAACCTGGGCCAGACGGGCGATTTCAAACATATCTCCGGCATACAACCGACCGACGGGAATGTGTAAGCCTACGTAGTTCAGTCCCGGTTGTTTTTGTGCATATATCCCAATATGGTCGCGTTTTTCCCAGTCGATTTCATCTTTGGCCGCTGCGGGTAACAATGATTTACCCAAACGCTTTTCTACTTCGGCGCGGAATTTTTCTATCCCCCATTCGTCAATTAGCCACATCAGGCGGGCTTTTTGGCGATTGGCGCGTAAGCCGTGGTCGCGATAAACGAACAAAATGGCTCTGCATAAAGCAACCACCTCTTCGGGGGACACCCAAACATTTAAGGGAATCGCCGCTTCACAGCGTTTGGCTGAGAAAAAACCACCTACCAAGACGTTAAAGCCAAATATTGGAGATTGGAAGGATTCTTCCTTAAAGGCGGGGACAAACGCTAAATCGTTAATTTCGGCATGAACTGAATTATCTCTGCCCCCGGCGATCGCAATATTAAACTTGCGCGGCAGGTTGGTAAACTCTGCGTTACCAACGCCAGAGTTGGTGATCATGTCCTGAATTTGCTGCACCAACTCTCGTGTGTCATACAACTCATCAGCATCCAACCCCGCTACAGCGTCACCCGTGATGTTGCGGACGTTATCCATCCCTGACTGGACTGTGGTTAAACCAACGGCGCTAAATCTCTGAAATATATCCGGTAAGTCTTCAATTCTGATGCCCCGCAATTGGATATTTTGTCTTGTGGTAATATCAGCGCTGCCGTCTTCACCGTAGCGTTGTAGCACTTCTGCTAAAACTAGCATCTGATTGCTGGTAAGAATACCGTTGGGCAGCCGTAGCCGCATCATAAACTTACCTGGGGTAACTGGGCGAAAAAACACACCTACCCATTTGAGTCGATGGTCACGGTCTGTTTCGTCCATTGCTTCCCAGCCAAGAGAGGCAAGTTTCTCTATCTCCCCTTTAATCAGGAGTCCATCTTTTTCTGCTTTGAGTTTCTCAAACTTGTTAAGTCCGGCTGTTGTGGTAGTTGCTGTGTCTGTCATACGCTGACTCTCATTGTCAATTGCTAATTTGAGAAAATCTCTTTCTATGTGGTTGCAGATTATTTCAGTTAATTTGTCAAGCTGGTTTTAGTAATGTTTATGTAACATTTTTCATACTTTTGACTTTAAGGTGGCATTCTAAAAGAAATCGTATAAATAGTTACGAAATTTAAATGAATTTGCTGAAATAGGATGATTAATATGCGTTTTCTGCATCATAACTAAGTAATAAGTGAAATAAAGCACTTGATGAATAGCGATCGCTACACAGTTGAACTTCTAGGGCTTAGGCGATAATGCATATTAGTTAAAATTTAGACAGGATGGCAGCAGCTATGAAACGTCGTGATTTCTTCAATTGGGTAGGTTTGGGTTTGTTAGCGAGTTCTCTACCCGTAGCTTTTGCCGCCTGTTCTTCCCAGGAAACTACAGAAGCGGCTCCCGCATCTAAAACTTGGCAAAAGGTTGGGACGACAGCAGATTTAGATAAGACTGGACAATTACTGGTAACTAAATCGCCGGTGGGGCCTGTTTTGGTAATCGGTACTTCAAAAGCCAAAAATCTGATTGCTGTTAACCCAACTTGCACTCATAAAGGTTGCACATTGGCATGGAAGGCTAAAGACAAAAAGTTAGTCTGTCCCTGTCATCAGGCAGAATTTGGCACTGATGGTGAGGTCAAAAAAGGCCCAGCCCAAAACCCGCTGAAAACTTACGTTGCTAAAATTGAGGGTAAATCAGTTCTAGTCAAGCCAGCCTAGTGCAATTCGGCAGGAGGAATAATTTTGTTTCATTAGCTTTTGAGCTTTTTTAAACTGGATAATTATTTCTGCCACACTGCACCAGTTAAAATTTAAAATTTAAAATTCAAGCAGGGCATGGTGAAGAATCTCAACCAGCTTTTGGAACAAGTAGAGGCAGCATACAATGCAGCTGATTGGTCATTGACAATTCAATATCTGCAACAGTTGATTTCAGAAAAAGACTCTCAACACCCAGAAATCGAGAAAAATAGAGAATATTTGCTGAAATTAACGCTGTCAATTTTGGAAATGGGGAATTTTCAGCAACGCTGGGATATTGCCCATGTGTTGGGTTGGTTGGGAAATATTGCCATCCCCTCACTGATTGACATCTTAGAAGATGAAGATGCAGAGGAAGAATTACGCTGGTATGCGGTGAGACATTTGGGGAAATCTCAGCACCCAGATGCGATCGCGTCTTTGGTGCAATTAATCAAAACCAATCAAAACGACGAACTCAAGCTGATGGCCGCAGTAGCCCTAGGACGAATGGGGAATATAGCGCTTGCTCCAGTCTGCCAACTCCTAGAACATGAAGATACGCGGCTTTTGGCTGTTCTTGCACTCTCCTACAATCGACGCACAGAAACTATCACACCGTTGTTGAGTGTAGTTGATGATCCACAAGCAGAAATCCGCACCGCCGCAATTGAAGCCCTCAGCAGCTTTCACGATCGCCGTGTGCCACCAGTGCTGTTAACCGCTGTCGATGATGTAGCTGCCACAGTTAGGCGTGTAGCAGTGAGTGGTTTAGGTTTTCGCCCTGATTTACGAGAAGCATTAGATCTAGTAGGGAGATTGCAACCAAGGCTGTATGACGCCGAGCTTCTGGTTCGTAGTACTGCCGTACTATCCATGTACCGAATGGGTTGTGATCAAGCTGCCAAAGAGTTATTCTTATTACTCACATCACCTCACACACCAATCAGCCTACAACTAGAAATCATCCGCGCTCTTAGCTGGCTAGGGACTAATTCTAGTTTGGAATATCTCCAACAAGCGCTCTTGCAGAGTTCATCACAGACACTATGGCAAGAAATTGTTACAGTTTTAGGACGAGTGCGACAGCCGCAGTTAACGACAATAGCAGCAGAAATTTTATTGGATATGCTGCAAGCCTTGCATCCTGCTACTGAAATTGCCGCTTTTAAATGTGCGATCGCACTTTCTTTAGGGCAGTTAGGCAAGATGCAGGCGATTGAGCCACTAATTTTGCTGCTAGCCGATACAGATTCATCAGTGAGATTACACGCGATCGCCGCCTTGAAAAATTTGGCTCCAGAGGTTGCCCATCAACGATTGCAGCAATTAGCCAATAGCCCAATACAACCAGATTTACAACAAGGAATTGCGATCGCTTTAGCCGAATGGTAAATGGGGATATACCAATATTTTTGAAATTAGCACGACTGAAATCAAGCAGATTCATCATGCTTTTGATATGAAGTTGCATAGAATAAGATATGAAAAAGAATTAACCGCAGATAAACGCAGATAAACGCAGATAAAGATGGATAATTAAATTGATTTCATCATTCTGTGCAGCCTCACATAAAAGCAGTTGTTGATAGTCCTACTGTATTACTGATGGAGCGAGGTAGTGAAGGATTTTTTGTTATCAATAAAGGTGAGAATAAATTTAATGTGCCAGTAATTGATTTGACCCTTACTAATTTGGAAGGATGTTATAGAGAACTCCGCAATAATTTTACTGTTGCTGTTGAGCGTCGCAATGACAGGAAAAAATTTATAACTCGTTGGGAAACCTGGAATAGAGGTGGTATGGAAGTTCACAGGCGTGAAGCACTCTACTTTATTCGAGAACCTTTTAATCAATGTCAAGCAGGCTAAACGAGTAGTGTAGAGAGAAATAGCGATCGCCGCTCCTCCTAAACCTATTGTGGCTTCATCAATAGTGACCTTTTTTGAATTTTGAATTTTAAATTGGAGCGAAGCGACTTGACGACAACAATCCGCATCCCGCTGTCGTTCTGCTGTTGCAATTTTATTTAAAGATTATCAACAAATCAAATTTATCCGCCAGTGTTGAACAATTCAAAAATCAAAAATCAAAAATAAATCCCCTCCGACAGATTTTATCCAGCATTCTGGAAATTGTGAATTGTGAATTTTGAATTCCCCAAAGGTCTATTGCCAATTCCCCACCAAGACAAAGGGGGCCCAGAAGTAGGGATTCTGAAAATTTTGGTTTTGCAACAGCAATAGTTGAGCGTTGCGGAGGGCTTCAGCTTTGCTAATTGTGGACTTGGCAAGTTGCCGATAAAACTCAGCAATTAGGACAGATGTAGATTCGTCATCGACTTGCCAGAGGCTTCCCACCGTGCTACGTGCGCCCGAACGAATGGCGATGCCAGCCAAGCCCAAAGCTGCCCGATCATCCCCAGAAGCTGTTTCACAGGCACTAAGAACTAGCAGTTCAATCGGTGAATTTTTCTCCTCATTGCGAGAACGCAGTAATTGATCCAATTCTTTAACATTGACCCGCTGATCCCAAGTCAAAATAAAAGTCTCTGCGGCATTTGAGCTAAATTGACCGTGAGTTGCTAAGTGAAGAATCGGGAAAGAGGATGTTTTGATTTGTTTTTTTAATTCCGGAACGATAAACTGCTGATTCACAAGTGTATTGCTGGGAATTTCGGCGGAAATTTGTTGGATTTCTCTTGCAACTCCCGGCAAAGCTGAAAAACCCTGACGTGCTTCTGTGAGGCCAGCAGTTAAGGCTTTTAATTTTACTTGGGTTAAAGGTCGAGGTTCGAGGAGTTGAAGTCCGGGAGTAAGTGCAATGTTGTATTTTTGGAGTAAATATTGTTGACCATCATGCAGAGTTGCCATTGGTAGACTCCGCAAGGAGCCATCCAGAACAAAGACCAAGGTTTTGATGTTATTGGCGGTCAAATCTTTCTCAGCAGGACGAATTAGCCAGTTGTAGAGTTTTTGGGCTGATGATAATTGCTCTTGAGTGAAAGCAGTCCGTCTCAGGGAAATCAGTGCCTGCCTGAGGGTAGTTTGCAGTTCCCCTTGGGGTTTATCAGTAGTGTATTTGCGTAGGGGTTGTCCTGGGATAGACAGGATTACTTCCAGGCGATCGCTTAAAATAATTGGGTAAATAACAGCAGCAGTGGGATCGACTTCATCAATCAGTTTAGGTTGAGCATCTGCACAAGCATCACGGAAAAAGTTGTCTAGTTCAGCCAATTGCAAAGACTCGATGGTTTGACGAGCTTGCTTGAGTTTAGCTTGACTTGGAGCTTCCTCTTGCAGCAGTAACCCGACTAACTCTCGATAGATAGGTTCCACACTTTCCCGGAAGGAAAATTGTACTTCCGGGTTGACTGTCACCAAATCACCCCGCAGAGCAGCAAGGATCTTTACAGATTCAGTATATGGTGCGATCGCCTCGAAGGTATTTCCCTGTAGTTTTTGGATGCGTCCCAGTTGCCAAAGTAATTGGTAGGCAATATCAGGATACTCAAAAGTTGGTGCTATACTTAGACCCTGGTTTGTCAAGGCTGCGGCTTTTGTCCATTGTTGTTGGAGTTCGGATAACCTACCTTGAGCGAGCAAGACATAGGCCCTGGCGCGTGCATCCCCCAAACGATTCGCCCCCTGATGAGTGCGACTGAGGATTTGCTCGCTCTCAGAAAATAATCTAGTATCAGCAGAGTGTGTTGCCAGTTTGATCAAACTCTGAGCTAGGTTAATTTGGGCATAAAGTCCAGCTCGATTAGCCGCAAACTGGCTGACTTGAGGTTGGAGATTTCGCCACAGTGTTTCTGCCTCTGTCCAGTTTGCTTGATCTACCAATAGGCTCAGGTGGTTGAGGAGAGCTTGAAGTCGAGTATCTGCGTGGGTTGCCAGTTGGGCAGATTGGGTATAAGCTTCCAGGGCCGAAAGCTCAAACTGCTGGCGTTGCTGACTATTTATTGCCGGTTGGTTGGCAAAGGCCCGTGCCGTATTGCCCAGATTCAAGTAAACGGCAGCCTGCTCTTGGGGTATACCTAATTGTTGCGCTGCCTGCAACCCAACTAATAATACCTGCTGTGACTGATTCGATTGCCCCAAAACTCGCAAAATGTGACCTAAAGCATTGACTGCTCGGACATTTTGTCCGGAAACTGATTGGTTTTTCAAGCTTGACAACCCTGCTGGGGAAAGTTCGCAGGTTGACGCGTCTAAATTCAAGGCGGCTAATAAAGTTTCGCAAGCTCTGGGGTATAGTCCCAACCCTTGCAAAGCCTGACTTTGGTTAATCTGAGCTTGCAGGAGTTGGTCTTTGGCTCCGACGAGCTGCTGGTAGAGTTTGATTACCTCTGTCCCTGTGTCGATGGCATCTTGAAGCCGTCCTCGTTCTAGTTGCAAATGTGCTTGAATATCTAGAGTTTGAGCTAAAATTCGCTGTTGTGTAGAAGTTGGGGATTGCGATCGCAGCAGCGCCAGGCTATCTCTGATATTTTGTTCGGCTTGTTCCCACTGTGTCAATTGTCCTAGGGTTGCTGCCAAATTACTCAAAGCCATGCCTTGATTTAGGCTCGCGCCCTGAGACTCAAATCCAGCTGCTGCCTGTTGCAACAAAGGCACAGCTTCTTCCCAGCGTCCGGCATCATAAAGCGTCCGGGCTTGCTGGATTATTGCCTCTGGTTGCGGCACCTGAGCAACAACGGGAGAAAGGCCAATCATCAATAACAATGAGCAGAAAAATAACCAAATGGATTTAAGGAGCGATCGCCTAAATTTCATTATTTATCTTTCCTTAGTGGGGCGCACAAACTGATATTGGTTGCCAAAAGCGTTGTCCCTTTTGACCTATGGGTTCATCAGCCAAAAGCGTCACCTCTCCCAAGCTATTCATCATCCAACCTCTAGCGGGAATAACTTGATCATTAGAGGAAAGGGTCGGAAGATTATTCTTGCTGCCGCTGCTGCCCTGCTGCCCTGCTGCCCCTTCCACCCAAGCGAACTGAGCAGAGGTGTTACCTAGAGCCTCGTTAGGACTAGGCGGTACACCCCCCCGCCCAGCGATAGTAAACTCGTTGCCTGCCCCTCGATTACAAAGATTGGCAGCAATTAACGTGGTAGGGTCAACTACATTTTGTGGCAATTCCACTAACCCTTGAGCCGGGTTCACCCCAGAGGTGCTAAAAATTACTGTCCCTTGTAAAGCAGGCCCGGAAGTTTGGGAAATGGCAGCGATGTCGCTAGTGGGTAACAGAGAGGTGGGACTTACAAGTAATTCAGCAAGTTGGGCATCTGTCAACCCTAGACGGTCTCTGACCTGCTCACGACTAATGGCAGTAAAACCAAATATATTAGGTACGTTGACAATCACACGTCCACCCCTAGCGGTGCGAGCGTTGGCTGTGATGTCGCTGTTTTCTTGGGGGAATGCCAGCAGAATATTGCTATTCAAGGTGATGTTGCCACCATCAGAAGTACCCGCATCGGTTGAAATTCGGCTACCGCGCCGTAACAGGATGGATTGCGCTTGGAGGTTAATATTCGCCCCTGCGCCCGATACAGTTGTCCCCTGAATAATGCTGTTATTGTCAAGGGATATCTCATCCGCGACAACTTTGATGATGCCCGCGTTCCCCGCTCCTAAACTGCCGACACTGACTGTTCCTCCCTCTTTGAGAGTCAACTTTGGGGTGGTAATACTTAAGTTGCCCGCCCGGCCTGTGGGGGGTGAAAGCTGAAACGCAAGTGCAAACAAATTATCACCAGAGCCTGTGGCGATGCCGGAAGCAGACAAATTATCGTTGCTGCCGATTATTTCTACCGATTCTGCCGCATTGACAACGATGTTTCCCCCCCGTCCTGTATCTAAAGTCGAGGCTCCTATTGCGGCTCGATCTTTGATCATCAATCGCTTGGTGTTAATCCTCACATCGCCACCGTCGCCACTGCCAATAGCCCCTGAAACCACAAAACTCTGGGCAGTACGAATGTCTGAGGGGTTGTTACTTGTAGCCATGCCTGCTATTTTCACGGAATCGGAGGCATTGATGATCACATTTCCACCGCGACTAGCAGAAGAAAACAGCCGATTTCCAGATGTCAATCCACTCGTGGAACTGATCGATGCCCCTCCTTCTACAAGCAGAGTGCGAGTATTAATGTCTATGTTTCCCACATCTCCCGTGCCGCGAACGCTGTTAGTCGATAGTCCAGTGGAGAAAGCGCTAAATTCTGGAGTTGCGGTTAATACTACCGAGTCCGTGGCTCTGACAATTAAATCTCCTCCTTTACCCTGACCCGAAATTGCGGTGGTGACGAATGCTCCATTTCGGATCATCAGCTGATTCGTATCAATTTCTATAGTGCCGCCATTTCCCTGAGCAGCACTTCCAGCGGAAAAGCCAGAGCTAATTAGCTCTACGGATTCAGATGCTTTAATAGCAATGTTTCCCCCAGTCCCGTCCCTATATGTTGGGCTGGCAATCAGCATCCCATCTCGGAGGGTTAGTTGTCGGGTGTTGATGGTGACATTTCCTCCTTTCCCTGCCCCAACAGTGCTGGTATATATGCCACTATCACGGGGGAAAGGGTTAACTATTCCAGCCAAAGGTTCTTCCAACCCAATCCTGAGAAATGTGGCAAATCCTATTCCTCTTAAATTTATGGAGTCAGTGGCGTTGATATTGACACTTCCCGCTGCACCTGTTCCTGATGTGCCACTTTCGATAAAGGCTTGATCTAAAAGGTTAAATTGTGTTGCTTGGATATTGATGTCATGACCGTCAATAGTTCCGGTAGTATCGGAGATCAGGTGGGCGCGATCGCGCAATGTCACATTACCACCCTTGAGGGAAATTGACCCACTACCTAAACCACTGGCGTTAACTGAGGTTGTCCCAGATAATTCAATATTTCCGAAATTCTGAATGCCTGTATAGTCTAAAGTCAATCCGATGGGAGTTAAACCGAAGCTGACAAAACCCGGACTCGCTACACTGCCCAGCAAGATGTTGCCTTGAAAAGCGGTAACATTGCCACTGTTTAAGTTCAAATCCCCTCCCACCAGTGCTAGAGTCTGACCAAAGGGGACTTCTAAGCCTACGGCTGTTAATGTTGATGGGGAAATATTAGGAACAATGCGACTAAATTGGGATTGATTAACGATGCTGCCTGGATGCTCACGAAACTGTAACCCAATGGGAATATTCACAGCCAAAAGGGGCGGTGCTTGAGGATTGGTGGCGCTAAAGAGAAAGCCGTTATCAAATACCACGCTATCGGCTGTGGAAGCTAGAAATGATCCACCCACATCTAATTGAGCGTTGGGGCCAAAGATAATTCCTTTGGGGTTGAGTAAAAATAGGTTAGCGTTGCCCAAGACTCCGAGTGTGCCAAGAATGTTGGAGGTTTTGCCCCCTGTGACGCGGGTGAAGATATTAGTGATGTTGGTAGGGTTGGTAAAATAGGCTCCCTGCCCTTCACCGACATTAAATTCTTGGAAACTGTGGAAAAGATGAGAACCGCGAATTGCGCCACCTTCTATGCGATCAATGGCTTTACCATTAACAGTGTCAGCGACGGTGAGTGAATTTTCTCCTCCTAACTTGTCATCGGGTATGATTTGAGCCTGGGCAGTGAAAGGCATCAGTAAAACATAAACAGTAAGCAATAAAACCGAACGTTTATTTTTCATAAGAACTCGCGGTATGCGGGAAACTCAGTCACGAAGAGTGCTGAGAGGGAAGCAACACGAGCGATTTTAATCGCCGTGGTCTTCTCCATATTATCCGTGGTGTGGGTCTTCAATATATCGTCTAACCGCTTCACTACTTACATTACCTGCTGTACTGACAAAGTAGCTGCTAGTCCAAAGAGATGGCAGTTTTTTTAATTGTGGGAATTCCTTTCTTAGATAAAAACTTGAGCGCCCCTTAAACGCCTTAATGACTTTTCAGGAAACCGAAGAATCTTACACTTCAAAAGCGTCTTTCTTAGATGGAGACTCCCTACCTATTTACGGTCAAAAACCGGAAGGGTGGAAAGCATCAGGTAAGCGCATTGAGCGTGGATTGTATCGGTCAGCTAATGGGTCAGTTGTAAATGCTGATTTGAACGGCGCTGCAAATATTCTCAGAAAAGTAGCCAGCAATCTAAGCATAGACTTAGGCTTACTGGGTAGACGGTCTTTGACGACCGTAGCGAGAGTTAGACTTTGGGTTTTGCCTAAAGTTGCTCTGTCCGCAGAATCTCAGTGGCTTCAGCCCTGAGAGTGTCAATGGTTGTTTTTCTCATCGTCAGATCCCCTATCAAATCCCCGACTTCTTCAAGAAGTCGGGGATTTGATGAATAATTTCTGTAACTAGAAAAGAAAATAATTCATCGTGAAGTAAAGCCCTTGTTCCTGCAAGGTTTTATTGCCTGCTTTCACGTCAATCAAGGGAATGCCATAGTCTAGACGGGCATTGAAGCGATCGCCCATTCGCCACACTAACCCTAAACCTGCACCTAGCAATTTATTCGAGCCGGGATTGGGCTTTTCTCCAGAATAATTCCAGCCGACCCCAAAATCAATAAAGGGGGCGAGTTGTAAAACGCCTTTGGCTTCAGGTACGCGGAGAATCGGGAAGCGTACTTCTGCCGAGGCGATCGCACCGCTATCAGTTAGCATCACATCCTGGCCATAGCCGCGCACGCTTAAAGCACCACCAAGTCCAATCTGTTCTTGAGACAGCAACGAATCTGTGGACATTTGAATGTCGGAACGCAGAATCAACAAAGTTTCTGGCGCTAGTAGTCGCACATATTGCCCTTGTCCCCGCCAGGCAAAAAAGCGACTGTCTGGACTATTGCTATTGACAGTAGCACCGAAGAAATCTGTACCTAAAGAGAATTGCGATCGCGCGGCAAAAACTTGGTGAGGACTGCGTTGGATATATTCTTGAAAAAAGCGCAAGGCCGAAACACGAGTTTCACCCTGATCATTTGCACCTGGTGCTAGGGGAAATCTCTCATTTAACAGTGAGGTTTCGCTCTCAAGGCGTGAAAAAGTCAGCCCTAAAGCCAATTCTCGATTAGGCTTTTGCACAATGGGTTGACGATAAGTTAGTTGATATGTGCGTGATTTCCCCTCAATATCCAGGCTATTGAAAGGTTGTTCAATCACATTAGTACTGCTAACACCTGCCGCAAAGCGGATTGTGCCGTTTTGGGGATTGATCGGCAGAGTATAACTAGCATCTAACTCATTACTACCATCAGTGTTGGCGTAATATACCTCCAATCCGTCACCCAAACCCAGCAAGTTAGCCTGATTAATCCGAATACCACGCCGGAAACTGCCAACGCTGGGAGAACGGTTGTTATCTGTGAATAGATTAACGTTGAAGGTATCTGCCTCTGTGACTTGCACTTTTAGGCGACTTTGTTGGGGACGGCTACCGGCTTGGAGTTCGGCGGAGATATTGGCAATCAGGGGGTCTAGTTGCAGCAGTTGTAAGGCGAATAGCAAGCGATCGCGGTTGAGGGGTTTTTTGGTGGCGATTTCTAGGCGCGATCGCACATAGTTAGGGTTAAGGCGACGAGTTCCTACTATCTGAATTTCTGACAATTCCCCTTCAATTATCTGAATTTTGACCACTCCTCCCTCTCGGAGAAAGGTTTGGTTCGCGGAAATCACCGCACCCGAATTGACATATCCCTCAGCTACATATTTCTGCGTTATGGCTGTCTCTGCCTCTATCAGTTCCGCGAAGGTGATTTCTCTACCGATCAATGCTTTGGTAACTTCTGCCAGAAGGCGATCGCTAAAAGCCGTGTTTCCCTCAAATTCAAAGCGTTCAACGCGAATTGTCCCCGGAATTTGCGTTTGGACTTCCTTGGGGGGAGGAGTTGGTGCCGCCGGTGGGAGGGGCGGTGCTTGGGGCTGTTGTGGGCTTTCAGGTGTTAATTCAGGTTGTTTAGGGAGAATTGGGTTAGGTATTTGACCCAGATACAAGTCTTGATATCTAAGGTTTACGGCTGGGTTTGAAGACTTGGGATCATTCACTCCCAAGTCAAAATTTTGGGTAGATTTCCAGATAGCTATATTTGATGAAGCAAAGAGAGGAGATTTCCCTAGATCTTTTTTCCCCAACTTCTCATTTATGCTGATCTTTGGGTGATTCGACTGCCTCTCCCCACCACTATCGGCAGATTCTAATTCTTGAGAATTTAATGTATAAATAATATTCTCTGCTGTTACTGCTTTAACTGGTTTCCCCAATAGTAGGAGCGGAAAAACTCCAGCCAGCGAAAATAGCACCCTTACTCGATAAGTCATATATATCAAATACAAATAATAGAAATTACTTGACATACTCCCCACACCTAAAGGTGTGGGGATTCTGGGGTCAAACAGCAATTGCTAGCGTAGCTAGTCTAACATCACCTAACCCAATAGTTGATGCCCCAAAGACGTTGCATACCCTTGAGGTTTAAGGTTTCAAAGCATAAAACATCAAAGGTATCTGTTAACTTCTGAGCTAGTTTCCAAAACCAATCACGTCTCAACTAAACCTGAAAAAGTACATTCCACAAGCTTTTGAGTTGAATCTCACTGGTTAGTGGTTTTTGCCGCGCTGCACTATTCCCGATTTCGAGGCAAATCTTTACCAAAATAGCGCTTGTAACAAACTCCACTAAATTGGAGACCGAAAACCGTTAACTTAGTGCAAGCTATAAATGTAATTCAGGCTACATCAAAATGCGGCTAGAGCAGTTGCAAGCCTTTTTGGCGATCGCCCAAACTGGCAGTTTTCAAAATGCAGCGAGACAATGTGGTGTTACCCAATCGACCATCAGTCGCCAAATTCAGGCATTGGAGGCAGATTTGGGAGTAGAACTATTTCACAGAACAAGTCATGCCAAACTGACTCTGGGAGGTGAAAGGTTACTCCCCCGTGTCCGCAAAATTTGCACTGAATGGGAGAGTGCAACACAGGAATTAGCAGATTTAATCGCCGGTAAGCAGCCAGAACTTTGTATTGCAGCCATTCACTCGGTTTGTGGCTCTTATTTACCCCCAGTGTTACAAAAATTTTGTCATGATTATCCAGACGTCCAATTGCGGGTAACATCATTGGGAAGCGATCGCGCCCTCAAAGTCCTCAAAGATGGATTAGTAGATCTAGCAATCGTGATGAATAATCGGTTTTTAACCACCGGCAGAGAAATGGTGGTAGAAGTTCTCTATGATGAACCGATATTCGTCTTAAGTGCAGCCAATCATCCACTAGCCCAATATGAAAGCATCCCTTGGTCAGAACTAATTCGTTATCCGCAAGTAGTCTTTAAAGATGGTTACGGAATGCAACGCTTAATTCAAGAAAGATTTGAGCGCATGGACGCTGTACTCCAAGCAGCTTTAGAACTAAATACCCTAGATGCCTTTCGGGGAGTGGTACGTCAAGGAGAATTGATAGCTTTGCTACCCCAATCTGCATTAGTAGAAGCAAGGTGTGACCCCAGCTTGGCAATTCGTCCCCTAGCCAGCAATAGCAATTTACCAGACAGTTCTAGTTTGACTCGTCGGGTAGTAATGGTAACAACTCAAGACCGTCTCCAGATTCCCCCTATCAAACACTTTTGGCAACTAGTGCAAGAAAATATCCCCCTGCAACTTGAAAAACAGCGATCGGTTTCTTAAGTTGATCATTGGTCAACAGTCCAAACATTGACCCTAAACTAGTGACCAATGACCAATGACCAATGACCAATGACTAATGACTAATTATGAGCAATGTATTTAGGGAATTTATCCAGAAAGTAGGCAGTGGAAACCATACAGCAGAAAATTTAACCCGTGCTGAAGCGGCCACAGCTACCAAAATGATGCTGCTGGGTGAAGCGACACCAGCCCAAATCGGGGCGTTTTTGATTGCCCACCGCATTAAACGTCCCACAGGGGAAGAGTTAGCGGGAATGTTAGATGCATACAACGAACTGGGGCCAAAACTGCAACCGATCGCTGCTTCGCAACGGGTGATAGTTTTAGGTATTCCTTATGATGGCAGAACACGCACCGCACCAATTAGCCAGATTACAGCTTTACTGCTAGCCGCTGCTGGACAACCAGTGGTGATGCATGGTGGCGATCGCTTGCCGACAAAGTATGGATTACCCCTAATTGAGATTTGGCAAGGGTTAGGGGTAGATTGGACTGCTTTAACATTAGCCAAAACTCAGCAAGTATTTGAGCAAACAAAAATCGGCTTTGTTTATCCACCAAAGCATTTTCCCTTAACTAACACGCTTTGGGAGTACCGCGATCAACTAGGCAAGCGTCCACCATTGGCAACAATGGAGCTAATTTGGTGTCCTTATGCTGGGGATGCTCAGATGATTGCCGGCTTCGTCCACCCGCCGACAGAAGCGATGTTTCAGGTAGCTTTGGAGCTGCATAAAGTCACAAAATTCACCTTTGTCAAGGGATTGGAAGGTAGTTGCGACTTACCACGCGATCGCACCGCGATCATTGGCTTATCTTCAGCAGCGATGTCCCAGGAGTTAGAACGCTTACATTTAGTCCCCCGTGAATATGGCTTTACAACCAAGAACGTACCCCTTGGCAGTACTCAAGAACTATTAGACCTCTTGCCGGATGTATTAGCTGGTAAATCAACAGAATTGATGCAAACAGCCTTGTGGAATGGCGGGTTTTACCTCTGGCAGAGTGGCATTTCTCCAGATATGCGCGGGGGTATAGCCAAAGCCGCAGAATTATTCTCTAGTGGTGCGGTAGCGGCTAAACTCCAAGAACTCAGCTTATACGTAAATTTGGTTTCAACCAGCATCCAAATTTAACTAGTCTTTGATAATCTCTTTTTTATGGAATTATCAAATGGTAAAATAAATTAGGCAAATTTATGTGCCTGGGGTGTTTAACATCAAACTTCAATAGTTTTAAATTATTTAACAGGTAATATCAGACCTTCATGAGCTAGCAATGCTTTGGGAAAGACTGACTTAACCTCAGCTTGAACATGGTCAAGAAAATCATCATGATCATCCGGGTGGTGGTGAGAAATAACTAACCTTTTCACGCCAGCGCTTTGTGCCAAATCCACCGCAGTTTGCCAGAGTAAATCAGCCGATTCGTGGTTATGAGCTGTCGGGGGAGTGTAGGTGGCGTTGGCAATAAACAAATCAGCGTCTTGAATCATCTGTAAAATCTGCGATCGCTCCCCTTGCTCAACACGATTGTACAAATCAGTGATGTAGGCAACACTATAGTCCTGCCAAGATACGCGATAGCCAACTGACCGCTGATTTTGATTAACTAATGCCGTTGTAATCGTCACATCATCTAGCCCCACCGCATTGCCCGCAGTCAAATTGTAGAACTTCAATTCAGACTGCATCACCTGTAAAGGGTAAGGAAAGTGTGGCTGGAGCATTTGATCGCACAAGCATTGTTTAATTGAAGCACCATTCGATGCCGCAGTGCCATAAATGTGGAAGCGATTTTCCGCCATAAATGCGGGAGCAAAAAACGGAAACCCTTGGATGCGATTTGATTGGCAGTTGGTAAAAAACAGATGGGCTTCTATTGGTTTTTGTGCTTGCTGCCAAGTTTTACCCAGAATGCGTAAGCCAGTGCCCCCGTCAAAAATCAAGCGTTTCCCGGCTACATCCATTTCTACACAAGCAGTATTCCCACCATAGCGGCTGGTGTTGTTGCTTGGGGTGGGAATCAAACCACGGACACCCCAAAATTGCACGATAAATTCCCCAATTGGGCTACTTGGCAGGGGCGTTAGCTTCTCAGTTACGTAGCTTTGGGAACCCGACGACAGCTCAAAATTTGACATTTTCCTTGAAATTAGAGCTTACTGAGCAGATCATCGTAGCGCCGTACTTCCAAAGGCTGGTTTTTTTCGTCCACAATGACAACAGTAGGAGAGTAATTTTTTAACTCTTCCAGAGTCAACTGCCCGTAAGTCATTATAATCAAGCGATCGCCTGTAATGCCTAGACGTGCCGCAGCTCCATTTAATTCAATCGCCCCTGAGTTGGGTGGAGCCGGGATAGCATAGGTGATAAAGCGCTCACCATTAGAATTATTCACTACTTGCACCTGCTCATAGGGTAAGATGCCAGCTTTTTTCAATAGGACTTGATCAATACTAATACTGCCAACGTAGTGCAGATTCGCTGCCGTGAGGGTGCAGTTATGAATTTTTGCCAAAAGGAGAGTGCGTTGCATTTCGTTTCGGGTGATATGGCAGTTTTTACGAGCCGCAACCAGCGAAGGTTTTTTGTCTTCCTATTTTTGGTGTCTGGTTTTCGTACTTAGCTGATAGCTTAGACGGGCAATGGGTAAAAAGAATATCACCCATTACCATCATCCGTTATCTTTGAGTGTAAGCTAGGATAGACTTCTCTACTAAGGGTCTGACTTGCTCAACATCCTGCCAACCGAGAATTTGAGTTACCTTTTTTTCCAAATTTTTATAAGAGCGGAAAAATTCGGCAATTTCTTCCAAGCGGTGGGGGGGTACATCTTTCAAGGATTTTACTTGAGCGTAGCGCGGATCTTTGTCGGGAACACAAAGAATCTTTTCATCGCGATCGCCACCGTCAATCATCTCTAAAAAGCCGATTGGTCGTGCAGCAATCACACAACCTGGAAAAGTTGGTTCATCAATTAGTACCATACCATCCAGGGGATCACCATCATCAGCCAAGGTATTAGGTATAAACCCATAGTCATAAGGATACTGTACTGAGGAATAAAGTACCCTATCTAGGGCAAAAGCTCCCAATTCCTTATCAAATTCGTATTTATTTTTACTCCCGCCCGCAATTTCAATCAGCACATTGATTATACCCAGTTTAGGTTGGGCTGGAATACGGGATAAATCCACAACAAAACTCCTCTGCTAACAGTGAATCAAGGTAGCACACAGTTTGGCTCCCCGTGTAGAATTTTAGGGCAATTAGGGATCTCTTCCCAAGGTAATTGTTTCGTTCACTAAGGGAAACAGATGGGAGAAGAAGCATCTAGCTGCTTTCGGTATCAGAATATAGTGAGAGTGAAGATTGGCTAAAAAAAGGGCCGCTGGATAGGTGATGTTTTAGCGACAGTCCTATAGAAAAAGCGTTGCCAAGTTTCCTCGCAACGCTTTTTTGATGTGATTCAGTCTAGGTTTGACCATAATTTCAGTCAAGATTACCGAATCTAGAGTCCAACAACACAGATTCAGATTATTTGTGATTTTTACTTAGACAAACATCGACGCAAACTTTGTTTGCTCCTGTTTTGAGCTTTCTTGCTGGTAAAATTCTCTATCTAATTGTATCTAGTCTTCACTGCTTGGTATGCTGTATGTCAGGGGTTGCTGGTTATTCTGAACATTGTGTGAAGAATAGTGGGCGATAACATATACAGGTAGTATTAGGGTGACTAAAGCGATCGCGGTTCCCACAACATCTGCCAAACGTTGGGAATATGTGTCGGGAGAATTGGCAGACTGGCTATTTGAATTCATACAAAATTGCAATTCGTCAAATCACTGTTAGGTTTACTCTCTCTCTTGAGAGTGTTGATGCTATTTTAGCTATCTTTTGCCAGACAACTCTGTAGCATTCAGGTATTTTGTCCAGGTTTGCCATTGTCATAATGGCGTTTTTATACATGACAACACTGTTACAAAATAGCTTGTATACATCTGATGCTTTGTTATGTGACTAATATTTTTAGATGTTTGACCGTACTGTCTCATGGATATCTCACACATGGCTAACAGCTACAGCTTTATAAACGGCGTTTTTCATCTGTTTGCAGATTAAGCAAAAAAGTTTATTTGGACAATATGGTTTGATTATAACATTTCCAAATGCCAATGCTTATGAGCATTTGTCCTGATCCAATTATTTTTGATACAACATATTACTACCGAGATTATACTTAAAGTAGGTTAGAGTTGTTAATTATTCAACAGTGATTTCACAGAAAATTATGCCAAAGGCAGGAAGATCAGGGCGGTGATTATGTTTTAGACAGCACATTATTACTGAAGAAATCCAGTTATTGAACCCTGGTTCGCCGCATTTATTCAGTAATAGCACCAAGAAAATATTTCTGAATTTAAATTTACTAACCTAATTGATATTACTCTAATTTTGTCAATCTATATATAGGTAGAGTAATAATCCTCAAATTCCAGGTATAGCGCCTTTTCGCCAGAGAGCACACCACGTGCAACAATACCCAAAGTGTTAAATATCCCAACTTGAGTTTCAGAGAAATCCAAAACCTAATATAGGACTCATATTTTATTTTTGAACAAAACTCGGTACACCTTAATCGTCTAGAATCCTTTTGCCTCTTGCCTGCCTACGCAAATAATTTCAGGAATCAAATATTATTCCTATATGAGGAATTGAACACAAATTAAACTAGGAAAAAACCGCCACAAGATGAGGGCGGTTTGGTTAAGCAATCGGAGGGTACTTACAGTTTACTTTGCTAATTTTAAAATTGTTGTAGCCAAGTTGGCACTTGTTGCCATCCTAAGTTAAGGAAATCGAGAAGTATTGAATTTTAAATTTTCCCATATCCTGGAAAATTTCCCAATGCAACTAGCGTTTACTGTAAGTACTCATTGGTTCCTTAATGAAACGGATATAGAGATGCTTAAAGGTAGACTTAATCACGCGGGGCATGGCAAAATCGATGGGCATTAACTTATCTGGTAGCTGCCAATCTTCTATTTGTAGTAAGTCGGGAGATAAGTTAGGAAACTCAATATCAGCCAGTTCTGGACAAATGCCTAATCTTTGGGAAGCGGCAACGGTAGGAACTTGTGCAGGAGGGACTTGGAGGATTTCTAGCATGGCCCGATCTAGGGCAAATACATCTGATGCTGCTGCCAAAACCCCTAATTGACGGGGTTCACCGCCACTAGGACCATTGCCTTCATGACCAATAATGCCATCTAAAATGGTTAAATTTGGGTTAATTGTTCGGGCAGTTTCTACTAACATTTCGGCAAATCGGTTGGCGTCTTTCCCTGCTTCCATGTGCCACCAAGCTTTCATTTTGCCAGGGACGCAACCAAAGAGGTTTTTTACGCCCAAAGTTAATGTCAGTTGCATATGAGATTTAACTTTGGGGAGGTTAATCACTACATCTGCTTCTATCGCTTCTTTGCACAGCAGCAGGTGATTAAAATTGTCGCTGACAGTTTGGTAACGCTGGCCATGAAACTCGACAATTGGCAGATTGAGTTCTTCTAAAAGGGGTAGATAGCCATTGGCTGTTGCTACTCCTTTAGCGCTACCAAAAGCGGGACTATCGCCTAAAAATGGTTTACCGCCAACCTCAATTACCATCTGAGCAATTGCATAAACCAGTTCGGGGCGGGTGGTACACTCTTTAGTGGGACGGGAACTTGTGAGCAGATTAGGTTTGAGTAAGACGCGATCGCCTTTTTTCACAAAAGCCCCAATTCCCCCCAAAGGTTCTAGCAGCGTTTCTAAAGATTCCCGCAAAGCCTCTCGTTCGTAGGATGTAGCCCGGATAAGACTGACAGATGGTTTTTGAGTCTGCATGGATTTTAAGTGGCGATCAGAGTGAAAATAGAGTCAAGGACAATTGCTGCTTTTTGCGATTTTCTTACTTTGTTTTTAGTCAACTTTGTCCGATTCTGACATGAGAGGCAAAATCCCGCTCATTTGTTCTAAATTTAACACTGTTGCTAATTCTGCTGCATCCATTAGCCCGCGTTCTAGAACAATCTGCCGCAGAGATTTACCTGTTTCTAAAGATTCTTTAGCCACAGCCGCAGCATTGAGATAACCAATGTGGGGATTGAGGGCGGTAACTAAAGCTAAACTACCTTCTGCATAAGCTAAACAGCGTTCTCGGTTGGCGGTAATTCCGAGTATGCAGCGTTCGGTGAGGGCGGCGATCGTATTACCGAGAATTTCGATACTGTGAATTAGGTTATAGGCAATCAGCGGCATCATTACATTCAATTCTAATTGTCCAGCTTGGGCAGCAAGGGCGATCGCATTATCGTATCCCATCACCTGAAAACACACCATTGATGTCATTTCTGCCATCACCGGGTTATATTTCCCTGGCATAATTGAGGAACCGGGTTGCACCGGGGGCAATTGAATTTCTTTAAAACCAGTTTTTGGCCCCGAATCCATCAGCCGCAAGTCGTGAGATATTTTGACTAAATCCTGGGCTAAGTTCCGCAAAGCCCCGGAAACATTGACAAAAGGTGCCATACTTTGCATGGCCGCCATCAGGTGGGGCGCAGGTTCTAGGGGCGTTTCCAGCAATTGGGAGAGAATTTCCACCACACGGGCACGATATAGAGGATGGGTATTCATTCCTGTTCCCGCTGCACTTCCGCCCAAACCCAACACCATCAAGTCTCCAGAAGCAGTGTAAATGCGGTTTTGGTGTTCTGTGAGAATTTGCGCCCAAGCCTGAAAATTATCGCCCAAACGCACTGGTACAGCGTCTTGGAGGTGAGTTCTGCCAGATTTGACGATATCTTGGAATTCGATCGCTTTTGTTTCTAAGGATGCGATCGCCTTTTCTAAAGCTGGGTGTAATGTATGAGCAAGGGCCAATAAGCCACCGATGCGAATTGCTGTCGGAATCACATCATTAGTAGACTGCCCATAGTTAACATGATCATTAGGGCTAACCCGCTTGTAATTCCCCTTTTCCTCACCGAGAATTTCCAGCGCCCGATTTGCCAGAACTTCGTTAACATTCATGTGGTGAGAAGTTCCCGCACCAGCTTGATAAACATCCACAACAAATTGATCACGCAACTTCCCAGAAAGTATTTCTTCAGTTGCTTTGACAATCGCCACACTGATATCTTGGGGAATACAACCTAATTCACCGTTAACGATGGCGGTGGCTTTTTTGATAATCAAACAAGCATCTACGTAAGTGGGCAAAGGCTTGAGTCCACTAATGGGGAAGTTTTCCATCGCCCGCAAAGTTTGAATTCCGTAATAAGCGCTACCAGGAATTTGGCGATCGCCCATCGAATCCCGTTCAATGCGAAAATCAGAATTATCAGTCATAGTCTAGTTTGGATAATCTCAAAATACAGATCATCCCATGCAAGTACACTAAAAGCCTAATCTAGAAATTTTTATATTATATTTCCCAAATACGTAGGGTGCGTTCCCTAACGCACCTTCAACCCCAAAATCTAGGGGTAAACCGCAATCCTAAACCCTAGAATATTCTGGTTAATTAAGCCATAGCAAACTCTCTAAAACCTCATTTACTGGGATAATGGAAACCCAAAATAATCTCATTTTAAGGTATTTCGGCTGATAGTAAATTTTAAATTAATAATTCATTTGCTTCTTGCAAAACTTGAGCAATATCAGGTTTTTCAGATGAAATAACTTCATCCTGCAAGTGTTTATGATGGGGAAAATTGGGCAGATCAGGAAAGTGAGGTGTGCTATCATAGCGAAAGATTAGGTGATTATGTGCATTCTGAAAATAGTAACGGTAATCGAGAAATTCTAATTGATTATCTGCGACTATGATAGCTTCATTGATTTCTAGTAAATGTGTCTGATTAAAACGCAATCGAATTCTTAAATTAGCTCGGTTTGGAGTCAAATTTTCTTCTTCATATCGTTCAACATAAACATCACTGTACAGAAGAACTGCCTGCTCAAGTTGATTGAGGTAATCAGATAAAATATTAGGCAGCATAATTCAATCTTTGCTCTAATTCCTGACGCAACTCAAGGTAGTGACGGTAATCGTTTGCCCATTCTATAAATAGGGAATCATCTGATAATATGCCTTGATTATATTGATAGAAAAATTCTTCAGAATCCATTTTTTGCTGATTTTCATACACACTCAGTCGCTTGGTAACAGCAACTAAGGCATCTAATGGTGATGTATATTGAATTGTTTGTTTACGCATTAGTTCTTTTCAATCAGTATCTCAAAAATTGGATTAATTCTTATATTAACATAAGCTCAAAATCTAAAAAATACCGGATATTTGCTAAACCCCTACAAACCAACACCCACACAATAAACCAGTATTGCTAGATAAAATATCGGTGATTTTGTAACGTTCTCTCAGAATAGTACTAATTTGTAAAGTTTTATTCATAAAATGCCATACATTTACGAGGCATTTAAAATAAATTATACAATGTAATAGTACGTTGTTTTGCCTTTGGGTCTAAGGAAATACCAAAAAATAAATTATCCAGTAATCATAGATTTGTAGGGACAAAGTAATGCTGTGTCCCTACTTTAGGGTACATTGGAAGTTGAACACTGGGAGGTAAAATATTATGGTTACAACACCAACTCGTAATTTAACTTTAGAAGAATTTTTAAAACTACCAGAAACCAAACCAGCAAGTGAATATATCAACGGAGAAATAATTCAAAAACCTATGCCACAAGGTAAACATAGTAGACTTCAAGGTGAATCCGTTACCAATATTAATAGTGTAGTCAAACCTCAAAAAATCGCCCTCGCTTTACCAGAATTACGCTGTACATTTGGTGGACGTTCAATTGTTCCAGATGTTGCAGTATTTACATGGCAGAGAATCCCTGTAGATGAAAAAGGCAATATTGCCAATGTCTTTAATACCTATCCAGACTGGACTATTGAAATACTTTCTCCTGAACAAAGTACAACTAAACCCACCAAAAATATTTTACATTGTTTAAATCACGGTACTAGCTTAGGTTGGTTAATTGACCCCGAAGAATATAATGTTTTAGTTTATCCAAGTCACCAGCAACCGATTTTTTTAGAAAATGCCGAAGATATATTGCCAGTCCCCGAATTTGTTAGTGATTTACATTTGACTTTAGGACAATTATTTGATTGGTTGAAGTTGTAGAGTTTATTAAGAAATAATGGCGAAATCAATAAATCAGCCCTTTTAGTGTTTTTATCTTAAATTAAAGAGTCTAAATCCCCGTTTTAAACTGTCTTGAATTTTATATTTTTATGAACATACCCAATTGGATTACATTTTCTCGACTTTTGGGGATACCATTTTTACTTTATGGTTTATACAATCCCACACCCCAAGCTAGATGGATATGTTTGACAATATTTTTAATTGCGGCGTTGACTGATTGGTTAGATGGTTATTTAGCGAGAAAACTTAACCAAATTACTGATTTAGGTAAATTTCTTGATCCTTTAGTAGATAAATTATTGGTACTTGCACCTTTATTGGTTTTGGTGGAATTAGGAAAAGTGCCAGCTTGGGGAGTATTTTTAATTTTAGGGCGAGAATTAGCGATCGCAGGTTGGCGGGTAAACAAAACCACGATCACCGGGGCGAATATTTGGGGTAAACTCAAAACGGTCAGTCAAATCATCGCGATCGCGCTTTTGATGGCACCCTTATCAGAATTATGGCAAATTCCCACCCTAATTGCCTTTTGGCTATCTGTCGCTTTGACGTTAATCTCTGGAGGAATTTATCTGTTACCAGAAAAACCTAGCCTAGAAACTCAGACGCAGGTAATCCGCTAATATCAGTCTGGACAGCAAACAAATCACCAGCATAGAAGTTTTTTTCTATCTCATCTTCACTCAGCCCAACTGAAGCGGTGGTGATGTAAAGTGTTTGCAAATCTTCACCACCGAAGGTGCAGCTGGTGGTTATCTTTACGGGTATTTGTATCCGCGATATCTCTTCACCTTTGGGGTTAAAGCAAATTACACAGCCTCCATCCCACATTGCTGACCAGATATTTCCTTGAATATCTACGGTTAACCCGTCGGGATAAAAGGACTCACCAGCTAAATTAACAAAAATTTGGCGATCGCTAATCCTACCTGTGGCTGAGTCAAAGTTGTAAGCATATATCTTTTTCTCAGGAGAATCCGTCAGGTAAAATCTCCTTTGATCGGGACTCCACCCCAGACCATTGGAGACAGTCAGCCCCGTTTCCATTTTATGTAATGAATGATCAGGATCATAGCGATAAAGGCTAGCCTGACCTTTTTGAGAAGACGAAGACATCGAACCAATCCAGAAGCGTCCTTGAGGATCACATTTACCATCGTTAAAACGGTTATTGGGTAAATCCGTCTCAATATCTACAATGGGAGTAACTACACCTGTTTGAGTGTTGAGGAATGCCAAGCGGTGGCGCAGTGCCATAATTAATCTATTAACACCAGCTTTAGCGATCGCACCAACCACATCTCCCACATCAAAAAACGAGTCTTTCCCAGTCTCCGGGTTGAACTGATGCACCCGATGATTATCAATATCGACCCAGTAAAGTAGCTTTTGGGTTGAATCCCAAACAGGACCTTCGCCCAAGCTAGCGTGTGCCTTCAGCACGTTTTGGTGTGGGTATTGCAAAACTTGGCTCATCAAACAACACCATTTATAAAGAATAATTTATCTGTCTTTTATTAAGACAAACAACTTATATTAAATAATCAAGGCACAATCAATCGCATCTTTCCCAAGTACGAGGAAAAAATCTTCCTTTTAACTGTTGAAATCTTAGCGGCGAAATTGCGCGAATTGGGGATCAATCCAGATAAAATATCAGCCTCAAATTCCCGACTTCTCTAAGAAGTCGGGAAAATTGTTACACAGCGTTTAAAATTTCTTCATCTAAAGAGAAATCCACTTCAGCTTTGTCTCGCCCAGATGCCAAATAATCATTTTCAAGTGAATCATTCAGCCCAGAAATTAAATCATACTCAGGTTGCCAGTTTAATTCTATTTGCGCTTTATTTACTGACGCAAAGAAATGCTGTACCCGCATAGGAAAAGCTTTGCGTTTGCCAAAATCAAACTTTTTCGGGTCGTAGTGGACAATTTTCACAGCATCAGGTGATTTACCAGCAGCGACAGCACAAGCACGGGCTAAACCATCAAACGTCACAAAGCGATCGCCTGAAATATTATAAATTTGTCCAATTGCCTTTTTGTTGCCCACCACCTGAGTCATGGCCTTAGCTAAATCTTTGACATGACCGAGCTGGGTGATGTGCATCCCATTACCGGGAATAGCCAAAGGGCGATCGCGCACAATTCTATCAAAAAACCAGCTTTCCAACTCATTATAGTTCCGGGGGCCATAAATGTAGGTCGGACGAATAGAAGTAAAAGGCAATCCCTGTTGCGTCAGGTAAGCTTCCGTTTCATGCTTACCCTTGTGACGACTCTGAGGATCAACTGTATCGCCTTCTACATGGGGCAATTGGTCAGATTTAAGATACACCCCCGCCGAACTCATATACACAAAATGTTGTACACGTCCTTGAAAAATTTCTGCCAGCGGTTGAGTATCAGTAAGTTCCCGTCCGTTATTGTCAAAAATGACATCAAACGTTTCTTGTGCTAACTTGGCTTTTAGCACGGTGGCATCAGTGCGATCGCCTATAATTTGTCCTACTCCCTGTAAGGAAGGTGCTGGACGATTACCACGATTGAACAGTACCACCTCATGTCCAGCTTCCACCAGTTGTTGAGTCAGGTAGACACCAATGAACCGAGTGCCACCAATAATCAAAATTCGCATAAGTTCCCAATTCCTATGTCAGTTGAAGTCAAGGGATAGAGCACAGGAAACAGGAAACAGGGAAAAGCCTTCCCAGTGCCCATTACCTATTAGCCATTACCTATTACCCAATCTGAGATTATCAGGTTGCAGCATCGCTGATGGAACCTCTTTTAGTAGGATTACGTCTTCGGGTTAATCTGGGGTGCAACCCATTCATTCATCACTTTGGGAAACTTTTCAGTTAACCATCAAACCTACCCAAGTATTTGCCACCCATTAAAGTTAGCTGTGCCCTTGAAATATGCTCTGGTTCATGAGTGGCTGACACCTAAAGCCACGGGTGGTTCAGAACTCGTAGTCCGGGAAATTTTGAATCACATTGATGCTGATTTATACGCCCTCATCGATTTTGAATCCAGCAATCCTGAAAGTTATTTATATCAGCGTCAGATTGGCACGACTTTTCTCCAGCACTTGCCATTAGCCCGCAAAGGTGTCCAAAAATATCTGCCTTTGTTGCCGTTAGCGATTGAACAACTGGATTTACGGGAATATGACGTAATTTTGTCTTCATCCCACGTTGTGGCTAAAGGAGTCCTAACCACTCCCAATCAGCTACATATTTGCTACTGCCACACCCCTATGCGCTATGCCTGGGACTTAACCTTCGATTATCTACGCCAAAGCAAGCTGGGGAGTGGTTTAGCTGGGTGGGTGACAAGGTACTTACTGCATCAGTTGCGTCAATGGGATGTATTGAGTGCAAATCGCGTTGATTACTTTATTGCCAACTCACAGCATACAGCTCGGCGGATTTGGCGTTGCTATCGGCGAGAAGCAACAGTCATTTACCCACCAGTTAATCTGGAGGGATTGCCCTTTTTTAGCCAAAAAGAGGATTTTTACCTGACAGTTTCCCGGTTAGTGAGTTACAAGCAAGTATCCTTAATTGTCAAAGCTTTTAACCGACTACAACGACCTTTGGTAGTCATTGGTACAGGACCAGAAATGAACAAGATTCGCTCCATGGCAAATGCTAATATCCAAATACTGGGATGGCTTCCCGATGATGTGGTAAAAAAATATATGGCCAGTGCCAAGGCATTTGTCTATGCGGCTTGTGAAGATTTTGGCATTGCCTTAGTGGAGGCACAAGCTTGTGGAACTCCAGTTATTGCCTACGGTGCAGGAGGTGCTCTAGAAACGGTGCGAGATATTCGCGTCTGCGCGGATACAGGGACAGGAATATTTTTTAGGGTGCAAACAGAGGCAGCTTTAGTGGAGGCAGTAGAAAAGTTTGAAGTGTATCAGGACTTTTTCAATCCTGAGTATACGCGAGAACACGCCACCCAGTTTTCTGGGCAAGTCTTTGCAGAGCGTTACTTCGATTTTTTAAATAAATGCCAAGAAAAAAGACCTTTCTGGAAAGCATGGGCTTGATTTTTGGATGAGTTTTCTAGGCTTTTGGAAATTTCCCCCCAGAAGCACTGCCTTTTGGCTTTAAGATTGGGACTATGTGTGGTGTGGATTCTTAAGGAGTATGATGACTGCCCAGAGCTCACTCCTCTCCGGCAAGCGATCGCGTACTTTCTTAAAACGTGGTCAAAAAACAAAGACACCGAAGGTAAAACCCAAAGGTTTGTCTTTACAGGGTTTAAACGGAGAGTTTGCCAAGCGACTGTTTGATATTGTATTTTCGCTATCGGTCTTGATGTTGTTTTTCCCCGTCTACTTAATCTTGGCCTTGCTGATTGCTTTCAGCTCAGAAGGTCCGATTTTTTATGTCCAAGAACGGGTTGGTAAAAACTATAAACGCTTTAATTGTATTAAATTCCGCACAATGGTGAGCAACGCAGACGAAATTCTCGTGCAAATGATGGAAACATCCCTGGAAATGCGGCAAGAATTTGAGACCAGTTTTAAGCTCAAGCAAGACCCCCGAATTACCAAAATTGGTCGATTCTTACGAATTACCAGTTTGGATGAATTCCCCCAGTTCTGGAACGTTTTAAAAGGGGATATGAGTGTCGTCGGTCCGCGACCCTTAGTAACGGAGGAATTACCAAAATACGGTTGTCACATCGATCAGATTTTAACAATCCGTCCCGGAATCACCGGTTTGTGGCAAGTGTCAGGGCGTAATGATATTCCGTACCCCCGGCGAGTCCAAATAGACCTACATTATGTCAAATTTAGGAACTTTTGGCTCGATTTATGGATCATGTTGAAAACAATTGACGTGGTTATTATACCCAAAAACAACGGGGCGTACTGAGAAGCTACTCAAGGTTGATTCTGTGGGGCAACTCATGCCCCCGGATACCAATTATTGTATGGAGACTGAATAGGGGCAGCAAACACGCCACCTCAGTGCCCTGATATTGAAATTTTTCTTCTAGCAAAAAAGATAAATTTTATTCAGCCTTTACAATACCCAAAAATAGATAAATTTTTAGCAAAGATTAATATTTTTATACATAAAGCCTTAATATGTACTATTTTCTCTAATTAGACCTTACTTGTTAAATTACATTTCCTTAAGTATACTTATTTACAGCATATTTCTATTAACAACTAATACCCTTAGGGTTTCCATTAGGCAATTGAGTAATTAACTGTTAATTTATATCAGATTGCCTGTAACTTTTTAACCACCGTTAACAAGGGATAATTTAGCATGACGCAACCAAAGCGAGCGTTGATTACTGGTATCACCGGTCAAGATGGTTCATACCTGAGTGAGTTTTTACTAGAACAAGGTTATGAAGTTCACGGCATTATTCGCCGGACTTCTACCTTCAACACCGATCGCATCGATCACATTTACGAAGACCCTCACAAAGAGGGTGTGCGGTTGTTTCTGCACTATGGTGACTTGACGGATGGGACAACCTTGCGCCGCATTTTAGAAGAAGTCAAGCCAACAGAAATTTACAACTTGGGTGCTCAATCCCATGTCAGGGTAAGCTTTGATTCACCGGAATATACGGTTGATGCGGTAGGAATGGGAACCCTGCGGTTGCTAGAAGCAATTAGGGACTACCAGCAACGCACAGGAATTCAGGTGCGGTTCTACCAAGCGGGTTCTTCAGAAATGTATGGTTTAGTCCAAGCAGTTCCCCAAAGTGAAACAACGCCGTTTTATCCCCGCAGCCCCTATGCTTGTGCTAAAGTTTACGCCCACTGGCAAACAATCAACTATCGTGAGTCTTATAAATTGTTTGCTTGCAATGGTATACTCTTTAACCACGAATCGCCTAGACGCGGCGAAACCTTTGTCACCCGCAAAATAACTAGAGCCGTTGCTCGCATCGTTGCAGGTAAACAGAAAAATATCTATATGGGTAATCTTGATGCCAAGCGGGATTGGGGCTATGCCAAAGATTATGTTAAGGCAATGTGGCTGATGTTGCAGCAAGACCAGCCAGATGATTATGTGGTTGCTACTGGCGAAACCCACTCAGTCAAAGAGTTCCTAGAACTGGCATTTAGTTATGTAAATCTTAATTGGCAAGATTATGTAGAATTTGATGAGCGTTATCTCCGTCCTGCGGAAGTTGAGTTGTTAATTGGTGATCCGACAAAGGCACAGCAAAAGTTAGGCTGGAAAACGTCAGTAACTTTTAAGGAGCTTGTGGCCTTGATGGTGGAAGCTGACTTACAAGCAATAGGTCACACTTCACCTAATGGAAATGGTTTACTACTGCCCCAAGATATGGCTACTGTTCGTCAAGAACTAGGTGCTCTTCACTTCTGATTCACACCAATAAGGATAAAAAATATGACAGCCTTAGAACTGCAAAATAAACGGATTCTGGTCACAGGTGGATCAGGGTTTCTAGGTCGTCAGGTGATAGATCAGCTGTGTCGGGCTGGGGCTGACAGTGAGAAAATTACTGTACCGCGATCGCGTGATTGTGATCTGCGGGTTTGGGAAAATAGCCAACGTGCAGTTGACCAGCAAGACATTATCATTCACCTAGCAGCTCACGTCGGTGGTATTGGTCTCAACCAGCAAAAACCCGGAGAGTTATTTTACGATAACTTGATCATGGGCACCCACCTGATTCATGCTGCTTATCAAGCTGGAATAGAAAAATTTGTTTGTGTCGGCACTATCTGCGCCTATCCCAAATTTACCCCAGTGCCATTCAAAGAAGATGACCTGTGGAATGGTTATCCAGAAGAAACTAACGCCCCCTATGGAGTTGCCAAGAAAGCGCTTTTAGTCCAACTGCAATCTTATCGTCAGCAGTATGGCTTTAACGGTATTTACTTACTACCAGTGAATCTATACGGGCCTGAAGATAACTTTGACCCCAAAAGCTCCCACGTAATTCCGGCGTTAATTCGCAAAGTTCATGAAGCTCAAATTAAGCGAGAAAAGCAACTCCCCGTTTGGGGTGATGGTTCTCCTACCCGTGAGTTTCTGTATTCTGTAGATGCCGCTAGGGGAATTGTGATGGGTACAACATCCTATAGCGACCCTGAACCGGTTAATTTGGGAACTGGTGATGAAATCTCCATCCGTGATTTGATTAATCTGATTGCGAAATTGATGGGGTATGAAGGGGAAATTATCTGGGAAACCGACAAGCCTAATGGTCAACCGCGCCGCCGTTTAGATACTGAACGGGCAAAGGAGGCTTTTGGTTTTACGGCTCAGGTAGGCTTTGAGGAAGGGTTAAAGAATACCATTGAGTGGTATCGTCAAAACGCTAGTTAGTTATCAGGTGCGGCAAATGTTCATGAACCATGAAAAATTTAATAAAGCAGAACTCCGCCGCACCCTGCTCAAAACTCGTCAATCAATGTCTGTTGTTGAATGGAGACAAAAGAGCGATCGCATTTCCGCTAATTTACAAAACTCAGTTTTATTTCATCAAGCAAATACCATTCTCTGTTTTTTCAGCTTTCGTCAAGAACCTGATTTAAGTTTACTTTTTACCAACTCTGATAAACGTTGGGGTTTTCCCCGCTGCATCGGTAAATCCCTAGCTTGGCATTTTTGGCAACCTGACGACGCTATTAATACAGGTGCTTATGGTATTCCTGAACCACACCCAGAAGCGCCAAGAATTGATATAGAAGAAATAGATTTAATTCTCGTTCCCTGTGTGGGTTGTGACGTCCAAGGATATCGCCTAGGTTATGGTGGGGGATATTATGACCGTTTGTTGAGTTCTCCAGCTTGGGCTAAAAAACCTACTATGGGCGTAGTTTTTGATTTTGCCCATTTACCTCAACTTCCCGTTGATAGTTGGGATAAACCTTTACAAACTGTGATCACGGAAAATGGATGAATTAGCTCATCGCTTAAATTTAGATAAATGGATATTATATTAATCAATATTCAAAATATCTCTATTTTGCTTTTCCATAGCTTGTCGTACTACTTCGATTTTTAATTCTAGCGCTTCGGTAATCTGTTCTACACTTAACCCCATTTTCAAAAGACGAGGTATTGCTTCCAGCTTCGTTTCTTCCTGAACTTCTTGATAAAATCGAGTTTGTCGCCATTCTGTTAATCCAAACATTGCTTCCAACTCCTGACGGCTATATCAAGATTAAGATTTTTCTCTACTTTGCTTTTCAATAGCTTGTCGTACTACTTCGATTTTTAACTCAAGTACACGAGCAATTTGCTCTACACTTAGTCCCTCCCTTAACAGTCGAGGAATCGTCTCTAACTTCGTTTCCTCCTGAACTTCTTGATAAAATCGAGTTTGTCGCCATTTTGTTAATCCAAACATCGCTTCCAACTCCTGACGGCTATATCAAGATTAAGATATTTCTCCACTGTGCTTTTCAATAGCTTGTCGTACTACTTCGATTTTTAATTCTAGTGCTTCGGCAATTTGTTCTACACTTAACCCCATTTTCAAAAGACGAGGTATTGCTTCCAGCTTGGTTTCTTGCTTAACTTCTTCTCTAACTTCTTGATAAAACCGAGTTTGTCGCCATTCTGTTAATCCAAACATCGCTTCCAACTCCTGACGGCTATATCAAGATTAAGATTTTTCTCCACTTTGCTTTTCAATAGCTTGTCGTACTACTTCGATATTTAATTCTAGTGCTTCGGCAATTTGCTCTACACTTAAACCTATTTTCAAAAGACGGGGTATTGTTTTAAATTTTGTCGCTAGTTCCGTTTCCTCCTGAACTTCTTGATAAAATCGAGTTTGTCGCCATTCTGTTAATCCAAACATCGCTTCCAACTATTGAAACTATATCAATATTAAGATTTTTCTCTACTTTGCTTTTCAATAGCTTGTCGTACTACTTCGATATTTAACTCAAGTACACGAGCAATTTGCTCTACACTTAGTCCCTCCCTTAACAGTCGAGGAATCGTCTCTAACTTCGTTTCCTCCTGAACTTCTTGATAAAATCGAGTTTGTCGCCATTCTGTTAATCCAAACATCGCTTCCAACTCCTGACGGCTATAGGATGAAAACTTATAAACGAGCATCCTTTCTACTAATTCTAAAACATTCCGACTGTTTGCCGTATCTGCCTGTTGCACCAGATTTAACAAAGTTCTTGCTTCTTGTACAGCTTCATCTTCAGAAGCTACTACTAGTTTAATAATTCCCAAACCAATTGAGGATGATGTATCGGTTAATTCATCTAAATAAACTACATGAATTTGCCCAGCAGCTAGTGAACTTTGATATGCAAGCGGTACACCAGGGTCAAGACTGCGTTTTGCCCACAAAACTACAGCTTGCCATGTTTTATGAGGTTTATATTGGTTTAAGTAAAGAAACGCTTCTGTAATCAACCGCCAGTATAAATCATCATCGGGCTGGAATTGTACCTCAACGAGATAAATCGGGTCTTGTGGGTACTCGGCTTTGGGCAAAAATAAGCCATCTATGCGACGTGCTAGTTCTTTGATTTCCACAGAGGAAAATTCGTAGTGCAAAGCCAGTGCAGGGGACTGTTCCAGTAATTCAAATAAAACGCTGGGGAGATTTTGCAGCAGGGTATAAAATATCGTGTCTGTCTTCATTTGTGGATTGAAATTAGCTCGTAGTGAGGGCTTTAGCCCTCAAAGAAGGGCTGAAGCCCTTACTACCAACCTTGAATTATTTACGCCAAGCTACTTAATATATTACATAATATTCGTCTGCCTTTCTGCGTTTTAGTAGGAGTTTTGAAAATGACAGTGCATTTACCTAAAATTGGCGTTACTCTTTGTGAAAGAGCAGAATCATTACTTGAAGAGTATCCTCAAAACATTGTTGGTAGTTTTTGGGTGATGTGTGGTTATGGATTTGATGATAAAGAAATTCCTAAATTAGTTATCCTCAGGACTTTTTAAGCCGTCGTTAGAAGACAATCCTACTGATAAATACCTTCGAGAAAGACTATATCATTGGTCAGTTCAGGTTTGGGAAGATTACTGTAGCTATCTAATGTCTGAACATGGTCAATGGATGTTTTTTAGATATTGTGAAAAAATTAACGCAATTAAAGATGAAGTAAAAGCTACTGTAGAAAAAGGTTTTAAACCTCTAGTTTTAACAGAAGGAGAAACTGATTCAATTTATATTAAAACTGCCTTAAAATTACTAGGACAAACAGAAATATTAGAACAAATTGATATTGAATGGGTAGGAGATTCTATAGGTAAAGGGCAGAGTATAAATAGTGGTGATAGTGGCTTGAATAATACTAGAAATGTTCTGCTTTCTAAGCCTCAATTCATATCTCTTTTTTCTCTGACTCTGCGCCCTCTGCGCCTCTGCGGTAATGCCGACCGCTCCCGAAGGGATACGTTTAAAAAATACTGTTTACAAATGAAATAGGATTGCTATAGATATTGCCAGTCTTCAATCTGTCCAATAGTTTGTAAAGATTTAACAAGGACATTTATGAGAGTCAAGCGATCGCGCACAGATAATCTGAATGCCTGCTCTTGAAGCTCTTGAAGTGACATGACAACACCTCTAACCAAAGTTGATATTCATTCTAGCATCGGTGATCGGCGGTGCAATTGAGCGGTTTACCACGAAAACTGAGAAATTTATCACCTTTGAAAGGTTGACAAAACGTCGCTTCAGCCTTTTCAATTCCTGGGTAATTTATCTTCAATGCCAAGCCAAGGCTTTAACCGTAAAAATACGTAGCTTAAAACCAACTCATAACACAACCATACAGAATTGTCTACCGCAACCCCGCTTGGTGTTCGCAGTGAAAACCTTTTTGCTCCCAAGCTGACATATCCACATCAGCTAGTTTTGTGATATCTGAGCATTGGGGCTGAATGCCTTGACTGATAACCGCCCAAAATAAGCTGCGCGTTACATCTAGCCCTGTTTTTAGCCAATGTTCACCATTTGCAGGAATGCCTTGCTCTTGAACAATATCTGGTTCCACCCAGATGCCATGAGATCCTAAGAGAATCTGAGCTAGCCATTTAGCTCGTGGCAAATGGGTTGGCGAGGTAATCAGTTTTACCTTATGCACCCCCCAGTGGTGTAAAATTGGAGTTCCATAATAAAAATTTTCAAAAGTGGAATTGGCGCACTTTTCTAACCAAACTTTTTGTAACTCTGCGGCTTCCTGTTGAAAAATTAGCCAAATACAAGGATCTTGAGAACCACGAGAAATTAAAATTGGGGTTTGCGGGTATTGTTTTGCTTGTTGAGCGACGTAGATTTCTCGGCGAATACTGCCACCAATCACAAAAAAGCCATCTACAGGCTGGGAAGAAGCAGAAACTAAGGTTATAGTGGTAAAAATTAGCCAAATGCCCAGGAGAAGAGACAAACCCCAAACTAATTTTTGTAACGATTGCCACAGTAGACGGTATTTTCGGCTAACGGAAATTGATGATTTGATGGTAAATTTGCGTTTCATGAATTATGTAAGAAAAGCCTAGTTGCCTACTATCTAACAGTGATGCAATTAAACCAGCAAGGTGCTATCTTATAAAAGTAATCGAGGGTGTGAAGATAACGCTGATAAAAGCGTCAGATCGTCTGATTAGTCTTCCGGAAAAGGCAAAATAAACCGAGAACTGTTTGTTAACAACCAATGCAGTATTTTTAACATCATTGCCAAGGCAAAATGATGAAGGGAGTATAGCTGAAATTGGGGTATAAAAACTTAAAAATCTCAGGAAATTCTGATTGCTAAACTGTCAACAACACAATTATTCCAGCTGATATACATGAACCAATCTGCGAAACGTTACTCGCCGCTCCAGGTAGCCTTGATTGGTGGAGCGATCGCCACGACTGCTACTATATCTGTATTTGGTACAGCTTGGACGCGCGGTGTCCGCGCTGCCCTACAAGATAGCCCTAAAGCGTTAGTTGACCAAGTTTGGCAACTGGTGAATCGTGAATATGTTGATGGAAAATTTAATCAACAAGATTGGCAAGCTACCAGGCAGAGCCTGTTAAGCAAAGAGTATTCAAATAATGAACAAGCTTATGTAGCCATCCGCGAAGCTTTACAAAAGTTGGGTGACCCTTATACAAGGTTCATGGACCCCAAACAATATGAAGCCCTCACCAGTCAAACATCTGGGGAAGTTTCTGGAATTGGCATTCGCATGGAATTGAATGACAAAACCAAGCGGCTGACTGTTGTCGAGGCCATAGAGAATTCTCCGGCGCTGAAAGCTGGTATTAAAGCAGGCGATGAGATTTTAGCAATTGACGGCAAACCCGCTCTCAAGATGAAAGTGGATGATGCCTCTAAGCTGATTCGCGGCAAAGCTGGTACCGCCATAACATTGCGGCTGGGGCGTCCTGGTGGGAATGATTTTAATCTGAAGCTGACAAGGGCGACGATTGAAGTCCCAACAGTACGTTATACCCTCAAACAAGAAGGTAGTCGCCGCGTTGGCTATATTCGGTTGCGGGAGTTCAGTTCCCACGCCGCTGATCAAATGCGACGAGCCATCCGCGATTTAAACGGTAAGCAAGTCGATTCTTATGTATTAGATTTGCGGGGAAATCCTGGTGGTTTGTTGCAGGCAAGCATTGAAATTGCGCGGATGTGGTACGATAGCGGCTCGATTGTCCGGACTGTAGACCGTCAGGGAGCAAGTGAAGTAACTAAAGCCAATCGCACTGCCTTGACAAATCGGCCTTTAGCGGTGCTGGTGGATGGTAATTCTGCTAGTGCTAGCGAGATTCTCACAGGGGCCCTCAAGGATAATAAGCGAGCGGTAGTTGTTGGCAGCCAAACCTTTGGTAAAGCTTTAGTGCAGTCAGTGCATGAACTCGCAGATGGTTCTGGTTTGGCAGTCACCATTGCCCACTACTACACTCCCCAGGGCACGGATATTAACCATAAGGGGATTGCGCCAGACATCAAGCTAGACTTGACAGAGGCGCAAGAGCGGCAGTTGGCGACTAATCCCGATTTAGTTGGAACTAAGAGCGATCCCCAATATGCGAGAGCGATCGCAGCTCTATCTAGTAAAAACTTTGCCAAACCTTTGACAAATCCTACCACCCAACCGATGAGCAGTCGCGCCAACGACTTGAAATTTTAGTTCGCAAGAAGTTTGTTTCTAAATTCAGCTTTTGTGATTGATTTCGTCCCACCGCTTGTTAGAGGTGGGATTTATTTTTAAGGGAATACCAAAAAATAAATTATTCAGTAATCATAGACTTGTAGGGACACAGCAATGCTGTGTCCCTAGCGATTGGATATTTTTTTAATTGGAAGTCCCTAATCTCGGCAACGTTGTACGCCACCATGCTCACCGCTGATATTTTTGCATCCAGCTTTGGATAGAAAGGCGTGGCAAGATCCCGCACCTTTACCACTGCCTAAATTTTCTCCATTTGCGCCTTTGCCATAACACTTCACAGCGGTTGAGGTTGAATTGCCCCCTGCACTGAGTTGGGAACTAGTTGCAGGCCGAGGTACTTGTTGGGCAAATGCTGAAGCAGTTGTTAAAGGTAATGCGATACTTAGTAAGGTGACTGATAAAATCTGCTGGCAATTAAACATTTTGATTGTTCTTTGATTTAGTTGTGTTGCAAAGGTGATGAATGATTTCAACTAACCCTTCATCGTCCGCTATCCACTACTAGGTTTGAGAAGCAACTTTTATGCAATCGATGTTATGGCTGCTATTTACTCACATACAAGAACTGATAATACTTATTAATCCCAGCTAAATAATCTCTGTTTTATGAACCATCAGCCTGTTGATGCAACCACCGCGTCCAACTTCTTGCCCATGGTGTCGGTGGTTGTGCCTATTTATAATGGTGAGGCAGATTTACCTGATTTAATCAGTTGTCTTTTGTCTCAAACTTACCCAAAAGACCGGGTAGAATATTTGCTGGTAGACAATAATAGTAGCGATCGCACTCTCGCTATTTTGAAAACAACTGCCGAAAATTGCCCAATCACAATTCGACCTTTAAGCGAAAACCAAATTCAAAGCTCCTACGCTGCTCGCAACAAGGGGATTCGCGCAGCGGTGGGCGAAATTCTGGTTTTTACCGACGCTGATTGTCGTCCCCAACCAGAATGGCTAATTACATTAATTCAGCCATTTGTCAATCAATTCGTGGTAATTGTTGCTGGTGAAGTTGTGGCGTTACCAGGTAAAACCCTGCTAGAACAACACGCAGACCGTGAAGAGACTTTATCTCAAAAGCATACTCTCGCCCATAAATTTTGTCCATACGGTCAAACGGCTAATTTGGCAATTCGCCATACCGCTTTGGAAACAGCAGGGTTATTTCGTCCCTATCTCACCACTGGCGGTGATGCAGACATTTGCTGGCGGATTTTGGGGGCGAATATTGGGCGTTGGGAATTTGCTCCAGAGGCAATCGTCCAGCATCGTCACCGTACTACACTCAAAGAACTCGAAAGCCAATGGCGGCGCTATGGACGCTCAAATCGCTATCTCCATGAACTGCATGGAGTAGAGTTAATGCGTGATCTCACATCCAAGCAATATGTCCATCGCTTGTTACGTTGGTTATTTAAAGAAGTGCCAAAAGAAAGTGTCAAGGCGATCGCATTTAAAGGTAGCTTTGTAGACTTGTTAAATACTCCCATTGGTTTGTTTACTGCTTATGCCCGTAGTGTTGGGCAACGGGACGCTAAGTTGCCAGAGAATGCCAAGATAATTGATTGGCTGTGAAAATTTTAGTCAAAAATTTCAACTATTCAGCCGCTGGAGTTGGTCTTCAATCGCTGCCAAAAGTTGATCTTGCTGCCAATTTTGGCTCAGGTGGGCGGCTATACAAGCAGCACCAGCACCCATACCTTCTTTAACAAAGCCTTGCTCATAAGCTTGGAGTTGGGGATAACGAGAATTCGCAAAACTTAGCTGAGTGGCGATGAGGGGAGGGATTCCGGCATTTTTTCCCAAGCTGAGGGCTAAGTCAACAGTAGCGCCTGTAGGGTCTTCTGCTACCCAGCGAGTAGTACCGACGACTACTGCTTCTGGTTGCCAAGATAAAGAGTAAGTTTGCGCGATCGCCTGAATCAGCGCATAAACGGCTAACATTTGTGTGCCACCTGCCAGCATTACCCCACAACTGCGGCTGGCTGCGATCGCCATCCCAGCTACCACCACTTGCATCGGATCACCCACAGCTGCGATTAGTTCCAAGGGATCTAGAGGATTTTGACTTTTTTCCAGTCCAGCTTGTACCACCGCCCACTTTTGTTCATGGTTACAAATAGGGTGACTACTGTTAACCTTTCCCGCTGCTTCTATACCCAAGCCAGTTAAAATTGCTAAAGCAGTTGTGGTACCACCGACAACGCACTCACCTAAAATCAGATAACTCTGTTGGATATTAGCACTCAATTTAGAACCCCAAAGCAGCCCCTGTTCAAACAAATGGTGTACCTGTGCTATGGACATAGCAGCACCTTGACTTAAACATTTAGCGATCGCCCCACCCAAATCAATCACTGGCACAGCAGGAACTTGGGGCAACCCCGCATTAAACAAATAAACTGGTATCTTCAGCGCCTCAACGACAGCGCGGGAAATTAGCACAGGGGATGCCCCCGCTGCCAAGGGTGGTAGGGGATATACTGGCTCTTTTTCAGCACCGTAATATAAAAACTCGGCATCAGCACAAGCAGTATATTTCCGATCTTCTGGAGTGCGACCAGCAGCGGAAATCCCTGGAATCAAACCAGTTTCCGTAAATCCTAAAACACAAGCAAATATCGGTAGACTAGCGCGATAACGTCCTAGCCATTTTTCACCTTGTTTTATTTGGGTATAAATGCGAATCATAACTTTGTTGTCAGTTATCAGTTGAAGTTTTGTACTACTGACCAATGACCAATGACCAATGACCAATGACCAATGACTAATGACCAATGACCAATGACCAATGACCAATGACCAATGACCAATGACCAATGACCAATGACCAATGACCAATGACCAATGACCAATGACCAATGACCAATGACCAATGACCAATGACTACACTTCATAATCCATCAGGACTTGTACCCACTGTGGCGGACGGGGAATAGAATTACCCAGGCGATCTAACAGTAGCCACGCTGCCAGATGTACCACAATCAAATAGATAAAGTTGTTGATTGCAATCAAGGCCACTGCCCCCACCTGAATCAAAAACACACTCGGATTTGTCAACAATCCCAGTTTCAAGAAGATCCACTCTATGATGTCTGTCACCTGGTTAATCACATAAATCCACAGGTCTTCACCCGATAACACAGAGAGTAACCATAGTCGAAAAAACACCCCTAGAGTGCCCAACAGCGTGCCTAAAGTGATGGAAACAATCCAGGGCACACGACGATACCACGTCGCCCCCAAAAGCACACCCATGAAGGCAAAGGGCATGACAAAAAGCAGGCTACGAACTGGTCCCATCAGCACTGCCAGTAGTAACCCAGAAGTGACAGCTGCCATCCATGCTGCTCGCCTACCCCAACGCAGGTAAACTAAGGCGATCGGCACTGGAAAAAATATCCGCAAAACAGGCCCTAAGGGAAAGTAGAAATTAATAAACCAAATCAAGCTAGAGGTACTGGCTAAAAACGCCGTTTCCACCATCCGCAAAGGTGCATCAACTTTCAGTTGGGGCGATAGCCGTATGCTCTGATCGAGAGCGTTGGGTGGACTGCCCTGTGGCGCTAACTGCTCTTGTTTATCTAACCATTGACTGCCAGAGGTTTGAGATTCAGGGGAGGGGTCTTCCTCTGATTCTTCTGGCAGGGAATCTAAATTGCTCATAAGCTAAGTTGTTAAACGATCATTCTTTCTAAGGCTGACAAATCGGGAATACAAATAATGTCTTGATCCCGTCTAATCAAGCCTTTTTTTTCTAGCCTTGTCAATACTCGTGTAACTGTTTCCCGTGCCAGTCCGCTCAAACTACTCAATTCTCGGTGAGGTAAATTAGGAATTTCTGTGCCTGTCTGCCCTCTTTTTCCCTGTCCTTCTGCCAAAAATAGTAACGTGTCTGCGACCCGCGACTGACTATCAGATTCCCGCAAGCGCAATCTTCGATTCACCTGCCGCAAACGTCGTGCCATCAATTGCGACAATCTGAGTCCCGCCAAGGGTTCTATCTGAAGTAACTTGACAAAATCCTGAGCAGGCATACTGCCAATCATCGTCGGAGTCAGGGTAATTACATCTGTAGAGCGCGGTACTTCATCTAGCGCTGCCATTTCTCCAAATAATTCCCCCTTACCGAGAATATTCAGCGTTACCTCTTTTCCTTCCATATTGTAGGTGCGAATTTTTACCCATCCATCGACGATAAAATACACAGAGCCGCCCCAGTCATTTTCTAGCAGGATTACTTGATTCGCTGGGTGAGTACGGGACACGAGATGGGTGAGGGCTGTTTCCACCACCGTTGCTGGCAACCCTTGAAAAAAAGGAGCCGACGTGGTCATCCAGTGATGCGCGGGTGGCTGCAAGCTATATCGATCTTCCATTAGGACATCTTTATTATTAATTCTGCTATATAAACAACAAACTGGAGCGCCATCTTAAACCAAGGGATGGAAGCACAGCCCCCGAATCAAGAGAAAACTAAATTATGTTACACAATTCGGCGACAAGCGCCTTTTTTCTCAACAATCTTTACCTATGGGTTTAAACTGGGTAAAAGTTTGGCAAAAAGCGGCATTTAGCCCGCTGAAGTAGTCTTTAGGAGTTAACAACACTGCAAATATGATTACTTGAGAATATAGGCAAACAACATCAATGATACTCAAGGTAGTTAATTTTTGCTCACGTATTTTAGCGGGTTTCAGCAATTGGGAACCAAGAAAAAATGTCCTCTTGGGTGTTCTTAGCCAAGGGTTCATCCACCAAAGGCGGTTTGCTTTGTTTGTGTTCGGGTAAAATCAACGGCTGGCAATAATCTGGGTGGCATCTGTAGAGGTAGTAAATGTTGTCAGCAATGATGGTATTAACCACCAACAGCTTGTAGGCAGGGTGTGTGAAAAATCTGCATCCTCTGCAACATTGGCTGTCTGCTGAGAGGGTGTAGCGCCTGGTGAGCGGCAAGGCGCTTGCGGAACTTCAGAATAGATCTTTTATATTCCTGGACTTCAATTAGCTGTCAAGTTAATCTTCTAAAACAGGTACTGATGGACAAAAGCCAATACTCCCAGCAATTTCTACATAATTGTCTGAAAAAGTCTAAGTAATGGCTTTTGCTACTCATAACTTTGGTAGTTGTAAAGTAATTCCCACAACAGTTAACGTACATTTATCCCTAAGGTAATTTAAAGTGACTTCCCGTGCAGATGAAATTCAAAAACTGATCGCAGACATTGACAATTTACTCGCCAGCAGTGGCAAGCGCCTGTCTAGACTGCTGTCTGGTCAGGCGCAGGAGCCAAGAGAGGTGTTACAACAAATTCGTGGCTTTCTTGTCAGGTTAGTTGAAAATGAGGTTTCAGAGGGCAGCATCCAAAGTCAACCTTCTGGACAGCCACTATCTCCTTTGTTGGCGCGATTTGTCGAGCAAGGTAATAACCAGTATTCTCAACCCAACCAAGAGCAAAGTGTTGTTGGGGCGGAACAATTAAACAGTGAATTTTCTGCATTGTTCCAGCCTTTGCAAGCGGAATTATCAGGGTTGTTGCAAGAGCGAGCCACTCTAATCCAGGAAATTAGGCAATTAGAGCAAAGGCGGCTGCAAAACTACTCTTTAACGCAGCAGTTGGCAAACCAAGAGCAAATGATTTCCGAATTTTTACAAGTGCTCATGAGTCGCCTGGTGCCAAGTTTAACACCGCATTTGACACAGGATTTAGCAATTTCCCCCAGTTCGGAAACACCAAGTCAGAATCCGGATGTAGAATCAGCTTTCTCGACGATTCAACCTTTTCTAGAATCGCCGGATCTGGTGGAGCGGTTAGCCGGAGTGGCGAGGGAGTTGGATCTACGCTTGCGATCGCTAGATGGAACTGTGAATGTTGTCTTTGACGCCTTACAGGGCAACATTAATACCTATCACCAGTCCTTATCGCAAGCGCTGGCAAGAATGCACAGTCAGGGTGTGCAAGGCGAACAGTTGATGGCGAGCTTTTTTAACAATCTGACCCAGTATTTGCAGCTACAATCTCCTGATCTCCAGCCATCGTTACCAGGGGGAGGTCAGGAAATACTACCACTACCGTCCTTGGTTGACTCTGTACAGGTACAGCCAGCGAATAGCAGTGCTGAGGTTGTGCCCCTTCAGGAAGAATTGATCCAACTAGAGGATGTATCTTCAATTGCTATTCCTCCGGTAACAGAGGATCTGGATGCAGTGCTGTTGCAGCTTGGTGCTGATCAGCCTCCAGCTTCAGACAATGCTGCGGTTGCGACTCCAACTGAATTAGCGTCAGTGAGTTCCGAGTTAATTGGTGATGAGGTAGACCAACTTTACGCCAGTTTGTTTGGTAATAATGATTCTACTAATCCCAGCCTTGAGGTGGTCACGAATGAGTTATCTCCTCTGGAAGTAGCCACTCTATCGGCATTAATTAGCGCCAACAATACAGCTTTACCCCCAACGCATCCAGAGCCACCAGAGGATGGTGCTGTGGCACTGCCGAATCCTGAGTCCACAGATTTATCCAAAACGCATCCAGAGCCACCAGAGAATGCTGCTCTAGCACTACCAGATCCTTGGCTTAATGAAACAGATGTAAATCTTTTGGATTTAGGCAATGATCCCCCATTAGAAATCTCAGAGGCTGAGGCACAACCGACAGACTCATCGTCAGAGCCATGGTCAACTTTCTTTTTTACAGAAGATACACAGCCCCAGGCATCCGGTAGCCCTACGGACAGTTTACCCGTGGAACTCGATTCTCAGCCAGCTAGTATTGATACAATTACATTCCTGACCGACTTATTAGTTGATGTCGGCAGTGATCAGCAACGGCTGGAAGTATCGAACTCTGTCAATCATCCAGCAACAGAGACATCAGCACCATTGATTCACAGTGAGGAGCCGGAGCGTCCGTTAGATAACTATATTCCCGCTTCGCCACAGGAAAATTTGCTTTCCCTAGAGCAAACCCAATTGCCAACTATCTCTAATATTTTTCTGGATGAAGAGCAGTTGCAACAATTGGATCGCGACTTGGCTAACTTTGATCAGCAGCTAAATTCCTTCTTAGAGCCGACAACTAACTCGGACAGTTTCCAGGATTTAGAGAGTGAGCGCCTCTATGGGTTCGATGGCGCTGACTCTAGTAGCGAATGGACTAGTAGGCAACAAGTAGAGAATATCTCAACAGATGCTTTTTCCGGTCTGGAGATTCCTCAGCAGTCAGCCGATTTAGACTTCAGCCCGAAAATTGAAAAAAAAAAGGAAGTCATAGTTCCTGTAAGCGAAAACACTTGGCAAGACATTTCTAACTCGCTGAATAATTCTGAAGTTGCACCGAATGTTCTGGGTGCAGTTTGGTATTTAGGAATTGATTTGGGGACAACGGGGATTTCTGCGGCACTGATGAATCGCTCTAGTTGTGTTGTTTATCCGATCTACTGGTCGGCTGAAAACCAACCAGGAGTAACTTCCTTCCAGCAATCTTTTCGGTTACCAGCAGAGGTTTATTTGCCTACGGCTTCTGTACCTCACGCGGAGATGGAGAGCATAGAAGCTATAGATTCGACTTCCCCTGCGGCTGTGGCTCAGGATAAGATACCTGAGAACAAAGCTATGTCGGCACCAGACCTGACGAATAATCTCTACTCAGCACAGTTGAAGCCCTATTTACAAGTGGCCATCCCCTACAAGAGCACACAGCAAAAATGGGAACCTGTGTTGCAATTAAATGATTTTTCTGCGGGGCCTTTGATTTGGGTTGTGCGATCGCTCTCTAAACTGCTTTTAACTCTCAAGTCCGATCAAATTAGTACCACTCCGGCTTTAATTGCTGCTGCTATTGGTATAGACACAGCAACTTTTTCAACTATTATCAATCAGATTACTGGTGTCATCTGCACTTGCCCCTCCAGCTGGTCGGAACAATATCGCTTCAATGTCCGGGAAGCTGTACTGACTAGCAAACTTGTCTCTCATCCCCAGCAAGTATTTTTTATTGAGGAAGCGATCGCTAGTCTACTCCCAGAACTTGATAGTGCGAATGCTCAAATAGTTCAATTGAGTGACCATCAGGGTTTACGTTTGGCAAAAACCAGCAATCATCCTCTCCTTGGTAACACCCTAACAATCAACATTGGGGCGACTGCCACCGAAATGGCCTTGGTAGATTTGCCAGAAAACCTAGGGCAATTAGCACACAATGACTTTATGCTCCACGGTTTTGCCTATGCTGGCAAGGGAATTGAGCAGGACATTATCTGCCAGCTGCTGTTGCCACCAAAATCTCGGCAATCACGTCTAGAAACACAGGCTGACAGCCAAAGTACTACTAGTAACCCTTGGCAATGGCAACCAGCCATTCCCGGTTTAGACGAAATGCATTGGCATAGTTTGGGGTTGGAAGCGTTGGAACTACCGCGAGTCGGGGAACCAGATCCGATCACTCGCATTCGCCTCCAGCAGCGTCTGGAAAGTTCACTACTGGGACAAGCAGTGTTAGATGCGTCCCTGGCCCTGAAGCTGATATTGCAACACCAAGACTCTTTTACCCTAGAATTAGCTGACCAGCGGTGGATATTGCAACGCCGCGACTTGGAAAGTCAAGTGTTTGTCCCCTTTGTCCGCCGCCTCAACCGAGAACTCAACAAGTTATTGGTAGCTCGCGGCATACCCACAGAAGCAATTAATCAAGCAATTTTGACTGGTGGGGTGGCTTCTATCGGCACGGTGAACCGTTGGTTAAGGCAAAAACTCCCTAACGCCAAGATTATTCAAGATTCATATCTTGGCGACAACGGCGCTCCTATTTGTAGCCGGGTGGCTTATGGTCTGGCTATGCTACCTCTGCATCCCCAGGTTTTAGAAGTGCCTCGGCAACAGTACAGTGATTATTTCTTGTTCACCGAATTGCTCCGGCTTTTACCCGAACGACCTTTATCTTTTAGTGAAGTTCTCCAGTTATTTGAGGGTCGTGGCATCAATACCCGGACTTGTCAGCAACGGTTGCTGGCTTTTTTAGAAGGTGAACTACCACCAGGTTTAGTACCTTCAACCCTAGAATCTACTTGGCTGACTCAAAACTCCCAAGAAAATTCTGACTACAAGGCGATCGCGATCGCACCACTGTTTGAAAAGCAAGGAAGTCTCACTTATCGTCCCAATTCCCAGCAACTGCTGACTCTGCGTCACTATCTAGATGCTATCAAAGCTAGTACTCAGCAATCTCTAGAAGAACCATACACAGTTAATTTCGTCCTAGAAGCAGATCATTAGGATTGATGCTTTAGAACAGCCTTCTTCCCGGCATATACAAGGCACAACGCGCTCACCTGTACGTTGAAATACGGACTATTTGCAAGTGGGCGCGTATTTATAACATTAATTTTACAAGTTTGCAGAAAAAGACACTGGAAATTTAAAATACCTACCATAATTAAAAGATTGTGTAAATTTCTGGTGTTTGGCTTTTGATAAAGTTAAAAAAATGTCTATATTATTACTCAGTAGAACCCAGTAGAAACGACAAAATAAGTAAAAAAATACAAAAAAATATGTTCACATCTACTTTGACTACTGATGCTAAAGGTCTTGTCGTGGATAATGTGGCTCTTCTGAATCATCTGCACGCAGTTAATTTATCACAACAGCCGTTACACCCCTCAACTGCCAGCGCGACAAAACGACTAATAGACATTATCGGTGCCATCGTGGGACTGGTAATAGCCGCTGTGGTAACAGTCCCTGTGGCAATAGCTACGATCATTCATGATCCAGGCCCGATATTTTATTCCCAAATTCGCTGCGGTTTAAACGGAAAATGTTTCCGCATTTGGAAGTTCCGTTCTATGGTCGTTGGTGCCGAAAAACTCAAGCATCTAGTAAAAAACCAGGCTCAAGGTCACATCTTTAAATGCACTGACGATCCTCGCATTACCCCTGTGGGTAAATTCTTGCGGCGCACTAGCTTGGATGAACTTCCTCAATTTTGGAACGTCTTGATGGGGGAAATGAGCTTAGTTGGCACCCGTCCACCCACTTCTGATGAAGTCATGCACTATGAACCACACCACTGGGAAAGATTGCGAGTCAAACCAGGTATGACCGGAGAATGGCAGGCTAATGGCCGTTCCAGCATCAAAGATTTTGAAACCATCGTCAGTATGGATATCAATTATCAGCACAAGTGGTCTATAGTTTATGACCTGAGTCTAATTATTAAAACTATTCGGGTAGTCTTGAAAAAAAGTGGCGCTTGTTAATCTGTTGCTCTCGCCCTGATTTAAAACGATAAAGTTGTTTAGATTCTAATTTTTTTAACCCTTGACTCCACTACCACTATCCGTCGGTACAATATAGCGTTGTAAAACAAGAAATAATAACAATACTGGTGCAATAGAAATTAGTGAGCCAGCCGCTACTAACCGCCAATCAAGAGAAAACGTACCCGCTAACTTTGCCACTCCCAAAGGTAAGGTATATAAATTTTCATCTTGGATGACAATTAAGGGCCACAAGAAGTCACTCCAAGCGCCGATAAATACAAAAATAGCTAGAGTAACTAACGCTGGGCGAATTGCGGGTAACATCACATACCACCATAAGTCTAACTCAGAACTGCCATCCATCCTGGCAGCTTCTTCTATCTCTTTAGGGACGCTCATAAAAGCTTGTCGCAACAGAAAAATCCCAAAAGCAGAAGCTAAACTGGGAAAAATCATGCCTAAATAACTATTTCTCAAACCTATCTGCACTGTCAAAATATACAGGGGTATCATCACGATTTGGAAGGGAATCATAATCGTGGAAACGATCGCAATAAAAATCCAGTCTCGCCCCACAAATGATAGTCTGGCCAAGGGGTAAGCAGCTAAAGCGCAAAACAGCAGATTTAAACCCACTGTCAGTACTGCCACCAAAGTACTGTTATATATATACTGTCCAAAAGGTAGAGATTGCCAAACAGTAGCGAAATTCTCCAGCGTCGGTAGGCTGGGTAATAACTGCGGTGGTGACTGAAAGATGTTCTCTGTCGGCGATTTCAAGGCTGTACTAATCAGCCACAGCAGCGGAAACAGGGTAACGAGTGCGATCGCTCCTAGTATTCCATAAATTAATAAAGTTTGCAGACGTGATTTTTGTAAGTTCATTTCAGCTTAGGCTTTCTGCTCAAATTATCGAAAATATCTATAAACCTCTCTCCGGTGTAATATTCTCATAAAAATCACCACATCCCCAGAGACAGCGATACCAATTCTGTAGTCTCCAACTCTAATGCGATAATAATCACCATCAGCTTTAAGTTTTTTAACATTATTAATTTCTCCTAGACTGACAGCATTTTCCACTTCTTCAATTACTGATTTAATCTTTTGCAGTAAGCAAGAATTAACCGCAGATGGAAGAGAATGGACGCAGATGAACGCAGATAAATTTGTACCTCATTGGACTAGGAAACGCTATAAGGCTTTCTGAGTTTTCTAAATATTTATTACAGCCCCCTTTTCTAGGCTACGATTAACTATCGTCTCTAGAGGAACTTCAGCAAAATAGTTTCGCTGAAATTGTTCTTCGCGGACGGCGGCTAAAAATTGGTTAACAGCAGCATCAGCAAGGGTTTCTGAGGCGTTGTCAGCATTCCAGTTGATTTGCAAAGAACGGTCTTGTCGTTGGACTGTAAACCCTAAATATTTTAAAGCTTTAAATCCTAAATGTAAGGTTTGGTCAGTGATACCCAGTTTATCTAAAAGTTGTCTGCGGGTAACTGGTTGATTTGTGCGACTGAGATATTTGGCAACTCCTACCAAAGTGAGCCAAATTTGGCTGGGTGGTGGGTTTTGAGGTTTTGACCAAGCGATCGCTAATTGTTGTTGATTATAAAGCGACTTTCGCCACCATGCACGTAAATCATCCCAGTTAGTCGGACAATCTTCGATAACCAGTACTGAGTCCTGCTTGCTGTATTCCTGTTTGGGAATATTCCGCCAATCTAGTATCTGTGGTGAATTTTGATTGCTGGGTGCTGAGTTAACACTAGGACGCACAGCAATTAATCTGATTTCATAGCGTTGTTTCGAGATGTGGCTGTTGTAGTCTAGTTCAGCTATGCAATCACACCTACCTGGGGGTAATTCTTCTTTATAGTGTCCCCACCAAATCCCCGGAAAAGGACTTTTGCTGGAATCATCCCGAATGTCAAACTCGGCTTTAATATACTGTACTTTTTTCTTTTGCCAATCTTGTTGATTGCGATGCCAAGAATTTTCAAACCAGCAATTTTGAATCAGCAGTTTCGGGGCGGGATTTCCCATTCCACAGGGTTCTAAAATTTTGAGTTCTAAAAATAACTCTTTTCCTAACTCTGCAACAGTTACCGCCAAGTCTGCTTGCACTGTTGGCGTCAGGTTAGCACCGCCTAAAGATTGGCGCAACCTTTGATTAATCGCCGCCGTAAATAAAGGAATATTCTCTGTCAACAAACTCAACCCAGCAGCAAAGGGATGTCCCCCGAAACGATGTAACAAATGTGCTTGGTCTTTCACCAATTGGTATAAATCAACAGAATTAATCGAACGGGCAGAACCACGGGCTAGATTGAGTGCTGAGGCAGTTTCCGAGTCAGAGGGTGAGTTTTCTGTACTCAATAAAATCGTTGGGCGGCCTGTTTCTTGGGCTATTTGTCCAGCGACTAAGCCCAAAACGCCAACGGGCCATTGGGCATCTGCTAAGACAATGACGCTGGTGGTTGATAAGTCTAACTGAGTGAGTTTTTGCGCTACTTGCGCTTGTACATCTTTTTGTAAAGACTTGCGGCGGGTGTTGGCTAATTCTGTAACTTCCGCCAGTTCATTGCAACGTTTAGCATCTTGGCTAGTCAGCAATTCTACGCAAAAGCTGGCATCGCCTTGGATGCGACTAACGGCATTAATGCGTGGCCCTAAGCCGAAAGAAATATCTGTGGGGCGATCGCCACTTTTCTGGCACAATTCCAATAATCGTCCTATCCCCGGACGTCTTCGCGCTGCTGGTGGTTGTCTAAAATCAGCTTGCAGTTGTTGAATTCCCACTTGCGCCAAGTAGCGACAATCTCCTTTTAGCTGCACCAAGTCGGCAATTAACCCCACCGCCACTAAATCTAATAAATCAGTTAACGGATGTTGCGGCACATCAGGCAGAGTTTGATGTAGCGCTTCGACTAATTTATACGCCACAGCCACCCCAGAAAGATGAAACAGCGGATGTTCGTTAGGCAAATAACGGGGGTTGATAATTGCTGTAACTGGTGGGCGTTCTGAGGGTAAGGTGTGGTGGTCAGTAACAATAACATCTATACCTAACTGTTTGGCATAGTTAATTTCACTAATATTTGTGCTACCTGTGTCACAAGTAACAATTAATGTAAAACCTTGTTTTGCTAAATTATCAATCCCCTGTTCATTCAGTCCGTGGGACTCTGTGAGGCGATTGGGGATGTAGTAAATTAATTGCGTATTTTGCCCAAAAAATTCTCCCAATCCATCCCAAAGCACAGATGTGGCGGTGATGCCGTCGGCGTCGAAGTCTCCCCAAATGGCAATTTTATCGCCAGTTGCCCGCGCCTGTTGCAAACGTTTTACTGCCAAATCCATTTCTTGCCCAAACTCAAAGGGACTCACTGGTTGATAGGATTTGTAGTTGACAAAAGCTGTTAGTTGTGATTCATCTTTTATTCCCCGTTGCCAAAGTAATTGTGCGGCATAAAGTCCACCTGCTGGGGGTGCATACTGTTTCACCGCTTGGATAAACCACTCTGGTGGTTGTTCTGTTGCTGCAAGAGTCCACTGCTGTAGTTGTTCAGCCATATAAGAAATAATAGCCCAATCAGTTGCTAGAACTTCACCCCCACTCCGTTAACTCATAGCATTCCCCACAGCTTTTTTAGCAAATATTGAACACCTGGTTATTCAACAACTAGTAGGGATTAACGTTGCTCCTAACTTAGTAGGTAAGAGGGTTTGATTGTTTCTAAGTTGACTCTGGCAAATATTAGAAAATAGGCTGCAATGGATACTTAGTGGTAGAAAGATAGGGTTTTTTAAGTAATTAGACGGAATTAGTATTACGAGACTTTTCCTAAATAAATTATTCCTTGGTAGAAAATTTAACATTAATTAATTTTTAATACCCTCATTGGTCTTGACCCAAGACAAATTGAGGTTTTTAGCCAGTCTAAAATCTCCAATCCTGTTATTCGATCAATTTGAAACAGCAAAGCGCACTATGGCATACGAAAGAATACACAAATCCTCGTCTTGGAAACCTGACACCCCGGCAAAAACAGAACCCTCTCGGTTTGCTCCTCGGAGCTTCAAAGTTAAACCACAGCAGGAGTCAGGAACTTCTTCTTCGCATCAGAACAATGAGATGGACGCAAGGGTGCAGGATAAAAATACGGCATCTGGACTAGAGATGAAGGAGAAATTAGGCAGCATAACGCCAGAGGAAAAAGAGCATCTGGGCGTATTGCGGGCGAAGATAGATGACTTCGCAGCCAAGAAAAGGGAAGAGATATCCAGCTATAGAAACCCTTTAGACAATCCATCCTTCTTTACTCCACGTCCTCAGGCTGCTACTCCCAGAGTGCAGATGAAGCTCACTCTTAGGAATCAGGAAGATAAGAATGAAAAAGAAGCCGATAGAGTGGCAGCGGATGTAGTGTATGATTCTGCTCCGCAGAGTCAAAGTATTCAGAGACAGGAAACACCTTTAGAAGAAAAGAGTGATTCTCACAACAACCAAAATGCTGAACCTCAAAGCTGGATTGCCCCCGCTTATGTAGCGATTAAAGATGGACGTTTCCAAGATGCACTCAAAGCCTATGAAGAGGGAGTGAAACTAAATCTAAAGATTACCCCAACTGTTAAACGGGATAAACTCAACATTTTAGAAAGTGATGAGCAAACCCCATCACCATTAGAGAAAGAAACAGAAGAAAAAACTCCGCTGCCATCAGAAAATAAAACAGAAATTGCCCAAAGTAACCCAGGTGTGTTTTCTAATCTACCCCCTTGGGCTAAACGTGACGATCCAAATGATGAAGCACAGCGGCAAAAAGCAATTCAGATTATTAGTGATAAGGCTAAATGGATTTATCAGGTATCTAAACAATATAATGTAACTCCTGATGCGATCGCCGGAGCAATTTTATGGGAAGGAATTGAAAATCCTTACCCTCGATGGAGAGTAATTCGACCTGATATTCCTGGTAAGATTCATAGCACAGCTAGAACCCTCAACCCCTTTGACAGATCTGAAGCTGAAAAAGTAGAAGAAGAGGGACGAGTTCCTCCATTAATTAGCAAAAATCCATCTCAATTTGAAATTCACAATTTGAATACATTAGGTGCCGCTGGCCTTCGAGAAGCAAGATTAAGAAACTCAGAATGGGCAATTATGTATATTGGGGCTATTCTAGATCGTGCAGCAGACATTTATGAAGCAGCTGCAAAACGTTTTGCAAAGCAAGACGTAACTTTTGATATACCCCCAAGACCTATTTACAATGTGAGAGATCAAGCAGGTATTTTAGGGGCTTTATATCAAGGGGGAAATCCTGACAAGCGAGCTGAAGGTTTTGAAAATCGACGCACAGATGCTTTTCAGGATGGTGGACTTATAGAACAACAAACAGTGGTTCCTATAATGGACAAAACCGAAAAAATGGGGCCTTGGATTAGTCAGTACAGATGGTGGATTCAGGATTTGTTAGAAAAAAATGGATGTCCAAGACAAGGATTTGCTCCAGAAGAACAAATAGGCCCCCAACGTCCCTTAAATGTACCAATTCCTAGCCCATTTTATCCAAAAGATAGTTGATGTATCAAGTTCGTAATTATGGCAATATCCCAAAGCAATTACTACTCATTTGCCTGGTACCACTAAGTTTGTTTTCAGCTTGTGGTAGCAGTCCAGTAATTTCTGCTAATTGTTCAGAGCCAAACCAAGTCGCAAATCAAGTTCAAAGTTCAACATCAGAATCAGAATATTTGTTAATCATTCAACAAAATGGTAAGTTGGGTTTTATAAACAAAACAGGGAGAATTGTGATCAAGCCACAATTTTACTCCCTTAAGCCATTTTCAGAAAACCGTGCAGCTTTTGGGGGTAAAAATGGCAAATGGGGTTTTATTGACAGGACTGGGAAGGTTTTAGTTTTACCTAGATTTGAGAATGTCGATCAATTTCATGCACAGCGGGCACCTGTTAAGCTGGGTGGCAAGTGGGGCTTTATTGACCTTAATGGCAACATTGTAGTTCAGCCCCAATTTACCCAAGTTTCTCGTTTTATCGAGGAACGAGCAGCAGTTAAGCTAGGTGGCAAGTGGGGCTTCATTGACCTTAATGGCAACATTGTAGTTCAACCCCAGTTTAACCGAGTTTCCCGTTTTATAGAGGGACGAGCATCTGTACAAATAGGGTATCTTTGGGGTTTAATTGACAGTGAGGGAAAGTTTATTATCCAACCAAAATTTATCGGATATACAGATTTTTCTGAAGGATTAGCAGGATTTCAAAGTGCTGATAATAGTGGTTTTATTGACCGTAATGGCAAAGTAGTCATCGAGCTAAAGGATATCAATTTAGACGTTGAGAGCTTGGGATTTAGGAATGGACTAGCACCTGTATGGGTAAGAAGTCCTGGTATTTGGAAACTAATTGATGGCATTGTTGACGATACAGGAAGAGGCAGAAAATTTTGGGGTTTTATTGACCGTACAGGTAGAACTGTTATTCCAACTAAATACGACTATGTATTAAATTTTAAAGACTGTTTAGCAGCAGTGAATAAGGGTGATAAGTGGGGATATATTAATACCTCAGGTCAAATGGTGATAGAACCACAATTTAAGGAACCACTTGATTTTCATGAAGGTTTAGCTGCATTACTAATTGACAAAAAGTATAGCTATATTGACATAAATGGTCAACTAATAATTGCACCTCAATTTACTGATACTTCAATCTTTTCTGAAGGATTGGCATCTGTGCAGATAAAAAAAGGTGGTAAGTGGGGTTTTATTGATCGCACAGGGAAAATGGTGATAGAACCACAGTTTGATCGAACTGGGATTTTTTCTTCGGGAATAGCACAGGTATGGATTGGTAATAAGTATGGTTATATTGACAAAACCGGAAAGTATATATGGAATCCGACTAACTGATTAACTGTTGCCTCAATTTATTTATTAATCAATGAAAGCACAAATATTAATGCTTGGCTCCTTTTTGACCTATACGTTGGTCGATTCTTGGGAACTGGCAGATTTCAGGCTTTTCTCCTAAATGCGGGAGCCAAGTTAAGAATACGGCGCTTGCCAATTACACTCTGGGAGGAAAAAATCGTAGACCAAGTACATATAGAGGTAGTGGTAGCTAGTCAACTGACAATTAACGGTGAGCCAGCCGAAGCTTGGTTTAGTACAAATCCAATGAGTGATTTACAGGCAGATGTCATCGCAGATCAAAGCAAGAGGCTAGCTTCAAGAAGCACAGGAAACTTTAAAGAACTTCCAGTCTCAGTAGTTGAGAAAGAACGCTTTAACGTAGAAGTTATTTTGTTCGGTGATGGTAAAAACTGAAACCAGCCACCAAATTTGATGGGTGTCATGTAAGTTTATATCTGGCATCAAATCTAGAGAGGTTAAAGAAAATTGTAGAGATGTTGAATGCAACGTCTCTATATTTATAAATCCAGAGAAAGTTAAAGAACTACGAGATAAATGAAAACACAAATATTCATGATTGGCTTCCTTTTGACTTATACGAGTTTTGGACTTCTAGAATGCAAAGCACAGTCATCACTCAATCAAAACAATACCCAGAGCCAGGTCATTTTATCATTATCTCAATTGCAGCAAGCTATGACGAAACTATCAAAAGAGGCAACAGTAGAAATAAATTTCGTTGACATAGGATTCAGGAAATCACCTATGACTAAATTGCTGATGGATGTGACACTGCATAACCATTACAATCAGCCCTATTGGTTTCTCTTACCAGCTGATATCGGTTCTTCAATGCCACAGCAAAACGGTGTCTCTAATGTTGAAGTATTAAAGCTCGGTGGGCAGGGGCGTGTTGTCCTTAGTCTTTTTGTGGGAAGTGCGAACTACCAGGCTTTTCTCCTGCCTGCGGGAGCTAAGTTAAAGATACGGCGTTTGCCAATCACACTCTGGGAGGAAAACTTCTTAGATAAAGAACAGGTAGAAGTAGAGGTAGTGATAGCTAGTCAGGTGACAATTAACAGTGAGCCAGCCCAAGCTTGGTTTGGCTCAAATTCAATGAGCGATATAGAGGCAGATGTTACCGCAGACGAAAGCCAAAGGATAGGTTCAAGAAGTACAGGAAATGCTAAAGAGGTTCCTGTCTCAGTATTTGATAAGAAACGCTTTAAGGTGGTAGTTCCTTTGTAGAAAGTTAGTCATAAGTAAAGCTAGCCATTAAGCTTGATGAGTGTCATGTAAGTTTATATCTGGCATCAAATCTAGAGAGGTTAAAGAAAATTGTAGAGACGTTGAATGCAGCGTCTCTATATTTATAAATCCAGAGAAACTTAAAGAACTACAAGATAAATGAAAGCACAAATCTTCATGCTTGGCTTCCTTTTGACCTATACGAGTTTTGGACTTCTAGAATGCAAAGCACAGTCATCACTCAATCAAAACAATACCCAGAGACAGGTCATTTTATCATCATCTCAATTGCAGCAGGCTATGACAGAAAAATCAATAGAGCCATCAGTAGAGATCAAGTCAGTTGGCATAGGATTTGCAAAATCGACTTTGACTAGATTCTTAATGGATGTGACACTGCACAATAATTACAACCAGCCTTGTTGGTTTCTCCTACCAGATTCAATCAACTCTTTAGCCATAGGAAAAGGTAGTGTCAATATGGTTGAAGCATTTGAGTTTCATGGTAAGGGGCGCGTTGTTGTTGGTCGATTCCTGGGAACCCCTAGCCTCCGGGCTTTTCTCTTACCTGCGGGAGCTAAATTAAAGCTCAGAGAACTGCCAATAGAAATCTGGGAGGAAAATATCTTCGACAAAAAACAAGTAGAGGTAGAGGTAGTGATAGCTAGTCATCTGACAATTAACGGTGAGTCAGCACAAGCTTGGTTTGGCACAAATCCAATGAGCGATATCGAGGCAGATGTCACTGTAGACGAAAACGACAGAATAGGCTTAAGAGAAATGCCAAATTTTGATGAGGTTCCTATCTCAGTAGTTGAGAAAGAACGCTTTAAGGTGTTAGTTACTTTATTCTGATGAGGTAAAAATTATGGATCAAAAGCTGACAAGGAAAGGATTTTAGGGCAGCTAACCTTAAGGTGTCATGTAAATTTATATCTGGCATCAAATCTAGAGAGGTTGAAGAACATTGTAGAGACCTTGAATGCAACGTCTCTATATTTATAAATCCAGAGAAAGTTAGAGAACTACGAGATAAATGAAAGCACAAATCTTCATGCTTGGCTTCCTTTTGACCTATACGAGTTTTGGACTTCTAGAATGCAAAGCACAGTCCTCTGTCAATCAAACTGATATCCATAAGCAGTCACAACAAGCTATGACGAAGCAAACAGTAGAGATAAAGTTCATTGACATAATACCTAGAAAGCCACCTATGACTGAATTGCTGATGGATGTGACATTGCACAACCATTATGACCAGCCCTGTTGGTTTCTCCTACCAGTTTCAATCCAGTCTCCAATACTACAAAAGGGCGGTGTGGATACGCTTGAAGCATTCGAGCTTGGTGGTAAGGGGCGTGTTGTTCTTGGTCGATTCTTGGGAACTGGCAAATTTCAGGCTTTTCTCCTAAATGCGGGAGCCAAGTTAAGAATACGGCGCTTGCCAATTACACTCTGGGAGGAAAAAATCGTAAACCAAGTACATATAGAGGTAGTCGTAGCTAGTCAACTGACAATTAACGGTGAGCCAGCCGAAGCTTGGTTTAGTACAAATCCAATGAGTGATTTACAGGCAGATGTCATCGCAGATCAAAGCAAGAGGCTAGCTTCAAGAAGCACAGGAAACTTTAAAGAACTTCCAGTCTCAGTAGTTGAGAAAGAACGCTTTAACGTAGAAGTTATTTTGTTCGGTGATGGTAAAAACTGAAACCAGCCACCAAATTTGATGGGTGTCATGTAAGTTTATATCTGGCATCAAATCTAGAGAGGTTAAAGAAAATTGTAGAGACGTTGAATGCAGCGTCTCTATATTTATAAATCCAGAGAAAGTTAGAGAACTACGAGATAAATGAAAACACAAATCTTCATGCTTGGCTTCTTCATAACCTATACGAGTTTTGCACTGCCAGAATGCAAAGCACAGTCCTCTGTCAATCAAACTGATATCCATAAGCAGTCACAACAAGCTATGACGAAGCAAACAGTAGAGATAAAGTTCATTGACATAATACCTAGAAAACCACCTATGACTGAATTGCTAATGGATGTGACACTACACAACCATTACGACCAGCCCTGTTGGTTTCTTCTGCCAGATAACATACCAGATGAGAGCAATTATGTAGCCATAGGACAAGGTGGTGTCATTTCGGTTGCGGTATATCAGCCTGTTGGTAAGGGGCGTGTTATCTTTGGGAATCTTGTAGGAAGTGCCAACTCCCAGGCTTTTCTGCTACCTGCGGGAGCTAAGTTAAAGATACGGCGCTTGCCAATCACACTCTGGGGTCTAGAAAACCTAGACAAAGACCAGTTAGAAGTAGAGGTAGTGGTAGCTAGTCAACTGACAATTAATGGGGAGTCGGCTGAAGCTTGGTTTGGTACAAATCCCATGAGTGATTTACAAGCAGATGTCACCGTAGATAAAACCAGCAGGCTAGCTTCAAGAAGCACAGGAAACTTTAAAGAAGTTCCTGTCTCAGTAGTTGAGAAAGAACGCTTTAAGGTAGAAGTTATTTTGTTCGGTGATGGTAAGAACTGAAGCCAACCTCTGAAAAATATTAAAGTGATATTTCTTGAATGTCGTCAAGATTTGGTAAAGAGTGGCTAGCGATCGCCTCTTGATCTACGGGTAGTCCATCGCTTCCAGGACGGTGTAAGCGATCGCCTTCGCCCCGCCATAGGCGATTGCCTCCGGCACGCTGTTCGCGATGGGCTGCGCCCCGCCAAAGGCGATCGCACTTTACCGCAAACTGGCAATTCTTACACAAGGCTGTTTTCTCTGCTGGCACTTGCGGAAATAACTCGTTTTTTTGATATAGTTCCAGCCAATTGCTTAACTGGCTTAAAAGTTGATTTAGTCTCTTTGCGGTTTTCTTGTGCTGGGCAGCATCGTAACTAAACTTAATATTTTGTGGTTGTCCTTGAGATTGAACAAACCAGTAAGTCATAGAAATCTGTTCTGGTGAATAGCCGCTAGTTTCAGCCAAAACATACATATAAAGGCGTGTTTGCCAGTTTTTTTCTAACTTGCTTCTAGTTGGTGGCTGAGGATAAGTCTTCCAGTCGAGGATTTGCGCTTGCTGGGAATCTGCAATCAATAAATCATAAATCACCGTCAGCAAGTAATTTTCAACTTGCAGGGTGCGGTAGTGTTCGCTTTCCCGGAAAGTTTGATCATCAGTGAATGGTGTTAAAATCTCTGGTGCGGCATTGGCAAAACCTGCCATCCAGCTTTGCAGTTGAGCATCCGCTGCCAAAAAACTCTGAATTGGTAAACCCATTTCTTGCTGTTGCATCAGCAGGTGAAAGCGACTCCCCAACGTTTGTTTTTCTTCGTGTTGGGGATCTGAGGGAGTATTGAGTTGTTCTAAATAAGTGTGCTGGAATTTACGGGGACAAGCTTCTAGCAGGTTTAGCTGTCCTTGAGACAGTCGTAATAGTTGGGTGGAAGTTGATAGCATACTTCTATTTTAGAAGCGATCGCCTTTTTATATTCTGCTCCTTGCCGGATGCCTCCCAAAAATAAAAGGTAAAAGAATGAATTTTGCATTTTTGCTTCATCCCTTCACCTTTTTTTTATGTACCTGATGCTTACTTCATATTAGCTGTTGTTCTCCCTGGCGTCCTTGACTGCGGCAACAAAAAATAATCCTGTGAGAGGAATACACAATCCCAAGATAATCGCAGTCACTTGGACACCTAAATCTGGTTGTCCAGAACTGAGTTCAAAAATCGAACCGACAGATGCGATCGCCGTTATGCAAGATCCACCCAGATACAAACCGCTTTTTGGAGTTAAATACACTACTTCTGCACCCTATACTACTGGTTTCACTGCTTGATACGAGAAGCCATTCTTAGATAGCTCCTGAGCCAAAGTCAAGGAGTTCTCCACACGGTCTACAAACACTACACCGTTGAGATGATCCATCTCGTGTTGAATGCAACGTCCTAGTAAGTCTGAAGCCTTTAATATCTGGGGACGGCCTGACTCATCTTTATAGGCAATTTCCACGACTTGGGGACGCTTCACATCTAGATATACACCGGGAATGCTTAAACATCCTTCTTGGGCAACGCAGATGTCACGGCTAACCTGTTTAACGGTGGGGTTAATTAACACCAGTGGCGGATTAGCGGCATTGTCTGGTTCGCAGTCAATGACAATGATTTGTTTGTGTATGCCAACTTGGGGTGCTGCTAAACCGATGCCATCCTGACTGTACATAGTTTGCAGCATTTCGCGCACCAGTTGGCGGATCTCGTCATCTACTTTAGCAATACGCTTTGCAGCTTGACGCAGCACGCGATCGCCTAAATAGTGCAGTTCCAAAGGCGGATTTTTTAACTTTTTCTTCTCTACAGCGATGTCAGAGGGCATGATTCTTATTCGGCTTGATGGTGAATTATCCTACTATTTCAATTCTATCAATCTCGTTACAGTCGGGACTGGCTTTCCCCGCAGGTATAGTGGTCAGTAGTCAGTTGTGCTATTCTTTCATGTTAAATTTTGCCGAAAGTGGGCGATGTCGGTTTCCGTCACCCTCACTTTCCCAGACGAATTTTAAATTTTGAATTTAGGTGTGGTGTGTTTAAATTTCTCACAAAACTAGACTACTTACTCAAAGAAACATTCCTCGGATTGCTGCGGGGAGGTTGGATGAATTGGGCGGCAGTCAGCACTGTTACAGTGTTACTATTTTTATTCGGCTTGAGTCTGCAAACCTCTTGGCAAGTAGAAACACTCCTCAACAAGTTCGGTAGCCAGCTTGAATTATCAGTTTATCTTGAGCCAGGTATCAAAGCCGAAACCATTGAAACACTGGTGGCGAATATGCCAGAGGTTGCAGAGATCCGAACCATTACTAAAGAACAAGCTTGGACTAAGTTAGTTAAGGAACTGGGGATTTCTGATATTGAAGGTGCTACCCAGCAGTTAGGGGATAATCCTTTAGTGGACGAGATGAAGGTGAAAGCGCGTAATTCTCAAGTTGTGCCAACTTTGGCGACACAGGTAGCTAAGTTGCGGGGAGTTGATTTGGTGCAGTATGTAGATGAAGCAGTTAAACGCATTGCCCAGTTGCACCAAGGTTTGAACTGGATGACTTTGACAATTACGATTATTCTCACCTTAACTGCGATCGCTGTTAACACTACCACAATTCGCCTGATCGTCATGGCGCGACGCCGGGAAATTGAAATCATGCAGCTGGTGGGCGCCACAACTGCTTGGATTTACTTACCATTTATTTTACAAGGTATTTCTTTTGGTTTACTTGGCGGTGCGATCGCTTGGAGTTTCATTACTGTGATTCAACAGTTTCTCGGAAAACTACTAGCCAATCAACCGGAGTTCATCCAATTTATTAGCAACGGTGTGCAACTGACTCCCGCACAAACTTTATTATTACCCTTAATTCTTTTGAGTTTCGGCGCAGCTGTAGGATTAATGGGAAGCTTATTCGCTGTCCGGCGGTTTGCTAGATAGTCATTAGTCATTAGTCATTAGTCATTAGTCATTAGTCATTAGTCATTAGTCATTAGTCATTAGTCATTAGTCATTAGTCATTAGTCATTAGCCATTATGTCATCACAATGGGAACGCTTACTGCAAAATCTTGGTGAATGGCAAGGTTCATTCACTCGGTTTTCACCCCAAGGTACACTTTTAGAAGATATCAAAAGTGTGGTTTCTCTAGAAGGATTGGACAATAATCAGACCATCCACCAGATTGTTCGCCGTCAAGGACAAGAAGATTTAGTTCTGGAATACAGTTCCCTATCCAGGAATACATTATTTTTTGATAATGGGGCATTTTCTCAAGGTTCAATCCAGCTAGGGCCATTTTCTGAATTTGGGGCGGAGTTGGGTTTAATTCACGAAAATCGCCGCTTACGTCTAGTTCAGTTATTTGCTAAAACTGGTCAATTAGACAAACTAACCTTGATTCGAGAACATCTAGCTAATACCCCAGCAGCAGAAAACCCACCTTTGCAGGTAGAAGATTTATTGGGAGAATGGCGTGGGGAGGCAGTCACGATTTATCCAGATTGGCGATCGCCTACTACATACTCTTCAACTCTACAACTACAACTTGATCCCACTGGGCGATTAGTTCAAAATCTCTCTTTTGGCGGGCGCACAATTACCTCCACCGCTACCATCAAAGGATCAATCATCCTCTTTGATCAAGATCCCCAAAAGCAAGTGCAAGTATTACTCCTACCGAATGGTGCTTCTGCAACTTCTCCAATACAGGCACAGTTGCGTCAACCTTTCTTCCTAGAAGCGGGTTGGTTAATTGAACCAAACGAGCGCCAGCGAATGATTCGCAGCTACAGCGACAAAGGCGAATGGGTTAGCCTTACCCTAGTCACAGAACGCCGAATCACATCTTAAATTAACGAACAGTTACTTGGTAACGCTTGCTTAAGTAAGGCGTTATATTCTTGATCATTCACGAGATAAGCACCAAATCTTTCCAAATGGGGATTCATCATTTGGGCGTCAAACAGCACAAATTGCCTTTGGCACAATCTCTCTACCAACTTTACCATCGCCACCTTTGAGCCATCGGGAATACGGTAGAACATCGATTCGCCAATGAAAGCGCCGCCAATCACAATCCCTAAAATTCCCCCTGCTAATTCATCACCCTGCCAAGTTTCAAAACTATAAGCATAACCAGCCTGGTAAAGTAGCCAGTAAATCTTTTGTAATTCCGGGGAAATCCAAGTAGTTTCGCGGTTGGCGCATCCAGCTACCACAGATGAGAAGTCACGGTTAATCGCCACAGTGAAGCGTTCTTGGTTGAGAACACGCTGTAATGACTTGGGATAACGAAATCGTTCATCCAAAGGAATCAAAGTGCGTTCATTACTCCCATACCATCCCAGGTGATCACTGTCATCAGCCATGAGAAAATAGCCTTGAGCGTAACCCCGAATAATAGCGGCAATATCATATTGCATAGTGAGTGCGAAAAGTCAAAAAAAGCTTCAGAGTAACGCAATTTGCTGTTAGCAGTCATCCTCTGCGTTCCTCTGAAGATTACCTGGGCAATAAAAATCCATTTAAGCTCAATAAACTAAAAAAAGATGACTGAACCAATTCCACCCATCACCTTACCACCGTCTGAAAATCCCCAGCTAGAAGGACAATGGTTGCAACAGCGCCTACTACGGTGGCTTGATACAGAATTTATCCCGGAAGCAGTCAATCAAATGATTGCCCAACGCGCGGCACAGATTTTTATGAGACAAAGGATGGAAGGAGAAAATGATTTGGGTTCTCTAGTGATTGCCATTGTCACCGAGATGCAGTCGTTTGATTTTTCTAAAAGCTTCTATGGAGAGTTTGCGATCGCCAACGCCGTCAGCGATCTACTCTTAGAAAGTCTGGGCATTGATCGTTGTTGCGGTCAATAATTTTAGTCAGTTGTCAAAAGTCATTTTTGCCAAGCTAATGACCAATGACTAACGACTAATGACTACCAACTAGACTTAACAACACCAGGCAAAAGACCCTCGTGCGCCCATTCCCGCAGAACGTTCCGAGATAGCCCAAAATCACGATAAACACCTCTGGGACGACCAGTTACCCAGCAACGGTTGCGGCGGCGGGTAGGCGCACTGTTACGGGGTAGCTGTTGAATTTTCCGATGGATTTCTAGCTTATCCAAAGGCGATGCTGCGCTTTTGAACTCATCCAGCAGCGCTTCCCGTTTGTCAGCATACTGTTCCACCAACTTGGCGCGTTTTTTCTCGCGCTCAATCATACTCTTTTTCGCCATAAATTCTCTAACTTAATTTAAAGACAGCATTTTCCATTCTACAGTCTCGCTATCAATTTTAGGGTTATTCGTGTCCCCTAGTCTACCACCACAGCCAGATTAGCATTTGGGCATAAATCCGCCAGTTCACAAGCAACACAGGCAGGAGAACGAGCCTTACAAACAGCACGACCGTGATAAATCAGCCGAATTGACCAATTTTCCCAATCTGCTTGCGGCAACAACCCCATTAAATCTTGCTCAATATGAACCGGGTCTGGATATTTAGTTAGACCCAAACGTTGGCTAAGGCGCTTAACATGAGTATCCACCGTCACCCCAGCATTTATTCCATAAGCATGAGCCAAAACCACATTTGCCGTCTTCCTTGCCACACCTGGAAGTAGCAACAACTGTTGCATTTGGTTAGGAACAACAGAGTCAAAATCACTGACAATCATCCGACAAGCGCCTTGAATATTCTTAGCCTTGTTGCGATAAAATCCAGTCGAGCGCACCAAATCCTCTAGCTCTAACAACTCAGCACTTGCCAAACTAGCTGCATCGGGAAACCGGCTGAATAATTCTGGTGTCACCTTATTCACCCGCTCATCAGTACATTGAGCAGAGAGAATAGTTGCTACCAGCAATTGCACGGGCGTTGAGTAGTTCAAAGAGCACGTTGCATCGGGATAAAGGCGCTTCAGGCGAGCAAGAACTTCTAGAGCACGTTGCTTTTTAGACGACGATTTGCGGGTAACACTCACTGGAACAATCTTTGCACCCAGTCCAACTGGGAAGTTAACTGCGTGGTTTCTTTAACAATCAGAAAAATTCCTAAGCCCAAGAGTAACACTAAACCAGTTTGCATCACACCTTCTTGAATCTTGGTAGGTAAAGGCTTACCAAGCAAACCTTCAATCAACAGAAAAGCCAATTGTCCCCCATCCAAAGCCGGTAGAGGCAAAATATTGATGATTGCCAGGTTAATGCTGATAATTGCCGCAAAAGACAACAAGTTAGTGCTATTTTCATCAGCCAACTTTGCGCCTATTTTGACAATATTAACTGGCCCCGAAACTTGTCCAATAGTTTGTTGAAAATTAGTAACCAACTGCCCAAAACCTTTGAGTGTACCAACAAATAATTCTTGGAACCTATTGGCAGCAATACTAAAAATTTCCACAGGACTATTGGGACGACGATAAGCAACCGAACCATTGGGGCCAAGTTCAATGCCAATCAAACCTTTACCATCAGCCCCCTTATTTGGTGAGATTTTCAGGGATACTTGTTCGTTTTTATGCTGAACTCTCAGTTCAATTTGCTGATTAGGATGATTTTGAATTTCTTTAGTCAGCAACGCCGTTGAATTTTCAGTAGCGGGTATTTCCTGACCATTAACAGCCAGAATAATGTCTCCTTCCCTAATGCCTGCTTGGTAAGCAAGGGACTGTTCATTAACAGGCTTAACGATTACACCAGGTTGATAATTGAATTCCTTGGGAATGCCAACAATACCCAATTGCAGCACCAGCACCAAATAGGCAAATATTAAATTTGCTATCACCCCGGCACTAATGACGATCGCCCGATCTAAAATTGGGCGGTTACGCAGCAGATTCGGGTCATTGGGGGGCACATCGCTATCAGGGTCATCATCCGGGAAGCCGACAAAACCGCCCAAAGGAAAAGCGCGGAGAGCATATTCGGTTTGTGGCCCTTGGTACTTCCAAATAACTGGGCCGAAACCCAAAGAAAAGCGGTTAACGTAAATACCTTGAGAACGCGCGGCTATAAAGTGTCCAGCCTCGTGTACCAAAATCAAAATAGCCAAAACTGAAATCGCTGCTAAAACTGACATAGAGCAAAAATATTCAGATATATATCCTTATTGTAGTTTGCGAACGGCCGTAGATCCCCCGTTTGGGCTGTTGATTTCGCTTTTCCGGCTTTTTCGATGCGTCCCTTCACGCAACTCTCCCCGTAGTGTGCGTTCCCTAACGCACAATCTATAGGATATGGGACTTTCAATAAATAAAACTGATGCACATATTTACAACTTTTTGTCAACGCGTAAGTCCTAAATTTTTGGAAAGTATTTATGCGTACAACAACTGATTCCTAATTTCATCAGCAGTTAGTGCCGTCCTTTCCGATAACGCAACCTACAAGATGAGCGATCGCAATGCGGACACCGCAGGCATCGCACTATGTCATCAAATGAGTATCAAGTTCAAGATATTGAGATATCAAGCCATCAATACTGGCTAACTTTGCTTTAAATTCCAGTGTTGTAGCAATAATTAAGCGGTCAAACGGATCTTTGTGGATAGGAGATAACTCTACAGCACGACAGGTAATTTCAGCAGTCAAGGGAAATAATGTAATGTCTGATAGCTGTAATGCCTCCTGAAACCATTGATTAGCAGCACAGGGTAACTCTAGTCTTCCTCGCTGATGTGCGAGTGCAATTTCGTAGCAGGAAATAACCGAAACACCTACCTCTTCAGCCGTTTCGATAGCTTCTCGCCAGTGAGTAGGAAATCGCTCAAATTCTTGATTAATAAACCAGAACCAGATATGGGTATCGAGGACAATTACTTCAGACATTCCCACTCTTCTTCGTTCACAATAGGACTGATAATATCCCCTAATGTTTTGCCTTTACCAGCAATCGAAACAGGGGGAGTCCGTCGTTTTTTTGATGGGAAGGTTTCTTCTAGGATAGTTACGATCACACGAGCAGCATTAACTTGAGGCTGTTCTGATACCCATGTTACTTTACCGTTCTCATAAATAGCTTCGTAACTTTTTAGCATAGCGATCTTATTTTCATTAACTTTTGCTCTCTCTTATTATAATTTGGCCGAACTGACAAGTCAGCGTGACGCACCAGTTAAAATGCTATTTTCTTATTCTTCAACTGATCTAGGAGAGACATTATAGCGCCGAATGCAAAAAATATGTGCTACTTTTAATTGCTTTATTTACCTTCAGATCACCTGATAAGATATTGTTTACGCTCTTTGAAAAACTCAGCAATTTCTGGCGTCCTACCCCAAAACAATGCCTGATCTGTCCCCATTTGCGACATTAACTGCAATGCCTCTTTGGAAGTGTTATCGATGTTAATAATTTGTGCCTGCTGTGGAGATAAAGGCGCACCAGGAATACGAACATAATCAAACGGGGAGTCGCAATAGTTTGCTAAAGTGTCCACAAAGTAACCCGTAACATAAGCTTGACCCTCAAAAAATGTAGTGATCAGATCCTTGTTCCAGTCAAGAACCGAACGATGATATTTAGAAACAAAACGCCTTCCAGGATTTGGCTCTAGAGAACCAATAGACATCACCATTAGCTTCTGAAATCTTTTGCCTTTGCCAACAAAGTACCGGAGTGCCTCTACAACACCAACTAAAGTTGGATTATTGGCATAAACTCCTCCATCAATAAACTGTTTTTGATCATAAGTATCAATAGTAACAATTGGCAGATAAGCTGGTGCTGCACTTGTTGCAAGAGCTATGTCAACATACGTTGTTTTGCTATCCCTACGTAAATTACCTTCATTATGGTCGTACTTAAAAATGAATGGTCTACCATCAGTTAAAGAAAATGCAGGGATACACAACAAACAGCGAGAGTCTGCAAGGGTTCGGTCTCCAAATATTTCTTGCAATGCTCTCCTCAATTCGCTGTTATCATACTTGCTTCTCAGAAAAATCTGTTTCAGCAAACTTAGAAAATTATTTTGCTGTGGGAAAATTTGTTTTCCTCGTCTGTAGTATAGGTTACTGATCAAACTGACAGGTATATTTAGGGATAATGCCAGTGAAATCAACCCTCCCGTTGAAGTACCACAAATCAAGTCAAAATAATCAGCGATATGACAATTAAATCTATCCTCAAAATGTTCTAGGATTCTGGCTGAATACAGCCCTTTGCTCCCCCCTCCATCTATTGATAGGACTTTAAATGTTTCTAACTCAGAAGCAGAATCTGAAGGAGAGTGAACCATATTTTGACTGTTAACTTTTGAGATGAAATCTCGAATCTACAATTTAGCCTAATATTATAGAATTTAAGGCTAAATCTTCTGTCATCTCAAATTTTAGCGCTTACTTAAATATATATGTATTAATTAAAAGTAGGGATAACCGTATACGCTTCACAGAAATAATGAGCGATACCAAATCTAATGGCTTTATCATGCTTGTTATCCCTAACTTATTCAAGTTACAAAACCTCCCTTCCCAAATAAACCTGCAATGCTTCCGGTATCAACACTGTCCCATCTGGTTGCTGATAATTCTCCAAAATCGCTGCCATTGTCCTTCCCACAGCCAAACCAGAACCGTTGAGGGTATGGACAAACTGAGTACCTTTCTTACCCGCTTCCTTAAAGCGAATATCTGCCCGTCGCGCTTGGAAATCAAAACAATTAGAGCAACTGGAAATTTCTCGATACTTCCCAGATGAAGGTAGCCAAACTTCTAAATCGTAGGTTTTGGTTGCAGAAAAACCTAAATCACCAGTACATAAATTGATGACGCGATAAGGTAATTTTAAAGCTTGTAAAATCGCTTCTGCATTCCCCACCAATTTTTCTAGTTCCTCAAAAGAAGAACTAGGATGAACAAGTTTCACCAACTCAACTTTATTGAATTGATGCAGACGAATTAAACCCCGCATATCCCGTCCATAACTTCCCGCTTCTCGACGGAAACAAGGAGTATAAGCACAGTGATAAATTGGTAAATCTTCAGCAGCGAGAATTTCCCCCCGGTAGAGGTTGGTAACGGGAACTTCTGCTGTTGGTATTAACCACAAATCATCCTCAGCACATTTAAAGCTTTCTTCTGCAAACTTGGGTAACTGACCAGTTCCTGTGAGAGATTCAGTATTCACTAACAGTGGTGGACTGACTTCCACATACCCAGCTTGGGTTTGCAGGGATAGCATAAATTGAATTAATGCCCTCTCCAGAGCCGCACCAGCCCCCACTAACGTTACAAAGCGACTTTGGGCAACTTTTACGGCTCGCTCAATATTGAGAATACCTAACTTTTCGCCAATTTCCCAATGGGGGAGAATGTTCGGGTTTTGAGGCAGATATTCATCCCCCCAACGGCGTATTTCTTGGTTATCTTCCTCAGTTTTACCAATTGGTGTAGCATCACTTGGCAAATTGGGGAGTTCTAGTAACTTTTGGTGAATTTCCGCTTTCAGTTCTTTTTCTTGCGGTTCCAGTTCGCTTAATTTAGCTTTAATCGAGTTCCCTTCATCCCGCAAGGCTTGAATTTCTGGGTCTTGAGGCTCTATCCCAGATTTGATCTTTTGCCCGACGATTTTACCGATTTCGTTGCTCCGGGCTTGGAGTTGACTGCGTGTCCCCTCCAGTTCCCGTTGCTTTTTATCTAACTCTAATATGGGCTGAATATCGTATTTACCACTACGACCATTCAACCGTTCCTGAACTAATTGGGTATTTTCCCGAATTTGCTTAAGATCCAACACAGATTTTTCTTTTATTTTTAGCCTAGTATCTTTTCGCCAAAACACCAGCATATACTGATTTTGGCTTGCCGTCACCGGAATTGCAACCAGAAAAATGTTGCCTAAGACCGGTTAATGCGATTGAGTAGCCACAGCGATACTACAAGTCCGGCAAAGTGTGCTGAAACAGTGTTAGTGTTTGCCTGCACCACAAGCATATCTAGACCGCTAATAATTCGGGTGGGGTCAAATAGTTGGGTAGTTACGGCTTGAGGGGAGATAGACCTGGCCACTAGCGTACCCACAATTGCTTGTGCCCCCAATAGTGTGACGAGAATTCCCGCTAAATTCACCATCAGTCCCAAACGCAAAATTTGTACAGTCTCACTTTTGCGCGGGCGGTTGTTGGGGTTAGAAGATTGCAGTTGATTACCGATTCTGGTGTAACGGTAGGCTAAATAAATGCCAACTCCCAAAACGACCAATCCACAAATTGCTAAAAAGACGCCAAACCCAGTCCCTGGATTATTGCTTGGGCTGCCAGTTCTTTGACTAAAGATAGCGTAGAGAAGAACGATTATACCAGAAATTACTCCTAGTACTAACTGAATCCAGAAACTAATCCAACCTGTAAGGCGGAACGTTTGGGCAATTGCCCGAATATTAGATGAAGACGACGGGGCGTCGGGGTTTTGTGACATAACAGATCACCAATTCAGGCTCACGCTTGATAAGTTTAATATCACACTTAAGAGATGGAACAATAGTATCTCCAGTCCAGTCAATCATCGAATTTAAAATTTGAGAGTTGAGATTGTCCCCGCTGATAATTCCGGGAGCATCCAATTTCGGATTCTTAAATTTTAGATTTGGTTTTTCCACTTAATCTCCTCAATCCCAAATCTAAAATTTGCTCCCGTCAGTACTGACTCTCTGCTGAGGTGTTTCCACAGTTATAGTGGTTTTCACCTGCAAAACTCCCTTGGTTCAATTTTTTAGGCTCTGGACTGGGAAAAGCACCATAAAACGAAGTGTTTATTTAAGTTTTACAGACAAAATGGCATTTTAACTGTAGAATTTCTTCGATAGGTATTTTATTGCTTCAGTGCTTCAGCGTCTGTAACCAGCTCGGCATCACTCAACACTAAGATGGCGGCAAAGTCACTGTCTGCTTGCTCCTCACCCCACGGCTACGAGCTCGGGTAGGGGCGCAAAAATTTGCGCCTCAAGACTTGCACACCCGTCCCACAATTGAAAAACGTGGGTGATTGCTTAATGTTTGTTTACACTTGAGAAATCTAGCCTTAGTAGCGGTATCTACTTACTTATGATATAGTATTAATATATACTGATTTTGAATTACTTACTTTACTCTAAGGCCTTTTTTTAGCCATTCACTAACCATGAAACTTGAGGATATATATCAATTCTTTGAAAATCCTCCGCCAACTTACCTCTGTCAGGAACTAGCAGTTTGTTATATTCTGTGTATTTTGATACAAGGTGAATCCTACGGAACCGAGTTAATCCAGCGACTGGAAACTGAACATCCAACCTATCGGCTTTCGGACACTGTACTTTATAGTGCAATCAAATTTCTCGAAGACGAAAGGGCGATCAATGGATATTGGAAAAGACTCGAAGGACGAGGACGCCCCAGGCGGATGTATCAAGTCGCTCGAGGATGGCGAGTTCAATCGCTTAGATTAGCTCATCTTTGGCAGGACTACATCAACCAGAGAAAAAATTAACGAATAATTGATAATGAATAAGTCCCCTCCTGTAAAACAGTAACCATTAGTTATGGATATCGCTATTCTGCCATCCACGTTGCTGCTAACCTTGTTGTTATCGGTTGGTCTATTTTTCTTTATTCGTGCCTCGACCAAAGACCGGATAGAAAAAGCGCAACTAGTATCTGAGCAAGACGAAGCTGCTTTAATGTCTCAATTAAAGGAGTATTTCCGCTCGCGGTCGTACCGAGTGGCAGCGGTAGACCAAGAACAAAACCAAGTCACTTTTGAAGGGTTCGTTAGACCTAGCCGATTTTTAGCTGTGTTTTTGACGCTGCTGGCCTTCGCTGGTCTTGCTTGTCTATCATTGGTTTTGGCGCTGCTTTTTCCTGACTCTAGTCAGTTATTTCCAGCAATAGTGCTGCTGTCGCCTTTAAGCGGTCTATTTTATTGGAAAAAAGCTGGAAGACTTGAGAAGGTGTCACTCAAGATAGAATTAAACCAGAGCGAACAACGCTCCTCAAGTGGTATTACTGTCATTGCCCATCGAGATGAACTCGCCGAGTTGCAGAGGGCGTTACAGTTAAAGGCTGGTGATTGACTGTTGGTTATTGAGACCATCGCCTAAATTATGAGATGTAGACTTCTGACTAACTATTCAGGAAATGGGCAGTAGGGAGGAGGCAAAATGAAATTGGTGTCAATTTCTCCCCCACAACTGATGTCATAGGGAAAAATTTAGATTGGTTGACAGAGCGTGTTGGCAATCTACCTGATGAGAGCACAACTTCACGCTTTTCTACTAGATGCTGTTGACTCTGTCCCCACTCCCCGCTGCATTATCAAACTAGAGATCAACCCATGCACCTGAGCATGGCTTGAGACTAGTTGATTCTCCCACTACCTGGACAAGCCTTACTGGCAAATTCAGCTACAAACTTAAAAAAAATGGAATTTTTGCATAAACTGAGCAATTTTGCCAGTTAATTATTGTCAGAAGCCATATCCAATGCGTAGAATAGCCATCTATAGTTCACCTACTAGCTACAGCCATGGGTTCCTGTCCTGTAGGAGCCTCTAATATCCTCAGGCTGGGAAACAAGAAATGGTTTTCTTCTACGTATTGAGCACCAAATAGGCCCTTTTCTGCCCAGAAATAACGGTCTGTAGTGTGTTCGTTCCGCTTTACGAGTAGCAGCGCCGGTGGCAAAATACCTTCAGCTTGAATGAATTTTCTAGCTGCTGTCACAGGTTTCTCTTCACCGCTTTCGATGCTATATTGAGGCACGTGCTCTAAGATGCGCCGTCCTTCCTGGCGACGACGGCTTTTCCTTTTGCGTCTCCTTGCCAACCTATTGTCCTCCTCTTTCAAGCTATAGATTGTAGTGATAGCTACAAAATCCGTCGTCATTATATAAGTTCTAGTTCAAGAAATCAATGGGTTTTAACCTTTTGATACAACAAAAATAATATTTTTGAAAGTTGGAAAAATCAACAGTAGGTAAAAAGATAATCCCTTGGTGCAAACCATTACTGAGAAGATTTAGTTAAGCTTTATTAAATCACATTGGTAAAAACTCAAGGTCTTCTTTGATTCTCCCTCAAAGTCTGTAATTCTGAGCAAAAGCTAAAAAATGTTAATGTCTGCCAGTTCTGATTTTCTGGCTCTGTGCCGAGAGCAAACAGCGCTGCTCACCCAAGGGTTGGGAGCGTCTTTGAGTATTGTGTACTTGACACAAGAATTGGTAGAAGCTCCCACTGGTGACGCGAAACTGATTCCTGTAGTGGTTTACCCAGAGACAGCAGTGTTACGGCACTCTGAGGAGCCGGTTTCGACAACTGCAACCAAGCAACTACAAGTTAGCAATGTTTTGGCATTACCCAATCACCAGCGCAGGTTATTGATATCTGGGTCAAAATCTCCTAGCCCATCTCTGGAGTCAGAAACAAAAGAAGCCACCCAACCCCATTTAGAAGATGAATACTTGCTCAGTGGTAACCAAATTGTTTTACCTCTGATTTATGAGGGTGTGATGATGGGGTTATTGGTGACAGGCAGGGAAGACCGGAGATGGAATGATCATGAGCAAGGTGAAATTCAACGGATAGCCCAAACTATGGCGATCGCATGTATTTTAGATCAGCGTCGCGCATGGTTGCAGCAGCAGCTACATCAACAACAAATTTTCCAAGAAAAGCAACGAGATTTACTGGATAATCTCTTGCACCAGTTTCGTAACCCATTAACTGCTGTGCGGACTTTTGGCAAACTGCTGTTAAAGCGACTGCGGCCAGCAGATCCTAATCGAGATGTGGGGACTAGTATAGTCAGAGAGAGCGATCGCCTGAAGGAATTGTTGATCCAGTTTGATGAGGTGATTGATTTGACTGAGGCTGATCTAGCACTACGGAAACTCCCGGAATCCAAAGTTTTTGTGGAAGCAAGTTTCCAAAAAGACGCTAAACCAGCGCTATTATTGCCAGGAACGGGAGAAAAAACCGCTGATTGCTTGTTAGCAGATTTATTAGACCCATTATTAGTATCAGCTAAAGCGATCGCCCAAGAGCGAAATCTCCAACTGATGGCGAATATTCCCGCCGATTTGCCCCCAGTACAGGTTAACATCAAAGCATTGCGGGAAGTCTTGAGCAATATCATTGATAATGCTTTGAAATATACAAATTCTGGCGGCAAGATTTTGATTCAGGTAGGGCAAAAAAGAGCTAATTTTCAAGGCATAGCCATCAGTGATACTGGCCCTGGCATTCCTCCCGAAGATTTAGAGCATTTGGGAGAAAGGCATTACCGGGGAGTACAAGCGCAAACAGCGATTCCCGGCACAGGTTTGGGAATGGCGATCGCTAAACAACTACTCGAGCAAATGCAGGGCGAAATAGAAGTTTTCAGCCCTGCAATCGACTCAGCTATCACTTCACCGCATACCCCAGGAACTACAGTTATTATTTGGTTGCCTGAAGTAGGGGCGGGGTCTCCCCGCCCTTCATCTGTCTAATTATTATTTAAGTGCAATCGACAAGTTTTGATTGATCGTCATTTGCAGGTCGGTGTTAGGTTCGATGGCGATTAAGTCAACACTATTTCTACCAAAGAACACCCCAATTAACGCACCAATACCCGCGCCGCCCAAGACTTCTTCTGTGGCAATAGCGCGATCGCCTGTGACAGCAGATACCGCCGCCGCTGCGCTAGCTCCAAAAACGGTATTCTGGATGATTGCACCAGTACTAATACCCTTCTTGACAGTTTCAGTTTTGGTAATCACATCAGAACTAGCGTTCAAATCATACTCCTGACCTGAAGTCAAAACTAGCTTCTGGGCAACGAATTGAGAACCGCCCTGAGCAGGTTTGAGTTGACCAATCACCTGACTTCCAGCGGGAATCACCACAACGCCGTCTTGCGTAACCACATTTTGCGAGACTGTGAGTGTCAAAGGTGCTGTTTCATCTTTGGTGACCAGAATTTTTTTAGCTTGGTCGTACTTCACAGGAATAGCAGTCCCTTCGGGAATCGTGATCGCCGTGGGTGTTGGCGTAGTGTTAATAGCCACAATATAAGGCGAGTTAATGGCTGTGGCTTGATTAGAACTAACCAAAGCTTGGTAGATAAAAGCCGCTACCTGTGCCCGCGAGGCGGTGACAGTCGGATTCAAGAACTTCACATTGGGATAGTTAACGACAATTTGCTTCTCAGTCGCTGCGGCAATGGGACTACGGGCATAGTCAGCGATACTAGAGGCATCATTGTAGTATTGCAAAATGGTTGCCGGGTCAGTACTGGCGGTGTATTGCAGACCGTTAGCGAGGGAAACCAAAACCTGTTGACGGGGGATAGCTTCGTTTGGTCTGAAGTTATTGCCTGGATATCCTGCCAAAAAACCGATGGTGTAGGCTTGCTGAATCGCATTGGCTGCCCAGTAGTTGCTGGGTACATCTCTAAAAGTGATTGGCTGGCGTTGTGCCTGCTTTTGGAAAGCTTTGTTGATCATCGCCGCAAACTGGGCGCGTGTCACTGGCTCTTCTGGGCGGAAGCTACCATCGGGGAAGCCGGCAATTACACCCCGTTGTGACAATTCTTGAATAAACTGTGATGCCCAGTAGTTAGATTGAACATCAGAAAAAGTTGTTTGAGCTAAAGAGGGCGCGGCTATAATGAAGGGTGCGACAGTCCCCGCTGTGACGCTCAAAGCCATGAGTGCCGCTGTTCCTGATTGCCAACGATTTAAATTAAACATTGATATTTACCCCACCACAATTATTTTTTTCTGTTGATTACTGAGACAATACCTGAAATCAAAAGTTCCGATTATTTTCTGTAGTTTGTAAAAAGTTTTACCAATATGTCTAAGCATACCAGAACGTTTGTGTTGATGCATATCGGTCTCTGGTAATATGCATATAGGTCTTTGGTCATAAAGTTAAGAAAGTATTACTTAATTACTTAGTACCAAAAATCAGGCGATGATGCAAAGCGATCGCAGTTGGCGAAGGGTTACGTCGCGCCAAAGGCGAACGCACACACAATAGTTATGAGTTGCAGTAGCAATGGCGCGATCTGAGGATAATTGAAGTCACAAATCAAACTGAATTAATCCTAATTGCGAGACACTACCAAGCTAGAGTTAAGTGTGATTTTCAAATCCCGTTCGGGCCTGAGGACAAAGACATCAACTTCTTTTTTCCGCAACAGCACACTTGTTACAGCACCGGCAACCCCACCACCAACAGTTTCTAAAATTTCAATTTTTTTGTTGCCTGTAAGCAGTGCGATCACACTGGCAGTACTTGCACCAATGACTGCATCTGTTAAAATAGTTCCAGTATTTGCTCCCTTGGTGATTTTCTCGGTTCTAGTAATTGTCTGAGAAGTAGCGTTAATCGCCTGACGCCGACCTGAGGCATATACTAATTCTTGGGCTACAAACCGCACACCTTTGTTCTTTGGATCATTCGCATTGCTGGAATAACCGCTGTTGAGGTTGACAGGTTCTAGCCTGCCCACAACTTCAGTACCGCCGGGAATTAAGACGGTTCTGTTTCTGTCGATAATGTCGTTGGGTATTTTCAGGGTTAGGGTTGCAGTTTCTCCAGGACTAACAATAACTTTCTCTTTTTCGTAGGTAACAGGTAAGGTGACGTTAGCAGGAATTGTAATTGAGCGGGGTTGATTAATATTGTATTGGGCGTTAGCAGGAGCAAGGATAACAAAGGGAGTAATAGCACTTGTGGTAATTGTCATTGCCATGAGTGCAAGTGTTCCAGTTTTCCAACGTAGTAGGCGATGCATAGTCAAGCTTCCCTTTTTGTGTGATGGATTTAATGACGCGGGTTTGCAGAGATAGTTTCAGATGTTGATGAAACATGACTTTAGGCATATCCCGCAAGTGTTGGTGATTTGATGACGGGGGAAAATGTGCGATCGTTCCGCAGAATTTTTGTTTTGTTAATGTGCGTTGATTGATGGGGTGAAGGGGTTGTCAGACGTGGGGTTGCGGGTTTTGTTCCTGAAGGGTTTTAAACGAACCGCGAAGGCGCGAAGAGCGCGAAGGAAGAGGGAAGAAGGAAGAAGGAAGAAGGAAGAAGGAAGAAGGAAGAAGGAAGAAGGAAGAAGGAAGAAGGAAGAAGAAAGAAGAAGGAATATTAGGGGTTAGATTTTAATTTGTAATTTTTTAATTCTGCAATGGGTAATAGTAAGGTATCTTCTCTATGTTGTCGTACTTCACGGCTGACATTACAATTACTATTGAGGCACTCAACTAGTAATAAATTGGCATCATAATATTGTTGAAGCAATTCTTTCTGCTGTTTAGTAAACTGCCAATCATGACCAATATTGCGATATTTAATCATCACGTTTCTTAATTTCTCTATCCAAAAATGTATTGTTCTGCTACTTTCTGCTTGAAGAAATAATCACTCCGCTCAAATGTCGTCAAGGCAATTTTGCTGAGTAAATCTTCTTTGCGTTGAACTGATAACTTTTTGTAAAGTTGTTCGCGCTGAATTCCGCGCTTTGCATCCCATTTTTTTAACAGCGCATCCAGTCCTTCTTTATATAACTCAGAACGATTTGCTGGAAAATCTCCTGATTCTTCAAATGCTAAACACAACAGCGTTAACAATAGAGGACTTGCCGCGAGTTGTTGGATTCGCTTGTTATCTTCGAGTCGTTTAATGAAATCTTCTGGTTTTACGGCTTTTTCCTTAAACCAGTTATTTGCAAAATTGGCAATTTGTTTATTATCAAAATCAGCAATTTCTACTTCTGTAAATTTATCAAATGTATATTCCTTGGCGGCTATTCGACAGGTGATGACAAAGTGATTTTCTCGAAAACGGTCAGAAAAATCACGAATTTCTTTTAAAACGCGGGTGTTATCTTCTTCTCTGACTTCATCTAAGCCATCAAGTAGAATCAGCATTCTACCTTGAGTTAATAATTTTTCAATATTCGTAGCGCAGGCATCTTGCCTGCGGCTAATATCATCTATTTCCAATGACAGGCGAGACGCCTGTCCTACGAATTGAATAATAAAGTTTAGTAAGCTTGGTTTGTTTGCAGCTTCTGCAAAGTCTTTGAGAGTGACAAAAATCGGCACACGTTCAGCCTGAAAATCACCCCCAATACACTGAATTGCTAAATATCTCAAAAATGTGGTTTTACCTGCCCCTGGCTTACCCAAAATCATCAGCTTGGGATATTTCTTAACCGCTTCTATTCCAGGTACTCGTTTTTCAGTAATTTTCCCAAGTCCAAAGCGGTCAAAATCCTCACTTTTACACTGTTGCAAAAATTCATCAATTCCTAGTCGTCGCTTTCCTGTGATTTTCTCCAATATGTTGACGTTGGTGTAGATGTCGTTCAACCCGATGGGCTGAGTCATATCTAGCACCCGCATTGTACCGCAGCGTTCTTGGATGAGGGGTTTTATGGTTTCGCGTACATCTTGAACTAAAGCATCAATATTAATGCTGCTGTCTTGATTTGTTTCTGGTTCGTTAGCTGACTTGGTGACTATCTCTTCCCACTCAAAACCCAGCTTTTCACAAATTTGGGAAAAATACTTACGGTCAACTGGCTTACCTGCAAAGAAATTGTTGACTGTAGCGCGGCTGAATTTTAAGTCTTCTGCTAGAGAAACTTGATTTAAGGAATTTTTATCTAAAGCCTGTTTTGCTTTTTCGATGCCTTCTGAAGATGCTTGTTGCGATCGCCCTGCCATAGCACTAGACAAAATTTTTACCGTTGTCTTAGGTATATCCGGTGTCTGCTTTTAAAGTCAAGCAACTCAGGCAAGAAGTCAGGCATTCTCTAGCTTATACGCTGGCTGGATTGTAGACACCTATTTTTGACTATGTAAGGGTACACATACAAATCTTCTCGGTTATGGAAACTGCCCTTTTGTGGACAATTAAAAAAATATTTTTACCTTGGCTAGTTAAAAAAGTTCTAAATCAAGCTTGGTATCAGCTTAAAAAAAATCACGCTTTCCAGGGGTTAGTGATTATCCTGTACTTGCATTGGCAATTCAAAACCACCCTTTTTAAGGGAATATCAAAAAATAAATGATCCAGTAATCATAGACTTGTAGGGACACAGCAATGCTGTGTCCCTACTGATTGGATATTTTTTTAATTGGAAGTCTCTAAACTTCTACCCGTTCCCCAAGACGAAGAAAACCTCTAAACTAAATCCTGATAACCGCCAGCGCGGGTTTTTATTTTTGATAATTCTCGCCAAAATGGGATAAATGCGATCGCTTTGCGCTATCACGCAGCCTATTGCAAGCGATCGCCTTAGTCCTCAGCAAGAGTACTGAATACTTTGCATCCTTGGTAACTAAGACGACCTGCCAAATTATCTACCAAACCGATTAATTAATTCTTCCCGTGATAAATTCACTAGTAAGGGGGTAAACTCTTCTGGTGGTAGCGCTAATAACGGTTCAATAATTCCTGATAGTTGTGCATCCAATGAACCAAAGCGAACTCGCAGTAAATTTTCTACAAGTTGTCTTTGTGCTTCCTGTCTTCCTTCCTGTCTTCCTTCCTGTCTTCCTTCCTGTCTTCCTTCCTGTCTTCCTTCCTGTATTCCCTCTTGTCTTCCCTCTTGTCTTCCTTCTTGTATGGCTTGTTCCCGGTCTTGTTGATAATATGGTGTAAGTCGCATAATTAGCACCTTGTCATCTGCTTCTGGAGTTTGAGAGATTACTAAGCTTTTCTGCAAGTTATACAGTAATTCTAGCGTTGCTCGCCGGAATGGGTTGTTTGATGGTAGCGTTTCTAATTCATCAATTGCCTGTTTTTGTGTTGTTCCTCTACCAAGAATTCTTAACCACAGGGTTTCCTGAATGCGTGGTAATTGATGGATAGCAACGATAGCTGCCCGTAAATACTCTGGTAAAAAGTGTACTCCGGGCAACCAATCGGCTTTTTGAGTTGCACCAAATCCCGCTAACAGCGTCGTGGATGCTGTGGGGGTGAGAATCCATAATTTGGGATTTGCTAATTCTTGAATGGGGGTTTTATTTCGGTTTGCTTCCCTTTGTAATGCACCCCTAAGTTCTAATAATTTTAGGAGACAATCACAAATTTCTTCTTTTGATGCCGGGTTGCGGTATGGTTCCAGGATAGCGGTGTTATCTGCAAAGGAGCCTAATAAACCGAGGGTTTGCAAATTAGGGTTTTGGGGAATTGAGGGAGAAAATAAGACATCGATTTCTCGCACCTCTCCGGCAACACGACTGGGGGCTTCTACTTTCCCATAAGATTTTAGCAGTTCTTCCAGATAGTCTTTGGCAAATTGGTCATGAATAAATCGAGTCACGACTGTTTGATTACGAAGATGGGTATGCTGTGAGTTCTATTAAAGATTATTTTAGCGATCGCATCCACGCTCGTTACTCCCAATTTTTTCTCTGAAGTCGGGAAAAATATTTTACCCAACATCAAAAGCCAACCCATTTTATTGTTAATTTATGTAAAATTGATGTATTCAAGACTAGAAACCTGCTGTCTAGATAGCTAAACTAACAAAAGAAGTGCATCTGTACTGCTAATTATTAAAATTGTAAATGTGGCGCTATAGCCTCAATGATCCCAGTACAACTTATCCTCAAAAACTTCCTCAGTTACCGTGATGCAACTTTAGATTTTCGCGGTTTGCACACGGCCTGTATTTGCGGTTCCAATGGTGCGGGTAAATCTTCTCTGCTGGAGGCAATCACTTGGGCAATTTGGGGCGAAAGCCGCGCTACTGCTGAAGATGATGTGATCTATTCTGGCGCGAAAGAAGTTCGGGTTGATTTCACTTTCCATAATAACCAACAAAAATATCGGGTTATTCGTACCCGTCTCCGGGGTGCAAGTGGCGTTTTAGAATTTCAAATAGAAACGCCTTCTGGGTTTCGTTCGCTCACTGGCAAAGGGGTGCGAGCAACACAGGATGTGATTATACAACATATCAAACTAGATTACGATACTTTTATTAATTCTGCCTATCTGCGTCAAGGTAGAGCTGATGAATTCATGCTAAAGCGTCCGACGGAACGCAAGGAAATTTTAGCGGAGTTGTTGAAGCTGAATCAGTATGATGAATTAGAAGAACGGGCAAAGGACAGTTCTAAACAGTTCAAATTCAGGGTGGAGGATTTAGAGCGTTCTTTAGAGGCGATTAAAATTCAGCTACAACAACGGGAGACAACTGAGGCGCAACGAATAGAGTTAGAAGCTGAACTGAATCAACTGCAACAGGTGCAAGCTTTTGACAATATTCAATTACAAAATTTGCAAGTTGTGCAGCATCAGCGGCAAAATTGGGAACAACAACTGAGTTTTGTGAGGCAGCAATTCCAGAATCTTACCCAAGATTGCGATCGCCTCCAACAAGAACAGTTAGCGGTGAAAACTCAGCTAGCAGATTTAGAAGAAATTTTACATCAAGAAGCCGAAATTCAAGCTGGATATACCGAATACCAAAATCTGCAATCTCAAGAAGAAGCCTTTGCTGCCAAATTTGCACAACATACCCAAGCCACTGGTTTACGGCAACTAAAACAACAACAGCTTACCAAACAAATTAACGACATTGAAAGGCAACTGCAACAGGCTCAAGCTCAATTAGAAGCTTTGGAGCAACAAGAGCGAGAAATTCAGCAAACTCTCACTAAATCTGGTGATGTGGAAGCGGCTTTGGCACAATTAGCCGCTGCGCGTAATCATGTAGCGCATTTGGATCAACTGCAAATGCAAGTTAGTCCCTTGTTACAACAACGGGTAACTTTACAAAGCCAACTAGATCGCACCCATGCGAGTTTGGTAGCGCGACTCGAACAACTGCAATCTACAGAAAATCAACTACAACGCCAACATCGCCGCCAACCGCAACTCCAGCAAGCGGTGATCGATGTGGGAGTGCAGATTGAGGAATTGGAGAAAAAGCGGGTTTATCTGCAAAGAGTCCAAGAAAAAGGGCAGGAACGGCGTCATTTTATCGAACGCTTGCGAGCGACTCAAGGGGATTATGAAAAAGTGCTGGGTGAATTAGAACAAAAACTGCAAATGCTCCAAAACCCTAATGCCCTTTGTCCCTTGTGTGAACGTTCTTTAGATGAACATCACTGGAGCCGAGTGATCGAAAAAACCCAACTTGAGTACCAGGATACTCAGGGGCAATTTTGGGTAGTGCGGGAACAAATGGCGGTTTCAGATAGAGAAATTCAGGTACTCAGGCAGGAATACAGAGAAATATCCCAACAATTGGCGGCTTATGATGCTTTGCGGGAACAACGGGGACAGTTAGCGGCACAGTTAGAAGCAACAACGGATGTGCAACAACAGCTGCAACAAATTGTTGCTGAAAAAGAACATTTAGAGCGATCGCTCCAAGCTGGTGATTATGCCCCTGACAAACAAGCAGAACTCCGGCAGCTAGACGAATATCTGCAACAACTCAATTACAATGAACAAGACCACGCCCTGGCCCGCAGCGAAGTTGAGCGATGGCGGTGGGCAGAAATTAAACTTCAGCAAATTAAAGATGCTACCAAGCGCCGCGCCACACTAACAGCCCGAAAACCCGAACTCCAAGCGAATATTGCCCAATTTCAAACGAGAATTCAGCAAGAGCAAATTGATTCTGATTGTGCTAGACAAATCGCTGCCCTAGAGCGGCAAATTACCGAAATTGCTTACAGTTCCGAGCAACACAATCACCTCCGCCAATCTGTTCGTGAGCTTCAATCTTGGCATTTGCGTTACCAACAAATGTTGTCTGCTCAACAGCAATATCCCCAACTCCAGGCAAGATTGCAAGAGTTGCAGGAGTCCCAAACTGCCAGATTAGCAGAGCGGCAAAAACTCGCTCACCAAATCGAAAGCATTGTCCAGCAACTCACCCAAACAGATAATCCATCGGCCCAAATTCAAGCTTTAGAGCAGCAATTGGCAACCCGCAGACGGCAACTTGATGAGCAAATAGCCAAGTTGGGGCGTTTGGAACAACTGGCTCACCAATTAGAAACGCAGCAAGTTGAGTATGAGCAACAGCAGCAGCAACTGCAATATTGCAAGCAGCAATATCGTGTTTATCAGGAATTGTCCCAAGCCTTCGGTAAAAATGGCATCCAAGCACTGATGATTGAAAATGTGTTACCCCAACTAGAAGCCGAGACAAATCAACTACTTTCGCGGCTGAGTGGTAATCAGTTGCATGTGCAATTTGTGACGCAGAAAGCTGGGCGCAGTGGCAAGTCCAGCAAGAAAAACGCCAAGCTGATAGACACTTTGGATATTTTAATTGCTGATACCAGAGGTACGCGAGCTTATGAAACTTACTCTGGTGGGGAAGCTTTTAGAATTAACTTTGCTATCCGTTTGGCTTTGGCGAAATTATTGGCCCAGAGGGTGGGAGCGGCTTTGCAATTATTGATTGTGGACGAAGGGTTTGGCACACAGGATGCGGAAGGATGCGATCGCTTAATTGCCGCTATAAATGCGATCGCTAACGATTTCGCCTGCATTCTCACCGTCACCCATATGCCCCACCTCAAGGAAGCCTTCCAAGCCCGGATTGAAGTCAATAAAACCCAGCAAGGTTCGCAATTGCTTCTGTCTGTTTAATTTTTTAGGGCGCAACAAAACTGCTGAAAGTCTTTATTGTCAAGTTTTTCACCCTTACATTACCTCTTTTTAAAATTGGTTTTTTTTATTGTCTTAAGATTTATTACATATTAAAATTTATTAGTAGCTTAAAAAAGCTATAGCAATCCAAATTCAATCGTGAGAAAATCCGTAAACGAAAAGTAAGTATTTATAGGCTGTTCAGCCTTTTTATCTCACAAATGATTTACTATTACTGTAGTATTTCCGTAATGAGGAGACGGAGTTATGTAGTTAAAATTGTGATTAACGAGATATAAAGTTATTGTAATTTAGGATGAAGATTAAAAAAATGCCCAGACAAAAATTATCCATTACTTAATAGAGCAGAGACTGCCATGATGTTGTTAATGGTCGGTTTGTTCATCTGCTTGGGAGCAAAATTAATTGCGTTATGCATCTCATATTTTCCGTTGGCAAAATTTCGGAATATACAAGCAGATGAGCGTCATATTCCCGACCTACCTCAAGTGGGCGTAGAAAAGTTTTTGTTAGCTGAATTACATAAAGAAACTGCTGAACGCCAGCGCATCCAAAAAGAACTAGAAAAATCTTGGACTTGGCAACAGATCACACTAGAATCTACCACTGACGGTGTTTTAGTGGTGGATACTCAAGGCAAAATCGTAGGTTTTAATCAAAAGTTTGTCCAGATGTGGTGCATTCCTGAATTACTTGTGGAGTCAGGAAATTACAAACAAGCCCTGAGAGTGGCCAGCAAACAGCTAGAAAATCCGAGACAGCATCTGGACACAGTTAGACAATCATACCTTAACCCAGATGCCCAAATTTATGATGCGATCGCCTTTAAAGATGGTAGAGTATTTGAGCGTTATTCCCAACCGCAGCGCATCGGTGACAAAATTATTGGTAGAGTCTGGACCTTTCGCGATATCACTGCTCATAAAATAGCAGAAGCCACAATTCACCATCAAGCTTTGCATGACCTGTTAACCGATCTACCAAACCGAGTATTATTCAATCAGCGGCTTTCTGAGTCTTTGGTGCAAGCGCGTCAAAACAGAAGTAAACTAGCAGTGTGTTTTTTAGATTTAGACCGATTCCAAACCATTAATGAAACGCTAGGTCATGGGATCGGGGATCAATTATTACAAAATGTTGCCCGACGTCTGACAAAATGTCTGCGATCAGGTGATACTATTGCTCGTTGGGGAGGTGATGAATTCACCCTTCTTTTACCAGAAATTAGTGATTTTAAGGATGCTACCCACATCCAAGAACGAATATTAGCAGCTTTCAAATCAGAATTTCAAATTGAGAATCACCATTTGCATATTAGCCCTAGTATTGGGATTGCGCTCTATCCCATGCATGGAGAAGATGTAGAAACACTGACTAAAAATGCTGATGCGGCGTTATATCGTGTTAAGTCGCAGGGAAGGAATAACTATCAGTTTTATCAATCAGAAATTAATTCACAAGCTTTAGACTTGTTAAGTTTGAAAAACAGCTTATACACTGCCTTAGAGCGGAAAGAGTTTATAATTTACTACCAACCCCAGGTGAAAATAGCCACGGGTGAAATAATGAAGATGGAGGCTCTACTGCGTTGGCAACATCCAGAATTAGGTTTAATTCCTCCGGGAAAATTTATTCCACTTGCTGAAGAAAATGGACTGATTATACCTATGAGTGAATGGGTTTTAAGAACTGCCTGTACACAAAATAAAGTTTGGCAGGATGCTCTCGGTTTACCATCTTTATCGGTAGCTGTTAATCTCTCTGCACGACAATTTAACCAACCAGACTTAGTTAGCCTGGTGAAGCAGGTATTGTCAGAAACCAAATTGAACCCCCAGTGTTTAGAGTTGGAAATTACCGAAACAGTTGCTATGCAAAATATTGACTTCACCAGAAAAATTTTGAGCGAGCTAGGTAATATGGGGGTGACTATTTCCCTAGACGATTTTGGTACAGGATATTGTTCTCTCAGTTATCTCAAAAATTTTCCTATTAATGCCTTAAAAATTGACAAATCTTTTGTGCGCGATCTGACTAATGATACTAATGGTGCTGCAATCACAACAGCAATAATTGCTTTAGCTCATGCACTTAATTTGACAGTTGTTGTCGAGGGAGTTGAAACAGAAGAACAACGGAATTTATTGCGAATTCTTGAATGTGAATTAATGCAAGGCTATCTTTTTAGTCACCCGATATTAGCTGAAAATGCTACAGAACTACTGAAAAAATCCAAATCCCAGAAAGTTAGTATATATCTGGAAAATAAATCAGATAGCAGATGGCAGATAGTAGATGGCAGACAAAACTTTTCATCCTTCACTGTTAACTAAAGTTCGTGGTGTCTGTCTTTAAATTTCTGAGTGCTGAATTATAAATTATAGTCAAGAAATTCTCCAGCAAGCTTTGTTCATGGTTATCAGCAAGGAAAGGGTCTAATACCCCTTTCCTGGGTCACGCTGCGCGAACGTCTACAGGTAGGAAAGTGTTTCAGTCGGGGTTGAAATCCCCGTTTGAAACAGTCTTCAATTTTGAATTTTGAATTGTTTATCTGTTGTGGTTTCAGTTTACAAAATTGAATTTTTCCAGAGATTTATTGTTCTTGTTGTTGTTCGTCAACTCGTTGAGTATTAGCTGATTTTACCCAACCTTCTTGTTCGCTACCTTCTACGCGAATCTTTTGCCAGACTTTATCATCGCTTTCTTCCAAAATGATAATTTTTTGATTAGCAGCAACTCCACCAACACGTTCAGCATCCTGTTTTGGTTCTGTACGCAACCTCAAGCCCTGAGGCCAAGTGACTCGCCCTATGTAAGCTCCCGGCGGTAATTCCTTTGGTGATTCAGTAGGAGTGGGAGTAGGAGTGGAACTAGGACTAGGACTAGGACTAGCACTAGGGCTAGACTTGGCGGTGGGAGAGGCTTTTACATTGATCGCTTTTGGGTTTTTGGGTTTCAACGGGCCATTATCATTAGCAAACACCGGTTTGGCGGGGGGTATGGCGGTGCGATTGACGAAATAGAGCGCAATTGTCGCACTGCTACCTATTAAAACAACGATCGCCAAGAGAAACCCTAGTATAAATTTAAGTAAGTTAGAAAACATAGTTACAACCTCTACACCATTAGTCAATAGTCCATAGTAATTGATCATTAACTATTGACTATTGACTAATAATAATTGACTAATCAATTATTGCAACTGCCTTTGAATGCGTTACGCAGTGCGCCGGAGGCGATCGCTCAAAGGACTATTTTTTGAGGCTAGACGCGCTCTCCCAGACGCAGCCCATTCTTGTAGTTTTTGAATTTGCTCGACAGCGGTTCGCGCCAAGGGGATGATCTGACTGGCGGCTTCTAAAATATCGTCAGTGGTAAAATCTCGATTTTGGCTATACCCAATATGCATGGCTTCAATTAGGGTTTGCTCAATCTCGGCTCCTGAAAAGTCGGGCGTTTCATAAGCTAACCTATCGATGTCATAACTTTTCAAGTTATGGGGGCGCAGTCGGGATAAATGAACATTAAAAATTGCTTTTCTTTCTTCTTGGCTGGGTAAACCCACAAAGAAAATTTCATCAAATCGGCCTTTGCGGAGCATTTCCGGTGGTAAAGCCTGAATATCGTTGGCGGTGGTGACAACAAACACAGGTGATTTTTTCTCGGCTAACCAGGTGATGAAAGTTCCAAACACGCGGCTAGTTGTTCCTGCATCCCCTTTACTCCCCAGCCCAGAAAAGGCTTTATCTATTTCGTCAATCCACAAAACGCAAGGGGCGAGGGCTTCAGCCACCTGAATCATTTGGCGGGTGCGGGATTCTGATTCACCGACTAAACCACCGAATAAACGCCCGACATCGAGGCGTAATAATGGTAAATGCCAATGATGGGCGATCGCTTTTGCTGTTAGAGATTTACCAGTTCCTTGAATCCCCACCAACATTAAACCACGGGGGTGTGGTAATCCGTACTGTCGCGCTCGTTCTGTAAATGAGCCTCCCCGACGGATTAACCAGTCTTTGAGGTTATCTAATCCCCCTATATCAGAAATCTGTTCAGTGGCGGGGTAAAAGTCCAGGATTTGGGTTTGGCGGATAGTTTGGCGTTTTTCTTCCAAAACTAAATCTACGTCTTCTGGTTGTAATTCTCCGTGAGTAGCGATCGCTCTCGCTAAAACCCGGCGGATTCTTTCCATCGATAATCCTTGACAAGAGCGCACTAAGTCATCTAAAACTTTCCCCGAAAGGGAGTTATTTGTAGATTGTAATAACCGTTCTACCTCGGTTTTAATTTCTGGAGCAGCAGGTAAGGGAAACTCCACCACTGTCAGCACTTCCATTAAATCGTCAGGAATAGCGATGCGCGGCGATAGTAAGACGATATTTTTTGGTTGCGACTTCAAGATTCGGGCGAGATTGCGGAGTTTGCGTGCGATCGCTACATCATCTAAAAACCGATGGTAATCACGCAAAATCAACACCGCAGGCGCAGAAGCTGGTAATTTTTCCACAAACTCCAAAGCCTGTAGCGGATTACGCCTTCCAAACCCCGCATCATTGGGGTTTCCCTGATAGCCATCGACAAAATCCCAAGTGTACACCGGGCGATTACCTTGGTTTGTCGCTTCTTCCCGAATCGCAGCTTCTACCCGTTCTTCCTCGTAGGTAGGAATATAAATCAAAGGGTAGCGGGCGCGTAGCAGCAGTTTAAATTCTTCACGGAAATTCATAATTAGTTGCTAGTGGTAATTAGTTCTTCTCTCATTGTTAAGGCTTGTATTCTGTCTCACAACTAAAACTCTCCCCTTTCCCGTGCTACGGTGTAAACACAAGCTATCCAATTACCCAAAAGTCTTTTTAAACCTCAACAAGTCCTGAGAGAAATCCCTCTCCTTACCAAGGAGAGGGACAGGTTTTGCTACGCAAAACCAGGGTGAGGTTTTGTTTCCTGTCTTCTCGCAACTATAAATTGCATCAAGAGAGACTTGTGTATACACCACAGCCTTCCCCGTAGAAAAGCTTTTGGAGTTAGGTTTGAAAAATCTTCGCGCGTAAAAACCGACTCTTGATCAAGTCATTCTTACTTAAGTATTATTATATTAATTGATGTTTCTTAATAAACATGCTTATGGTATTAAATACGTGATAATGACTAATCTCCGTTCAATCAAATGCCCAGCAAAGATTTACTTGATTTTTCAAAATGAATGAACTCAGATCCCCGACTTCTTTAAGAAGTCGGGGATCTTTTAGCAGTTGTGATCAGCATGATTATATAATCAGCTTAAAAATCAAGACTTCTCTTTATTCAAGCATTCTTTTAACTCTTTTGCCAGTTCAGATAAGAACTCAGGCTGATTTTTAATTAGCCATTTTGTGAGTTTATCCGAGTGTGTAGTTTTTTTAAACTCTAATAGAGTTCCACAGAAGTTTTGGAACAAATTTTTAAGAAGATTTGCCCCATGAACTTTAAACAACCAATTATCATCTGAAATATCTTCTAGTTTGATACCTGGAAATAATTTTTCTTTTTCTCTCTGTTCAATGTTTTTCTGTTCAATGTTTTTGATGTTGTCGAATTTAAAATATTCCTTAATTTTATCTCCAGTGATAGGTGTTTTTAACCATGTAGCTTCTTCATTAATTATCGCTGATATACTATCTGGATTCAGTATATAATTTTCATACATACGTCGTTTCAAAAATTTAAATCCTATTTTCTCTAATTCTTCAATTTGCCCATCATTCTTACCTTCCCTGTCAAATATAAATGCAATACCTGGAGGAAACAAACCGGCTCCCAAAGTTAATTTTTTATAAATCTCAGCAACACGCTTAGATTGCTTTCCATCCAAAAGAGCATCAGGACTACCAACAGGTAAAATTTTAATACCCATCAAAGGTATTTTAGCTATTTTCTCAAGTATTAATGGATAGCACTTTTCCTCAGTTTCTCCTTCTACCCAAATAATACTATCAGCACCAAAAACATCAGATAACCTAACCCCAAGTTCAGTTAAAATTTCATTTTCATCTTTTGGATATATTGGTGATGATGTTGTTTCACAATTTTCATATTTCAGCTTGATAATCTTAGAAGGATCAGCCGCTGTGATAATATCTGGTGAATGAGTAGCAATAAAATATTGATGCTGCGGAAATTGTTTAATAGTCTCTATAAGCTTTCTCGCTGCACCTGGATGTAAAAAAGATTGCGGTTCATCAATAATTAAAGTTCTAGGTTCATGAATAGAAGAAACTAGGATATATACAATTGCTAAAACTTGACTAACTCCACTACCACATGATGATAGAGGAAGTGATAAATCATCCCTGTTCAGCTTAGGTTCTATCGTCCAAACTATGATTTCAACATCTGAATTATCTCTCGGTACTACAGAAATCCACTTAATTTCAGGTAAAAGGCTTGAAACGAATTTATTGAACTCAGCAAACATCCCTGGATTTTTGCCCTGTAATGTAGAGAGTACTTCAGCAAGATTTGAAGCATCTGGTTTCAATTCAGCATTATTTTCAAATTTACAAATACCAATATTTAGACGTTCAGCTTTAAATCGATATATACGCTTTTTGAAAATATTCAATATTTGATAACCAATTGTCTGTTCATTAGTTCCTTCAAAACATTCAAAACTATTAAGCACTTCTTGATATATATCATACCGTTTGTCCTCAATAACTTTATAGTTATAAATAGGATGAAATTTGTCGTCATTGGTAGAATACTTTATTTGCATAAAGTCAAATCTCCCATTTTTATTTTGAGGTGCTAGAGAGTATAAGTCAAAATTGAAGTTTTCAGTTATTATATTGTTTTGCGCCTCAATATGAGAGGTTATAGATATTGATAAATTTAGCTTTATAGGAGGATTATCTAACAGTTCTTGAAACCATTTAACTAATAATTCTGCCTCTTCTGGCTCTCCATTATACCACCATCCTTGTCCATCATCGTATGGGAAAGGGAGTCCTAGTGGATTTGGTAACTGGTTTATCAAATTTACTAATTCTTCCTTATCAAAGAACAATGAAATTTCAGCACGAGATTCCTCAGTTATTTTTGAAGATGAATTAGGTAATGTCTTTATACTTCTATGCGGATGATCTTCAAAATCCAGGGTAAGCACTTCAAGCAAAGATGTTTTACCTGCATTATTTCTCCCAACAATAATATTGACACCAGGAGCAAATTCCATTACCCCAGAATCGTCATAAGACTTATAGTTAAAGACTTGCAGCTTTTTGATAAACATTTTGTATCACATAGTTACTGAGTTAATTCTATTATTGACAATTTCACTTAATTTGCCAAGTAAAATTAAATAAACTCAGTCTACCAGTGCGTTAGGCCTTTGACAGATATGAATAACGGAGAGAAACCGCAGATATTAAAAATGCTAAAATACAGAAAAAGAGGGAAATAAAAATTATGTCAACTAAGGAATTACTTCTACAAGAAATTAGCTCAATGTCCGAAACAGAACTTATGGAAACGCTGAATATTATCCGATCAATAAAAAATAAACAATCTACCAAATTCTCACAACCTCAGCCACCCCATCGTCAAGGATCAGGTAAATCTATTCTACGCCATGCTGGAAGGTGGGTTGGTGATGATCTTAAAGAATGTTTAGCAATAGTACAATCTTCCCGTGGCTTGGCTGAATTTTAATCATGTACCTTCTAGATACAAATCACTGTAGCTCAATTATCTTTGGTAATTTGACCGTTATTACAAAAGTAGAATCTATTGGTATTTCTAATGTTGCAATTTCAGCGATTACTGAAGGTGAATTATTATATATGGCTGAAAATTCGACATCAGTAATAGACAACTTGGCAATAATTGAGGAATTTTTGGAAGATATGCCTGTCTATGATGTCAATAGTAATACAAGTCGGATTTATGCCAAGCTAAAAGCAAAAATTATGGATTGTTTTGGCCCTAAAGAACGCAAAAAAAGAAGAAAAACACGAATACATGAACTTGGTATAAGTGAGAACGATTTATGGATTGCTTCAATTGCTATTCAAAACTATCTCACAATTGTTTCAGCTGATAGAGATTTCCAACGTATCCAACAAGCTTGGGATTTCCCTTTAGAAAATTGGCATGACTTGTTGGATATTTGAAATAGGTTAGAAATGAAGATTAATCCAGCAGTCCAAAACCCTTTTCACCTCGTAACTTTCTGTCAAATGTTGCTGTTATAGTACAACCAGATTCTTGAGCGATCGCACCAATTAAAAAATCTGAAAAATCTGCACTTCCCTGTTTAAACCGCTGTAATGATTGATAAACTAAAGAGCGATTTTCTAATTCAAACACTGAACATTGCAGCATCATTTCCAAAGTAGTGCTGATTTCTTCTCTACTAAATTGATAAGGTTTTCCACGTAAAACCCAGACTAATTCACAGAGAACTATATTAGCAACAAAACATTGTTCACCACCTTCAATAATTTCAGCAGCTTGCTCCCACTGCTTTTCATCATCTTTTGTCAGGTAGCGCACTAAAATATTTGTATCAACTCCAATCACTTGATCCTGCTCTAATTGCTGCTTCCATTTGCTCTAAAGTTGCGGGAGTCATACCCGGACGATGCAAAATCCCGGATAAGCTTTGGATAGGGACATTTAGAGGGATAAGTTTAACTATCCCATTTTCATCAATGATAAAATCAACCTTGCTACCTGTATCAAGGTTGAGATAATCTCTAATTTCTTTAGGGATAGTTACTTGTCCTTCGGTCGTGATAGTTTCACTAGCCATTACTCAAATTCCTTACTTGAGTTCCTGACAAAATTATAAAACGCCTTAGGATTCGGGAAGTTGGTTTTTCAAGTTTTGCAAAGAAGACCAACGACGGTCAATCGGCTTTTCAGGAGTACTAGCAGCAACGGGTGGTTTAATACCGGGACATTTGCGATCGCATAATTGCCTTTGAGGTACTGCTAAACACATCTGCTCATACAACCACTCGCTGGGGTGAAAATAACCCTCTGGTGAGACAGTTTCGACCAAATCTTCTACAGCCACTTCCCTCTCTAAAGGCAAGTCTTGGTCTTGATTAGCCGTTTCATCCAACCAGATAATTTCCTGGGTATCAAGGGCCAAACGTTGATTGTATTGTTGCAAGCAGCGGTTGCAGGTACAAGTGATAATTGTTTCTGCCTGAGCAGACACTTCCAAAAAAGTACCTTGATGCCGCACGCGGACACTACCGCGTACAGGTGTCAAGGTTTCCAAACCAGGCAGAAATTCCTGAACTTGAATTTCCTCTGTCCGCTCCGGGGCCTTAGTTAGCTGCGGAATAAAAATTGCGTCCATAGGATTTGTGAGCTACCCTCACGAAAATTTATGTTGATCATCAGCATTTCTGCTGATACTACATCTTTATTTTAGCGCTTAGAGATTTTCTACTCAATCAGCCGGCTTCAATCGCTGGACGAATCACCAAATTGCGGTTTGGCTCTTTACCACGGCTAAAGGTTTCCAAATCTGGGAAATCCTTCAAAAAAGTGTGAATTTGCCGCCGTTCAGCCGAACTGAGGGATTTAATTTCCACTTCTTGACCAATAGAGCGTGCTTCTTCGGCTGCTGTTTCGGCTAAAGCGCGAATTTCCGCTTGTCTTTTAACACGGTAGCCATTCAACTCAATGGTGTAAGAGGCTTGCTGATCTTCTGGTTGGTTCAAATTGAGAACCGAATTTGCTAGATACTGCATCGCATCGAGCACAGAGCCATCAGCGCCAATTAACAGACTGATTTGTGTCGGCATCAATTTGGTTTCATCAATGGTCAACCAATAGCTATCAGTTTCTGGTGACTCATTGCTTAGAGATGGGGCAGTTTCTAAATTACCCCTAATCTCTGTATTTATATTAGTAAGTTCGAGCAGTGTTTTTAACCACTGCTCACCTCGTTCCATAGTACTATTGCTCATGATCAGCCTGTAGCTTTTTTCTTAGAACTTTTTGGCTCAAACGGCAACGTCTTTGGTTCTGCGCTTGCTGCTTCTTTTTCTTTCTCCTGAATTTCTACGATTTTTTGTAGTTCCTCTGGTAGAGGTTCGCGGGAGAGAATATAAGTTTGCAAGGTTTGGAAAATATTACCAATCACCATATACATCAGCACTCCGGCTGGTAGAGGGAAGAACAGAAACATCCCGGAAAAGATGACTGGGGTAATTTTGTTAACCGTGTCTTGCTGCGGGTTGCCACCGCTGGAATTTTGCCCAGAGAGCAATTGGCTAACGTAAAGACTGATGCCAAAGAAGACGATCATCGAGACGATATCCCAGTGGACTTTGCCATCGGGATCAATTGCGCCAACTCTGCCTAAAGCATCAATAAAGAGAAACCCTTTATTTGCTGCTAATCCAGGGATTGAGCCTTGAATCGTTACGTCTCCAGGCTGTAAGGCTTCGATATTGCCCTCAGCATCGATTTTGACCCGATCTTCCCCTTTGGTGATTGTCCACGCAGGAGTCAACTTATTTTCTGGGTGTTCTGCTAAGAGCACCTGAAATGGTTTGCCCTCAAGAGTCTGATATTCAATCTTGGTTTTTTCTCCCACTGCCAGTTTGCTGCCCCCAGGAAGGATGGCAGTAATCCGAGCGTGTTCCCCATCAGCAATGTAGATGTTTTGGGGGGGAGTGGCAAAGGCTTGGGGTTGAATTCGCTCGATTTGTTCAGCGGGAAAGACTTGCAGGTTAACAGAGTAGTTCACGCCAGAAAAAGGTGAACCCCGTAAAGTAGCAAACAACGCCAATAACACTGGCATCTGTAATAGCAGTGGCAAACATCCGGCTAATGGGTTGCCAAATTCTTTTTGGACATTGACCATTTCCTCCTGCTGCTTTTGCGGATCGTCCTTATAGCGCTCTTTGGCTTCTGCCATCCGCTTTTGCATTAGAGGCTGCACAACTCGCATCCGCCTCATGCTGCGAATAGATCCAGCACTCAGGGGATAGAGCGCGAAGCGGACTATCAATGTCAAGGCCACGATCGCCAATCCATAGCTAGGCACAATACCATAGAAAAAGTCTATGATTGGCAGCATCACGTTGTTCGAGAGAAACCCGATACCAAAATCCATTATTCTGAATTAAACCTGAGGTACTGTAAACTGAACTGAATCTAATTTATCTAAATCATGATTAGTCTGCGACTATCGCTCGCTACGGATAGCCGCACACAACCGGAATTCAAAAGTCAAAATTCAAAAATCTTATATTATAAGCTTTTGCTTGATTTTGAATGCTCGCTTCATTACTGCTGTAGTCTACTTTTATTAGCTGACTACTTAGCAACGTTGCTGGGCTGGGCATTTTTAGCCGCGATTCTTTCGCTAATGTAGTCATAGGCTTCCCGAAAATTGGGAACAGCCCGCATTTCCAGCAGGCTGCCATTTCTCAGGGTAAGGGCCATGTCGCCCCAGGCGCCGATACCGCGGGGGACTTTGACAACTTTAACAATTTCTGAATAAATCACGTCAGTGCGATCGCGCCCCATCCAACCCCCCATCACAGTTATTCGGCGATCGGTGATGCGGAAGCGCAGCCAAAACGCCCTGACAATCGCCCCAACTGTCAATGGTATCCCAACTACAGTTAGTCCAATTAACAAGTTGAGGATTAAATCCCCAATATGGGGGCCACCTTCATAATAAATTTCTTCACGAATGCCCATCGAAGACCTCAGTTTGTGCCAACAACTGCTCTAATTCTTGCAGAAATTGTTGGCGATCGCACTTAGATTCTGCGGCCGTTGGTTTCACAACCACTACTAGCCGCCATCCTAGCGATAACTTGGGCAACAACTGATAAAAAGCAGCGCTAATCTGGCGTTTAATCCGGTTGCGGACTACTGCTCGTTTGCTAACTTTGGTGCTAATCGAAATGCCAATTTGTGTGCTGGCAAGATTTGCACGGTTACTCGCTGTTCCAGTTTTAGAGGCAGCTTCCATTGAAGGCTCTTTCAAACGCGGCGGTTTCAAGGCTCTCAATGTGAAGTGAGAGCTATGACGCCGAATTCCTTCCCGGAAAACTGCCTGGAAATCTTTTCGTGATTTTAGTCGATTTGCTTTGGGCAAGGCCACAGCTGTTCTTTTGGCTGAATGTACCCTAAACGCTCAGACGATGGCGTCCCTTCCTTCTTCTAGCGCTGATCACGTTTCTCCCGTCTGGTGTCCGCATTCTGGCGCGAAATCCAGAGGTTCTTTTTCTCTTACGGCAAGTGCCGCCCAGGGTGCGCTGCATACTGTTCTCCTCTTAGGCGATTTTTATAAAAAGTCACAATCTGTAATTTTATCACTTTACGGGTGAAAAAACCGGATTTCGGGAAAAACTTTACCAGTAGCCAGTTATAGATAGCAACTGACCACTTTCTACTCTTCAAGAAATGCTCAAAATCCAGGTACCCAGGTAACGTAGTAGGGGCACATCGCCGGGGGATAGAATCTGGCAATTGAAATAGTGAACTCCACCAAAGGCTGGGTTTTGGACGTTAGATAATACTAACTCCACCTTACTACCTGCTGGCACTGGCTCTTGAGGGAATATTTCTAGAACACGACCTTCTTTATTCCACTTCACTTCAGCTAGGGGAACTGTTTTACCTTTGACTTTAACGGCAATATTTTTGGTGTCAAAAGTTCCTTTGTAAGAATTCGGGTAGATAATGGCAAATTGAGCAACTGCCAATTTCATCTTTTGGGCAGGAATCCTCAATATATAGCGATCCGTGCTATTGGTTTGTCCGCCAAAATCTAACCGAAAGGGCAGCTGATATTCGCTTTTGACGCCGCTAAACAGTGTCAAACCAGGTAAGCCTTCGCCCCTGGTCATAACTGGGAAAGCAGTCAGCAAGCAGCCAGTTACGGCTAAAGCAGAAAGTACACGTCGCATAGTTGAGCTTCCTCTAGCAGATAATATGGTAGGACTGTAATCTGAATAACTGAGCGTTAGTATTCTTAACTAAACTTTACTCGGATTTCATGACAATTGACGCTAAATAGCCACAAAAAGTGCCATCATCCTTACAGCCTGAGGTGATCGCCGAAACACTGAGCGATAAATTTTACCTATACCTATAATTGTTTTACCTGATGACATCTGGAGCTTATTGGCAGTAGATAAAAACACAGTTGAGATTTGCTTGTGTTGACAAATATGTATAAGTGTATAGAAAATTAAAAAATTTGTGATAAAAATTGAGCCACGTCATTTGCGATCGCCAGTTAACTTGGGATAAATTGATTAAAATAGCTTGAACGAAAGCAGCAATCATTAAAAAATTAATTGGGAAATTATCAAGCTGGAGAAATTTGATCAATATTGCACTTATGTCAGAAAGAAATACCAAATTTTTTCAACCCCTAAACAAAGCTGAAGACCAAGATGCAAAATTTGGGAAGCAACATAGGATGTGCAATATGTAACCCTGTTTGCAACTATCGGGAATTGTGACGTCTGCAAGCGGCAAAGCGAGGCAAAGCCTCGGAGAAATCAGGTGTGGTTCGGCAAAGTCTCAAGGTTCAATCTAAAGCGAAAAAATCATGGCTGATACTGCCCGCCCATACGCTATGAGTGCGGGACATCCCTTATCGGGAAAATTCCATAGTTAGCAGAGTAATGGTACTTATCTCCAGGAGATTTCATGAAAATAGCAGTTGCTAAAGAAATAGAAGTTTGGGAACGTCGTGTAGCATTGATTCCTGACACCGTGGCCCGGTTGGTAAAACAAGGTTTGGAAGTTTTGGTAGAAAAGGGTGCAGGAGAGCGAGCTTTTTTTAGCGATGCTGACTATGAAGCAGCAGGAGCCAAAATTATCAGCGATCCCACCACATTATGGGGCGAGGCAGATATTTTGCTCAAAGTTAGCCCACCCGAAGAACGAGAAGATGGACGATCAGAAATCAGTTTACTCAAAGAAGGATCTGTCTTAATTAGCTTCCTCAATCCCTTGGGTAATCCAGTGATAGCCCAGCAATTGGCTAATCGTAAAGTCACAGCCTTGGGGATGGAATTAATTCCCCGCAGCACGAGGGCGCAAAGTATGGATGCTTTGTCTTCCCAAGCTTCACTAGCAGGCTATAAAGCAGTATTGATAGCTGCTGCGGCATTACCAAAATATTTCCCAATGTTAACTACAGCCGCCGGCACCATCGCCCCAGCGAAAGTATTTATCATGGGAGCAGGTGTAGCAGGATTGCAAGCGATCGCCACAGCTAGACGCCTAGGAGCAGTGGTAGAAGCCTTTGACATCCGTCCAGCCGTTAAAGAAGAAGTCCAAAGCTTAGGGGCGAAATTCGTCGAAGTCAAACTCGAAGAAGAAACAACCGCCGCTGGTGGTTACGCCAAAGAAATCTCCGAAGCTAGCAAACAACGCACTCAAGAAGTTGTTGCCGAACACGTCAAAAATTCCGATATTGTGATTACTACCGCCCAAGTCCCTGGCAGAAAAGCCCCAATACTTGTCACAGAAGAAATGGTGGCGCAAATGAAACCAGGTTCAGTAATTGTAGATTTAGCTGCCGAACAAGGTGGTAACTGCGCCTGCACTGATCCCGGCAAAGATATTGTTTGGAACGGCGTGACAATCATCGGCCCGATCAATCTGCCATCATCGATGCCAGTCCATGCCAGCCAATTGTATGCCAAAAACGTCACATCGTTGATGCAACTGCTGATTAAAGACAAAGCCTTACAGGTGAACTTTGCCGACGACATCGTTGATGCGGCTTGCGTTACCCACGCCGGCGAAATTAGAAATCAACGCGTCAAAGATGCACTACAAGCTGTGAACACTCAGCAATCACGAGTTAGTTAGGAATTTATTGCATATTCACCACAGATAAATATCGAGATCAATCTGTGGTTCCCTGCACAAAGGAGTTTTTATTTCATGACAGAAGCATTAATTGCTGCTTTGTTTGTATTTGTTTTGGCATCTTTTATCGGCTTTGAAGTCATCAACAAAATACCACCTACCTTGCACACGCCCTTAATGTCAGGCTCAAACGCGATTTCTGGCATTGCGGTACTTGGGGCGATGGTGGCTGCTGGTGCCAGAGAGACGAATTTGTCAGTAATTCTGGGTTTAATTGCCGTAGTACTGGCAACAGTCAACGTCGTGGGTGGTTTCTTAGTCACAGACAGAATGTTGCAAATGTTCAAGAAAAAGGAGATTAAGGCGTGAGCGACTTTTTACCAACTGGCATTCAGCTGACGTACTTAGTCGCTGCATCCTTATTCATTCTCGGTTTGAAAAAGCTGGGTTCTCCCGCTACAGCCAGAAACGGTAACGTTGTCGCTGCTGTGGGGATGTTGCTAGCGATCGCCGCCACAATGCTAGATCAGCACGTATTAAATTACGAGATGATTTTGATCGGTTTGGCGATCGGATCAGTCCTGGGTGCGATCGCCGCTTACAAAGTCCAAATGACCGAAATGCCCCAAATGGTGGGCTTACTCAACGGTTTAGGTGGCGCAGCATCCGCACTAGTCGCCGTTGCCGAATTTTGGCGGTTACTGGATTCTTCAGCACCAATACCCCTAGATGTCAACATTTCCATGCTGTTGGACGTGTTAATCGGTGGTGTCACCTTCACAGGTAGCTTTCTAGCCTTCGCCAAGTTGCAAGGTTTAATCAGCGGTTCCCCAATTACCTTTCCGTTCCAGCAACCATTTAACCTCGCGCTGCTGGGAGTTTATGTAGCGGGAAGTGCCTATTTAATCATCACACCAGATAGCCTGCCCGTATTCCTCGCAGTGGTTGCAGTTTCCTTGGTGTTGGGTGTGATGTTCGTCATCCCCATTGGTGGCGGCGATATGCCCGTGGTAATTTCGCTGTTAAACTCCTTATCAGGTGTAGCAGCAGCAGCGGCTGGTTTCGTGGTGATGAACAATATGTTAATCATCGCCGGCGCATTGGTGGGAGCTTCTGGCTTAATTCTCACCGAGATTATGTGTAAAGCAATGAACCGCTCTCTCTTCAGTGTGCTGTTCAGCGCTTTTGGTTCAGGTTCTGCTACAGGTGGTGGTGCTGCTGCTGCTGGTGCAACCGATCAAACCGTCCGCAGCATCGATCCCGAAGAAGGAGCGATGATGTTAGGTTATGCTCGTTCTGTGGTAATTGTCCCTGGTTACGGTATGGCAGTTGCTCAAGCACAGCATAGCGTCCGCGAGTTGGCAGATCAACTAGAACGGATGGGTGTTGATGTTAAGTATGCCATTCACCCTGTAGCGGGAAGAATGCCGGGACACATGAACGTATTGCTGGCTGAAGCAAATGTAGCTTATACCCAGTTATACGACATGGATGATATTAATCCCCAGTTTGAACAAGCCGATGTAGCTTTAGTAATTGGGGCAAATGATGTTGTAAATCCTGCGGCGCGTACTGATACAAGTAGTCCTATTTATGGGATGCCGATTTTGGAAGTAGATCGAGCAAAGCAAACAATTGTAATTAAGCGCGGGATGAGTACAGGTTTTGCCGGTGTTGATAATGAGTTGTTTTATAAGGATAAAACGACGATGTTATTTGGTAGCGCTAAGGATATGGTGTCCAAGTTGGTTTCTGAAGTGAAGCAACTTTAACGAACCGCCAAGACGCCAAGAACGCCAAGAAAAGAAAGAATTAGACAGTTAGCTTGCCTTGGGGGTGTCATGCTTCTGGGGCAAGTTTTTTTGTGGTTAAAAAATGAAAAATTGTTTGTTTTTTATTATGATATTTGTAACTTTACTAATAGGCTAAAATAACTTAAATGGAAATTGCCAAGAATTTTCTATTTTTTGAAGTTTCCAATAATGAGTACGATACTTTATCATTTCGGACAATTCCAGTCTAGGTAGCAAATTTTTGTAGATCAAAAACTGGTTAACTAAAGACATAAAAGTTTTGTTATTGAGTTTTAAAAGGCTTGGCGTTAACAAAAGTAAATCAAATTTTGTGAAATCTACTCCATGAGTACGCTGAAGAATGAGATTATAAGTGCTACTAACCCTCAGACTTTTGGCATGATAAAGTACAGGGCTATAATAAACATTTATTAATGCTTTGATAGGAATGTTCTCTATATATTTTTGTTCTGTATATTTTTTTATCTCTCTTTTATCTGACAATCTACCATTAACAATACGAAATTCCTGAAAATATTCTGGAAATTTTATTTCTGCTTTTGGTTGTAAGTTATCAAATTTAGTTACAGTTCTATCTAGCAAACAAGGTTGCCAAATTTTATACTTCCTTTTCAGGGAGTATATCTTGACTTCAATTTTAATATCAACAGATGTTTTATCACTTATATTAGTGACTTTATAATTAGGGTAAATAGGGAATAATTTGCACTGATCTGTATCTGGTGGTAATTCAAGTTCAGCTTTTAATACAGGATAGTTTTGTGTCTCAAATTTCTTATGTGTGTTACGAGCATTCCAAAATGCTAGACTAATAGTGAATAAAATGTTAAAAGCAGTTAAGTAGTCTCTTGGAGCTTCAAATTTATGAACAAATAAACTTATACTTTGATGCAGAAACGTTGAATGCAGCAATAAAACTTTACATACTAAGATGTAATTGTCCTATCAAGGGTTAATTGTCAACATTTCATAATATCTTCCATCCAATGTACATAACTAATTTGTTGACACATACAGGCTTGTAAATAGCGGAATTTATCTAATATTTTTTCACCCCATTGTTTAGGAACAGATACAAGTTGTAAAATCAGATAAGCAATGAGACTTGCATAGATTTGTATGGTAATACCATTAACATTTTTGGTAATTAATTTATCAAGTTTTAGGTGCATCTTTAAAAATTTCCATAACAATTCAACTCCCCACCTTAAGCGATAAATATCTCTAATATCATCATCTCTAACTGCTGCATCTCCATTAGTTGGTAAATTAGTGACTAAGCGAAATTCAGTTCTCGTTTCTAAATCACAAAAATTAATCACTCTATAAGCTTGTGCATCTGTTGATGAGCCAATTTTTACCAGTCCATTTTCTGATTCAAATTCTAACTTCCAATTATTTTTAATCCGTAACACAAAGTATTTATTTTCTTGAACTAGTTCTTGAATAAAATTTAAACCTGCAAAGCCCCTATCCATTACTCCAACAGCATCTGCTGGCAAATTAGACATCATCTTTGAGCCAAATTTATAATCATGATTATGACCAAAGTTGATGAAATTATCTTCTGGACTTCCTGTAGCAAGATTTAGGGAACTAAACAGTTTAACTTGATGATAATCCAGAATCCATAACAGCTTACTTGTCAATGTAATAATTGTTGAATCAATTGGACATATTGCATATTTATTGTGTAACTTCTTCTGGACTTTATTCTGGACTAATTGATTTAATTGATGATAAATCTTCTGGAATACTTCTTGACTTCGATGAGTGTTAGCTTTGGAAAACGTGGAAATATCTACATCAAATCCTGTATTGTTTAATCGTTTAAATAAATCCCTCATACTCGTTAAGCTATTATCCAGGGCATAAGCTAACCAACACTCGACAAAAAGACGGCTGTTCAAAACAGGATAATCATTTTTTGGTAGCCCTCCCAGGATATTTTTGACAATCTTGGGAAATGAATTTATAATCATCGTTAATCGAAATATTTTAATCCTTTGCCCAAAATCTAACATATTTTGGGCTATTCTTATCGGAATTTTCTTAACATTCAACACTTCTGACTTTGATGTAAAACTTGAAATTGAGTTTCAAGCCAAGAATATAAATTCAAAATAATCATATTCTCTAAGATAAAAATTCAATATTTATTTTCATTAGCGAGTATAGCACATTTGTACTAAGTGACAAGAAATTGCCTCTTCTCTCCTTCCTTTGCGTGAGGTAAAAAAGATATAGCCACACACGCGCCAAAATGCAACACCTGCCATAATCCATGCGATCGCAGTAACATATTTATTTAAGCAGTAGCAAATTCAGTATATTTCCTCTCTTCAGGAGGGTGAAATGCTAAAACAATATCAAGATTAGAAATACCTAACTTCATTAACTCATTAGCTATTCCTTCCTCTGTCCAATCTTCTTCTATCCAAATTTTATCATTTTTAATCCTGATATTAACTTGGATATTATTGGTTCTTTTCTTACCATCCCAACCCAAAAAACACCAAATATAGTGATGATTTTTATCATCAAAAACCAGACAACTTTCATCAGTTAAATTTGCCGCACCAGAAACCCAATTATGATATTCTGTGAGAACTTGTTTGATAGCTATTTGATATTGTTCTAGTTTATCCATTGCAATATCTCCTCTTTTTCTACATTAACGACAATTATCAAAATTTGATTTAATTGGACAATATCTTTGATTGAATCTCTTGTAAAAAAGTTTTCATAGGTACTTTCTTTAATAGCTAAATAAATTATATATTCTGGTTCTGTGAGGTTAATTAAATTACGATATAAAATATATTGCCCTAAAGCTAGTTCAAAATCTCTCATAGGAGAAGGACTAAGAAAACTTTTGATTTCAACAACTATTTTTCGTCCTTTTCGTTCTGCTGCGATAGGTTTTTCTGCTGATAAATCAGCAAACAATTCAGCATCTTTATACTTGATTTTATAAGGATCAGCCGTAATCGTCCAACCATCTTTAACTAAAGCGTTCTTAACGGCATCATGGTAAATATCCTTTGCTGGCATTGTCTTCCTGAGCAAATACAAATTAAGCTTGATAGTACAAATATATTATATAGCTTGCGATCAGCTGAAAGTATCAGCGCTGAGTGCAAAGCATCCCGTCAGGGATACGCGATCGCCTCTTCTCTCCTTCATCTGCGTTCTCTGCGCCTCTGCGGTTCGTTAAAAAAGATATAGCCACACACGCGCCAAAATGCGATCGCCTCCTCTGGGAGCGCACCGCGCGATCGCCATAAAACTTAAAATTTGTACAATTTGCATAAAATAGACAAAAAATCTATAATTAGAATTATCTAACCCTATAAATTTTGTAAGCCGCTATGTCTGTCATCAGTGCAACTGAAGCGCGTGCTAATTTTCCCGATATTATGAACCGTGCTGAATACGGTGGTGAAAGAATTTTAATTCAGCGTCATGGCAAAGCTGCGGTAGCGATAATTAGCATTAACGACTTAAAGCTACTAGAAGCGATAGAAGATGCCATTGATTCTGCTAAACTGCGACGTGCAATTGAGGAAAATGAAGGATTTACCACCATAGAAGAAATTATTGCCAAACGCCCAAATGAGTGAACGTTATACTCTGAGGATTGCTAAAACTGCCGAAAAAGACTTATTAGACTTGCAAGCAAAACAGTATAAACAGGTTGTATCGAAAATCCTCTCACTTCAGGGTAATCCTCGTCCTCAAGACTACGCAGCTTTAAAAGGTTATCAAGGTGGTTATCGTATTGATCAGGGTGAGTACAGAATTTTGTACACCATTGATGACGATAATAAATTAGTTGCTGTTTTCCGGGTTGGTAAACGTAATGATGGTGAAGTTTATCAAAATTTGTAACTTTGTTATCCTATCGTACTTCCAAAACCACCAAAAAGCGATCGCTTTGCACCATCGCTCTTTATCTTTCTGCCTTTGCGGCTTTGCGACGAAAGAGTGAGACAAAAAAGCAATTATAAAAGCAATTATAATTAAACAGGAAAGAAATCAGAGTCTAAGGTTTCATCAACAGAAAAAGGATAGTCTTGAGGAAAAATAGACAGAGGAAGTCCAGTTTCAATAGATGCTTCTTTGCGAGCGTGTTGGTAACAAATATCAAAAACTTCGGTATAATAGCTTTTTAGGCTAGGACTATCTAAAAATGCTTCTTGCAATCTTTGACGATGTTCATAGATAGTGTATAACCAGCTATTGGATCGGTTTTGGGGTTGAAATTTGTATTTGAGAAGGTGCATTAAAAGCACTCTAAGATTACTCCTTAAAGCATTTTTATCACTTCTTCCCATACTTTCAATTTCTTCAATTAAATTTTCTAAATCTAATTCTAAAAAATTCTTAGTTTTTAACAAATAAGCAGTTTTCTCTAACCATAAATTATAATCTTGTGCGTAGAGATTATTGGTTGTATGAAAAGATTGATGGCTCATAATCTTCTCCTTTACGGATATATGATTTTCGCATCACTTCTATTGTGATAAAAAGATAGATAATTGCTGATTTAAGTTAATCTTTTTATTCGAGTAGTAATAATCAAGCTCAGTTTCAAGCCAAATCGCTACTTTTGTTCTTCTGCTTCCCGCAGTTGCTTCTCTGTCCGCTCATAGGGTTTTGTCTTCGGTTTCCAAGAGGGAGACAGACCTATGAAAAATTTGTTTATGGCTGTACGGGTTTGAGTGCTAGCTTGACCTATAGCACCAGGAAACACCTTATCACCTCCTGCCACAAATAGCAGAAAGCCAATGAGTATAAAAGGCAGATAATGTTTCATGTCTAAATCCCCTCAAGCTAACGTTTTGCAAAACTTCATCAGGCGATCTGCCTTGAAAATCTCCACCAATTGTAAATCATCAGATCATCATTTGCACCAAACAAATACTTTAACCTAACGTTTCATCGGAATTTCTATCCATATTTCACAACCGTTACCAGGTTGAGAAACACACTTGATTTGACCGCCATGTTTTTCCACAATAATCTGATAACTAATAGATAGACCTAAACCAGTGCCTTGACCAGGTTGCTTAGTCGTAAAGAAAGGTTCAAAAATACGCGATTCCATCCCCTCTGGAATACCACAACCATTATCGGCAATGCGAATCTGAATATAATTTTCTTCTATAACTGCTGTACGAATCCAAATTTTAGGATGGTCAGTTATTGTTCCAGATGCTGCTGAGTTTTTTAGAGCATCAATTGCATTACTGACAATGTTCATAAATACCTGATTCATCTGAGCGGCATAGCATTCAACTAGGGGCAAATCGCCATATTCTTTAACTACCTCAATAGCCAGCGATTTATTTTCTGGTTGCAGCCAATGTTGCAGAATCAACAAAGTGCTTTCAATGCCTTCATGCAAGTCAATAGGCTTCATCTCTGCTTCATCAAGCCGAGAAAAAGTCCGTAACGACAGGACTAATTCACGGATGCGGTCTGCCCCCATCATCATGGAAGTGAGCATTTTGGGCAAGTCATCAGCAATAAAATCTAAATCCATTTCTGCTGCTTGCTGTTGAATTACCCCTGTTGGCTGAGGATAGTTTTCCTGGTAAAGGCGCAGCAAGTTTAACAAATCTTCAGTATGTTGAGTAACGTAGGGGATGTTGCCGTAAATAAAGCTAATTGGGTTGTTGATTTCATGGGCTACCCCAGCAACTAACTGCCCTAAACCAGCCATTTTTTCACTTTGAATTAACTGGCTTTGAGTTTGCTGCAATTCCTTAAGAGTCTGGGTGATTTCTTCTTTTTGACGTCGAGTCCGTTCGAGTAATTCCGCTTGCTGGAGTCCTACCCCCAATTGAGAACCAATCTGCACTAGCAAATCTACCTCATCTTCTTGCCAATCACGGGGTTTTGTATTTTGATACGCTGCTAGTAGTCCCCAGAGTTTCTCCCCCTGAAAAATCGGCACAATCATATATGCCCTAGCCTCCATTGGCTCCGTTAGGGCAATATGACGAATAGAAGTATTTGTGGTGGCAGTATCCTTAATGACCAAAATTTTCCCGTTAGCGTAGTCTCCTCCTTGGGTTTTTTGCAGGTAATCGTCGGCAATTACAGGCACAAGTTCCCGTATTGGTGTCCAACCATAGGCTAATGACTCAGCTACAAATTCGCCACTCCAATCAGGCCGGAAGCGATAAATTGTCACTCGATCAACTTCCAATAGCCGCTGGACTTCTTGGGTACTGGTAGCAAATATGGTATTCAGGTCAAGGGACTGGCGAATTTTCTCCACTGTTGCTGCTAATGCCTTTCCCCTTTCGGTCGCTTTAGCCAGTTTCTCCGCTTGCACCTGCACTTGTTTCAAGGACTCAGCTTGCTGTAATGCTACCCCCAGTTGGATGCCAACTTGGGCCAGCAAGTTGATTTCTTCGTCTTGCCAATAACGGGGTTGGGAGTTTTGATAAGCTACTAGCAATCCCCACAATTTTTCGCCTTGAGAAATCGGGACAAATATTTCATTTCGTGCAAATTTACCTGCATGTGTTCCTTGCAAAAGAAGGCGTTCGGTCACTGGTTGTGGCTTAACCATTGGTGTCCAACCATCAACAATGGAATCAGCAACAAATTCGCCACTCCAGTCAGGGTAGAAGCGATAAATTGCCACTCTTTCTACTTCTAATAACCGCAGAACTTCTTGAGTAGTGGTTTTAAAGATGGTGTCAATGTCAAGAGACTGGCGAATTTTTTCTACTGTGTTCGCTAGTCCTCTTTGCCTTTCCGCAGCTTTGCTGATCTCTGCTGCTTGGGTCTGCATTTGTTGTAAGAATACCGCTTGCTGCAAAGCTACACTAAATTGGCTGCCAACTTGTGTGAGCAAGTACACCTCATCTTCTTGCCAATCACGAGGCCCGGTATTTTGGTAAACGGCCAGCAAGCCCCAGAGCTTTTGATTATGAAGAATGGCAATAATCACATAAGCTCTTGCTTGATAGCTCTCTAAGACTTTAATGTAGCAGTCACTAAAGCCAGTATTGTAAATATCATTACAAACACGGTAGACTTCACCCTTGGTGAAGCGACCACCCTCTGTGTCTTGTAAGTAAGTATCAGCCACTGGGGGTGCTATTAAGTCTTGCAACCGACATTCGCTGATGTTTTCACCCAATTCTGGGCGCTGTAACTGCTCTAGCATCAGGGCGGCCCAACCCTCTGACAGAGATTCAAACACGAATTCACCGCTCCAATCTGGATTGAAGCGATAGATAGCCACGCGATCGGCTTTCAGCAGATGCCTGAGTTCTTCAGTACTGGTGCGAAAAATGCTTTCTAAGTCTAGAGACTGACGGATTTTCTCAATGGTTTTGGCGATGATTTTCTGCCATTCCGCTGATTTTTCTCTAGCTTTTGCTTGTGCTAATTGTGCCGATTGTAGTTTTACCTGTTCTAGGTAATCTGCTTGCTGCAAGGCAACTCCCAAATGTTCGGCGATTAGTTGCACAAACTCAATTTCTGATCCTTCCCATTGCCGTGGGCCGCTACATTGATGAATACATAATAATCCCCATAAATCTTTGCCTTTCATCAGGGGGGCAGCTATATTGGCACGCACTTGGAATCTTTCTAAAATCTGGACATGGCAATCGCTGGCACCATCAAGATAGATATCAGCGATCGCTTTAATCCGACCTTGTTTATACAGTCCGGCAAATTCCGCAGCAAAGCAGTGATCGCGCAGTTTGGCGGCCAATGCTGACACCCATTCTGTTCCTACATCCTCATAGATAAATTCTCCTTCCCATTCCAACTCAGGATAAAAACGAAATACTCCAACTCTGTCAGTATTCAGAAGTTGGCGCACCTCGGTGACTGTAATTTTGAAGATAGTGTCTATATCCAGAGACTCGCGAATGTGAGCAATTACTCTAGACAAAGCTTTTTGTTGCTCACCCTGACACAGGGAAAAAGTCATATCTGGCTGATATTCATGTTGGGAACTTGGTTATATAAATTCTATGTTAAAAGAATTTTTTATTTCCCGTGGGGCTTTAAATATCGAAAATATACTATTTTAGTATAATTCTCACGACAAATTGAAAGGGAACAGCGAGATCTAAAATAATTTCTTATGGATTCAATAGCTTTAGGATTTAAGGACACTATAATATGGTGTCCTTAAACAGATTTTTGGTGGCAGAAAACAGCGCTATATTTGCTGCGGTAAAAATTATCGCCGTTTGGGAGTGTTGCGTCGGAGTTCGCGGGTATCGTCTTCTCGACGACGCCGATCGCGCCAATCTGCCAGTGTCAAATAACTAACACCGCCGGTGACTGCTACCAGCAGCACTACAGCAACTAAAGCCAAAATACTCAGGAATGGATTTTCCACAATTCCTCTATAGTCCGTTGCGTCCCCAAACTACCATTGCAATTGACCAAGTAAACACAACTAGCAATGATACCCAGCCCAGTGTCAAAATCTCCATAGTTTTAATTTTCAATAATTACAAGAGGTCTCTAATATTTATCATACCGGGAAAGGACGGTTGATTCTTCAACCGCATTTGTGGAGGTGTTAGAAAATTGTGAATGTTGATTCAAATATTCAACTGATGGTAGAACGCTTAGAATCCCTCAAGGCGGGAATAATTGGGGGTTTGTCTCTCGGTTTAGCTTTCCTGATTACCAGTCTTGTGAATAATCTAGTGTTAGCAAAGTATTTTCCGATACTTGCTAGTCAGCCAATTACTTTGATAAATTTACACGAGTTGCTGAGTGGGGCGATTGCCAGCTTCTCTGGCTTACTGTTTGGTGTCACCTACCGCTACATCATTCGTTCAGATAAAAATCCCCAACTCAAAGCTGGTGCTGTGTTTGCCTTTGGTTTGGTGCGGGGATTAACCCAGATAGAAGTTGGCTGGAATGTAGCTGGTACAGTTTTTCCTTGGATGGTGTTGGCTCTGGAAAGTGTATTTTGGTTTGTGTTGGCGGCGATCTCTCTCGATATTGCCTTGCAACTCGGCTGGATTAAACCTTTTAATTCAGATTAACTACATATCACATTTTCGTCAATTGATCAAGCAAATATTAATGTTTTTCCACACCTGCTACATAATATATCAATCGTGATTAATATAAGTAAGGTTTTTATGGCAGCATTCAGGTGGAAAATCCTAGATACTGGATTGTGGTTGCATCCAAAGATCATGTACAAAAGAAAGTGGAAAGTGGTTTTATGCAAGCAAGTCATGGTAAAGCATCACCACTTAAACGCCTGAATATCAATGACTGGATGATTTCTTACTCCCCGAAACTTGAATTTGGTGTTAAGGAAAAATGTCAAGCTTTCACAGCAATTGGCAGAGTTACTGGCAAGGAAATCTATGATTATGATATGGGTAATGGATTTACTCCTTTCGGGCGTGATGTCCAGTTTTTTGATGGCTGTGAAGTATCTATATTGCCATTAATTCCCCATCTGGATTTTATTCAGAATAAACGTTACTGGGGCTATATATTTAGGTTTGGTTTATGGGAAATTCAAAAACCTGATTTAGATTTAGTTGCTAGCTTGATGTTGCCAAATAGAGAAATAATAAAGGGAGTGAAAGTTGACATCGCCGAAAAATCAGGTAATTCAGTTTGAGAGTCCAGATGATAGCCCAGGATTTTTACTCTGGCAGGTATCTAATTTCTGGCAGAGAAAAATGAATACTGGACTCAGTCATCTGGGACTAACTCATGTACAGTTTGTTTTACTAGCAGGAATTATTTGGCTTAGTGAAGGTGAAGAAACAGTTACTCAAGCAAGGTTAGCTGCTCATGCGAAAACAGATATTATGATGACTTCTAAAGTTTTACGTGCTTTGGAACAACGAGATTTAATTAAACGAGAAACTGATGCAAAAGATACCAGAGCCAAGTCTTTAAGCATAACCAATAAAGGTTATGAATTGACAGTAGAAGCGATTCAGATAGTGGAAAAGATTGATCATGCTTTTTTTATGGCATTAGGTCAACAAATAGGCGAATTTAATCAGCATTTGCAGTCAATTATAGATGGCAGCAAATCCTGTGAAATGGCGGGATGGAGTGATGGGGACAATAACTTATAACAAATTACCAATAACCAAGGATTCATGACTCATTATTTTCTAATAGTCGATCTTGAAGCTACTTGCTGTGACCAAGGTAGTATACCTCGGCATCAAATGGAAATCATCGAAATCGGTGCGGTGATGCTCAATAGAAAAACCTGGGAAATTGACTCAGAGTTTCAACAATTTATCCAACCTGTGAGAAATGTACAACTGACGGGTTTTTGTACAGAATTGACAAGCATATCTCAGCAAGATGTGGCAAATGCGCCTCAATTTGCCGAAGCGATTTCTAAGTTTAAAGCATGGATAGATTCATTCCCCAATCATATTTTCTGTTCTTGGGGCAATTATGACAAATCGCAATTTCTGCAAGATTGTGATTTTCATAAGGTTCCATATCCTTTTGGTTCGGAACACATAAATATCAAAAAGGAATTTTCAGAATATCTTGGCGTATCTAAAGGATTTGGCATGGCAAAGGCTCTCAACCATCTGGGAATAGAATTGAAAGGAACACACCATAGAGGCATTGATGATGCCCGGAATATTGCAGCTATCTATCGACATATGAAAACCAAAAAACCAAGCTGAATAAATGTCAAGTGCAACTACTATTTATCTATCATCTGGGCGAGGAAGTTGCGTGCCAATAGCAGGTGTTGGAAGAGACGTTGCCTTCAGCGTCTCAATAATGCTCTTTCACAAAATCTTCCGCTTCTTTCATGGCTGTGGAAAGTAACAAAGTCGGTTTACGAGCGCTCGTTTTAAGTCCAGTCTGGATATGGGTTGTTCAGTTGGGAGTGTTTGCTGTTTTTCCTGCTTCCTCCTTAGTATCGCCTTCTGTCGCGGCTAACCCAGCTTTCACGGATACTGACCTTGAATTGGAGCAAATGTCCCAGGCGATCGCACAATTTCCAGGAACGGGTGCTACTGTTCCTGAGTCGGTGTCTGCGATCGCCAGATTGGTAACGGTGAGAATTTTAGCGCTGTTCGCGAGTAACGATGCGCTATTTTGATCCTGCTTACCCAGCACCTGTACCGAATAGGTAGTTTTAACTATCACCACAATGAAATATTTTATATTCATAACCATTGACTGGTGGTAAAGATTGGGTGTCAGCGATACACTTTTTCACTGCTTCGGCTACGGGAGCATGAAAATTTACTAACCAAAGGTCAAAAGGTTGTGGTAATGCCTTTAAGGTATTTTCTAAGGTGGTGGCGGAAGTATTGGGATCTTGGTCTTGATGGGCAAGAAGAAACAGGGGAAATGGAAATTTTGGATTTTGAATTTTAAACTCCCTGGCTACACCCATCATTTCCCCAATGTGGACATGAGTTTTGTGGGTGGTGGCAATCAGTACTGGTGCTTGGGATGTTTGCTGTATTAGCTGTACAAACAGGTCAGGACGATAGTATTTTTGATAGCCAAGATTACAGACAACTGTCACGGCGCTGAGAAATCCCATCAACCAAATTAATATTACGGCTTTGTGCCTATGTACTCCCCATCGGCCGATGATTCCCTGGGGAGGATGCCAACAAACTGCCAAAGTTGCGCCTAGTAAGACGATGACTGCGGGAAAATAAACGAAGTTATAACGTGCGCCCCGTGTCAGGTCAATTCCGAGAAAGTAGGTAAAGATAAAGAATAATGCGATCGCACCGACAACTACCCCAATAAACACCTGAGTCATGAAACGGGTTTCTGGCTGCTGTAGCTGAATCTTCAACCCACGCACGAGAATTGGTGCTGCCCAAATCATGAAAATCAGCATCACCAGTCCAGAAGCAATCATGATTGCTAGTTGTGGTGCTTCAACTGGTAGCAGGTAAAGCATTGTGATCCAGGCCGCGATCGCTTGAAAAATTGGGCTTAACCAAGCCCATCCCGCGCGGGGCTGCTGTATCCACTCGGTTAATTTACTGCCATAGCTGTTTTGCAAAAATATTGGTACCCAAACCATACCCGCCACACAAGTGCCAACCGCAACAGCATAGATGCGCCGCCAAGGTGGGGAAAGGGGGGGGCGGTGTTGCCAAGCCAGAACAAGCAAAACCAGCGCTTCAGAGCAGAGGGTGAGAGTGACGAAATAATGTGTCGCAATACCCAAAGCGTTAATTCCCACCCAGGTGAGTGCTGTCCAAACGGGTAATTGTGTGCGGTTTTGGATGTGATTTGTGGTGATTACCAAGCAGGCGAGGGAAGCAATCACCCACAAGATCGCTAAGGTATAATGACGTGCTTCTTGTGCCAGAAATATCCCGTAGGGCGAAACTGCCATCATGGCAGCGGCTAGATGACTAGCTTTGTGGGAGCGAAAACTCAGCCAGCTTAAGCCATAGATGGCGGGGATAGATGCAGCCCCAAAAATAGCAGCAAGCGATCGCGCCCCCCACAGGGAAACTAAACCCCCGTTTGTGGGAAATAAATGCATCCACCAGTGAGCTAGCACAAAGTAAAGTGGGGGATGGTTAGTTTCCTGGCTCAAGTGTGCCCAGACGTCTTGGAAAGTAGCACCAGCTTGGGGTTGTAGTGGTTGCAAGAGGATATCAGGTGCGATCGCTTGATCTAGCGGTACTTGCAAAAAACTATTCCCCAAACTAAACACCAAGGTTGAAAACTCATCAGTCCAAGGAGGCTTTCCAGTTAAGTTGGCTAGGCGCAAACCGAGTCCGATGATCAACCACATCAGGCACAGCCAGAAATGGGGAATTTTAGCATACCGATTATATAAATGCATCCTTTGTCCGATAGAGATTTCTCTTGCAAGAGTAGGCGGCTAGTGTATGCTCTCAGCAACCAAATGATCTTCCTACAAAAGTGGTGTAAACCCCAAAAAGAAACTCTCATCGCCATGCCATTAACAAGTCGAGTTGTATCAAGGGAGGAAATGGTTGAGATTTAAAATCTCCAGTTGTGACTATTTTACGTCAGTCACACGCCAACTCAGTTTTAAGTTAACCCAAAAATTCCAGATCGTAGCAACTGCGATCGCAATTAGGTTGGCGACGTAGCGGTTAGGAATCAGCAAATTAAACACCAAATTCAATACCAGTACATTCAACACCAATCCGGCCAGGCAAATAATGTTGAATTTCAAAAAGCGCTTCAGGCGTTGATGTCCTTCCTGCTGTCTCATACTGACATCAGCGAATGTCCAAGCGTCATTCCACAAGAAATTATTGAAAATTGCAATTTCGCCAGCAATGATTTTACTGCGAGTCAGGGGCAAAGCTAGGGTTGTAGGATCACTCAGCAAGTAAAGCATCAGCATATCCACAAATACCCCACTTAGTCCCACCAACCCAAAACGAACGAAACGACCAATGGGAAAATTAATCTGGCGCCTGATTTTACCCAGCCGCCCTGTAGACAACCGCAACCGCACTAAGTGATGGATGTAATCTAAATATTGCTTCCATGTAACTTTGCTTTCACCTTCTTTGCGTTCACAAAACACATAGCCCACTTCGGCAATTTCGCCCACATTTCCTCGCCCGATCACCTCCAGAAGAATTTTATATCCTACTGGATTGAGTGTTGCCCCGGCGATCGCATTCCGGCGCACCATAAAATAACCACTCATAGGATCAGTAACTCTTCCCAATACCCCCGGTAAAATAATCAATCCCAACACCTGAGCGCCACGTGATAAAAACCGCCTGACAATACTCCAACTACTAACGCCGCCTCCTTCTACATGACGGCTGGCTACTGCCAAATCTGCTCCCTGTTCAACCTTGCGGAACAATTGCATCAGCACATCTGGTGGATGCTGCAAATCCCCATCAATCACACCTAACACATCTCCCCTGGCTGCTTGCCACCCACGAATCACCGCCGAGGACAGTCCCCGCTCTTGTTGGCGTCGCATCACCCGCAACTGGGGATAGTCTTCCATCATGGATTGTGCTACTTCCCAAGTTTTGTCCGGGCTATCATCATCAACCACAATCAACTCGTAGTTTCCAGGAATAGCTTCATCCAGCAAATGACTCAAAATATTCACTACATTCTGAATATTGTCACGTTCTTTATATGTGGGAATCACTAGAGATAGATGGACAGCATTACTACCTGCGCCCACATGAACAGCAGGAAATTCTGAAATCTGTAATTGCCCAGTTGGAACTGTTAACAGCGAGTTTGATGGGTTGACATTCATAAAGTAAATTTCAATTCGCAGGAGATGGTATATAAAGGTTGACAGTAAATCGAGCGCAATATCTTTTGTCCCACAGAACAGGGCTTTTGTCACCTGAACTATAGCAGCCAACATTTCCTAAAATTTATGATTATGGTTAGCTGTTATGATATTAATTAATTGCTAGCTATTAATTCATAGGATTTTCTTTTAATTCATCGTATTTTTCGTTTAATTCATCTAAAATTTACATTTAACTAATAATTCCTGTAGAAAAATAATGGTTCTATAAGGTTCATTCGAGAAAAAAATTATAACCGTAATTATCTAGTAATCGATGAACTATTTACCAGGTATAGCCGTCCTAATTTAATTTATGAAATGAAGCAGTAAAGGCAGCCAAGAGTCAAGCAGAGGGTAGAGGTGAAACTCCATCTCTACAGTATTTTCTCAAAAATCAATCAGTAACCCTATAAACTCTACATCTGTAGAATTTAGATAATTTTAGTTAACTACTGTTCAGGTATATGGTATAACCATATAGATTTACCAATCTTCTCTACAGGCTGATATTCTCATTCCATACCTGCGGCAATATGGGCTGGCTCATCATAAGCTTGCCAAAATACGTTATAAGTTAACGATATTCTTATAAGTCCCAAAGCTATTAAGAAAACGAACATAAGATTGCGAAAAAGCCGCAAATTTATTTTTTTCATATGAATAATTTCATCTCAAAGAAGCATTTGTGTAAAGTCTAGCAGTGAACTTATCAAGAGACATAGTACCGGATAAAGGCTGAGTGCTATTTAGCTGAAACTGGGGTGATAAAACTTGTTGAATTCTCTGTTTTTGGTTTTCTATTTCCGCTTCAGTTTTCAAACGAGACCACAGAGGACTGCCGCTATCTAACCAAATCACACGACGATATTTAATAGCTTCATCCTTCAGGACTTTTTCTAAAGAAGTTGCCAGTTCTGCGGGCTTTTGGGCTAGCAGCATCACAGGGGCTGTTGAGGGAATGTAATAAGCCAAACGCATAACATGACCCCAAGCTTGGGAATTCATCGCTATTAAAGTTGGTTGATTCGCTTCTTGTAAAATCAATTCGGCAACTGAATGAAAAACCGAACGTGGCCGCAAGCTAAAATCACTAACACTGATGGTGAGATATATAAGTAATAAACCTGTTGCTATGGGTGCACGCAGTTGACTAGAAACCCCCCTTTCTACCCATAAAGCTAGTAATAACAAACAGCCAGGGAGAATAATAATCATCGTTCGTCCCCAGCCAAAACCCAATGTAAACTTTTTAGTTGCTATGTCTACTACCAATGCTAGAAACAGCGGCAAAATTCCTAGTATTAAAGCTACACCTAAGTTCTTCTGCTCACCCTGACGCCAGAGGCTGATACAACAGGTTAACAGTAACAAGATAACCAAACAACCAGCTACGGTGACACTCATTGGCGCTAGGCTAGTTACCCAATCTCCCACAAGTAAATCAGTACCCAAAGTCTGAGTGACATCTTGCAAGTGATTCAACCACGCAGGTACAGATTTACCCCCGGCACCAAAGCGGTTTAAGTCGGCATTGCGGAGTTGTTTGATAGTACCCCATAATATCCAGGGCATAGCCAGCAAAACGCCAAATCCCAAACGGCAGCCGTGCTGCCACCAATGCGGTCTATCAAGATAAAGTACTAAAACTGCTAAAACAATTACCCAATAGCCATATAAATAAAAAGTTAGTAATCCAGCAGGAATGGATACAATCAAAATGGTATTCCACAACCACCGACGGCGAGGACTATCGGGAATTTGGGTATCCCGCTGATCAATCAGATGCAGTAGTGCCCATGAACTTAATGTTACCCACAAAACTAGAGGGGCATACATTCGGACGTTGAGAGAGTGGAATAAAAAAAACGGATTAATTCCTAATAAGGCTGATAGAAATAGTCCTCCACGATGTCCTAAAAAAGTCCTACCCAAACCGTAAGCACTAAATATAGCTGCAATGCTGAATAATGTGTTCAAACTCCGCGTTGCTATTTCGCTGTTACCAAAAAGACGCAGCCAGAGATGCTGACTTAAAAAGAATATTGGTGGATGAGGTTCGCCTCCTAGGAGACCATGAATTAGCTGTCTCAGGGTGAGGATGATTTCGCGCACACCTGACTCAACTGGTAAACTTAACAAGGATGTATAGTTTGCCAAAACTACTGGTGTATCCCCAGGAGTGTTGTAAGCAGTCGAATGTCCAGTGGATAGGAGTAATGATAAAACTTCGTCATACCAAAATTCCCGACTTCCCAGATTGAGAATTCGCAGCAATATCGAAATGGCGATCGCACTCAGCAGCAGCCACTCTAGTGAGAAGCCCCAGGAAAACTTCGGGATTGCTGAACTTTTATTCATCATAGAAAAATTGATAGTTTTTCCAAAAATTAAGCTGACTCATTCGATAGGTATTTTTTGGGACTTACACTTGTAGAACAAGTCGAATAACATCGCCCCAGCAAAGGTAATTATAGTTACTAACAGAAAAGGAGAGGAGGGAAAAAGGAACCAGTTCTTGTCTCCTGGAATTGGCGGAGTGCGATGGCGCGGATCGCTTGCGGTCGGCAATCGTCAGAACAATGCCGAACACAAATTCAAACAAACGCGATGGAAACAAAGCGATCTTCAGTAGTATATCAGTATAGATAGACCGCGGCTTAACCACAAAGCGAAAAAGCACTACTTAAATACCGAGCAAGAAGTCGGTGTGCTGAGTTGGTTACAAGCTAAAGATGTTAAAGATATTTTAAAAGTATGAAAAAGGCAGCTTTTATCATGCTGAACACTCCGCTTTATTTTGTTCAGTATGACATTTTACACTTGTCCAGCATTTTTTTAAATACTTTTTAAGTACTGGTGCATAGTATTCACTTTTAGTTCATCAAAATTTCACATCTTACCAACAAAAAATTCTTCTGGCTAGCATAAACTTTTAATAAAGTTCGTTGACAAAAACTAATTATGTTCGGAATTAGCCAGTAAGCGATGAACTAATTACTATAAATATTCTCCAAATGTATAATGAGGATAAGTTTTCCAGTCTCATGGGACAAACATTCTAGAATTTTAAAATTTCTACTTGTCATTGTCTTAGTATTAGGCGTAAGTTTTCGTTTTATAAACATTGACAAAAAAGCCTACTGGGATGATGAAGCGTTTACATCATTACGAACTTCGGGATATACAGAAGCTGAATTAGTTGAGCGAGTTGCTAGTGTTGATAGAATTAGTGTTAAGGATTTAGATAAATACCAAAACACTAATCTAGAAAAAGGTTTAAAGGATACAATTAACTCCTTGGCATTAGAAGATCCTCAGCACCCACCAGCATATTACTTAATCACTTGGTTCTGGGTGCAGTGGTTTGGTAATTCTGTGGCAGCATTCAGAAGTTTGTCTGCTTTACTTAGCTTGCTAGCTTTGCCTTGTATTTATTGGTTGTGCCGAGAATTATTTGATTCCTTTTTGACAGCATGGATAGCTGTTGCATTAATCGCTATATCACCATTTCATATACTATATGCTCAGGAAGCAAGGGAGTATAGTTTATGGACGGTGACAATTTTGTTATCAAGTGCATCACTCCTCCAAGCAATACGCCTCAACACAAAGCTGAAATGGGGAATATACGCAACAACCGTAGCACTGAGTCTTTACACTTTTCCATCTTCAGCGATAGTTACAATTGCACAGGTCGTTTATGTAATTACTATCGAAGGTTTCCGCTTCAGCAAGAGGACAATTACTTGTCTGTTGGCATCCATTGCTGGATTTATAGCTTTCTCCCCCTGGCTTGTGGTGATTATTACGAACTTAAGTCATATCAATAAGACAGTTGGCGGACAGGGTAATATGCCTACATTGTCTTTAATTAAAATATGGACTTTTAACCTGAGCCGGATTTTTATTGATACCAATCATGAGAGAGCAGTTATAAACTTTGGCTTTGAGAATCCTTTGACATACATAATCCAGATAATTCTAGTCGTATTGCTGGTAATTTTGTCAGGGTATTCTATATATTTTCTCTGTCGAAATACTTCCAAACGAACTTGGTTATTTATTTTGACATTAATCTTAGTAACCTGTCTGCCTATCATGTTAAAAGATTTAATCGATGGGGGAGCTAGAACAATTGTTTTACGATATCTCACGCCTGGTTATTTGGGTATTCAAATATCTGTTGCTTATCTTCTAGCTACTAAGATTACAACTATATCACGTCAACAGAAACTATGGCGAATTGTTTTATTTCTACTGTTGTCTGGTGCAGTTTATTCCAATGTGATTAGTTCCCAAGCTAATTATTGGTGGACTAAGAGCCATAGCGATATTAATTTCTATGCTGCTGAGTTTATTAATCGAGCTAATCGACCACTTTTGCTCAGTGATGGAAGTATGGGTATGATATTAGGCTTGAGCCATCAAATCAATTCTCAAGTACAGCTACAGTTAAAGCCCTACTGTCACACTTGCCGTGTAATTCCTCCTGCGGTTTTGAAAAAGAAACTCTTACCGATTCCTGATGGTTTTGATGTGTTTTTGTTTGCGCCTTCTAATGAACTAATCCAGGAAGTTGAGAAAGATGCAAAATACAAAATAAAGCTTGTTAGTGTAGAGCTTTGGCGGCTAGATAAGAAAACAATCTAAGTTAGGAAGATTTAAATATTCTCTAGAGATCCTATTTTATTGGTGAAATTTTCAGAGTTTCAAATCCCCGACTTCTTTAAGAAGTCGGGGATCTTTTTGTTCAGCTTCGCGATCGCCCTATACTTAAATTGTTACCAAAATCCCAAAACAGCCGTCCATTAGTTGAATTTATTGCGAAAATAGGATAAATAATTTGTGTTTGATAAACTGTGCCTACTATAACTGTTGATGATATTCTTGAGCGTGCCCTAATCGGGTACGATTTATCTCCCTCAGAGGGAGTGGTACTGTTAAAACAAACTGATCCAGAGGCGATCGCGAATATTCGGGTGACGGCTGACAAACTCCGTCAAGCTCAAGCTGGTGATCCGGTCACGTACGTAATTAACCGCAATATTAACTTTACTAATATCTGTGAGCAGCACTGTAGTTTTTGTGCTTTCCGCCGGGATGATGGTGATGCCGATGCATATTGGTTAGATCAGGCGCAAATTTTGGAAAAAGCTACAGATGGGGTGCGACGGGGGGCTACAGAAATTTGTATGCAGGGGGGATTAAACCCACAAGCCCAAATCAACGGCAAATCTCTGCCTTATTACCTGAAGCTAGTGGAAACTATCAAGCAGGAATTTCCCCAGCTACATTTGCACGCTTTTTCTCCCCAAGAAGTGCAATTTATTGCCAGACTTGACGGACTGTCTTACGCGGATGTGATTGCTGCTTTGCGGGATGCTGGTGTGGGTTCAATGCCAGGAACAGCGGCTGAGGTGTTGGATGATGAAGTGCGGCGGATATTATGTCCTGAGAAAATCGACACCGCCACTTGGCTAGAAATTGTCAGCACGGCTCACAAATTAGGTTTGCACACTACTAGCACTATGTTGTCGGGGCATATTGAAACGCTCTCCCAACAAATTGGGCATTTAGAAAAATTGCGATCGCTCCAACAAACTGCAATCAATCAGGGATACCCTGCCAGGATTACAGAGTTTATTGTCTTACCTTTCGTGGGACAAGAAGCGCCCAAATCCTTACGTCGTCGTGTTGGACGAGATCAACCAGTGTTAGCTGATGCCTTGCTACTGGGGGCCGTGGCGCGGATTTTCTTGGGAAATTGGATACCTAACCATCAACCGAGTTGGGTAAAACTGGGGTTAGCTGGGGCGATAGAAGCTTTAGTTTGGGGTTGTAACGATATCGGTGGCACATTGATGGAGGAACATATCACTACAATGGCAGGTGCTGTGGGCGGTACTTGTATGGAAGTGGAAACCTTGCAAAATGCGATCGCATCTTTAGGACGACCTTACCACCAACGGGATACTCTGTATCAAAGAATCGAGAAAAGGTAATCACACTTTTTTTGACTCAGTTCGCAAGCACTCTTGACTCAGCACTCTAACTGATCCCCAAGATACCATTCCAGGATAGGATAGTCCTTGATTTACGTATTGTTTTATTAAATGCTTATGAAGCGCTATTGGTCGCGTCTACTTGCCCTGGTTTTAGTTGTATCTATCGGCTTAATGGGTTGTTCTGGCAGTCCTGATAGTTTGACTGGGGATTATCGTCAAGATACCTTAGCTGTAGTCAATATCATGAGACAAGCCCTAAATTTATCAGGCGATTCACCAGATAAAGCAGCAGTTCAAGCAGAAGCCCGGCAAAAAATAACTGATTTTTCAGCTCGCTACCAGCGGGTTAACTCTGTTTCTGGACTTAGCTCCTTTACAACAATGCGAACAGCTCTCAACGCCCTAGCTGGACATTACAGTTCTTACCCAAATCGCCCCATTCCTGAAAAACTCAAAAATCGTCTAGATAAGGAGTTAAACCAAGTAGAAGCAGCGCTGAAGCGTGGTGGTTAACTATTAGCTACCCGATCATCAAGAGTCAAGAGCTTAGAATCCAACGTTTTGACTCTTGATTAATTTGTCGGAATTTTAGCTGCATCTGGGCTTGAAATTTTGTGCCTCTTGTTTTCTATATCCTTTGCTCCGCAACGCTACCGCCTTGGCGCAGCTTCGCCTCTGGCAATGCGGATACACTCTGCTAAGGTGCAGCCTGCCACAGCCCTATTTTGAATTAATTAAGTTGATCGAAAAAACAAACAACCCCTATTTGTCAGAGAATTATTAGTTAAGCAATGTTTCACAAATCAAAGTAGGTGTATAATCTCCCCAAAAGCAGGTTAGAGGTGCTTTTTATTCGGGGTTTTTGCAATTCCTATGATTTTTTTATAAAAAAAGTGGCAACAGAAATAGCAATTTAGGAGTCTGGAAAAACTAGGCTTCAAAACCCTGATTAATTAACTAGAGATTTCGATACGTATTGCCCCAAATTATTTAACTTGGGGTCAATGACTGTTTTGTCCATCTACTTGTATTTATGTCTAACCATCCCTTGAGTGTTACAAGACCAATATTATTTTGGCGGCGTCTATTTGCTGTCGTTTTTAGCAGTAGTTTGTTGATGCCCAATTTTGGCAACCAACCAGCAGAGGCGCAAGTAACCCAGTATTGTCAGCTATCAGCAACGGCAGCAAAAGAAAAAGAAAAGTTACGTTTGTCAGCACTCAAAAACAATCAAGATGCCCAGAGCCGATACCAAAAGCTAGTACAAAAACACGCACAGGAATTACAGAAGTGCCGCAATCGTACTTGGCCCGAAAACCAAGCAATCTGGTTGCGCTTGTATCCCTGCGACATTCAGCCGGGGGCAGTTGACCAGATTATGGATCGGATTGTCAACCGTGGCTATAACCAAGTTTATTTAGAAGCATTTTCTGACGGGCAGGTACTATTGCCAGGGGCAGCTAACCCCACAGCTTGGCCTTCTGTAGTTCGCACTCCAGGTTCAGAAAAAGTGGATCTACTGGCCGCAGCGATTAAAAAAGGGCGGGAACGAGGTTTGAAGGTTTATGCTTGGATGTTTACTGTCAATTTCGGCTATACCTACGCCCAGCGTCCAGATAAGGAAAGTGCGATCGCTCGTAATGGCAAAGGTCAAACAAGCTTATATCTTGTAGATAATGGCTCTCAAGTATATATCGACCCCTACAATTCCCAAGCGAAAACCGACTACTACCGCATGGTACAAGAGGTGCTGCGCCGTCGCCCAGATGGCTTGCTATTTGACTATGTGCGCTATCCCAGGCAAGCTGGAAGTGATTCGATCGCCACTAAAGTTACAGATTTATGGTTATTTACGCCAGCAACCCAAGAGGCTTTATTTAGAAGGGCACAGAATAATAAAGGGCTGGACTTGATTCGGCGGTTTTTGCGTAAGGGATACATCACCGCCGGAGACATCGGTGAAGTCGATAAACTTTATCCTCAAGAAGGTGAACCCCTATGGCAAGGGCGCAATCCCCCAGCAGCGCCAAAATCAATCTTAACTGCAACTGACAGACAACCACTTCTGCAATTTGATTTATGGCAGTTAGCAGTTGCCCATGCGATGCAAGGTATCTTAGATTTTGTCGCCTTAGCTAGTTACCCAGTACAACAGCAAGGTATTCCCGCTGGGGTGGTGTTTTTCCCTGAAGGTAACCAAAGTTTAGGACAAGGTTATGATTCTCGCTTGCAACCTTGGGATCGGTTTCCGAGTAATCTGGAGTGGCATCCTATGGCTTATGCAACTTGCAATAATGGCAGTTGTATTGCCGCACAAGTGCAGCGGGTTTTGAGTGCAGCAAAACCAGGTACTCAGGTGATTCCCGCTTTGGCTGGTAGGTGGGGATCATCAATCAGCCCCAATCGTCCATCTCTAGAAGTGCAAATGCAAGCACTGCGCCAATTTTCCCCCAAAATCAAGGGGGTGAGCCATTTTGCATATTCTTGGCAATATCCAGAACAAGATAGCGATCGCAAATTCTGTCGCGCTCGATAAGTGAATTCCGCCCTCGATTTCTCATGTTCAACTTCGCCAATCACCCAATTGAGTACCCAGAAAATAGCGGACATGATCAACAAATGTCGGCCCCCATTTTCTATTTCCATGTCCTAAACCAGGCACTACATAACACTCACCATCTGGGAAACTTTGAGCGCAAGCCTGGACATCACGAATGCTGACAATGGGATCGTTAGCACCCACTAAAAAACGCACCCGACGGGAAGGTTTGACGCCCTCTATATAGGTCATCGGGTTGCAAGCCAAAGCATTCTCGTCAGGGTATTTCAGATTTTTGGCTAGTTGTAATATCTTAACTATCGGTTTTAGCTCCGGTTGTACTCGCTCGACTAGTCCCCCTAGAGGTGAAGCGGCTAAATCTGGCAACATCCAATAACCCCAGCTTTTGGCAAAAGATTGGAGATTAGCATGACCAATCACTCCCAGCAACCGCGCCCCAAGACCATTAGCAGTAAAGGCGTAGGCAGCTTGCAAAACGCCCAGACTAACGCCAAACATCGCTAACCTATCACTCAGACCATAGCGCTTACAGCAAAATTCCTGCACTCTGGCAATATCAGCCGCAGTCCTCCGGAAAATACATAACATTAACTTGCTGTCGAAAGGGATTCCCCGGTCAACTAACGGCTTAATCTCTTTTTCTGCCACAGCGGTGAAGGTACGCACCAAGCTACGCTCACCAGCCAATGGTGTATCGAATAAAGCTACAGCTATACCCATTTGTGTCAGTGTTGGCACAATGAACGCATTCCAGGAATATGGCGCACACATTCCTTGTAACCCAATTACCAGCGGTGTATCTTGTGCGGGTCGATTTTGTGGCAAAAAGACGGAAACGGGAAAGCCACTTAATCGCTCGTCAACGTCAGATGCCCCAGTGAAATAATCAGATTCGTGGAACCAATAGCGATCGCCATTTACACCGTCAAAATTAATCGCATCGGGGCCGTAGATATGCATAATAAATAGCAAATCCTGACTAACTAGCATACTTTATAACTCAGGATTGCTATTTTTAGCTGAAACTTTTTATTCGTCTAAATCCTTGGAGACTTTTTCAGATTGTCAATGTCACTTGTCCTGATACAAAATGAGGTATGGTTATGAATCTATTACCACAATTCCCACCTCTAGTAAATCTGGAAATCATCGAGGTGTACGAGTATTATGATGGCCCATGCCTGTTTAGCTGTCAAAATACTTCAGGAGAGATTTTCATGGCAGTTTGGATAGATGAAACAAAAGAGTTCAAGACATGGCTTTATATTCCAATGTCTCAACGGAGATTGGGAAATATTCGCTCTGGCAATATTAATCTACACGATGCTTTTAGAAGTTCAGAAGACGGTTTTGTTTATAAAGTCATAATTTCCTATGATGCTAGTCCTGATAGACTAGAAACGATCTTTTCTGAAAATTTAATTGGTGAGTGGCTACCAATGTCTGGGTAATTTCTTGACTTTGGCGCTGAAACACTGCCAATTATTGAAGCGAAGAAAGCAACTCGAACTGCAAAACAAATTCAACGGGAAGTTCTTAGGACTTACGCATTGACAAAAAATAGTAAACAAGGAAAGATGAAGTACAAATTTTTAGATCTACGTCCTATATAGCAATCATAAATGAGATGCTCACATCTAGTTTTTGTTTACCTCTGCGCCCTCTAAGTCTGGAGCGGTAGCCTGCGGTACCCCGCTCCGAGTCTACGCTTAAAAAATACTGTTCACTAATCAAAGAGGATTACTATAGAAGTTGATAATTCTGCTTAAAAAATTACCTCTACGTCATCTCCATCCAATTCTCACCGGCACGCACATCTACCACCAGCGGTACACTTAAAGAAACAGCATTTTCCATCACCGACTTAATTTGTGGTTGTAATTCTTCCCACTCTTGAGGAGGAACTTCAAACACCAATTCATCGTGAACTTGCAACAACAAACGCGCTTGATATTTCTTTAAAACCTCATGCAATCTCACCATGGCAATTTTGATAATATCAGCGCTGGAACCTTGAATTGGTGCATTAGCAGCAGAACGCAGTAACCCTGCATCATAAGCACCCAAATTCTTTAATTTACTTAAATTAATCTCTTCTAGATTGCTATTTTTTAACTGGCGTAAACTATTGCTAGTAAAATCAAAATAACGCCTTCTACCAAGAATAGTTTCTACATAACCTTGAGCAATCGCTTCTTTTTTTACTTTCTCCAAATAGGCAAAAACTTTGGGGTATCGTTCGTTAAATCGCTTAATAAACTCATTCGCATTATTTTTATCTACACCTGTTGAACGCGCAAACCTTAGAGAACCCATTCCATAAATTACACCGAAGTTAATGGTTTTCGCTAATCTTCGTTCATCTGACGTAATATCTTCTTTTTCAAATACCAACCGTGCTGTTACGGTGTGAATATCTTCATTCTGTTGATATGCTTGCACTAATATAGGTTCTTGACTCAAATGAGCCAAAATTCGCAATTCAATTTGTGAGTAATCAGCCGCTACCATTAAACAACCTGGTTCTGGCAAAAACGCCTTGCGAATTTGGCGACTAAAAGCAGTGCGAATCGGGATATTTTGCAAATTGGGATTAGAAGAAGATAGCCTACCTGTTGATGTCGCAGCTTGATTAAAATCCGTATGCACTCTCTGGGTATCTGCACGTACTAATGCTGGTAGTGCATCCACGTAAGTAGATTTTAATTTCGATAGAGTGCGGTACTCAATGATGGCTTCAACAAAACCAGTTTGATCAACTTCTTGGAGTCTTTCCAATGTCGCTGCATCCGTAGAATAACCACTTTGGATTTTCCGAGAATGCTTGTTGCTTAATCCCAATTTTTCAAATAAAATCTGGCTCAACTGTTTGGGGGAACCCAAATTAAATTTTTCTCCAGCAATTTCAGTAGCTTTCTCTTCTAACTTGGCTAACTCTGTTTCTAAATGCTGGGAAAGTTCTTGGAGATAAGCTGAATTAATCCGAACTCCTGTATATTCCATTTCCGCTAAAACCACTTCTAGCGGTTGTTCTACCTCTAGTAATAGCTTGTGTAAAGTAGGAATTTTCTCTAGTTCCTCTCGCAGTTTTGGTACTAATCTAAATGTCGTATAAACATCCATACCGCAGTAATCTGCTACAGCAGGAATGCTGATATCAGCGATGGTTTTGCCTTTAGGAACTAACTCTAAATAACTTTTAGCAGTTAATCCCAAGTATCTCTGCGACAAATCAGTCAAATTATGGGTAGTATCTGGATTTAACACATAACTCGCCAGCATGGGATCAAACACTACTCCTGCCAAATTAATTCCTTGACACCGGAGGATTAAACGGTCAAATTTCGCATTTTGTAAAGTTTTGGGATAATCAGCACTTTCAAGAATTGGACGTAGTGCTGTCAATGCTAAATCTTGATTGAGATTTTCCCCCATTTTGTGATTTAAGGGAATATAGGCAACTTCATCTGGTTCGGTTCCCCAGCAGCAGCCAATTCCCACTAAAGTAGCATCTCTTGGTTCTAAAGCAGTGGTTTCAGTATCCCAAGCAACGGGTGTTTCTGAATTGGTAAATTTTTCTAGAATTTTTACCAATTCATTTAGTTTGGCTTCAGTGTTGATGATTTGTGGTTGAATTGGTAAAGCTGTTTGTCGTTGAACTTCTGCTGTCTCGCTAGCACTGTAAAACGACAAATCATCATCTTCATCAGCGTTGAGTGTTGCTGCTGTTTCTACGGCTGGAGTTTCTGCAACTTTGCCACCAAATTGCTGCTGGATTTCGTTAATTTTGCCTAAGAATTTATTTAATTCTAATTTTTCTAAAATTGGTGTCAGGATGCTGGCATCAAACCCTGTTAATTTACAATCTTCTAAATCAAGTTCTAGCGGCACATCAAGAACTATTTTTGCTAAAAAACGGGATATTTTGGCATCTTCTTTACCTTCTGCCAGTTTTTTCTGAGTAGCGCCTTTAATTTGGTCTAATACAGCATAAATATTTTCTAGGGAATTGTAGGCATTAAGCAGCTGTACTGCTGTTTTTTCGCCAATGCCTCTGACTCCAGGAATATTATCAGATTTATCACCGCACAGAGCTTTGAAATCGACAACTTGCGAAGGAAAGACGCCTAATTTTTCTTTTACTTGTTCTGCACTAAATTCAGTAATGCTAGATGTGGAACGCTTCCAGGCATCTGGACTAAAATACAGGACGGTGATTTGTTTGTCAGTGTCGATCAGTTGAAATAAATCGCGATCGCCTGTGAGAATCTTGACTCTATACCCAGCCGCAGCAGTTCTTTGTGCTAAGGTTCCCAAGATATCGTCTGCTTCGTAACCTGAAGCCGTTAATACAGGCAAGTTGAAGCCACTCAGCAACTCTTGCAAGTTTGCCAAGTCGGGAATAAAGTCTTCTGGTGTTTCCGGACGACCTGCTTTATAGGTATCATCAGCTTGATGGCGGAAGGTTGTATCACCCAAATCAAAGGCGATCGCCATTGCTTGTGGCTGTTGTGTGGCCATTACCTCCAGCAGTGACTTCAGAAAGCCAAAACATATACTGGTAGGAACCCCCGCCTTTGTCCGCAGTCCTCCGTCTCTGCCTTTGGCAAAAGCGAAGTATGAACGATAAGCGAGGGAATGTCCATCTACGAGGATGAACGTGGGCCTTGTTGTGGTTGCAGAATCGTTCGTCAAGTGGTTAGCAAAATTTTCGGACATAGCCCTATTTTAGCCAGTAGCTTCCAATGCGTACACAACTGTATGATTACATTTAGGCTATCCTGTTACTCATGTCAAAGCACAACCCTAGTGATATTAAGCTATTAGTTTTAGATATAGATGGTACGATCGCTGGCCAATCTAACAACTTGAGCAAATCTGTAAAGCAAGCGATTGCTGCGGCGCAAGCACGAGGGATTCAAGTAGCGATCGCCACGGGACGGATGTATTGTTCAGCTTTGCGTTTCCACCAAGAAATTAGCTCCACCCTGCCATTACTAGCTTATCAGGGAGCCTGGATTCAAGACCCAAGCACTCAAAAAATTTATCGCCATTTGGCTGTTTCTAGGGAGATTGCACAGCAATTACTAGACTATTTTGAACAATCCCATTTGCGATCGCTTCTATCTGTCCACTTCTACATCAATGACCAGCTTTATGTGCGGGAGTTAACCAGAGAAAGCCAACTTTATGCTGAACGTTCTGGTATTACCCCAATTCCCGTAGGCGATTTGCGTCAAGTTTTAACAAATGAACCAACTAAAGTCCTAGCTTTGTGCGATGACACAGACGTGATCCACGAACTTCTGAGCAATTTGCGCCGTCAATACACACCCGCCGAACTTTACCTGACAACATCTGTAGCTACCTTTTTGGAAGCGACTAACGCTTTGGTCAGTAAGGGAACTGCTGTAGGTTATCTAGCCGAAAAACTGCTGGGATTACAAAGAGCCAACGTGATGACAATTGGCGATAACTTCAACGACGTAGAAATGCTGGAGTATGCTGGCATTAGCGTTGCTATGGGCAACGCACCGGCGGCGGTTAAAGCGATCGCTCAGTGGGTAGCTCCTAGCGTGGAGGAAGACGGAGCCGCAGTGGCAATCGAAAAATTTTTGCTTGGAGTAAGGTAACTCCTACAAGCCAGCACCATAAACATCAGAAAGAACACCGACGACTGGCCGTGTTTCGTCTCGGTGCTCTTGCTGGTTCGCTCCTCACACACTTGATAATATAGCCGAGGGGATTCATGCAGTCAATAGCTGTGATCAAAGTTTTTAGATTTGCCACAGACACAATTTTATATCTACAATTTAGGGTTTGGAATTAAGCGGCAAGAACCAATCTCAAACCGAGAAGTTATTGCCCTCAAATTTATCCGTGGAGACGCTATAAAATCCTTCGACTGAGCGCTGACGACGTAAGCGCCAAGCGCAGGCTATGGCCAACGCCAACGTGTAGCGTTCGGCAGGAAAGTCTAAAATCCAAAATTTGATGACCTATAGTTCCAAGAGTGCAGAAACCCCCAGTTTTTCTTCCAGCAAAGACCTTAAGACAAACTTAGTAGCCATAAGCAGTCCGAGTCTTGCTTGTGTTAGCTTTGGTGAGGTATTTTTCACCTCACCCCAAATACGGCAATTACACCAGAAGGTTTCAAAAGCTTGGCTCAAATTTAGCCCTGCTTTTTCCCAGTTAACCGAGCCGCTACAATCAGAAAGTGCCCAATCGTCTACCACTTGCACCAACTCAGAAATTAGATGAGCCTCATTTGGGTGAGTGAGGCGAAGTTTGTCATCACAGTTAAGCCAAGGTATGGGCTGTTGGTCGATCACATCCCAAATAGCTGGACTACTACCTGAAACAGATTTGCTCAAGTTAATTAATCCCTCTCGATGAGCTAGCAGAACTAGCGAACAGCAGCGTGCATGAGCGTATTGAATAGCAAACAATCTGGAAGAATTTTGGATTAGGGTTACTTCTCTGGCTTGAACCTTCTCTAAGCAAGCAATGCCAACTGCGAGACTTTGCAGCCAAACCGCTAAGGTAGAGTGGGTCAATTCTAAATGAATCCAACCTGGGGGAACTATTTGGACGTAGAAAAAGTCGCTAGATGTCGCCAATAAGTGAGCAGCAATCCCACCAGCAATCTCCATAGCTTTTGAATTCTGAGATTTTGATAGCCGCAGAGCTACACCTGAAATATATAAGATTTGCCCATCGTCTCTACCTTTAAATAGAGGAATTTTTCCATCTTCTATGCCTACAATTGCTCCATTACTGGTATAAATATTTAGGGCAGTCACCAATTGACTGTATACTATCTGCTTAATGGCTGCATATTTACTGACGAGTAGCTTCTGATGCACTTAGTCCTTTGTAAAAAACCTGTATGACAGATCATTTGATCCGGTTTCTTCTATCTAAAGATAGAAGCTTAATCTAGATAGAGAAAAATGAGAGTAGGATAAAATTTGATGAATAATCGATGAATAATGAGTAAACTTTACTACCATCATTGTACAGTAAGAAGTATAACAGAAGAGTAGAGGGCAATTTTGCTTTCTACACTCACTTTAGATGGCTGGCGCTGTTAGGCGTTTAGCCTGCCTCGCCAACACAAAGACACTCCTTGCACCTTTTTATGTCGTCTTTGTCTTCAGCCGAACGCTCTTTGTTACCTATGCAATCTCCATCTTCCTTCTCCGAGGCATCACGGCCTTTCTTAACTTGGCAACGAATTCTTGATTGGGCCCAAGAACACTACCGCTGCCGCACCTTCAGCAAAGATGAGCGCATTCCAGCTAGACCTGGATTGCTATATCTAGTGCAAAGGGGTGCAATCCGCATGGTAGGAACCGCCCAAGTTAGTGCTACTGCCAGTCAGCTAACGTCTCGACGAATCAACAGAACCCCAGAAGAAGCTTTCTTGGGTTTTGTGGGAGCGGGACAGCCTTTTGAAATTGTTGCCCAGTCACCGTTCACACTCCAGGCTTATGCCCACGTTGACCAAACTGCGGTGCTGTGGATGTACTGGCATGATTTAGATAACTGGCCTCACTTCCGTCGTGAAGTCATGGACGCCTTTAGATATCAGCACCAGCGTAAGCTGTTGTGGCTGAGTGCCTTAGGACAACGACGCACAATTGACCGACTCTTAGGATTTCTCACATTGTTAATTGAGGAATATGGAGAGCCAGCAATGAGCGAAACTGACCCCGATGTGATTCGCGGCTATTGTCTGCCGTTCCCCCTCACTCATGCCCAAATTGGTAGCGCGATTGGTTCAACTCGTGTCACCGTCACCCGGTTGATGGGCAAGTTGCGTCAACGCGGCTTAATCCTCACCCAAGGTGATAATCTTATTTGCTTGCCAGCAGAGTCGATTAATAGAGCCAGCTAAAGAGCAGTTCAGATATCTTAGGAGAAACCACCCTCTTGAGATATGTAACGGGAGCCACTGCTCTCTCAAGCCATTAAGAACAGGTGTCAGCGGATTTTGACGAACCTTGTTTGGTTAATTAGTTCCTGTCCCTGCAAATCAGCAGTAAGTTGGCTTAAGCCACACCTGCTTACTGCTTAGTTTGACCATTCTGTTTGACTACCACAAACAGATTCCGGGTAATCGGGTACTTTCCTGATTGAAAAGCCTCAATGTTTAATTTGTTCCGTCTATCAGAATATTTAGACGGGAGGACAAATGATTCTTCGTAGGGAGCAATGTATTACCCTTGCGTCTGCCCCGACGGCAAGGCTCTGATGGAACATTGAGGAATAATTTTTGGGGTAAAAGCGTAGATAGATGCCACCAGGACTACCAGCCAATTTTTGCAAGGCTTGGGTGGTTGTGGAGATAAATTCCACTTAAGTACCGAAAGGTTGACCACCCAAGATGTCTTGGACAAAAAGTTCTACTGTATTGCCATTATTGATGCCGCAGGAATGAGGCTTAATCGGGAAATTGAGTCTGCCTTCCTTGGCTACAATTATTGATCTTGCCAATGTAATTGGATTTTAGATGTTCACCTCCAGTCTTGGGAGCTTAAGGTAGGGCTGAAAACTGTAGTCAAAATTTTAGCTAAATCTACTTAAAATTGTATAAATTTAAGTAAAAAAGGTACTGACCAAGGTAAATCAGTTAATCTAAAATCCCTTTTAGGCGATAACCAAGCCTGAAAATCTGAGAATTGTAAGGTAGGACAAGCTTTGTCCGTTCCTTCTACCTGTGGGTTAAGTAAGTGCCGTCACTCTTAAAGTGAAGCAGGAAGCTAACTTCAAATCTTTAAGTAGATTTGAGTAGGTTTAGTAAAGTCGATGAACTCCTACTACCAAATACATAAATCGCTATAAAAGTTTGGTTCAGGCTCAACCTATGCTGCTAGGCCCGGCTTAAATTCCGACCGAGAACTGGTCGGAACGATTGGTTTAGTTTTATTTATTGATTGCTGATTATGGTAATTGCTGAAAGTCATACCCAGTACGAGAGCGATTACCAGGAATAATTTTTACAAGTTGGACTGGGACATTGCGATCGCCTGATGGTAAGAACCGAATCGCCCCAGAAGCGCCTGTTGTAGAAAAGCTAGATGAGGAAAGCGCCTGTTGTATGCCAGAACGCGTGGGATTGGCCTCTAATGCGGCAATAAGAGCGCGTGCAGCATCGTATGAGAGGGCACTACGCCAACTTACATCAGCACCCCACAACTGCCGGGATTTCAGCGGAAAGTCTGACTTAGGATCACCATCAATATGCCAAGGAACTGCCAGGACCATCCCCTCAGCTTGCCCCCCACCGACTGCTAAAGTTTTGACGGTGTAAACATCATCACCCCCCAGTAGAGGTAACCGTTTCTGGTTAACCTGAACTACTTGCAACGCTTTATCCAAGGAACCGCTGTTAGCGGCTAGCATCAACACTTCGGCTCCTTGCTGAGTCGCTTGTGCTACACTTTGAGCCGCACTAAAATCCGCTTTGGATAAATCAAATTCACTGGAAACTTGTCCACCCTCCAGGGAAACAGATGCAACAAACTCGGACTTGAGGGACTGGCTATAGTTACTCTGGGAATTATAGAAAACGACTGCATTTTTTTTCTGCCAAGTTTTCACCATGTAGTTGGCTAAACTTCTGGCAGCCATAAAATCACTGGGAACAGTGCGAAAAATATAACGGCTAAAGTTAGAAATTTTTACTGAAGTGCTGGTCGGGGAAATCGCTACAAGTTCTCCCTTGGTGTAGATAGCATTGAGATGTTGTCAGCCAATTTGCATAAGCTTCCCCCGCTTGCTGGTCTGGTTGACCATTCTGTTTAACAATTACAAATAAATTACGAGTAATTGGGTATTCCCCACTGCGAAACTCCTGAGCATTCAACTGGTTACGCTTCGTAGGACATTCAGAGGGAGGTATATAGGGTTTTTGGTAGGGAGTTACCAATTGCCCACTAGTGTGCCCCAGTGGTAGGGGCTTAATCATACACTGAGATACAACTTCTGGCGCAGAAGCATAATAAATTCCACCAGGACTCGAAGTTAGTTTTCTTAGTGCTTCTGTAGTAGTGCCAATGTAACTAACCTTGGTACCAAAATTTTCTTTATTTAGAACGTTTTCGAGAAAAAATTCCACTGTACCTCCAGCTTCTTTGCTACGAGATAAGGGTATAATGGATAAATTTGGCCCACCTACCTCTTGCCAGTTAGTAATCTTGCCAGTATAAATATTTTTTAGTTGAGCAACGGTTAAACCAGGGATGTTAAGGTTTGGGTTGACTGCGATCGCAATTCCATCAATCGCTACTGGAATTTCGTTCAAACTAAATCCTTTTTCTTGAGCTTTTTCTCAATCTTCTCCCTTCAGGGAGCGAGAAGATTGAGAAAAAGCGAGTTGATTATCTATCAACATCTCAATGCCCGTGCCAGAGCCTGGTTTTTTATTAGTGGGTTGAGTATAGCGTAAAATAAATTGAGGGCAGGTGCGTTCAAGCACTTGATCTACGTCTCGACGGATAGGTGCCCATGTTGTGCTGCCGCCATAGTTGAATGTCCCTCCTGGGAGGTTTGCAAGATTACATTTAGTTACTGACTCATTTTGAATCATCCAAGAATTAGTCGGTTTTTCACTTTCTGAAGGGTGAGGAGAGGAAGAAGTGCTAACTTGATTTCTAGTTAATTGTGCCCAGCGTTCCATCAGAAACCATAAGCCGGCGAAGATTAAGCCAATGCTTATGAGCATTGCTAAGAAAAGGTTAAGTGTTTCCTTTTTCTCAGACATATATTTTGGGAATTAAAAATTACCTACGGTTATAAATTATTATACTTAAAATTTAAAGTTTTAAAAATTACTAATCTATCTTCGTAAGCTTTAAGCATTCTGAACATACCGCTGTTAAAGCAGAAGAGATAAAAATTTATAAATAAGACGAAATAGTGCTGTTAGGGCAACGGCTATCAAACTAGCAGTAACTGCTAAAATCACTACGTCTTGAATACCAAGAACGCCTCGAAACAAGGGAATAAAAAATATCAAAGCAAAACTAATACCTGGAATAATCAACAAATCAAACTTTTCAATCCAGCGCCTTGTTTGGGAAAAAATTAGTATCCCCAAAATCACCGCTGAAATAGCCAAAGTAATGATGGGGTTACCTACCAGACCCAAAAGGGCGATCGCGATCAATGCACCCTCAAATCCACTAAATGCCGCTCCACCTAACAATTCCCATGTAGAAAAAGCTGGTTGGCGCTTTATTGGCAATGGTAGTGGTGGTTGTGTGTTGCCTGGTTCTAGCGCGTCCAAAACCTCCTGAGCTGACTGAAAGCGTTGATTAGGAGCAGGCATGAGCATCTTGTCTAAGATCTCAGCTAAACGGTGGCTGACAGTTGCTAGTGAGCGCCACTTCAATTGGTTACTATAAGCATCAAATAGCTGAGTTGCTTCCTGTCCTGTCAGCAAGGTGACAACAGTTACAGCCAAAGCGTATAAATCTGTAGATGGGAATACTTGACCTCCAGCCATTTGCTCAGGTGGTGCAAATCCCATAGAATAAACTCCTGTGGAAGAAGCAGCAGCACCAGAAGGCGCGTTTGTAACTTGCTTGACTGCACCAAAATCTAGCAGGAAAACTCTACCGTCCTGACGGCGCATGATGTTAGATGGTTTAATATCTCTGTGGATAATGCTTTTGTGATGAACAAAATTCAGGACTTTGAGAATTTCCCTGAGTACTTCCAAAACTTCTGCTTCAGAAAATTTGCCTTTTTGAGCTAATTCTTGCTCTAGGTCTTGCCCATTAATATATTCTTGTACTAAGTAAAAAAACTGGTCCTGCTGCCCTGGTTGCAAGCTCTGGACTATGACTGGAAAGAAAGCAAACAAGCCAGGAATTTGCTCGTGTTCGTTGCCTATTTGCGCTAAAACGTCTGCTTCTCTTTCAAATAACTGTTGTGCTAGTTGCAGTTGATTTGAAGTTAAATTTCCCGCCGGTTGGAACTGCTTAACTACGCATGGGCGCATTCCGGGAATCCGGCGATCGCCTGCCAAAAAGGCTGCTCCAAACCCCCCTCTTCCCAGCAACTTATTTGGCACATAGCGACCATCTAATATTAGTGGCATACCACAGGTGATGCAATATTTTTGCTGGGTTGTTTTCAGCGTTGTAATATCATCTAAGTCCACAAAAAAATTTTGTGGGCGGGGGCAGCGTGGACGAGTGCAGTAAATTTTCATTTTGTGTTTGTCCTTGGTCAGTGGTCAGTTGCCAATTGTCAAAGGCCAGAAGTTATTTACTAATAAGTACTGACCACCGACTACTGACTATCGACTACTGGCAAAATTTTTAGCTAGCGTCAGAGGATCGGGGCGCTGCTGCATCCAATGCATTTACTGCTAGACTTTTTTGTGTTAATTTTAACACATCTTTATTCCATCCAGGAGTAGCAAACTGGGGGAGAATTTCCTGGCTAAATGCTTCTGCGGCCTTGGATCGATAACGATTGGGATTAAAAATCAGCCACAGTGTTCGCTTAACAACAACACCTTCAATGGGGGCACAATGTAGCACGCCCATTTGTAATTCTTTAGCGATCGCTGAGGTAGAGACAAAAGCCGCTCCCAAACCCGATTGCACGGCATTTTTAATGGCTTCTATGGAATTTAGTTCCATTTCAATTTTAAAACGCCTAGTATCAATCTCACCGCGTGCTAGCACCTGGTCAATGACTTTGCGGATGGTCGATTGGGAATCTAGAGAAATGAATTGTAATTTATATAGGTCTTCTTTTTGGATCGTTTCCAGTTTGGCAAAGGGATGGAATACAGGTAAAATCAGCGCTAACTCATCCTCAGCGTAGGGCAGAATTTCCAAAGATTCTGTCAGTTCACCGGGAATTTCGCCACCGATAATCGCTAGATCTACCTGTCCGTTAGCTACACTCCATGCAGTCCGTCTAGTGGAGTGAACATGTAACTGTACTGCCACATCTGGATACTTTTGCCGAAACATGCCAATCATTTTTGGCAAAAGATAAGTGCCAGTAGTTTGAGAAGCGCCGACAATCAAAGTACCACCTTGGAGATTTTGTAAATCTTCAATAGCGCGGCATGTTTCCTGGCACAGACTGAGGATTTTTTCACCGTAGCTGAGAAGTAGATGCCCTGCTTCGGTTAGTTGTGCGCGACGTCCTCCACGGTCGAATAAAGGGACATCCAGCTGCCGTTCTAGATTTTGGACTTGTAAACTGACGGCAGGTTGGGAGACGTAAAGACTATCAGCGGCACGCTTGAAGCTTCCTTCTACAGCGATCGCTTTCAGAATACGTAACTGATCTAAAGTGAAAGGAAGGTCAGACATAAGGCTCAACCCACAAACTTTGAAAGGAGTGGCTTTGGCAACAAATCAGGTTTCATAGCGAAAAAGCTGGGTAGGATTTGTTGCATCTTAAACTTGGACGCTTTGCTCGAAAAAGACAGTACCACAACATCTTGACTAAAGTCTCCTTGGGAATAGTTTGTGGTATAGATTGTACTGAATTAAGTTTTCTTTAAATTACTTCACCTATGTATATGATGCTGAATCCTTGGTTTACCTCCAGTCATTTTGTCATGCTGGGGTTGCAATTAGCTTTTGCGATCGCCCACAGTGGCGGAGCAGCCTTGCGCCCTTGGGCAGAAAAGCTTATCGGACCAAGGCTTTATCGCATTTTCTTTGCATTAATCAGTCTACCGTTGGCTGTAATATTAATTACCTACTTTATTAACCATCGTTATGATGGCTTGCAACTTTGGCAGGTGCAAGGTGTACCTGGCGTGGGAGCAGTAGTTTGGGTGCTGTCCGCGATTTCGTTTTTGTTTTTATATCCTGCCACCTTCAATCTACTAGAAATTGCTGCCATTCAAAAGCCCCAAGTCCACCTCTACGAGACAGGAATAATTCGTATTACCCGTCATCCCCAGATGGTGGGGCAAATAATTTGGTGTGTTGCCCATACTCTCTGGCTAGGTACTAGCTTTACTTTGATGACTTCGATCGGGTTGGTGTTGCATCACCTGTTTGGGGTTTGGCATGGTGATCGTCGCCTATGCTGCCGCTATGGAGAAGCCTTTGAAGTGGTCAAACAGCGAACTTCAACTATTCCCTTTAAAGCAATTATTGACGGTCGTCAATCTATCAAATGGGAGGAATTTTTGCGTCCTGCCTATTTAGGAGTTGCCATTTTTGTGTACTTGCTTTCGTGGGCGCATCCTCTGTTGCTGTCAGCTACTAGTGGGATAAGATGGTAGTTTCAGACGATCCCCACTATCAGCAAAAAATCCTCAGTCAAGGAAAATTTCAGCTTATCAAATGCTACCGAATCAATGTAGGATGAAATCAAATAGCTGTCAGTGGGGGTGTCCTCAGTCGGTTTGAGATTTTATATTGGTAGTTGTTGGTCAATTGACTTTCCTGGAGAGTCAACAGCAATCAGGAGTTGAACATCTAAAAAAAGCCACCGTGAATGTCGCGCTGGCTTTTTTGTCAAAGCCAAAATCAATAAGTTCAATTTTTGCATAATTATTTATTTATGCCCTGAGCGCGTCTATCAGCAGTGACTAAGAAAGCCAATTATTCGGTGCTGGTAGCTAGTTTGATATAAAAACCCTATAATTCAAGAGGCGTCATGGTGTTGTCGGTTAGTGAGCGGACATTTACTCAAGAAGTTTTAGAATCTCCAATTCCTGTTTTAGTTAATTTTGAAGCACCTTGGTGTGGCTTGTGTCGCATCATCCACCCGTTACTGTTGCAATTTCAAGCCCAATGTGGCGAGGAAATTAAGCTAGTTGGGGTTAATGCTGATCAAAATTTCAAACTGTCTAACACTTATAGACTTAAATCACTACCAACTTTACTGTTGATTGAAAATGGCATGATCCGGCATCGTCTGGAAGGTTTTCGCGGTAGAGAAGATCTACGTCTGGCTTTAGAAGAAATCAGACTCAGTTATAGCGTTAGTAATAAATCATACAATAGCCCAAAAGCAGCGGATTTGGAGTGTCGCTCAGCATAAAGGGCAAGACTAGCCTCGGCAAATCTAAAACCATGCTTAACACCCCACCCAAAGGTCATTGGGTGGGGTATTTTATCCTCAAGGGTGTGTGTCACAATTATTAACAGTTCCGACTTGGACAGTTGCCTGCGGACGGGTAATTGGCCAGGCGCGGAGACCACTCAAACTTCTCTCTCCGTCACAGTCCTCTGAAAACCGTCCGCAGCGCAGTTCGCTCAACGGGACGTCAGATGCTACCGTTTGGGAAGCCGCCCTCCAGGAGGCTATAAGTCGGGTATTGCCGACGGCAGTTGCTACTCTTCGGGAAGGCATTTCGCCTATAAATCACCGAAGGACAACGCACTGCCCCCTCAACGCAGTGGATCGATAATCCCCGCAAGCGACTGCTAGTGTCCTAACTTAATCAAGAATTCTAAAAGTAGGCGTCAGTGATGGAAGTAATCTATCAGTATGCCTGGCTGATTCCAGTATTACCTCTTTTGGGAGCAATGCTGGTCGGTCTAGGGTTAATCTCGTTGAATCAGGTAACAAATCGCCTGCGGCAGCTTAATGCTGTAGTTATAATCTCCCTGATGGCAGCGGCTATGGGGCTATCGTTGGCCTTGCTCTGGAGTCAAATTCAAGGACACGCGCCTTACCTCCGCACTCTAGAATGGGCAGCAGCAGGCAATTTTCACCTGAGCATGGGCTACACTATTGACCACCTGACAGCCCTGATGCTGGTGATTGTAACCACAGTAGCCGTATTAGTCATGGTTTATACCGATGGCTACATGGCTCACGACCCAGGTTATGTGCGGTTTTACGCCTATCTCAGCTTGTTTGGCTCTTCAATGTTGGGTCTGGTGGTCAGTCCCAACCTAGTACAGGTTTATATTTTCTGGGAACTGGTCGGGATGTGTTCCTACTTGCTGGTCGGCTTTTGGTACGATCGCAAGTCAGCAGCAGATGCTTGTCAAAAAGCGTTTGTCACCAACCGCGTCGGTGACTTTGGTCTGTTACTCGGCATCCTAGGGCTGTTCTGGGCGACAGGAAGCTTTGATTTCAATATCATGGGCGATCGCCTCGCCGAACTCGTGCAAACAGGTTCTATCAGCAATTTCCTGGCTGTCCTGTTGGCGATTTTGGTCTTCCTCGGCCCAGTGGCAAAATCAGCCCAATTCCCCCTCCACGTCTGGCTACCAGATGCGATGGAAGGACCTACCCCCATTTCTGCCTTAATCCACGCAGCAACAATGGTGGCAGCGGGTGTGTTCCTGATTGCCCGGATGTACCCTGTATTTGAAAATGTGCCAGCGGCAATGAATGTGATTGCCTTTACTGGGGCATTTACAGCGTTTTTGGGGGCGACTATTGCCATTACCCAAAACGACATCAAAAAGGGCCTAGCTTACTCCACCATTTCCCAACTCGGTTACATGGTGATGGCGATGGGAGTAGGCGCTTACAGTGCTGGATTGTTCCACCTCATGACCCACGCCTATTTTAAGGCGATGCTGTTCTTGGGTTCCGGTTCTGTGATTCATGGCATGGAAGGAGTAGTTGGTCACGACCCCGTATTAGCCCAAGATATGCGGTTGATGGGGGGACTACGCAAGTATATGCCCGCCACAGGTCTCACATTTTTGATTGGTTGTTTAGCAATTTCCGGGATTCCCCCCTTTGCTGGTTTCTGGTCAAAAGATGAAATTCTCGGAAAAGCCTTTGCTGCTAACCCATCTCTCTGGTTAATTGGCTGGGTAACTGCCGGGATTACAGCTTTCTATATGTTCAGAATGTATTTCATGACATTTGAAGGCAAATTCCGGGGCACAGACGAGAAAATCAAGCAAAAACTTAAGAAAGCAGCCGCTACCATTGTCCTGGAATTAGATTCAGCCGAACTAGCGCCTAACTTTGGACCCGGGGCCATGAAAAAAGGAGAATTGGCGGCTACTGGTGCCCACCATGACGCCCATGACTCCCACGGACATCACAGCGATACTCCCCATGAGTCGCCGTGGACAATGACTCTGCCATTGGTAGTTTTGGCAGTACCTTCAATTTTGATTGGTTTGGTAGGCACACCCTACGCCAACTACTTTGAGCAGTTCATTTATCCTCCTAGCGAAACCCTGGCGGAAGTTCTGGAAAAAGCTGCTGAGTTCGACCCGTCGGAATTTTACCTGATGGCGGGGAGTTCAGTTGCAGTTTCTGTGATTGGGATTACCTTGGCGCTGCTGATGTATTTGTGGCGTAAGATTGACCCAGCTGCGATCGCCGAAAAAATCAAACCACTGTATGATCTATCCCTTAACAAGTGGTACTTTGACGACATTTATCATCGGGTCTTTGTCATCGGTTTGCGTCGTTTAGCTAGACAAGTCATGGAAGTTGATTTCCGTGTTGTCGATGGTGCAGTTAACCTTACAGGCTTCTTTACCTTGGTCAGCGGTGAAGGTCTGAAATACCTAGAAAACGGTCGGGTTCAATTCTATGCCTTGATCGTTTTTGGGGCTGTTTTGGGCTTAGTCATCGTCTTTGGTGTTACCTGATTTTAATAGGGGTGGACGAAAGTCCGCCCCTACTTTGTTTTTTGCACACAGAGGTGATCCAGAGGAATTATCGCATCAGCATCAGTCAGATTTCAGTTCAGCAACTTTTTAAAGGAATATTTTTAACTTTTATTAAAGGCGATATTAAATTAATTTGTAATTTTAAATTACCTGTGGTAACAGGTGTTTGACCTTAAGCGCTCCTTGCTGTCCAATTATTTAGTTCAGCAATTAAAACTTCTAGATGTTCCCATGTTTATTGTCTAGTTGTTTGGCGCTCGGTGCGGCCGCACCGAGCGATTGTGCCAGTTGTTAAGTTCTGTATATGTTGGATGTTTCTTAGTTTACTTTGCTTAAGCTGGGTTCAGCTTTTTTTTATTCTTAGCAACCAACCCTCCCAAAGATAAACCCAATAAACCTAATATGCTACCAGGTTCGGGAACAGGGGTAGGGGTAACATCTGCGGGTTCTATCCCCTGATAAGTTCCAAAACTAGATGTTGACCCATACAGTGATCCGAAGTTGGGTTGGAAAGTTAAGAAGTTAGCATTCGAAAAATCTATAGACCCGAGGCGGGGTCCACCACCCGAACCGCCGAAGTTGACGAAACGATCACTACCAATAGTTGCGACCTTTACAAGAATATTAGCCAATGGCGTTGCAATATCAGTGTTTGTAAAGCTGCTTCCATTAACGAAATTAAAGGAAAAGTCAAAGTTTGCTAAAGACGTAAGTGCGACTGTTCCATCTGCAATATCTCCGTCAAAGCTAAAGGTTCCTGCTCCTACAATGGGAGCAGTCACAGTGCCATCAAATGTCCCATCAAATTGAAAATCAAAGGTTACTGCTTGTGATTTGAGAGGTGAAGCGCCAATCGAGGCTACGGCTACTATGCTTGATGTTAGGGCAATAAAGATGTTTTTGTTCATTTTGGTGTGCTGGAATTCACTTCAGGGAATTTACTGGTTTCAAAATTACCTTACCATTCCGTATATATAGGCAATATATTGAAACTATCAATTGATTGTGAATATTGAATGAAGTTTTGTAGCAGGTATGTGACCTGATCACAAAACCAGACGCTTAATGAAATAGAGGCTGAAAACTCTTGCTCGAAACTACCAATTTAATTAAATCAACGTAACAATGAAGGGAAAATCGCCAAAAAGCTGTTAGTTAATAGCTAGTGACTTTTTGCCAAACATGATTTTAATTGCAGACTGATTGTGATGAATATAGCTAATTTCCCGTGGCTGACGACGATTATTCTGTTCCCAATAGCGGCGTCACTACTGCTTCCCATCATCCCAGATAAAGATGGCAAAACAGTGCGCTGGTATTCCCTCATCGTCGGGTTGATAGATTTTGCACTGATTGTTTACGCCTTTTATACTGGGTATGATTTCTCCAATCCCGATTTGCAGCTGGTGGAGAGTTACCCCTGGGTACCACAACTCGGTTTGAATTGGTCAGTAGGGGCAGATGGCTTGTCCATGCCCCTAATTATCTTGACAGGATTCATTACCACCCTGGCGATTTTAGCAGCTTGGCCTGTGACCTTTAAGCCGAAACTCTTTTTCTTCTTGATTTTGGCAATGTATGGCGGTCAAATTGCCGTTTTCGCCGTCCAGGATATGCTGTTATTTTTCCTGGTGTGGGAACTAGAACTAGTACCAATATACTTTCTGTTGTCAATTTGGGGCGGCAAACGGCGGCAATACGCAGCGACTAAGTTCATCTTATACACTGCTGGCGGGTCGCTATTTATTTTGCTGTCTGCCCTGACAATGGGATTTTATGGCGGTACAGTCACCTTTGATATGCAAGCCCTAGGGCTGAAGGATTTCACCCTCAATCTTCAACTGTTACTTTATACTGGGTTCCTGATTGCTTACGCGGTCAAGTTGCCGATTATTCCCTTGCACACCTGGCTACCTGATGCCCACGGCGAAGCTACAGCCCCCGTGCATATGTTGCTGGCTGGTATTCTCCTGAAAATGGGCGGTTACGCCTTAATTCGGATGAATGCCCAAATGCTCCCCGATGCCCACGCTTATTTTGCGCCTGTGTTGGTGGTTTTGGGGGTAGTAAATATCATCTACGCCGCCTTGACATCCTTTGCCCAGCGCAACCTCAAACGTAAAATTGCTTATTCCTCAATTTCCCACATGGGCTTTGTCCTCATTGGTATTGCCTCCTTCACCGATTTGGGATTGAGTGGGGCAGTGTTACAAATGGTTTCCCACGGGTTGATTGGGGCGAGTTTGTTCTTCCTTGTAGGCGCAACTTATGACCGGACACACACCCTAATGTTGGATGAAATGGGTGGTGTTGGTAAGAGAATGCGGAAGATTTTCGCTATGTTCACCACTTGTTCAATGGCTTCTTTAGCTTTGCCAGGAATGAGCGGTTTTGTGGCAGAATTAATGGTGTTTGTTGGCTTTGCTACTAGCGATGCTTATAGCCCTACATTCAAAGTCATTGTGATTTTCTTGATGGCAGTTGGGGTGATTTTAACTCCAATTTATCTACTGTCGATGTTGCGGGAAATCTTCTACGGTGAAGAGAACGAAGAATTAGTTTCTCATCAAGCTTTGATAGATGCTGAACCCCGCGAAGTCTTCATCATCGCCTGTTTGTTGATTCCAATTATTGGTATTGGTTTCTATCCCAAGTTGCTAACTCAAATGTACGACGCTACAACTGTACAATTGACAGCAAGATTGCGTGATTCTGTGCCGACACTGACAGCACAAAAAGAAGTGCAAAATGTTTCTTTGAGTGCGCCGATAATTGGTAATTAAATACCGATTGATAAGTTAAATTACTTTTGCATTAAGGGTGGGCTTTATACCTACCCTTTTTTTAGTTAATTTTTAATTTTTAATTTATTAATTTTTAATGGTTTAATCTGGTAGCCAGTCTTCATTTAATACTAAATCTAAAAAATAGGGGCAATTTTCGGGAAATACAGAAATTAGTAATCCTGTTTGTTTCGTAGCTTGCCGCCGCGCTTTTTCATAGCTTTCTTCAAGTTGTTCTGTAGGATAATTTTTGAGACTGGGACTATCTTTAATAGTTAATTCAATTTGGGTACGCGCATCAGTGATAGAATCTAGCCAAATGTCTGAGCGACGCTGAGGTTGATATTGCCATTTGAGCAAATGTAACAGCAAGCGAATTAGTTGACTAGAAATTGCTCGCTTTTCACTTTTACCCAAGTCGGAAATCTCCTCAATTAAATGTTCTTTATCAATTTCTTGCCAGCGATTTTCCCGCAATAGTTGGGCTGTTTCTTCTATCCAAAAGTTGAAATCTGTTTGATATGTTGCGCTCATAACTTGCTCCTTTTTATACAGAAGGACGAACTACTCGAATCAGCTTACCTTCTAAATTTCCTTCCTTACAAATAGCTTCATGAAGGCGTTGTGACATTCGGTTTCTATCACTATCATTTGTACAAACAATAATACCTGGGTGATTTGGTTGTAAGCGGTGTAGCTGAATAAAATCATAGCGGTTAAGCGTCAAAATTGCTCTTTGTTCTTGAATAGCAAAGTTCAACACTTCTTCATCAGGTATACTTTGATTACCGTTTCCAGCTTCTTGCACCGTCAATACATCGTGACCTAAAGTGCGTAATAATTCGCTGACTATACGGGGAAATTGTTCATCTGCATAAAGACGCACCACAGTTTAAGCCGCCTCATTTTTGTCAATTGCTGCTGCAATTTCCTCTGGGTGTGCATTTGCATAAGCCCAAGCATTTACTAAGTCAGCAGCACTAATATGAGGATAATCGTTTAATAGTTGTGCTTCAGTGATTCCTAAACGACGAGATTCTACTAACAGCCAAATAGGAATGCGAGTATTAGCGATACAGGCTTCACTACCACAGACACCTGGTGTTTTGGTAATGCGATATGAACCTTGATTTAATGTTTGAGTCAATATCTGTATGGCTTCTGCTTTTTCAGTTGGGGTTAATGCTAGGAGTTGTGTTTCTAATTCTTGGTGTGTCATAATTTGTGCCAGCTTGTTCAAGTAACTGAGTCATAGCGTTGATGCTGCTGTGAATAAGACTTGTTAACAATTGTACTAGCAAAGTTATTAGTTGAATTAGAACAGTTAGGGGAGGATGAGGATTAATGAGTCAATATAGTATGATTGTTCAATGGTCAGAGGAAGATCAGCTTTTTTTAGTCACGATTCCAGAATTTAGCGATCGCGTAGTTATGCCCTGCACTCACGGGAAAACTTGTGAAGAAGCAATTCGTCATGGGGAAGAAGTAATTGAAATGTATTTAGAAGCGTGTCTTGCAGAAGGTGAGTCTATCCCTGAACCCAGTTTAGTGAAAATTGCTTGATGTTCTCAATTCTTCTATGGGAGTACATTGTATGTCAAATCATAGCGGCAGTCGTATGTTAAGTGAAGTAATTACAATGTTGAGACGTGAGCATTGTTTTGAACATTTAGATAAAGAAAAACAGCAAAATCTTATTGAAGAAATTGTACATTTAGCTGGTTATAAATATGATTGCAATTCAGGCGAAATTTTAGAAGAACACGCAGAATATTTTGAAATTTGTTATTGTTGTTTGGCGAAAACCAGCGATCTTGAATCTGGTCTTTGTATAGAATGCAGGTAATTAGTTATCATCTGTGCGTGCGATCGCTGTTTTTTGTCTCACGCAAAGGCGCAAAGGCGCTAAAAAGACCGCAAATAAGGGTTTTGGCAAGCGTTCGCCCTCCATGTAGTCGCAATGACTATTTCGTAACTTAATAGTAAATAGTTTATTTTGATGATTTAACTTGTTGTAAAACTTGTTTAATAAATTGTCCAATGCTGAACTGAAATTCAGCATCTTTTCGTAATTGAGCTATTATTTTTATATCTTCTCCTTTTTCCTCTAGTCCAGCAGCTAAAATATATAATGTTTGTCCCTTGTCTTCAAATTTTTCGTTTTCTAAGAAAAATTGGCATAATTCAATAACTCTTTCTTAATATTGAGGTATAACTTCTTGATAAATATATTTTTTGCCATCAAAGTATGCTCCTGTCAATTTTAAAAGCTCATCAAATGCTGTGTTATGGAGTCTTTTGCCTGTTTATTTGAATCTAGATTTTGCTTAATAAAATAAATTAATCTAAACAACCAAGCTGGCTTAGTTATTAATACGTATCCAATATACCCAAGAAAACCAAATGAAATCAAGTTAGTCAAGACTTCTACTGTCTCATGATCTTGACAAGCTGTTCTTTTAGAATAAGTTTGTAGGGAGTCACATCTATTAGCTGAAGAACAACCTATCACACTAGAAAATACAATTAACGCCAATATAATTACAAGATTCTTGAAATAAGAGAAATAATTTAGGCTAGGTTTCATATTAAATTCCTATTTCTTCAAGTGATTGATTCATAACCATTTAGTGTAAATAAATATATATAGTACTTGATATTGACCAACATAGCCAGGAAATAAATTCCCTATCTAAAAGCAAAAGTCGGTTAAAACCGACTCATAAAAAATCTCTCTTTCTCTTTGCGCCTTTGCGTCTCTGCGTGAGAAAATCCTTTAACTTTGATTGGCCATCCAATTTACCAAATCAGCAGGTTGTGAAAAATTAAAAAGTGCTGCTGAAAGCGCATCTATTTTTTCACCTGATAATTCTTTAATTTGTGACTCTAACCTGGGCGAAATATCACCAAAACGAGTTTTCAGCAAATAGAATAAAAGCTCTAACTTTCCACGTTTCATAATTTCTTGATACATAGGTGCTTCTTGCATAAGTTCCTCCCGGAGATATTGTTGAATTAATTGTTTATCAAACTTCAAACTAGCCAACACTTCCACACAAGCCGCAATATTCTTTTGCTGGGGCTGTTCTTCAATTTTATCTATAGCTAAAGCAACTTGCTGAAGTAATTTATTTGGTTCATCTGTCTTGGCTAAAACTGCTAATGGTAATAAAGCTGGAACTTGTAAAAGAGGTTCGCTTTCTTGTTCCCATACTCTGATAACTTGGTATTGATGCCGTGTATTCTCTACTATTAAACTATCAACAAAAACATCAGGTGAATTTGTCTCTTGGAGAAAAATCACTACCTGTTGTACAGGACATGAATATTTACGGTAAATCCTCAACCAATAATCTAACATCCGTATTGGCATGGGTGGATCAGATTTTGGCGAAGTTTGAATTTCTAGATGCAGAATGCGATTTAATGTCGGTAGCAGAAACAACGCATCACAACGAATCGGTTGAATAGGTAACTCAGTCGGTAGTACCTCAATTTTATTGATATCTTCTGCAATTAACCATTGCACAAAAGATAACGGGTAATTATCGGTGAGGTAACGGCAAATATTATCGTAAGCCAAAGGTTTTCAGTTAAAACACACAATTGAGATTTTAGCCTCTTCCCCTCTGCGTCTTTGCGCGAAACCAAAACTCCTAAAAATCCTCATCATCAACAAAAAACTCTGTATCCTCATCAACCCCAGACTGAGACTCACCCAACCCCCAGAGAGGCTGCAAAACTGCCATTCCCAGCAATCCCACCGCAGTACTAAAAGCCAAAACCAAACCCATTGGGATTTGCACCGATTGGAATATCAAAAACTTTAACGATACAGGGGTGGCGTTTTGAACAGAGATAATCGCGATCGCCACAACCCAAACAGCCATAACTACAGATATCAGCAAACTAGTAATATTTTTCATAACTTAAAAAATAATTCCCCTCCCCGCAAGCAGAGAGGGGTTAGGGGTGGGGTTCTACACTACTCTAGTTTAGCGATCGCACTCTTCATTTCTGCGGCGATTTGCGCGAGTTTTTCCGGGGAGTTGGTTTCTAGGTAAACGCGCACCAGCGGTTCAGTACCGGAAGGACGCAGCAGCACCCAGCTACCTTCTTCTAAATAGAGTTTAATGCCATCTTTGCGCCCGACTTCCTTCACCTTAATCCCGGTGACTTCTGTCGGCGGGTTTTTAGTAAAGGCATCGATCACAGCGATTTTGTGAGGTTCGGTGAGGTGTAAATCAAGGCGATCATTATAAAGCGGGCCATCAGCTTCAGCGATCGCTTCCTTCACCAATTGGCTTAAAGGTTTACCCTCATAGGCGATCGCTTCTGCCACTAGCATATCGGCTAAAACACCATCTTTTTCAGGGATATGCCCAATAATGCTCAAACCGCCTGATTCTTCCCCACCAATCAGCACAGCAGTTTCCCGCATCTTTTCACCAATGTATTTAAAGCCGACAGCGGTTTCATAAATTTGCAGCCCATGTTTAGCGGCGAAATTATCCAGCAGGTGAGTAGTAGCCACCGTCCGCACGATCGCACCGCGTTTACCTTTATTTTTGATTAAATGGCGTGCTAGAACTAACAGCACAGTGTTGGGAGTGAGAACATTTCCCAGTTCATCTACGATACCGAAGCGATCGCTATCGCCATCTGTCGCCAAACCCAAATCGGCATGATCAGCCTTTACAGCCTCCACCAACCCAACCAATTCTTCTCCCTTGGGTTCTGGCATCCCGCCACCAAACAGCACATCCCGCCAAGCGTGGAAGCTTTCTAACTGACAGCCACTGTGCAGCAAAACTTCATCTAAATAGCCACGAGAGGTAGAATAAAGCGCATCATACTTTACTTTTAAATTAGCGCTCTTGATCTTTTCTACATCAAGTAGTGTATAGATAAATTGCAGGTAATCTGGTTTCGGATCAAAAATGGAAATTGTTCCTGTTGGGTTGCTTCCGGGCAACTCATCCGACGCACCTTCAATATTTGCCACAATAGTATCAGTGATTTCTGGAGTGGCAGGCCCAGCATAGTCTGGGATATATTTAATTCCACAGTAGGGTGCTGGATTATGGCTAGCGGTAAACATTAACGCCCCAGCAGAATTCAGGTGACGGGCGTTGTAGGCAATTACTGGTGTGGGGCAATCCCGATCAGTAATTTTCACATTCCAACCCAAATCTGCTAAAACTGCGGCAGATGTCCGGGCAAACTCATCCGCTAAAAATCGAGTATCGTAGGCGATCAGCACCGGTCTGTCTTTGCTATAAGCTGTTTCCAGATAACTAGCTATAGCCCTGGTTACTTTCCGCACATTGGGGAAAGTAAAATCATCGGCAATAATACCTCGCCATCCATCAGTACCAAATTTTATCTTGCTGGAATTGCTACGGTTGCTCATATATGCCACTTTCTCCCGTGCATAATCGTTTCGTTACTATTAGGAAGCTTCCCGCAAAGCGTGCGTAGCCGCAAGTCTCCCACCGTATTTTCTCTCACTGTGCCTGAGCGATGTCAACCCCCGACCGACCATTTGCCAGCTATCACCTTTGGTCTTTAATTGCCCCAGCCATAGGGCAAGAACGCTGGCATTGCCAGATGAGACGGGGGTTTATCAAAGCGCGGCAACATGAACCACAAGTCAAATCCCTATTGGCAAATGCCACACCACCCCAGCGGATTGGTATACTTGCCCAAAAAGGTGTGTATGAATTTCACCATCATCGGCATCTGTTAAATCAGTCGGATGGTGTCGAAAAAGTTGCCCAGCTACTAGAATTGAGTAATTCTGCCGAACAAGTTAAGCAACGGGTGCTGCAAATTTTGCAAAAATACCATCATGCGCCCTTGCTTTTAGGTAAACACATCCTCCAATTAACTCCAGGAGATGAAGGTTTCCCCAAACCAATTATCATTGAACAAGAGGAATATTGCTTTCGCTTGTATGCGGCTATGGACTGCGTTTTTAGTGAGTCCGATAGCAGTTTACATATATTAGATTTCAAAACAGGTAAATCTGCTTTTGACCGCCGGCAAGCATTAGTTTATTTGCTAGCTGCTCACTATCTTTACCCTGGAAAAACAGCTTTTGCCTCATTTTATAATTTAGAGATTTGTCAAGAGTCCGAGTTAATTAGTATAAATAATAGTGAATTAGTATCTTTAGAATTTGAGTTAGCTAATATTGCTCAAAAGCACCAGCAAGATTTACAAAAATATCAAGAAGAAAATAATAATTTTAATAAAATATTTCCACCCAATCCTGGAACTCACTGCCGCTTTTGCCCATTTAATTCTATCTGTGAGTTTTCTGGCTTAAAATCGTCACAATCGCGCCCAATGCCAATTTCTAGAACTCGCAGCTAATTACCTAAAATTGACTGAGCATTAACGCATTTGCTTAAAGTAGGATACATCAAGATTCCCAAAGTGGATACTGAGGGCAATATTCAATTGTTCTAGAGCTTTGACTAACCACTGAATACAATTAGTAGTAGAAGATTCGTAGTGGTTAAACAAAATTGCCAACCGTTTTTCTAGATGTGGCTTGACCTTACGACAAATGAGCACAATTTTCAGCAACAACCCAATCGTGAGCATCGTACCTTGGTTAGTGATCAAATCTACAAAGGTAAAGTGCTGCGGCGATAATTGGCTATTGACAACTAAAAAGTTGAGTAGCTGACTACAAGTTCTCACAACTAAAAAATCATCTAGTTTCTGAGAATTAGCTTGTGGTAATGTGTTTTGCAGTTGGGCATATAATCGCTTATTAAATTGGCGTTTTCCATATTCCCCGTCAATGGAGGATGTCAGGTATTGATAAAGATCATCTTTAAAAGCACGGAAAGAGGGAACCTGGCTACTGTAGCGTAAGAAATTTTGTGCTAGGTCGTTGTAGGTGTAGTCACCTTCAACTTTACCAGCAAATTGTTTGAGTGTGGAAAATAGTTCGCGATCGCTCAACAATGTAGGATTATTGACAGGTCGTAAAATCCGATTGGCATCAGCGACTGAAGCTTTTTGGATTATCTGATGGCATCGCACTTTGTAGATCACATATTGCGACAAATCAATTTCAAATTTTTTTTGTACCTGTGCCTGAATTTGCCTGACTGTCTGCTGTTGTTCTGAGGTAGAATCTTCGCTAATTAAGTAATGTTCATGTAGGTAAGGATAGCGACGAATCAACGTTATCAGTGGCAGATTACCTTGGTCGCTACCCAACCAGCCAGGTTGATTCACTACCTGGGTGAACCGAAGCAAGATTCGGTATTGGTCACTTTCGGTAAACAACTTCACTAGTTCACGCAAACGTCTAATTTCTCTGTAACGTAAACTAGCTGACCTTGATTTAATCGGCGCGGACACAAACAAGTTGATTAGCTCAGAAATGGCATGATGCATTTGGGGTTGCATATGCCATCTATTTATTAGAATATGACAGCAACGGTTGAGAAAAAACTTAAATTCTAGTACCGCTTTCTTCGAGGCTGTAATTTTATCTAGAAGTAACGGGATTTGTGGTTCAGGATAACCTAAACCCTCAACAAATAAGCACCGAAAGCGCTCAATCATTTGTCCGGGAGATTCTAGGCGTACTAAATGCAGCAAATGTTGGTATATCTGCTGCTCTTCCGGAGGACAGTGATGAGGGTTATGAGCATGATCTAAATTCCCCCCAGTCCTCCTGTCAGAGGGTGTTTGTAGCACCGTTTTTTCAAAGTCAGAATTAATCCAAGTATTCACTTTTTTATTACCGCTGGAAAAATGGGTTGATCTCTGTCGTTCAGCAGGAGTGTGCTTTTTTCAACCGTAAGAAACCCGATTTCTACTATGACTGATTTTTCTATCTGGGAAAATGATCAAAATCACATTTTCCAAGTTTAACTAGGGATTGACGTAACTTGATCAAGCAGCAAGTCAGTTTTGCTGCAAAACGTTAAATTATTCTCTAGGGAGAATTGGGTAATGGGGAAAATTCAAAAATGTTCCCTAGCCCAGGGCTGACTACTAATTACCCGTTCACAAGTCCAAATTCCCAATTCAAAAAGGCGGTAATTCTTTAAGAATTGTAAACCGAATATGATTAATTGCCAAATCACCAATGGGTATATCTTCTTTAGTCAGTCGGGCACCATTACTGGTGACAGTTTCAAAGGTGACACCTTTGCCAATTTCGATGTGATACCAGCATAAACCCATAAAAAATCTTGTGGGATATGGTCCGGCATCTCCAACATCGTCAGGATTCGATTCCATTGGTAACCAGCCAATATTCGGTATGTAGAACTCTAACCAAACATGGTTAAAGTCGGGTTGCAAAGGCACACCTTGCTGTTCGCCACTGGGGGGGCATTTATATCTACCTACAGTGCGGCAGGGAATGCCATTCAAACGGCAGAGTGCCAGTAGTACACCGACATATTCGCCACAGGAACCCACACCACGTTCTAACACTACATTGGGCGGATCAATGTAGGGTTTAATACCATATGATAACTGATCGTACACGTAATTGCGGATATTGTACATTTTCCGCAACATATTAGTTTCCGAACCGATGGCTTCACGGGAAGCACGACGGACAATGGCACTATCCATTGCTAAGTCGTCATCATCCACCAGGTAGCGAGTTTGAAATTCTGGCGAGGGTTCGGGTGCTCCTTCCACGTCTTTGGGTGTGATGCGATATTTAATGCCTCGGACTTCTAACAGCGCTTTCCAGCCAAATATATGCCGTTCGCCTGGGGTGAGAGCATCAAATTTAAATACTGCCACCCGTTGTCCCTCGATGATTTCTTCTGTGAAGGGTAAACCAATGGGTTCAACGTGTTTCACCTTTTGGCGTTCAGTTTCCGATGGTAGGGCGATGCGCCATTCTACGTTTGGGATATATACCTCATCTAAGGGGGAAATTTCCTCAACATAGGACATTTCCACGAGATAACCATTAGAGAGGGCGTAGCGTTTATCCGGCTCGTAATGATAATACAGGGGGTGAATAAAAGTGCGATCGCGGTAAGTTAGCTCATGATTCGGGTCAGCATTGGGGTTATCCCGAATATACGGCTCTTCCGAGGCATAAGCGATGTAGAGACATTCCTCGCCTGTTTCTTCATTTTTATGTAAGCCGATGCCTGTAGGCGAGTCAAAGGGCGTCAGCACACTAAAGCGAACTTCTCCGGTTGCTCTATCCATCGAGTAAACTGTTTGCTCTAGGCGATCGCAAACCCAAAGAGTTTCTTGACTGACAGTCAAATTTTCTACCCCTACTCCAGGGGCATAAAATCTGGTAATCTCTTTGCGCGTCTCACGGTCAAAAACCAGAATGTAGCCCAGCCTTTGACAACTCACATAAACTGTTGACTCCCAAACAGCAACACCGTCTGCCGGATAAGGCAATGTAGCGAAATGCTCCAGACCTAACGAAGCGAGCTTAGACAAATAAACACTATTACCACGGCTGACCCACAGGGTATCTTCCCACACAGCTATACCTGTCACCTCACAAAACTCTCGTACTTGGTGGGGATTAAGAATTTTGCTGTTATCAGAGGTGGGGTCAATCTCCAGTAGATGCCCCTTTATACTGTCGATAGCTATGAGTCTGTCTTTGATGAAAGCAAGACCATACAAGGTCGCAGCCGTAATCGGTCGAATTGTCTTTTGGCCAAACATCTGGCTAGCGGTCAAACTGGGGAGTGCAAAACTCATATTAAGCATATTAATTCAACGGTTTAGCACGCCTAGAATCAATTGTGGCATATATTTTTGTCACAGCACATTGGATTTCTGTGATTTACCTTTACCCATACAATACCTTCCCAATAAATTCTTATTAAGAAATATTACATATTTTCTCCGAGGAAAATTGGCAAGTGTCTCCGAATCACTTCTATACTTTATACAGCTTGGGGACAGCCCTAATGTAACTTTAGTTGATGGAATTCCTGCCATCACTAAATTATGATCGAATTTTGTAACCATTTCCTGTGAACTACACGATGTCTGCTAATTCTTTGCCTGAAGCTGCTGCCGTTTGGCATAGTTTAGAAGTTGATAAAGCTCTAGACCTGCTTGATAGTAACGCAGACAGAGGCTTAACAACCGAAGAAATTCAACTCAGGTTGCAAAAATACGGCCCCAACGAGCTAGTAGAAAGTGGTGGCCGCAGTGCTTGGGAAATTCTACTGGATCAGTTCACAAACATTATGTTGTTGATGCTGATTGGCGTAGCCCTGATTTCTGGTGGGATAGACCTGTGGACGTGGCAACAAGGCCAATTAAAGCCTGGAGAAGTACCGTTTAAAGACACGATCGCCATTCTATCGATTGTCATTCTCAATGGCATCCTTGGCTATGTTCAAGAAAGCCGGGCCGAAAAAGCCCTAGCCGCCCTGAAAAAACTGTCCTCTTCCTTAGTGCGAGTACTGCGCGACGGCAAACTGCTGGAGGTAGCAGCCAAGGAAATAGTTCCAGGGGATGTAATGCTGCTGGAAGCGGGTGTGCAGATCGCCGCTGATGGACGCTTGATCGAACAGTCTAATTTACAAATCCGTGAGTCGGCACTAACGGGTGAAGCGGTAGCTGCGAACAAACAAGCCAAGCTAACATTGCCTGAAGAAACAGATTTAGGCGATCGCCTCAATTTAGTCTTTCAAGGCACTGAAGTCGTCCAGGGACGAGCCAAAGTTCTGGTCACCAACACTGGTATGCAAACCGAACTTGGCAAAATTGCTGCCATGTTGCAAGCGGTGGATAGTGAGCCTACGCCCTTACAGCAGCGGATGACCCAACTGGGCAACGTTTTAGTTACTGGTTCTTTAATTTTAGTAGCGATCGTTGTTGGCGGCGGACTGCTCTATAGCTTTAGCCAGGGAAAAGGTTTTAGTAATTTTCGAGAACTTGTGGAAGTGTCTTTGAGTATGGCGGTGGCTGTAGTTCCAGAAGGTCTACCTGCGGTGATCACCGTTACCTTAGCACTGGGAACCCAACGGATGGTGCGCCAACACGCCTTAATTCGCAAATTACCAGCAGTCGAAACATTGGGTTCTGTCAACACCATTTGTTCTGATAAAACAGGCACTTTGACTCAGAACAAAATGGTCGTGCAATCCTTATACACGAACAATTCTGCTTTTCGCGTCACTGGTGAAGGCTATGCTCCCACAGGAGATTTTCAGTTAGATGGAACAAAAATTCCCGTAGATGAGTATCCGGAAATCTCCGCTTTACTCGTTGCCTGTGCCGTTTGTAATGATTCGGTATTACAACAAGATAAAGGGGATTGGGTGATTCTCGGAGATCCCACAGAAGGAGCTTTGGTGACACTGGCGGGGAAAGCGGGAATCGAAAAAGACCAGTGGAATAGTAAATTACCCCGTGTTGGCGAGTTTCCCTTTTCCTCAGAACGCAAGCGGATGAGCGTAATTTGTCAGGTGGAAGAAGTCGCCACAGGTGAAGCTTCTGTGACATCTGTTGATCCAGCGATCGCCGGCTTTTTGCAATCTGAAAATTACTTAATGTTTACCAAGGGTTCACCAGAGTTAACCTTGGCACGTTGCACTCAAATTCATCTGGGGACTTTAGCCGCCCCTGTGAGTGATGAGCAACGTCAGCAAATTTTGGCAGAAAATGATCGCATGGCGAGTAAAGGTTTGCGGGTGCTAGGTTTTGCCTACAAACCCCTGCCAGAAAACCCGCCAGAAGGGTCAGATGAAACAACAGAGCAAAACTTGGTTTGGCTGGGATTGGTGGGGATGTTAGATGCCCCTCGTCCCGAAGTCAGAGCCGCCGTGCAAGAGTGTCGAGAAGCGGGAATTCGCACAGTGATGATTACTGGAGACCACCAGTTAACCGCACGGGCGATCGCTACTGATTTGGGAATAGCCCAAGAAGGCGATAGAGTTCTCACTGGTCAAGAATTGCAGCGGATGAGCGACGAAGAACTAGAGCAAAACGTTGACCTAGTCAGCATCTACGCGCGAGTCGCCCCTGAACACAAACTGCGAATTGTCCAAGCACTGCAACGCCGGGGCAGGTTTGTGGCGATGACAGGCGATGGCGTTAACGATGCCCCCGCCCTCAAGCAAGCTGATATCGGCATTGCTATGGGCATCACAGGCACGGATGTGAGTAAAGAAGCCAGTGACATGGTGTTACTAGATGACAACTTTGCCACCATTGTTGCCGCCACCAAGGAAGGTAGAGTCGTCTACACCAACATCCGCCGCTTTATCAAATACATCTTGGGTAGTAACATTGGCGAAATTCTCACCATCGCTGCTGCACCAATTATGGGACTGGGAGGCGTTCCCCTGACCCCTTTACAAATTCTCTGGATGAATTTGGTCACAGATGGTTTACCAGCCTTAGCCTTAGCTGTCGAACCACCGGAACCTGATGTAATGAAGCGTCCCCCCTTTAGCCCCCGTGAAAGCATTTTTGCTAGGGGTTTGGGTTCTTACATGGTTCGCATTGGGATTATCTTCGCTATCATTAGCATTATTTTGATGAAGGTGGCATACGATTATTATCCCGGAACTTGGAAGACAATGGTATTTACTACCCTGTGTCTTGCTCAAATGGGTCATGCGATCGCAATTCGCTCTAACAACCAACTGATCATCGAAATGAATCCCTTATCCAATCTCTTTGTGCTGGGATCTGTGGTTGTAACAACGATTTTGCAGCTGATGCTAGTTTATGTCCCACCCCTGCAAAATTTCTTTGGTACTCAAAAGTTAAGTCTCTCGGAGTTAGGGATTTGTATTGGCTTTAGTTCCTTAATGTTGGTGTGGATTGAAATGGAGAAGCTATTCTTCCGATTCATGGGTAAAAGAACGGTGTGATGGGGAAGAGCTAAGTGGGAAAAAGGTAATTCAAAAAACTATCACCCATTACCCATTACCCATTACCATTACCCATTCCCCAACACCATGTACCTCAAAACCATTCACCTCCGACAGTTTCGCAATTACCAAGACCAAAAGGTTGAGTTTACTGCTGCCAAAACGATTTTGGTTGGTAATAATGCTCAGGGAAAGTCCAATTTGTTGGAGGCGGTGGAGTTGCTGGCAACATTGCGATCGCATCGGCTCGCACGCGATCGCGATTTAGTCCGGGAAGGGGAACCTACAGCCCAAATTAACGCCACCCTAGAGCGAGATACAGGTACCAGTGACTTGACCTTAACTTTACGCCGTAATGGTCGCCGTAGCGTCGCCCTGAATGGCGAAACAGTGCGCCGTCAAATGGACTTTCTCGGAGTCCTCAATGCAGTGCAGTTCTCTAGCCTAGATTTAGAACTGGTGCGCGGCGGCCCTGAAGGTCGTCGCAATTGGCTAGATACACTCTTAATCCAACTCGAACCTGTTTATGCTCATATTTTGCAGCAGTATAACCAGGTGTTACGCCAGCGCAATGCTTTTTTGAAACGCCATGTAGAGTCTTTAGATGCAACGGCTCTAAAATCTGAATTAGCTCTCTGGGATGCACAATTAGCTACCACAGGCACAAGGGTAATTAGACGCCGAGAGCGAGCTATCCAGCGACTGGCTCCCATCGCCGCCGCCTGGCACGCTAGTATTAGTGGCAGTACAGAAATATTACAAATCAAGTACGCGCCTAATGTACCTCTGACGCCAAACAATCCAGAAGCAGTGCAGTCAGCTTTTTTAGCCAAAATGCAACAGCGCGCCGTTGCCGAAATATACCGAGGCACGACCCTTGTCGGACCTCACCGCGACGAAGTAGAATTAAGTATTAATCAAACGCCAGCCCGTCAATACGGTTCTCAAGGTCAGCAACGAACGCTGGTTCTAGCTTTAAAATTAGCAGAATTACAACTAATTGAAGAAGTCGTCAAAGAGCCACCACTACTTTTGCTCGACGATGTCCTGGCCGAATTAGACCCGTCCCGCCAAAATCAATTGCTGGATGCCATTCAAGATCGCTTCCAGACCTTGATTACCACCACGCACCTGGGTTCTTTTAATTCCCCTTGGTTGAATTCCTCTCAAATTTTATTTGTGAAGGCGGGATCTATATCTTCCTGACGAGTGCAGGTTTTTTAGCAGAATGCTAGAAAAGAACAGGGACAGTTGAGAAAAAGTTAATTCCTAGGTTTAAAAAAGAGTCCCGACTTACCTTTGAATGAAAAACCTACACCTCTGAGCAGGTATCATCGCCAGCCACTTTTTACATTCATCAGCAGTCAACAGTAGAAAATTGGACGGCGTAATTGAAGATTTATCTCCCTATCTTGGGGGATTGTTGCAGTTAAACCCCAAATTTGTCCCATCTTTTTGAGACCCGTTATATTAAAATCTTAAATGGATAAGGCAAAAAATTAGACTAATCAAACTGAGATATTCTAGTTGAATTTACGGAAGTAGTTGACGGGATTTTTGTCATAAATTAAACTTACGGACAGTTCAAATATGCCCAAAACGCATGACATTTTGGATAAAAATGAAATTGCATCACTAGGTGCATCCTTACGAGCGATTGATCAAAAGATCCTCAAAAAGGGTAATAAATCCGGCACAACTAGAATTTGGTTTCAAGGAGCAGAACCTTACTTTGATGTTTTTTTTGAATTAAAGGATAATCAAATAATATGGTTTCAATTCACATTACGTGGTAAATCGCTTTCCTGGAATAGCAAAAGACCTGGGTTACAAACAGGTAATACTAATGAATTAAATATTGATGATGTCAGTTTCTATGCGGCTAGTAAAACAATGCAAAATGACACTCACTCCGATTTAGAGTTTATCAATTTAGTAAAATTAATTCTCCAAACTAGGACAGAAGAAGCTATTTTTACCCAAGTTTTGGAATTACTTAATTAAGTTTTTGCCTCTTAACTAATGACCAATTACTAATCGGTTTTTTCTAATTTTTTGAAAAAATTGAGAACTGTAAAAGTTAGCACAACGCTAATTAATCCTAACTGCCAAAGACCGCACCCAGCGGTAATTCCCAAAGCTGCTGAAACCCAAATAGCCGCCGCCGATGTGAGTCCACGAATTTTTGGTTTGTGAGGTAGTTCTGAAGATTGGCGCACAATTTCGCCTGCACCGAGAAACCCCACGCCAGTAGCAATACCCTGAATTACGCGGCTGATTGCATCAGGACTGGGTTGCATTCCGCTTATTTGCATGGGTATAAGCGTAAAAATGGCTGAAGCTAAACTGACCAACATATGAGTTCTTAAGCCAGCTGGTTTGTTCTGACGCTGGCGTTCTAATCCAATAACTGCCCCGAATAGTAATGCGAGGCAGAGCCGAAAGCTGATATTCAGCCAATCATTGCTAGAAATGTCGTAATCACTTGTCAATTTTTGGTTGGCGAGAAATAATACTCTGCTCTACATTACTTGGTAATATACTTGTGAACTACCCCAATCTATAGACGGACGAAGCTCTGCCAATTCATCGGGAATAGCCTCCAGGACTCCGTAGTTCTATTGGTCTGAGATTCCCTCCAAAGGTAGAAGTCCTTCCAAGACCCAAATCTTCTTCTTGCAACACTTACCTAGTTAGCTTGGTTTTCGCTTGCGGCATTGGTGGTCAAGATACTCACCATTTTATCAGAAAAATTGGTGATTCCGCACTACGTGCCGAAGAGAACAGTCCTGAACAATGATTGTCTATACAACACTGGAAATGCCTGAACGTTAATTGAGATAATTAGGCATCAACTTAAAAAATTGATGCCTAAATACACATCTCCCGGAGAGACGGCTGAACACTTCGGTGTCAGTCTTCACACATTGAGGAGGTGGGAAAGAGACAACAAGATCCAAGCAATCAGGACACCATCAGGGCAAAGACGATATGATGTCGCGTCATACACGGGATTATCTAACCAAAGAACAGAGCGAGCAATTATCGCTTATGCCCGTGTTTCAAGTCGCTCCCAAAAAGCAGACCTTATCATGTTGCGTGCTTTGAGGGATTCCTCCTTTACTGTCAGCAGTGATGGTATTGCTATCGTTACAGTTCAAGCATTGTTGATCAATGCTCTAATCTAATTGAGTGGACAAACTCTACTGGCTCGACCAAATTAAACTACAAGACCGCGCCAAAGTAGGCGACAAAGCGTATTACCTGAGCAGAATCATGCAGCGAGGTTACCCAGTAGTGCCTGGTTTTGTAGTTTCGGCGGAAGTTTTGCGAGAATTTCTCGAAACTCTAAATAGTTCAGAGTCATTAGTCGCCGACTTACCCCATTCTTCGTTACACCTAGATGTAGCTAATTGGCGTCAACTTCAACAGGTAGCTGGCCGCTTGCGTCGAGAAATTATCAGTGCCAGTGTACCACCGCAGTGGGCAAGTAAAATTTTCACAGCAGCGAGTGAATGGCAAACCGGCTGTTTAATTTTTCGCCCCACGCTGGCAGTATCAACTGGTACACATGGTGTGGGTAATCTGTCTGGGTTGCTGGAGTCAGTGTTTTGTCCATGCAATGAGGAAGCGATCGCAAATGCATTAAAGCGTACCTGGAGTCAGTTGTTTCGTGCCAGGAGTCTACTATATTGGCAGCAGGCGGGAATTAACCTACAAAGAATTAATTTAGCAGTCCTGGTGCAACCCGTTGAAAATGCGATCGCCTCTGGCTTACTCAATACCAACAGATCAACGTGGGAAATTGAAGCCACTTGGGGATTAGGAATGGCTCTTGCCAACGGCGAAGTATTGCCAGATGCCTACCACATCCAACCGGAAACCGGGGTTGTCCTAGAGCGACAATTGGGGAATAAAATGCTGGCTTATCGTGTTGATGATGCTGCATCGACCGACTCTTGGCAACCCGTCCCTAGGTCAGTGCTAACTGCCGATAGCACAAGTCTAGTGGCCTACCTGCTTGAGGAATCCCAACAAAAACAGTACGCTTTACCAGAAGAATACCTGCAACAATTAATTGCTTTGGGAACTCAGCTAGTGAGTGAAATAGGTACAACCTTGACCATGAAGTGGACTATCGCTCAAACATCCTCAGACCCCAAGCTACTCTTGACACAAGTTAGCCCTCCCCAATCTGTAATTAAGAGTTCGTACTTCATTAAGGCACTAGGGGCATCTGGGGGACGTGTGATGGGTACTGCATACATAATCGGCAGTTCACAACCGAAACCCGAACAACTACCCAAGGGAGTCATTTTAATTGCCTCTGTGGTCACTCCAGATTGGTTACCATTACTGCAACAAGTTGCTGGAATTATCACGGAACGAGGGGGATTAACTAGCCACGCAGCAATTCTTGCCAGAGAACTTTGCATCCCAGCCGTGGTGAGTGCGACAGATGCCACAACCCTCATTCAAAATGGCGAACGACTGCTACTCGATGGCGACAGGGGAGAAGTTTATCGGATCAAAAGCGAGGTCAGCGAGAAAGTTCAGGCGAGAATAAGTTCTCTTGAAAATCTAGAACTAAATTCTCTCCAAACCTCAAGCCCCCCATTACCCCGCCCTCCCCTTACTTCTCACCTACCCATGATTGCCACCCAACTGCTGATTAACCTGAGTCAGTCCAGCTTAATCGAGCAAGTGCAAAGTTTGCCTGTAGATGGGGTGGGATTATTGCGCTCAGAACTGATGGTGCTAACTATACTAGAGGGGCAACATCCCCATAGTTGGCTTTTGGGCGGGCGTCAGGCAGAATTATTAGAGCGCTGGTCAGAGCAAATTAGACAATTTGCCCAAGCTTTTGCACCACGACCAGTTTTTTACCGTTCTTTAGATTGGCGATCGCAGGATTTGCCATCATTGAGTGATAGTTTACAATCTTCCCCACAGTCGATGCTGGGTGAACGCGGAACATACAGCTATTTACAAAATCCCGCAGTTTTTGAGTTGGAACTGCAAGCCTTGGCAGCTGTACAAGCATCTGGCTACAGCAATATCCACTTAATATTGCCTTTTGTGCGGACTGTGGAAGAGTTTATATTTTGTCGCCGGAAAGTTGAGCAAGCAGGGTTAACTCAGAGTTCGCAGTTTCAGTTGTGGATGATGGCAGAAGTGCCAAGCGTCTTGTTTTTATTGCCAGAATATGTAAAAGCGGGTGTAGCTGGGATTTCCATTGGCACAAATGATCTGACTCAATTGCTTTTAGGAGTTGATCGAGAGCAAGGACAACTAGCAAAAATCTTTGATGAACGTCATCCGGCGGTGATGGGTGCGATCGCCCAATTAATCAAAATGGCCAGAGTTGCGGGCATTCCCTGTTCCATTTGCGGCCAAGCACCAGCCCTCTATCCAGAAATTATTGACCAACTGGTGCAATGGGGCATAACGTCTATTTCTGTGGAACCGGAAGCATTTGAGCGGACACACCAGGCGATCGCCCGTGCCGAACAACGGTTAATTTTAGCAGCGGCAAGGCGTCAACTTGGCGAGTTTTAAACTCGAATCAGGCGATTTACTCCTGATGGCAAATGCAGCAAGTAGCGTTGAAGCAGAATCCTTGTAAAACATCTGCTTCGTCGCTATACTGTAGATACTCTGTATATACTTCCTGAAAAAAGGACAGAGTATGAACAACTGTTTCGCTGGATGGAGATTCAGACTATGGTTGCGACTGTTGCAAAGTGGGGAAATAGTCTTGCTATTCGTATTCCACAGAATTTAGCAAAAGAGATCCATTTAGCCGAAGGAGTGGAGATAGATATTCGTGTGGCAGATGGAACTCTAGTGATGAAGCCGAGAAATCGAAAGCGCTACTCCCTTGACGAGCTAATCAAGGGAATCACACCGGAGAATCTGCATAGTGAGATTGATAGTGGAATAGCTGTAGGAAATGAAGTTTGGTAGCACAAGCAAATCTATATATTCCAAGTCGGGGAGATATCGTTTACTTGGACTTCGATCCAACAAAGGGGCATGAGCAGAGGGGGCATAGACCAGCTTTTGTGATCTCGCCTATTGGATATAACGAGAAAACCTCTCTAGCTTTATTTATGCCTATCACGAAGCAAGAAAAAGGGTATCCTTTTGAAGTTCTTTTGCCATCTGCATTGAAAATTCAGGGCGTTATTCTCGCAGACCAGATTAAGTGTTTAGACTGGAAATCTCGTGGTGTTCAATTTGTTGAGTCAGTACCAGAAAGTGTGATTGAGGAAGTACAAGCCAAAATTGAGCCACTATTGCTATGAAAAGCATTAAACAGTTGCCAGCAGCTTAAGACTCAGTGAAACTAAAGTTCTATTACGCTAATTTATTTGGCTGTTCAGGGTATTCAAATGATTTTGAGTTATCTTCTAACTGGCAGTCTAACAAACTAGCACAGTACGAGCGCAGGGATATTGTGGGGTGCGTTGTCGCACAGGCGCAATGCACCATCATATCGAACGGACGAACATTATTTTAATTCAAAATATTAGTTAAAAACAGTTTTTATCCCCGAATTCCTTGACACAAAATACCTAAAATCTTATTTAACTCCTTAATATAATAATTATTTAAATCAATAAACACATCAGATCCTTCTAACTTCAAAAATTTCCAAATATCCCCTGTCGTCACTGCCCCATAAATAGTTTTAATTTCATTACCTTCCTGTTGATTAAATAACTGTGCTGCTAACATTGCTGCCATACATTGCCCCAAACCGCCTTTAATGTTTTCATTCTTCGCTTCCACAATAATCATTACAGGTGCATTAATTGTTAACTGTTCCTTAGAACGACTAATAACAAAATCACAATAACCATTTAGCCCCTTTTCAGCATCAACATTAAACTCGGTTCCTGAAAATAAACTAATCTGATAATTAGCCTTACGCCTTACCTCCAACAAAATAGGCGTAATAATCATTTCAGAACGCGCTTTTTCAGTATTAATTGCTAATGCTAGTTCAGTAGTTTCTTCTAAGTTACTTTTTAGTTGCTCACTGAATTGGAGAGGTTCAATATTAGCAAACAAATCAATTTCTTCAACAAGATGAATATTGAAATTCTTTTTAAACTTACTCAAGGTAAAGTCACTATAAGCCATTTAGATTACCTCGTTATTTTTTAGTGTAGATTGGATTTTTAATAATTGAAAATTATTTTTTAAGGCGTGATGTAATCCTGAATGTTATACGCAGGTAATTACTATTTTATCCTTAACTACTGTTAAAATTCTATCTTTCTAAGAGTGGCAAATACTACTGACAGTACGATGTCTACGATCAGTGTAGCCGTAGCATCATGATCTCAAATTTTGGTGGTTCTTCATTTTTAATTCCTCCCTAAGCGCGACGCCCAGTGTGCCCAAAGGTGATATAGGGTAGACAGATTCAGAACCCATAATATACGTACTTAGCTTTATGTGAATGCGGAAGTAAGTCTTAGGTATGAAATTTTTATAAATAAGTGTGTTTACGGTTACATTTTTTGAGTTTTTAATAAAGAATCATAGGAAATACCGTATTTTATCCGTCAAAAAGTAGTTTTAAATACCAAGCTTCAGTGGCAGACAACGTAACTGTTGTACCGATAAAGCGGTGCGGTAGTTACGTTTGTCCAAAAATTAAAAATTGCAACCAGGGGTACTAAACATGACTGAAGTACTTGTACAAAGCACGAACAAGAAGCAAGAACCTCCACAATTGCCGTTGTTTGTGGAAAATATTGACAGTTTTTGGCACCAAGAAATCAGACCCTTATTCACAGATGAGTCTCTAATTTTCAGAGTGAAAACTCTTAACGGAAAAGATGTCAAGTACGTCAACTTAGATAATGGAGCCACAACAACTCCCTTTGCAGCCCTTAAGCAGTACGTCGATGAGATGCTTGACTCCTACGGTAGCGTGCATCGAGGCTCTGGGCAAAAGTCTATCATCACGACACGAGAATATGACGCTAGCAGAGACATAATTCGGGACTTTGTCGGGTCATCTTCCCAGAACTATGTCATCTTTGCAAAGAACACGACAGAAGCAATTAATGGAGCTGCCACACTATGGGCAGCAAGACCTGGCAAAATCTTAGTCTCTGACATTGAACATTCTTCAAACTTGCTGCCTTGGGTAACTAAAGACCAAATTGTGCAATACAGAACCCAGCCAGACGGAAGTGTAAGGATCGCGGAAATTGAAGATATCTTCAAAGCACACCAAAATCTCCCCGAAGCTGAACAAATCAAGTTATTGACCATTACAGGTGCCTCAACAATTACAGGTTATAGACCCCCGATTTATGAAATCGCAGCTTTAGCACATCGGTATGGCGCCAAAATATTTGCTGACGTGTGTCAGTTAATTCAGCATGAGCGGGTAGATATGCGTGCAGATGATGACCCCTGTCATTTAGATTTTGTGGCTTTCTCTGGACACAAGATGTATGCCCCTTATGGAACCGGGGTTTTACTGGGACCGAAGGAGTTTTTTGATAGCTGCTACCCCTATCAAATCGGCGGTGGAAACCTGCCTTATATCACCAGAAACCTAGAAATCAAACGTTTTTATACAGAACGGGCGCATGATCCGGGAACACCGAACGCAATGGGTGCGATCGCCATAGCAAAAGCGATTCAAATCATAGAAGCGCTTGGACGTGAGCGAATTGCTGAGTACGAACACCATCTCGTTGAACTCACCTTCCAACGGCTTCAAGGTATTCCTGGTGTTAAAGTACATATCCCTGGAGATAATTTAGCCCATGTTATCCCCTTTGATATTAATGAGTTTGACGGCCGCTTGGTGGCAGAAATTTTAGCACAAGAATACGGGATTGGGCTTCGATCTGGGGCTTTCTGCACTTATGAATACATTCGCAAACTCAAGAATATTTCCGACGAGCAAGACAGCGAGATTGCCAGACAAGTAGATAGGGGTATTACCCGTAACATTCCTAGCATTATCCGGGCAAGCTTTGCTGTGTACAACACACTTGAAGACTGCGATCGCTTCATCGGCGCGATCGCGGAAATAGCCCAGAACGGCGTTAATCACTATTTACCCTACTACAAACAAGATCAGACAACTGGTATTTGGACTGTAATAGACAGGTAGGTAGTCTCACCCTTTTTAATACCATTTCACTTTAATTAGCCACTAACTTCTGATTTGTCTCAGATATTGGGCGAAATGGCATCAGGCATTGTCAGCTTCACGCTAAAACCTATATTTGTTGAGAATACCAGGTAGCAGAAGCATACTTTTAACCCTTTTGCTGCCTAAACATATTTAATTACAAGGGGGTAAAAGCTTGAGCGATAAAAACCTTTTTGATCAGGAGGATTACCTAAAGGCACGAGTTGATGAGTATATTTGGCAAAAAAGCAAAGATGCGGGTATTTCTCGCCAGCGCTTTCTGCAAATACTAGCCACTATGGTTGGAGCAACAGCTATTGGGGAGTTAGCTAGACCAGCACCGGCTCACAGCGGGGCAATGTCAAATGTGACTTCTGGCTTTAAACCCAAGAACAGCAACATACGTAAGCCACCGCCACCAGGGTATATCTCTCATAGCAAAGGCACATTAGAAATGAACTGGGAAGCGATGTATAAGCGTGGCTACATAGTGCCAAACGATTGGTTCTATGTTCACAACCGCAATGCACCGCCCCCTTTTGACCCATCTACTTGGCGTTTGCGGATTGAGGGAACTGGCGTTTCTGCCCCACGTGAATTTACTTACGATGAAATCGTTACCATGCCATCAATCTCAGTCACTTGCGCCATTGAGTGTGCTGCCAATGGTCGGCGCTTCTTTGAAGACGCTTACAACACACCACTTTCTGGAACGCGGTGGAGGTTAGGTGCTATTGGCGTAGCTGAGTGGACTGGTGTACCACTGAGCATATTGTTTGAGCGAGTTGGACTTAAATCTACTGCCAGAGATGTACTAGTTGAGGGAGCAGATTTAGATTCGCTGGACTCAAAGGGGACGAAGAAGTCCAAGTTTAGCAGTGTTGTTCCTATTACAAAGGCATTAGCAGATAACTCGCTCCTCGTCTACGCCATGAACGGAGAACCACTGCCTCCAGATCACGGTCAACCATGTCGTGTTTTATTTCCCGGTTGGGCAGGAAATGCCAATGTTAAGTGGATTGAACGGATTGAGGTTTCCCAAACACCGATATATACCCAGTGGGTAATGGAGCAGATGGTGCTGACTGGTGCTGATTACCCAGCTATTTCTCCGTATAAAGGCAAGCTGATTACATACCAAAATGTTAAGAGCGCCTTTGAATTGGCTTGGCCAGCTACGCTTTCTGCTGGAAACTACCTACTGCGCGGACGTTCTTGGTCTGGGAAAGGAAAGATTGTGCAAGTGGAAGTCAGCTTAGATGGCGGCAAAACCTGGCAATTTGCCCGATTGAGAGAACCAAATTTTCCCTTTGCATGGGTGAGGTGGGACATTGAATGGGATGTAGTGCCTGGGGAGTATTTTATCCAAGCTCGTGCTACTGACAACTTGGGCAACACACAACCGAGTATCTCTCCGTGGAATGATTTTGGATTGCTGTACGGAGGCGTTGTTAGTCATCCGGTGAAGGTACAAGGTTAGTCAGCCTCAATATCAAACTTAATTTCACAAAGACCTATTTATGACTGATTTTGGTTGGTTGATTTTAGTGACTGGGGGTCTAATATCTGGAGTCATAGCGGGACTTTTAGGAATAGGTGGCGGTATAATCACAATTCCTCTTTTAGTCACACTAGGTTACACACCTGTTCAAGCGATCGCTACTAGTAGCCTAGCTATTGTGATTACTTCAATTTCCGGAAGTTTACAGAATTGGTGGATGGGCTATTTTGACTTTAAACGAGTAATTTATTTAGGAATTCCAGCTTTCTTGACTACTGGAATAGGAGTCTATTTCGCCAATAAAATCCCCCCCCACATCATACTATTTACATTTGGACTAATACTACTCGCTAATATTTATTTGATAGACCTTCGCAAGCAACTGGCTTTTAAAGAAGAAGATAATACAGCACCAGCATTTAACCCATTGCTTGCTAAACTTGGCACTGGGGGAGCAGCAGGAATTTTAGCAGGCTTGTTTGGCTTAGGTGGGGGTACGATTATGGTGCCGCTGCAAATACTATTACTGGGAGAAGAAATTAAAGTAGCAATCCAGACAAGTCTAGGTGTGATTGTCATTACTGCGCTAGCTGCCTGCACAGGACATACATTAGAGGGAAATATTCTGTTTTCTCAAGGTATAGTTTTGGGATGTGGAGGTCTTTTTGGCGTTCAGATAAGTGCTCGCACATTGCCAAAACTAGCAGATTCTGTTATTAGCCTTGTGCTTCGCATTTTCTTAGGTATACTATCAATCTATATCTTTTGGGAAGCCTGGATAAATTATCAAAGCTCAATATAGGAAATCACGACGGTTCAGTTAAGAAGAATCGTAGTCAGGGTTAAGGGCAGCACAAGCCCAGCTAAAGAATACAGGTGTTATAGCAATCCTATTTGAGTTCATCTTATTTAGGATCGCTATAGGGTTCATTCCTCATATCAATTCCCTATAAGGTTGAAACAAATAAGATTCCCCCAACTTCCCTTGGAAAGCGGGGGCTAAGATCAATCATATCTATCAAGCTTTAAGAGAAATGGTATTACGCATTGACAAAAAATGGTAAATTTGATTATCGGTTTTATGTATTCAAAGTCCTATAGATTGTGCGTTAGGGAACGCACACTACGGCTTTGTTGCCTACCACAGTAATTATCAATAACGATAAATTGCTGCTGTTACACCGTTTGGTATCTCTTCTGGCTCAAGGGCGTAAACTTTGCCACCATTTAATAGCGTATGGATAGCGGCAAAATCTAACATATCTTGATCATCTGGTTCTGGTTCTCGGTGTAAGTCTACAGTCATTGTTTCTGGATTAAATTTACCCCAAATTTGCTGTCCTACTGGCACCAATAAAGAATCAATTCTTTGATAATAAGCAGCAGAAATAATTTCGTTGATATCTCTAGAGGCTCTACTATCACCCATTCCAGCTAGTTGCTGGTAAAGTGCGATCGCAGCTTCTTGGTCTTGGTGAAATAAAGGTTCGACAATTTGCCAAGTCTGATCACGCAATTCTTCCGAATTCAGCATTTCTGGACTACCAGTAATGCCATTTTCTAGCAAATTGAGATAAGTATTTGCCTCTTGGTAAATCGGGAACAAATACTCGACACCAGCTAATACCAAAGGCGATTTTTCTTCCCGCAATTTTTCATGTAATGCCGCATCAATAGCATGACAAAATTGCAGGATATGTTCTTGGTGTTTATCCCTATCAGGACTCCCTTGTCCGTGAAATTCACCAGGTTGTTGAAAAGGATTAGCGGTTCCTCCTTTGGATGTAGCGATTCGGTGCTGTACCCCTTTTTGGAAATCATCTTCTTGAAGAGCTTCTTCTAGACTCTTCGGCATTTTTTCTACCTCTACTTCATTGAGACTGTAGCGCGTTCCCTGAAAAAACCTGACATTTTTTTGACTCAAAGCCAAAATATAAAAATTTCCGTCATTGTGAATTAGAGGTAGTAGCGGCTTGAGGTGAAATTGCTCACTAACAACAACTAATTCTGGAAACTCAATCGGCAGACAATAGTAACGAAATACATTTTGAGATAGTAAAATTACTAACCCGTGGTCTTGGTGTTCCCAGAAATCGGTTGTATCAAGTTCCAAGGCTGGCTGGAGAAAATTTGCTGCCTCAGTGTGGTGAATCCCGATTGTATCCAAGCGTTCTTCAGCTTCACGGATTAAGTTTTTGAAGCGAATGGGATTTTGGCGAATCTCTGGCCCGGCTTTTTGCGTAGGCATATATAGAGAGACGCATGGGGGTTGGGGATTTTCTACTAAAGTTTTGAGTTCATCAATAGATAATAGTGCCATAAAATTAAATTCCGAACCACGTCAATTAAAGTTAAACAATCTATATTTATTTCAAATCCTGACGTGGTGAAGCTGCATCTTTCTTTTGATAAGAAATTACCCGCTGCATATTCCCTCCTTTAGATGGATTATGAGACGGGTATAGACATAGATTAATTGCTAATTTTGCAGCGGATAGTTATATAAGTTGGTATTTGGTCAAAAAATATTCAATTATCCAGCGTTCGGGGTGTGTGGATTAGCTTGCTGTGAATTAATACCTATACCATTCTGTGGTTGTCTCACAAAACCCAAAGTCACTCGTTTCATAATCCAGTACAAACTGGCAAGGACGACAAAGGTGACAGCGATAATTACCAAAGGTTGTTTACCAAGAATTTCCTCGACACCTTTAGTCAGCACGGCATCTGGTTGAGTAATAAAATCCCAACTATTAAAACGTAAAAACCGCCCCCAATAAATACCTACAGCAGAAAGAGCATGGGTAATTAACTCCATCCATAAAATCCATTGGCTTTTGCCGATGCGGTGTAAGTAGTAACCCCAATTTATTAAAGATATGACGTAAGCTTCAAATCCTGCCAGAATTACTAGCAGATAGACAGGAATTAGCACTAAGGTAATCACCCACACAGATTGGATTTGGCGAATGTCGTCTATCAGGTGGATTACATCAGTCAACAAATAAGGTGCATTTGGTAAAAAAGCGTAGAAAACTAGGAATCCTAGCCACCAAAGCCAAGAGCGGTTGCGTCTGATGCGAAACAGCCAAACACTCAAAACTAAAGGTATAAAAGCCAGAAATAGATTCCAGGTCATCCAATTCATATTAATTCGCAAGACCTGCACAACTCTGGCTATGAGTTCAATCAATTCTTCTTTCATAAATGCTTACTCGCAAGATGTGTGATTGATATGGCTTGGCTATTGGGTGTTAACCGAAACCTAGGAGCTTTCTGTTTTCTATGCTAAACAATGACTGTGGCTACTGCCAAATTTGTCAAGCAATTAGACTAATAATTTAAAATTTTCCCCGCCCTCAGGGTGGATATTCCCACAACTCACGTTAAGGCACTTACTCTACATGGCAATTTCGTCCCACCAGTTTTGTTACCATATTAATCAATGTCGTTAATTCAACTGGCTTAGAGGCATACATATTAAAGCCTGCGGCTAGCGCTTCTGTGGAATCTTCCTCTCTGGCATAGGCCGTTAAGGCAATAGCTGGAATCTGGCTTCCTTGTTCTGCTTCGAGGCGTCTCAGTCTGCGGATCAATGTATAACCATCTTCTGTGGGCATGCCAATATCACTAATTAATATATCTGGCGGGTATTGTTGAATTTTTGAGAGTGCCTGATCAACCGAATCAACCGCCGTTACCCTAGCCCCAGACTCTTCTAGGGCGATGGTGAGGAAATGTCTTGTATCAGGATCGTCATCCACAACCAGCACCAGCAAATTATCAAGGGGTAATGGATGGAGGAGTTTAGGAGAATTTGGCTCTAAGGTTGCCTCTGTTTGTTTGGTCAAGCTAGACTCTTCAACGGGTAGACTATCTTCTACATTTAAAAGGGGTAACTTCACAGTAAATGTCGCTCCCAGTCCTTCACCAGGACTGTCTGCATGGATGCTTCCCCCATGCAGTTCTACCAAATGACGAGCGATCGCTAGCCCTAGTCCCAATCCAGTTTGAGTTCTGGTTGTGCTGCCATCAGCTTGACGGAAGCGGTCAAAAACATATGCTAGAAAATCTGGTTTGATGCCAATACCTGTATCACTCACCTGGATCTGAGCGTAGCTTTGGGCTGTTTGTTGTGTTTCCGGATGACTTACAGCTGATAGCTTAATTTCTACTCGACCACCTTCGGCTGTGAACTTGATGGCATTAGTAAGTAAATTCCAGACAACTTGCTGCAAGCGGTCTGGATCACCTGAGACGAGAAAAGGTAAGCTTGGGGGGGCGAGGGAGACGGCGAAAGAGGAGGAAGATGGGGGTACCGAAGGAGTAAATTCTTCCTTGTCTTGTAGCGTTATTGTCTTCGGTTTTGCTGTGTCGGTGGAGACAATTAAAAAATTAAAGAGAATATTTTTAGCTTCAGCTTGAAGCCGGACAGTATCTACTGCTGCTTCAATCACAGAGACTAAGTTGATTGAGCAGAGATTCAAATATAACTTGCCGCGAATAATGCGTGAGACGTCCAAAATGTCTTCTATAAGTTGTTCTTGCAAAAGTGCATTGCGTTCAATTGTTTCTAAAGCGCGTGTAATGGCTTTGGGATCTAATTTGCGATTGCGGAGTAGTTTAGACCAACCTAGTATTGAGTTTAGGGGTGTGCGGAGTTCGTGAGAAAGGGTAGCTAAAAACTCATCCTTCATCCGGTTTGCTGCTTTTGCCTCTTTGAGTGCTGCTTGCTCACGGATCAATTTAGTGCGTTCTTCTTCAGCTTGCTGGCGATCGCTAATGTCTTCTATTGTGCCCACATAACTCACAACTTCCCCTTGATCAGAAAACATCGGTGATGAGCGTAAACTTACCCAACGCAAAATTCCTGCTGGCGTCAGTATCCGAAATTCACGGGAGTATTCCCTACCTTCGCGGATGCAGATAAACCACTCGGCAAGTGCTTGTGGTTGGTCTTCTGGATAAAGTGATTGCCACCAATCCGCTGCTAAACTTTCCGTAGGATTGAGACCTAAAATACTTTGGTAGCGAGGATTTGTGTAAGTACAACGTCCTGCTATATCTGTTAAAAAAATTCCCACAGGTGAGCAAGCACTTAAAGAGCGAAACTGTTCTTCGCTTTTTCTCAGTTGGGCATTGACTGCCATTAGTTCAGCTGCTTGTCGTTCTACCTCCGCCGTTTTCTGAAACAAATCGACAAAGGCTGCTACCTTAGATCGCAATATTTCCGAGTCAAGTGGCTTGAACAGGTAGTCTACGGCTCCTAGAGAATACCCTTTAAACACCATTGAATCGCTAGTACTGAATGCTGTCAAGAAAATTATCGGGGTAAAGTGCGATCGCTCTCGCTGTCGAATTAGGGTTGCCGTTTCAAATCCATCCATATCTGGCATTTGAACGTCGAGTAAAATTACGGCAAAATCTTGACTGAGCAGGCATCTCAGAGCTTGGGCACCCGACGTCGCTCTGACTAGATTCTGACCAAGGCTCTGAAGGATCGCCTCTAAAGCCAGCAGATTTTCTGAGTGATCATCAACCAGTAGGATGTTTACTTTCGCGTCAAATGCCATAGAAGAGTTCTGTTTTCGGATAAGGGAAAACGCTGTTTAGCTTTTAGTATAAGCAAAGCTCGATTAATGTCCAACGAGATACGGGGAGTCGCGATCGCTGCCCACATTGTATGCTGGCATCACTGTGGGAGTACATCTGTGTAGATACTTTCTACCTTTAAGATGGACGATTACAACTATCTAAAGTTAGAAATTTCAACTAAGGCAGTCGGGAGTCAGAATCTGGATTGCTGCTGATTTCTAACGGACTACATCAGGATTTACCGATACAGGTAACCCCGCAAGAGTGAAAGTAACTGTTCGATATCTACGGGTTTGGTGATGTAATCTGATGCCCCGGCTTCAAGACACTTTTCGCGATCGCCGAGCATAGCTTTAGCGGTCAGTGCAATGATCGGCAAAGATTTAAATCGGGCATTTTCGCGAATTAGTTGCGTTGTTTCGTAACCATCCATTTCTGGCATCATCACATCCATCAACACGACATCAATATCTGGTGTATTTTCTAATACCCTAATGCCTTCTCTGCCGTTTTCAGCATATACAACCTGCATTTGATAGCGCTCCAGCATACTGGTAAGGGCGAAGATGTTGCGGATATCGTCGTCTACGATCAGCACTTTCTTGCTAGCGAGGGAGCAGTCTGTTGAGTGCAGTTGTTCCAGCAGTTGACGCTTGGGTTCAGGTAAATCTGCCTGAATGCGGTGCAGAACTAATGCTGTTTCATCGAGGAGACGTTCAGGAGTTCGCACGTCTTTGACGATGATTGTTTCCGCTATTCGCTTGAGTTCAGTTTCTTGGGCTGGGGAAATTTCCCTACTGGTGTAGACGATAATTGGTAAAGCTTCGCCGTTGGGGTCTTGCTTGATCTGCTCAATCAGTTCAAACCCGGTCATATCCGGTAGTCCTAAATCGAGGACAAGACAATCAAAAAGCTGAGTACGAATCGCTGCTAAAGCTGCTGCACCAGTGTCAACAGCAGTGATCGTCACATCGTTGCTGCCGATCAGCTCGATAATGCTCCGCCGCTGATGATCGTCGTCTTCGACTACGAGCAAATCTTTTACCCGCCGCTGAACAAAACCTTTAATTTTATTCAATGCCTCAGATACGGTCTCGCTAGTTACGGGTTTTTGCACATATGCGATCGCTCCCAGTTCTAAACTGCGTTGTCGTCCTTCTTCAACTGTCATGATGTGTACGGGAATATGACGCGTGTTTGGGTCATGCTTCAAACGATCCAACACCGTCCAACCATCCATCTCTGGCAACCGCACATCCAGCAAAATCCCTGAAGGCTGGTATTCCTGTGCTAGGGTTAAACCGACTCTGCCGTTTTGAGCGGCTATCACCTTGAATCCTTTCTGCCGCGCTATATCGAGCAGAATCCGTGCAAAGTGAATATCATCCTCGACAATCAGTAGCACATGATCGCCTTCTTCAATAGCAGTGCGATCGTCATTCAGGACTGCTGCGGCAGAAGCATTACTGAGAAGTTCCGTTCTAGACTCATAACTCAGCATTCCCAGCTCAGAACTGAATTGCGGCAGATAGAAAGTAAACGTGCTACCTTGACCGGGACTACTAACAAGTTTAATTTCTCCGCCAAAGAGGCGGGCAATTTCGCGGCTAATTGACAAGCCCAATCCGGTGCCGCCATATTTACGACTGGTAGTGCCATCGGCTTGCTGAAACGCCTCGAAAATCACCTTTTGCTTGTCGGGGGCAATGCCAATCCCGGTATCCCTGACTGAGAAGCCGATAATTATCTGGGCGCGATTTAAAGTTTCCTGGTTGAGGCTCCACCCCTGCTTTGCTACTTCAATTCGCAAGTTTACCTCTCCACTCTCTGTAAATTTAAAAGCATTGGAGAGCAGATTTTTCAGGACTTGTTGTAAGCGTTTCGAGTCTGTATAGATAGTTCTAGGTAATTCAGGAGCCAATTCAATTGAGAAGGAGAGCTTCTTGTCTTGAGCTACTTGCCGGAAGGTACGCTCAATATGGTCGCCCAATTCTGTCAACAGCATCTGGGTCATGTTAATTGACATAGTCCCAGATTCGATTTTGGCCAGATCGAGAATGTCATTGATCAGCGCCAAAAGGTCAGTACCTGCTGAGTAAATTGTGCGGCTATACTCTACTTGCTTGCTGGTGAGATTGCTCTCGACGTTATCTGCTAACAGCCTAGCCAAAATCAACAAGCTGTTTAGCGGTGTCCGCAGTTCATGGGACATATTAGCGAGAAACTCAGACTTGTATTTTGACGAGAGTGCTAGTTGTTCGGCCTTTTCTTCTAAAGACCTTCTTGCATGTTCAATTTCTTGATTTTTGCGCTCGACTTCTTTTTTTTGCAGCGCTAACAAATCTGCCTTTTCTTCTAACTCGGCGTTGGTTTGTTGTAACTTATCTTGCTGTCCCTTTAATAAATCCTCAGAGGTTTTGAGTGATTGGGCTTGTTGTTCTAAGCGCTTGTTGGTTTCTCTGAGTTCGCTTTGCTGGGTTTGCAGTTCCTCTGCCAAAGACTGGGACTGCTTGAGCAGTTCTTCAGTCCGCATCGAAGCCGCGATCGTATTCAAGACGATCGCGATACTTTCGGTGAGTTGATCGAAGAATGTCAAATGAATCTCGCTAAAGCGGCGGAAAGAAGCTAATTCAATCACCGCTGTCACTTGTCCTTCAAATAGCACAGGTAACACTACGGCATTGAGTGGGGTTGATTCTCCTAAACCAGAACCGATTTTCACATAATCACTCGGTACTTCCGTCAGCAGAATTCGCTCTTTTTCCAAAGCGCATTGTCCGACTAGTCCTTCACCCAAGTAGAAGCGGTTAGCCAGATGCTTACGTTCGCGGTAAGCGTAGCTACTAAGCAGTTTGAGATATACCGAATTGTCTCCACTGTCCATTAAGTAGAATACGCCTTGTTGCGCTCCCACCAGCGGTGCCAATTCCGAAAGAATTAGTTTGGATACGGTTTCCAAGTCTCGCTGACCTTGCAGCATCCGGGTAAACTTGGCTAGGTTAGTTTTTAACCAATCTTGTTCGGTGTTTTTCTGGGTTGTTTCCCGCAGGTTGGCAATCATCTGGTTGATGTTGTCTTTAAGGATTGCCACTTCACCTAGGGTCTCAACAGCAATCGAGCGGGTTAAATCACCCTTCGTCACAGCGGTAGCCACTTCTGCGATCGCTCTTAACTGAGTAGTGAGAGTGGCAGCGAGTTCGTTAACGTTATCTGTCAAATCTTTCCAAGTCCCAGCAGCCCCAGGCACTCTGGCTTGACCGCCCAACTTACCTTCAATGCCCACTTCCCTGGCTACTGTTGTCACTTGATTAGCAAAGGTGGCTAGGGTATCAATCATCTCGTTGATTGTCTCTGCCAAGGTTTCAATTTCTCCCTTGGCATCCAGCATCAGTTTCCGTTTCAAGTCACCATTAGCAACCGCTGTTACAACTCTGGCGATACCGCGCACTTGTGCCGTCAAGTTCCCCGCCATCGAGTTCACGTTGTCGGTCAAATCTTTCCAAGTGCCGGCGACACCTTGCACTTGCGCTTGACCGCCCAATTTCCCCTCAGTTCCCACTTCCCGCGCCACCCGCGTTACTTCCGATGCAAAGGAACTAAGTTGATCCACCATTGTGTTGATGGTGTCTTTCAACTCCAAAATTTCGCCTTTAACATCAACGGTAATTTTCTTAGAGAGGTCGCCATTCGCCACCGCTTTGGTAACTTCGGCAATGTTCCGCACCTGTGCCGTCAAGTTCCCCGCCATCGAGTTCACGTTGTCGGTTAAATCTTTCCAGGTGCCAGCAACTCCCCTAACATAAGCTTGCACACCCAACTTACCTTCAGTTCCCACTTCCCGCGCTACCCGCGTTACTTCCGATGCAAAGGAATTCAGCTGATCCACCATTGTGTTAATGGTATTTTTCAACTCCAGAATTTCGCCTTTAACATCAACGGTGATTTTTTTGGAAAGGTCGCCGTTAGCTACTGCTGTGGTGACTTCGGCAATGTTCCGGACTTGTGCCGTTAAGCTGCCCGCCATGAAGTTCACGCTGTCGGTGAGATCCTTCCAAGTACCTGCCACCCCCTTAACTTCTGCTTGCACACCCAACTTACCTTCGGTTCCCACTTCCCGCGCCACCCGCGTTACTTCCGATGCAAAGGAATTCAGTTGATCCACCATCGTGTTGACAGTGTTCTTCAACTCTAAAATTTCGCCTTTGACATCAACTGAGATTTTCTTGGAAAGGTCGCCGTTGGCTACGGCTGTGGTGACTGCGGCAATATTCCGCACTTGGGCTGTTAAGCTGCCCGCCATAAAATTCACGCTGTCGGTGAGATCCTTCCAAGTGCCAGCAACGCCCCGGACATCCGCTTGTACGCCTAGCTTGCCTTCACTGCCCACTTCCCGCGCCACCCGCGTCACTTCTGAGGCAAAGGAACTGAGTTGATCCACCATGATATTAATGGTGTTTTTCAACTCCAGAATTTCGCCTTTAACGGCAACAGTGATTTTTTTGGAAAGGTCACCGCTAGCGATCGCAGTTGCCACCTCAGCAATATTTCGCACCTGCCCCGTGAGGTTACCTGCCATTAAGTTCACGTTATCGGTCAAGTCCTTCCAGGTACCCGCTACCCCCTGGACTTCTGCTTGCACACCCAGCTTACCTTCAGTTCCCACTTCCCGCGCCACCCGCGTTACTTCCGATGCAAAGGAATTCAGCTGATCCACCATTGTGTTAATGGTATTTTTCAACTCCAGAATTTCGCCTTTGACATCAACGGTGATTTTTTTGGAAAGGTCGCCGGTGGCTACGGCTGTGGTCACTTCGGCAATATTTCGCACTTGTGCCGTCAAGCTGCCCGCCATGAAATTTACGCTGTCGGTCAAGTCCTTCCAAGTGCCTGCCACGCCCCGGACATCTGCTTGTACGCCCAGCTTCCCTTCACTTCCGACTTCCCGCGCCACCCTTGTTACTTCTGATGCAAAGGAATTAAGTTGATCCACCATTGTGTTGATCGTGTTTTTCAACTCCAGAATTTCGCCTTTGACATCAACGGTGATTTTTTTGGAAAGGTCGCCGGTGGCTACGGCTGTGGTCACTTCGGCAATATTCCGCACTTGTGCCGTTAAGCTGCCCGCCATGAAGTTCACGCTGTCGGTCAAGTCCTTCCAAGTGCCAGCAACGCCCTTAACATCTGCTTGCACTCCCAGCTTGCCTTCACTGCCCACTTCCCGCGCCACCCTTGTTACTTCCGATGCAAAGGAACTGAGTTGATCCACCATGATATTAATGGTGTTCTTTAACTCGAAAATTTCGCCTCTCACATCGACGGTGATTTTTTTGGAAAGGTCGCCATTAGCGATCGCAGTTGCCACCTCGGCAATGTTTCGCACCTGCCCCGTGAGATTACCTGCCATTAAGTTCACGTTATCGGTTAAGTCTTTCCAGGTACCCGCTACCCCCCTGACTTCCGCTTGCACACCCAGCTTACCTTCTGTTCCCACCTCCCGCGCCACCCGCGTCACTTCCGATGCAAAGGAGTTCAGCTGATCTACCATCGTGTTAATGGTATTTTTCAGTTCTAAAATTTCGCCTTTGACATCGACGGTGATTTTTTTGGAAAGGTCGCCGTTAGCTACTGCTGTGGTCACTTCGGCAATATTTCGCACTTGTGCCGTCAAGCTTCCCGCCATGAAATTGACACTATCGGTTAAGTCTTTCCAGGTACCCGCTACCCCCCGAACTTCCGCTTGACCACCCAACTTTCCTTCTGCACCCACCTCACGGGCAACCCGCGTCACTTCCGATGCAAAGGAATTGAGTTGATCCACCATGATGTTAACGGTGTTTTTCAACTCCAAAATTTCGCCTTTGACATTAACAGTAATTTTTTTGGAGAGGTCGCCGTTCGCTACTGCCGTCGTCACTTCCGCAATATTCCGGACTTGGGCTGTAAGATTACCTGCCATTAAGTTCACGTTGTCTGTCAAGTCTTTCCAAGTACCAGCGACGCCGCGCACTTCTGCTTGGACGCCCAACTTCCCTTCAGTGCCCACTTCACGAGCAACTCGCGTCACTTCCGATGCAAAAGAGTTTAGCTGATCCACCATCGTGTTGACGGTGTTTTTTAGTTCGAGAATTTCGCCTTTAACGTTGACAGTAATTTTTTTGGAAAGGTCACCATTGGCGATCGCTGTTGCTACCTCAGCAATGTTGCGAACTTGTCCGGTGAGATTACCCGCCATCAAGTTAACGTTGTCGGTCAAGTCCTTCCAAGTGCCAGCGACTCCCTTAACTTCTGCTTGCACACCCAGCTTGCCTTCGGTTCCCACTTCCCTAGCAACTCGTGTCACTTCTGAGGCAAAGGAACCAAGGCGATCTACCATTGTGTTAACGATATTGGCAGTTTGGAGAAACTCTCCTTGGAGACGTCTGCCGTCAATTTCTGTCGCGATCGTTTGGGATAGATCGCCGTTGGCTACAGACCTGATCACACGAGTAGTTTCGGCTGTTGGCTGCACTAAATCTGTAATTAGAGTATTGACAGAATTCACACAATCTGACCAAGAACCGCGAATATTTCCTAAAGAGGCACGTTCGGCGATCTTGCCTTCTTTGCCAACAACATTGCCAATCCGCTGTAGCTCTGTAGCCATGCGCTCATTCTGGTCAATAATATCGTTGAGCGTATCGGCTATTTTCCCTGCCAGTCCAGTTTGGTCTATGGGCATCCGAACAGAAAAATCACCTTGTTTAACAGCAGTCAGCGTTGTCAGGAGCTGTTTTAAATCTAGATTATCGCTATCTCTAGTTAACTGTTCGGTTGCCATAGCCTAATCCTTTAGAAGTTTTTGTGTGTTTGATGAATCCCCTGGCTAGAAGCTGGGAGATGATTAATTAGTAGTCTGGCTACAGTACTGATTAAGCTGATTACTTAGACCATCAGACTTCTTACCAGTAGTTTTAGCTGCTGCTAGTGCTGAGTCTATTTCTGCTCTAGCACTTTGGATTTTTTCTCTACCTGCTGGTGAGGCTTCTGCTGTCTTCGCTGTACCAAGGGCCTTAGCCGCAATGGCGATCGCTTGACTGAGATGATCAAATACTTTGACAAAACTGCTTTGAAATTCTTGGAGCTTGGGATCTGTGATCTTCAGTTCCCTAATCGATTTGTTAACAGTCTCTAAATCCTTAGACAGTTGCAAGCTGGTTGTTACCTGCTTTCCTTTATTTGTATCAATTAAAGAAGTGCCTTCATTCACCACCTTAACCAGGCGCTGACACTGGGAGACTTTGCTCTCACTGCAACCAGTAACCAACAAAGCGATACTCAGGCTCACAGGAGCAATAACAATATACTTAGATATAACTAACATCCAAACCCCAACAGCAGTAAAACCCAAATAATATTAACCAATATTTAACTAGTTTCGATCTGACTTTAACCAATTAGAAACTTCAATCAAATTACCGTCTGGATCGCGTAGGTAAATAGATACAATGTCTCCTGTAGGAACTGTTTTCGCCACTGGTGCTTCTAAAAATACAGCATTTTATAAGTAAATCAAGTACACATTTTAATCTTATAAGTCTTGTGGGGTAAGCCGATTTGCCCGCCTTTGTCTACCTCACTCAGATGAAATGTGTTGGATCTCAAATATTTGGTACCTGTTGGAGGGTCTTTTTGTCATCCCCCTAGGGGATAATTTATTTTGTGGATGACTCTAGAGCAAAAAAAAAGCGGAAGGTATCTTTCCGCTCTCTCTGGCAGAATTACCAATCTATCGGCAAACCTAACTGGTCTAAAGTATTTCCATCTTGCAAAAGTGGTTGAATATCGCCGTCTATTTGAATTTGACCACCAGACAATACTAAAGCACGTTGGGTAACTCTACCTAGCCAATGTAGGTCATGGGAAGCAATGAGGATCACCTGCACGGACAACTTTAATAATACTTGCGCCAAATGTCGCCGCCATGCTGGATCAAGTCCGTTAGTTGGCTCATCTAAAATCAGGATTGCCGGATCTAGGGCGAGAATCGCGGCTAGGGCGGCTAGGCGTCTTTGTCCCCCTGAAAGTTCGTGGGCAGAACGGTGGGCGTAAGCTTCTAGACCAAAATCAGCTAACAATTGCCGCGCCCGATCAATTGCCACTGCTGGTGGCACACCGTAGTTACGAGGGCCAAATGTGACGTCTTCCAAGATGGTAGGCATAAACAGTTGGTCGTTGGCATCTTGGAAAGCAAAGCCGATGTGCTGCCGGATTTGGGGCAGGGTTTTTGGTGCCACCTTGATGCCATTAATCCAAATTTCCCCGGTACGTGGTTGTTTTAAACCGATCAGGGTTTCCAGCAAGGTGCTTTTTCCTGATCCTGTTGCACCCATTAAAGCGACGCGATCGCCTCTCTTCAAGGTAAAGGAAATTTCTTTTAATACCGGCTCTTGCTGGGAATAGGCATACACCAAGTTTTGCACCTCAACCACAGCAGTGCAGGGGTGAGAGAGGGAATTTTGGGGATTAGAAGTTAAGGATGTCAAGATTCACCACTCAAAATTCAAAGTTAAATTTTAACGAAACTCTGAAAATAAGAGCTTACGGTTAAACAAGTGGCGATCGCCCCAGCTATTAACAAAACCAAACGCTCTTTTGGTCTAATGGTCGAATCTACGGGTAATTCACCGTTGTAACCACGAGCAATCATCGCGGTGTAAACACGCTCTGCCCTGTCCAAACTGCGGAGGTATAGGGCACCAATCATGGCAGCACTAGCGTAGCGTAGCCATCCCCCCGTACCATTTAAACCTCGTAATTGAGCGCTGCGTTGCATGCGCGTGACTTCTGAGAGCAAAATTTCTAAATATTGCCCAGCTAATAGCAAATTTTCTTTTAATGGCCCTGGTACTGGTAAACCTTTGAGAGCAATGCCAAAACTGTGAGGAGGTAAAGTTAACAAAAAACTATTCATCGCAATTAGACAAATTAGCGATCGCACTAGCAAAAAACTAGCTCGCTCCCATCCCAAAGGTAAAGCCACCAATGAGAGAAAAATCAATTCCGTACCGATTAATCCCCCCAGTTGGCGAATAGAGACGCGCAGTAGCCAGGCCCAAAAAAGTGCGATCGCACCATACACAGCTAAATTAGACCAAGCATAATGCTTTAACAACGCTGCCCCAATCACAATCACTAAAGACAGATGCAAGCGTAACGGCAAAGAAATTTTAAGCATTCTTCGGTTTCATCACTTTGGCAATCCCAAAAGCAACAGCAAAGCACACCGTCGCCCCTATCAGCCCAGCAATGCTAGTACCAATCTCGCCCAAACCCTGAATCCCATAATCAGCTAACGGCGTGGGCACAATTACCCGCACTTCCTCGGCTAACTTAATAAAGCCTAAGTTTTCCGCCACCCTTTCCAAGCCGTCAGGCCATGCCGAAGCGAACAGCGACAGCACACCGGCAACTAGAATAATGCTGACGACAGGCACCAACCAGCCACGAAACTGCTGCTGCTCTCCTGGTAACAAATCTGGTCGTGCTGTGGCTAAGTAAGTCAGCACACCACCAGTAATCAACCCTTCCCCAATACCAATTAGCAGATGTACACCAGCCATAGTTGCTAAAACTATGTTGACTGGTGCTGTACCAGAAAGGGCTAACTCTAGGGCACAAGCAACGGATGCTACTACCACACTAACGCCAGCCGCAATACCTGCCGCCAGCGGTAACCGCCCTCTAGCTCCCCCAAACAGCCGTTGTAAGGTTTGGGTTAACACCCAGCCAACCCAAACCCCAACTACTGCCATGTTTAAAATATTCGCTCCCAAAGCTGTAATGCCACCATCGGCAAATAGTACAGCTTGAATAATTAACACTGTGGCAATGCACAACATCCCCGCCCAAGGGCTACCCAAGACGATCGCTGCTAGGGTACCTCCCAACAAGTGACCGCTGGTGCCGCCGGCTACCGGAAAATTGACCATCTGCGCGGCAAATATAAAGGCGGTGGTTAAACCCAGTACGGGGGCGCGACGAATCCCAAAAGCTTCTTGCGATCGCCTAAATGCAATTAATAATGCTGCCACACTCGCTAAACCAGTAGCTGCTGCCACCGGCACCGAAACAAATCCATCAGGAATATGCATGATCTCCCCCTGTATTTCATGTGTTTCTTCACACAAAATTAAGTTACAAAACTACGGCATCAAATTAATAACAAACAAGAATTCCCCCTTTTAAGCAATGCCCTATTGGGGGATTTCCTAGTGTTACTGAGGGTGGCTTGGCAATAAAATATACGTTAAGACAATATACCTATTTTCTTAAATATTAATTTTTGTTAATTTTATTTTAAGATTAGCGCTAAACGTGAAATGAGCATTGGCGGACACAGAACCCCGACTTCTCAAAGAAGTTGGGGATCTAATTGCTCACGAAATACAGGATTAAACAAATAAATTATGCTCAATCCTAGTCATGAAATAGATTCAATATTTTCTGCCGCAATTTTTTTAAACCAGGTTCTTCTCCAGACAGTTCTTCAGAAAATAACATCTCATATATCAATGGCACACCAAGCTGCAACGCTTCGAGAACCTCACGTTGGCTAAATACCTCTTGGGGGGTTCCCTCTAATATTAATCTTCCCCTATCCATCACAAAAATCCAATCTGCCCAGCGATAAACTAAATCAAGGTCATGGGTTGCCATTAATATTGTTGTGCCATCGTCATGAATCTTTTTCAGAGTTGCCATCAGGTTACGGGTATGCAGCCGATCTAAATACGCCGTAGGTTCATCTAGCAACAGTAGTTCTGGTTTTAACACCATTACATCAGCGATAGAAACTCGTTTTTTTTGCCCTAAACTGAGATGATGTACTGGTCTTTGAGCTAATTCATTTAACCCAAATTCTCTTAAACCTTGCTCAACTCGCTGTTGAATTTCTGCTACAGGTAATCCCAAATTGCACAAGCCATAAGAAATATCTTCTTCAACAGTAGAGGCTACCAGTTGTTGCTCTGGATCTTGAAAGACTAACCCGACATTTTGGCGTAATTGCATCAAGGATTTGCGGTCATATTGTAGAGGCTTACCTTGCCAATAAATACTTCCTTTTTGGGGTCTATACAAACCATTAGCCAATAAAAATAATGTGGTTTTGCCACAACCATTTTGACCGATTAATGCACATTTTTTATGAGCAGGAATCTTCAATATTAAATTATTTAAAGCTGATTGTTGTGAACCTGAATAGGTGTAATTTACCTGTTCAAATTCGAGTAAACATTGCTGCATTATCATACCGTTTTAATCAAAGCTTTGAAGGAAGAGCTATCAGAACAATTGCCAAAATTTTTCAAAATGCCACTGACAAAAAAGACATTTTTTCTTCCAATATTATTAATATGGCACATCCGAAAATTGCTTCGACGGCATACCGCTTAGATAAATGATAGCGATGGGGATGCCAAACCTGAAATTCCCCATTGAAGCCCCGTGAGGCTAAAGTCAAGGAAACTTGACGATAATTTTCTAGAGTGCGCTTGAGTAATTGTCCAATTAACAGAGATAAACTTTTCATCGCTATCTTAAAAGTGCGGTAGCCACCACGAGATTGTTGGGCAGTCCATAACTCAGATGCTGTGTTTAATAAAACGAAAATAAAGCGGTACATCAGCAATAAAAGGTCTGTTAACAATATTGGCAACCCGAAGCGACGTAGGGTTTGTAAAAGCTCGGCAAAGGGGATAGTTAGCATCACAAAGTATAAGCAGGAAAGAGAGGCAAGCGCTCGCGTTAAAATTGTCCATCCCTGCTCAATTCCATGCCTACTGATGTATACATAATAATAGCCAATAGTCAACCCTGTTACTGAGTCAGTTTGCGCTAAATGCAGGTGAGCAAGGTCTACGCCATTGATCACTAAAGCTGGTAAGCTTGTTAACCAAAATAGAGCGGCAATATAAACTAATTTCACATAAATTTTGGCGGGAATACCAGCATAAATGACCGTCCAAATACTTATCCAGATAGCAATGAGAATTTGCACTAGGGGATGGACAAAGGCTGTGATGATTAGCAGCGCGATCGCAAATAGTAGTTTCTGTTCTGGCGCCAACCACCGCAGCCGATTGGTGTAAGCCAGGGTGTCAATCTGAAGGTTCATGATTTTTTCGCTGTTCAGTACGCCCTTTGGACAAACCCATGAAATACCCCAGCGCTCCCGCACCTAAAGCCGCCTGAGCAGCAAATAAAAAGGTTTGCACTTCGCAACTAGGCACTTGCATCAGTGGTTGAAACCAAGGTTGATATCCAGGTTTTACTTCTGTAACAGCTTTGGTCGCTCTATCATCCGCGCCGAGAAATTCAGCGTTACGGGCGATTATTAAGGGTGAAACTGCCAAAAAGACTACTCCTGCTATTAAAAACCAGTTGCTTAACCCTTTTTTAGATTGATTCATTGGTTTGAGGTTCCCGTTTGATTAATTTTAGTATTTCCAGTTCTGGAGCAGTGTAGGACTGTAGCCAGTTCCACACCAACACAGTCAGCAATCCTTCACTAATTGCTAGAGGAATTTGTGTAATTGCAAAAATACCCGCAAATTTGGCGAATGAAGCGATAAAACCACCAACAGGTGCCGGAAAAGCTAGGGCGAGTTGCACTGAAGTAATCACGTAAGTCAGTAAATCGCCCAAGGCTGCGGCGAAGAAAATCGCGATTTTTTGCTTACCACTAAAGCGCATGATTAGCTGATATATCCAGTAAGCGGCAAAGGGCCCAGCGATCGCCATTGAAAAAACATTAGCCCCCAAAGTCGTCAAACCACCATGGGCTAATAGCAGCGCTTGAAACAACAGCACTAGACTTCCCAACACCGACATAGCTAACGGCCCAAATAGCACTGCTCCTAACCCTGTGCCTGTAGGATGAGCGCAACTACCTGTAACCGAAGGCATTTTCAGCGCCGATAACACAAAGGTAAAAGCTCCCGACAATGCTAGGAGTAACTTGAGTTCTGGGTTGGTTTGGGTAATGCGAGTTAGCGATCGCAATCCTAAAACAAAAAACGGTAACGCCACCACCCACCAAAAAACCGCCCAACTTGGTGGTAAGTAGCCTTCCATAATGTGCATGGCATAAGCTGGTGAAGAGGCGCTAACAATAATGTAAAAGCTCAGAACCCCAATTAAGATTAGGGATGCACGTTTTGATTTGAAAATATTTCTCGACACACTTTAGCCCTCGCAGCTGTAATTCAAGGACTTAGTTTAGATCAGCCCACACCCAGACAGACAATTAGACGTTAAAAATTAAAAATTCCCTAGGAAACGCACAAAACCTTACCAACACACAGACAGTAGTTTTCCTGGTATTCAGGATTATTGACAATAATTCTTAAGTCCTATAGGATACATAGAAGCAATTGTAAATAATTGCAACATTCTGTTTGCGCTTACCGAAATTAATTTCATGCCCAACTACTTTACTGAAAGTAAAGAAAACCTTTTGAACCGTCGGCAATTGCTGAAGCTGGGACTAGCCGGCGCGGGTGTGGCGGGTGCAGCTACACTTTGGCAGATGCTAAATGTCAAAAATAAATCAATAGTCAGAGTACCACCGATGGAGATGGTAACTTCTAACGAAGTTGCCAAACCTATGCAAGTACTACGCGACTTTGATTACGGGACGCTGAAGCAAGAAAATGGCCGGACTATCCGAGAATTTCAGTTAACAGCGGATACTTCCATAATTCAGCTCAACAGTGCCGTCTCTTATAATATCTGGGATTTAAATGGCCGCATCCCAGGGCCAACGCTACGGGCAAAACAAGGCGAAAGGGTGCGGGTACTATTTCTCAACCGGGCGGGACATTCCCATTCTCTACATTTTCATGGTGTTCATCCGGCAGAAATGGATGGGATACGCCCAATTGGTAATAATAAAGCGACAATTTATGAATTTGACGCTGAACCCTATGGCGTTCACTTGTATCACTGCCATATTGAACCCGTCACCCGCCACATCGCTAAGGGTTTGTACGGTATGTTTATCATCGATCCACCCCAACCGCGCCCCCCGGCTGATGAGATTGTGTTAGTGATGTCTGGCTATGACGTGAATGATGATGGACATAATGAATATTACGCCTTTAATGGTCTGCCGCATCACTACATGCATCATCCTGTCCAGATTTACCAAGATCAATTGATTCGGCTGTATGTACTGAACATCATTGAATACGAGACGGCTGTAACTTTTCACCTCCACGCCAACTTCTTTGATGTTTATCGTTCAGGAATGAGTATGACTCCCAGCGAGAAAACCGATGTTCTAACGATGGGTATAGCAGAAAGACATATTTTGGAATTTGCCTTTCGCTATCCGGGTAAGTATATGTTTCATCCCCATCAAGATGCGATCGCCGAAAATGGATGCATGGGTCAATTTGAAGTCCTCGCCAAAAACGACTCAACAAAACCTGTGAACAAATCCTGACAAAACTTTTTAATTAACTTCCCAAGATAGCAAGTCCCAGGAATAAGATTAATTTTTTCAATTTTTTTGAGAAAACTTATTAAATTCTGCTGAATAATTTAGCGACTAGTTGATAAAAAGTGTCATTATATGCGAGAGTAAAATCTATGACATAGGGTCAAACCTAAATGCTACTAATAAATTGCAATTTTGCAATTTAGACATTCTAAGTATAAAAGGAGTAAAAATGTTAAAATTTCGCCATCTCTGTTTAGCTGTCGCTAGTACGGCAATAGTTACCCTGAGCGCCTGTAACAGTACGCCCACCACAGAAAATTCAACCGCGCCAAGTGCTAGCTCTAGCCCCCAAACTACAGAAACAGTTAGTCAAAACAGTCACAGCGGTCATGGTGGCAAGGCGAAAATTAACATTAATACTGCTATCTTGTCGCAGTTAGATAAATTTGAAGCCAAGTTAGGCGTGCCGGCGCTATCGAACAAAATTCAGGCGAATCGTCCCTACGCCAGTCCGGAAGATTTAGTTAGCAAAAAAGTCATTACTCAAGAACAGTTTGACCAAATTAAAGAAGCGGTGACTATTCAGGAAGTAGTGCTTACAGGTGAAGCTAAAGATATTGACTACATGACTAAATTGGCATTGATGAAAGGGCATCTGTTTGTAGCAAAAGAACTTCTAGATTTAAATCAGCCAAAACAAGCAGAACCTCATATTGGACATCCAGTTGAGGAGATTTATGTTGATGTTGAAGACCAGCTAAATGAGCGCAAAGTCAAAGAATTCAAGACAAGTTTGGTGAGTTTACAAGATTTAGTCAAATCTAATCCCAAGAATGCCAAACTGAAAACTGATTTCACTGCTTCCATGCAATCAATTGATCAAGCGATCGCCGCTTTACCAGCCCCTCAACGCTCAAAACCGGGATTTGTGCTACAGGTGATTAGTGGGTTACTAGATGCAGCCAACTCAGAATACGGCGCAGCGATCGCCAATGGCAAAGTGGCTGCACCCATTGAGTATCAAGACTCTCGTGGCTTTGTCATCTACGCCAATGAGTTATACAAAGGGATTTCTAGCCAAGTTGCTCAAGGAAATCCGGAAGCGGACAAAGCGATCGCCACTAATCTTGCTGAACTGCTCAAAGTTTGGCCAGCCGCCATCCCACCCGCGCAAGCAGTCAAAACCCCTGCTGATGTTACCAAACTGGTGACAACCATTGAGCAAAACTCTCAAAAAGTGATTGATCAATCCAACACTCAGGCACAAAAATAGCAGCCTAGTACTATTGGAAACCCAGAATGGGCAGTTTAAAATAAGTAATAAGAGCGGAAATAGCTAAAAGTTAAGAGTGAGGATAATCTGGGTTTTTAATACCTGAAAAAAGTATAACTGCTCACTCTTAACTCATAATTCAATCCGCTCCATTTGTAATTTTGCCTAACTTAACAACTGATGCAAGAGCTTGACCAAAAAAAGGCCATTGACCTACTTAACTCCATCATGGAATTTGAACTAGCAGGGGTAGTACGCTATACCCATTATTCTTTGATGGTGACTGGCCCCAACCGGATTCCAATTGTGGCTTTTTTCAAAGCACAGGCGAGTGAGTCGCTACTTCATGCCCAGCAAGTGGGAGAAATTATCACAGGTTTAGATGGGCATCCCTCCCTAAAAATCGCCCAAATGGAAGAGACTTACCAACATAACGTCAAGATTATTTTGGCAGAAAGCTTATCCCACGAAAGCAAAGCGCTGGAGTTGTATAAAAGTCTGCTAGAAATTGTCACTAATGCCAGCATCTATCTGGAAGAATTCGCCCGTAACATGATTGGTCAGGAAGAGATGCATAATCTCGAACTGAAAAAAATGTTACGCGATTTCAGCTAGTATTCCCTGCTCAATAGTCACCAGTCTAAAAATATTTAGATTGGTGACTAATAACTAATGACTAATAATATTGAACTATGAATTTTAGTACAGCCTTACCAACTTTTGTAATTACGCTCCGGGAAGGGGTAGAAGCTGCCCTTGTTGTTGGTATCGTGCTGGCTTTGCTAAAAAAAGCCAAACAGTCCCGACTCAACCCTTGGGTATATGCTGGTATTGCGGTGGGCATTGTTATCAGCGCCTTGATAGGTGTGCTCTTCAGTTGGCTAATTCAATACTTAGGATCTGTTAATCCTCAATACACCCCCATAGTTGAACCAATGCTAGAGGGTGTATTTAGTGTATTTGCGATCGCTATGCTCAGTTGGATGCTAATCTGGATGACTAAACAAGCCAGATTTATGAAAGCTACAGTTGAAGGTGCGGTGACAGAAGCACTGACACAAAACTCAAATGCTGGTTGGGGCGTTTTTAGCTTAGTTTTAGTTGCCGTTGTGCGTGAAGGCTTTGAAACCGTTCTGTTCATTGCTGCAAATTTTCAACAGGGATTAATGCCCACTATTGGCGCCCTTGGTGGTTTGGCAGTAGCAGTAGGCATTGGTGTGCTGTTATTTAAATTGGGTGTCAAAATTAATATCCGCCAGTTTTTCCAGGTAATGGGCGTTTTTTTAGTATTGATTGTCGCCGGTTTGGTAGTTTCAGCTTTGAGTCATTTTGACACAGCAGTGTCTAACCTGGCTCTCAGTAATCGCGCCTCCGAAAGCCTTTGTTTTTATTATGAACGCTTTACTAAAGTCCATTCTTGCATTTTGGGGCCAATGGTTTGGAATACTTCCAAAATATTGCCCGATGAACAATTCCCCGGCATTATTTTCAAATCTTTATTTGGCTACAGAGACAACCTCTATGTCTTGCAAGCAGTAGGATATGCAGGGTTTTTAGTCAGCGTCGGCGGGCTTTATTTTCGCAGCATTACTGGCAGTTCTCCTCAACCTAAAAAGAATAGCCCAGTTATGCAGAACCAAATTGGTTCTCTCAAGGATTAAACAATATTGAATTTTGGATAAATTCCTAAAATACAATTGTAGGACAGGCATCTTGCCTGTCATTCAAATCATTCAAAGTCTTGCCCGTCATTCAATCTAACGTTGTGGTGCAGACAAAACTTCCCTAAGCTGTTGAGCCGCTTTTTCAATTGTATTTATACTGCCCGGATTCACCAGTCCGTAATAATCAAAAACATAAATTCGGTTATTTTTAGTCGCTTGCATTTTCTGCCAAAAAGATTCCTGTTTAAAAGATTCTAAAAGTGCTGCTTCAGAACCTCCTTGGGGAGGATTAACTAAAATTATCACTGCTGGATTTGCTTCTAAAATTTTCTCAGCCGAAAGCGTTACATATCCACCTATCGGACTTTTACCTTGTAATTCTGCTGCGAGATTTTTAGCCCCAAATTTAGCAAGTAAATCTCCTGCCCAACTATTTTTATTTGGTGCTAAAATTGGTTGACGACTAACCAGCACTAGAGTAGAAAGACTTTGATTTGGTTTAGCTGGTAAAAAGTTTTTGTAACGGTTTAACAAAGGCTGGGAATCAACATCAATTAATTGACCTAGCGTTTGAGTCAGTTTTTCTAAAGATTCCCAGTTTTTCACTTGCGTCAGAAAAGTTGCAATTCCTAGCTGCTTGAGTTTTTGAATGGGTACATCAGAAAAACCCGCTGCACCAATAACTAAATCTGGTTTCAGAGATACAATTTTTTCTAAATTAGGAGGACTTTGACCTTCGCTAACGCGGATAATATCCTGAAATCTTGGGTCATTATTAAATAATCTACTGCCTGTAATTCCTATAAGTTTTGTTTGATCAAGTTGATAGATAATATCAGCAGCAAGTGAAGAGAGAGCAACAACTCTTTTTGCTGATGCTTTCGGTGATTGCTGAAAATCTGTGTTACTTGTCTCATTGGTATTTGTAACTTTTGCCTGTGGTTGCTGAGTTGTTGCAGTAGTACAAGCAGATAAAACGATACTCAACAAAAGTGCTAAAGCAGATGATATCCAACGACGATACATATTATAATTCCTTCCAGGATGGTAATAAAAGCAATCGCAGTCACAAGTTTAAGATTAAAAAATCTAATTTATTTTTAGATAATTACTTTGTTTATAACCTTTGGGTTATGGTAGGGAGATAAGTATAAAACCCAGTTAGCTATTAATCTGTTACTAGGAATACAATAAATTATTTAAAATCCAAAATTTATTTAAATTGTCAATAAGCGACATAGGCATTGATTAACTTAAAGCCAAGTCTTCTGGTGTATTACAGTTAAAAAGCATATCAGGTTCTGTTAAAGGCAAGGCTGCTACTTGATGTTGCTGTAGCCATTGCTGAAACGATCGCCCCCCTTGAGTGATAAAATCCAGTAGCAGCGGTAGACAGCGACGGTTATAGAAGCCACACAGCGGTTCCCAGCCTTTAGGATGGTGTACCAAATATGCGATAATCGCCTCATCCCCCACACTATCAAGTTTACCTGCCCAATCTTGCAACACCTCAACCCGCAACTTCGGCAAATCGCAAGCTAGCAGCAACACCCAATCTGTTTTTACCTGCGCTAGTCCTTGAGCAAAACCCACCAGAGGGCCACCAGTGTCTCCAGACAAAGGGACTTCTCGAATAAATTGGCAATTAGGCAAAAGCAAGTTTTGATAACGTTCTGGCCAGGGAGTAACGATATAAACAGTATCAGCACAACCTTGAGCAATGCCGCAAACCCGCTGCAACAACGGCACTCCTTGAATCGGAATCAAGGCTTTATCTTCACCCATGCGAGAACTTTTTCCGCCGGCTAGGACAATGGCGGTTAATTTGCTACAGTCATTAGTCATAGTTTAATTTAAGGCCGAATAAATAGGAGAATTAGATTAAAGCTTGTAGTAAGGACTTCAGTCCTTAAAATTCTTAGACTAAACGATAAATCCCCGTCTACGAACAAAATTTTCATCTCATATTTAATTGTCTCTGCCTACATATTACAAGGATTTGAACAAATGAAACTAACAGCTAATTCTCAAAATCAATTCAAGCAAGTTTTATCTAGCGCTGGAGCTATCTTAAGCTTGGCCTCTTTATTTGCACAACCATTAGCTGTGCAAGCTTTACCAACCAGCGCCACTATAAATTATCAAATTTCCCAGAATAACAAGCAAGTTAAAAAAATACCTTATAAACGCTTAGTAATAGGTGGTGTAGGTCTTGGGATGGCTGAGACGCAAGTCAGAAAAGTTTTAGGACAACCGTTAACCACAAAAAATATTGATATGCCTATTGCTGGTAAAACTCGCACTCTTGAATATTCAGGAATTACAGTCAAGTTGCTTGAAGACGCTAAACCAACAGGTAAATTTTTTGTCTATGAAATTGAAGCTAAAAGTTCTAAATATGCCACTTTGGATAAAGTCAAAGTAGGTGATAGCGCCACAAAAGTGACGACAATCTACGGAAAACCTGAATCAGGCGATACTACTAGATTAAATTATGCTGTCGATTATTCCAGTCCTACATACTTTTATTTCACCCTGGGAAAGGGGAAGGTAAAATCAATTGTTTTCGGTGACTTTTTGGGATGATGATATGGAAGCCTTGGCGATTAGAAATCGCGGCTACACAGGCAAAACCCGCCTGCGCGGGTTAAAAGCCTTGATTTTCTTTTAGGCTTCTATTCATTTGGCATTTTTGCTATAACTCAATAGTATATAAATCTAGCGACGACTTACCCGCACCCTGACCCCAACGCGCATCTGGTTTCCACGCACCATTTTCTTCTTCTCGGCGGCGGGTGCGGACTGTTAATTTATCGTTTTCAAATTGTAGCAGGTTATATTGCCAGGGATAAGCGGGGATGAGTTCTTTGGTAGGTGCGCCGAATGTTCCTGCACAGATGCGATCGCATTTCCGCCCCTCTTGACTCATATCATAACGGTATAAGCTGGTTTCTGCTTTGTGTATGTGACCGTGAAGGAAGAAGCGAAAACCAGCCACAGCTAACTGTTCCATAAAACCTTGGTCTCTAATACGGTCATCCCAAGCACTATCAAGGGGATGATGCCAGACAGCAATTTTCATGCAATTATTAAACTTTGGATGGCGGCGAATATCAGTTAGGGCATCGCTCAAAGCATCCATATTGATGCTAGCGCGGGATTTGTAATGGTGATCTAATTGCCAAGCCGAGTTTAGACCGAGTATGAGGAGGTTTTGGGACGGGAGATAGTCTAAGGTGTATTGCTGGCGATATTCTAAGGGATAGGGTTGATTTTTGATAGCTTGGTAGAAGTTGCTAAAATTGACAAAACGCTGTTTATATTTCTCTTCATCTCGCACTCGAATCACGCTGGTACTTTCTTCGATGTAATAACCTTCTTTGAGTTGTCCTTCATATTCATCGCGGTCAAATAGTTGGTAAGCTTGTTTTGCCATTTTCCAATTAAGGTCATGGTTCCCTGGAACAATGATAATTTGCTCAGGTTTGAGAGGGTAATCTTGGCTGAGGTTGACAATAAACTCTTCAGCGGCTTGGTATTCTTCTGGGGTAGAAAAGTTAGCGATGTCACCGGAAAGAATGAGAGCATCAAGATGAGGAATGTTGAGGTCGTGATGTAAATCTTCTGCTAATTGGTTAGACCAAATTTGAGCTTGTTGGGAATTGCTGAAGTGCAAGTCTGAGAGGTGGACGATATTAATTAATGTGGTAGATATATTTGGTTTAATAATCGGAATTGTTTCTGGTTTAAGCTGTTGTTGATTGCCTATAAATTCATTACGCCAATTTTCGGTAGTAATAGCTCTAATGTCTGCACTTAATCTCGTTAGTTTTTCTTTATTCTCGATTCCTAGAAAATCGCTATTAGCTAAGTTGTCAATAAAATTCAGTAGTGTATCTCGTCCTTCCAACTCTAGCACTTGAATTAAATGAACGGTGAATTGTTGGGGAGTGCCTGCTAAAGTGATTTTTTTAATTAGGGAATCGTAGCCGAAGTATAATAGTAATGTTTGGCGTTCTCTTTCTGTGTTAAGAATTGACGAATTTAACAAGAAGTCTATTAATTGCGATCTAAGTGACATATTTTTTAACAAAGGATTGTGAAATTTATAATATTCTTGATTTATTTCAATTAATTGGATAGCATGGTTGAATGTAGTCGCAATATTAGCAATTACAAAATTATCAGTATTTAAAAATTTAATTGCCTCAATAATGATTTTTTCTGATTTAATTTTTTCCAGAGCATCTGCGGCACTCCTACGAACATCACAATTTGGGTCTTCTAGAAGTCTAATTAAGGGAGCCACTGCATTTTCTGATTTAATTTCTCCCAGAGCATCTGCGGCACTGCTACGAACATAATATTCTGGGTGTTTTAGAAGTTTAATTAAGGGAAACACTGCATTCTCTGATTTAATTTTTTTTAGAGCATCTGCGGCTCTCCAACGGAAATTAGAATCTTGGTCTTTTAGAAGTTTAATTAAGCAAGTCACCGCCTTTTCTGATTTTATTTCTCTCGGAGCAGATGCGTCACTCCAAAGAAAATCATATTTTGGATATTCTGGGTATTCTGGGTATTCTGGGTATTCTAGAAGTTTATTTATGCAAGTTACTACCTGTTCTGATTTTATTTCTGATTTTATTTTTTCCAGAGCAGACGCGGCATTAATACGAACATGAAAATAAGGGTGGTATAAAAATTGAATTAAGCCAGTTACTGCCTGTTTTGATTTAATTTTCCCCAGAGCTTCTGCGGCATACTCATAAACTTCTGAATTTTGGTCTTCTAAAAGTTTAATTAAGCCAGTCACAGCCTTTTCTGATTTGATTTCTCCCAGAGCATATGCGGCTCTCCAACGAACACTAGATTCCGGATCTTCTAGAAGTTCAATTAAGCCAGCCACTGCCTTTTCTGATTTAATTTCTCCCAAAGCATCTGCGGCATTTCTACGAACATGAAAATAAGGGTGTTTTAGAAGTTCAATTAAGCCAGTCACAGCCTTTTCTGATTTGATTTTTCCCAGAGCATATGCGGCATTCCTACGAACATCAAATTCAGGGTGTTCTAGAAGTTGAATCAAGCCTGCCACCGCCTTTTCTGATTTTATTTTTCCCAGAGCAGATGCGGCACTCCAACAAATATCAGATGCTGGGTATTCTAGAAGTTGAATTAAGCGAGTCACCGCCTTTTCTGATTTGATTTTTCCTAGAGCAGATGCGGCACTTATGCAAACATAAGATTCAGGGCGTTCTAGAAGTTTAATTAAGCCAGTCGCCGCCTTTTCTGATTTGGTAATACCAAAAAGTCTGATTTCCAATAACTGAGGAAGTTTTAAATCAGCAATTAAATTAACTGTTTGCTCCTGCCACTCTGATTTTACCTCACCTGCAAACCTTGCCCCTAACTGCCAATCTACCTCTAAGGCTAACTTCACTACTCGCACGGCTTGCGCTTCATTCTCTATCAATTCTGCCATCAGCGCCAGAGGTTCTGTCCATTTTAAATAATTTAAATAATCTTGTTTTAAACAATCATCGCTGAGTTTTGGTGACAGCTTCAGCAAATATTCTGCTGTGTAATATTCCTGAATCAGTTGGTGGCGAAATTCAATTTGGTCATTTGCACCGAGTTGAATTAAATGATGGTTGAGTAAATCTCGTAGCCATTTTAAAGAACGGTCACGAGGTCTATCAAATTTTTCTTTCTGAAAAAATTCTGTCAGAATGTCTTCAGCTTCACTTCTGGGAATAGCAACATTTAAATCTGTTCTTGTTGTTCCCTGAGTCATCACCCAGGCTAATTGTTGCAAAAGTCGGGAACTCCAACGGCGAAACTCTACGGAAACAGGAATATCTCGTTTAAGTTTTTCGTTATAACTTTGGGTAAATAACCGAAACACAGAACCCAAATTTGAGGGGACTTTATTCTGATTTTGCACAAAAACAGAACACAACATCCACAACAGCAAAGGCGTTTGTCCAAATTCCTGCAACCTTGTACCTAACTGCTTCAGCATTTCTTCACCCTGTCCTGGCAGATAAGCACAAACAAAATCTTGCATTTGTGTTTCTGTCAGGGGTTGCATTTCCAGTTTTTTGCTAATATCTAAATCGCCACCTATCCCTAAATCTCTGGTGGTGAAAATCATCGGCGTTTGGCGATAGTCTTGGCGAAATGCTTGCAAATTTCGCCGCGCTTCTTCTGAGGGTAATTCGTTTAAACCATCCACCAGCAGCAAGAATTGTCCATGAAATAGTAATTCTTCAATTTCGGCATTCTTGAATAACAACCGATGGCGCTTGCAAAAGTTCCGTATCAAGTCAATTATTGAAGTTTGGTAATAGCGCAACTCTACCAGCACGGGTATCTGACCTAACCCCCCAGCCCCCTTCCCTGCTAGGGAAGGGGGAGAATTAGCTCCCCTCTCCGCGTCGGGGAGGGGTTGGGGGAGAGGTCTTTCTGCTTCTTCTAGCAACAACCTCAACAGCGCTGTTGATTTTCCTGAACCTGGTTTTCCTACTAACAGCACATGGTCAGATTTATATTTTCGCAAACCTTCCAAGACGCTGTATTGTTCAATTTTTTCTTGCTGTTCCCGTTGCTCATCTCGTGGTTTAATTGTCTGCACCTGCAAGTCAAAGTTCCACAGGGGAATTAACGCTTCCTGTTCTACCTGCCGGTGTCCGACTACATCTGTAAATATATAAACTTTCCACCACTGGGCGTAAGTTTGACGAACTGACTCTAGATATTCACTCCAATTCACCATGTTGAGCGAGTTGGGCTAATGGGTTTTCTCTTGCTGCGGGAAGATGCTTTTTTATTGTGGCATTTATAACAGTCTGCCTGGGAATGAATTCTCGGAAATATTACGCTATTCTCGGTTAGCCCCCTCACCCACTGGGAATGAATTCCCAGGCTAACAGCTCAAGTACGTTGAAACGCACTGAAAGCCTTTCTCAGTCGTCTAAAGACGACTTTTGCTATTAGCCTCAGAATGTATTCTGAGGCGGTTGTTGGAACTGGTGCCAGATATTAGTATTACGCTCTCAATAGGGTTTGGTTAAAGTTTGAATCTATCGAAGATCCCCCCAACCCCCCTTAAAAAGGGGGGCTTTTAAGGCTGTTTTACCCCTTTCTTTTTGAAGAAGATCCCCCCAACCCCCCTTAAAAAGGGGGGCTTTTAAGGCTGTTTTACCCCTTTCTTTTTGAAGAAGATCCCGCCAACCTTCCTTAAAAAGGGGGGCTTTTAAGGCTGTTTTACCCCCTTTTTAAGGGGGTCGCCGCAGGCGGGGGGATCTTCTCCGAATTGTATTGATTACACTCTCACTTGAATTTGCTGGACTTGCTGCAACATCTGTTCTACACTTTCAGCCGGTGCAAGACACTTTAAACCTTGGCAAACTAAGCCGATGCTATTCTCTGGTAAACGTGCTGCTACTGCAAGGGCAGATGTGGGCAGATACTTGGGGATCAATGATGTTATCTGCTCTATGGTGCTGCGGATTAAGGTTGAGTTACGATACCAATCTAAGGCTGTAAACAAGCTGGGGCAAGCTTGGGGAGCACTACTCATTACGCTTCTGAAGGCTTTTAAACCTTGTTCTGCTAAATCTAAATAATGCAGATTATCTGTGAGGAGGGCAAGACGGACAAGATTTGCGATCGCTATTCCATTGGCTGATGGTGTAGCATTATCCACATAACTGCGTTCTCGCACAATCAAATCTTGACTATTATCACTGGATGTGTTATAATATCCACCTAATTCTACACTCCAGAGAAATTCAGCGAATTCTTCTTGAAGTGTTACTGCTTTTTCTAACCAAAAAGTACGCTGATTGCTATCTAGCGAAACTTGGGATAAATCCAGCAATGCTTTGATAAAAAAGGCGTAATCTTCCGACTGAGCTAACACAGTCGCTTCACCACCATAATTAAGTCGCTGGAAACGCCCATCCACAAACTGATTATCCAGAATAAAATTCGCCGCTTTTGCTGCTAATTCCAAATACAACGGTTGTCGAAATACCCCAGCAGCTCTAGCCAAACCGGAAATCATCAAACTATTCCAGGCGACAATCATCTTAGTATCTGTCACCGAAGGAATACGACCAGGCCAGTTAGTGGTTTTTGCTTCTAGGTTATCGCGAGCGGGGGGGAAAGTTGCCAGTGAATCAGGGGGAGCACCATAACGAGCAGTAAACAGCTTACCCAGTGCAACTTCCAGCTTTTGACTCAATTCCCCTGCATGACGCCTTTGCAAAACATTTTTACCTTCAAAATTACCGTTAGGGGTAACAGTAAACTGCTGTTGTAATTCTGTTAGTTCTTCTAGGGTTAGCAGTTGCTCCAGTTCGCTATAACTCCAGACGTAAAAAGCCCCTTCCTCCGGTTCAACAGCCGTAGAGTTGAAGAAGCTATCAGCATCTTGAGCCGCATAGAAGTAACCCTCTGGTGCAGTCATTTCCCGTTGCAGCCATTGAACAGTTCCCGCAACAGCCCTGACAAAAGCTGGTTCTTTTACTCCTGCACTCCACAAAGAAGCCAGATACTCTAAAATCTGACCGTTGTCATAAAGCATCTTTTCAAAATGGGGTACAGTCCAAGTGGGATCAACTGTGTAGCGATGAAAGCCTCCACCCACATGGTCATAAATTCCCCCCAGCGCTAATTCTAGTCCCCGTTGGGTACAAACTTGCTTGCCATCATACTGAGATGCAAAATTAAACCGAGTTCCGCGCAATGCTAATTCAGCATAGGGGATCATCGGGAAGCTATTACCAGATGGCTTAGGAGTAATGATCCCCGTGGTAGTTTCCCAGCCATGACGGAGTAATTGATTATCTTGCAACTCATCGGCTGCGCCATCTTGCAACACCGCAGAGGTGAGAAGCGACTCAATAATCGAAGCTTTGCGATCGCGCAAATCTTCTTTTTCTGTATCATAATAGCGGCGCAACGCTTGCAAAACCTGCAAAAAGCCAGGACGACCGTAGCGCGGCTCTAAAGGGAAGTAAGTCCCCGCATAAAACGGTACCAAATCATCTGGAGAAAGAAAAGCATTTAAAGGCCAACCCCCTTGACCACTCATCATCTGCAAAGCCTGCATATAGATGCTATCGAGGTCAGGTCTTTCTTCTCGATCTACCTTGATGGGAAGGAAGTTAGCATTCATGTAATCAGCGATCGCTGAATCAGAAAAAGCTTCCCCTTCCATAACAGTACACCAGTGGCAGCTAGAGTAGCCAATGGAGAGAAAAATGGGTTTATTTTCGGTCTTTGCAGTAGCCAGTGCTTCATCACACCAAGGCCACCAATCAATCGGGTTTTCAGCGTGCTTGCGAAGATACAGGCTCTTGGTTTCAGCAAGGCGATTAGTCATGATCAGGTGCGGGTAGTTGCCTTCTTTGCCCAGTCTAGCCTTTTCCCAGGATTGTTAGCCTAGGCATCTATATGTACAGCTAAGAAACCCGACGAGCGACTTATTCCTTGGGTAGAGGTGGCAGCATTACTCAAAAGAGCGAAACGCTGAACTGAGGACTGACGCTGACGTTTCGGACACAGGTGATATCCCCTGTTTGGGAATTTGTGTATTAACGCTCAGTCCTGCTATCAAGTGGAGCAAAAAGGTAATAAAGGCCGCTTGCATAAGTTTTTCCAGCATAGTATGTCTCTCTGGAGGATGAATAGCATTACAAGTAAGACTGGTGATTCTAAATACAGTTCGTACTATTGATTTACCGGAGTTGGCGAGAATATCCGGATAATTGCCCAGAACGATCCTAAAAAAAAGTGGGAAAAGTTACCAATAGCTGACAAATCACTGGAGAAATTGGTATTCAGTTATTGGTATAGTCACTACGACGTTACTAAAGTTGTGCAGCAACCCCCAGTCCAGGGATTAACGACCACAGTTGGAAATTTTTGTGATTTCTCTCTGTCTGTCTAAACGAGCATACCCATTTAGACGCTCGCTGCCGTCAAAAAGTGCCCATCTACGAATTTTGGATTTTAGATTTTTAGATTTTAGATTTTTAGATTTTAGATTTTTAAATTTTAGATTGTCCCCACCGATGAGTCTGTTTGCTCAGAACTGATTATTGAGATTTTTCCTTTAATCCAAAATTTAAAATTGGTATAGCATCGAATTTGCTGTGGCACCACAATTAGCCGCCATAACATTCTTAATTGTTATCCTACTCTGACAATTGGCAAACTACGGCTGATAGATGACAGCGCCGCTGGCAATTGAAGCTAGCAGAGGGGAAGTTATTCAATTCAGACTTAACTTTCAACAAAGCTAGATATAACGAGATTCAAGAGGAGCAAGGGTTAAGAGCTAAGTTGAGAGTAGTTAAATCCAGTGAACCATCTATCAGTGATGGATGATTACCACCATTCCCCTAATTAAATTTGATGGCAGCTTGGGAGCATTATTCTGAGTATCTCCAGCCAAATTTAAAGGAGGCAATTTTTGCAAAACTCATCAGATATTTGATTTAGGCAGAAATGAGAAAATTGATGAGATTATTCCCGATGCAAATAGCTGGCTTTTCGGTTAAAAAATACTATAAAAATGAATAAATAACTTTTAGGGCTTGTCACTAGAAGCCATAACTGCAACCGACCGATGATGAAATTAACTGTTTTTGCTGTGCCAAAAAACATTAATTCCATCTTCTCCCCACTCCCGCGCATTCATCAGGCAGTCCGAGGACTGTCTTGTTTCCACGCCACGCGACGACAGGAGAAGCAACTGCCGTCTCACGACTGAACGGATTACCGTTACAGTGCGAGCCTTCTGCTGTTCAAGGTAAAATAGATGAGCATCAGTTGAGCATTTACTGAATCTAATTCAAGTAGTGCAAAGTTACTATAAATAATGCTCAAACCACCAAAATCATCCCAAACGAGCATTATGACAGTAATAAAGACTGAAAGTGTTGATAATACGTTATCTTGACATATCCCATGATTCCCATCGTTATTGAACAATCGGGTCGCGGCGAACGCGCCTTTGACATCTACTCACGGCTGTTGCGTGAGCGCATCATCTTTTTGGGACAACAGGTTGATAACAGTATCGCTAACTTGATTGTTGCCCAACTGCTGTTTTTAGATGCTGAAGACTCGGAGAAAGATATTTATCTATATATCAATTCTCCCGGTGGTTCGGTGACAGCTGGCATGGGTATTTTTGACACAATGAAGCACATCCGCCCCGATGTTTGTACTATTTGTACCGGACTGGCGGCGAGTATGGGCGCTTTCCTCCTCAGCGCTGGTGCTAAGGGTAAGCGGATGAGTCTACCCCATTCGCGGATTATGATTCATCAACCTCTTGGCGGTGCTCAAGGTCAAGCGACTGATATCGAAATTCAGGCGCGGGAAATTTTATACCACAAGCGGCGGCTCAATGATTATTTAGCCGAACACACTGGTCAGCCGATTGAGCGCATTGCTGAAGATACTGAACGTGACTTCTTCATGTCGCCAGAGGAAGCCAGGGAATATGGCTTGATTGACCAAGTAATTGACCGTCACGCCGCAGGTAGCCGACCAATGGCTGTTGTTTAGTCAGTAGGGGCGGGGTCTCCCCGCCCTACAGTTGTCAGTGGTCTTTCTTTAAAATCCGGCAATTGGGTCTGGCTGAGATTCCAGGTGTTTGAGAAAATCTAGCAATTCTTCTTCACTCAGCAAAGAGCGTCCTAACTTACCGTAGGTTTTTTTGAGATATTCCTTTCCCTGCTCTTTTGTCCAACCTAAGCGCTCAATTTCGACATCGGTTTTGGCAATTACATCAGACAAGTTCACAGGTTCACTTTTCTTCTTTCTCTTTCCTACCCCTGATTGGTTATCCACGTCTTCTTGATGACCATAATTGCGCGGCACAAATGGTGTGACGTTACTAGTAGCAATGGCTGGTAAGGATTGATTGTCAGGCTCGCTACCTGAGAGAATTCCCACGTTGCTAACCGGGGTATCAAATTGGGCTTCCCAGTTACTCTTCACAGGAAAACGTTGACCTAAGTCTTGGTTATCGGTATCAATTTTATTTGTAACAGGTGTGTCGTTCGTGACTAAATCTGGTTTGATATCCCTTTCACTGGGGGGTGGGGTCGATGTTTCTTTGCCACTAACTACTGACCACTGACTACTGACAAAATCCCCATCTTTTGTAGAGGCGTAGGTGGACTCATGCAATCTCCCTGTGGTATTCAAGGAGGGGTAGATCTGTACCTGGGAGATGGTTTTTGGGGTAGATGTTACTGGTTCCCCTGGTGCATTCGTAATTCCCAAAACCATCAGCGCCCTATTTCTGGCTTGGTCTTCGGCTGCTTCTACTGTTTCCGCTGCTGCCATACCAGTAGCGCGGGTGACGCCTTCAATTTGCACGCTGGCCCTGACGATATATTTTCCTTGAAAAATTTGCACTAATTCCGAGATAAGACTGCCGTTGGGATACAAGCTCTGGAATTGAGCTAACATAATACTGCCACCAATCTAAGTCTGTTTAATTACGGCTTTGTTGCTACTGGTTTACACAACCTACGTAGCATTTCTTTGTAATCTCCTCTCAAACCCAAATTTCAAATCCGGCTGTGCTGGATTTTAAAATATGACGGGAGATGACCAACCTTACTCAGGGTGGATATCTAGATGTATTTGAATTTTACGTCCACCAATGGGACTCCAAGGTGCTATTCGCACCTTAAGGAATGTTTCCCGATTGTAGCAGCAGATGTAATCAAGAATATTTTTGGCTACTGCTGACTTACTCTGAGTGGTCTTTCCTTCAATGCTATACTAAATACCCAATTCGATATCCAGAACTATTTTCTGGAAGTGTACTCTAAATCTACAATAATGAAGATAAGGTTCGCCCTCACTGCTTGTTAAGCTGCTTACCTAATTGTTACCGATTCTACATATGGAAAAATTGGGTTTATCGGCAGTTTCTCCTAGTTAAAAATCAGAGTTTCATGGCGTAAAATTACCTAAGATCTAGACAATCAAACACCCGTGGTTTCCCTACATAGTGCTTTTGGGCAGCGTGGAGAGTTCTCCAAACCAAGCCTCTCAAAAACCCGTTGCGTAATTACCTAGTGGGGCAAAATCGAGTATCAGGAGTGCTTTGTCAGATTGGTTAGGTAAAGGTAGTTGAACCCAGACGAACTCTTTTGAGTGTCGTGCAGTGAGAAGTTTAAGATCAGGCTTCCTCTGATCGGAACTTCGGCAGCCTTGCCTCCGGGCAATTCGTTTGCACCAAGCGTGTTCTGTAGTCCGTGAGGGTATACAGGGAAGAACCAGATTAAACCGGACACTTTGACGCCAGTCACACGCCACTTGCGACAACTCTCTTGACTAGAGCAACGCAGTGGCTCCCCAAGTCGGGAAACCCTTTCGGCAGTTCCTCATGGGGGAAACCCCTTCCGGACTGCCTCACCACGGTGTTGGCTCCTCAACTGGGGGGAACCCCCGCAGGCAATTGTCCTAAAAAAATGATGTTTTGACCAAAGGTCGGTTCACTGCATGGAATTTTCAATCGCTACACTCCTTGCCAATTTCACCGATGATAAATTGGTAGCTCGTAAGGTTTTGGAAAAGAAACTTGGTTGCGAGGATGAAAAAAGTTTACATAAACTTCACATTGCCCTGGAGGTTCTAGAAAAGATCGGGATTTTGGTGAAAGAACGGGGTAAGTATCGCCGCGTATCAGAAGAGGGGCTGATCGAAGCAAAACTCCGTTGTTCTAGTAAAGGTTTTTGCTTTGCTATTCAAGATGTGGAGGGGGCGGAGGATATTTATATCCGCGAAAGCCATTTGAGTAATGCCTGGAACGGCGATCGCGTTTTGGTGAGAGTTCTCAAAGAAGGTAGTCGTCGTCGTTCTCCCGAAGGAGAGGTAAAGCTGATTCTGGAACGTTCCAATCACACTTTACTGGCACGGATTAAGCAAGTAGAAGGCGGTTTTCGGGCTGTCCCCTTAGATGATCGACTGCTGTTTGAACTCAAACTGCAAATGAACGGCATGAAATTGGAAGAGGCGATCGATCACCTAGCCCATGTAGAAGTCTTACGTTACCCCCTAGCTCAATATCCCCCATTGGGTCGGGTGGTGCAAATCCTTGGTAGCGATGCCGAAGCTGCTGCCGATATAGATTTGGTAACTTGTAAACATGATCTATCCCGAAACTTCCCGGATAATGTCCTTGATGCAGCGGCGAAGTTGCCCAAAAAGCTGCTGAAAGTAGACATAAAAAGTCGGGTAGATTTACGTAATTTATTTACCCTGACCATTGAATCGGTCAACGGTGACACCACGGTAGAAAATGCCTTTAGCTGGGAAAAAACACCCCTAGGCGATTGGCGCTTGGGGGTTCACATTGCTGATATTTCCCACTATGTCCAACCTGATGAACCTCTAGATAGAGAAGCACTCAAGCGGGGGAAGGCGGTTTATCTGGGGGAATTAGTGTTGCCGATATTGCCAGAGGCGGTGATCGAACGCTGTTCTTTAGTCCCAGGAAGCGATCGCTTAACTCTGTCTTTTTTGATTACCATCGATCCACAATCGGGTGAAGTTAGAGAGTGGGAAATTCAACCGAGTATCATCAACGTAGATACCGCTCTGAGTAAATCACAAGCTCAAGCTATTCTCACCGGTCAACCAACAGATCAATCGCCAACAGTGATCCAGATATTGCAAGACCTGGAAACCTTGAGAAAAGCGGTAAAACAGGCCCGGTTGAATCGCGGTAGCTTGCAGTTAAATCTGCCACCCAGCCAAAACCCCTACTATGATGAGGGGATTCTGGGGGCTGTGGTAGTTAATGATTTACCGGTGCGATCGCTTTTAACAGAGTTGGTGCTGTTGGTAAATCAACTGATAGCAAATCACTTGAGCGCTTTAGGCGTTCCCGCCGTCTGGCGCGTCCAAGGCACACCCGATCCCGAAGATGTCCAAGAAATGCTGAAATTGGCGGTCAATTTAGGTGTGGAACTGTCACTAGATCCAGAACTAGACATCCAACCCCTAGATTATCAACATTTGACCAGCGCTTTTGGTGAATCGCCATCAGAGCAAGTGCTTACCTACTTATTGCAAGATACCCTCAAGCCATCTGTGTACAGCACCACCAAAGGATTGCACTTTGGTCTGGCTCTGCCACAATATATCCACTTTTGCTCCCCCTTGCGACGTTATCCAGATTTGCTGATGCAAAGGGTGTACCATACATTACTTGAGCAAGGACGCGATCGCCGCAATACCCGTGTAAAAGAACGTGTTAACCTGCGCCACTCCTCTTGTCACGCGGAAATCAACTGGAACGTCCTCCCCCCAGAACTGCAACAAGAACTCCAAAGCGATTTGACTAGAGTGATTGTCCAGATTAACGACAGGGAAAAAGAAGTCCAAGAAGCTGAAGCCGATTTAGCCGGACTGCAAAAAGCCCAACTGATGAAACAGCGCATCGGTCAGGTGTTTCAGGGCGTGATTACTGGTGTTCAATCCTACGGTTTCTTTGTAGAAATTGAAGTACCAGCCGCAGAAGTTGAAACAGGCGCTAACCCTGGCGTACCTCTGAGAGTAGAAGGGCTGGTACATGTCAGTTCTCTCAAAGACGATTGGTATGAATATCGCGCCAGACAGCAGGCTTTATTTGGTCGGAAAAATCGCGCTTCCTATCGATTAGGCGATCGCGTAGCCGTGCAAGTTAAGAGTGTTGATTACTACCGTCAGCAAATTGATTTAGTCACCGTTGGTAGCGATGGTGTAGCCAAAAACTTAGGAGTTAACGTTCCTAATGAAGATATATCAGATATGTACTTAAGAAATGACATTGAGCGAAGCGACTTGGAACCTTACCCTGAGGATGAGTAAATATCCTGAATAAATGCGTGTCCAATAACACCAATCCTTTAATTTTAGGCGTATCAGGTGCATCGGGACTGATTTACGCCGTTCGCGCTCTCAAATTTCTGTTAGAAGCAGATTATCGCATTGAACTGGTTGCCTCCAAATCAAGCTATATGGTTTGGCAAGCCGAGCAGGATGTCCGAATGCCACCAGAACCAGCCGCCCAAGAGCAATTCTGGCGAGAGCAAACCGGAGTCCCACTATCAGGTAAACTACGCTGCCATCCTTGGAGTGATGTCGGCGCTAATATCGCTAGTGGTTCCTTTCGGACTCTAGGGATGGTGATCATGCCATGTAGTATGAGTACAGTAGCGAAGCTAGCAGTCGGTTTGAGTTCCGACTTACTAGAACGGGCAGCAGATGTCCAGATTAAAGAAGGGCGTAAACTGGTCTTAGTCCCCCGTGAAACTCCTTTTAGCCTGATTCACCTGCGTAATTTAACCACCTTAGCCGAAGCTGGAACCAGAATTGTCCCCGCTATTCCCGCCTGGTATCATAATCCCCAGAGTATTGAGGATTTAGTTGATTTTGTAGTTGCTCGTGCTTTAGATCAACTAGATATTGACTGCATTCCCATTCAGCGTTGGCAAGGTCGTCGCTAAAGTATGAAGTGTGAAGTATGAAGTGTGAAGTGTGACGTAGAAATTGCTCATTCTTCATCCTTCAACTTTATCCTTTATTTTTTATTTTTTTCTCATCTTTATGGCTGTAATTCGCTTAATTCTGTTGGTGGCAGTACTGGGAGGACTAACACTGTTGTTAGCCCAAAATTGGTCGCCTGTCCTCCCACTCGTATTTTTGGGTATGCGGACTCAACCATTACCACTGGCGCTGTGGATTTTGTTCAGTACTGCCGCTGGTGCTTTCACATCTATATTGATTACCACCTTGTTTAAGTTGTCCAATTTATTTGCTGGACAACCAGATAAAACACCACCCAAATCAGCTCCAACTTCACCACGCCATTCGGCAGATAGAAGGAAAGAACCTACACCCTCCCCTGCCAGTCCGCCACCCCCGTCTGGTAAAACCAAGCACAGTACCAGTCAAGAATTTGATGATTGGGAGACACCTAATCAAAATGATGATTGGGACTTTGAGGAACAGCCAGAACAAGCACCTACAGACATTGCCGAAGAACGCCAACGAGCGCCTAAAAGCAGCTCTCAATCTGGTTCAGTTTACTCCTACAGCTACCAGGAACCAAAAAATACAGCTGTGGGAAAAACCGAATCTGTTTACGATGCTGATTATCGGGTAATCATCCCCCCTTATCAACCCCCGACTACCAATCAAGCAGATAACGATGATTGGGATTTTTTTGATGACGACGATTTTGAGGATGAGGATCAGGATGCGCGCTCCCGTCGGTAAAGCTCTTGTCTATTTGATACCACACTTCTCCCTGGACTCCTGCTTGACTTTACCAGTCATAGCGGCTTCTTGCAAAGTCATAAAAGCATTAAAATCTTCTAAGTCATACTGGGTAGTTAAAAGTTGTCGTAGTTGATTTTCTGCTTCAACAGTCAAATAGCCAGTTGCCAAAGCTTTTTGCACAACATCACGAATTCGAGTCATTGCTGAGACCTCATTCATACCACATTGATTGATTTGGTCTTAATCAGGTGAGAAAAGCTTCTTGGTACAACGAAAGGAAAGTTACTTATCCTTTAGACTTTTACGGAAACACCCATTGATTGGGGCTGGCTATCAGTAAATTTTAGAGGATCATACTGTGCTTCTAAAAACACAGTATTGTCGATCACTAAATTTCACCCACCAGAAATAGTTCTGCTTTCTTGTATTGACAGAATTTATTTCCTTAAAGTTTCAAACAAGCTATATAAAATTTCCGTTAAGCATAACGATAGCTAAACAGCATCTGTCAATTCACCTAACGACAGTTATTAAATTCGTTATAAATTCATCGTTTATTTATTCTGACTTGATTAAAGAACCGTTAATATATTCTTTGAGTTACTTTAAATACATGCATGACTATAATGTTAGCAGCTGATTCAACTCAATTAGAAGCAGAATTTATTGAGGCTAAAAATAATTGGGAATTAGAAAAGCTATACATAGATTTGGCTTCCGTCAAAGGAAAAGCCCTAACACCTGTAGAAAAGAAATTCCTCAGAGGTTTACTTTGTGGCTGTAGCCCTGCGGAAATTGCCAGTATAGTTTATAAAAGTCGTAGTAGCAGTACTGTTAGAGTTTATCTTTCTAATGGAATTTATAAATATATAGAAGAAATGCTGAGTAACCAAGTAGGATACTCAGTCAAGGTGAAAAGCTGGAGTCGGGTGACTCATTTGCTAGAAAAAGCTGGGTATAAAAAGAATTGGTTTCAAGTACAACCAACAACCACACCTGGCAAATCTACAAGTGGTCCAGAAACTGATTTGCTCACAGTTAAATCAGCACTCGTCCAAGATTGGGGTGAAGCAATTGATGTCAGGGGATTTCACGGACGAACAACAGAATTAGCCACAGTTGCAGAATGGATTGTGCAAGACCGCTGCCGATTAGTGGTAGTTTTGGGTATGGGTGGAATTGGTAAAACCGCTTTCTCAATCAAGCTGGCAGAAGAGATTCAAGCTAAATTTGAATATGTTATCTGGCGATCGCTAAGTTTTGCTCCTCCCCTAGAGGTGATTTTAGATCAACTCAGAGAAGTTTTATCCCCAAAGCCACAGACAAGCAGCACAGATACTGAATACGGAAAAATTTCCCAACTAATTGATTGTTTGCGCTTTTCTCGTTGTCTTTTGGTGCTAGATAGTTTTGACTCGATTTTGTGCAGTGATTATAGCGAGCAGTGCCAATCACAATCTCCCATACCAGTAAGTACTTCCATTTATACCCTTGGGCAGATTCGCTATCGCCAAGGTTATGAAGGTTATGGAGAATTAATTCGACGGGTGGGAGACTGCCAACATCAAAGCTGTTTATTATTAACGAGTCGGGAAAAACCACCAGAGACATCCGCTATTGAAGGCGAAAAACTGCCTGTGCGCTCTTTCAAACTGACTGGTTTGACTAAAAAAGAAAGTGTTTGCATCCTCAAAGCTAAAGGATTTGCTGACTTAAAACAAGAGGAATGCAGAATTTTAACTGACTGGTATGCAGGCAACCCGTTATTTATTAAAATAGTTACTACTACTATTCAAGAATTATTTGCTGGTAGTATCTTGGCGTTTTATCACCAGAATACTTTAGTTTTTGGCGAAATTCGCGGGATTTTAGACCAGCAGTTCAATCGGTTATCTGTGTTAGAGAAGCGCTTGATGTACTGGATGGCACTCAATCAAAATTTTGTTTGCTTGCAGGATTTACCAAGTGATATCATACCAGGGTTATCGCCCCGGTTGTCTCAAAGATTAATGCTGGAGGCGATGGAGTTATTACAAAGGCGATCGCTAATTGAAACAAAAGCATCCAGCTTTTACCCCACCCCAGTGTTGACGGAGTATGTAATTGAACGTTTGATGGAGGAAAATTATAAATTAACTGAAGAGAAAGAAAACAGCTTATTGGCAAGTTATACGATTTTGTCAGCGCAACTGAAAAACCACATCCGAGAAAATTGCCTGAACGCGGAGATATAAAGTAGAGTGAGTAGCTTATTAAAAGGAGTCAACCTGTATTTAATTGGGATGATGGGTGTTGGTAAGACGACGGTAGGGCGCTTACTAGCTCAACAGCTTGGTTATGGGTTTGTGGATACTGATAATGTAATTGTTCAAGCAGCAGGTAAGTCGATCAATGAACTATTTGCTGATAAAGGGGAAGCGGCGTTTCGCCAGTTAGAGAGTGATGTACTGGCACAAGTCTGTGCTTTTACTAAGTTGACTATAGCGACTGGTGGGGGCATTGTCCTGAAGAGAGAAAACTGGGGTTACTTGCACCACGGCTTGATAGTCTGGCTAGATGCGCCAGTGGAACTAATTTTAGCTCGGTTAGCAGAAGATACCACAAGACCACTGTTGCAAGATACTGATCCTCAAGATAAATTGCGATCGCTTCTTGAACAACGAAAACCACTTTACTCACAAGCGGATCTCAGAATCACTGTGCAAGCGGAAGAAACACCAGAACAAACTGCCGCTAGAATCATGGAAGCAATTCCCACCGTTCTCAAACCAGAAGTTTCTCAAGTTCACAACTGACACTAATCGCCTCTACAGGGGAGCAAAGTCGTAGCCAGTAGGAGAATTGCTGTTTGGTTGCACCTTCACTAATATAGCTTTGCCTTTGATATCACCCGATGGCTGAAATGCAATTTTGCCTGTAGCACCATTCACAGAGAAACTGGGACTATGCAGCACCTTTTGTAATTCTTCACGGCTGTTACCTTGCTGTAAACCTTTAGCAATCGCCATAGTCGCATCATAAGCCGTCGCTGTTCGCCAATTAACGGTGCCACCCCAAAGTTTGACAGCATTTTGCGGAAAAGGATTACTCTTAATTGCTGTAGGATGCCAAGGTACAGTCATTACCATACCGTTGATATCACCTTTTCCCGCCTGTAGAGTTTGGTATCTGTAAAGTGTCGGACTAGCTAACAGTGCTAATTTTCCTTTATTTGCTGCTGCTAGTTCTAAAGATTTGTTAATTCCATCTACATGAGGTAGTAATATCAAGCTATCTGCACCACTGCTGATTAATTGAGACATCGCTGCACTCGGATCAAAATTGGCAGCAGCAAGATCGCAATCTGTGGGATTCACCTTGCTACCCCCAGCCTGTATCACTTTGACAAACTCTTTTTTGAAAGAGATGGTGTCAACTGCTGTGGAATCAAAGCAAATGGCAATATTAGTTTTGCGCGCCGTTTTAATAGTGTAATTAGAGAGGCTGTTAGCAAACGAGTCATTACCGAGAACAGTACGGAATATATAGCTACCAATTCCAGAAAGGTTTTCCGCAGTACTACTGGGAGAGATCATCACTAACCTTCCCTGTTGATATATTGGCGCAGCGGCAATGGTGAGATTACTAGCATTATGCCCGACTACAGCCTGAATGCTAGAGTCTTTGACAAACTGCGTAGCTAACTGCTGGGCAAGGTTTGGATCATTGTCATCGTTAGCGATCGCCACTTGCAAAAGTTTACCATTGATCGCACCACTGCGATTTACCTCATCTTGCGCCTGAGCCACACCCCGCAGAAGTTCTTTCGCTACATCTAAATTGCCACCAATCGGCACGCTAACCGCAACTTTCAGGTATTTACTACTCTCACCCAAAGAATTATTTAAATAAATTAATGTCTCTGGATCGTTGCGATTTTTCTGCAAGGATGCTCTAAAATTGCTAGCAGCGGCGGCAAAATCACCCTTAGCGAAGGCTTTGACTCCGGCTTCTTTATCAGGGTTGGTGTCAGCGGTAACTAAAATTTTTTCACCTAAACTGATTCTCTCTGATGTAGAACCTGAATTTCGTTGAGGATTATTGTTTGAAGCTGAAGGAATTATCGTCTTTCCAGAAAGTTGATTCCACAACCAAAAGCCAGCACCTAACAGAACAGTGGTAAACAGTAGAGAAAAAACCAGTAACTTCGTTTCATTCTTAGAATTCATGGGGTGTTACACAATCAGTTAAAATTCTGGAATTGCTTATAGAAGCAATTGATTAGGGGGACTTCAAGAAAAAAGAAGACTAAAAATGAGTATAATGCTTAATTAGCATAGCTTTCACGTCAAAGTAACACCCAGATGAAACAGAAAAACGCCACAGCAGAAATGTTGAATGTTAAGAAATAACTGATAAAAATAGCCCAAAATCTAACTTATTTTGGGCAAAGGATTAAAATATTATTTGTTAATAATGATTGTAAATTCATTTCCCTATATTGTCAAACATATTCTCAGAGGTCTAACAAAAAATGATTATCCTGTTTTGAATAGCGATCTTTTCGTTGAGTGTTGGTTAGCTTATGCCCTGGATAATAGCTTAACAAGTATGCGCGATTAATTTAAACGATTAAATAATACTAGATTTGATGTAGATATTTCCACATTTTCCAAATATAACACTCATCGAAGTCAAGAACTATTCCAGAATCTTTATCATCAGTTGAATCAATTAATCCACAATAAAGCCCAGAAAAAGTTATATGAGAGTGATGAAAGAGCACTTAAGGTGTCAGACCAGACAAATTTCCATCTTGGGAAACTTGCTGATCTGAACAAACGACGTTTTGTCGCTATATAGATCCAGCAATAATCAATAGATTGATTGATTTTGCTGCAAATGTACCATTGATTGCACCATTACTGATAGGTAGATCGGTCTGTTTGACAATTGAATGGAGATCGGTAGCACTATAATGGTAATGTTGTGCAGATTCTCCTCCTATAAAATCACCAAGATCGATCTGGGCTGAAAGTGCGGTATCAGATTTATTAATAATCATCAGAGTGAGAGCACCATCGCTACTGCGTTGGGCGGCATAAATTGCAAGCTGCCCCTGATCGGCACTAGCAGCCGGAATACTGATATCACCAAATTTGCTCCCTTGACCATCATAATTCTGGTACATCCGAAAAGCAAACACTACTGGTAGATCGGCAGTTAGCGCTGGTTGTTTGTTCCAAACTTTTGCACCCCAAAGGGTTGCTAACCCCACATCCTCACGCCCAAAAATCCCTAGCACATCGGCTTGAGCCAAGGCTCCATTTATATCATCAATAGCACCGAAGTTATACTCCGAAATGCCTAACTTTAGACCAGGGTAGTGCCGGTTAACCCAAGCACGCATACGCGGGATCAATTGCACCGCAGTATTGCCATTTTCAGTATCCTTAATCCAGCTTTCATCGACATAACTTGTATCCCAGAGGGAGCGGGTACTGCGAAGCCGGAGTGCCTGGGTGGTATTGTTACCAGCTGGTGAAAGTGCGACCCCCGCCGCCTGTGGGTAATAATGGAGGTTTAAATAGTCGATAGTACGCTTACCGCTCTGCTGATCGTGGGCATAAAGTTGAGTTAGATACCAAGCCACAAATGCCTGACCATTGTGGGCTTTACGGTCGGCTTCGGCGGTTTTATCGGGATAGGAGCCATATGATGAATAGAAGTAGCGCGTCCACCCATCCTGTACTGGTCCTAAAATCTGGGCATTTGGATCGGCTTGGCGAATAGCAGCAGCGTAATCGATATTGCGCTGCAATAGTTCTTCGTAGCTTAAATAGCCAGGGTAGACATCGCGGTGTGTCTCAAACCAAATCCCTGGTTCATTATCGAGTCCATAAAAACGGACGCCACCAGCCGAGGCATTGCCAAACTTCTTTACCAGATGAGCCACCCAACGGCGGATAAAATCGGGACCAACTGCAATGCTAGTATCGGTGGGGTCATTACCAGTAATCCGTGAAGAATCGGAGCGACGAATCCCATTGCCACAATCAGGATCGTATGGGTCGGTTGATTGTTGCTCACCATATTTACTGACCTTAAAACCACAGTTATAGGGGTGACCGAGTGGGTTCGGGTCATTTTCTGTTTTAGCTTTAGCTTTAGCTACCCAGCCAATGATGGGAACGGTAATAAACGATTCAGTTCCGGCAGCCTTGTTACGCTGAATAAAGCGATCGGCAGCAGAATTATTGGGAAGCTGTGAGCGATCTGGGTTATCGCGGGGGATGTTTTCAAAATACCAGTCCTTGCCAGTATTGTAGAAATCATTCTCCCAATTGTAGCGAGTTGTGGCATTGCCACCCCAACGAACAACTGGTGATTTGATGGCTTGGCTTAGTTTGTTAAAATCCTCATCATTTATGCCAATAGCATTAATACCATAGATCAGTGGGCTAATAGGATGCCTAGCGGCCGCAGGATTGATACTAAGTTGAAGGGTTAGTTGAGTCATAATTAGTCTTCCCTAAAAAAACCTGTTGAATAAACCTAACCATATAGGACTCCTCCAAAGATTTTTGAAAACATACTTAGACTGAAAAGCCCGTTTGTTTTATCAGGTTTCATCTAAAATACTGCTCAAAATCAGATAGGACTCCTGTGGTTAGAAGCACTAGCTTGTTAAGCAGGATATTGCCTGGTTAATTCTCAGGTTTGATATCCTCTGTGCCTTTGATAGTTCTAACTTTAGAGAGCAATAGGGAAGAACTAGGGGAGAAAAATAGAGCTTATAAAAAATTCTGGCAATTTAAAACTCCATGCCTAAAAATTTAGTATCAGCCTTTTATATGCAGGGTACTTCACAGCTTGATTCTAGGTCGGCAAATATACCAGCACTAAATTTACTACTCAACTTTGGCATTTAGAGATTGTTACAGGTTCCAAAGTCTTCTACACTGACTTGATAGGTTTTAAGTCTCAACAGCTCCTCATGATGGATAATGATAGAGAGTACATCAGGCAAGCTGAAGCCACTCGTGTACGTGTCCTAAGCGAAGCACTACCTTACATTCAACAATTCGCCGGTCGCACCGTTGTTGTCAAGTATGGTGGCGCAGCGATGAAAGAAAGCACCCTCAAAGATAAAGTCATCCGCGACATCGTATTTTTATCTTGCGTCGGCTTGCGACCGATATTAGTGCATGGTGGTGGCCCAGAAATTAACAGTTGGTTAGATAAACTGGGAATCGAAGCCCAATTTAAGAATGGTCTGCGAGTTACTGATGCTGCCACAATGGATGTGGTAGAGATGGTTTTAGTTGGTCGAGTCAATAAAGAAATTGTCTCGCTGATTAACCAAGCGGGAGGCTTGGCCGTGGGACTTTGCGGCAAAGACGGTAATTTATTTACAGCACGTCCCCAAGGTCAAGAAGGCATCGGCTTTGTGGGGGATGTCAGCAATGTAAATATCAAAATTTTGGATACTTTGTCTAAAAATGGCTATATTCCTGTAGTGTCGAGCGTCGCTGCTGACGAGACGGGACAAGCTTACAACATCAATGCTGATACTGTCGCTGGTGAAATAGCCGCTGCATTAGGAGCAGAAAAGTTGATTTTGCTGACTGACACTCAGGGTATTTTAAAAGATTACAAAGACCCGTCTACCTTGATTCCGAAACTAGATATTCGGGAAGCCCGTGAGTTAATTGCCACTGGTGTCGTTAGTGGTGGGATGATTCCCAAAGTCAATTGTTGTGTGCGATCGCTTGCTCAAGGTGTCCGTGCAGCACACATCATTGATGGACGCCTTCCCCATGCCCTGCTTCTAGAAATCTTTACTGACGTGGGGATCGGCACAATGATTCTTGGTTCCCAATTTACCTCTTAAAACCTGCGGGTGGGTCACTGGCCCACCTAGAAACTAATATTTTTAATTAACTTAATCTTGCCAGCATCCGAAAAAATGCCAAAAATCTCTTTAGCATTGGCACAATTAAAGCAGAGTTAATTTATGTGGGAATCGTGAGTGCAGAAAGTTTAGAAATTGCCAAAACTCGCTACCAGCTTGGAAAAGCTGCCTTTGAAAATGGGCAATACCGAGAAGCTGTGGAAAATTTGGAAAAGGCGATCGCTTTATTAAATCGTAATTCTCGCCTAGGGGGTGAGGTAGGAATGTGGCTAGTAACGGCTTTTGAAGCAGCAGGGCGGACAGAAGATGCGATCGCTCTTTGTCAACAACTCCAACGCCATCCACACTTTGAAACCAGCAAACAAGCACGGAATTTGCTCTACATCTTACAAGCCCCAAAGCTGGTTAGACCAAGCGAGTGGATGACCGAAATCCCTGACTTGGGCGCACTCCCTAACAATGAAGCGAAAACTCGCGTTACTCTCAATCCGAAAAAATCTACCCCAAGGCAGAAGCCTGTTGAACCAGAATACATTGACCTTAGCCAAGTAAATACCACCGATAATCGCTTTATCTGGTTAGCCCTGATAGCTGTTGGCTTAACCGTCTCGTATTTGGTTTGGTTGAGTTTCTAAGGCTGGGGACTGTCTAAGAGGTGATTAACTTCTCTTACCCATTACCGATTACCGATTACCCATTAGCCAATTATGAATATGTCTATTTTCAGAAAACCTATATTATTGCTGGTACTATCAGCATCACTACTGCTTTCTGGTTGTGTGCAGTACGATTTGGGGGTTAACTTTGGTAACGCCAACAGCGGCGAACTAGTCCAGCATATTAAGTTAGCAGAAAAGCTCACCAGTTTTAGTGGCGATTATATTTATGATTGGTTAAATAGCATCGAGCGTCGCGCCCGCAAACTGAACGGAAAAACACAGCGGGTTTCCCCAGAAGAAATTATTGTGAAAATTCCCTTCAGTAATGGTCGGGAATTACAAGAGAAGTTTAACGATTTTTTTAACTCTCGCAATCCACAAATATCTGAATCATCTCAAAGCGAATCTGATTCAGAACTGCCGAAAATCGCCTCAAACTTGCTCTTGGAGCAGAATCATTTCTTGCTTTTAGTCCGAAATCGGTTAATTTATGATTTGGATTTGCGATCGCTCTCGATAATTGCCAGCAAAGGTAACGTTTTGGCTAATGCTGGTTCAATTCTCGATTTAGACTTTAGCCTCAACACCCCTTGGGGAGCAAGGAACATTAAACAAACTGAAGATGCTATCGAGCCAGAAAAGAATGGTTTACAACTAGTGTGGAAACTCAAGTCTGGTGAACTAAATCACATAGAAGTAGTTTTCTGGCTTCCTAGTCCCATTGGTATTGGGGCTTTGTTGATTATTCTGTTTGTCTGGGGAGGAATATATCTCAGATATAGTTTCATGCCCGATCCCAGAATTCAGTTTGCGCCCAAACAGTCATGAGTTCTAAGTGCTAAATGATGAAAGTTTGAAACTATTGAATAGACAAGTATGAGAGAAAATCAACCTTGTCTATTTCTTGATTTTGGATAGTTGACTGAACAATTAATTTTTGTTTCTATTTTGTTGTTCTTGCTTTCACTACCGCTTCAACTACTGTATGAGAAAGAAACCCCTAATAACAATTTTGTTCTAGAGGTTTGTCGGTGGAAGGATAAGATTGCCACGCCTGGAACCATAATATTGCCGCTACAGTGGCTGAAATGCTGATGTGTCCGTTAGACACTTTTAGTCATTTTTCAGCAATTAGAACCATAATATTGCCGTCAAGCAAAATTGTTACCATAAGCTTGCCAAAAATGTACTTTCTTAAGATTTCAAATCGGTAGTAAGAATTACAATGAACTGAAGCGCTCAGACCAGTGTCGAGAGCAATGAATTGGGTGACAGCACTCCTACCACTGCTATAACAACAAGACATATGTTGTGAGTTGCGTCTTCAATTCAAATTTCAGGGGGAGAAAAAATGCTCACACCTGACGAGTTTGATAGCTGGTGTAGTCGTCAAAACCTATCGCTACTAGGGCGCAAAACTCTCGCCGACATCCGTTCAAAAGAACCTGCACGGCGTGTAGGAGGAGGGAGAAAAAATGTGTCAGGTTTTTACCCCAGTAAAAAGATGGGGCAAACCATCCAATTTGAGTCCCACAAAGTCGAGCTTCCCTTCATTTACTCACTGGAGCATGATGAAGATATCTTAGAATTTTACGACCAACCCCCTGCATTCAAGATTAATTATCAAGGAGTCTCTGGGCGAAATATTGGATTCTTTTACACCCCAGACTTTTTTGTCATCAGAACAAACAGTGCTGGTTGGGTAGAGTGTAAAACTCTAAGTGAACTCAAATCGCTGATTTTTAAACACCCCCATCGTTACAGTAAGGGAGAAGATTTGAAGTGGTATTCGCCACCAGCATCTGAACACGCAGCGCAGTTTGGATTTGACTTTCACATCCAGTCAGATGACCAAATTAATTGGGTTCTATATCGCAACATTACCTTCCTAGAAGACTATTACCGAAATTGTGTTGATAGTATAAATCCGAATCAAACACAACTTATAAGAGCAATAATTCAGGAACAACCTGGAATAACTCTTCGGGAATTGCTATATAAAGCTAATAAAGTTAGTGCAGATGAAATTTACCAACTGGTTGCCACTGAAAAAATTTATGTGGATTTAAAGGCAACCCTCTTGGTTGAGCCAGAACGGTGCAGAGTTTTTTGTGACCAACTTTCGGGAACAACTTACAACTTGATGGTTTCGTCGCAGACCATCGCTGATTCTATCAGTTCCCCAGTTATAAATTTGATTCCCAACACGCCAATTAATTGGGATGGTCAAAGCTACAACGTGGTTCAAATTGGTCATACCGAGATTACTTTGCGTGCCAGAGAAGGAGACTTTATTGATTTGCCCATTTCTGAGTTTGAAAGTAAAATTCGGCAAGGAAAAATCACAGCTTCTCAACTCCAACAGTCCAACTGTAACGATGACCAAATAAAGTCTATTCTGCTCCAAGCCAGTTCAAAAGATTTAGAAGAGGCTAATCACCGCTACAGAAGTATTGAACCAATATTGCTGGGACAACCACTAGAGAATTCCACAATATCAGAACGTACCTTAAGGGATTGGTTAACCAAATATCGGCAAGCACAACAAAAATTCGGCTATGGGTATATCGGGCTTTTGAGTTGCTCTAATAAAAAAGGCAACCGCAACCGAAAGCTACCCCAACAGACCTTAGAATTAATAGACAAGTTCATAACACAAGCCTACGAAACGCACAAACAGAAGCGCAAGTATGAAGTCTATGGAGCTTTTAGCAATGCCTGTGTAAGCGCCGGAATTTCCCCAGACCAAATTCCCAGCTACAAAACATTTATTAACGAAATAAAACGGCGTAGTGGTTGGGAACAGACAAAGGCACGCGTTGGACATCGGGCTGCCTACCCACAAAAACCTTTTTACTGGGAATTAGAGCTAACGACACCGCGTCACGGAGACCGCCCTTTTGAGGTTGGTCATATTGACCACACAAAAATGGATATAGAGTTACGGTGTTCACTTACAGGTCAAGTTCTTGGCAGACCTTGGGCAACATTTTTGGTGGATGCTTACAGTCGTTCAATACTGGCGGTTTATTTGACTTTTGACCCTCCCAGCTACCGCAGCTGCATGATGGTGCTGCGGATTTGCGTGATGCGTCACTCTCGCCTACCCCAAATAATTGTGACGGACAACGGCAAAGAGTTTCACAGTAACTATTTTGAGAGCTTGTTGGCTTTGTTTGAGTGTACACTCAAACATCGTCCTCCTGCTGCTTCTCGATTTAGTGGAGTTTGTGAACGCCTATTTGGAACGGCAAACACCCAGTTGCTCTACAACTTGGCTGGTAATACACAGATTACTAAAAAAATTAGGTTGATGACCAAATCTGTCAATCCTAAAAATTTGGCAGTTTGGACACTTGGCTTATTGTATTTATATCTCTGCGAATGGGCTTACTCTGAGTACGACACAACAGAACATCCGGCATTAGGAATTTCTCCAAAACAGGCTTTTACTTCAGGAATATCCCAGTACGGAAGTCGCGCTCACCGACTAATACCTAATGACGAAACCTGGAGAATTTTAACCTTACCAACGACACAATCCGGGAAGGTAAAAGTGCATCCAGCTAAAGGGATACAAATAAGGAGCATTCACTACTGGAATTCAGCCTTTCGTGACCCTTTAATCCAGAAAACTGATGTAGAAGCCAGATATGACCCGTTTGATGTTGGAATTGCCTATGCCTATATCCGTGGTCAATGGGTTAAATGTATTAGTGAATATTATGCAATTTTCAAAGGACGCTCAGAAAAAGAAATTTGGCTGGCGACTGCTGAGTTACAAAAGCGTAACTCTAACCATGACAAACAATTAACAGTGAGAGCTAAAAAGTTAGCGGAATTTTTATCAACTGCTGAAGCAGAGGAAGTTTTACTCACGCAACGTTTGCGAGATGCTCAAGGTAAGGAAGTATTTCAAGTTATTAATGGAGTCAGGCAAAAAGAAAGTTTTTTGGAGCAATTGAATATCGCAGAAGAGATTAACAATAATAACTCAGAATCGTCTCCTACATCCGAAAATATAGCGATTAAACCTCATCGGCTTCAATCTTTCGATTCTTATTAATCATGTCTAAATCCTCTAAATTCCCTCAATCTCTACTGTTGCAATCACCGCTAGTGCGGTTGGCTTTCTTCGATAACTATACAATGGCACACCCTCGGTTAGAAGAAACCTTCAATTTACTCAAGCTTTTGGTTAGTAATTCTGGTGAATCACGAGTTATTTTTATTTACGGGCCAACTGGAGTTGGTAAAACAACCCTGCGGCTGCTGATTGAAAAGTGGCTGATTGAGACGAACCAACACGAATTAGAAGCTGACAGAGGTTGGTTGCCAGTTGCATCAGTTGAGGCAGTAGTTCAAAAATCTGGACTTTTCAATTCAAAAGATCATATCAAACGCTGCTTATTTGCCCTTCATGAACCATTAATTGACCAGAAAATAGACTATGGGACGCGAGGTATATATCGTAATAGCAATGGGCAAATTGTTATTGAATCAAAAGTTATTGAAACTGACTTGGGATGGGCATTAGAACAAGCTCTCAAGCATCGTAAACCCAAAATTTTTTTATTGATGAAGCTCATCACATGCTGATGATAGCTTCCGGGCGCAAGCTCACAGATTTACCAGAAGCTATTAAGTCCCTTGCCAATAGAACAAGTGTTGTGCATGGGTTAGTTGGCACCTATGAACTGCTCACCTTACACGATGTAGGGGATCAATTGAGTCGGCGTAGTGCCTATGTACACTTTCCCCGCTACCGTGCTGACTGCACCCAGGACAGGGAGATATTTCAAAGCGTGGTGTGGGGTTTTCAACTGAATATGCCCCTTGTTGAGGAGCCGGATTTAGTTTCTCATTGGGATTACTGTTATGAGCGAAGTCTCGGCTGCGTAGGGATTCTCAAAAATTGGTTTCAGAATGCGCTCTTCGATGCCATGACTGAAGGTGCGAACACCGTTAAAATTCAACATTTAGAACGGCGTGCCCTATCTGTTGCCCAATGCCGGAACATTCTCAAGAAAATTAAGGAAGGTGAAAACAATCATGCACAAATTGAAGCAGAAGTTTCTCAACTGCGTGCAGAACTTGGTTTGCCATCTTTAGGAGCCGTTGCAGATGATTCGGAGTCACAGACATTGAAAACTCTACAATTAGGTACTCAAAAAGGACGTTTAAGAAGAAAACCTGGACAACCCAAACCCAAGCGGCATCAAGTAGGCAATCAGTAATATGCTCTCCGAGACGCTCAAACTTTACCCGTCGTGGGATATTGAGAAAACTGCCATCCCACAAAGAAGTCGCTTATATCATCTAGAGCCAATTGGTATAGGAACTCCTGATGTAGAAAGCTTAACAGGCTATGTGCAAAGACTTGCTCATGAACATTGCGTCACTGTTAGACGGTTGACTATAACCGAAATTGCCCCACTTATGGGCAAAGAAGCAAAATTGCAAGATGAAAGTATTAGCAAAGTATTTGGGACTGGCAGAGATAGAACAGCGTTTAATGGAACAGGGTTGATGGCAACTAATCTTGTGGGTGCAATGTCTGCTCTAACTAGGCGTTTGGACTTGCACTACCTTACCCTGTTACCTTGGGCGCAGGTCATTTCTAAAAGAGGCTTGCTCCGTCGTCACCGGGCTTGGTGTCCCAAATGCTACCAAGAATGGCATGACAATCACACAAGCGTTTATGAACCACTTCTCTGGTCTATCAATACTGCCCAAGTCTGTCCTTACCATCATCAACCGTTGCAAGAGCAGTGTCCTTACTGTCATCAACAACAACTGACAATTTCTGGGGACTCCCGAACCGGACACTGTAATAAATGTGGTAAATGGCTGGGAAATAACCGACACAAAACTGTTGTCACAAGCCAGATAAAGTCAGAAGCAGAACAGAATCGGCAATTGAATATAGTTAACAATTTGGGAGAGCTAGTTGCAGTAACACCTACTCTCAATTCTCCTCCTAATCTTCAGAAAGTTAGTAATACAATTTCTACCTACATTTTGCAAGTTTTGAAATCTAGTATCCCTGCATTTTCTCGGCAATCTGGGATGAATAAGGCAACAATTGGTTTGTGGTGTAAAGGAGAAGTAATACCTCAAATTGATAATCTTTTGGTTTTAACTCACTATTTGGAAATATCGCTGTTAGATTTCTTAACAACAGACGTATTATTAGCTGACTCAAAAAACATTTTTCTGGAAACGGAACTGAATGTAGTTAAGCAGCCAAGAAAATCTTATAAGCACTTAGATTTGGAGAGAAAACAAGTTTTAAATGTAGTTCTAACAGAGGTACTCAAGGAATATCTTGCACCTTCTTTGGAAAATGTGGCACTTCGTTTGAGATATCGTCCTTTAGTTCTACAATATCATTTTCCTTCTTTATGTGAGGAAATAAAAATTAGACATACTGAGTACAGAAAGGTAAGTCAACAGCAAAAAATACAACCTATTCTGGAAGCAGCACTCAAAGAATTTCCACCTCCTTCACTTCTTTCCATTAATCGACGACTTGGCTATAAAAATAACAGCTATTTATACCGATATTTCTCTGAACTTTCTCGCGAAATCTCTAAGCGGTATAAAGAGTACCAGAAAGCTAGTGGGCAAGAGAAAAGAGAACGCATATGCCAAGAAATTATTGATATTGCTCAATTTCTTCATGAAACAGGACACAAGCCGACTCAAGCTAGGGTGACTAAGCTTCTCACTAGGCCAGGAGTCATGCTGAGTTGGTATGCTAAGAAGACTTTACGTGATGTTCAAAGCTCTCTCGGCTATGAATGAACATGATCTATACCGGAATGAATGGCACGCTTGTTTATTTGGAAGCATAATTTTGCCGAAATCAATTGGAAGCATAAGCACGTAAAAACGGCAATCTTATCCTTCCACCGACAAGGTTCCACCTTCATCAACCACCGCGTATAGATGTACGATTGCTCATTTACCCCCCTTATTTGCAATTAATGTGAGCCGGAGAGTAATGATTGCAAACTGGTTGCAAATAATCTGAGCCTAGTTGCAGCTAATTTGCGCCGAACCAACATTTCAGTTGCAAATAATGTGAGCCAGAAAATGTCTTGTTTGCAAGCCGGAGCATTTATAATTGCGAGCCACAACAACTATAAACCGCGCCTAAATTTCAGCGTGAAAACAGACAGCATCTTTTATCGCCTATTTCAAGATTTTCCCAGCATTTTCTTTGAACTAATTGGCAACCCTCCCGAAACTGCAAACATCTATCAATTTTCTTCCGTTGAAATTAAGCAAACAGCCTTCAGAATCGACGGTGTATTTCTTCCTACCCAAGATGAAGAAAGCCAGATTTATTTTGTCGAAGTCCAATTTCAACCAGACTCTGATATTTACATTCGCCTAGTTTCGGAAGCTTTTTTATATCTCCGGCAAAATCGACGCCGCAACTCTTGGCGAGGCGTGGTGATTTATCCTAGTAGAAACATAGACATTGGCGATAAAGAAGATTGTTTAGAATTTTTCCTCAGCCAACGCATCAGTAGAATTTATTTAGATGAATTAGGGGCAGTTGCATCACTTCCCATAGGTATTGCTACTATTAAATTAGTAATTGAAGATGAACAAACAGCAATTACCATCGCCAGGGAATTAATCAACCGTACCCAGCAAGCTGTAAATTTACCATTCCCACAGCAACAATTATTAGAATTGATCGAGACTATCTTGGTTTATAAATTTCCGCAAATGAGCCGAAAGGAGATAGAAGCAATGTTTAGCTTAAGCGAGCTGAAGCAAACACGGGTTTATCAAGAAGGTAGAGAAGAAGGTAGAGAAGAAGGTGAACAAGAAGGTAAACAAAAAGCAAAATTAGAAGCTGCACCTAGATTATTAGCACTGGGCTTAACTGTAGAACAGATAGCACAGGCGTTAGAGTTGGAGATTACCCAAGTTCAGCAAGCTGTAGAGCCAAAGTCTGAAAATCAGTAAAGAAAGTGGTGCGGGCCGAAAAGCCCGCTATTGCTAAGGGATGTAACCGCTGGTTAATTTACTACATCAACTGCCTAAAATTAAGGTGACAATCGCGCTATCTTCCAGCCTCCATCATCTAAGCGAGTATACAGCAAGCGATCGTGTAAACGGCTAGAGCGTCCTTGCCAAAACTCGATTTCTGTGGGGATCACTCGCAAGCCTCCCCAATGAGGTGGTCGGGGAACCTCTTTATTTGCATATTGGCTCTGAAATTTCTGCAACCGCTGGTCTAATTCTTCGCGGCTAGCAATTACCTCACTTTGATTAGATGCCCATGCACCTAGACGACTATTCGGCGGACGCATCTCAAAATACCCATCAGACTCCGCTGAAGAAATTTTTTCTACAGTCCCCAAAATCCGCACTTGGCGTTCCAGTTCCGCCCACCAAAAAACTAATGCCGCACAGGGATTCGTTGCTAATTCTTGTCCTTTGCGGCTGTTGTAGTTAGTGAAAAAGACAAAGCCGCGTTCATCAAAATCTTTCAGCAGTACCATTCTCGCCGATGGACTACCATCTGGTGTGGCGGTGGCAATAGTCATAGCATTGGGTTCAGGAAGTTGTGCGGCTAGTGCCTGATCAAACCAAATTTTAAATTGGATAAAAGGATTAGGGTCAATTTCACTTTCACTCAAATCTTGCAAGGTGTAGTCCTTGCGGAGGTCAGATATAGTTTTGTCCATTGTGATTTGCTTTATACACGTCTATGTAAAAAATATCTATGATGATGATCAGCGCCAACACCTGTTGAGCAAATTTTCTCAAGGAGTCTCGAAAAGAGATTGCATCAGATGCGCCGTTCTGCCTCCGTTCAAAGCCTGTTAATCTATGGTCTGAGCGGCCCGATTATCGCTCTTAACGTCTGGCTGCTGTCTGTATTTTTTCGTTATTTCCAACATCCAATCACTATTCTGAGTGTTGCAGCGATTCTGGCTTTTTTACTGAATTACCCGGTTAAATTCTTTGAACGGGCGCGGATTACGCGTACTCAAGCGGTAATCATCGTTTTGCTTTTAACTTTAACTTTGTTGATTATTTTGGGTGTCACCCTCGTACCGCTGTTAATTGACCAAACAATCCAACTATTAAATAAGATTCCTGATTGGTTAGCCACAAGTCAAGCCAACCTGGAGCAATTTGAGGCTTTGGCCAAGCAGCGGCGTTTACCCCTTGATCTGCGGGTGGTGAGTAATCAAATCAACGCCAATGTTCAAAATCTGGTGCAGCAGATAGCCTCTGGTGCAGTGGGATTTGCTGGCACCTTGTTGTCAGGATTACTTGACATGGTGTTAGTGGTCGTGCTGGCGTTTTATATGCTGCTATATGGCGATCGCGTTTGGACTGGTCTAGTCAATCTCTTACCGTCTAATATTGGCGTTCCCTTAACGGCGGCCTTACGGCTAAATTTCCAGAACTTTTTCCTCAGCCAGTTATTGTTAGGGCTGTTCATGATCGTCACCCTCACCCCAATTTTCTTATTTCTCAAAGTACCATTTGCTTTATTATTTGCCATACTCATCGGTATGAGCGAACTTATTCCCTTTATTGGGGCGACTCTAGGCATTGGTTTAGTGACGATTTTGTTACTCCTGCAAAATTGGTGGTTGGCATTTCCAGTTGCGGCAATGGCGATTCTCATGCAACAAATAAAAGATAATCTGTTAGCCCCCAAGTTACTCGGTGACTTTATCGGACTAAATCCCATCTGGATTTTTGTGGCAATTTTGATGGGATTTGAAATTGCTGGGTTATTGGGGACACTGGTAGCTGTGCCAATTGCTGGTACTGTCAAAGGTACATTCGATGCTATCAAGAGCGGTAAGTCCAATAACTTTGGCTCAAGTGTGACTATTGGTCATGACTCAACTTTAGATTAAGACAAAAATTTATAAGTTAAAAGTTAAAGATGGATGCTTCCGAGCTATTAAAAACAATTACACTCCTGATTGACCAAGCAAAACGAGGGGAAATTGACCCTTGGGATGTCCAGGTGATTGAGGTGATTGACCGTTACTTAGAGCTAATGGCACCGGAGGTAACAGCAAGAGGCTATGAAGCCGATTTGTCTCAGTCTGGACAGGCTTTTTTATCAGCATCCATGTTAGTATTATTCAAAGCTAACACCTTGGTACAATTGTCAACCGTAAGTGAAACCCAAGAAGATGTAGTAGATGATATGCTGGTGAGCGAGGACGGGACGTTACATCAGGCGCATCGTCTCCAATTAGAGCGACACTTGCGTCGCCGTACAGCGGCAATGCCACCACCAAAACGCCGCGTCACCCTGCAAGAGTTAATTGATCAATTGCAGATCATGGCAAACCAGCTAAAACTTGTACCCCAAGTCAGCAAACCTAACCGTCTCAAGCGTCAGCCCAGTGTCCAAACTATGCGGGAGGCACTAGAGTTAGCTCACCACGAAAATCTGACGGAAGTAGCTCTTGAACTGGAGCAGGTGTTGCATCTTTGGGCAAGCAAGCTACATTTAGAACATAATTGGTTGAATCTGGAACAACTTGTACAGATGTGGACTCAAACAAAGCAACCATACCAGAATGGTTCTGCCCATGAGTCAGAACACAGCCAGCTAGTTAGCGTTTTTTGGGCGCTATTACTTCTCAGTGCTCAATCCAAGGTAGAGCTATTTCAAGAGGACTTTTACCAGGAGATTAAAATTCGCTTAATCACAGAATCAGCCAACGCCTGCAAACCCTTGGAGCAGCAAATAAACTGAGTCTGTCCAAGCCAGCCATACAGATAATTTACTAATTTTTGCTTTAGCAAAACTCAGAATCCGAGTAAATTTAAAAGATAACTGATCGCTGGTGATCTGGTCATACCTACGGTTGCGACAACCAGCAAATTCCTGTTATGCCTGTTTTTAGGGATTATTTAGAGCAGAAATAAAAACAGATGATAAAGTATCACTCGATAAAAGCAAACTGGTTTGTGGCTAAGGAATAAAATTTTATGAAAGCGATGATTCTCGCGGCAGGTAAGGGTACTCGCGTGCGTCCTATTACCTATACCATTCCCAAACCGATGATTCCCATCCTGCAAAAGCCAGTGATGGAATTTTTGCTGGAATTATTACGCCAACATGGATTTGACCAGATTATGGTCAATGTTAGCCATTTAGCTGAAGAAATAGAAAACTATTTCCGTGATGGTCAGCGGTTTGGTGTGCAGATTGCCTATTCGTTTGAAGGGCAAATTGTTGATGGTAAACTCGAGGGCGCTGCCATCGGCTCTGCTGGGGGGATGCGGCGAATTCAAGACTTCTCGCCATTTTTTGATGATACTTTTGTGGTGTTGTGCGGTGATGCTTTGATTGACTTGGATTTGACTGCGGCAGTTAAGTGGCATAAATCTAAGGGGTCAATTGCTACCATCATCACGAAATCTGTCCCCGAAGAAGAAGTTTCTAGTTACGGTGTGGTCGTCACTGACGAAGATCATCGCGTCAAAGCTTTCCAAGAAAAACCCTCAACAGAAGAAGCCCTCAGTACCAACATCAATACAGGTATTTACATCTTTGAGCCTGAGGTTTTTAATTATATCCCCTCAGAAGTAGAGTATGACATTGGTAGCCAATTGTTCCCCAAACTGGTGGAAATCAATGCCCCTTTCTACGCTATCCCAATGGATTTTGAATGGGTAGATATTGGTAAAGTACCAGATTACTGGCGAGCGATTCGCGGTGTACTTCTAGGGGAAATCAAAAACGTGCAAATTCCTGGTCATGAAGTTGCTCCTGGAATCTACACTGGCTTAAATGTTGCTGTGAATTGGGACAAAGTGGAGATCACAGGCCCAGTTTATATTGGCGGGATGACGAGAATCGAAGACGGGGCAAAAATCGTCGGGCCAGCGATGATCGGCCCTAATTGCTGGATATGCAGCGGTGCAACAGTAGAAAACAGTGTGATTTTTGAATGGTCGCGCTTAGGGCCGGGAGTCCGCTTGGTTGATAAGCTGGTGTTTGGACGTTACTGCGTGGATAAGACCGGGGCGGCGATAGATGTCCAAGCTGCTGCTTTAGACTGGCTGATTACCGATGCCCGTCAGACACCACCATCCAACACCCCTGTTGAGCGACAAGCGATCGCTGAATTGTTGGGGACAAATGCTAATTAGTCATTAGTCATTAGTCATTAGTCATTGGTCATTAGTCATGAGTTATGAGACTTGGGACTAATGACCACTAACAACTAACTATTCAAATACGTATATCTTTGCAGGCTTTGCTCGTAAGTTTGTAGCAGTCGTTGAGATTCAGCTAGGGTGATGCGCTTGTCTTCTAAGGCTTTCTCGCAACGCTGACGGATTCTTTCCACCAAATCCTCGGAGTCGTACTGCACGTAACTTACTACTTCGCTCATCGTATCACCCTTGACCACATGCTCAATCTGGTAGCCTTTGGGCGTTAATTGGATATGAACGGCGTTGGTGTCCCCAAAGAGGTTATGCAAGTTGCCCATGATTTCCTGGTAAGCTCCATTGAGGAACATCCCCATATAATAGGCTTCTCCAGGCCTAAAGGTGTGCAGTTCTAAAACCGATTTGACATCGCGCAGGTCGATAAAGCGGTCAATTTTGCCATCACTGTCGCAGGTGAGGTCTGCTAAAATCGCTCGTCGCGTTGGTTCTTCATCTAGGCGGTGTATCGGCATGATCGGGAATAATTGGTCGATCGCCCAACAGTCTGGTGCCGATTGAAACACAGAAAGATTGATGTAGTAGATGGAAGCCATGATTTTCTCTAGGTCTTCCAGTTCGTCTGGTACGTATTCTTGCTGCCTAGTGATGGTGAGAATTTTTTGACAACAAGCCCAGTAAAGCCGCTCTGCTTTGGCTCGTTCTCTGAGGCGCAAAATTCCTAAATTAAAGCGGCTGATGGCTTCTTCTTTGAATTGGGCGGCGTCGTGGTAGAACTCCTGATAGTTCTCTTTGTTGATCGATTGGTAGGTTTCCCAAAGGTAATTAATTATGGGGGATTCTCCCTCTTGTGGGGGTTCTGGGAGGTCGAGGGGGACATCGCTGGTACTGAGAACGTCAAAGATGAGCACTGACTGATGGGAGGCGATCGCACGTCCACTTTCGCTAATCAGTGTTGGTACGGGAATTTGCCGTTCTGCACAGGTATCTTTTAACTCTGCCACGATGTCATTGGCATAGTTCTGCATGTTGTAATTTTTCGAGGCGTAGAAGTTGGTTTGCGAACCGTCATAATCGACACCCAATCCGCCACCAACATCGAGATATTTCATATTTCCGCCCAGCATCGCCAACTCCACATAGATGCGACTGGCTTCTTGGATGGCATCCTTAATCACATTAATCGCGGAGATTTGCGAACCAATATGGAAGTGCAACAACTGCAAAGAATCCAGCAGGTCAGCGTCCCGTAACTTGTCCACGGCTTCGATAATTTCGGGAATCGTCAACCCAAATTTAGCGCGATCGCCAGTTGAAGTTCCCCAGCGTCCCATCCCTTGGGTGCTTAACTTAGCACGAACCCCCAAAATAGGCTTAATCCCCAGTTGCTTGTTAGCAGCAATCACCAAATCGACTTCTTCCACCTGTTCTAAGACGATAATTGGCGTTTGCCCTAGTCTTTGGGCTAACATTGCTGTTTCGATGTATTCTCGGTCTTTATAGCCGTTGCAGATTAACAAGGCTCCTGCTGTATCCAGCAAAGCTAGAGCAATCATCAATTCTGGCTTTGAGCCGGCTTCTAAACCAAATTGATGGGGTTTACCAAACCGGACTAAATCTTCTATTAAGTGCCGCTGCTGGTTACACTTGACGGGAAACACACCACGATAAACGCCAGGGTAATTGTAGCGGGCGATCGCTTTAGCAAAACAAGCATTCAACCGCTCAATCCGATCTTCCAAAATATCGGAAAAGCGAATCAGCATCGGTAGCCCCAAATTACGCTGCTTCAAGGCGTTGACTAATTCAAACAAGTCTAGAGAACCGCCACGATCTCCCTTGGGAGAAACAGTGACGTGACCAGCAGCGCTAATCGAAAAATAAGGCTGTCCCCAACCTTCAATCCGGTAAAGGTCTTCGCTATCCTCAATTTTCCAAGAGCGCGGCAAATCTCCTGTAGTACTACTAGGTGGTAGCAGCTTTTTTTGCTTATTATTTTTTACTTCAGACTTGTGTCCGTTGGTTGGTAGTTTAACCACCTCATCCGATGTAGCACTTGACTCGACACCCATTTCTTCCTGACCTCTGTGTTTTACCCACGAACAATTTAACGCATTCATCTGGTAACGGATATCCACTAACGAGATAATTTCTGCGATAAACTCTGATTGGTCATTAGTCATTGGTCATTAGTCATTAGTCCTTGGCTAAGAATAAAAAGCCTTTCGACTAGTGGACAAAGGACAACTGAACAAAAGACAACGGACTAATTCAAAAATTTTATTAAGTTTTGGGAGACAGCAATGGAGCGTACATTTTTAGCAATTAAGCCTGATGGAGTACAACGTGGACTGGTAGCGGAAATTATCGGTCGCTTTGAAACTAAAGGCTTTACCCTCGTTGGCTTGAAGTTCTTGAAAGTCAGCCAGGAATTAGCACAACAACACTATGGTGTTCACCGGTCAAGACCCTTTTTTGCTAGTTTGGTCGAATTTATCACTTCCGGGCCTGTGGTAGCGATGGTGTGGGAAGGTGATGGCGTAATTGCCTCTGCGAGAAAAATAATTGGGGCGACAAACCCATTAACCGCGGAGCCAGGAACGATTCGGGGCGATTTTGGAATTAATATTGGGCGCAACCTGATTCATGGTTCTGATGCTCCAGAAACGGCACAAAAAGAAATTGCCCTGTGGTTTAAGGATGAAGAATTAGTCAGTTGGCAACCGCAATTAACACCTTGGTTGCACGAATAATTTAGGCTAGGTGATGGGTAATTGGTAATGGGTGATGGGTAATTGGGGAAGAGAAAAAGCTTCTTACCTATGACCCATGACCCACCTGCTTATTTTGACACTTCGGTTTTCTCTGCTTCTTCTGGGGCTAATTCAACGACAGTGCGTTTGGAAAATCCCCAGATGAAGATGAGGGCGATCGCACTAATCACAAGCCATTCTGGTGGTACTAAATTATCGTTGACCACTTTCAACAGCAGGCGCAAGCCGACAAAAGCCACCGTAATATAACCTGCGTCTTCTAGGTTTTCATATTCATCTAGCCAGCGGATGAACAATCCCGCCATGTATCGCAGTATGATAATGCCAAGGGTTGCGCCTGTAAGTACCAACCACTTTTCTTGAGAAACGGCGATCGCAGTTGTGACGCTATCTAAAGAAAAAGCTAGATCCGTAAAGGCTAACACTGGTATTGCCTGCCACAGCGACTTAAAACGCGGGCCGTGGTGGTGACTCTCCTCGCCTTCGTCAGAGGTAAAGTGTTGGAATACTAACCACAGCAGGTAAGCAGCGCCCAATAGTTCAAATTGCCAATATGCTTGTACCCAAGTGGCTGTGAGGATCAAGCTGATTCGCAAGACGTAAGCAAAGACTAAACCAATGTTGAGGGCTTTCCCCTCAAGTTCTTTGTCTTCCAGCCCTTGGGCGATTGCTGCGAGTGCGATCGCATTATCAGCAGACAGCACCGCCTCTAACATCACCAAAATTAGCAGGACTATTAAGGCTTCAATGCTGAAGTGAAAGTTCAGGTAATCAAAAATTTGGTCTAGCATCCAGGTTTCTCAAGCAGGAAAAATTAAAAATTAACAGGTACAGAGATTTTCTAACTATAAAAGTACAATAAATTGCTACCTTCTTAATTCAGCTTAACGCGACTGTGAGCCACAAGATTACTACTAGCTACAGGAAAGAGAACCAAAATTAGTACGTCGCCATATTACGGCTTGACTATTTTTTACTCAAGAATTAGATTGATCGAGTCCTGCTTAAGACTTCATGACTAAATTAGTCAACATGGTGTTCATCTTGTTGACCGACTCGATGTACTCTCGTTCTGGCAATGATTCCGCCACAATGCCTGCCCCAGCGTTCAAGTAGACAGAATCACCATATTGGTAAGCTGAACGAATGGCGATCGCTAAATCTGACGCTCCCTCGCTGTTTATGTAACCAATGGCACCAGCATAAAGTCCTCGCGGCTCGTCTTCTAGACGGTCAATCCATTCCAGCGCCCGGTGTTTGTCAATTCCGGATACGGTAATTCCAGGAAATAAAGCCTTCATCGCATCCCATGAGGTCAATCCTTGTTTGAGTTGACCACCAACCTGTGATGATAAATGCTGCACAGTCCGGTACTTTTTCACTTCCATGAAGTCAAGAATCTGAACAGTTTGGGGCAAACAAACCGAAGCCATCTCGCTTTGCGCCAGCCAGATCGAAAGTGCATGTTCTTTCACTTCCTTCGCATCGGAGAATAATTCGCCCTGTAGACTAGCATCTTCTTCTGAGCTAGAACCTCTAGGTCGAGTTCCTGCTAGCGGATTGGTAACGACGAAGCCACCAGCGGTGGATTTCATAAAAATCTCAGGACTAAAGCCTACAGCAGATACATCTCCTAGACCCAGACAATATGAGCGTGCTGAATTGTTATTCTTGGCTCCTAATACATAGGTTCCAAGAACATCCATATTGCCTTTCACCTTCAGATGGCGGGAAATAATGGCTTTATGTAACTGACCGCTTTGAATCGCCGAAATCATAGTATCAACCTGATTTTGATAATGCTGTTTATCAGCAAAATCCAGGACTATAGGTGTGGCGATATAGTCTTTTAGTTGGCTATCGCCGAATAACACTTCAGTGATTTTCGTTGGCAATCTGATGCTTTTGACATATACTCCCTTAGGAGTGATGTGAATTTCTGTTTCTGGAACCATAAAATAGAGTAATGGCTGCTGGATTGCTTTTGAGTAGGGGTAGTAGAAGCGGGATATATCGAAGCCTACGTAACCATAAGCTGTCCAATTTTTCACTGGTAAAGAGGCAAGGGCGGATTCTACCTGTTTGAGTGGATCGCTAATCGCCTCCGTACAGATCGTTTGTCCCTTATAGCTAAGTGAAACGGTTTCAGTGCTTACTGATACCTCAGCTAACACATTTCCAGCAATGCGTATTGAGTTTTTACTTTCGTACATCACGTAGTTAGAAAACCGTCCTGAGGACAGCAGATTCTGCAACAGAATCAAAGGCTCCATCGGTTCGGGGATGAACAATTCGTAATAAGTTAGGAAACCACTTGCTATTTGGTGCATGGGCTTACTTCTATCTTTTGATGCTTCAACCTCCAGTAGCATAAGAGGCACATAGATCAAACCTGCGCTGTCTGGAGGGTTACTTTCAACAGATTTATCGACTAAATCGCCAATAAATTCTTGCCGTAAGTCTTCAGGTATCCTGGCAGTAATGGAATTTAACGTTGATCGAATAAACCCTCTCAATCCTTCTTTTCCTTGAAAAATCATATGGGTCTGTTTTAACTCCACCCGCTTGGCTTTTAAACCACACTCTTCTAATAGAGCCTGATATTCATTGGTTTCGTAAAAAGCATAAGACCAAGGGAAATTATCGAAATTGCGATCGCTAATACAAAAGCCGTAGCCCAGTGAAAAGGCTCATTCTGCCAAACTGTGTCCCAAATTTTTCCTATTCCCACAAAGCACCCCTCGTGTTTATCTTGATTACAACTTGCTAAATCGCGCGATTTCGTCAGCAGAGAGAACCGTGTTCGCTTCCCGCACAGGCAAATGTGCTGCATCCAAGCGGTTATCTGTCAGTTCCCGAAGTCTTAAGCTGTAAAGTTTTTCACCCTCCGCTTCAGTGTCCTCAACTAAATAAACCTGTTCTGGTGCATAGCTTCTCAGCAAACGCACCTGCAAACAGGTTTTTAAATCTCGTGATGAGGTTGATAGGGATGAATTTTCACCAAAAAGTTCACGCGCTGCTTTCCAAGCGTGATTAAGCGCCGTAATCTCCTTAAGCAATTGCTCCAGAGAGCAATGCAACAGTTCCGCAGTTTCAGCCATCTACGCTTTTACCCTACTTACCTGTGCTTCAACAAGCTTTTATTCCCTGATATGGAGACGAAGTTAACTTTTTTTTGCTAAATCTATACTGAATAAAAGTAATAACCTGACTACAAGCTGCCAAAAGCTAGGTAAAAATGTGTTACGAATTGTAGGTTGGGTAGAACGTAGTGAAACCCAACAAATTCGCGGATATGTTGGGTTTCGTTCGTCTACCCAACCTACGTAGACGTTAAGCTTTAGGCTTAACTGAACTGTATTGTAATATATAGTTTAAATAGATATGCTAGTGATGCTAGACACTAAGGAAATCCAACATGATGATTGGTAAGACTAAGTTACATCCCCACAAAATAGTTTTGTGTCTGGGTGTGGTTTGTGGGGTTTTGGGTGTGGTGAGTCCCGATACCGTATCTTCTCAAACTATTCCTGTACGCATAGTTAGGGTTACGGCTACGGGAGGTACTACTTTCAAACTGCGAGATAGCTGGTATCAACAATCATCTCAGATAGCAAATGACAAAAAATGCCCTGTTAAACCAGGTGAGAAATTTTTTGTTTCTTCTATTAAAAGAAGTATTAGTAATAGTCCGACACCTCCCAAAGGTAATAGCGAACGCATCGCTGATTACTGGGAAGTAACATTTGAGCAACCCCTCTTATGCGATCAGCAAAGTGAAACTCAGCAAACCTGGTTTGTTTATAAAAAGCACGTCCAAGAATTAAAAACTGTCGTTGTCCCCTAGTGGAATTAGAGAATTATTAAAAACTAAATTCCCAGATTTAAGCCTAAGAATAATATAGCCTGGGTTAGCAGGCTGCGTTATGGAGCCAGTGACTTCAGCCTGAGGACTGAAATATCACAATATTTCTGCGAACTTTGCCAACAAATTATCTGCTAAATCCCATAACTCGACATCATCTATCTGGGAATTTGTTTCATGGTTATTTCCTCCACCAATTAACAAATTTCGCACAGAACATCTCCGGAGATTCGCTTCAGTAATGCTCCAAGATTCTTCTAAGTTCACCGCTAACTCAAAAAGTGAACGTTCTCCTAAATTCTGCCTGATTTTCACAGCCACAGCATCATCGCTGACTAGAAATTCTTTAATAGAATCTAATGCAGAAGCGCTGATATCTTCATCACTGCCCCAATTTTCTAACCAATCTCCATCTACATCTTCAACATAAAGATGGACAAAATCAAGCCCGTAGTTTAGCCATTCCTGCTGCATTTTGCGTGCAGCGGCTAAAGCTTCAGCAAATGTGTCTGTTTGAGGGTTGCTGTTGACTTCTTTTTGATTAAGCATAAATGCTGTTTGGGGCGGGTTAAGGATGTAGAGGACAAGATAAATGTTTCGATATCATGCAGAAAAATTCAAATACTTTCTATCAGCAAGATTATCACTGTTATATAGTGTCAGGGTGACTAACTGGTTGATAAAGTTGTCATCTCCGGGGTTGTAACTTAAGAACATTCCTCGTTCTATTTCCCATAATTGGAGTGTGTTTTGCCAGTCTTGATACTTTTGGCGATTAAATTCTTCACCGACACTAGTGACTTGAATACACAGTGGTTTCTGTTGATGATTGCAGATGATTAAATCGGTTGCCATAGAAAGGTCGGCAATATAGCGCTGCCAAAAACTCCCTCCACGACGGACAATATCTTGGGCTATTAATTTAATAATATCACCATCATCTTGATTAAATTCTCCTGCCATCATTTTTTTCTTCCAAATATAAAACTTGGAGTCGGTGGCATTTATCCACCTAGGAAACAGGTAACTATACCAATATCTTTCGTTAGGTGTCATTTGCTCGAACTTTGACTGTTGTTCTACTTCGGAAGGTAGAGATTTTATTACCAGCCAAATTGTAGAATCCGTAATCACCTCTAGGAGGAAAGCCAAGACAAATGGTTTAGCAGTCAGTGAGCCTGGTTTGATATCTTTTACCCAACGGTTGATTTCATCTAATCTTCTAGCTAAGTTCGGGTCTATCGAGGAGGCTTGCTCGATGAGTAACTTTAGCTTATCCTTAATTTCTTTTGCTTGCAAACTATGCCCTACTTTTCAGTAACTAATGCTCTTCTTACAAATTTATACCTTTTCTCAGTATTTTTGTTGGACGGTGCTACCTGGAGATCAGCCGCTACGCATCTAAGTTTTTGATCCGCTATTCATGAGGAAGTCACGAAACAGATTACCGTTATAGCAGGAGCATTTTGTCGGGTTGAGATAACCTAGCAATCTCCGCGCAGCTTAACGAAAATCTAAATACTGTCTGGTACAACTGGGCTAAAAATAGTCTGAAGTAACAATACCAATTGCATTCATAACCATGTCTCAACCAAATATAGAATCAATCCTACAAGAGAAGCGGCTATTCCATCCCACTACTCAATTTTCTCAAAATGCCTATGTTAGGTCTTTGGAAGACTATCAGCGCCTCTATGACCAAGCTAAAGAAGACCCCCAGCAGTTCTGGGCGGATCTGGCGGAAATTGAGTTGCACTGGTTCCGAACTTGGGACAAGGTGCTAGAGTGGGAGCCACCTTTTGCTAAGTGGTTTGCTGGCGGTAAAATTAACATTTCTTACAATTGCCTTGATAGACATCTCACCACTTGGCGTAAGAATAAAGCGGCGCTGATTTGGGAAGGGGAACCAGGGGATTCGCGGACTCTGACTTATGCCCAACTGCACCGGGAGGTTTGCCAGTTTGCCAATGTGCTGAAGCAATTGGGGGTGAAAAAAGGCGATCGCGTTGGCATCTATATGCCGATGATACCCGAAGCGGCGATCGCGATGTTAGCCTGTGCGAGAATTGGCGCACCCCACAACGTTGTCTTTGGTGGTTTTAGTGCCGAAGCTTTGCGCGATCGCTTAATTGATGCCGAGGCTAAATTGGTAATCACAGCTGATGGCGGTTGGCGCAAAGATGCGATCGTTCCTCTCAAAGAACAAGTAGATAAAGCTTTAGCTGATGGCGCAGTTCCCAACATCAAAGATGTGTTAGTGGTGCAGCGAACAAAGCAAAAAACCCATATGGAACCAGGGCGAGATCATTGGTGGCACGATTTGCAAAAAGGTGTCTCAGCCCATTGTCCCGCCGAACCGATGGACAGTGAAGATATGCTGTTCGTCCTCTACACTTCTGGCAGCACAGGCAAACCAAAGGGCGTTGTCCATACAACTGCGGGTTATAACTTATATACCCACATGACCACCAAATGGATCTTTGACCTCCAAGAAACTGATGTATATTGGTGTACCGCTGACGTAGGTTGGATTACAGGACATAGCTACATCGTCTACGGGCCACTTTCTAACGGGGCAACGACGGTGATGTATGAAGGCGCGACTCGTGCATCAAATCCTGGTTGTACTTGGGATGTAATTGAAAAATATGGCGTTACAGTTTTTTATACTGCACCGACGGCAATTCGGGCATTTATCAAAATGGGCGAACACCATCCTAAAAAGCGCAACCTTTCTTCTCTGCGGTTGCTGGGAAGCGTCGGTGAACCGATTAACCCAGAAGCTTGGATGTGGTATCACCGCGTAATTGGCCGTGAACGCTGCCCAATTGTTGATACTTGGTGGCAAACTGAAACCGGGGGAATTATGATTACACCATTGCCGGGTGCGATCGCTACTAAACCCGGTTCCGCAACTCGTCCTTTCCCTGGAATTATGGCTGATGTCGTCGATTTGGAAGGCAACTCTTTACCCGACAACGAAGGCGGTTATTTAGCAATCCGTCATCCTTGGCCAGGAATGATGCGGACAGTCTACAACGATCCTGAACGCTTCCGCCGCACCTACTGGGAGCATATCCCCCCCAAAGATGGCAACTTTATTTACTTTGCCGGTGATGGTGCTAGACGCGATGAGGACGGCTATTTCTGGGTGATGGGGCGCGTTGATGATGTGATGAATGTATCCGGACACCGCCTAGGAACGATGGAAGTAGAATCAGCGTTGGTGTCTCATCCAGCGGTTGCAGAAGCTGCGGTGGTGGGTAAACCGGATGAATTGAAGGGTGAGGAAGTATTTGCTTTTGTGACCCTAGAAGGCACTTATCAGCCGAGTGAGGAACTGAGTAAGGAATTAAAACAGCACGTTGTCAAGGAAATTGGTGCGATCGCCCGTCCTGGCGAGATTCGCTTTACTGACGCTTTGCCAAAAACGCGATCGGGTAAGATTATGCGGCGCTTGCTGCGGAGTCTGGCAGCCGGACAAGAGGTATCTGGTGATACTTCAACCTTAGAAGATCGCGGTGTCTTGGATAAGCTGCGGGAAGGAAATTAGGAGAGTCTCACGCAAAGACGCAAAAGGTTAACGCACAGGTGTAATTAACTTTATGGGGTGGGCAAAATTGCCTACCCTGTATTTTGTGAATAAAATTATTTGCTGAATTAAGATAGGGATATATACAAGAAAATGAGGGATGCACTGGGAGAGAGAGGAGAAGCACTATAGCGTTTCCTATGCTAGTGAGGTACATCCAGACTTTGCTAGTTAAAGCTTTTAGGTTCAAAGATGTACCTCACCAGACCGGGAAACGCTATATTTAAACTCTTAATAACAGAGTTTCACTCGGATGCTGGCCCCATTTTCAAACCACAATTTTTAGGAGATAAATGGCAGTATGTTGATTTTATCGTTGAGTTGGTAGGGGCTGGTTCATATATTCCTTATTTCTTTGTACAAGTCAAAACCACCAGGCAAGGATATACAAAAAAAGATAATCGCTTAAAAGTGAAATTAAAAGAAGAATCTATAATTGGTTTAGCATCGTATCCTGCACCAACTTATATAGTTGGGATTGATGAAATTAAAGAAGTAGGTTATGTAATTTCGGCTAATGGAGAAAATTTAAAATCTCTTTCAAGCCTTTCTACACAGTTTCCAATTAATAAACAAAATAGAGAAATTCTTTGGCACGAAGTAAATAATTTTTGGAGTCAATATAAAAATAATAATTTAGCTTCACAATTTTCTGACCAACAATGGAGATAAGAATATGCAAACAGAACAACCTTGGTACATTGGTCTACGTTCCGAAGCTTTGACAAAAGTTTATTTAACTCGTCGTGATGACTTAATTATTTCTCAACCGCCACAAAAAGATGCAGGAGGTTTAGATTTTTTAGTCACAATCACCAAAGATGGTAATTATAGCGGGAGAATTTTTGGTGTACAAGTAAAAGCTACAGCTTCTAGTTCTGAATTAATTCAGCAGCATAATTTTTTTAAGCTAAAAAACATCAAATATAACATAAAATCTTTCAAGGATTTACCATTTCCACTTTGCCTGTTTTTCTTTACATTAGATAATGATAAAGGTTATTACAAATGGATTTTAGAACCGATTGTCAAAGACGGAAATAATGCTGCATTGAAATTTAACGAAAATGATGAATTAAGAAACCTGAATGACCAAGAAATAGATAATATTATTGCCATAGTCAATAACTGGTATGATCATAAGATTAATTTTGTTGCATAAACAAATTTATTTAAACCTACAATAAACTGAAAAAAATTAAAGCAACGTCAAGTTGTTTTCTAAAAGCTAATACCTAGTAGTCCTCCCTCCTCACTCTCATCTGTAAGTCTAAGTCTGACAAAAGAATCAAAATTAAAATCTAACGGAAACTCTGAGCGTGGAACCATATCTGAATTTAATGTACAAATATATTGAAAACCAAGTCTTCTTGATTCTATGTCAGCCCATTGTAAAGCTAGAGATACTTGTCTCTCATCTACACCATCAAAAATTGTGCTGTCGTGAATTAGTATGCGGGGTGAAGGATCACGCTCTGACCAAAGTTGTGCTAACATTAAGTCATAACAGAATATCTTCATCTTATCAATCCCTTCACTGCCATCACGTCTAATATCCACTCGGAAACTAAAACCATTGTTTCCTACATCAATAACAAGTGTTCCAGGAACATCGTAAAGGAATCGAGAGTTAATGCGGAATAAATTAATAGCACGTTCTGCTTGCTCATTCCGTTCTCCATAGTCACGGCGTGCGCGTTGCAGTAACTGTTCTTTTTCAATTTTTAACGTACTTTTTTCTTCTTCAAATTGTTTTAATTCTTCGATGCGTTTATTAATTTCATTGAGATTAGCTACATTATCAAGATAAATTTCTTGTAGCATTGTATATTCTTCTAAAGCTCCATGCGTCTTTAGCACTTCGAGCAGTTCTGCACGCTCATTAGTTTTGGCTCTAATAAAAGTTTCTTTGGCTAATATTTCTCTTTTAAGACGTTTAATTTCGTTTCCTAAAAACTCCCGACGATTCTCTATTAATTTGCGATGAAATATTTCTACTTCTTCTAACCTTCTAATTACTAAACCTGGTAATTCAACACCTGCATTTTCATATATACGAATGACATCATCAGGTCTTGGTTCATCCTCTGATTCAAGACTAGATTGATAAAACTCCAGTAGTTTATGTTCAATAATGTTTTTATTGGTTGCTTCATGAATTTGCGATGTTAATAGATTAACAGTTGTTTCTAATTCATGGTATTGAGGTGCTACCCGAAAATTATTAAGAGTTTCTTTTCGTTCACGTAGTTGTGCTTCTATTTGAATTTTCTCAGTTTCAAGTTCACCGAGAGAGCCAAAAATTGCAATTGTGACTCCATCTTCTGTATCTTTTTTTAGTTTTTTAATATCTGTTATTAATTTTTTTTTATCATTTAAAAGCTGTAGTTCTCTTGCATCTTCCCAAGCAAGACCTAATAAGAAAGAATTATTAACTTGCTTATCCCATCCAGGTTGCTTTGAGAAATGCTCAAATGGTGTAGAAAATGCGTCTCGTCCTCGACGGATAAAGTAAGAAATTAATCCTCTAAAAGTAGGTTTGTATTTCTTAGCTTCATTATCAATGGTTAATCCAAATGTTAGGTTTCCCAAAACAGCCTTCCAGTCATCTAAACTTAGAACTTTTTGACCTTCTTGTTGTTTTGGTTGAATAGGCCAGTTATTAGTATCTCCATCAATTATTACCTGAGCTTGATCTTCAGTATTTCTTGTAACAGTGATAATTTGATTTGCAAGTGTAAGCTCTAAACTAAAAGCCCAACCACGAAGATTTCTAGAACCAAGTCCTTTAGCTGGTGGAATTTTACCTCCAAGACAAAAGTGAATAATCTCAATAAGAGTAGATTTACCCAATCCATTACGGGAATCTCTTCTCCCAGAGTCTTCAGTCCTATCTGCTAAAACTACGTTTAAACCAGGTCTAAACCGAACTGTTTTAAATGATGCTTGATTACAGCGAACAGTATGAATCATCGGTGACACCTCCGAATTAATCCTGTTTCCATGTCAATTGCTCCTATAGCGTATAGGAGATCAAGAGTTAAAACAAAACGTTCAAATGTGGCAACTTCTGGCATAGTAGCAACAGCACTCCAAAGTGATGAAACTGTTCTTGGTTGGTACAATTGTTCTAATATTTTAGCACCTACTCCCAATAAAGAATGACTAGTAGATATGTGTTTTGTGGGAAGAATCATCGCTCAAAGACCTCACATTTCTCAAAAAGGTAGTACAATACTGCTATACCAGCCGCTCGTAACTCATAATCTGAACTACGATTGCAAGAAAACTCATGCAAGGCATCCAATAAAGCATTTCCCTTTAATCCTGCCGCTCGAAGGTTGTCGTACTCCTTAGCGAATCCTGACTTCAGTTTTTCTGGAAAATCAGGAATTACATGAATCTGATTTTCAACATATTTGGCAACCATTTTTGCTTGGATAACACCGCTTGTCAGCCTCCTTTGAGCAGATCCAGTCAGTTCATTTTTAGACATTTTTGTAACTACTGGAACAACAGTATAACTTTCATCAAATTCTACGGGCATACTAAGGATTCCGTCAGTAACCATACCCAGTTCTCTGAATGTAATATTGGTCATGGCATTAACAAGTAAATCTTGCTCTTTTGGAGAATTTGATAAAGAATTTAGCTCATTTTTATATTCAGAAATTCTATCTTTTACTTCTTTGATCTGCTTTTTTAATTTTGTTTTAGGTCTGCTTTCTTCGGCAAGACGCAAATCATCTTCTAAGTCTTTAAGTAAAGTATAATCATCTTGAAGATGCTCTTCTAAGTCTTTTTGTCGCTGATGATGCAAATCCACGATTTACTCTCCTTTCAATCGCATCATCAATGCTTGCAAAGCTGCTTTTAAGTTTATTCCAGTTCCTAGTTCTAATTCACCTTCATAGTCCAAAATAAAAGGAATAATAGGTATACCAACTTTCAATCTGTGCTTGAAATCTAATCCAGGTGAATTGATAACTTCTACTAAGGCTGATTGACTAGGAGGTAAAGCAGTACCACTTTGTTGTAATTTAGTTATATTTTGCTGTATCCCTTGTAAAATAAGCTGCATTTCTCCCTCTGTTACTTGGTTAGTTTCTATTGCATCTAAAACAGTAGAAATCATAACCATTTGAGATTGATCTAACTGTTCAGTGAGGGCTGCAATTATGTTCTGTTCACCAGCGCTATAACGAGCTAGTAGTCCTTGACGCAAGTGATTAATGTTTTCATAGATAGCCTTCTGTCCAGCAGATAATCTATCTATTCTGGTGTTTATCTGTTGCAATTGGATAGCTACATTTTGCATTTGTGCAGTTGGTTCACCAGTTATCTGCACTCGCAATTCCTCATATTCGCTCTGATAACGATTAGCAGATCCGCGCAATTGCTCAATTTCTCGCCTGTACCTAGCCTGGCGACGTGGATCATCTTCGTATCGTAAGGAATCTTCATAGTCTTTGAGCAAATCTTTGTCTTGTCTAATGTTGTCTTCTAAGTGTTGGAGTCTCAGGTCGAAGTGTGAAGGCATAATTATATAATTTTACAATTATATTAAGCAGTTTCACTTAAATGTAGCGCTTAATACAGGAATACACAAAACATTAACACATAATAGTATTTTTTTATATCTCAGATATAGTGGAAATAAAAACAGATAAGAGAAAGATATTTATACGACTAAAGAATATTAGAGAGATTATGAAAGAATTGACATTACCAGACCACACCCAGTTACCAGAGTCAGACGGGACATTCGAGAAAAATGGGCAAGAATATCCTCAAAGCATCCTACTCGATGATATTGTAGGGCGCGTTCCCCAACGCACCGATTTTGATTAATCATGGAGAAAATTGGTTGAATGAATATTAATTATATTTGATGGGTTTCGATGCGTCCCCTGACGCATCCTACGGTTTGTAAAGCAACACTATTTATGATTATTTTGGCAGTAATCCCAGAGTCTTTCCAATCAGTTTGTCTAATAGACGATCAGGTAACATTTTGGGAATTATCCAGTTTATAATTGAATTTGGCACTAGACTATATCGAGTTTTAGGCTTGGGAGTCTCAAAGACTTTTCTGATGAATTTTCCCACCTCTTCAAGAGAGTATCCAGCTTTGCCTAGCTTAAGCATATATTTTTGACCAGCATTTGTTGCTTCTGCATAATCTGTTTCAGCATATCGGCTGAAATCTTGGGCAGATTCTTTATCCCAAATCGGAGTATTGACTGCACCGGGGGCAATGATAATCACATCAATTCCATAAAGCTGAAGTTCTCTCCGTAGACTATGAGAAATTCCCTCAATTGCGTGTTTACTTCCTGCATAAGCACCGATGAACGGAAAAGCTATTTTGCCACCAACCGAACTGATATTGATGATTCTTCCTGGTTGATGTTTTGCATTTTTTATCGCTCCCAGTAACGGCAAAAAAGCTTGAGTAACCGCAATCTGACCAAAGACATTCACTTCAAACTGTAACCGAATTTCATCAATAGATTGATGCATTAACGGGCCACTTGTTGCTATTCCCGCATTGTTAATCAGCCCAGTTAAACCGCTTTCACCCACAATTGCTTCCACCGATAAAGCTGCCTGTTGGATAGCTTGCTGATTAGTCACGTCAAATATTAACGGTGTAAAATTGCTGCCGAGTTCAGCCGTGAGTCGTTCAGCATCCTTTTCGTTACGCACACTGCCAAATACCTGATAACCACTGGTTACAAATTCTTTTGCTGCCCCATAACCAATGCCTGAAGAAGCCCCAGTAATTACAATAGAGTTCATGTTGAAAGTTTCTCTTTACTTAACTCCTACTGTATACTCCAGAGTCAAGCAATAGCCATGTTAATTGGTGAACTTGTAGATAAAACTGGTTTTTCAATTCATACAATCCATTTTTATCCTAAATCTAATGACCAACAGCGCCACCAGTTGCCTTGACTTTTTTGAAGAGTAAAAAGAAAAGGAATAATAAACAGTTGGGGAACACCTGCCCAAATTAACACTTCTCATATTTGCAATGCATTATATTTTTGAATTTGGGCGAGATATAGCGGTAAAATATAAATTGAACCATACAGTCCCACGCCCAGCGAAACATTTACAATACTGGCTAAACCAAAGTTGCGCCGTCCCAAAAGCCGCAAATTAATAAATGGTTGCTTGCGAGTTAATTCTATCAAGAAAAATAATCCTATAAAAATCGCCGCAATTATACTCAAGCGAACAATTAAACCTGAACTAAACTAATCTTTGCGACTACCTTATTCTAATACAACTTGTAGGGAACCTAAGCCAATCGCCATGGCGATAATTCCCCACCAGTCACCCTGTTTAAGCAAATGCTGTTGGGGTTTTTCTTGCTTAATACCATGCCAAACTCCAGCTAACATTAATAATCCGGGAATGAGATTGATATAAAAATTATACTTCCAACCGAAATTTTCTGTTAACCAACCTCCTAATGTTGGCCCAATTGAAGGAGCAAATATTTATCTAGCAGCTTTCTCGCTTTCTAAAATTCCTTTCTGCTCATAAATTGGACGAATCAATTTCCTTAGAGCAGGCAATTGCTTGCGAAAAATTATCGACCCTATAATGCAAGCTAAACCATCAATTATTAATGTATTGGAAGTGCCGATATAATTTGCTAAAATACCTCCAAATAAATTACCCAATGGTATCATCCCCAAAAACGCCATTCCATATAAGCTCATTACTCGTCCGCGTTTATCATCTTCCACGATGGTTTGTAAAATTGTATTTGCAGAGGCAATTTGGAGGATTGATCCCAAGCCAACAAACAACATTGCACACAAAGAAACTGGTAAAAACCGGGAGAAAGAAAAAGCAATCAAACCGATTCCTAAAATTGCTGGAGCCGATGCCAACAATTTGCCTAGCCCGACTACCGTTTGTCGCGTAGTCAGATAAATTCCCCCTCCTAAAGCTCCAACTCCTGATGCTGCCATCAAATAACCCTGGGCTTCTGCCCCGCTATGGAGAACTTTGTCAGCAAAAATGGGGATAAAAATCATGTATTGCATACCCATAAAACTGACTAAAGCTGATAGCAATAAGATAGAGCGAATGGGTGGAAATCTAAATGAGTAAAGAAATCCCTCTTTAATTTTTTCCCAGACATTACCCCCAGTTACTGGGATTTGCTGCGGCTGAATTTTCATTGCTAATAAAGAAGCAATTACAGCGATGTAACTCAGTCCATCCACTAAAAAACAGTAACCTACTCCGATACCAGCTATCAGTAACCCCCCAATTGCCGGGCCAATTAACCGCGCACCATTGATCATCGTTGAGTTGATAGCGATCGCATTGGCTAAATCATCTCTGCGCTCAACCAGTTCTGGGACAAATGCTTGCCGCGCTGGTGCATCAAAGGCGTTAATAAATCCTTGAAACAAGCTTAAGGCGATGATGTGCCACACCTGAATCACCCCCGTCAACGCTAGGCCAGCCAGGGCTAATGACTGAATCATCGCCAATATTTGTGTACCAATTAAGGTGCGATAGCGAGAAAAACGATCCACAAATACCCCACCGAAGGGAGCGAGAAAGAAGCTAGGAATTTGACCAGTAAATCCCACAATTCCCAGCATTAATGGGGAGTTTGTTAAGTGATAAACTAGCCAAATTGTGGCCAGTTGTGTCATCCAAGTGCCAATTAGAGATATACCTTGCCCAGCAAAAAATAGTTGGTAATTTCTTGATCTGAATGCAGGTAGTAGCGGCAGTTTTTTGGTCGCACCTTTATTAGTCATAGGATGATATTATTCTCATTTGAGGAGGCGCTGATGATCTTTGTCCAATGTCTAAAATCAGACAAATGCTTTTATTTCACCTCTACGCTAACTTCCGCAGACATCCCTGGTGTAATTCGCGAGTTATATTTTTGAATGCTCTTTTGGTCAAAAACGATTTTTACTGGGATACGCTGGACGATTTTGGTAAAGTTACCTGTGGCGTTATCCGGTGGTAATAAAGCAAACTGAGCGCCTTTTGCTTGCTGTACTTTACTCTGATCATCTTGTAGGTCTAGCTGCACTAATAACTGTCCTGGTTGTACCAGTTGGTTATCACTCACTAGCACCTGACTGACAGTTCCCGGAATCTTGCTACTCACTTGGTGGATGTGTCCAGCAACGATGGCGTTGTCTGTTTCCTGGTGGCTAGAGGTGTACTGCCAGTAACGATAACCAAAACTACCTGCGGCGATCGCACCTACACCCAATGCTGCCAAAATCAAGAAGAGCGGTTTTTTCCCCGACGGTGCCACTTCTTTTGTCCTAGGGCAGGACTTGAACCAACTGATACTCTTGCACAGTACCAAGAACATGGTGAGGCAGGGATAATTCAGCAGACTGTTGTGCAGAGATCCAAGCATAGCTAAAAGCTGGCAATTCGGAAATTGAATCTACCTTTTTACCGTGAACGGGAGTGTAGAAATTGAGCAATACAGCAGTTTTTCCACCTACTTGCACAAAATAGATCGGATGAGTTTGGAGAACTTTAGCGATCGCAGGTTGTTGGATAAAAGTTCTAAAACTAGGATTATAGTCCCCTAAAACACCAAAACTACCAGCCACAGCCAACGCCAGCCAACAGGGAACTAGCCAACCAGCCACCCAATAATCAGACGTCAACCACTTATAACCAAAGTGGTAACGACCAACCCACACCACAGGCAAAATTAACCAACCTAACCCCATAGTTAAGCCAATTGTTGCATACTTGCGAATGTCAGCACCACCCCCAGCTAAAGCCACTATACCCCCTAACAAAAGTAAAACTCCTAACACACCACAGGCATAACTGAGGTTACGGGTAATGATCCAGATATACCGAGGAAGTGGATCTTTCCTAATTTCCGGATAGTAGGATTTGCCAGGTTCCCCCATCAGACCATAAACTTGGCCTAGCCAATTTAAACCCACAGCCGCAAGCATTGCTATAAAGGGATAAAGGGTCAAACTATAGTGAGATAAACGAGTTGAGAAAATACTCAGTTCTGCAAATAGAACCAGGGGAAAACCAACTAATATCAACTGATAGCGAGGAATCGGACGACGAATCGTTAAAACCAAGCCTAACAGACCGAATAAAAACCAAGGAAACGATTTTAAAGGGACATTCCAAAAATAGAATATAACTCCATTGCGATTACGTTCTTTAGAACCTAGATCCACAACAAAATTGAACAACTGCTCAAAACTTAAATTACCGTAGCGCAGCCAGTCAAACCACAGCCAGGCGAAAGTAGGAATCAAACCTACTACCAAACCTAAATATAAAATTGGGTTAACAAGATGACGATGACGGCGATGCTCCCAAATTAAATAAGGGAATAATGCTATGATAGGTAAAAAAATCATAAAGCTTCTGACTAAGAAGCCCAAACCCAAACTTAACCCAGCCAGAAAACTCCAAAAATAGCCATATCGAGGATGTAATTCCGCTTTTAGTAAAGACAAAATAGCTAAAAGTACCAATAAAATCATCGGCACATCAGGCGTACCTAAGCGAGAGTATTGCAACCAGAGAAATTCCACACTCAAAATTGCACCAGCTAACCATGCAACCTTCTTTCCCAACAGAATTTTGCCAATTTCATAGAGCAGTAATAAGGCAAAAATACTAGCAGTCATCACAGGCAGTCGCGTACTAAATTCACTAATACCAAGCAGCTTGTATGAACTAGCAATTAACCAATAGGGTCCAGGGGTTTTATGATGGGCATTGCTCCAAGGCGCGATCCAGTCACCAGAGTCAAACATCTGGCGCGCTCGCCAAGCGTAAAGCCCTTCATCATGTGCCATTAGGCTATTCTCCCCAGAACTGAATATTAATAAGGGGAGTATCCAACCCAACAAACTAATATACGGTAATGCCACAGCTAGGCGTGTTTGCCACCAAATCGGCTGCAAGAACTTTAGTTTATATAGCATTGAATTTGATTGCAAGCGAATGCTGCCGAGCTGACTCGTTTAAGTATCATAATATTACTAAAATATATTACATAATCCTGATGGAAATAGTACCCGGAATTAAGAAAATCTTGGAATAAAGTTGTCTAAAACAAACATTTATGCTGCTAAGACCGAATCAACGCCTGAAGTTAGATGATACAGACGACAAGGTTTTTTATGCCTATCCCCGCTTTGTCACCCATGTCGATGAAGGTTTTATTCAACAGCTAACGGCATTATATCGTCAGCGACTAAAACCCAACACACGCATCCTTGATATGATGAGCAGTTGGGTGTCTCATCTGCCAGAAGAATTACAGTTTGATTATATTCAGGGACATGGACTCAACGCTGAGGAACTCACACGTAATCCTCGGTTAAATCATTACCTTGTGCAAAATCTCAACGAAAATCCCCAGCTACCTTTACCAGATCAAGAGTTTGACGCCGTTCTTAACTGCGTTTCTGTGCAGTACATGCAATATCCAGAGGCAGTATTTTCGGAAATTCACCGTGTCCTCAAACCTGGTGGCGTCGCCATTATCAGCTTTTCCAACCGGATGTTTTTTCAAAAGGCGATTCAAGCCTGGCGAGATGGAACAGAGGACTCTAGAGTCGAATTAGTCAAACGCTATTTTACCTCAGTACCGGGATTTAGCGCCCCAGAAGTCATTGTCCATAAGTCAACACTACCGAATTTCTTGCAGTGGTTAGGTGCAGCTGGAGGAGATCCGTTCTATGCTGTGATAGCTTACCGCAATGAAGCACAATAGCCATTTATCGGTTGTTTAAGGCTACTGACAATCAACTGATCAACTAGCAATAATTATCGAAAAGTTAATTTTCTGGGTTAAACACCACACAAGCGCAGATAATTGCCTCACACATATAGCATTTAGGAGAATCATTCCGTGACTTTACCCCGTGGACGCAGGATTTTAGCTGCTGTGTTGCTCTCAGTTTTATTACTGACGACAACAGCTTGTTCTACACCAGAACCCAGCCGTTTTGACCAGGTACAACAGGAAAGCACCAAGAAAAAAAGCGGTCAAGCCGTTTCCAAAGATGCAACTCAGGGTAGCAAATTGAACAAGTTCTTCCCACCGGCGGGAGACGGCTACCAGCGCGTTTATACTCAAGAGAAAAAAGGCTTCTCAGAAGCGAACTTGAAAAAAGGCGGTAAAACCGTTGCTCAACTCGCTATTTCTGACACCAGTAGCACACCGACAGCGGCGGCAAAATTTGCCAATAGCAGCAAAAAAATTGGTGGTTATCCAGCCGTAGAACAAGGCAAAACTCAAACTTCGGTTTTGGTGGGTAAGTACCAAGTGAAGGTGATTTCTAAAGATCCAGCGTTTACAACAAGCGATCGCGCCGATTGGATCGAGAAATTTAATCTTGCAGGTCTGGCGAAGTTGAAATAAGCCGCACTACAGATATTCTGATAAAAAAACCAAAATAAGGAGATTTTTGTGAGCAAATCGATTTTTGAGTTGGTTGATCAATTACCAACCAGTAACTTAACTGTGTCTATGTTGAAAGCTCTAGATTTTGTTGCTCCTGGTGAGTGGCAAAACCCTGTCGGCTTTGTCAACACTATTAAAATAGTCACTGGTGAAGACGATGAAGACCTAATTCAGCAAATTGGCGAACGAGCGATTTATCTATTTAACGACAAATCCCAAGGATACCAACGCGCTTTATGGCTCTATCAAACTGTTGATGGGACAGATAAAGCTTTGGGTGCAGCAGCTTTGGCGAATAAAGTTGGTGAGAATCTACCCATGCTGGGTTTTTTAAACTCACTCACTCCCAAACCAGACAAAGCCCAAACTATTGACCTGACCTTGAAATTAGTGGTTGAATTAGTAGCTTTCTGCCAAATTAACGGTATTCCCGGAGACAGCATTGGGGATTTTGTCGCCTCTTTGGGTGAGTATAGTGGTGAGTCCCTAATTCGGATGGTGGCATTAATTTGCGTTGATGGTTTATTACCCTTAGGCCCAGACTTCATCAACAAAGCATTGTCTAGCATTAATCAGACAAGCCCCCAGGATTTAGCACAAAACTCAACTTTCCAAAACATCAAAGATTCAATTCCAGGCAACAATGACGCTGGCAAATTAAACTTTATTGGCGAAAGCTTTGACTCAGTTAAAGGTTGGATGAGTGGTATCGTCACCGCTAATAATCTAACGCCACAAAAAGTTGTCGGCAACCTGCAAAGTTTTGTCCAACTCGCCGATGATAAGTTAGACTACCTAGCAGCATTCCTGGATGTATCAACTAATTACTATGAACACACAGGTACGCAGACTTTAGCTCGGCGCTTAATTGAACGCGCAGTAGCTGAGATTTAGATTTATTGGTAATGGGTAATGCTAGTAATTACCCATTACCAAGTATGGGTATGGGGCCTAAATATCAGGACAAGTGATAATGCATCCTTGCGGCCATATCGATAGCAGGTCTTCTCGCACCCAACCAATAACATTATTTGGGAACTTAATGCAATACCAACGATATTGACCTCCCTGTTTGTACGAATTTTCAATCGTCACCAAATCACCTGACAGCGCGTTGTGCAGAACCTTGCTTCTTAAGTTAGGAGATGAACGCACGTTAATTTTATCCCCGCGATCCCCCACTATGGTTGCATAACGCTTTTTGTCAAGCTTAAGGCTGACTAAATCGCTCCGTACCCAACCGCTTAGTGTCCCTTCCACTGTTGGTTGCACATAGTACCAGTTATCGCCATCATTTCCCACCGTAATATTCAAAACCTCCACATTACTGCCTGATGGTAAGATTTCCTCTACGGATGCTGTCAAAGATGCATCTGTTCGCAAATTACTTCTACTCGTCACGGTCCCCGGAAGAGCTATTGCAGGCAATACTCCGGTCATCAATGTTTCAAAAGTCAACAATCCTGCTGTCAACTTTGTCATTAAACCCATAAAATCTCCAGAAAATAGTTGATATACAAAGAATAAAATTGAACTTGCAAGCCACATTAACTAAATATAAATACAGAAAGAATCAGAGATTTTCCGAAAAAGCGAGTTTTGTTTAAGATGCGTTTGCCCTGGTTAATAAATAATGGGAAAGATTAGTTTTCTACTTCGGCTGCATCTCTGATGCCTAAAATGAATACACGGTTTATGAAGCGGATCTTAAATTAAAAGTTCACTTTATAATTCAAGTCACAATGGTGAATTCAATCTAAGTTTTATTCACGAATGATTTAGGATTGCTCTAGATAAAATTTGTAGTAGCGCCGACAGGAAAGACAGCGCTACTACTGACAAAATCGTTGATTAGTGTCTGCTCATTATTTATTTGCGGCTGGCTGGATATATCACCACCAAGAACAGAATTTATCCGAAATGATGAAGAGATGCTGACTAGATTTTAAGTTGAAGCGGAAATTAACCTGTCCTTGATTAATTGAAGCGAGAACGTTGTTTACGACGTTGCTTGTGTCTAGCAATTGCTTTACGCTTCTCTTTTTCTATCGGCGTTTCAAAGTGACGCTTCTTTCGCATATCTTGGAAAATTCCTGCTTTGGAAACTTCCCGCTTAAATCTTCGCAAGGCTGATTCAATACCTTCATTTTCCCCCAAAACTACTTGGGTCATTTTCATTCCTCCTATTGATGTGGATAAATAGTTACCAGCTAGAGAGAAAACAAAATATTCCAGCAGAAATGAGCCTTTGGCTTTATCTGCTGGAGACTCTAAATGTGATATTTTTAGGAAAAGGCTTAGTAACGTCGGTTATTATTGCGGGCATTATTGCCGCCCCAGTTACCACGAGGAGAACTACTTCTTTCCTCACGGGGTTTAGCCTTATTCACCTTCAAGTCACGCCCCATCCACTCAGCACCATCAAGTGCGTCAATAGCAGCTTGTTCTTGTACATCTGTTTCCATTTCCACAAAGGCAAACCCACGTGGACGGCCTGTTTCCCGGTCGGTGGGTAACTGCACACGATTAACTGTTCCGTACTCTTTAAAAGCCAGCTTCAGGTCTTCTTCTGTTACCTGATAGGACAAATTTCCAACGTAAATCGACATAGAAAAAGAGTCTCCCAAATCAGAGAGTGTAGAGAGTTAGATTCGGAGAGACGCATTTAAAAAATTAAAACGACTTACTCAACCGAAAATAATCCTTATGTCCATGAGTATAGCACAGCCTCTCAATATGTCTTCATACGGAGTAATATTCCCAGATAAAATTTGTAGGCTTAACTTGGAGAGCTGCCAATTCAAGGCTTTTGTCGCCGGTACTACAATTTTACTTGTGAAAGCAGAATTGTATAAACTAGCGATCGCCTACTAGTTGCTATCTCGAAACTCAGGCTAAATACTGAGGAATTTTAAAGATAAGGATCTTCGTTAGTTGTGGGTGTAATTGTACCATAACTAACTGCCTAAAAATTGATTCTTGTACAAATTTCCTAGCCTTTAGCTTTTTCGCCGTAAGCCTCCCACTGAAACGGTACGACCTTCTGTGGTGAGATATAAGGCGGTTAAAAATAACGCGACCCCTGACCAATTTAAGTCATAGGCTTGACAGGAAGGGGGAAACCGCATCTGTCACCAAGAAAGCTGATGGTTATTATTTGACTCTGAGCCTTGAAGATACCACAGTCCCGGCTATTAAGCCTGATTTCAATTCAGACTCAATTACAGGTATTGACCTCGGTTTAAAAGCGTTTTTGACAACTTCTGAAGGAGATGCTGTCTCAATCCCTCAACACTATCGTAAATCTCAGAAGCGATTACTTGTTGTCCAAAAGCGTGTTTCACGTCGGAAAAAAGGAAGTAATCGGCGCAAAAAAGCCATTAAACAAGTCGCCAAACAACATAAGAAAGTGGCGGATAAGCGCAAAGATTTTCACTTTAAAACAGCCAATAATCTCCTGAAAAAATATGACGTTGTAGTTCACGAAGATTTAAACGTCAAAGGTCTAACACGATCCATGCTAGCCTTATCTGTCCATGATGCTGGATGGTCAAACTTCCTGTCAATTCTCACCACCAAAGCCGTTCGCGTAGCGTGCCGGAGGCATAAATGCTGGGTTGCTGGTAATTGCTGTGAATCCATCGGGTACATCACTTGATTGTTCTAGTTGTGGGGTGAAAGTTCCTAAAGCGCTGCACATCCGTCAGCACATTTGTACTTGTGGATGTAGTTTGGATCGTGATCATAATGCAGCGCTAAATATAAAGAATAGAGCCGACGGTCACGCGGTTCTTAAAGCTCAACGCCTCCTAAGCAATAGCCGGATTGGTTGAGAGAGCCACCACTGTACCTGTACTCAGGTCAGTGTGTGGAGTGTGTCACCTAGAAGTGAACTGTGTTAATATCTTTTCTGCTTGCTTACAGAGTACCTCTTGATACTGACCGTTGCTGGCTAGCAAACCCCCCCACTGATTGATATCTCCAGTGTTGTATCGTAAGGGAGTGCCATCGAAGTGCGTAAACTTACCTCCAGCTTCTGTCAAAATTAGTTCGGGAGCGGCGAGATCCCAATCTTTGGGGGCAGACTTGCCGGAAAGGGAAATGTAAATATCTGCCTGTTGTTCGACAATGGCGGCGATTTTACAACCCACACTGCCGATCGCTTTTTGATTTTGACAGGGTAGATTTTGCAGTAAATAATCTAACTGTTCATAGCGGTGAGAACTACTCACAACTAGGGTTAAATCTTCAATTCGTTTACCGGCAGAGACTTGCAAGGGAATAGAACCATCGCTGGTTTCCAAAAAAGTACCTCCGCCCTTGGTGGCATAATATAACTTTTCTGCCTCTGGCACCGCTACCACGGCTAAGACTGGGCGATTTTCATGCACCAAAGCAATGTGAACCGCATAGTTCCCAGTTTTTTTGATAAAGTCTCGCGTCCCGTCCAAAGGATCAATGATCCATACCCACTGAGAGCTATCCTGACTCAGTGGAGATTTATAGGTTTCTTCGCTGATATAGGCAAAGTCTTCATTACCCAAAGTTGCTTGTAGCCTGTCCAAAATATATTTACTGACAACTACATCTGCAACAGTAACAGGCTCATTTTGTTTATATTGGATGTCGAGGTTTGGGTCTTTTGCCGTTCCGTTGTAGTAAGACCGCAGTATATTTGCTGCCCCCCAACCCATATCACGAGCAATTTCTAATATTTCTTGTAGGTCTTTCATTTCAAAAAGTGGCTTTAAATTATTTTGTTTACTGAGATAGGTAAGATGCTTGTCTTAGGCTCAGTCTACTTTGAATTCATCCAACGGCGCGTGCCAAAAAATTGACAAGAAGTAGCAGCAATATTAGCCGCATTAGCCAAGGCATCGGGAAAATTTTCCCGTAGGATGTAATGGCAGAAGGCACCGTGGAAAATATCTCCCGCCCCCAGTGTATCAACAGGCTGAATTATAGGCACATTGACAACACCAGTTTTATCGCTACTTAAGTATTGAATCGGTTTTTCTCCGTGGGTGATAGCGATGTGGGGAATACTCAAGGCGTTGAGATAGGTAAAAACTTCTTCTTCAGTGTGGCAGTTGGGGGGAAAAAAATTAGCTGAACAAACAGCGTAATCCACAAAAGGCAAAATTTGTGCAAATCCTGGCTTCCAGCTACCGCCATCAATCACAACTGGGATATTCTGGTTTTTAGCGATTTGGGCGATCGCATAGCCAACAGCCATCTGATGCCCATCAATTAGGACAATATCAATATTTTGCCAAATATTTGGCGGGATAGATTCGCTTGTTGACTGAGTTTTGACAGCATTAATCGAAACTACAGCCCGTTCACCGGTAGTTTGGGTAACAATGATAGAAGAGACAGGCGGGGCTGTATTGGTGCTGGGGTGAAGATCGGCGATCGCTACTTTGTAGTTTGCCAAATCTGTTTTAATTAACTGCGTCATTGGGTGAGAACCCACCACACCCAAGACTGTAGCTTGATTACCCAAATGGCTGAAAGTTACAGCCGCATTTGTTGCCGGGCCTCCTGCTGCCACAGTATAGTCAGTAGCAACCAGCTTCTGATTGTTTTTGGGGGCAGATTCAGCAAGGTAAATTAAATCTAAGGTTACTAACCCCACAAATAAGCCAAAATTAGTCATTGGGAAAAAGGTAACTTTATCAAATTATTAAGTGACTTACAGGATAATTGATGAATTCAGCTACCCACAACAATGATTTTTATGCCTGGACGCAAGAACAAGCGCACTTGTTGAGAACAAAACAATTTAATCAAATTGATTTTCATCATCTGGCTGAAGAAATTGAAGACATGGGACGTTCTGAAAAACGGGAATTAGAAAGCCGATTAGAACTACTACTTATGCATCTACTTAAATGGCAATTTCAGCCTAACTTACGCTCTCGGAGTTGGCAATTAACCATCAAAGAGCAACGCTTACGCTTGGAGAAACTGCTTCAAGAAAACCCCAGCCTTAGCTGCTTTTTAGCCGACTCCCTCGATAAAACTTATCAACTTGCAACTATTAGCGCCGAACGAGAAACAGGATTATCTTCATTTCCTGAAACTTGTCCTTATAACTTAACAGAAATTTTTGCGCCTGATTTTTTACCTCTTGAAAACTAAAATTTGTAAAATATAACAATTATGCAAACTGATCCAAAACCAGGAACACTTTACGTTGTCGGCACACCAATTGGCAATCTGGAAGATATGACCTTTCGGGCGGTGCGAATTTTGCAAACGGTGGATTTAATTGCAGCAGAAGACACGCGCCACACGGGGAAACTGCTACAACATTTTCAAGTTAAAACTCCCCAGATGAGTTACCACGAGCATAACCGACACAGCCGCGTCCCGGAACTAATAGAGCTTTTAGTAGATAATAAGGCGATCGCACTGGTGAGTGATGCGGGGATGCCAGGAATTTCTGATCCAGGGTATGAACTGGTGATCGCTTGTATTGAGGCGGGAATCAGAGTAGTTCCCATTCCTGGCGCTAGTGCGGCAATTACAGCTTTAAGTGCATCTGGACTACCGACAGATCGGTTTAGCTTTGAAGGCTTTTTACCGGCGAAAGGTCAACAACGACGAGAACATTTAGAATCTCTGCAAGCAGAATCCCGGACATTGATTTTTTACGAGTCACCCCACCGCTTGCGAGAAACCTTGCAAGACTTAGGAGAAGTTTGGGGAAGCGATCGCCAAATTGTGCTAGCGCGGGAGTTAACTAAATTGTATGAGGAATTTTGGCGGGGGACAATTGCTGAGGCGATCGCCCTCTACAGCCAACGGGAACCCCAAGGCGAATATACTCTCCTGGTGGCAGGAAATCCACCCAGTCAACTCCAACTCACAGAAGCACAACTCAAAGCCGAACTACAACAGATTATGAAACAGGGAATTTCGCGATCGCAAGCTAGTCGTCAGTTAGCAAAAAGCACCTCCATATCCCGTCGCCATCTCTATCAACTAGCCCTTTCTATAGTTATGAGTCCTGAGTAAATCAGTGCATTTATCGCTCTGCAAGTCAAGCATTTTAGTCTGGTTGCTCCCAATATTCATAGACCGAAGTACTTTAAGTATATTCACGGTTATTTTGCTCTAATCTTTAATGACAATTTACACAAAATTACGTAATTATTTTAAATATCAAGTTACATAATAGTTTAAATTTAAGTTAACGCATGAAAAATATAAAAAAATGGGTCGAGCATTAATCAAGCTTATAGGATTATTTTTACTTCTTATAGGCATATACTTCTTTGGTCAAAACATCATATTTGTTAGCAGTTACTATAGATTTTCCTTCCGCACATTACCTGCGACTGCCTCAGTTTTAACAATTATGGCAGGTATCTTAGCCTTAGTCTTTTTTGGGAGAGAAACTCGTAACCTTGGCTGGATTTTGCTAGGCATTGGTATAGTGCTAGTTTTCTTGAGCGGTGGAGTGATTTTAAAATCCACCAGCTTATGGAATTTCTGCGTGGCTTTTACCGCCTTAGCCGCTGGATATAAATTACTCAACGAGGGTAGAATCAATTTTTAAAATATTTATAAATGACAGGATATTATCATTTTTATTAGTAGTATAGATTACAGTTTTGGCTAAACTGTGGTACATTCCCAAAAATTAGGCGGTATAATTTACCCAGTTTCTCGACTCTCGCTCTTGAGTGTGTTGTCGGCACTCAGAATAATTTATCGCTGAGTGCCAATTTCATCGTCGAGGAGCAAACATCACCCGCCTAAACCCGATGAATCGCCTCTTATCCCCTCCCTAGTTCAGGGGGTTTTGCTAACTCCGAGGCTAATATTAAAATGGAAATTATCGACAAATTGAGGACAAGCTAAGAATGACCCAAGTGCTTCTAGGCGAAAATGAAGGAATAGACTCAGCGCTGCGTCGGTTTAAACGCCAGGTTTCCAAAGCTGGTATATTGGCTGACGTCAAATATCATCGGCACTTTGAAACCCCGCAGGAAAAGCGTAAACGTAAGGCAGTGTCAGCTAGACGAAAACGTCGTTTTAATTAACCCTGTGTACTTTGTTTGGTACTGTCGTTGCTTGAGGATATAGTCTGAAACAAGTAACAGCGGGTTACCATGATTTTTACAAAAATTTCCGCAAGATTTACCGTACCCTTAAATGCAGTGTGAGTGAATTATTTTTGCCCATGCATGGGGTGCGTCAAGGGTTTTACTCTGGTTGGATAGGGCAAGCTAAAAAAGCTGCCCATCAACCAAAATAATTTAAGCCTCAGAAGTATCAACAGTCCGACTATTACAACGATTCATCGCCTTTTCGACTCCCTGTTTGAGGCTGAGTTCTACACACTCAACTACGAACTGAAGCACAAGAGACATTAATTTAGTTTCAGCGCCAGAAAATCGCCCCAGTACATGAGAGACAGTTTCAGAATCATCACTATTAGCTGCACCTTTTGGTTTACCAATACCGATGCGTAAACGAGGGAAGTCTTGGGAACTCAGATGTGCAATTGTACTTTTCATGCCATTGTGTCCCCCAGCAGAACCAGACAAGCGCAGGCGAGTTTTACCCAAAGGTAAATCCATATCGTCATAAATCACTAGCACCGACTCTGCCGGCAATTTATACCAACTTGTCACCGCTTGGATTGACTGTCCTGAACGATTCATATAAGTCAACGGCTTTAACAGGCGAACTTTACCACCACCGGGTGCCATTCCTTCGCCATACTCCCCTTGAAACTTGCGATTTTCCGCAAGAGGCATTTTCCAAGAACGAGAGAGAGCATCTAGAGCAGCAAAGCCGATATTATGGCGAGTTTGGTCATACTTAGGCTCTGGATTCCCCAACCCGACAATTAGCTGGGGAATCACCAAAGCTGGTTGTGTAACAGCTTCTGTCATTGGGAGCAGTACTTTCCTAGCTAGTTGGGGAAGAACTAGGAGTTTCTTGCTGGGATGTAACAGCCTCGATTTGCTTGGGTTCCAGTTCAGCAGTAGTCTTCACCGCTTGTTCTATATTTTCAGCTTCCCGCTTAAACTCAGATTGAAATTCATTAGAAGCTTCTTGGAAACCGCGAATGGTTTTACCCAAACTCCGCCCAATTTCTGGTAGCTTTTTCGGGCCGAAGATTAACAGCGCCACTATCATAATTAGACCCATTTCCGGCAGACCAATCCCAAAAATATTCATTTTTTAGCTCCTGTAAACTTTAAAATCACCGCTGCAACTTACATCTGTAGTCTACTCAATAGTTAAGCAGTCAGCGAGAAATCACAACCGACAACCAACAAAAAAACCCGGACGAGCCGGGTGTAGGTTAACTTGCTAACCAAGTTTGGTAGCTGTATATCAGTTAGCCGCCTAAGCTCCGCCAATCAACCAGTACATCCTGAACCAACAGTGATTTATTGTAAAGTTGCAGAATAATTAGCAGAAACACCAAAAATAGCAGCATAAAAACACCCATTACTGGGGTAGTACCCCAACCCGGAGCCACCTTACCATACTCAGCGTTTAAGGGTCTGAGGATATCTCCCAACCTAGTCCGTTGTGCCATAGTTCACCTAAGATTTGTTGCCAAAGCTTTTTTTAATTTTTTTAGACATTCCCAGCCCTAGAGGGGTTGAGATTCTTGGGCTGAACTCGCCTCTTTCAGGTTGCCCTGATTATAGGTCAGTTCATAAAACTTCGTGGATCGTTAACGATTATCCGAGCCATAGTTTTTAACCATGACTATGATACCAAGGAAAGTGTTACCTCAACTAAGCTTAATTAACAGTTGTGGGTTTTTGCTTCAAATTTTGTAATACTCTATTAATAATAGCAATCATAATTTATCCCTAATTTATGGAACCCGCAATATTTCTTAGCATTTCCTTTGGCGCTGCGCTGGTAGCGATAACAGGCTGGGCAATTTATACCTCATTTGGCCCACCAGCCCAAGAACTAGATGACCCGTTTGACGACCACGAAGACTAGAAAAGTTGTCTATTTCCCTTTAACCGCTTTTGTCAAACCAGGAAGAAATCATCTTAACCAGTAGGGTGCGTTCCTAACGCACCGTTTCTGAGATGTTGTTGCATTAAGAATAGTTTTTGAGTTTTCTCTATTCTCTAAGGGACTTCCAAATAATAAAACATCGCAAATCTTCTTGTGGGGTGGGCTTCTAGCCCGCCCAGTTTATTGGACGGGCAGGATGCCCATCCCACTTTCATTGGATAATTTAGTTGTTGGAGTTCCCTAATTCCAAATTATGTCTTTCCATCCCCGTTAGGGGAAGTGGTGTTGTAAAGTTTTCCACATTGTCTACTCTTGTTTTGGCAGTAGAACGTTTCCATCCCCGTTAGGGGAAGTGGTGATGTAAAGGCTGGTTTCGGGAAGGTTGTTGTAAGAACACTAACGACACAAGTTTCCATCCCCGTTAGGGGAAGTGGTGATGTAAAGGCTTTCCATACTTCCATTTTTGGTATACCTTATTTTTGTTTCCATCACCCTGTCCTGACGGACATCCCTCTCTATGCGTTGGAGAGGGACAGGTTGTGCGTAGCAAAACCAGGGTGAGGTTTTGAATAGGCGTGTTAGCACAACCATAAATTGCATCGAAAGAGACTTGTGTGTACAAAGTCTGGAAAAACCTCACCCTGTCCTGACGGACATCCCTCTCCTTCGCAAGGAGAGGGACAAGAGGTGCCAAGAGGTGCATTAAAGCAGTTAAAAAAATTTATCAGCAGACATTCGAGAAAAGATAGAAGTAAAAATCCAAGCATTAGCAGACGAACCACATCACGATGGTGCTGTCAAGCTAAAAGATACAGAAAACGGTTATCGAATTTTCTATCAAATTTAAGATGATGGATTAGTGGTAACTGTTGTCAAAATTGGACATCGGAGAGAAGTTTATCGCCAAGTCTGACTTGGAAGGTGGCGATTTTCCAAGGCTGTATCGTTGAGGGTACAAGTTGATTGGTGAGGGGACGTTCTAATAAATCTACAGCACGGTCTAAAGTTAAACCCAGGTCACTCTGCAATGATAACTCGGCTGTTTCTCCGTGAGCTTCATAACAACGGAGAATATATGTTTGTGGGTTATCCTCTGATGGTTTCAGTGCCATTAAAATTAAATTTTCTGCTGATAAATCTAAGAAACTCGCTCTTGTAAGAGTTCTGGGTGGGGAGTTGTGAGTGCTGGGTGGATTTACTATTACTTGTAAAGGGATATTTAATTCATATCCTCGGTGTACTGTGTGGGCTGATTCCCAGCTATTAGCGTGGGGATACAAGCAATAGGTAAATTCATGATAGCCTCTGTCAGCTTGTGGGTCTGGCCAGTTGGGACTGCGGAGTAATGTTAGGCGTAGTTGGTTGGGTTGAGAGTCGTAACCATATTTACAATCATTTAGTAAACTGACTCCGTAAATACCGCTGGCTGTCTCTTCAGTCAAATCAGCCCAACGTAAGGCGGGGACTTCCCATTTTGCTTTTTCTGCGGGGGTTTGGGGATTTGTGGGGCGACGAATAACACCGCAGGGAATTTCGTAGGTAGCGAAGTCTGCTGTGACGTTGAGAGGAAAAGCTGCTTTTACCAATACCTGATTTTCTTGCCAATTAACAGTGGTGGCGATTTTTAATAAAGGTACACCAGCTTGTAAGATATAATCTTGGCAAAATTCCGATGCACCCAATTGACGCACCACACGCACACGAGTTTGCACTCTTCCTGTTTCTAGCCATTGAATAGATTTAAGGTGGGTTGGTGGTAGGGGATGTTGGGCATAATTGGGGTCAATATTCCAAGCATCCCAATATTGACCACTGTCTTTAAAGGCTTGGAGTTGATTTCCCGCACCAGATAAAATTTCTCGTTGTTGATTTTTGTCAAAGACACTTGCTAAATCGCCTGTTTCGTTATTTACGACAACTCGCAAAAATTCATTTTCTAGTACCCATTCTGAGGGTTGGGGTGTTGGGGTGTTGGGGTGAGTGGGGGAAAGCCAAAATGTGGTGTAACCGACGGGTGGAATATCGCTAGCGAGAAATAGTAGGGTGGATGGTTCAGATAATTGAGAGTCAAGCTGATTTCCATCAATATCGTAAACCTGATATGGTTGGTTAGGTGTGGGTAAGGTGACAGAAACGACTTCAGAACGCGACCAATTGAGAGAGTTAAAAACTATAACAGATAGACTATTGGGTTGCGGGGGTTCTGGTAAAGTGATGTGAGATGCGACGATCGCACCCAACGACGCTTTTAATATCTTCGTTCCCACTTTTTCCACTTGCTGCCACTCGGTTAAGGCATCATCATAAACTTGGGTAATGGAAGAACCGGGTAAAATATCGTGAAACTGTTGAAATAACACTTGTTTCCAAGCTGCTTCGATTTCCGCTTTGGGATATGTCACACCACAGGTAATATTTGCCAAAGTCGCAAAGAGTTCTGCTTCATACAACAAATTTTCGCAACGACGATTCCAACGTTTTTGGTCTGCGTGGCTAGTATAGCAACCGCGATGGAATTCTAAATAGAGTTCATCTTCCCAAACCGGGAGATTTTGAACTTGAGATTTGATGTGCTGTAAATACTTTTCTGCTGTGATAAATTCTAGCTCAGGGAAAAAAGGCGACTGTTGCCAACGTTGAGCGACTTCTAACATATCACGGGTGGGGCCGCCGCCGTGGTCGCCAACACCGGGAAGCCAGAGGGCATCTTCTAAACCGGTTTGGGTTTGCCATTCACAGACGTATTCTGCCATTTTAACCGGGTCGATGGTTTGACCGATGAGTGCAGACATCAAACTAAATACTTCAGACCCATCAGGCGATCGCCACCAAAAAGCGCCATAATCAAACTGAGTAGTATCATTCCAGCGCAGCTTTTGGGTAACAAAAAACTCAATACCCGCATTAACAAAAAACTGCGGTAAAGTTGCACAGAAACCAAAAGAATCAGGAACCCAGACCACAGACGAAAGCTTGCCAAACTTCTCTTGAGTATAACGCTGACCATACAATAGCTGACGGACAATAGATTCACCAGCGATCAAATTAAGTTCCGGTTCCACCCAAAAACCGCCGATAACCTCCCAACATCCAGCAGCCACCCGTCCTTGAATAGCTGCAAACAAATCTGGACGATGTTCCTCAATCCAAGCATAAAGCGCCGGCGTCGAATGACAAAAAATCAACTCCGGGAAATCTGCCTGTAACCGTAAAACCGACTCAAAAGTGCGTTGTGCAGCATTCCAAGTTTCACTAACAGGCCATAACCAAGCCAAATCCAAATGAGCATGACCCAACAAATATATTTTAGATTTTAGATCCCCCCAACCCACGCCAGTTCGCACAAAGGGGGGAACCCCCGCAAGCGACTGGCTCCCCTTAAAAAAGGGGGCTAATATATTAGATTGAATAAGATTTTGGCGTAGAGACGAAAACGATTTTACCAACTCTTCCCTCTCTTCCTTGGCGTCCTTGGCGTCTTGGCGGTTCGTTACTTCCCTCACCCCCTCAGCCAAAACAGCCAACTTTTCAGGAGCAAACCGTTCCAAATAAAGCTGAACCACAGCCAACTCATCAGCCACAAAACCCGGATCAGGGACATTATAATCCATTGACTCATAAACGAGGAGCGATCGCACCAACGCACCATCATCATGTCCCGGACTCACCAACCGCAAAGCCACAATTAACTCTTCCCCAGGAGTCACCCCTTGACTAACAAGCACCCGCGGCGAACAATCAAATAAATCTCCCTCCAGCACCAACTCCCCATTCAGATAAATTTCCGCCGACTCAGCCCACCAAACCAGCGCCAACCGCAAACATAACCCAGCCAAAGGATAACCGTGTAAATCATGAGGAACCACCAATCTTTGCACCAACCACAGCACCTTTTTTCCACCAGTCCAAGCAATATGTTCTTTAGCATTTAGCTGAACCGATTGCCAATTAGACAAATCAGAGGCAGCAATATCAGTAATTACCGAATCAAATTCTCGACATAGCCAGGTAGACTGAATATTAACTTGACAGCAAGAGCGCAACTGCTCAATTGCTTCCGAGATAAATTTTGACTGAGATGGAGATACAGCAAAAGTCATATTTTCGCTAAGATGAGGACACTGACGATAATTAACAGTTTGGCGTTTTTATTGTTTGGTGGGGGTCTCACGACTAAACAAAGCTACAACTAACAAATCATAATCATGTCTTCTGGTTCCTCTGGTCGTTATCAAAGCAAACTATTTAACTTTGTCCACCAGCAATCTCGGCGGTTGACAGAACAGTGGGAAAACACCTTCCGGCAATTGCAACTTGCCACTAAACTGGGTGTGGATGCACTACTTTACCAGGTGTACCAGATATTTCAGTCAGACGAATTAGCTGGGAAACGACTGCACACCACAGAACCACAACCCAGACGACAGTTACAAGCTGAAACTCCCCCACCTGCGGACACACCGATTCAGCACATACTAGAGATTGTCCAAAATTTATCATCTGAGGAACCTACAGCCACTGCTGCCACAACATCTCAAACTTTTAACCTCTTGGCGTTCTTGGGGTCTTTTTGGGAGAAAGTTGTTCCCAATCATCAGCCTCAACCCTTAGCGATTCTAGACAAACCAGTGGTAGCCTCAGATAATGCCCTCAAGCGCCATCTGCCAGTAATGCGGGGAATTGCCACACATTTGGCAAATCGTAATTTGGTACTTGTTACCGCCGATAATCAAATTCTAGACATTTTAACGCCCCAGCAGCAAGCAAAATTAGCAGACCGAATTATTGGCGAAGTGGCTGACTACTGGCATTTTTGGCAATTAGCTGAAGCTAAAAAAGAAACAGCGCTATTACCGGAAATTGACCGCATATTAGCAAGGCTGACTGGTGGAAGTCCTGAAAGTACGTTATTATTAGCTGCGGGAAAAATTGCAGCAGATGGTAGAGAGGATAAATATTTACTGAATCCTGGCAAAGTTTTGGCATTGCTAGACGCAGCATTTGCTCAGGTGGAATCAAATGCTTTAGTACCTGTTGTGCAACAACGCAGCCGAGAAATTATTCAAGCTGCCCAAACTCAATTAAAGATATTTATTTACGGCAAAGAGCAACTCAAAGCTAGGGGAGAAATCGCTGTTGGCGCTGATGATTTGGAAACCCAAAACCTGAATATTCAGGCTTTGATTGAGGCGGCGGTAAATTACTTTTTTGGGGATAGAACTGGTAATAAACTTGAGCCTACAGCAACCGGCGAAAAACCACAAGGTAAGGCTTTACGCTACAGTTCTAGAAAGGTATTGCCCAAAAGCGACCAAGTACAGCAAGCGGATTTAATTGCAGATCCTTGGCTGACTTTGAATGATTTGTTTGGTGATCATAAAGCGAGCTTTGTTCAGCCAACTATACCATCTCCAAGAATCAATCAGGCGATCGCTTCTAGTCAATCAGCAGAAAATTCTCCGCCAGATGATTTAAATAATAGCGCCCAAGACTTGCTACAAAATCCAAAATCAGGTTTGGGGTTGTTTGGAGGTAAAAAATTAACCCATAATCGCGCTTCTAACTCCAAAAAATCGGCAACGGTACCCGCTAACAAACGAACTACATCCCGTATTTCTCAAGCTGGGAGTGAGAAGGGCAAACTTTACGAAATGGAAGTTCGCCAAAATAGTCAAGTTGAGGCTCAACCAGACTGGATAGAAACTACAGCAACATTATTGGGTTATGAGAAACACCCTTTAGAGGTACTTCTGGCATGGCTGGATGGGGCTATGCTTTGGCTAGAACAATTATTTGTGAATATTTTTCAGTTTATGCAGGGTCTGTTGCGGGTTAAGAAAGTGCCGAACGACTAGAAGTCGCGGCTACAAGAACGTTCGCGTAGCGTCCCGTAGGGATAGTCTGCGGAGGCAGACTAAAATAATTACCAATTATCCATTACCCATTACCAATTACCCATTAAGCAATGCAAATTCCATATCTAGGTAGTAGGTCATGGGTAATATAGAACTGATGAGCCTGCAAAGCGTCGTGAAACAGTTTCCAATTGCTGACTAAAAAGCTGGGATGATAGGTAAAAATTTCGTTTCCTCGATCAACTTCGTTTTCAGTGCCTAGAGCTAGATATTTCCAGGAATCTTTGCCTTTGGGGATATAGGTAACGCTTGCTTTGCCAAAACTGAACTTACCATTTGCGATCGCATTTAACCACTTCTGATGCCGAAGGCTACCGCTATTATCCCGAATATTATTCAGCATGAAACTAATTGCAATCTTATCTGCTTCTGGCAGTCCTGGTACAGTGGCATCCGCATCACCTAGCAAATACCGCTGCATAGCTTTGCACATCTGGTCAGCAGCTTCTAGAAAGTCTTGAGGATTGTTTCTCATGATTTTTTCGCCGCGTCCGTTGATGTAACCCCAGCGCAAAAACGGCTTGTCAGGATGACTGAGAACAGCACCATGTCCTAAAGGTAAAGCCTCGCTAACGAAGTAATTTTGGAGACGATCCATCAAATTGCGATCGGGTTGATCATTCTCATCCAGCAGATTTTTCGCTTCATTTACCCGATGGTTAACTCCAGCAAATCCCTGATGTGCCCAAGTATCAACATAGACATGCATTGTAATTCCCAGGCGATACAGTCCGTAAGGAGTTTCACGGCGCTGGATACACTCCCTCACCATTTGCTGCGCTACATCACTGTTAGGACGACAAATCAGCTTCTCAATAAATTTCCCCTCTGGATCTTCGCCTACTTTCAGTCCGCCGTTCCCTGGGAGAAAATGAAACGGAATCCAAACGCGGTGAATTGCCAGTTCCTGAAAGTTGCGATAGTCCAGCATCTTGTGGGCGGAACTAATGCGGTTAAATAATGCGCCGTTATCGAACTGGATTAATCCAGAATTAGTACTATCGTCTACATATTGGGCACAGTAGGCGATGATACTAGCATCTTGATGCTCAAACCCAGCTAGTCGCGCGACAACGTAGGTGACACCATGATGAAAATCAATTTGCATATTCAGTTAGTGGTTAGGGTTCTGTGGCGAAAACTATTTTGTAAAAAAAGTATTGTATTAAATAATAAATACTTAGCCTAACACCCGAATGGCCCTAAGTACAACTTTCCATAAAAACGTGTCTGAATCAGGATGGACAGGATTATGGGATTAATAGGACGGCGTTATTGTCTGAGTCTGCCAATCTTCCAATCCTGATTCTGACATTAAATATTTTCACCAAAACATGTGGTTGAGGAAATGGCGAAACAGCTTTGTCCCGGTTGGTTCTTGATAGTCTGTGGGTAATAGATCCAGCATTGCCTGCTGCAACTTTTCTAAAGCTGCGTCTACTGCCTGCCGCTTCGGTCTGGAATCAGGGGTAAAGTATAACGGTTCCCCAACCCGAATAGTTAACTCTTTTCGCAAATAGAGGTCATGAGTACCAATCAGCGCTATGGGTACTATCGGCACTCCAGCCCGTAAAGCGTAAATCACAGTTCCTCGTTTCAGGGGGAGATGTAATTGACCCTCAGTAGTTCCCAGTCTGCCTTCAGGAAAGAGAATCATCCCATCCCCACGGGCTAAAATTGCCAGCACAATCCGGTCTATCTGGCGCAATGTCTGGATATCTCCGCCTGTGTGTACGGTCTTTTCAATGGCTGTAGCCAGTTCCAGCAGGTTTTGTTGTCCAGCTTTAGCGGCGGCGATGACAGCGAGTTCTTCTTTCCAAATTCGTTCTAAGGGAATGACACCCCCAGCAAAAGCCAAGATGAAGCGCTTCCACCACTTGTTATAGAGGGTACGGGCATCGCCCAGAATATAGTAATGGGGTTGGGTGGGTATTTCTGCCAGCAAGAGTAAGGGGTCGATGTGGTGGAGATGGTTGGCAGATAAGATGGCGGGTTCTGGTGGTATTCTTTCTAGATGTTCGACGCGGACGCGAAATAGAGAATGAATTAGCGATCGCAATACCCAACGCCGTAATCTAGAATCAGCCCTAGGTTCTGTCTGTTGCTCATTAATCGTTGACAGCCGTCTTATATTGGACTCGATAGCATGGCGAACTGCGCTGCTGCCTGCCGCCGCTACACCTTCCCACACCCGCTTGATAGCTGCGTCAGTCAAGGGTGGCAAGGTTTCTGATTGTGTTTTATTTGACCGCTGATGGCTCGATGTCTTGTCTGCTGTTTTCCCATCCGGGTGAACTTGGGAAGTTAACCCATCAGTTTTGCTTTCAGCAACAGATTCACTCGAAGAAGTTTCGATAACACCCTCTTTGAATTCCTAACCAAAATAATAATCCTTGACGGCATAATCTCAACCACTCTACAGTCAGAAGCTTTAGTTGCATATTCCCAAAAAAAGGCAATTTTTGGTTAAATTATGTGAAAGCAACTCAATTTGTCTGTATTTCTTCCCACGGTTAGCAGCTATTATTCCTACAATGTACGTTACTAGGCTAGTAGCTTGCTGGGAAAGAACGTAAAAAATTAACCATGATGATTTACCACAGCGAAGGCAATTTTAAAGGTGTTGGGGGGCTTGACCTGTATTACCAAAGCTGGATTCCAGATCTGAAGGTACGGGGGGTATTAGCTGTTGTGCATGGGCTTGGAGGACACAGCGGACGCTTCAGTAATATAGTTGAGCATTTGCTACCCAAGCAATATGCCATCTATGGCGTGGATATGCGCGGTCATGGACGTTCACCTGGTCAGCGGGGCTATATTAATGCTTGGGCTGAGTTTCGAGAAGATGTGCGATCGCTCCTCAAGTTAATTCAGCAGCAACAGCCAGGAGTGCCAATTTTTCTGTTAGGTCATAGCTTAGGCGGGGTAATTGTCTTTGATTACGCTTTGCACTATGCCAAAGATGCACCCCTATTGCAGGGTGTAATTGCCCTAGCGCCAAGCATCGGGGAAGTTGGGGTGTCACCTCTGCGCCTGTTATTAGGAAAGATGCTCTCACGGGTGTGGCCACAGTTCACGATGCATACAGGTCTTGATCCGACTGCCGGTTCACGGGATGAGCAGGTGGTAGCCGCCATGAACCAGGATGAACTGCGGCATACCCTCGGAACTGCCCGTCTGTCTACAGAATTCTTTGCTACACGCGCTTGGATTCATGCCCATGCGGCTGATTGGCAAGTGCCTTTGTTGATTCTCCACGGTGGAGATGATCGAGTGGCAAAACTAGCGGGAAGCCAAAACTTTTACGATCAAGTAACCTACCCAGATAAGCTACTAATCGATTATCCAGAAGCCTATCACGAGATTCATGCCGACCTCAATTACCAAGAGGTGATGGCTGATTTAGGGAATTGGCTAGATCGGCACCTACCCTCTGAGGTGGCGCAGTTAGAGTCGGTGATGAGTAATGAGTAGGGGGTAATATTTAGTGGTCAGTTGTTTTCAGATGCTGACCATTAAGTTAAATAAATATAGTTGTCAAAAACTGCTTTTGCTGTATGAGTATCATCAAAAGCCCAATACCTGCATTGATTTTTCCAGGACTTCTTTGGGGCGAAATGGTTTGGTCAAATATAAGTCTGCACCAACCTCAATTCCTTTTTGTTTATCAAATTCCTGTCCCTTAGCTGTCAAGATCACGATGTAGATGTCAGTCATTTGCCAGTCATATTTAACAATATGGCAGACTTGCAAACCATTCATTTTCGGCATCATCACATCGAGAAAAACCAGGTTTGGTTTTTCGGTTTTGATAGTTTCGAGAGCTTCTTCGCCATTTCTGGCAGTTAGGAGTTCAACCCCCTCATCTTCCAATGCTTCTAGGGCTTGTTCCATCAAAATCAAGATATTGGGTTCATCGTCAACAATCAGAATTTTCTGGGTCATACAATTTTGGATTTTAGATTTTAGATTGGCAAGAAGAAAGTATCAACTAGGAAATGTAGTATTTTATCATTCTGCCTGCTGGCGAATTGCATTAGCGATCAGACAAGATAATGAAGAATAGATTCTCCAACTCTTTCTCAAACCGTAGGGCTTTCACCATGTCGGCTTCTTGAGAGAAGAGAGAATCGATGATGATCATGTCAGGTTTGGCTGACCGAGCTTTATTGATGCATTCTTGGGGATTAGAGGCTTCAATCACGCTGTATCCCTGAGTTTGTAGGACATCAGATATGGTTTTTAAGGTTGAGGCATTTTTATCAACAACCAATACCTTTTTACTAGAAGTACCTTGGGAAAGCAGGGAACCAATTTCGTTGAGGAGTTTCTCTGTGTTAATCGGCTTGGTAAGATAGCGATCAATACCAATGTGGTAGCCTCGTTCCTTATTTTCAATAATTGATAGAATGATGATTGGAATATCTGCGGTTTGGGGATCATTTTTGAGGACGGCTGCCACGTCGAAGCCATTGATTTGAGGCATCATTACGTCCAGAAGAATCAGGTCGGGACGGGCTGTTTTGATTTGATGAATTGCATCCACGCCGTCTTTTGCTTCCCGAACATTGTAACCTTCGGTTTCTAGTTGTTGACGGAGCAATTCCCGAATATTGACATCATCATCCACCACCAAAATGGTTTTGCGGTTTTCGTTTTGGACAGCGCTGGTGGTGATGACGTGTTCTTTGAGTTGTTTGACTAGGGCATCTAGATTTAGACTGGTGCTGGTTTTGCACTCGCTGGTGGAAGTGGGAATGATGAACGAGAATCTGCTGCCGTTGCCTGGTTCACTCTCCACCCAGATTCTACCACCGTGATGATCGATGATTTGTTTGCAGATGGGCAGTCCCAGTCCTGTGCCTTTGGGTTTGTCGGTGAGGGTGTCGCCAACTTGGCGAAATTTCTCAAACACTTTCGGCTGGTCTTCAGGTGAAATGCCAACGCCTGTGTCGATGACGCTGATGCAAACACCCTCGTTTTCTTGTTTGACGCGGCAGGTGACAGCACCAGATTCGGTAAACTTAACGGCATTAGAAATCAGGTTGATCAATACTTGCAGCAGCCGATTGCGATCGCCGATTATCTGAGGCAGTCCGGGGTCAATCTCTCTCACCAACTGCAATCCATTGGTTTCAAACAACCCTGCGGTGGAATTGGTTGCCCAATCTACTAACTCCCTTGGGTCGAGGGGCTGCATCTGCCATTCCACCTTACCTGCTTCCATCTTGGCGATGTCCAGAACATCGTTAATCAAAGATGTGAGCCTTTCTGCTTCCGACACAATAATGTTGAGATTATCACCCACCCGCTTCATCGTTTTCTGAAGCTTGCGGTCTTCGACCGAAAGTTTTGGAAAGACATCAATTTCCAGCTTTTCTTTAATGATCGACGCAAAACCGAGAACAGAAGTTAGTGGTGTCCGCAACTCGTGGGAAACCGTGGAGATGAAATCTGTCTTCATTTGATCAATCTCTTTTTCCGCCGTCACATCCCGAATTAACAGCGCCGAACCAAAGCAAGCAGCAGGTTCTTTGGTTGCCGTCTTTTTAAAGATGGCGGTCGCTACTGCCTGACCGATGCGTTCCTTTGCCAGTGCAACTTCAGCCGCAAACACCTCTCCAGGATGAGACTGTGTTCGTTCAATCAGGTCTGCTAAACCGGATACCGGCAGTTCTCGGTAGTGACCGTTGAGGGCGGTGGCTGTCAATCCGTGCATAGCTAAAAAGGCAGGATTGAAGTGAGTGATCAGTCCGGTTGTATCTACAACCAATAAACCATCTGCTAAGTTATCCAAAATGGCATTTAAACCCTGGGCTTCTGCTAAAGTATTTTGCAGGGCAGATGTCCGCTCGGCAACTCTGGCTTCCAGTTCTTGATTTAGTTGCCGCAGACCGATTTCTGCTTGTTTGCGGGCAGTAATATCGGTATTAATTTCTAGCATGGCGCAGGGTTGACCGGATAAATCTCGTTGCAAAGTCCAGCGGCTTTGAACGGTGATCGATTTACCGTTGCGAGTAGTGTGTTCTAGTTCTCCTTCCCAACTACCTTGCTGTAGAAACTCCCTGAGAAGAACTTCTAAAGGTTTTGGAAAGGTTGAGTTCAGCAGTGTGTGGATGTATTGGTCTTTCACAAACTCACGAGTCCAGCCATAGAGCCTTTCTGCGCCTTGATTCCAGTATAAAATTTTGTCGCTCATGTCGCGGACAATGATCGCATCGCTGGAATGATTTAACATATCCATGAGACGCTGATTTTCGGCTTCTGCTAGCTTGCGGTCGTGAATATCGGTGCAGGTGCCAATCCACTCGCGGATGCTGCCGTCTTCTGCTAAGACAGGGGCACCACAAACAAAAAAGTGGCGGTAGGTGCCATCTTTGCCACGAATCCGGTATTCAATTTCATAGAGGCTGCGGTTGGCCACAGCTTCACCCCAAACTGCTGCTGTGCGATCGCGATCGTCAAGATGAACGGCATCAATCCAGCCCCCGTTCTCAGCTTCAGCTAAACTTTGACCTGTATAAGCTATCCAGCTTGCCAGTTCAAAGCAAATTCCTTCTGGTGTGCTTACCCAAACAATTTGTGTAGTTGCTGTCACCAGAGAGCGGTATCGTGCTTCGCTCTGTTTCAAAATTTGTTCGGCGTGTTGGCGTTCCTGCTGGGCGCGTCGGAGGTCGCTGATATCCTCCACACTTGACCAGACTAGGCACTCTCCATCCTCTTCAATCAGCTGCCCAGAAAGCCTAGCAGGAACTAGATGCCCGTCTTTGTGGATATACTCTTTCTCATAGGGGCCATAACGACCAGTCTCTAACAGGGTCTCTAATATAGCTTGATCGGCAACGGCATACTTTTCAGGGGTCACCTGCTGGTTGGCGAGGCTCAGGGTTTCCGAAACAGTGCGACCCAAAATAGCCCCATAGGCGGGATTGATATCAATCAAAGTTCCATCCATTCGGCAGAGTACCAACCCAACGGGACATTGTTCAAATAGCTGACGGTTGTATTCATCAAGTTGGCTAGACATGATTAAAGTTTCCTTAGTGGTCGATGTGGGTAGGGTTAGGACAATAAAACCAAGACAACAAGGTGGCGTAAAGCTTTAACGAAATTGGGCTACGTTGAAACATCTGGTAAATTTGCTCAGGTGATGCAGCGCCAATGTTTGGACTCTGGGCTGAAAGTCGCTGAATCAGTTGATGATGGCGGTGAAGCAGCTCCGTCGGTTTGAGCATTGGAGTTGTTGAGGGAATGAAGCCGTCGGCATCGGGACTGGGGGCTGATTCGGTTGTGGAAGCGGCGATCGCCATCTTCGGGTCAGAGAAGCTGAAATTGTGATTTTCAACAGCGTCCACCACTGAACAAGTCACTGGAATCTGAATCCAAAATTCTGTCCCTTCACCTGGTTGGGAACGACATTTGAGAATTCCCTGGTGTCTGTTCACAATAATTTGGTAGCTAATAGCCATGCCCAACCCGGTGCCTTTGCCAACATCTTTCGTAGTGAAGAAGGGATCGTAAATGTGTCGGATTACTTCCTCTTTCATACCCGGCCCGTTGTCGGCAATGCGAATCACTACCCACTGGTTGTCGAGGACTTCGGTGCGAATAGTGATTTGCGCCGGAGGGGGGGATATTTCTTCATTGCCGATTCTCTCCTCTAGGGCATCAATGGCATTTGCCAGGATGTTCATAAACACCTGATTCAACTGTCCGGGGTAGCATTCAATCAGGGGAAGCTTTGCATAGTCTTTAACGATTTCAATTTCCGGTCTGTGAATAGCCGCTTTCAGGCGATGTTGAAGAATCATCAGCGTCCCGTCGATGCCATCGTGAATTTTGACGGCTTTCATTTGGGCTTCGTCATGGCGGGAGAAGTTTTTCAGCGATTGGACAATTTCCACAATCCGATCAGTGCCTACCTTCATCGAATTCAGCAGTTTGGGTAGATCTTGGATGATAAATTCCAGATCGATATTGTCTAGCTCTAATTGCAGATCTGGCGGAGCAACAGGTAAGAATTTTTGATAGTGTTGCAGTAGGTGCAACAAGTCTTTGGCGTACTCGGCAACATACCGCAAATTTCCGCAAATAAAGTTAATTGGGTTGTTGATTTCGTGGGCTACTCCGGCGATGAGTTGCCCCAAACTCGACATTTTCTCGCTTTGGATTAATTGGGTTTGTGCCAGTTGCAACTCATGGAGAGCTTGTTGAAGCTTTTCTGTCTGAGCTTTTGCCTGGGTGGCTGCATGAGTGCTTTGCTCGTAAAGTAAAGCTTTTTCAATAGCGATCGCACTTTGAGAGGCAAAGATACCCACGAGCTTGAGGTGTTCAGCTTTGTAGGCGTCGGTTTTGGACGAGCCAATAGCGATCGCTCCTAAAACCCGTTCTTTTGCTTTCAACGGTACACAAATCAAAGATTTGACGTTTTTCTCTCCCCATAATCGAGAATCGGCTTGCACATCATTGATCAATTCTGCCCGACCGGATTGCACAATGTTGCCAATGATTCCCCTACACGGTTCCGGCTGATTTTGGTCACAAAACATCCCAAATTCGGCAATGATTTCAAATGCAGTTGCATCTGGACTCAGGAGCAAAATCATCCCCGCTGATGATTCAATCGATTGACTCATTTCCTGAAGCACGAGTTGGGCAATCTGTCGCGTATCCAAACTTGTTGTCAGTTGAGTTGAGATATCCTCAAACAAATCAATTTCCTGGTATCGTTCCAGCAATTCTTTCGCGAGTTCTCTCTTCTCAGCTTCCTGTTTTGCCAAAAACGAAAGCAAAGTCGCTATTAGCGTTGCCTTTTCTCCCCCAACAACCCAACCGATTATTTCTTCTGACACCTCAATTGGATATCTGTTTGGTGAAGTTTGCTCCCCAATGCTCATCAGTTTTGTGCCGTCTACCAGTTCAACATCAATCGCCATATTTAAATGCTGTACTAAGTCCTGAAGCAGAGACGGCAACTCTTTTTTGTGAAGAATCTTTCTCAGGCTAACTGCGGACATGAAACACCTCATCCAGAGCAGGTAGCAAATTAACCGCATTCAAACCAATCGGCTGATTAATCTTTTGCATTCCTTGCAGTCGTATCTGTTGATCAAGCTTTGTATTTTCTAGAGATGCGGCTTGAGTGCAGAACAGGTTGAGGATTTCGACGCCTAGGCTTTGCCCGTTGCAGACATCCCGGATAAATGCTTGTGTAGACTGTTGGATGTCAACGGGTAATTGGTCAGCATAGCTAACTGCTAAATAGACCAAGGTTCGACTTTCAGAGTAAAACTCTTCGATGATCAGATAGCTATCTATTCGCCTAGCATCTCTGGAAAAAATAGAAATTATCATAAAAAGCTAGTAATAAAATAATTTACTAATAAGATTAATATTCCCAGAAAGCTTGGCGCTCTCTATTAGTTGCATATTTCGTAATAAAAACCAGAGTAAGCGGATCTATGCTTGCTGTGTTTGCACTGAATATACTTACAACAAACGGCACTATTGAGCCAAATTACACTGAAGTTAAGGAAATTAAGCTTTATCCAGATAATTAAAGAGCGATCGCGCTTTATATATTAAGTAAAAAGGCATAAATAAAAATAACCGTGTAAAGAAATTTGAAATAGTCTAAAACCCTTTTAATTTATGTCTTTTGCAATAGTGCAAGACAGCCTAATCTCAACGACAAATATTTACGCCTACCTATTTACACAGCCTATCCTGCGGCGATCGCTATCGGTGGACGTTCCGCGTCATCGCCTAAACTTGCATGAAAATTTACCACCTGAAAACCCGTCAAGTTTTGGGGAGAAAAATCCGATAAGATTCGCTGTCTACCAGAATTCTGAAACCCAGCCACATTAGAACGAAGGGGAAAATCTTGCTAGCATAACGGCTGAGTATCAAAGCGATACCAGGTAAACGAGTCAGATTATAGGACATAAACAGCCAGCAAAAAACAATGAAATAGCAAACTGGTACGATCACAGCGAGATTTTGGATTGAGCTAGTGGCAAACAGGGGGATATAGATGCCAAGATTGTTGCCGCCGTTGGCAATTGTGACCGAGGAGACGCGATAGGTCTGGGGATCGCGGATTACGTCCCAGAGCGATCGCTTTCTGGAATCAAATCCTCGAAATTTAGAGTTTCTTTTCAGATTGGCTGATTTATCTTCGGCTGAGTCATCCTTATTCAGGTTGAGCAAATTGTTCAAGCCAATGAGTATCGGCAGAATCCCCAGTAAACCAGTCCAAGTTGATGGAATTGCTAGACCCAGTAAGAAACCAAGTAAGCTTACTATTACTAATGCTGTGAACCCTAGAATCTCACCAACTACAACATGTTGAGGACGAAAAGTCCGATTGACCTCACTGAAGAAGGCAGTCAAATAAATATTGTCATCAAATGTTGTTGCCACAGCCGCAGCTAGCCCAATCTTAATTGTTGCAATTAACCAATCCATCACTATTCCTCACTCAACACCTATCTGATGACCAAAACTAGCGATCGCGTAGCGGTGCGGATGCACTATCGCTCAACCTTTGTAGAAAATCCGCACAATATCGATATGATAATGTGAGTATCGCATATTGGGTGTAACAACGGAGCAAGTTTGGTAGTTTATATATCAAGTGGTGCTTTGACTTTATCCCCCATCTTCAATTCATCCGGCAATTTGCATCACCTAATTTATCAAAGGAGTCATTATGATTAGCCGTTTGATTGACCTTCTGCCTAGATGCACAGGTCAAAATATCTTACGGTCGCTCAGATCAGCGACTTGTAGATCGGCTACCTACAGGTTTGCAGTTCGATTTTGCATCGGACTTGTCTCGGTTTTGGTCTTGCCTCTAGTTTTTGACGGTCATGCTATTGCTGCTTCTAAATCTGGTAATCAGTTCCAACTATCCAAAAGCTCCACAATCCAGTTACTGGAAACCGTGGGATTGTTTATGGGGGGGATAATTTTCTGTGTAATTTTGGATCGCTGGTTTTCTCAGCGTTCTGCTCAATCTAGCAACACGCCTTTAGCAGAGCAAGCGCGGCGGCTCAAGCAACTCAAAATTGGATATCCAGAGGGGATGACAAATCTGGAAGTTCTCCGGACTCAAGGCTTGCTGGAAACGCGTTTGCGACCTTATGGGCTGATTGTCACCTGGACAAGCTTTTTATCAGCCTCTTCTCTGATAGAAGCACTTAGCAACGGGACGATTGACTTCTGCGGCGGTGGTGGCACAGCCAGCATCTTCTCTCAAGCGGCGGATCATGTATTTGTCCGGGTGGCGAAAGAAAAATATACCGCTCCCAAAGGTCAAGCGATTCTGGTGCCAGAAGATTCGCCGATTCAGACACTAGCAGACCTGAAGGGCAAAAAGATCGCTTTTGACAAAGGCTCAAGCGCACATTATATACTTGTGCGATCGCTGGCAAAAGTCGGTCTAGATTTTAGTGACATCGAGCCAGTTTATCTGACACAACCGGAGGCGCTGCCCCAATTCCGCCGAGGTGAAATCGATGCTTGGGTGATTTGGGTTCCCTACACAGCAACTCTTGCCCGAAGCGCTTACCCTGGGCGATCAATTACAGACCTAGAGAGCATATTTGGTGACAAAACCTCCGTGGAAGTTCCCACTTATTACTACGCGATTCCAGAACTGGTACGCGACTATCCCGACTTGCTTAAGGTGATTTTAGAAGAGGTAAACGAAGCTGGAACTTGGGCTAAGAAACAGGAATTAGAAGCCGTTCAACGATTGGCTAAACACCATGAAATTGATCCATCCATCGTAGAAGTTTTACAGAAACATAGCGGCGAACGCGCCATCATTCCGATTGACGACCAATCGCTCGATGCTCTACAGCATCAGGCAAATATATTTAGAGATTTAAATCTGATTCCTGAGTGGGTGAATGTGAAAGATGGAACCTATAGTTTGCAGACCAAGCAAAACTGGACTTATTAGCCCTCTTCTGTTACTTTCCGGGAGGGCAATCTCTGAAAGCCTGATCAACCAATCAATCCAACCTATCCTATTAGAAAAAAATGGGTGTTGTATTTGTTATTAGAAAGAAATTGTGCAATCGCTTGGTAGATAAAAGCTCTAGAATTCAGAAATGGCAAATGTTTTCGGAGAGTGACAGCAGAGGGCTAATATGCTCTCCCAAAAGCCGAAAATTACCAATTATCGTTGATTCATATCGTGTCAAATTTGTATACTGCGTAAGTCCTAATATAGTAAAATGTTGTATTAATCTGGGCTATTTACCAATACAGAACCTACTGAAAATCCGATCCAAAACAGATTCTGTCACTTCTTCTCCGGTGATTTCTCCTAGTGACTGAATCGCACCTCGTAAGTCAATCGTCCAAAAGTCTAATGGTAACTGATCGGTAATTGTCGCTTGCACTTGCTCTAAAGAAATCTTCGCTTTTGTTAACGCTGCGGCTTGCCTTTGGTTAATCGCTAAATCCATATCAGCAGCTTGAACTTTTCCAGTTTGTACTATTTCTAAAATAGCCGTTTCTAAGCCATCAATTCCTTGATTTTGTGACGCTGATGTGGTAACAATTTGGTTAATTGTTTTGGGATATTCCCAGGATGTAATCAAAGCTGTTTGCACAAGATCAATTTTGTTAATAACTAAAATTAACGGACGGTGTTGCACCTGTGTATAAATCTCTTCATCGCCTTGAGTCCAACCATCTGCGGCGTCGATGGTGAGCAAGACTAAATCAGCTGCATTAGCTGCACGGCGCGATCGCTCAACGCCGATTTTTTCTACTTGATCTACAGTTTCCCGAATCCCCGCTGTATCTAGTACCTGCACGGGAATTCCCGCCACAACTAGCTGAGATTCCACCACATCGCGGGTTGTACCGGGTAAGTCTGTAACGATCGCGCGATCGCTCTGACTCCAAGCATTCAACAAGCTGGATTTCCCCACATTCGGACGCCCGACAATCGCCACTTTTAACCCTGTGCGGAGCAGTTCGCCTTTGTCTTTAGTTGCCAATAACTTGGTAATATCTGCGGCAATTTTGTCGATTTCTGATATGATGGAATTGATATGCAATGGTGGCAAATCTTCTTCAAAGTCTATCCGAGCTTCAATTTCTGCCAAGATATCCAAACAGTTAGCGCGTAACTGACGGATCGGATGAGCTAACTTCCCCTGCAACCCAGCTAAAGCAGTTTGAGCCGCTTGAGGCGATCGCGCTCCCACTAAATCGGCAATACTTTCGGCTTGAGTTAAATCCAATCGCCCATTCAAAAACGCCCGCAGGGTAAACTCTCCCGGTTGGGCTAATCGCGCACCACCTTCTAAACACAGTTGCAACACCTGTTGCACCGCCATAATTCCCCCGTGACAATGGAACTCCACCACATCTTCACGGGTGTAAGAGCGGGGAGCTTTCATAATCAGCAACAAAGCTTCATCTACGATTTCTTGTGTTTGGGGATGGCGGATATAACCGTAAAGAATCCGGTGACTTTCCCAAACTTGACGCCCTGGTGCGTCAAACAGAGTTTGAGCGATCGCCATTGCATGGAACCCAGAAACCCGCACAATCCCCACGCTACCTTGTTGAGGGACAATAGCAGTTGCGATCGCCGCGATAGTTCCAGTATTAGCCAACAGTTCCGACATGAGCGCCCTTTTCAACAAGACATTGCATCGATAATGCCTAGCTTAACTAAATGGTAGGTATTTGGACTAATAGGAGGGCAATTCACAAGGTAAAATTTACTTGGAGGGTAAAAGCGCCCTAAGTAGAAAGAGAGGAATTTACTGTGGAGCAGAAGATTGACTGCGCTGTAGCCTGTGTCAATGGCTGCGTTTTAGGGGATAAATGCCCTAATACCGAGTTTAGAACGGAAGCCTCAAAGTTTATTGAAGAGACTTCCTTAGACAAAATGCTGGAGTTAGCAGAAGAACGACTGCGGAAAAGAATGACGGAACCACCAAAATGGATTCTTCCTGAAGATTCCTAAATAGCATCTGGATCAATATTTAATTCTCGCAATTTTGCCGCCAAGCGTTCAGCGCGTTGCTTTTCCTGTTCAGCGCGTTGCTTTTCCTGTTCAGCACGTTGCTTTTCCTGTTCAGCCACTTCTTTCGGTGTCGGAACTAACTCTCCAACAGCCGTGAAAAAGCGTAAACTATCTTGATCAACACCCAAAAATAACTCTAGCTGCTGACTCCATAACCAGCCTTGGGGATTAGGTTCTAAAGGTTGATACTTACCAGCTACCAAGACAAACCCAGCAAATTCTAAGTTATTTGGCTCAAACCAAAAGTATTCTGGTGTGCGAAACGTATCTTGGTAAATTTGCTTTTTCAAATTCCTGTCTGTTGCGGCTGTGGAATCTGATAGCACTTCAATAATCACATTCGGATACTTACCATCTTCTTCCCAGACAGCCCAACTTTTACGCGGTTTGCGTTCAGTCCCCAGCACCACGAAAAAATCAGGCCCCCTAAAATATTCTGATTTTAGCTGGCGTGGACTGTAGTAAATTGTAATATTGCCAGACGCATAGAAATCATGACGATTTTGCCACAACCACTCAAGGCATTGGATGAGGAGCGTCATTTGTAACCGATGCAAATCACTTTCCAAAGGCGGTTCGTCACTATATAAATCCCCTGGGGGAAATATAACATCTTTTGGGATTGGTAAATCTTGGGCGACAGTCATGGCAGCAAGTGTCTCAGTCCTATAAGTTTAGCCTAGCAGTTTGCTATGGCAAACTCATTTGTGAGCTAGCACAAAGAAGGCTGCAATCTCATACCAAACTCCTTGATCAGTCACTAAACGCTCCATTTCTGCTGTGTATTCAGCTTGTAATAGCTCTAATTGCGTCTGTGATAGCAGCTGGAGCGAATTTCCTCTAGGATAGAAACCACCTCCATTCCACAACATTCTGCGATCGCTAAGGCTAAGATACTCACCGAATTGTTCTGTCTTCACCTCAATGTGATCAAACCCTGCTTGTTGTAAAAGCTGATAACACTTGGAAGGAGTACCTAGCGGTTCGTTAATATGTTGCAACGAAATACCAAATAATTTTGAGCAGACTTTTTTTTGAATATCTGCCATAAAAGATGTTTCAGAAAAGCAAGAAAAGGCAACGATTCCACCTTTCTTCAGAAACCGATACCAATTTTGTAAAGCATTAGAAATATCAGTCAGATATACGAGTGCTGAAGAACAAAAAATTATATCAAAACTTTCGTCTTGGAAATCTAGAAAATCTGCATCTGCCTCCATGAGTTCAATATTCTGTAATCCTGCTGTTTCAATCTTTTGTCTAGCTTGGTTGAGCATTCCCGCAGAAATATCCACACCCAAGACATAACCTTCTGAACCAACTTGCTGTGCCGCAGCAATCGCAATCAAACCAGTTCCAGTAGCAACATCAAGAATTCTCTGTCCCGAATGAAGTGATAAGCATTCGAGTAGACGATTAGCGAGACGTGGATGAAATTTACCTTCTTGATCGTAGGCAGTTCTGAGATTGAAAAATTTAGTTACTTGCTGCTTGTAATTATTCATCACTGGAATTGACATCTAAATATCTAATCCTACCACCGTTAACTCAGGCGGATGCTCAACAGTAAACTGGTAATATATCTCTCGTTTTTCCTGCGGTGGCAGAGTTAACCCCCATGCCAAAATACCCATTTCACCCAGTTGAATTTGTGGGTTGCCTTGGGTGAGACGCACCTTAATTTCTTCGTTGCGGCTAACTGGCAATTGTTCAGTTAATTTCAGATGAGTTTCTAAATTGAGCAAATTAGTAATTACCAACCGATAACCATAAGTAATGCGGCGTTGTTTGCTCATCAGTTTTTTGTCAACCTGACGCTCAACTAAGTTACGCTCAATTTTCAAACCTTCGTCAATTCCTAAGTTAAGTTTGAATTCTTGTCCTGGTGCAATATTCTCTAGTTCAGTTGTACCGACAAATGTATTGTCCCGAAAAATATTCGCCTTACCTGGTAATAAAGTCGCACCATCGGGACTATTTTTTACCTTAGCTTGTAAATAAGCAAAGCTTACCAAGCGTGGCATTGCTACATACTCAAATTTACAAGGATAATCATCATTAAATATTGTCGTTTTATGGGGTGTACCATCACTCTTGATGTTACCGCCGCTATTTAATTTAAAGGTGACTACACCCCCTTCCTTGGATACTTCAGCAACAACAGTTTCCGCTGCGATGAAATTTTCCTCTGCTACTTCGTCTTCTGCTTCCCAGCTTCCTTCACCACCAGGCGCAGACTTAGCCATCATCGCAGGCGCAGGTGGAAGCATCACTTCTCGACGTCGTCCTATTAATGGCTGTGGAGTGCTGATATACCAAGGTTGAAGTTTTGGCGGGATTGTACCTAATCCTGGTTTGGCTGTAGAAAGAGTAAGCGCTACACCCAACCAATCTTCGCCGGTACTTTGGGTAACTTCTGCGAGGTAGCTCAGATGCACGATATCTCTGATGCTATCAACCCGCAAGTCATAAAGCGGACTCCAACTAGCGCGGTTAACCACATAAGAAACCTCTAGCTCAAACTCACCTGCATCTGCGACTTCAACTGCCACAATTAAGCTGAGGCTTTCTTGGAGATGGGGTGTTTGGATATTTTGCAATGCAATGCGGAGTGCTTGTAACTGCTTATCTAGTTCTTGCTGTTGGGTTTTACACTCCCCAGAAGCGATCGCATATTCACTATATTGGCTACCGAGAAAATTGAGGAAATCCAACGTTTCACTCAGGCTGATATTTTTCCGCGCTAGACTCTGAGAAAAGGTCTGCTCTGTCTTTTCCCGTAAGCCGACGATAAAACTAGATTGCAATGCCAAAGCTTCTACTTGAGCTTGCAGGTGGCGAATTTCTGCTTCTAGTTGCTGAATTTGCCGCGTCAACTGTGCTACTCTCTCGGCAATGGGTTCGGTAAAATAAGTGCGTAGGCGTAGCCCGTCGGAGACATCGCAACTCACCCCCAGCAAGCGCACCCCTACCGTACCCGTACCGCTTACCCTCACAGACTCAGTTTCTACAGTCATCGGCAGCGGTGTAATCACTAACTCCCGTTCGAGTCCTGTTAAAGACACTACACCCCGCCGTGTAACTAAGGCTTTGTCAGCATATACTGTCACAGCGACAATCTGACTTTCTACTGTTTTGCACCAAGATGATTTTTCCGGGTTAACCACTTCCCGTCTTCCCCCATTTTTATTTAATGGTTCCGCTGGTTAATTTTTAATGGTTCCTGGTTCAGCCGTCAAGCTACTGGCTATTTTGTATCCAAAAAAGGAGGCAATAGGCAATAGCCTCTTCCTCACTAACGATTTACCTTAGAAATAACGGTGTCTAGCGCCGCAATGTCCTTTACCGCCTCTAGTAGATATTCGTAATAGGCACGAGCAACAATAGATAACTGTTTGCCAGATGGATAAACCATGTACCAATTTCGCGGAATGGGGAAGTGTTGGACATCCAAAATGCTGAACTCTAACGTATCTGTCAATAAGGTATGACGAGATAAAACAGAAATTCCTAAACCGCCGACGATTGCCTGTTTAATTGCCTCGTTACTCCCCAATTCCAGCTTAACTTTTACCTTCACTCCATGTTCATCGAAGAGACTTTGGGTAGCACGACGTGTGCCTGAACCAGGTTCTCGCATAATAAAAGGTTCATCGGTTAGGCGTTGTATGGGGATATTTTTTTCCTGGGACAGCGGATGATTAATAGGTGCAAAAACTACCAAGGGATTTTCTAAAAATGGCTCAAAAGTGACATCAGTATTTTCTGGAACTTGACTCATAACATACAAGTCATCCATATTACTGGCCATTCTCTCCAAAATCCCTTCATGGTTAGTTACTTGCAGCGAAATATCAATTCCTGGGTAAAGTTGGCAAAACCGCCCTAACAAGCGCGGTATAAAATATTTTGCTGTTGTAATTACTGCCAAGCGTAATTGTCCCTGTTTTAGCCCTTTTAATTCTGCTACCTTCATTTCAAATTGGGCTATAGTTTCAAAAATCTGGCGGCAAGTTACAGATAATTCGCGCCCAGCCTCCGTCAGATACAAGCGCTTCCCCACCTGCTCAAATAATGGCAACCCTACCGATTTTGTGAGTTGCTTGATTTGCATCGATACGGTTGGTTGGGTGAGAAACAATTCCTCAGCGGCGCGAGTAAAGCTGCTGTGCCGTGCCGCCGCCTCGAAAACCTTCAATTGGTGCAGCGTCGCTTGGTTCAAGAGTGATACTCCTCTAATAGCTAAAACGATTCATAGATATATATTTAGTATCACTGAACACTAGGAAATCTTAGGGAATTACTCATTAAAAATTTAGAGTTTTAGTATAGATAAAACTCTATGACCGCTATTAGAAGATGGGTATTGGACTTATGGAGAAGATTCACTGCAATCGATCATTGATCATTCCATAATTCTTCCGGAACTTTTACAGGTAAGGTAGCTAAATCTGGCAGCTTTAGCACCTCTAGTTCGGCAACTTGCTCCTTAATATTGACTGGCAAGTTTAATGGTTGACGTTCTTCTATCCAGCAACTTGCTAGGGGTAAGGTTTGCTCCAAATCCTCCAGTGGTCGAGGAATTACCATAACGGCATTCAACTCCCCAATGCGTTCTGCTTCAAACATCCCCGCTTCTACTGCTACGGCAACATTTGCGACAGAGCCACGAATGATGGCTGTACACAAACCCGCCCCAATCTTTTCATAAGCGGCTAAATGGACATTAGCGGATTTGAGCATCGCATCACAGGCGCCAACCATCGCCGGAAATCCCCGCGTTTCCACTAGACCAATTGCTTGATTACTCAGGCGGCTGTAATTACCTTCCTGCATGATTTGATTGAGGCGGTTGGTAATTGGCAGCACCACCTCAAGATTGGGATAAGGCCGGGGAATCACCAAGCTAGAAACCAACTGACCAAACTGTTCAGCAGTTTGCACACCAGCTTCTACAGCCAGACGCACATCAGCAATTCCACCTCGAACGATAGCAGTACAGTGACCGCCACCAATTTTTTCATACCCAACCAAGTGAACACCAGCCGATTTCAGCATCATGTCCGCTGTGCCAACTATTGCTGGAAAGCTGCGGGTGGACACTAAACCCAAGGCAGTATCCTTGTAGTCGTCTCGAAGACGGGATGCCTGGATGGTACTAATAGACCGTTGATTATATGTCTCCATACTATCCAGGATACTCACAAAACTGGCAACTTACCAAAAAGTGCAGTTTCTGTACAAGCCCCTCTAATAGATTTAGCTTGGATTGTTGTGAGAGTTTGAGTCGTTCAAGGGTTGCCTATGGGGAAACAATGTGGACAACAACCTTTCTATGCTTCCTTGCCCATAAATTTGCGCCCCGAAAATATTAGGTTCAGCATCAGACTGATTGGGTTCTGAGTCCTGAATACTGACTAATGTAGACCCTTTCTGGGTATCTTCCCTGAGGCTGGAGTCAGCAGTCTTGGTATCTACCCCATCAGGAGCAGATTGGCTCCCAGTGACGGGATTCGACTTGGAGGAGAAAGTAGACTGGTATTTTAATTCCACAAAGGCTGACGCCGAGATATTAGTTGAGGAAATCACCTGGGGATTTTCCTCCGGCTCCTCAGTATTTGTAGAAGTGGAGTTAGTGGCGGATGGTTCTAGTTGTTTTGGTTCACCAATCTGCCGACTGGTGTCACCCAAAATTGAACCAGGTGGAACTACTTGGCCTGCTTCAACAGAACAGTGGAAAACTGTTGTCGCTGAACCGATGCAAGCATTTGTACCGATTTTGCCGTTACCAACCATCAAAAAACCGGCTCCCAGGTTTGCTCCTGCTTCTACTTCGAGGATGCCTTCATGGACTTGGAGAATTGTTCCCATGCCAATACAGACCCCTGGGCCGATAATAATTTTGCTGTTTACAGCCGCTTGGAGAATCACCCCTGGTGCAAGTACTGCACTCTCGTGAATAGTCACCTCGCCACTAATATAAGAATTAAAGTTGTTGCTGAGGCGCAGTGGCGGCACAGGCATGAGATTTGTCACCTCGGAAGCCGGAAAAAATTTGATTGGTAATTGGTAATTGATAGTTCTTGGTGATTAGGTTTCTCATTGCCCATTACCAATTACCCATTCATTACCCATTACCTATTACTATGGGCGTTGGATAATTGTTTCCAATACCCGGCGCTTCGCTTTGGGGTCAACACCAATTAGCCGCACATATTCCCCTTGATATTCAGCGAGGTACGATTCTAAAATGGCGATCGCTTCTCTGTCAGATGTGGTTTGAATTTGACCACAGCTAGCCCAAGAACCCATCCGGAACCGCCGCTGGTCTACGTGTTCGGCACTAATTTTATTCCCACTAGCTAATAGTTGCCGCAGCTGATCCACTACTTCAGAACTTAATTTGGTACTACCAACTGATGCCCTTTCAGATGATTTACTAGCAACTGCTTTGGGACTACCAGATGAAGCTACCTGACCATTGGGTCGTTGGATAATGCTTTCTAATACCCGCCGCTTGGCTTTGGTATCAATGCCAATTAACCGCACATACTCGCCTTGATGGCTTTCTATACAATTTTCTAAAGCAGAAATAACTTCATTGATCGAAGTTCCTTCAACTGGCTGGCAACTAGTCCAAGAACCCGTGCGGAAACGCCGCTCATCTACGTGTTCCATGCCTATTTTGTAGCCACCTGCCAAGAGTTGGCGGATTTGGTCTACAGTTTCAGTACTGATTTTGGCGCTACTAGCGCCGTTGCCGCTGCCGTTACCGTTATAACTGCCATTGGACTGACTCCCAGGAGCTTTAAAGCTGGCTGTTGTTGCCACCACACCATCGGGACGTTGGACGATGGTTTCTAACACCCGCCGTCTACCGTTGTCAATGCCAAACAAACGGACATACTCGCCACTATGGTCTGCTAAACAACTTTCTAAAGCTGCGACCGCCTCCCTGACTGATCTCGGTTCAATCGGCTGACAACTAGTCCAAGAACCTGTCCGAAACCGTCTTTGGTCTACGTGTTCTGTACCAATTTTATACCCTTGCTCTAATAAATAGCGCAACTGCTCTACCGTTTCTGCACCCAAACTCTTGCTCGCCACTTCACTACTCCTTTCCAATTCTTCAACCGTAATACTTGTATAAGATTTAGCTATTTCATCCCGAATGGGTGCAATACACTTGCTATCCGCAGCACAGCGATAACCAGATCGCAATGCCTGATTAATTCCAACCACATGATGAGCAAATGCTCCATCCTGCTCTTGGACATCTGACAAGCGGTCTGCTTGCTGCTGATTAGTAATGATCGCTCCCGAAGGCACATACTTACCTGGGGGAATTTCTACATCTTGAATTAAGGCGTGCATCATCACGATGCAACCTGCACCCACCCTGGCATTAAATACCGTAGAGCGAAAGCCAATAAAAGAATCATCCCCTACATAAGCTGGCCCATGAATGAGAGCCATGTGGGTAATTGAAGCATTCTTACCAACCCATACCGAGTAGAGATTTTCATCATCCCCAATTACTCGGCCTTGCTCCAACCCATGAATGACCACACCATCTTGAATATTGGTGTTTTCACCGATATAAAAAGGCGTACCTTCATCCGCTCTAATCGAAGTCCCTGGAGCAACGATTACATTCGCACCTATCAGCACATCCCCGATAATGTTGGCCGAAGAGTGTACAAAAGCGGTTGGTTGGATCTGGGGTTCAGCTAAACTCCTTGACCAAGGGGTTGGGGGTGCCGCCGTGCTGCGGACTACCATCGCGAGATTCCTCCTGAAATAAGCTTTTTGTCAGATGTTCAGTTGTCATTTGTCAGTCGTCATTTGTCAGTTGACAACTAGTGACCAATGACTAATGACTAATGACTAATGACCATTGACTATCGATACTGGTCTTTTTTGCTGTAAATGACGCGATCTTCGACGTGAATGGTATCTATGATCGCCACTACTGCTGCATCCAACGGCCGTTGTTCATTGCCCAGCACTTGACGAGCGGCACTACCACGACTGACAAGTACCCACTCATCCACTCCCGCACCAACAATATCTGCTGCTACTTCATACTCTGGCAGGATGTTTCCGTTTTCATCTACTAATTGCAACAGCAGTAGTTTGACACCTCTAAGACTGGGATCTTTTTGGGTGCTGACTACTGTGCCACGAACTTTGGCGACTTGCATTAATCTTTACGGTCTTCTACCGAAAGGACGAATCGCGTTCACATTTTCCCGGAATTGTTCTACATCTTCTGTATAACGAATTGGTAGGACGTATTCCAAGTTTTCGTGAGGACGAGCAATGATATGGGTAGACAACACCTGTCCACCGTTGACTCGCTTCACTGATTCCACACCTGCGGCCACGGAAGCTTGTACTTCCGAAACGTCACCTCGAACGATGACTGTAACCCGACCGCTACCGATTTTTTCGTAGCCTACCAAGGTAACGCGAGCAGCTTTCACCATCGCATCAGCGGCTTCCACCACTGCTGGAAAGCCTAACGTTTCAAGCATTCCGACTGCAATTGACATTAGTTCTCATCCTTAAATTAAGTTTCTAGACAAGCGACGAAACTCAGGCTTCAATTAGCCAAAGAGTGTTAATTACTTCGTTTAAACTACTTTTAGGTGCGGAACTGTTCCACAGCTTCTGTATAACGAATCGGCAAGACGTATTCGAGGTTTTCGTGAGGACGGGCAATGATGTGAGTGGATAACACTTCACCACCATTTACTCTTCTGGCCGCTTCAACGCCAGCTGCTACTGAGGCTTGCACCTCAGATACATCTCCCCGGACAATCACGGTAACGCGAGCGCTACCGATTTTTTCGTAGCCTACCAAGGTAACGCGAGCAGCTTTCACCATCGCATCAGCAGCTTCTACAACTGCTGGAAAGCCCTTTGTTTCAATCATACCAACTGCAATTGGCATCGCAGAACTCCTAAAGTTGAATCCGATCAGTACTGTGGGTCGGAAATTTTGACGGGGAGAGCTTTATCTTATGAGCTAAGAAAACACTTCCAAATTAAGCATAGGAAAGCTTTGCATCCCTGGCAATATAAATTACTATAGTTTGTAATAAGAAAGTTTTAAGAAAGTTAACAATTTTTAATACGACCTGCTACGCGATCAAAGTTTACGGATTCCTAGAGTGGCCGCTTATGCTTTATAATTTCTTTATTACATTTAAAAAACGAGATTCATAACCAAGGGTAATCCTGTCTAGCAAGGGATGAGCGGGGGCTGTATAGGCTGCTGTCTCTGTCTTTCCTGAAGTTTTGCCGTTTGCACAAGGACTAGATGAAAAATATATAATTTTTCCAAATATATCGTATAAAGTTCTTTGCTAAAGTGTAGAAATACAAATCTCTAACCAAAGATGATATAAGAGAAGTAAATGCCTTTAAGTATGTAACGTTATATTTTTTTTTAAATTTAATAGGGTAAGCTAAAGTAAAAATGCTTATTCAATTTTAGTGTCAAAATAGTTAAAAAAACCTAGTTTCCGGGAATTTTTTTTTAGTAGATGCTTTTTTTAGGCTATTTAAAAAAAATCAGGCTGAGTTGTCAAGGGAATTTTAAATGAATCAGTTTCTATTTTTAACAAGTTGGTTTGTGCCTTTTTATAGCTTATTAGGCGCAGTTTTAACCTTGCCGTGGGGAATGGGAATAATTCAACGTACAGGGCCAAGACCTGCGGCATACTTCAATTTGTTGACGACTATCTTAGCTTTTTTCCATAGCCTGTTTGTATTTAAAGATATCTGGGACAAAGATCCAGAAAGCTTGGTGATTACCTGGTTCCAAGCTGCGGATTTTAAATTATCTTTTGCTCTAGAACTTTCGCCAGTGAGTATTGGGGCAATAGTTTTAATTACGGGATTAAGTCTGTTGGCCCAAATTTATGCCCTGGGCTATATGGAAAAGGACTGGTCGTTGGCACGGTTTTTCGCGCTGATCGGATTTTTTGAAGCGGCGCTGAGTGGTTTAGCTATGAGTGACTCCTTGTTTCTCAGTTACGCTTTATTGGAAGTCTTGACCCTTTCCACTTACTTGCTGGTGGGATTTTGGTATGCTCAACCGCTAGTGGTGACGGCGGCGCGGGATGCTTTTTGGACTAAGCGGGTGGGAGATTTGTTACTTTTAATGGGTGTGGTGGCTCTCTCTAACTTAGCCGGCAGTCTGGATTTTTCCGATTTATCTGAGTGGGCGCAAACGGCTAACTTAAGTCCTGTGACATCAACGTTATTATGTTTGGCTTTGATTGCTGGGCCTGCTGGTAAATGCGCCCAATTTCCTTTGCATCTGTGGTTAGATGAGGCGATGGAAGGGCCTAACCCGGCGTCGGTGATGCGGAATTCCCTGGTGGTAGCTGGTGGTGCTTACATACTGTATAAAATTCAGCCATTGTTAGCGTTGTCGCCGATAGCGTTGAATGCTTTGGTAGTTATGGGTACGGTGACGGCGGTGGGTGCAACATTAGTATCAATCGCCCAAATTGATATTAAGCGATCGCTATCTCATTCCACCAGTGCCTACATGGGATTAGTCTTTTTGGCAATGGGATTGCAGCAAGGCGGTGTGGCCTTGATGTTATTGTTAACCCATGCGATCGCTAAAGCACTGTTATTTATGAGTTCTGGGTCGATTATCTACACTACCCAAAGTCAAGATTTAACAGAAATGGGCGGTCTGTGGTCACGGATGCCAGCCACCACCACCGCCTTTATTGTCGGTTCGGCGGGGATGGTGACACTGTTACCACTAGGAAGCTTTTGGGCAATGTTGGCATGGGCTGATGGCTTGGTGAGGATTAGCCCTTGGGTAATCGTGGTTTTAATATTAGTCAATGGCTTAACAGCACTGAATTTGACCAGAGTATTTCGATTAGTCTTTTGGGGTAAACCGCAACCGAAGACCCGCCGCGCCCCAGAAGTTGGTTGGCAAATGGCATTTCCAATGGTGGCTCTGACTGTGCTGACGCTGCTATTACCCCTAATGCTACAACAATGGTACTTGCTACCCGGTTGGGAAAGCATTGATTGGTATGTGCTGATATCGTTGCTGGCTTCTACTATTCTGGGGGTTGGTATTGGTTCAACAATTTATCTGCACAAAGCTTGGTCAAGATCCAGAATCCTTTCCTGGAGATTTATTCAGGACTTGTTAGGTTATGATTTTTACATTGACCGAGTTTATCGCCTAACGGTTGTGAGTGCTGTAGCACTGCTGTCTAAGATTTCTGCTTGGAGCGATCGCTATTTGGTTGATGGTCTAGTAAACTTGGTAGGATTTGCCGCTATTTTCAGTGGGCAAACTTTAAAATACAGCATTTCTGGTCAATCCCAAGGCTATATGTTAACCATCCTCGTGGTAATTAGCGTCCTGGGTTTTTTCATTAGCTGGTCATTGGGACTCCTAGATAAATTGCCTTTCTAGTAGTGCTGAAGTAGTCGCTGCACTTCAATGCAAAAATCAAAGTGAAAAATTTAAAGTAAAAATCTAGTTTTTTTTGAATTTTGAATTTTGAATTTTGAATTCATTTTTCTCCTCTTGCCCCTTCACGATTTGTGCTTATGCTGAGTACGTTGATTTTGCTGCCATTAATTGGTGCGGCGTTAATCGGTTTCTGGCCTTCTGAGATCAATGGGAAACTCTCTCGTGGGATAGCTTTGGTCTTTGCCAGTGTCAATTTTTTGTTGACAATTGTCCTAGCAATTCAGTTCAATCCAGCGTCCATCAGTCAACAGTTCGCCGAGTCCCTCCCCTGGATCGATGCCCTAGGCTTAAATTATAATCTAGGGGTAGATGGCTTATCTTTGCCATTATTGCTTTTGAATGGACTGTTGACTTGCATCGCCATTTATAGCAGCGACCAAGCTCTTCAACGTCCTAGATTTTATTACTCTTTAATCCTACTTTTAAGTGCTGGGGTGACAGGAGCTTTTCTGGCACAGGACTTACTGCTATTTTTCCTATTTTACGAATTGGAATTGATTCCCCTGTATTTGTTAATAGCTATCTGGGGTGGTGCAAAGCGGGGTTATGCCGCGACAAAATTTCTCATTTATACTGCTGTTTCCGGAATCCTGCTTTTAGCCAGTTTCTTGGGGATGGTTTGGCTGAGTGGTTCTCATAGCTTTGCGATCGCCACTTTGAATGCCACGACTTTACCTTTAGCGACACAAATTTTACTCCTAGGGGGGCTGTTGGTGGGTTTTGGGATCAAAATTCCCTTGGTTCCCTTCCATACTTGGTTACCAGATGCTCACGTAGAAGCTTCTACACCGATTTCTGTGCTGTTGGCTGGGGTATTGTTGAAATTGGGGACTTACGGCTTACTGCGGTTTGGGATGAACTTGTTGCCCGAAGCTTGGGCATATCTAGCACCGTGGTTGGCAACTTGGGCTGTAGTTAGCGTATTGTATGGTGCATCTTGCGCGATCGCCCAAACCGATATGAAGAAAATGGTAGCTTACAGTTCCATTGGGCACATGGGCTATGTACTGTTAGCAGCAGCAGCAGCTACACCTTTAAGCGTTTTGGGTGCTGTGATGCAGATGATTAGCCATGGCTTGATTTCTGCAATGCTGTTTTTGTTAGTTGGGGTTGTGTATAAAAAAGCTGGTAGCCGCGATTTAAATGTTATTCAAGGACTACTGAATCCAGAACGGGGTTTACCTGTAATTGGCAGCTTGATGGTTATGGGAGTCATGGCCAGCGCTGGCATACCGGGAATGGTAGGATTTATTTCCGAATTCATTGTTTTTCGGGGCAGTTTTGCCGTATTTCCGGTGCAAACCTTGCTATCGATGATTGGTACAGGCTTAACTGCGGTTTACTTCTTAATTCTCCTCAACCGTGCCTTTTTTGGGCGTTTGTCGACACAAGTCACCAACTTGCCACGGGTATATTGGAGCGATCGCGCCCCAGCAATGATTTTAGCAGTGCTGATTGTCATTTTCGGCATCCAACCCGCTTGGTTAGTTTACTGGACTGAACCAACCATCACAGCAATGGTTAATGTCCAAAATGTAGTAGCAACAGTATCTTTAGATAAGCCAAAAAGCAAAATCTAAATGATAGGTAATTGGTAATTGGTAATTGGTAATTGGTAATTGGTAATTGGTAATTGGTAATTGGTAATTGGTAATCATAACTTTCATAACCTGCTTCAATCACCAATTACCAAGCCCTAATAGCCAATCAAAAATTCCTAGAATAAATATTTGGAGAATTGGTAATGGCAACCACTAAAAAAAAGCGAGTTAATAATACTTTATCTGAATATATTCAACGCCTGCAAACTGGAGAGGCATTACTCTCTGATACACCGCAAAATGTGTTGGAAGTAGTAGGAATTCTCAAAAGCTATGGCGTAGTTTTAGATGCTTATTCAAAAAATCTCAACTATATTGCTGAAAAACAATTTTTAGTATTTTTCCCCTTCTTTAAATACTTCAATGGCGAAATCTCTTTCCAAAAATTACTACGTCATTGGTGGCATGACAGAATTAATTTTGAATATGCCGAATATTGCATGAAAAGCATGATGTGGCATGGTGGTGGCGGACTAGATGCATATTTGGACACAAAGGAATTTCAAGAAAGAGCGCAAGCCGTTATTGCTGCTAAATTTAAAAATAATCCCTTAGTTCTGGGACTGAATCAACTATTTCCAGACTTTTTAATTGAATTTGTGCGCGTCTCTGCTTACTACACAGGATTAGGTCAATTTTGGCGGGTAATGGCTGATATGTTTCTCAGCTTATCAGACCGTTATGATCAAGGCGAAATCAAATCGATTCCCCAAGTTGTAGAACATATTAAAACGGGTTTAGTAGCAAATGCTGTCAATCCAATTACCTACGAGGTCAAAATTGCCGATAAGGTCTATGAAATTATTCCTAAATCAGTTGGTTTAACCTTTTTAGCAGATACAGCAATTCCTTATGTAGAGGCGGTATTTTTTCGGGGAACTCCTTTTTTGGGAACAGTTTCTCTCAACGCCCAAGCTTATCAAGTTTCCCCAGATCAATCTCGCTTTCAATATGGTGCATTATATGCTGACCCTTTACCCATTGGTAGCGCCGGCATTCCTCCCACTTTGTTAATGCAGGATATGCGCCATTATCTACCAGAGTATCTGCATGAAATCTATCGTCGCAGTCCTCGGGGTGAAGATGATTTGCGGGTACAGATTTGTATGAGTTTCCAAAAATCGATGTTTTGCGTTACAACAGCGACGATTTTGGGACTGATGCCTTATGCGTTGGATACCCAAGATATAGATGAGCAAACAACTAATCTAGTCTATTTACAAAAATGGATGGAACGGTTAAAAACTTCGCGGATATTGGATGTAAATAAATAGCTGACTTGTCTCCTGCAAATGTAGAGACGTTGCATACAACGTCTCTACTCTCCTGGGTTTCCGAGGTTTTGATGTTAATAAGGATACTTTTAAAATATCCTCTAAGCAGAAGCATTAATTACAGGTGATTCAGCCTCTTTCTAATTGCAGTCGTAAGTCAGCAAAGTCAACATTAAAGGTATTGACTTGTTCACTCTTCAGGGCGAGGAGAAAATCTTTTTGGTCTAAATCTGCGAGACTAGCTGCTTTCTCTTGGGAAATTTCACCACGTTTATACCAGTGAATAGCCCCAGCAAGCCGCAACTCACGGACAAACTCATCAGGTGACAGGTGCAAGGCAGAAAAAGTTTCTGCGGGTAGCTCTAAGCTAAAAGTTGCCATAAACTATATCCAATGTGAAAGCCGATCATAGACCTCACTCTTTCAATTGTAGCGTTTAGCGAAAGGGTGGGGAGACGCATCTTTTAGCCAAAATCCAAACAAAAATATTACGCCTCTGGTTCAATGCCAAGTGCCTTCAACTGTGCAGTTAGGCGATCGCTTTTTTGGCGTTCCATTTCCGCTCTTTGGCGTTCCATTTCCGCTCTTTGGCGTTCCATTTCCGCCCTTTGTCTTTCCTGTTCGGCTCTTTCGTCACCTGTCAACAACAAATTGCCTTGCAAATCCCACCACCGCAACCACGGTAATTCTGCATTCTGATATTCTCCCTGCCATAAACCTAACTCAACTCCCAAGGGATTAATGGGATAATGTCCCCGTTCATTTGCTGGTAATAACTGATATTGTCCTTCTATCAGGTGATAGACTTCTACGCTGGCTTTATTCACTTCATAAATGCCATAAAAAGCTGGATGAATCACCTGCTCATAAATCCAAAATTTACCCGTCCAAGGAGTTTTATCTCTCTCTTCGCTGCCATTTCCAGAAACAAATTCTAAGACAATTAATGGAGCGATGTATTCTTGCCAAAGCACATAAGAGCGGCGCATTTGCCCATTTAAGGTAGGTGGTACATTGGGTACATAGAACCAGTCAGGAGCTTCTGCACCGCGTTCTGGGGGGTCGGTAATGCGCCAGTAGATACCGCTATCTTGACCTATGCAATATTGCCCGTCAGGGTGGCGTTTTTGCAATACTGGTTTAATGGAATCGGTTAGGAGGATGCTTTGGGGATGTTCTTGGAAGTTTTTCACGAAAGTTCCGTCAGACTCTGGAAGTTGCGTATGGTCTGGGAGGGTGGTTCCAGAGGTGGGGGGATTGCTGGTAAAGGTCATATACCCTCGCGCTAGATGAGGTTTGTCTTAGTTTAGCAAGCGATCGCTTGTGGTTGAAAGTTGATGAATAGTGAATTATCTTGAAAATAATGCAATGTATTATTGTGCATTATAGGTGATTTCATGAGTACCACGAGTTTTCGGCTTGATGATGACTTGCAAGAGAAACTTGATACCACTGCTAACCGTCTCAAGCGTTCTAAGGGTTGGATAATCAATGACGCTTTACGTCAGTATATTGAGCAGGAAGAGCGTAAACAGCAGATGTTAGAAGAGACTCAAGATGCGCTCGCGGATATTGAAGCGGGTCGTGTAGTATCAGGAGAAGATGTGATGAAGTGGCTAGAGACTTGGGGAACTGCTGCTGAAACCAAGGCTCCTTAATTATGAGGCTGGAGTTTTCAGAAAGCGCGATTCAATATTTGATTCGGCTGCGGGAGTTTATCGCGGTTCATAACCCAAAAGCAGCAGAACGCGTATCTCTGCGGCTACGACAAGCAATTGGCAAAATTGTACTGCATCCCGACATAGGGCGTTCTGTACCGGAGTTTGAGAATGTGCGTGAACTTGTAGCGGGTAATTATGTTGTGCGATATTTACGGCTTGAAGATGTAATTTTTATATTAAGAATATGGCACGGTAAGGAGTTCCGTGATTTTGGGTAAGAGGGGAAATAAGCGATCGCACAATTTAATTAAATCTAAAAATTACTGTATTTTTTTACCAATATACCCAATAATAATTTTGCCTGTCCCTAATTCTGGACAGATCCCTAATTCTGAAGAGAAATGAAGCCGCCAAGCGCCTGCACCAGTCATTCTGAGATGCAAACTAAAAATACGCTTCTTACCATCAGGACATTTAAAGGTTAGTTTTTCTTCTAAGTCTTTAAGCCTAGACTCACTTTCTGGAGTAGCTTTGCTAGGAAGAAGGTCTAAATCAAAAGCTCCGTCTTTCCAAGATTTACAGTAATTTTCTAATTCAAATAACTTCTTTTCAACCTGTCTTAACATTGGAGTTCCATAATAAAGGCTTTGGATCTGTTTGCTGACATTTTCGCAAAACTCCAGACTGGGAAATAATTCTTTTCTACGCTCCCAAATATCCTCACCATCATTAACTCCAGTGCGAATTCGCTCCTGTATCCATTCAGAGTGGTCTTGAATATGAATATTACGACTAGCGTGACGAATTTCTACAGCTTGATTAATTATCTCGTCATTATCATTCAGTTGAATCAAATCTAATTCCAGACAGCTTAAATCCCAAGACTGATCAGATATAAAACTAATTGCTACTGTATCGAGTAAATAAGCAACACCCAGGCCAATTGCTGACTTCCCTTGATGATAAGCGTCAGACAAGCCAGCATTATTTTCAATATCTTGAATCTTTGGATTTAATAAATCCTGTGATAAAGGTGTCTTAGTTGCTAAATTTTTAATAAAACGTCGCTCTTTTTCATTAGCTTCTTTACACCATTGACTTATAGAATAATTAGGTGCAAGCATGATAGTATAAAAATATTCGTTAGAGCGAATACTTACCTTAACACCTTGGGCTGTAAATGCTCTAATAGTTTCAATAAAATCAGACATCCATTGTCTTGCTATTTCTACATTAGAATCAATATTTTGTACAGAAAGTTCATTAAATACTAGATCAAACTCCACATCCTAATCTCCCTCGACAGGTTCTAATAAAGCATCTAAGCTTTTTTCCCACTCATCAAAAAATCCATCAGGCCAGCGGTCAATTCTACCATCGCGATAAATCCGTGGGGAAATTACTTTTGTAAAAGCTTGTCCTTGTTTTTCTTGACGTTGAAAATAATGTAATTGCACATCTTCCGGCTTAAGTTTGCCACCATGAACAGCAAGACGAATACCATTTAAAACATGATCGCTATGAGTTTCTATCACTACTTGAATACCACAACTAGCTGCTAGTGCTAACAATTCTCCCATTTTTGCTTGTCCTCTAGGATGAAGATGAGCTTCAGGATTTTCAACTAGAATTAGTGTACCAGGAGGAGATGCAAGTACAGCTACAATAATTGGTAAAGTGTAGGTAATTCCAAATCCTACATTAGTGGCACGGTAAGGATTACTAAATTCTTTTCCCATATCAAATGAGTATTGTAAACTCATCAAATCAACTGATGTAATTGCATTGAGATGAATTATTGTGCCAGGGCTAATTTCTTCCATCCATGCCTTAACTTGATACTGCAACTTTTCCGAATCCGAATCTGATTTTGGATGACTCAATTTGCTTCGTTCACCTTGTTTGGGACGTTCAAAAGCTTTAGGAACTTTCTGTGAAACTCCATGATCAAGTCCAACAGTATTTATTCTCGAATTACCAAAAACGTTAAGAAAATGTGCTGTATATTCACCTCTCGTACCAATTTGAAAATGTTGACGTACTAAATAATCTGACATTTCAAAGACATTACGAGGGCCAAGTCGTTCTGCTTGTAGATAGTGAAAGAAATCTCCAAAAAGGCTAAATTCATGTAGTTCTTTAGTTATCGGTGCAGTATCACTGCGTAGAACATCTGCTTGTTCATCATATCTAAAGCGCCACATCCATGTTTTTCTTTCTTGACGATCTACTAAAAGTTCAAAACTAATTATTTCCTCTTTTGCCCACTCAAATAAAGCATCTTTAGCAGTACCAATACGAACCAAATCACCATTTAAAGCTAGGCGTTTTGTTTGTAAAAGTCTTTGTTGATAAGATTGGCGTAATAAGAGAAGTGATTGTAATACTGAAGATTTACCCATGCCATTAAGACCAGATAATAGAGTTAATGGTCTAAACTCTAATAACTGATCTTCAAATGGTTTGAAATTTTTTAAATGTAGTGAATGTATCATAATAATACTTCTTTAAGAATTGCTTTAATTTCATTCAATCGATCTAATACAGTCTTAAGAGTTCCTGTACTCCTATAGATAGGAGTATCAAATTTACCATCATTAGTCAAATATATTATTTTTTGTTTTAAATTTTCTTTCCTTTCTTTAATCATCTTAACCTCTTGATCGTTAAGTTTATATAAATTAACAGACCAAGCCTCAAATAAGGCTTTATTGATGGGATAGCGTTTTGTTCCTTTTATTTTCCGAAAACCATCTTTACCAAATATGTCAAAAGCTAAATTCATTAAATTTAGAAATTTATTAGTTATTGATTTTATTTCCTCTTCTGGCATGAGATTTATATGTGCCATTGATTGATCCAATAGCTTTTTAAAGCTTTTGTTATTCTCAAATAATTCTTGATTATTTATCATAAATACTAAAACTCTAAGAATGCACTCACGATCCGCCATTCGCTCTGACTTTATTCCTTTTCCAGTAGCTTTTTTAAATTCATCTGATGCAGCTAATTTTTCTAATAATTTTGTCGCTTTACCTTGATTCAAGCCATGACGAATTTCCTGTGTTGAGAGAGATAACGCACTGGTATTAATACGTTCAAATATAGCTTGCTTAAATTCTTTAGCTGTACCTGGCTCAAGCAAAATAACTGTAAGGAGTGTTTCTTCTATACGACGTTGATAATTACGTGGGATTTCATCATATATCTTGCCGTTAAACTCAGTGAATGATTCTAGTCCAGTTAGCTTAAGTTGTTTATCTATTACAAACTCTTTTAAAGTAGTTAGCCTTTGTGATCCATCTATCATTAACCATTTTTCTTCATTAGTTGCATCAATATAAAATACTGGTATAGGAATACGAAGCAAAATAGACTCAATAAGTCTACTTTGAGCTATTTTATTCCAAACGAATTTGCGCTGGAATTCAGGATATAATTCAATTTCATTGTTTCTAATCTTTTTAAGTAAGTAGTCAATATTAAATTGTCTAGTTTCAACCCTAATTTTAGTTGGATCAAACGGTTCACTTATTTCCTCTTCTTCTGGTGCAGTTTCCTCTTCTTCTATTTCTGCATCTTCTTCAATTAACTCTGAATTAACGGTATTCATCTCTGTCATATCACTTACTCCTTGGCATTAATTGCTATTCAGTCCCTTCTTAGTAATCCTTGGTAATACTACCTGAGTAAATAGCAGTTTTCTTAAATAACTTACTTTGATCGTACTATCTTCCATAGTTGGCAGTTGTAATCAACATAAATTGATCGCATCCCCAGCACTCCGCAACTAATAAAGCAGCCGGAGCACACCAGCTGCTTTGGTAAAAAATCCGTCACTCTATCTACTCAGATAGCATCTAACTAATCTTCTCTACTCCTGCTAAATCTAAGATGGGTGCGATCAAATCTTCTCGCTTCACGGCCATCATGTGGACACCTTGGCACAATTGTCGCGCTATCTGCACTTGCTCTGCGGCAATCTGCATTCCTTCCTCTAGAGGATCTTTGGCTTTTGCTAATCGATCAATAATGTGTTGGGGAATATTCACGCCGGGAACGGCTTTATTAATAAATTGGGCATTCTTTGCAGATTTCAACAGAAAAATTCCTGCCAAAATCGGTTTTTTATAACCTGCGGCGATCGCATCCATAAACTTCTCTAACCGCTCAAAGTCTGTAATCAACTGGCTTTGGAAGAATTGCGCCCCTGCTTCTATCTTACGTTCAAAGCGACTTTGCAAACCTGACCAACTCTTAGATTGCGGATCTACCGCTGCACCTGCAAATAAGTCCAGTGTCCCATCTGTTAGGGATTTATCATTACAATCAACTCCCTGATTCATCTTCCTAATCAGTTGCAGCAGACGCACCGCTTCTAAGTCAAATACAGCTTTGGCTTCTGGGTGATCGCCTGCTTTTACTGGGTCGCCTGTTAAGGCTAAAATGTTCCGGATACCCAAGGCATGAGCACCCATTAAGTCAGCTTGTAAACCAATCCGGTTGCGATCGCGGCAAGCCATCTGACAAACCGGCTCAATTCCATTCTGCAACAAAATCGCCGACGCTACCAACGAAGACATCCGCAACACCGCACGGCTACCATCGGTAATATTGACAGCATGAACCCTTCCCTTAAGAGTCGCTGCCATTTTAATCATCTGCGTTGGATCTCCCCCCTTGGGTGGTGCAACCTCGGCGGTAACTAAAAATTCACCTGCTAGGGCAGCACTACGGAAGGTATTCAAGACTGGGATACTGTGGGTATCAGGAGGCATAACATTAACGTTTTCGGTTTTCTAATAGGGTAAAACATATTACACCTAAAAGCGAAAACCTTAGACAGGTACAGAGAAACCCAAGGCGGCTTTGACATCTGCTAGGGTAGAAGATGCGATCGCCTGGGCTTTCTCCCTTCCATCCCGCAACACAGAGTCTAGATAGCCTTTATCCTCCATTACCTCTTGATATTTTTCTTGAATTGGCTTTAGCGCATTAATTGCAGTTTCTGTCAACAAAGGTTTAAATTGTCCCCAGCCCATATCTTGACACTCAACCGCGACCTCTGCTTTAGTTTTCCCAGCCAGCAGGGTATACAGCGTTAACAAGTTATGACACTCTGGACGTTCTGGATCATCAAAAGTTAAACCACGAACTAAATCAGTTTTACAGCGTTTAATCTTCTTAGTAATCTGATCTGCTGGATCTAAAACATTAATTCGGCTTAACTCTGAGGGATCAGACTTCGACATTTTCCGTGTTCCGTCGGTCAAACTCATCACCCTTGCACCTTCTTTGCGAATCAAGGGGTCTGGTAACTTCAGCACCGGTGCATCTTTAGCAAATTGGTGATTAAACCTGTTAACAATATCCCGCGTCAATTCCAAATGTTGCTTTTGGTCTTCACCCACGGGCACTTTATCCGCTTGGTAAAGCAAAATATCTGCCGCCATCAACACCGGGTAGTCTAACAAACCGACACCGACATTTTCGCCTTGCTTGACGGCTTTTTCTTTAAACTGGATCATGTCTTGCAGCCAGTTTAGCGGTGTGATGCAGTTGAGTAACCAAGTGAGTTCGCTGTGGGCTGAAACGTGGGATTGCACAAAGATACTAGAGTGGGTTAAATCAATGCCGCACGCTAGATAAAGAGCAGCGATTTTGTAAGTATCTGCCGCTAGGGTTGCGGGATTGTGCGGTACAGTGATGGCGTGTAAATCTACCACACAAAAGAAATTATCGTACTGGTCTTGGATTTCTACCCAGTTCCGAATTGCTCCTAAGTAATTGCCCAAGTGCAGATTACCAGTTGGTTGAACTCCTGACAGAACGCGCTGCTTTCCCATAATTTTCTGTTTTGCTGATCTCAATTCCCGCGTCCGGTGGCGGTGTTAAAACTCATTCAATTTTGGCACTTTATATGGTGGTTGGCTGTTGAGGGTGCGATCGCGCAATTTAGAGACTTCCAAATAAAACATCCCAAATTTTATTGTAGGGTAGGCTTCTAGCCTGCCCAGTTTATTAGACGTTAAGTCTAATGTAATTCGCCGTAATACCCCAACCCTTATGGTTGCAGCACATTAGCAGGAAACTGCCCTTGCATATTACCAGCGGGAGCATACTGGCAAACCACATAGAAAGCCTTATAAGTTGTGCCGTTAATAGTTTTAGTACCCTGTGCAGCACCGCAGCCTAATTGGGTACTGCTCTTCCAGACTACCTGAGTAAAATGCCCAGTTTGGGAAGAAAACCCTGGATTGGCGTAGTTATAGGCTGAAACCTCGTCGTACCATTTTTTAACTGCTGTATCGGCCAGGGTGCTTGCAGCTATCGAGGACGCCGTAGTGTAGGAAACATACAAATTTTCTCCAGCATTATTTCGTTGGCTGGCAGTACTGTGTTGTAACACTGCATTGGTTGCTAGGTATTCTGCCCAAGCTTGAGCGGTGTTGTTCACAGAATCACTGATGGTCATGTTAGGGCTAGAATGTGTAACTCGATAGCCGTTGTGCTTAGACAGAGCGCTGTTACGGAAGGTCGCTAGGTCGATAGATGTCTGCCCCATTACTGGGCCACTGCTGATTCCTGCCAATTGAGAGGGAGCTATTGCCGTTAGTATCAGGGTTAAAGCTGTACCTGCTGTTAGGCTGAGAGTTGAAAATAATTTATTCATGTTTTTGTTTCGCTTGGTACTAGGACAAATTTTTGTCTTAGAGCAAGTTTATTTTGTATCCGTCTTTAATAAAAGTAGGCAGGGTAATTACTGATCTAAAAATTAACTATAAAATGCGGTTATGGGGGTTTTTGGATGAATGAAGATATGCCCTGAACTAAAGTTTGGGCTAAAAGCTAAAGTTAGCTAAAGCTAACTAGAATCGGTTTCTTAACCCGTTTTAACGGGTTTGAGCTTTAAGCCGGAAATTTATTTCACGGCTTTAATCTTTGTTAGTCCGCGAAAGTAGACTTTGTTCTGGTAGCCGCGACTTTTAGCCGTTAGGGCTTTGTTGAGGCTCTGCATTACAATCTTGAAGCTTTGCATTGCCATCTTAAAGCTACGCATCACCATCTTAAGCTTCTGTATTACAATCTTGAACTTCTGCATCACAATCTTGAGCTTTTGCATTGCCATCTTAAACTTCTGCATCGCCATCTTGAGCTTCTGAAGGAAAAATTATGGCATATCTACCGCTGCATCAACTGTCAGCATGGCTTGAAGTTCTTCACACTCTTTGAGTAGGGGAATACCCAGGATTGAGGCAAGGGAATGAGCTTGAGCGCAAAACTCGCGCGATCGGTCAAGCTGTCCTGTTTTGTGGTGGAGTTGTCCCAGTCTCAGGAGGGCTTCCGCTTCACCTTCACGATCACCCAGTTCTTTGAAAATTTCTAGGGATGTCTGTAATTGTTGTTGAGCTTCTGGATACTGTTCAAGCTTGAGCAGTGTTGCACCCCAATTGCCCAGTGCATTCCCTTCTCCGTTGCGATCGCCAATTTCACGGGCAATAGTCAAACTTTGCTGAAGATAGTCAATCGCTTGAGGATATTTGCCCAGACAATAGTAAACAAGACCCAGATTGCCCAGTGCATTCCCTTCTCCGTTGCGATCGCCAATTTCACGGGCACGGGCAATAGTCAAACTTTGCTGAAGATAGTCAATCGCTTGAGGATATTTACCCAGACAATAGTAAACAAGACCGAGATTGCCCAGTGTTTGCCCTTCTCCGTTGCGATCGCCAATTTCACGGGCAATGTTCAACTGTTGCTGAAGATAGTCAATCGCTTGAGGATATTTGCCCAGAACCCGGTAAACAATACCCAGACCGCCCAGCGCGTTGCCTTCCCCGTTGCGATCGCCAATTTCATAAGCAGTTGTTAAACTCTGCTGATAATGCTCAATCGCTTGAGGATAGTTACCCAAAAACACATAAGCATTCCCGATACCCCTCTCACAAACCACATCTAACGCAGCATCTAACTTACCAAGAAGTCGCTCATAAAGTGGCAACATTTCCTGAAAGTAACTCCACGTATGAAGTTGAGCGCTTACTCCCTGATCAATCAGAATTGCTTTAGCTTCCTCCCAGTCCTCCACTTCACAATAATGGTGAAAGGCTTCCAGAGAACCCCGCATCTTTTCCAAATTAGCTGCATCCGGTTCTGGTTCATATTCATTCAGCCACACCCTCGCAGCTTTGCGTTCTGCCTCTTGCCACAATGCCGCATCCGTTCTCAACAAACTACGCGCAACCTCCCTAACTAGGTTATGCTGCCGCAACAACAGCACCGCATCCCCTCTCAACTCTTCCTCTGCCAAGTTGTGAGACTTCAGCAACTCCAACGCTTTATCCTGCTTATCTTCTGCCAACATTGCCAGCCAAAATCCTTCCGGGACAGGACGACGATACACGGAACTGCAACACAGCATTTGATAAGCATCTGGTGGTAAGCGTTTCAACGACTTCTCAACCCGTTCTTTTACCAGCAATTGCAACTTACGGGATGATGTACTCTTCTTTTTGCGACGTTCATCTTCATCAAATTCTGTCTGGTATCTCTGCCAATATTGCTGCACATTTCCATAAAAAGGCTTATCGAGAATATCCCTCGCAATCACCTGAATTAACAGGGGATGACCTTCATACAGCTTACCAATGCGCTTTAAAATCTTTGTCCCCAACTCATCAGGCTTTAACCCGTTCTTCTCAAACAACTGCAACCGTTCTGCTTCTGACAAACCACCCAAATCCCGACGATACCAACAACGGGGATAACGCGACCCCTCTATCTCCAATTCTTCTGATAACGCTTGTGAGGTGAGCAAAATTTGACTTTGACATTCTCCCCCAGCTAGCAGTTGTTGAAAGAATTCCACCCACAGGTTATCTACAAAGGCATTCCATCCAATCTCATCATCACCCTGCAAAAGCATCTCCACCGAATCAATCTGCACCAGAAATTTATTATTTCTCAGAGTTTGCAGCAGGTGTTTAAGTGCGTTTTGTGGGTCTTTCTGGTCTTCTAATGTCACCGTTTCACCCAACTTCGGTAACAGAGAAAGCGCCCCACTAATGAAATCTGTTCCCTGTCCCCTATCATCAAAGTTGAGACGATGGAACTGTAAACCATTGCGGTGAATTTCTACCACTAACCGCTCTGCGAGTGCTGTTTTACCGATGCCTGTGATGCCCGTCAGCGCTAATATTCGGCATTTTTCCTCAAGTTTTTCGGTAAGTTCTGTAATCAGTGCGTCACGACCTACCCAGGTTTTTGAATTATAAGCAGAAAGCGATAAAGTGTTAGATGTTGCTGGAACAGGGAGAGGATTTTTTGAGCTAGCGACAACTTCCTGATTTAACTTTTGTTCAATTTCATCTAGTTCTACTTCTAACTGTTTTTGTTGCGCTTCCTCTCCCTGAAGTTGCTGTTTCAACTGAAACTTTACCGTCGTCCCTGCCTCAATTGCCAAATCTAGCCGGATGTCTTTTATCTTCTGACTACGAAGCTCCCACTCCTTCAAAAGTGTGTTTTGTCGATCCTCCAATTGTCGTCGCTGACTGGGCGTTAAGGATTTTGGGTTATTCATTATTTTGAAGGATCAAGCGACAAAATCTGTACCTGAAGGCGGATTGAGAGTTAGTTACTAAACCTTTATAGTTTAAAACTAAAAGGGTGTTTTATGCGAGCTTTGTTACTTTGGCCGATAATGCCCAATTCCTTTTGGTCTTACCAAGAAACTCTTGATTTAGCTGGGTTGCGTTCTACAAATCCGCCATTGGGTTTAATCACGGTGGCAGCGATGTTGCCGAGTGATTGGGAGATCAGATTTAGCGATCGCAATGTCCGACTAGAGACAGATGCAGATTGGGCATGGTGCGACTTGGTAATCATCTCTGCAATGATTATTCAGCAGCAAGATTTAGGGGAATTAATTAAAAAAGCAGTTGCATTGGGTAAAAAAGTGGCAGTGGGTGGCCCTTTCCCCACATCAGTACCAGAATTTGCTTTGGAAGCTGGCGCTGATTACTTAATTTTAGATGAAGGGGAATGCACCGTCCCCATGTTCTTAGAAGCTGTGGAACGGGGAGAAGAAAAAGGTGTTTTCCGTTCTTCAGAAAAACCGGATGTTACCCAAACTCCTATTCCCCGGTTTGATTTGTTGGACTTAAATGCCTACTATGCAATCACGGTGCAGTTTTCTAGGGGATGTCCTTTTCAGTGCGAGTTTTGCGATATTATCAACTTGTTTGGTCGCAAGCCGCGCACTAAAACCCCTGAGCAGATGTTAGCTGAATTAGAAGCTCTCTATCAAATGGGTTGGAATCGTTACATATTTTTGGTTGATGATAATTTTATTGGCAATAAACGCAATGCTAAGGTATTTTTACGCGCTTTAATTCCCTGGATGGCAGAACGCAAATATCCATTTAATTTCATTACGGAAGCGTCTCTAAATCTAGCAGAAGATGACGAACTGATAGATTTGATGGTAAAAGCAGGGATCACAATTGTGTTTATGGGGATTGAAACCCCAGATGTTGAGAGCTTGGTGGGGATTAATAAAGAACAGAATACACGTCAGTCTTTGCAGGAATCATGTGATAAGATTACCCGCGCCGGTTTGCAAATTATGTCTGGCTTTATTATAGGTTTTGATAATGAACGTGCTGGTGCAGGTACACGCATTCAGGAGTTTGTTGAAGAAACTGGTATTCCTCAAGCGCATCTCAGTTTGCTGGGTGCATTACCTAATACTGCCATGTGGACTCGTCTGCAAAAAGAAGGACGGTTACTTGAGGGGTTTACTAAATACTTTACTTCTCAAAAATCTTTGATGAATTTTGTTCCCACACGTCCAATGGCAGAAGTTGTTAACGAGTTTATCACTACTTTCTGGAATTTATACGAACCCCTACCTTATCTTAAACGCACATTTCGCCATTTTATCATGATGGAAGGTTGGCGTCCCCAGAACAAACGCCAGTTTACTTGGCAGGAGGTACGTTTTTTCTTTGCTATCTGCTGGCGTCAGGGTGTGGTGCGTTCTACTCGGTGGCGGTTTTGGTGGCAGTTATTGGCGATCGCATTCCAGAAACCACATCTATTCTACGACTATTTGATTGCTTTGGGTGTGGGTGAACACTTTTTCAATTTTCGCCATGAGGTGAAAGCGCAACTAGAAGCACAACTAGAAGAATTGCAGCAACAACCGATCTTAGAAGCAAGTTATCAGTTAGAAACTGTGAGTTGATTTTAGAACTGTGACACCTATTCTAAAATTGTGAATAGGTGTCTTGCAAGGAAAAGAAATTTGGTTATGCTGCCAATTACAATTGATGTAAATCAATCACAGATAAGCGTCAAAGAGTTATTATCTCTAGTGCTTGAAGGTAAAGAAATTATTCTGACTGAGGATAGTATTCCCCAGGCTCGTTTGGTAGCAATGTCAAAAGAACAGCTTCCCCTTTCTACTTCCCGTACCCCAGGCTTACATTCTGGAGCAATTTGGACAAGCGATGATTTTGAGCAGCCATTATTCAACTAAGTAAGTAGGCGGAATTCGGAAAAAATTAGCTAAGTTTTGAATTTGATTTTCTGTTAATTTGCAGTTACCATTCAAAATATCTAAAACTGTTGACTCGCTTTCGCAAATAGAGACTAAATCTTTGGGTTGAAGATTAGATTCCTCTAGTAATGCTTTGAGGAGTGCAACACCCTTGAGGATAGGCATTATTTCGGCGTAAAAAAATATAAGATAGACCTAACCCCCAACCCCTTCCCTGCAAGGGAAGGGGAGTAAGATTAAAGCCTCACCCAAGAGCAGGGGAGAGGTTTGGAGAGAGGTCTTATATTTAATTCAGCCCATCTACTTAATACGCATCAGGTAATTTTGATAAATGATATATAAGTAGATGATTTAGATGAGTAATAGCTTCTTTATTAGTTTATCTCATAACTGCTCAAAGATGCGATAATAGTCGCATATTTAGGCTAACAAGCATGAAATTTCTCGGTGTTGATTTTGGCTGGAAATCGCAACCAAGCGGACTATGTTGCTTAGAATTAATAGACGGAAAACTGCAACTACTGGATTTGGATCGCTTAGAACTCATTGCAGATATCCTCACCTGGATTGATAAAACCGTCCAACCAGACGAACCAGCCATCATCGCCGTAGATGCACCCACCCTCATCCCCAACGCCACCGGGAGTCGCTTACCCGATAAACTCAGCCACAAATACTTTGGTAAATATCATGCTGGATGCTACCCAGCCAACCAAAACTTACCCTTTAGCGATCGCACAATCAACTTTGGCTTAAAATTAGAATCACGCGGATTTGCCCACGCCCCAACCATCGAACCGCAAAAACCCGGCAGATATCAAATAGAAGTCTTTCCCCACCCAGCAATCGTTAACCTATTCAACCTTCAACGCATCCTCAAATACAAAAAAGGACGCCTCAACGAGCGCCGCTTAGAACTAATCAAACTCCAAAATTATATCCTCGATATCCTCCCTACTCTTGAACCTTCTTGGCGTCCTTGGCGTCTTGGCGGTTCGTTTTTTCATGAAATCCCCACCACAGGCGCAGCACTCAAAGCAGTAGAAGATCAACTAGATAGCCTAATTTGCGCTTACGTTGCAGCACACTGGTGGTTTTGGGGAGAACAACGTAACCTAGTATTAGGCGATCGCACCACAGGCTACATTGTCATCCCCAAATCAGCTTACTCAGCCCAAGCAATCAACCTAGGTTCATAAGAACTAGACAAGTATGGATGTTTTGGTAACACGCGCAAAGACAAACCTTGTAAACCAGAACTGGTATAGGTGATATTCGCCGTGTAAATACTCAATCCTTGTGCATCATTTCCTTGATAATCCATCACCACCGGCTTGGCATTGACAATTTCACCATGAGCATCAATTGCACCCTGGTATAGCTCCACCTGCACATCATCATTAGTCAAAACCGACAAATCAACCTTGGCTTTGACAGACACAGTTTGGTTAACCTCAATATCTGAAGCCGCCGATACGTCAATATCTTTAACTTTGATGTTAAACCAGTGATCAGCTAATTTTGACTTCCAAGCCGCCAATTCCTTAGCTGGGGCGTAATTTTCGGTAATGAGGGTATGGTAGCGATCGCTAGCGGGGAAGTAAGCCCGTTCAGCATATTCACGCACCATCCGCGCTGTATTAAAAAACGGACAATTTAAGCGGATAGCATTCTTCATTTTAGCCACCCAAGGACGAGGCAAGCCATCACCATCCCGATGGTCATAAAATAGCGGTGCAACTTCCTTCTCCAGCAAATCATAGAAAGCGTTGGCTTCCACTTCATCCTGGTAATTAGGATCTTCGTAATTCTCACCATGTCCAATCGGCCAACCGGTGCGGACATAATCAGCCTCATCCCACCAGCCATCTAGGACGCTTAAATTCGGCAATCCATTCATCGCTGCCTTCATGCCACTGGTACCAGAAGCTTCCCGTGGACGACGTGGTGTATTTAACCAGATATCGCAACCAGCCACCAACAACCGAGCGATGTGAATATCGTAATTAGGCACAAACACCACTTGTTTTTCTAAGTGTTGTTCGCGGATAAAGTGATTGATATCGCGGATCAGTTCTTTACCGGGAATATCTTTCGGGTGTGCCTTCCCAGCGATGACAAATTGGACTTTGCGGTCTTTATTCCCCAGCAAAATCTGCTTGATCCGGTCTAAATCGCGCATCCATAGGGTAGCGCGTTTGTAGGTAGCAAAACGACGAGCAAAGCCCACAGTTAACACGTTAGGATCGAGAACTTCTTGAGCTTGAGCAATTTCTGAGGCAGAAGCGCCGCGATCGCGCAAATGTTTAACTAAATGCTCCCGCACATACAAAATCATGTCTAAGCGGCAGCGTTCATGATTGCGCCATAACTCCTCATCAGGTATGGCGTCCATCCGTTCCCACAACTGACTATCTGGTGGTGCCGATGACCAATTTGGACCTAAATAGCGATCGTACAACTCCTGAGTCGCTTTAGCAACGCAACTCCGAGCATGTACACCATTAGTAATAGCAGCGATCGGCACTTCCTCTACAGGCACCTTCTTCCACAAACCCTGAAACATCTGCCGTGACACCACACCATGCAGTTGCGCCACACCATTAGAAAATGTCGCCATCTTCAGCGCTAACACCGCCATACTGAAAGGCGCAGATAAATCCCCAGTATTTTCTCGTCCCAAACCTAAAAACTGCTCTTTAGGCAAACCAAAGATATCTGCATAGTATCCTAGGTAGTACAAAATCTTGTCAGGAGAGAACAAATCAATACCCGCTGGAACTGGTGTGTGGGTGGTAAAGATATTACTAGAAGACACAACCTGTCTAGCTTGGGCATAACTCAAACCATCTTGCTGAATCAAAGTGCGGATGCGCTCTAGAGCCGAGAACGCCGCGTGACCTTCATTCATATGATAAGCGGTGACATCATAACCCAACGCTTTGAGCATCTGTACACCACCAATACCCAGCATAATTTCTTGGTGGATACGCATATCGATATCCCCACCATACAGCTGGTCTGTAATGTCGTGGTCATAAGCGTTGTTGGGTTCAATGTTGGTATCCAACAAATACAGAGGCACCGTTCCCACCTGTACGCGCCAAACTCTAGCGTATACCTTGCGTCCTGGATAATTTACCGCAATCCGCAATTCAGAACCATCAGCATTGCGCTCTAGGTGCAAAGGCATATTGTAGAAATCGTTCATCAGGTAGCGCTCTTGCTGCCACCCATCAGCATTCAGATACTGAGCAAAGTAGCCTTGCTGGTACAGTAAGCCAACACCAACCAACGGTAGTCCCAAGTCACTAGCAGATTTGAGGTGATCCCCCGCCAGAACACCCAAACCACCAGAATACACAGGTAAACAATCTACAAGACCAAATTCAGCCGAAAAATAGGCGTAGCATTCTTTTGCATCTTGGCCGCGTTGTTTCTGATACCAGGTGCGTTCTTGAAGATAATCCTCTAACTGACGGTTAGCGCGATCCATTTGCGCCAGGAAGCCTTCATCTTCCACAACCTCCAAAAGCCGTCCTTGGCTGATAGTACCGAGCATCAACACCGGGTTATGATGGCTAGACTCCCACAGGTCTGGGTCTAAGCGGCGAAATACATCTTTAGTCTCAACATTCCAATCCCAGTGTAGATTGTATGCTAATCGCCGCAGGGGTTCTAGTCGCGACGGTAGTGAAGGAGAGACATTGAATGTGCGAATTGGTTGCATAGGTTGGCAAAACTCCAAGTTTAGTTATTTATAGTTATTGTTTACTGTCTGTACCCAAAGTTGCCAATTTTCTATACTCTGTTTGTGAAAATGCGATGACTTTGTTGAGCATTGAGAATCATTCTTCCTGTCGATGCTAAAGTTTACACCAATGGACTTTATCAGTCTATGGTTTCCCTGAAACATTTGCTGAGGCTACTGAAATTTAATTATTTGCTGTCACTCAATACTTAAATTAAACTAAAGATAGTATTTTTATTGATAAATATTTATATTTAATATTTATTTTAGATTTATGTTACCAACTGCTGTGGTGACATAATCTTCGAGAGAGGTAGAAGAATTCCAGCGCCAAGGCTAAAGGTGAGAATTAGCGATCGCTACTCCAGGTAAAAGTTTATTTTCTTAATTATTTCTTTATAAAAATAGGTTGACATAAAGGCTGTATGAGAGAAAAAAACTGGTGTAATTTCTCAAAAATGTGAGCGAAGCCGGTAAAATTAGTTTTACCCAGCAGAAAATTAGGAAAATTTTCCAGATCACAGCCAGAACCTTCCCAAGAATATCACTTGGTGCAAAAAATTAATCTTGTGTCAGTAAATTACTTAACTGGGTAATATTTTATGCACCTAAAGAAGGTTGATCCTGTTTATTCTGGGGCATAGTTAGAGCAACTGCTGCGGCATAAGCCATCTCTGCTGCTATTTGGTAAGCAAGCTTGATATTTGATGAAGCGTCCTTGCCTTTAGTCGAGAGGGAAGCTTTTTGACTGCATGACTCTTGCTTGACTTCACCCGCAACCACAGCCCGCTGCAAGATAATGAAGGCATCCAGGTCTTCCGAGTCATAGTTAGTCCGCAGAAGCGATCGGATCTGCTTTTGATCTGTAGCACTCAAATAGCCCGATGTTAAAGCTTGTTGCACGATTTCCTTAATTAGCATCATAACGCGAACCGAGTGTGTGAGTTAAAAGCGAGATCTTACTTTTACGCTGTGGAGTTTTCCAGCAAAGTAAAGAAAGTATGTCTGGATTTTCTCTAGAATTTATAATGGGTCATGCCAGGCACGCATCACCCTCTTGGATCATCCGATCGGGTGATTTACTTTTTTTGCGATCATAGGTATGCGATTATAGGTAATGGAGGAAATCTCCTTTTACCCGTTTGGCTGTTGTGGGTAATCGGTGTAAAAAATATCGCCAAACGTATTCTGGTTTGAACGCAGGTTTGTCACAAAAAAGCTTTTTCTACTCCGCTGCGAACTTCTGTCTAGCCTCCAAACGTCTACACCTACAGCATTATTAAATAATAATTTTTGCTGATTACGCATCCATCAAAGGTTTACTCAGGTGGCTGAATTAGTTCCGGGAATTTTTAGATTCTGGTAAGAATCCTGGATTCAAAATACCTACAATTTACGCAAAATGACGTGAACCCCTTGATTTAGCATAGGGAAATTCAAGAATTGACCCTACATTTGCTACTTGATGCGTAAGTCCTAAAGCATTAACTAACTTACGTACTTAATTATTTGCTAGTAAATTTTATATCTGCTAATCACATCAAGTTACAGAAAAATAGGGGATATCGTCCATTATTCCCTGACTCGTGGACTGGGTTGAAAAACTTAGACCTGCGTGGCGGCTTGCTTCAGGATACTCAGCATTAAGTTATTTTTCACATCTATTCAACATCACCTACAAGTTGAGTAATTTTGGAGTAGGAATGGAGTAGCTAATTTCCTGTTTGATCAGATTTTTGTTGTATATATAAAAATATTTTATTTTGCTGACTATGCCAGTTTTATAACTGGCCGAGTCTTAAATTTGTCTAGATCAATAATATTCAAATAAACTTACTGCTTAAGTAGGCTCCATCAAAAGCAAAATATGCTATGGTTAAAAACATCTATTAGTAAAAGCCAATCATGTTATTAAAAGCGTGATTTGGTTAGTCTGTAATCCATTTGTGTGCAACATGTTTAGAGCAGTATACCCTAAAAATACGTTGCAAGAAAGCCGTCATAGCAGTCGGGGAAGCGCTTACTTGTTTGCACCGATGGTCAACTTTAATGTTATGGCAGAAGTGGGAGACACTCCACCCTAACTTAGCCTTACCTGGGAAAAATACCCAAAAAATTAAACAACAATTAAATTATGATGCTAGGCGAAAATTTTATTGTGTCCTAGAGGCTACCTGAGCAGATGTAATTTAATTGTGTTGAATTATCGCTTGTCGATCTCAGTTGTGGCAACAGATATAAAACGCCTTATGGGAAGTGAACCAAAGGCAAACAACTGTATCGGCATTTGCATAATAAGATTTTCAAATTTTCCGGACAACCGCAAAACTAGACCGTCTCAACTACCCCATCTCATAGTCTGATATTTGATCCAGCCATGCAGAGAAAATTGGCTGATTAATTCAATCTAGTTTACTAGAAATATACTTTCTAGTAAATAAAGGTAATTAATTATGCATAACTTTTGGGTGATTTCACAACATCTAAGTTGGATAATTTACTTGTAGTCTTAGTATGGATTTGGGTTTTAATCGTTGAGTCAACTATCTAAAAATACTGGTAAATTTGTGTAGCAATTCTCAGCTTTCTTCACGGCTGGGAAAGCTCGGGATAGGTGGCAATACCAAGAGATAGGATACAGAGCTAACAAATTTCCAATACTGTCAACAACAATTTATTTGAGATATCTGTGGCTATGAATAACCAGCACTATTCCTTAAAAATGCAGCGCTTGCAAGAGCTTTTAGTTACTACTTTATTAGGCGATATTCCCACAATTGCTCTAGGAACGAAGTTACGAAATTTTGTGTATAAGGGTATTTTCGGCTACATGGGCAGCCAAGTTTTTATTCAAAATGGTGTTGAATTTATCAATACGAATGGTATCGAAATTGGCAATGGAGTATACCTATTTAAAGGTGTGCGTCTAGATGCCAAAGGACATCCCAATAATCGAATTCATTTAGGAAATCGGGTGGCGATTGAGCGTAACGTAGATATAGGATCTTTGGAAGATACGTATATACACATTGATGAAGATACCTTCATTGCTCCGGACGTGTGTATTTCTGGGCCTGGAGACATCAAAATTGGTAAGCACTGTATGATAGCGGCTCACTCTGGAATATATGCGAATAATCACATTTTTTCTGATCCGTTTTCACCAATAAAACAGCAAGGCGTTACTCGCAAGGGAATAGTGATTGAGGATGATTGTTGGCTAGGACATGGGGTGACAGTATTAGATGGCGTTACCATTGGTCAAGGCAGCGTTATCGGTGCGGGAGCAGTTGTTAATAAAGATATTCCTCCCTTTTCTGTTGCTGTAGGTACGCCTGCAAGAGTGATCAAAAGCCGAATTGCTAAGGATTTAGTCAAATTTCCCGACTGACAACTCCTAGTCGCATGGCTTTTTCTTCCTTCTCGAGTGATGCAGAGGAAGTTTCTCAGATGGGAAACCTCTGCCGTTAACTAACGTCACAAAAGAAAAGAGCCAGGAATTTTTGGGTAGCATCTACAAGTCAGACAAACCATAGTGCCAGATCAGAGCCAAACACTAGACCTGTCCGAAAGTGCTGGGTTGGAGGCACGTTATCCTCTCTCATCTGAGTCCTCCAAAAAAGGACGAGATGCGGGTAATATAAAGGAGCTATCTTTTCTGCATAGCAGATTACTGAAAGAAAGCTTCTTTTGTCATACCCCTGGGAGATATTTCTATGGTGACTTTAAAAATCGCTGTTTATATTGTTGTTGCGTTCTTCGTAGGTATTTTTGTCTTTGGGTTTTTGTCGAATGACCCAGCTCGTAACCCTGGTCGTCGGGATTCAGAGTAAAAATTCGACAAATAACCCCCGACTGCTGGAAGGCGGAAGACACTAAACGCCACAGATACTGGTTGCGAGTCATACTCATAGCAACACAGTGTCATCCTCCTGGCGACTTGCTGCGGGTAGGCAGAAGGCAAAAGTCGGAAGGCAAATGTGTAATTCATCCTTCCGGCTATTGTTTGCCTACTTGCTAGTTTGATTTTGCCCAGATATGCTTCATCCAGTTCTGCCGCCTAACCCACCTTCTATTCTCGAACCTTTAAAACCTGGAAATCCTATCTCATCTGCTGTAGTTGTAGAGGCTAAGACTGAGACACAGCAAGTTGCGAGCCAAGGAAACAAGGGAACCCTTCGGCGTTTACCAACTCCCATCAAGGCAAATCAGGATGATGTAGTAGTTGCCGAAACCCTATCCACACTCCCTAGACCAGAAACCTTTCCACCGGAATTTTCCTCCCTCACGGCTCCTAGAAGTGCAGCACTTTTGGGAAAGCCGCTGGCAGTTGGTTATCCAAAACCAACACTAGCTGATATTGATGACGGTAGCAGCCTAAATACACCAGCCGCTACATTTCCTCAAGTTAATAGTGAAGTTGCCCCAACAGTTATCAACAGTAATTCTGAGTTGCATTCCCAGATAGATTTTGGGACAAATGAGGAGGCTGGGGCAAAAAAAACTCCCCCTGCTCAGTCGCGACAACTGAATACAACCTCGTCTCAGAATTTATTGCCGTCTAAGTCACAATTGGTATTATCCAAGCCGCTGTCAGTTGCTGATCCCCAGCCTTCAGCATCTAATACTGATGACGGTAGCAGCCTAAATACACCAGCCACTACATTTCCTCAAGTTAAGAGTGAAGTTGCCCCAACAGTTATCAACAGTCATCCTGCTGAGTTGCATTCCCAAATAGACCCTGGGCAAGCTCTTGAGACTGGGGTAAAAAGAACTCCCCCTGCCCAGGCTCAACAACAGAATTTATTGCCGCCTAAGTCACAATTTGTCGCTGAAAAATTAGCCCAGCCAATAGCGCAAAGTGTTATTACTACACAGGATTCGGGGGGTAAAATTAATCTCTCTGTATCTACTCCCGAAAATAAACCGAGTTCTCAACTAGTACAAAATATTATCGAGTTCAAGTCTCGTAGCCAGACTAATGAGTCATCAACACCCTCTACTATAGAATTCCAGCCCCGCACCCAAGCAACTCCACCCCAGGGGGGAAACACAAAACCGCCACAAAGTCAACCATCTGGGACAACGCCACCAGTGACACAGCGGATTGTGGAAGTGACATCTGATCGCCAGGAATATGATGAGCAGCGGCGGATTGTCACGGCTGTGGGTAATGTGGTGGTGCGATTTGATGGGGCGGTGGTGGATGCCGATCGCCTACAGGTAAATTTGGACAACTTAATTGCCGTGGGTGAAGGTAACGTGGCCTTAACTAGGGGTGATCAGGTACTGCGGGGACAACGCTTTACCTATAACTTTGTGCAAGATAGTGGGGAGTTGGAAAATGGTAGTGGTGAAATTTATGTACCCACAACGTCAACAGATTTTGCTTTCTTATCCACCGATGTGACGGCGGGTGGTGTGCCCAAATCCCCGCCAAGCGATCGCATTCGCGCTAATCAGCCCGTTACTGGTGTGGGCAGTCCGGGAGGACTTGATTTTAGCTTTGGTGGTGGGGCTGGCGCGAGCAACATCCCGCCGCCGAAAGCGGGAGGTGTTGTCAATCGGCTACGATTTGAAGCTCAACGGATTGATTTCTACCCGCGCGGTTTCCAAGCAAGGAATGCACGGATTACCAATGACCCATTTTCACCTCCAGAACTAGAGATTCGGGCATCTAAGGTCACCTTGACGCGGGAAGCACCCTTAATTGACCGCATCACCACCCAAAATCAGCGCTTAGTATTTGACCAAAAAGTCCCTGTACCGATTCCAGTGGATCAACGGACGATTGATAGACGAGAGCGGGAAGTTACTCCAGCACTTGTTTCCTTTGGTTTTGATGGAGATAAGCGGGGCGGTTTGTTTATTGAGCGCGGCTTTGAACCGACAAATACAGACAAGACACGCTGGAGCATCACACCCCAGTTTTTTGTACAAAAAGCTCTGCAAGATGGGGGTAACTTAGGAGCGCTATTTGGCGTGAAGACAAAGCTGAATGCTGTTTTGAATCCAAAGACTAGCGTCCAAGGCACTGGAGAGTTAACCAGTTTCGACTTGACCGATGTAGAAAATAATTTGCGGGGGAGTTTGCGGTTGCGCCAGACTTTAGGCGATCGCAATCCCCATTTATTGAATTTAGAATATAGCTATCGCGATCGCCTTTACAACGGTACCCTCGGCTATCAAACAGTCCAAAGTAGTCTTGGCGGCATCATCACCTCTCCGGTAATTCCTTTAGGGAAAAGTGGCATTAACCTAAGCTATCAAGGCGGCGCTCAATATATCGACGCTAACACCGATCGCCAAGACTTACTCAAGCCAAAAAGAGAAAACGATCGCATCTCTCTAGGTCGCTTACAAGGTAGTGCTGCCCTCAGTAGTGGACTACTGCTATGGCAAGGAAAAGCATTGCCACCCACTCGCACTGGTGGATTACGATACACAGCTAATCCTGTGGTTCCTTACTTGCAAGCTTTCGCTGGACTCACAGGCACTTCCAGCTACTACACCAATGGTGAAAATCAAAGCACCTTGACTGGGACAATCGGTTTAGCGGGACAGATTGGGCATTTTTCCCGACCTTATTTAGACTATACCGGCTTTAATATCAGTTATTCCCAAGGTTTCAATAGTGGTTTATCGCCCTTTTTGTTCGATCGCTCTGTTGATAACAGAGTGCTCAGTGCTGGGATATCACAGCAAATCTATGGGCCATTTCGCTTAGGTTTTCAAACGTCAGTTAACTTAGATACAGGCAGAGAAACTAGCACTGACTACATTTTGGAATATAGCCGCCGCACCTATGGACTCGTCTTACGTTACAATCCGGTACTGGAATTAGGTGGCTTCAGCATCCGCATTAGTGACTTTAATTGGACTGGCGGTACTGATCCCTTTTCTGGAGACGATGTTAAGCCAGTTGTGGGTGGCGTACGACAGGATAATTAACAAATTCAAAATTCAAAATTCAAAATTCAATAATGGCTTAATTTGACTTAATGGGCAGAACAATGGTGAATGTAGTGCCGACATCAACTTGACTTGTCATCTTAATTTCGCCCTTGTGAGCGTCAACGCACCTTTTGACAATTACTAACCCCAATCCAGTACCATGAATTGATTGCACATTCGAGGCTCGATAGAAGGATTCAAAAAGTCGCTTCTTGTCTGCTTCCGGAATGCCAATTCCTTGATCTTGAATCTGAAAAGTTGCTACCCCCGTGACCGAGTCGCAGGTGAGGTCAAACAAAATCTTGCCACCTGGGAGAGAATACTTAACTGCATTAGAAAGTAAATTCCCGAACAGGTAATGTAAAAGTTGTTCATCCATCACAGCATCTGTGTGATCACTATGACAGGTAAAAACGATTTCCTGGGAGTTACTTTCAGTAGCCGAAAATTCCTGAATTAGCTCTTGAGAGAATTGCTTGAGGTTTAATGGAGCAGGGTGACACTCAAGTTTTACTGTCTCAGCCCGACCCATAAACAATACATCTTCCATGAGGTTTTTCATGGATTCCACAGCACCTTTAATTCGCTTGACATAGGTTTCTCTTTTTCCTTCTGTCAAATTTGCCCCTTGCATTTCTATCAGTTCTACTGCCGATTGAATCACAGTCAAGGGATTACGAAATTCATGAGAAACTGTAGAGATAAATAGGGACTTGAGCCGGTGGAGTTCTTGCTCCTTCTCTAAAGCTTGCTCTAGGAGTTGTGCTTGGCGCTTGGAGCTAAGATCCCAGAAAACAACGACTACACCGCTTATATCGTCAGGTTTCCGCCGCAGCGGTGAAGCACTATCGCCAATTGGCACTCTTTTGCCATCTCTGGTAATTAGAGAGGTGAATTCCCCCAAATAAACAACCCGTTGTTCCCGCAGTACTTTGGTAACAGGATTTTCTAGTGTAGCTTCTGTAACTTCATCGACAATATGCAGAACCTTCGATACTTGTTTTCCGAGAGCATCTTTTTCCGTCCAGCCAGTTAGCATTTGGGCAGCGGGATTGATGAATGTGACGATTTCCTGCTCATTCGTGGCGATTACAGCATCACTCATCGAGTTTAAAAGGGTTGCTAACTGGTCTCGATTCTCCCTCAGGTCACGTTCTAGCTGGTGTTTTAACAGGGCAATCTCTATCGCTATACGTAAATCTTTTATAGTAAACGGTTTAACAACATAACCGAAAGGTTGAGTGATTTTGGCCCGTTCTAAAGTATTTTCATCACCATAAGCAGTGAGAAAAATCACTGGTATATCTAAATGCTCACGAATATAACCAGCGGCAGTAATGCCATCCATTTCGCCTTTAAGCACAATATCCATTAACACTAGTTCTGGTTGAGTTGCTGATGCCTTGGCAATAGCAACTTTTCCTGAAGAAGCTGTACCTGTAACCATGTACCCTAGCTGATTGAGTTGGCTGGCAATAGTTCTAGCCACAATCACTTCGTCTTCAACGACTAAAATTTTAGCTTGCCCCATGAGATATTTATTTATGCCCGGTTAACTGCGGAAATTCGATGTTGAATACTGTTCCTTGATTACGTTCTACAGTAATATTGCCTTCTAGTTGTTCTGTTACCAAGTCATAAACTAACGAGAGACCCAGAGAATTGGTATTTCTCCAATTTAAATTATCTGGTAAACCAATACCATTATCTTGCACAGTCATCTGAATATTATTAGTAGTATTACGTAAAATAATGCTAATAGTACCGCCTTGTTTTCCAGGGAAAGCGTGCTTTAAGGCATTGGAGATTAATTCATTGATGATTAGCCCACAGGCAATAGCTTGATCAACATTTAAACTAACTGAATCTATGTTAGTTTCTAGACCGATTTTACCAGGTACTATTTGATAAGAGATTAGCAGGTTTGCTGCCAAATTATTGATATAGTCAGCAACATCAAGTTGTCCAATATTTGGGGAAGTGTATAAGTTTTTGTGAATCAGAGATATGGACTCAATCCGATTTTGGCTTTCTCTCAAAGCTTTGATAATTTCAGGATCTTTGATGGTGTCAGACTGGAGTTGCAACAGACTAGAGACAATTTGCAAGTTATTTTTAACGCGATGATGAATCTCTTTTAACAGGACTTCTTTTTCAGCTAACGCACTTCTTAACTTCACTTCAGCTTTCTGTCTTTGGGCTAGTTCACTTTGTGCTTGTTGAAATATGCTGGATTGTTGAATAGCGATCGCTATTTGCACTGTCAGCTGGTCTAGCAAATCTAATTGACTTTCTTCCCAATCTCGTGGACTAGAGCATTGGTGAGCGATTAGTAAACCCCAAAGGCGGGTGCTAGCTTTGTCTCCACCTACTTCTACCAAAATCGGTACGACTAAATTTGCTTTGACCTCAAACTGTGCCAACAACTTAAGATGGCAATCAGTTAGTCCGGCTTCGTAAATATTGGCGATCGCTTTTCTTAACCCTTGATGATACTCTAGTCCGCCCCCTCTCTGAAAACACGTATCCAGAATATTTTTACCTAAAGCAACCGTCCATCCAGGTTCCACCGATTCTGCTACAACTGTACCGCTCATATCTGAAGAAAACTGAAAAACCACCACACGATCAACACGAAGTATATTTCGTACTTCTTGAACAGTGACATTCAGAATATCTTGGAGATTCAGAGATTGACGAATCCGTTGAGCAACCGTTCGCATTAATTGCTCCCGTTCTGCCGTAGCTCTTAGGGCCTGTTCAGTTTGCTTGCGTCCTGTGATATCCTGTCCGATACCTATGGTTTGACCATTGGTCAGCCTCACATTAGTCCAAGACGTATCTATTTCACGACCATCCCGCACCTGAGTTTTAAAGTCACCCCAAACACGTTGTGCAGAATTAACAAAATTAATCATATACTGATAATATTCAGGATTGGGATATAAAGCTTCTAAAACATCGCCAGTTTGGAAATCTTGAAATTTCCAACCAAGAACATGTTCCCACTCTTGGTTCACCCACTGGAGTTTACCGTTGATATCAATGAGTGCAATCATCAACGGAATGCTCTCAAATATCCTTTGAAGAAACTCATTTTGCTCTTGGAGTTTTACAGCGGCATTTTTACGTTCAGTGATATCATAAATCACTGTCAAAATAACTAATTCTTTATTTAAACTTAAATACTGAAACGAAGCAATAGCCCATAAATCACTACCATCTGCTCTTTTGAGTTTGACTTCATAATTATGAAGATAGCCGTTTTGGACAAGAGATTCCAAAAGTTTTTGTAAATCAACTAATTCGTGATATACATCTGAGATTTGACGATTAACTAAATCCTCAGAAGTAAAGCGAAATGTTTGCAAAAACTCTGAATTAGTGTATAAAATCACCCCATCAGATATACGAAAAATAGCTAAGGGAACAGGAATAGCTTGAGTAATTGTGCTAAATCTAGCTTCACTATCGTAGAGATTTTGTTCTACTCGTTTGCGCTCTGTTAGCAGATGTAAATTACTTTGGCTAGCATCAATAATTTTTTGCCAATGTAAATCTAAATGCTTAACAACTAGATTTGCCAAGTTTTTTAATGCCGTTTGTTCCTTAAGGCTCAAATTGCGAGGATTAGAATCAATTACACAAAGAGAACCTAATGCAAAGCCACTAGAATTAATCAGACTAACTCCCCCATAGAAGCGGAAAAAAGGTTCTGATATCACCAAGGGATTTGCAGCAAACCTTTGATCTTCCAAAGTGTCTGGGATGATGAAAATTTCACTTTGGAGAATAGTGTAACTACCAAAAAAAAGGCTACGAGGAATTTCTGGTATATTGAATCCAACTTTTGACTTGAACCATTCCCGTTCTGCATCGATGAAGCTAATTAAAGCAATCGGTGTTTCGCAAAAGTCCGCAGCAAGTTGAGCAATATCATCAAAAAATGCTTCAGATAGTGTATCTAAAATTTGATATTGATGCAGTACTTCTAGCCTTTGAATTTCATTTTTAGGAAATAGCATAGCTGCTGATATTATAAAAAAAACTTCCAGTAGGAATTTAATTTAGGCACCTTGGCGTTGCGTTGTAACCAATGACTAATAATTAATTTATATGTGGCAGTTTAATTCCATATTTTAACTTAACAAACCACAGATGAACACAGATATTTTAATTTATTGTTGTTGATCTGTGGTGATAAATAATAAAACGATGTTTTTGCAAGATATCTGTTCTTGGCGGTTCGTTTTATCTTGGTCTTCCCAGCGTGGTGATGTAGAGAACAGCTTCATCAGCCGGAATTCCCAAAACTTCGTTTACTTGGTCATCAAAGAAGCCACCGATGCCGCTGACGCCTAAATTTAGGTGGATTGCGGCTAAATTCAGCTTTTGTCCCAAATGTCCGGCATCGAGATGTAAATAACGGTAAACGCGATCGCCATATTGTGCGATCGCTGATTTCAAATCGGCGGTATGAAACAGCACCGCTGCCGCATCCCGCCCCAATTCCTGCCCCAAACAAAGAAAGTGTAACTCTCGCCGGAAGTTTTTAAAGCGAATTTGTCGCAATTCCTGTGCTTTAGGCGCGTAATAATAACAGCCTGAGTCCAGTCCTTTCACCCCAGAGACAGCAATAAAAGTTTCGATTAAATTTAGATCAAAGTAATCTGGTGAACTATCTAAATTTTGGTCGATGTAATTTTGTGGTTGATAAGTGAAATCAAGTAAAGCTTTCAGTTCACCAAAAGTTAATTCATCACCACTGTAGGCACGGGTAGAGCGACGTTTGAGTATGGTTTTATCCAGTTCTGACAGATTTTCTCCCCAGTCAATCTGCATGGTGACGGTGGGGATTTTCAGACAGAAAGGAAAGTTGTATTTATCCTCCAAGGTTTTTTCTTGTTTTACCTCCGGTAAATTCAACTTACCAGTTGTACCGGGTTCGATTTGGGTATGAAGATGAAAATATTTCAGCAGTTCCCCATCAGGTACTTGCGGATAATTGGTTTCAGTCGCAGAAGGTAAAGCACTACGTCCCACAGGCAAATTTTGTTTGATATCTAACAAATCTGCCAAAGCCAAGACAGCCGTTGCGCCTTCCTGTTGGGGATCGATGTAAAGTAGATCGTTAACCGCTTCGTCTACAAAACCACCGATTAAATGGGGGCGATAATCGGCGATCGCAGCAGATAACTCAATATTGCCCAACAAATGACCCGTATCCAAAAAAATCCGGCGATAAGCCCGATCTTCATAGCGCCATGCTGAACGATAGAAAACCGCAGTCGTAATTATCGCCAGTTGGGTATTTTCTAAAGCTGGATGCCAAAAACAAGCGGCTTGCAAAGCTTGCCAAACATCACTTTCCCAATAATGCATCAGAGAATGAGTCCGACACTGGTAGTTATACAGTCCAGGTGGCAATAAGGGCGTCCCACGGGAAACCAGATACACCTCAGCCGGGTACAACCCCCCGGCGCTGGGGGAAGATCGTAAATACACCGCACTACCCATAGAAGGCATTCTGGCTGTCAGTCCATAGCTGCGAAACAGCATTTGCGAAAGTCTCTGCCACCACTGAGCATCTGGATTATCGGCAAGTCCCTCAAAGTTGTCTTGGATGTAGGGTTTGAGGTCAAAATCTGAGCCAATTTTGTACTCTTTGAACGGCACAGGCTGCTTAGACCAGTCCAACCGCTGATTTTTGGAGGCCAGGGTTTCGGGGTCGTATTTAGTCCGTTCGTGATAGTGCTGGGCAATAGATTGGTGTATTTCTGGCATAGTAGTTTCAATAGTCTAGAGAAGTCCTTTTTTTGATCTTGGCATTCATCAGCCTCATTATTTCGTGTGAATTAGCACAATCCTCAGATAATAAATGTGCTTATCGGGAATGAGTCAGCATTCTAGGGGGTGAAAGCGTATTTTCGCAGTACCATTTTTGAGAGATAGCTATCGCTCAAAAGCTGGATCTGCAATCATGTCTGTACGTCAAACCCTATCGAAGCCTGATATTCAACTTTCTTACCTAGAGTGGTACCAACAAGGAGGAGAACCCTTGCTGCTGCTACATGGCTTAGGTGATCATGCCTTAGTGTGGTCTAGCTTAGGAGATTACTTAAAGTTGGACTACCATATAGTTGCGCCAGATATGCGTGGTCATGGTGACAGTAGTAAACCTGAGAGCGATTATAGTTTTGAAATAGCGATCGCTGATTTAGAAGCACTCATGGATAAACTGGGATGGTCTTCTGCTCATGTAGTCAGTCACTCTTGGACAGGTAAACTAGCCGCCATCTGGGCCAGACAAAACCCAGAACGCTTGCGGAGTATAACTCTAGTCGATCCAATTTTCATTTGGAAAATTCCTGGCTTCTTCAAAATCACCTTTCCCCTGTTATATCGCGTCTTGCCTTTTCTCAAAAGCATGGGGCCCTTTGCCAGTTATGAAGCAGCCGAACAACAAATACGACAATTAGCCCAATTTCAACAATGGACACCAATACAACAGCAAGTCTTCCAAGCCGGAATCGAACAAAAACCCGATGGTACTTGGGGGAGCAAATTTACCATAGCAGCTCGCGATCGCATTTTTGAAGCAGTAATGCAGGTACCTGGTTTCATCACCCCCCTTGATATTCCTGCCCTCTTCATACAGCCAGAAAAAGGCGTGAACCGCCAAGATTGGCAAATACAACCCTATAAAACCTATCTCAAAAACTTACACCTCTGCCAACTTCCCGGTAATCATTGGCCATTTTTGACCCACCCAAAAGAATTTAACCAGACTGTAGCAAATTTTTTGGCAGAACAAAAATCAGAAGTGAATTGGTAATTGGTAATTGGTAATTGGTAATTGGTAATTATCTTATTTCCATAACCCATTACCAACCTTACAGATAGTATAAATATTCAATCCCACACAATATATAATATTATGAGTCTTTGTATTAATCCAGTTTGCCCCCAACCAAACCACCCCGATAACGATGAAAACCGCTTTTGTCAAAGTTGTGGTTCCCAACTAGAACTGCTAGGACGCTATCGGGTAATGCGCCTATTGAGTGACAAAACTGGCTTTAGCAAAGTTTATGAAGCTTATGAACAAGACACACCAAAAATCCTCAAAGTACTTAAAGAACAATTAGCAAACGACGCCAAAGCAGTAGAACTATTTCAGCAAGAAGTAACAGTACTAGGACAGTTGCAACATCCAGGCATTCCCAACGTAGATAGTTACTTTCAGTATCAAACCAGAAACGGTTTAATATTGCATTGCATAGCAATGGAAAAAATCGATGGTCCCAACTTAGAACAGTGGCTAAAACAACAGCAAAATCGCCCCATTTCCCAAGCCCAAGCAATAGCCTGGTTAAAACAACTAGCAGAGATTTTAGCTGTAGTACATGACCAACACTATCTGCATCGAGATATTAAACCATCTAACATCATGATTCGCCCCGATGGGCAGTTAGTCCTAATTGATTTTGGCACCGCCAGAGAAGTCACAAGAACTTATCTTGCCAACGGCGGTGGCATGACAGCAATTACCTCCTCTGGCTACAGTCCCCTAGAACAAATGAATGGTCAATCTGTAGTACAATCAGACTTTTTTGCCTTGGGACGCACCTTTATATTTTTAATAACAGGACAACAACCCTGGGAAATAAATGATATCTTACACTGGCGAAATCATTGCCCCAACATCTCACCACTGCTATTAAATTTAATCGATTGGCTAATAGCACCAGAAGTAGAAAAACGTCCCGCTAATGCCCAGCAAATTTTGCAGAAGTTAGCAGAAATTGAATGCCCTCCAACAGAAACTACCACCGCAACAGTGAAGGTGGTAGGAATTCCTAGAACTGAACAGTTTCCCCAACCAACTACTAATAAAACTCTATTACCCCAAGAAAAGCAGCTAGAAAAAGTACCGCTACTGGCATTATTTGCCGCCTTATTAGTCTCATTAGGCATACTTGGCTTAGTCGCTTTAGCCACACGCACAACCAAATTTGCAGCATCTGCCAATTACGGACAAGCCCCAGAAAGAAAAGGCAAAGTTGATTACTTCCCCTATGAAGAAGGTAAAGATAGTCAAGGAAGAGTTGCCGAATTTAACATAGCTGTTTTATCAGTAGAATATAAATGGCTTTTAGGCAGCAACTTTCAAATTAAATTTAACGATAAAACAATAAGTCTTGACCTTTTAAAATCGAATTTAGAACAAGAAGGTATACAGAAGCTTATGGAAAACCCCAGTGAGATTATCTCTGTAGGTACAGCTTCTTGTGAAGGTGAAGTCAAAGCCGAACAAAGACGTGCTTTAGAACGTTCCCAGCAAATACAACTTTTAGCAAAAAAGTTATTTAGCAATACACCCAGCGTCAAAGGTTATAGATTATTAAATCTAGGGCAATTTCAGCGCAATGATTGTCAAGCAAGTCAAGATTCAACAGCTTACCAACGCAGTATTATAATTATTGGCGTCAAAAAGCAATCTGAAGGTGTAATTCTCGATGAAGCCTTAAGGAATAGGTTAGAAAATAAGCCTTTTGCTGATTTTAAATTAGAAGATTATTCTCTAGGTTCAGTAGAAAAATTTAAGACAATACCGAATAACTTGTAGGCTGTAGTAAATTTTTGCTAGTTTAGCTATCCGATATTTCCAGAGTATATAGTAAGCCTGTAAATTGCTGAAACTGTGGGTACAGTCAAGAATAGACAAGATTTATTTGCTCCCTTTTTTGATAATCCTAGAAGAGGATAGTGGCAGGGAGGATACAAGTATATTCATATAGAAAATATCATTTTTGTGAAAATCTCCAGCTTCAGATCCCCGACTTCTCTAAGAAGTCGGGGATCTTGTTGTTCACGACACTCAATGAGTTACAATTACGCTGCAAGCCAGAAATTCCCACGCGCTATGAATCAACATTCGCTCCTTTTACAGGCGCTTCAAGACTACCGCTGCATCAATCTTTGGGAAGTTAAAGTATAAATAGCTTTGAGAGAGGGTGAAAAATGGGGTATACTTTCGAGCATTGAATCGAGTTTAGAGATAAAATTTGGTAGCGAAGGTTTACAACTGATGCCCGAAATCTCGCAGTTTTCTGATTGAGAGTAACTAAAAGCAGTTCAGTGCGGCATTCTGACTGTAAATACTCTCGACAAATTACGGGAACTCCGGGTAGAGTTTTCCAACTCCTGCAAGTTAGATAAATCATCAGGTGGTGTGTAGTGGTTTTAGAAAAATCTTTCTTCTATCAGGAAATTTTGCAAAAGGGTAGGGAAGAAGGACGGCGACTGGAGAGGCTGTCAAGTATTGAACTAAGTTTAGAAGTTAAATTCGGCCTTGAAGGTTTGCAACTGATGCCCAAGATATCTGAAATCTCCGATTTAGAGCAACTAAAGGAAATTCAGCGGGGCATACTAACTGCGAATACGCTAGCTGAATTGCTAGAACTAATTCAGATAGTTTACACTTTAGGAAGTTAGCTAAATCCAAAAAATAAATAATCCCGTAGGACAGGCATACAAGCCTTGTCAGCCTATCGTGACGCCTGTCTTACGAAAAGTCTTGGCGAGATGTTTATTTAGTCATTTCTTAACTAAATTAGGACTTACGCATGAGTTACGGAGTAACGTAGACGCGGAGCGGCGTGCCGCAGGTTACCGCTCCAGGCGCAGAGGACGCAGAGAAATGAGAGTTTGAGAGATATTTTGCGTAAGTCCTATAAGTTATGGAGTGAGTAAACTCTTAAATTTGAATTTTGAATTTTGAATTTTGAATTGTTTACGCTCCCATCCCCGAATACTGCTTTAAGCCTGCACGCCATAGCAAGCGATTTGCACCCAAAAACACCAAAATCCAACCGACAATTGCTAAAAATCCCCGTGTTATGTCCACAGGTAGCCCTACTAAAATGCTTGCTGGGAAATCAAGCAAATAGGGGAAAGGTGTAAACATGACTATTGTCCGCACAGCTTCGGGGAACACATCTAGAGGTGCAATTAACCCAGATAAGAATAAATAAAACAACATCCATAAATTTTCTAAAGCTGAAGCTCGTTCTGTCCAAAAGGCGAACAAGGCAAAGGTATACTGAATTATAAACCGTAAAGCAAAAGCCAGCACTACAGCCAAGATAAACAGCAACGATTTCGCCAAACTCGGTACCCAAAAAGCCTGGGGATATAAGAAAAAAAATAGTGCTATCAATAGCATCACAAAAGTTATCCGGGCAAATCTTTCAGAAACATGGGATGCAACATGATGCCATACTGGGTCTAAGGGTTGTAACAACCGGGAAGAAAGTTTGCCTTCTACTACCTCTCTTTCAAAATCATAAATTACCCAGACAGCTGTCATTTGTCTGACAATAAAAACGGCGAAAAAGTAACGGACAAAATCCACAGGTTTGAGACCAAAACTTCCACCTTGCGCCGCCTGTATCCAGACACCCATGAGAATAATTGGTAAGGAGCCTGACAAAGTCCATAAAATCAGTTCTGCTCGAAACTCAAGCATATGAGCGTAGTAGACTGAAAGCAAAGTTAGGGCTTTTTTAATAATCCGTTTCATATCATCACTGACTATACATATCCTGCCTGAAAAACTCGTCCAATCACTTCTTCTATAGGTGGTTCAGTGACTTTTAAATCAATTACCTCTAAATCAGCCAAAATCTGAGATACTGTGCGCGTGAGGGCTTCTTGCTGGACTATAAAGCGCACGGCTCGCCCTTCTACCAGTTGTACGTCACCATAGAACATGAGTTTTTCTGTTGGTAGTGGTTGGGCTAACTCTACATAAATTTCCCGGTAAGGGGCGAAGCGTTCTAAGAGTCCATCTAAGCTACCGTCATACATCAGCTTTCCTTGGTGAATTAGCAGCACCCGTTGACATAAAGCCGTGATGTCGGCCATATAATGGCTAGTCAACAAAATTGTCGCCTGATAACGCTGATTGTACTCACGTAAAAAGTCACGCACCGCTACCTGGGCATTGACATCTAGCCCTAAGGTGGGTTCGTCGAGAAATAAGACTTGGGGACGGTGTAAAAGTGCTGCTAACAGTTCCGCCTTCATCCGCTCACCTAGAGACAGTTTCCGCACTGGTTGGGTAAGCTTGCCGGATAGGAATAGCATCTCACTTAATTCTCCGACTCGCCGCTGGAATTCTTTGTCAGGAATGTTATAAACAGCGGCGTTTATTTTCAAAGAATCCAGCGCGGGTAAGTCCCAAATTAACTGCTGTTTTTGCCCCATCACCAAGGTGATTTTTTGCAAAAATGCCTCTTGGCGACGAAATGGCACTTGTCCGGCGACTTTAACTGTGCCGCTTGTAGGATGAATTAGCCCTGTGAGCATTTTCAGGGTGGTGGTTTTACCGGCGCCATTTGGACCTAAAAACCCGACTACTTCACCAGGGGCGATTTCAAAAGAAACGTCTTGAACTGCTTTGATTGAGTGATAAGTGCGGCGGAAAAAGTGGGTGATTGTCCCTTTAATTCCCGGTTCTTTGATCGCCACGGGATAAAATTTACGTAAGGATTCAGCCACGATAATTGGCATTATGCTTTACCTTAAACGCCCTGAGCGCAAAATACTAATAATCAACCACAACCCTAACAGACTGGCGGCGGCAAATAAAACACTGCTTAAAAAAGATAGTTGAGTCGTCGTTGCTCTGGTGGTAATAATTGCTGCACCCATAATCAGGGAACCCACCAAAATGCTAAAGGAAAGCCGGTTGGCGGCATCGTCCATTGTGCGGCGCATACCATCTAAACCTTGGAGTGAGAGATTCCACTGTAAGGTTTCTGAGGTAACACGGTCTAATAACAGTTCAATATGGCGGGGAGATTGCAACGAGAGGCTTTTGATATCTAGAGCGGTGCGGAGGAGCGATCGCACTGGATTATCCCCCAATAGCTGACGACGAAACAAGTCTGTGATTAATGGCTTGATTTCATCAAACAGATTTACTTCTGGATTGAAGGTACGCGCTACCCCTTCTAAGTTAGCCAAGGTTTTGGCATATAAGCCCATGTTACTAGGTAGGCGAATTTTATTGTTGCGAGCTACTTGCAGAATTTCATAAAATACCTGACTGAAATTAATATCAGTTAAGCTGGCGTTGTAATATTTTCGCAGCATCCGGTCATAATCATTTTCTAACCGTGCCAAAATCACTGGTTGAGCAGAATCTGATAATTGCAAAGTTAACTGAGCGCACCTTTGAGCATCTAAATCAATAATCGCCAACAACATTTCTGTTAATATCTGCTGAGTGCGGGGATCAAGTCTGCCAACCATGCCACAGTCTAAGAGAGCAATCCGACCATCTATGAGATAAAACAAATTGCCTGGATGGGGATCAGCATGAAAAAAGCCATCAATATATAGTTGCTGAAAAAATACCCGAAAGAGCAAAGTAGTGATGGCTTTGCGTTCGGTGGCGGGGTTTTTACCGTTTTCACTGCTAAGTTTGGCTGAGAGTAGGGGTACTCCTTCTAACCACTCCATCACCATTAATTTTTCTGTGGTTAAATGCCAGTAAATTTCCGCTACCACTAATTGTGTGGGATCAAACCAGCGACTATGGGATAAATTGCGCCGCAGTTGGTCTGTGAAACCGGCTTCTCGTGTGAAATCTAACTCGGCTTCTAAGGCTTTGGTAAATTCTTCGGCGATCGCTTTAATGTCGTAGTTATGCCCAAATTCTGTACGCGCTACTAAATCAGCGATACCTTGAATTAAGGCGATATCTTGAGCGATCGTCAAATCAATTCCCGGACGTTGAACTTTGAGAGCGACTTCCCGACCATCCGCTAATGTCGCTCGATGGGTCTGGGCAATTGATCCCGCTGCAACTGGGATATGATTGATGATACTGAAGGTTTCTTCTAAGGGGCGTTTTAGCTGTTTGCGGAGGATGATTTCTACCTCTGACCAGGGAACTGGTGGAACTTCGTCTTGCAGGGTTGAGAGTTCCTCAATGTAAGCAGCGTTGAGTAAATCTGGACGAGTGGAGAGTAGCTGACCGAGTTTGACATAGACTGGTCCCAAATCCACCAAGATGTTTTTTAGCACCGCAGGTGTAGGTAGCTGGGGTTCATCAGTTTTGCCACCAGTGAGTAACCTTCGCATATAGTCCCAGCCATTGCGAAGGACTACTTCGATGATTTCTCGTTGACGGGGAACAGTTTGGGTAAGGAACATTGTGATCACTAACTGCAAAGACGCAGATAACTCAAAGGGGTAGGCAACAGGGAATGATAAAAAAACGGCAGCGGGTAGTTGTTAAGCTTTTGCTTGCTGTGGCACAATCACCAAATCTTTGTCTGGATGATTTGACGGCGTTGGTGAGGCTATGCTCACTCAGCATCCTTTTGACGTAATCTGAGCAGGAATCCCCACCATGTACTAGACGATGGGGACAAGAAAAACCTTTGGCTCCAGAAAGATATTTTTGATAGGCAGTGATAGATTTGATTGCCATTGTCTTGGCTAAAGGCTCAAAGCTGCTGATTGCCATAACTGTCACAAAAAACGTTAGACAGTCAAGTTATAATAGAAGATAACACTTTTAAGCCTCTACCAAGGGTGTTAACTTTTACAGTAAGTGGGTAAATCTGGGATCAGTTTCCAGGATTTTGAGTATCTGCTTGATATCTTGGGTGCGGTCTTTTTTGACAATCAGGGTCACATTGCGATCGCGCACAATCACCACATCCTCTAAGCCAATAGTCACAACTACATCTTCTGGATCTGAGGCATAAATAATTGCACCCTGCGTATCTAACCCCACATGGGTAGCGAGTTCCACATTGGGATTTTCTTGTTTTTTGAGTAAGCGTTCGATCGCATTCCAATCTCCTAAATCATCCCAACCAAATTCCACTGGCAAGACGTATGCTAGAGTTGTCTTTTCCATTAGCGCATAGTCTATACTCTTTTTAGGCAACTGGGGATATATATCAGGGCCCTGTTGTTCTAAAGGTTCGATAATTTCTGGAGCGTGGGTATGTAGTTCCTTAAGAACAACCCCAGCTTGAAACACGAACATGCCACTATTCCAGCTAAAGCGTCCCGTAGATAAAAAAGTTTCTGCCGTTTCCCGGTTGGGCTTTTCAGTAAAGCGGTTGACGTGATAAGCTGGCAACTCATTAAAGCTACCTATCTTTTCACCTTGTTCAATGTAGCCGTATCCAGTTGATGAGAAAGTCGGCTTGATCCCCAAAGTGACGATCGCTGCTGTGCTAGCCGCTAATTGGGTAGCAGCGCTGAGAGTGTGTGCAAACGCCTCTTGGTCAGCAATCCAGTGGTCAGCAGGGAAAAAGCCAATTATTGCTTCTTCTCCGTAACGCTTTTTAATTTCTAAACTTGCCCAAGCAACGGCGGCGGCGGTGTCCATCCCCTGTGACTCAATCAGCAAGTTTTGATTTGGCAGATCGGGTAGTTGTTCTCGTACTCCTTGAGCTATTTGACTAGAAGTTATGACCCACAAGGAATCCCAGCCGCCGGCGATTGCTAACAGTCGATCAGCGGTTGCTTGTAGTAGGCTTCTAGAGCTACCATCGAGACTTAAAAATTGCTTGGGTCGGTCTTGACGACTCAGGGGCCAAAATCTTGTACCTTTACCGCCAGCAAGAATTACGGGGATAAATGAGCTATTCATCCTGTTATAGATACCTACCGAAGAACAATACAAGTGTACAGCTAGCTCTTTCACTAGCAAGATTTGTAGCTTGCATTAACATACCTTTAGGGAGTGGTTGAGTGGGGAGATAATTGTGATTAAACAAGTCGAATGGTCGGAAAATCAGTTCACGCCTCAACAAGTACCAGCCTCAGAGCAAGAGGCAAGAGTGCAACAACTAAAACGCGAAAATCAGTTTGCGCCTCAACCAGTAAGGACTTCGGAGCCAGAAGTCAAACCAAAACAACCAGCGTTTACAAACCGTAACGTCGTCGGTTCGGTAAGTGCAATTCCTAACGAGCTTTATGAGCGGTTAGGCTTGACGATGCCGCGATGGCTATTGTGGATTTTGACGGTGGTTTTGGGGGTAATTTTATCCGGGTTAATGGCATCAACTTTGGCCCTGTGGACTCCCCTGTGGAGTAATCTCGATCAAACAGATGAAGATTCCGGAACTGCTAGTAAAGATCTGGCAAAAACCATCTTACCTGGGGATGCACGGAGCATACTCTCCCGATACCAACTATCAAGACCCATGAATATTCTAATTATGGGGATTGAACCAGTTAAGGGTACTGTTGACGGTTCACCAGAAAGCTTTGCTGGTACCAGCGATACCATGCTGCTGGTAAGGCTCAACCCCAGCGATAAATCTATTCGGGTGCTGTCAATTCCCAGAGATACGGTCACGGCTATTCCAGAAAAGGGATTAACTAAAGTATCTGAGGCTAATGCCCAAGGCGGCCCAGTCTTAGCCGCAAGGGTAGTCAGCCGGACATTAAATAATGCCCCCATTGACCGCTACATCCGCATCTCCACCAGTGGCATGCGGCAGTTAGTTGATCAGTTGGGCGGGGTAGAGGTTTTTGTGCCCAAATCGATGGAATATCAAGACATCGCTGGTCGGTTGTCGATGAATTTAGTCAGCGGGTGGCAAACTCTCAATGGTGAACAGGCAGAACAATTTTCCCGATTCCGCGAAGAAGGTTTAGGCGATTTGCCAAGAGTACAGCGTCAACAAGTACTAATGTCAGCCTTGCTGCAACGCCTTAATAGCCCCACTGTCTTACCTCGGTTGCCTCAATTAACTCGCATTATGCGAAAGTATTTTGATACCAACCTGAAGACAGAAGAAATGATGGCATTAGCACATTTTTCCCTGGAGGTGGAACGGGATAATTTCCAAATGACTGTGTTGCCTGGTACCTTCAGCCGTTTTAGCAAAGACCCTAATAGCTATTGGCTGAATATGACTGGACAACAGAGCCTGTTGAATGATTATGTTGGGGTGAATATACCTGGTCTTAAGCCGGATACGCGACCAGTTTCTCGCCTCAAAATTGCTATTCAAAATGCTTCCAATCAACCTCAGTTAACTGAAAAAGTTATCGCCTATCTCAAAGAGAAAGGCTTTACTAATATTTACACAGTATCGGATTGGCCGGATACCCAACGCCAGACTCAAATTATTGTTGAGAAAGGAAACCGACAACCAGGCGTTGACCTACAAAAAGTTTTAGGCTTGGGTCAAATCGAGGTGGCGGCCAGCGGGAATTTGGAATCTGAGATTACAATCCGTATTGGTAAAGACTGGAAATAGTCATTGGTCATTAGTCATTAGTCATTAGTCATTGGTCATTAGCAAAAAACTATTGACTAATGACACAAGACAAAAAACAAATTTTATGAAAAAGATTTTACTTCGGCTTTTAAGTTTGATTTTGATGTTGATTTTGGCTTGGTTTTGGGTAATTATTAATCCCCAACCAGCTTTTGCTCAAATCAATACCATCAACTACAACAATGCAAGTTTAGAGAATAGAGATTTTTCTCACGCTGATTTAGTCGGTGTGACTTTTGTGGCGGCAGAAATGCGGGGGACAAATTTCCAAGGTGCGAATTTAACTAACGCAATTCTCACTAAGGGAGTTTTGTTAAAAGCAAATCTGGAAGGTGCAAACCTAGCTGGTGCTTTAGTTGACCGGGTGACTTTGGATGGTGCTAACCTGAAAAATGCTATTTTCACAGAAGCAACTTTGACCCGTAGCCGCTTTTTTGATGCTGATGTGACTGGTGCTGATTTTACAGATGCTTTGATAGATCGCTATCAAGTGGCGCTATTATGCAAAAGTGCAGATGGCGTAAATCCAGTAACAGGAATTTCTACACGCGACAGTTTGGGATGTAGATAGTTGTGTTACACCATAAGGCATAGTGAAGAATTAATCTTTATATCATCTCTGTTCCTTAGGAGAAATACCTTAATGCACCCTACGAGAAGTAGCTAGTTGTTTTTCCCACATTCAATAGTTACTATTTTTAGCATTGCACCAAGTTATTAGCAGTCTGAATTCAAAGATTCAAGCCCGGTTTTGTAGCTAATTCAAAGAGGTAACTTCCAGGCTTAGGTATCCAAATACTTAGATAGATTCAAGGTCAGCACCCATAAATCCTACTTTAATTCCAGCAGCTTTCAAAGCTGTAGTAGCTTGACTATTCATGAAAAGCAATATTAGCAAAGATACAAGCGGTATAAATAAGCAAACAAAGAGGAAAATCATTAATACAATTGAATACTTTAGGGATCTTCCCAACTTGTACAGTGCAAATATCTCGAAACCTGCTGCCGCAAAGTATACAAGCAAAGCTATGGGACTATTGTTAAGAGCAAATCTGATGAAGTTGGCAAGTATAGCAACTAAAATAGACCATAAAAGCAACTTGTGATATTGAGCAATTTTCCGAATCTCTGGGGTTGTATAGGTTGTGTTCATATGCTAGTTGATTTAATGAATGCAAGTTATGTAAATATACAATCTCAGTATAAATGCAATAGGCAAAGTGATAAGCTAATTTTTTAGAAGTTACCTGACAGATGTTAAAATTTCAGGTTAAATATTCTCAGATATAGTCTCTACAAGAGTTTTCAGGTATCATTCGTGACGCAAAAAGACCAAAAACCCGCTCGTTCTTTTGCTGGAATTGCTGGCATTGTTGCCGCTGCAACGTTAATTAGTAAAGTCTTTGGTTTAGTACGACAGCAAGCGATCGCAGCTGCTTTTGGTGTAGGTGCTGCTGCTACTGCCTATAGTTACGCTTATATTATCCCTGGCTTTCTATTGATACTGCTTGGTGGTGTGAATGGGCCGTTACACAGTGCGATTGTTAGCGTTTTAGCCAAGCGTCAACGAGAAGAAGCAGCACCCTTGGTGGAAACGGTGACAACCCTGGTGGGTGGGTTGTTGTTGGTGGTGACATTTGCTCAGATTTTCTTTGCAGATGCGATCGTTGACCTAGTGGGCCATGGGTTGGAAGCGACAACGAGAGCGATCGCTATTCAACAAATCCGTATCATGGCGCCAATGGCTTTATTTGCAGGCTTAATTGGCATCGGTTTCGGTACTCTCAACGCCGCAAATCAATATTGGTTACTCTCCCTTAGCCCTTTATTATCCAGTATTACCCTAATTGCAGGCATTGGTATTTTGACCTTGCAATATGGCAAAGACATTATTAAACCAGAATACGCTTTTATCGGTGGCATTGTCTTAGCTTGGGGAACTTTAGCCGGAGCAATTCTTCAATGGATAGTGCAATTAATCGTCCAGTGGCGGTTAGGATTAGGAACATTACGCCTCAGATTTGATTTTAAATCTCCTGCCGTCCAAGAAGTAATTAAAATCATGACTCCGGCGACAATTTCTTCCGGTATGATGCCCATTAATGTCGCCACAGACCTCTATTTTGCTAGTCCAATCGCCGGAGCAGCAGCGGGTTTTAGCTATGCCACACTATTAGTCCAAACTCCTTTAGGGATTATTTCTAATATTATATTATTGCCCCTATTACCAATCTTTGCCAAACTTGCCGCCCCCGAAAATTGGCAAGAATTAAAATTACGTATTCGCCAAGGATTGCTACTAACTGCTGTCACCATGTTACCTCTAGGAGCGCTAATGGTGTCCCTATCTGTCCCCATTGTGCAGGTAGTTTATGAACGGGGTGCATTTAAGCAAGAAGCTACCCAGCTAGTATCTTCTCTGTTAGTGGCTTACGGTGTTGGGATGTTTGTTTATTTAGGACGTGATGTCTTAGTGCGGGTGTTTTATGCTCTAGGTGATGGACAAACACCTTTTAGAATCAGTGCTTATAATATTTTCCTGAATATCGTATTAGATGCGATTTTTGTGAAACCTTTTGGCGCACCCGGTTTGGTTTTAGCTACAGTGGGGGTAAATTGCAGCTCGATGTTGATGCTGTTATTTTTACTAAATCGCAAACTCAACGGTTTACCTTGGAGAGAGTGGAGTTTACCAATTTTAGGTTTGACTGCTGGTAGCGTTGTTGCTGGGGTAGCTAGTTATGGGACTTTGCTTGGTTGTCAGCAGGTTTTAGGTAAAGAAGGTTTGGTAATTCTGCTGTTGCAGTTGTCTATATCTGGCTTAGTGGGAATTGGCGTATTTGCAGTTATTGCTTCTTGGCTGAAAATACCAGAAGTGAATATGTTTGTCTCAAAGATGCGTCAAAAGTTTTTGAAGAGATAAATTATTTTATTCCTCATCAGATTCATCGATCATTGGTTTTTGAGCAGCGTGTCGCACAAAAAGAATCTGAACAGTATCATCAACAATTGTAAAAAGAATCCGATAGCTATTTCGCCCCTTTCCATAAATAAGTTGTCGGATTTCTGAATCAAAAAAATTATTCTCAAAGGCTAGAGAACAACGAGAAGGCATTTTTTCTAGGGATAAAATAGATTTATATAATCCCTCTAACCATGTTCTAGCCTTGCGGTGAGAAAAATTACTAAACCACAAATAAGCTTCTTCTATTGCTCTCTGCGCTGCGGGTTGTATGATTATTTGATATTTCTCAGTCATTGGGAACTGTCTAATTTATCAAACAGTTCATTAAAAAAATCTTCCGCTTTTTTACCTTTTCCTTGCTGCATTTGTTCCAAGCCAAGTTTAATGCCTTTTAAAGTCTCTACTAACTCAGCAGCATCTAAAAGTTGCTGATAAGATTCTGCATCTTGAACAATCAACTCTGCTTTTCCGTTGACAGTTAGAACTAATGGCTGTTTTGTTTGCTTAATTCGCTGCAAAAACTCAGTGGTATTACGCTTAAACTCAGTAAGGGAATGTATATCTCTGGAAAGGTTTATCATAGCCATAAGTTGAATTAGCATCTAATTCAATGCTAATGAGTATTTGCTGAGTTTGTCAACCAAATTATGACAATGGCTATAATGCTAGGACGTAACGGACAGAAAATAGAGATTACTTAACTCAGTATACCCTGATAGCCATCTATCTTAGCTGCACTAGATAGGTAATCTGTTTTATAATATTTTTACTTGGAACATAGGCGCAACATGAAAATCAAGTTCTCAAACTTAGGCTCTATTAAAGAAACAGAGTTAGACTTGCGTCCTCTGACAGTAATTATTGGCCCTAATAACTCAAGCAAAACCTATATTGCATACTCCATATACGGCTTGTGGCAGCGTGCTAGGCGAACTCTACGTGTCAACCTTGATAAATTAGAAATTAAGCAGGAAGAGGTAGGTAGATGGTCACTGAAAATAGATAGTAATCTACTTGATTTTGTTATCAGAGAGTCTGAAGAGACAGCAAGAAATTTCCAAGGAAGTACTTTAAAATCATTTTTTCAGGATTCGAGTGGTAAACTTTTTTCAAAGACATCATTTGAAATGATAATTCCTCGACAAGAAGTGGAGGATGCAATCAATGAATTAATTCCGCAAGTAGACCCTATTTTAATAGGTGGTACTCCCATAAACATTAGTCGCAAAGACAATGTTTTGTTATTTGAAATAAAATCAATAAATGAAGAACAAAGTGGAGATAAAAGCATAAGCCTAATCGAAGATTTTCTTAAAAAATTTGATGATAAAGCATATTTATTGTTAATTTTTATTATTAAACAAATTATTTTTTCTAAAATATTCCCATTTCCTGCTGAAAGAAATGCTTTTATAAATACATATAAAATCCTTGCAAATAGGCGATATAAATTGCTTAAAAATAATCAAAGAGAGATATTTAGCAGTAGTGGCTCTGAACGACAACTTGAGCTACTGAAGGATCAAGGTGATATCCGTTATCCACAGCCAGTAGAAGATTTTTTAGATTTTTTATCTGAAATAGAACTTCAAGAAGCAGAGGAAATAGATTCATCAAGTGGGAAGAATGAATTTCAGAAGTTAGCGGATGAGATTGAAAATCAACTACAGAATAAAAATAAGACGAACTTAAAGAGTAATAAACTTGGTGGAAAAGAGATAAAAGTCTTGGTTAAAAAAGGTCTTGAAATTGATTTATATAACGCTTCATCTTCTATCAAGCAACTTGCTCCATTACTGTTATATTTAAGGTATCGTGCAAGTAAAGGTGATTTTCTGGTGATAGATGAGCCAGAGATGAACTTACACCCAGAATCACAAGCGAAGCTTCTTGAGGCTTTATCTATTCTTGTTCATCTTGGGATAAGAGTTTTACTCACAACCCATAGTCCATATATTATGGCTCATCTGAATAATTTGGTTAATGGTAATCATGAAAATCCTGAGATATTGAAAAATCAGTCTTCATCTCTCTATCTAAAAGACCAGAGAGCATTTTTACCTATAGATCAAGTTAGTGCCTATGAAATGAAAGAGAATAAGTTAGTCTCGTTAAACGATCCAGATTATGGTATTAGATGGGATACTTTAAGTGATGTTTCTGTAGATATTCAACAAAAGTTTTTTGAAATTTATGAAGCAGGACAAGAAAAAGTCAGTGAAAGTGAAACAGAAGAATGATCCTGCTAAAATTCTACAGGCAAAAAAAGATAAACTCGATTGGCAAAATTTTAATTTTCTAGAAAATCTGCTAGTGTTTTGTGCAATACCAGAAAGAAGTGTTCCTAAAGAAAGCGGAGTACATTTTCGTATAACTTTAGATTCACAAAATCAATCTTTATGTATTTTATTTGAAATAGATCGAAGAGATGATCCGCTTATAAGAAATCAAGACTTAAAAAGACCAGATTATATGTCTCTTTATATTGATTCTAATACTTGCATTTGCACCATTATTGAAATGAAAGGTACAAATCACAATTCTTTAGATAATGGAATTGAGCAAATTTTAACATTGAAAGAAATTTTAAAAGATGAAATTGATAAGCATTTACCTACAAAATTTAAAGTTAAATTTCAAGGAATTTTATTGAGTCCATATAATTCACAAATTCCAGGTGAGCAAATTAAGAAAGAAGCTTCAAAGGGATTTATTATATTATCCATTCTATATAATAATAAAGCCGAATTATATCCTTATGTTTCAAAATCTAATAAGTTAACGGACAAATATGATCATCACAAAATTGATGAATCAACAGCTTTGTTTATTGAAGAAATTTTAACTACAAGAGCATTACCAAAACGTATACAGGATGGCTTCTATATTAGTAATTTTTTAAAGAGTAATGATAGAGAAGGAATTTATATTGATTATTTATTGCCAAATGATGTTGATTGCATAACTCTCTTGTCGAATAAAAGGTTAACTCAAATTCATATAAGGGGAGATAAAAAAGAAATTCATATAAGGGGAGATAAAAAAGAAACGTATAAAGAAATTATTCAAAGGGAACTAGAGTTACTCAACCTGATAAATAGATTAGTTATAAAGTTTTCATAGTGATATACTGTCAATTGCAATCATCTTATCGTGATGTATCTGCGCTGAAAGCAGTTTTTCAATATCCATGAGACTATATTAAAAGTGAAACAACATCAACAAGATTGGGATGCTCAGAAAACCTGGGTTTTTGCTGTCGGAATTCTTGAATGGAAAAATTCTGATGTCTTTGCATCTTTCCCGGATGCTGTACCAGGTCGTTTTGATGAAAAATTAGTTAACTTCTTTCGCTCCCAGGGGGTTCCAGATGAACAAATCATCTATTTGCAAGATCAAGAAGCTACCATTGAGCAGATTCAACAACTTCCTGATTTTTTGTCTAATACCAGCGAAGATGATTTACTAATTTTCTATTTTGCTGGTCATGGAGATTGGGATTCTGACACGAATACACATTATTTTATAAATTATGATGCTAATGCTGAAGACAGAGACAATTATTGGTCTGTGTCTTCGATTTTTGATGATATTGAAAGTAATTTTTATGGTTCTAAAGCCTTGCTTTTAGCTGACTGTTGCTATTCAGGTGCTTTGATTGATGAGGTTAAGAATCGAGATTCAGAGATTTCTTACGCTTGTGTTAGTTCAGCCTACTCGCACAATTCATCAACAGGTAACTGGACTTTTACAGAGTCTTTGTACAAGGGTTTATTGGGCGATCCAGTTGTAGATTTAGATGGCGATCGCATTATAACTCTGTATGATTTTTCTCGATACGCCGAATTGGAAATGGCTTTTATCGAGGAACAGAAATCTATGTTTATCACTACCAATGATTTCGACCCGCAAATGCAGTTAGCTAGGGTGTCGGATGACATTGAACCAGTTGAAGGTAAACGGGTGATAGTGGAGTATGAAGGTGAGTGGTATAAAGCCAAGACTTTAGCAAGACATGACGGTCAAGTTAATATCCAGTACATTGTGGATAACTCAGAGGAATGGGTAGAAGATGAGCGGATTCAACCCTACAATCCAGATATGTTTGCAGTTGGTGATTCAGTAGAAGTGGAATTTGATGAAGAATGGTATCCAGCTACAGTAAAAAAAGCCTGGTTTGGTCTGCATTTTATCAGTTATGACGATTCTCCATCGTACTGGATGGAATGGGTTGGGGGAGAGCGTATCCGACCGTTAGCTTCGGATTGAGATAAAAGCAGAAATTTCAGGTTGAAGCTAAAATAGGAAATCATACAGCACTAGGAGAAAAGCGATGTCACAGATAGGAGTACAGCTATTCATTCCGATGGAAGCTCTTATTGAATCGCTAAAGTCACTAGGGCTATCAGAAAAACGGCAACTTTGGCAGATTCTTGATGAGGCGATTTCTCAAGCTGAAGAAGAAAATTGGGATGAGGATGAAGCAACTGCAATAGAAATTCAAGCAGTTCGTGATGAATACGCAAATGGGGAATATACCACCTTCAATCAGTATCTAAGCCAACAGAGCAAATAGATACAATGACCTACCAAATTATTGTAACTAAATCTATTCAAAAAGAATTAGATAATCTGCCAAATGATATAAAAGAGCATGTATATGAAAAAATTGCCCAGCTTGCAGAAGTCCCTCGTCCTGATGGAGTTGTAAAACTAAAAGGATATGAAAATGAATATCGTGTTAGAGTCGGTGACTATCGCTTACGCTATGAAATTGAAGATCAACAATTAATCATTTTACTCCTCCAATGTAAGCATCGTCGTGATGTATATAGAAAATAGAAAGCCCAGAAAATAATTTCAGTTTCTACTCCTCTAAATCTTGGTTGTGTGTGATATTTTGGCAGAACTTGCTTACATAACTCAAAATTTTGCCTAGTTGTAAAAGTCTGGTCAAAATTAAGTTAAAATAACTAAAAATTCAAGGGACAAAACTTTGTGGTGAATCCCCACATCCCCAAATTACCCCTACCAGCGCCACTAGTAGGAACTGAAGTCGGCTCTTTTACTGAGTTTACAGTAACTCAACGAATGCCTGCGATCGCCCGCCGAGTGATAGCGGAAAATAAGTTTCCTAGCCAAATTAATCAAAGCTTGGAGAAACTCGCTGCTGAACTACCAACAGGATATTTGCCAACTCTGGCAGATGATACTGGTGCAGACTTTACAGCCTGGGAGCAATATTTAGAACCATATAAAGGTCAGCGGTGGGTGGATGTGCCCTGGTTTTTTGCGGAAACTTATTTTTATCGGCTGATTCTGGATATTACCAATTACTTTCGCCCTGGTGAATTGCAAGGTATTGACCCGTTTGAGTTACAAAAAGCTCAAGGTTTAGAAGCATCTCTTGATTCTATTATCTCTTTGTGTAGTCAAGTAGATAAATGGTTAGATGAATCAAAGAAAGCAGGTAAATCAAACCAAGCATCTGTAATTGCTCTGTTATACTTTGCGCTGTGGGGAAATCGTGTTGATTTGAGTTTGTGGTCGGCATTTGAGGATGACCGGAGCCGTTTTGATATTCAAAATCAACTAACTCATATATTAGTAGATGATGCATTTTCAGTTAGCGAATTATTAACCAGTGCTAAGGGTGGGAGTATTGATTTTGTTATAGATAATGCAGGTTTTGAGCTTATTTGTGATTTGTGTTTTGTAGACTTTTTGTTAGGTAGTGGCTTGGTTAATGAGGTCTACTTGCACTTAAAACCTCATCCGACTTTTGTATCTGATGCCATGATTAAAGATGTGCATTACACGATTAATTTTTTAGCTGCTGGTAGCCATCCAAAGGTTAAATCTTTTACTGAAAGATTGCAAGCAAATATCGCTTCGGGAAAGTTAGTTTTAACTGAAGATTACTTCTGGACATCACCGTTAGCATTTTGGGAAATACCTTCAGCACTCAAAGGTGAATTAGCCAAGTCGAGTTTAATTGTTGTTAAAGGAGATGCCAATTATCGGCGGTTATTAGGCGATCGCCATTGGGACTATACCACCAACATTGCAGATATCGTCTCTTACTTACCCGCGCCAATGGTAGCCTTACGCACCCTTAAGTCAGAAGTCGCCGCCGGACTCAAGGCGAAAAATGTGGCAGAAGTGGCAAAATCTGACCCTGATTGGTTGACAGGTGGGCAGTGGGGTGTTTTGCAGTTGGTGGTTTAAGGTATGCTGAAAAATCTATTATTTCGGTAGGATACGGAGCAAGCATTAGTAAGTGCTACCACAACTGTCCTAGGATATAGATAGTGCACTTTTTGAGAATAATGGTTGAAAAAATAGCAGCTGTGTTTGATGGCAACGTGTTCTATCCTGCTGAACCGATTGCGCTGCCAGCTAATACCCGTGTGCGAATCAGTATTGAAATTTTGCCCCCAGATCAACAGGAAACGATCTCGTTTCTAGAGACGGCGCGATCGCTCAAACTAGAAGGGCCACCTGACTGGTCTGCCAACATTGACAAGTATTTGTACGAAAACTAAAGTTTGCATGAATAGTGAAATATTTCTCGATACCTCATTTGCGATCGCCTTATCTGCACCAAGCGATCGCTTACATGACCGAGCCGTGCATTTAGCTAAACTGTTAGCGGCGGCAGGAACACGCTTAGTCACAACACAAGCAGTGATGTTAGAAATTGGCAATGCCTTATCTCAACCACCCTATCGTCGCGGGTCCATCATCTTATTAAACGCTTTAGCAGCAGACTCTAAAGTAGAAATTGTCTCCCTCACCCAGGAAATTTACGAACGTGCTTTGCAGTTATATTGTGACCAACCTGAAAAAGCCTGGGGGTTTGGAGATTGTGTGTCTTTTATCGTGATGGAATCTAGAGAAATGTCCCAAGCACTCACTGCAAATGAGCATTTTTTACAGGCAGGCTTTCGCGCCTTACTGCGAGAAGAGTAGTAGATCGGCAAGCACTTAATATTTCGTTAAAATTAGCTGAGGCGTTAGCTAAATCTAGCCATGAACTTGATTTCCGAACCACCAATTCCTGTGAAAATCCAAAAGATGAAGCAACGGGTGCGGTGGATGCATCCCAGTATTATGCAGCGGGGAATTGACCAAACCTCGATGGTTCTAGACGATGGCAAGGAGGATAGTCCAGAATTTTCGTTTATGGTGATTGGTGATACTGGCACTAAATCTCGTTACGGACAACACCCCCAACGACAAGTAGCTGAACAAATGCTAGCTCATGGCGATGGCTGCCGTTTTGTGTTGCACACTGGCGATGTGATTTATGTGGTGGGTTCCCAAGAGTATTATCCGCAAAACTTTATCGAGCCTTACCGGGAATTTATCGTCGGTGGCGACAACCATAACAGCATTCCCTACGATCGCATGGTGTTTAATCTGCCATTCTTGCCAGTGTTGGGAAATCACGATTACTATGATGTGCCATTAATGTATCGATTGCTGACTGGCCCCACATCGTCCCTACGCCGCTTATTGCGCTACAAAGATATTGAGATTGGCTGGCATGGCTCAAATCAAGGTGATGCTTATGCACGAGCCTTTCTAGACTACATGGGAGCGATCGCATCGAACCAAGAGTTAGAACATCATTTAGATCAGCATTACACCGCCAAAAGCGACACAGGACGCTGTTTACGTTACCAACCAGGAAAATTTACCCGCGTCCCCAACCGCTATTACACATTTCGTTACGGCGGGATTGACTTTTTCGCCTTAGACTCTAATACCTTTAATACACCATCACCCTTGCCGACAACTCAAGCCGGGGAAAGCAACCGCCGGCAATTGCAACAGCATCGCCAAGAGATAGAACAAGAAGAATTGCAGATTTTAGCAATATGCGATCGCCTAAATCCCGATATCCCCAGCGAAGCCGAACAACTCGATGAACTCAGTGCCAAATTAGACCAAATCAACGAAGTCAAAATCGATATCGAAAAACAACTATCACCCCAGAAAACACCAGACATCGACTTTGAACAACTCGATTGGTTGCGAAACAGGCTGATCGAATCTTGGCATACGAGCGAAGTACGCGGAAGGGTAATATTTTTTCACCATCCCCCCTACGTCACAGAGGCAACCAAGTGGCACCAGGCACAAACTTTGGCAGTTCGTCATCGTCTGCGCTCTTTATTTGAAGCAGTAGCCCAAACTCTGGGTTCTCAGACAAAAGAACGTCCCATCGTCGATTTAATTTTAAACGGTCACGCCCACTGTTTGGAACACATCCGCACAGTTGATACAGGATATGCTGACTCCCACATCAACTGCATTATTTCTGGTGGAAGCGGACATCGTCCCCGTCGTCAACGACAAGAGGGCCCAGAACTGATGGAGACTTTTACCAACATTGCCGGCAGTCCGACTCGGAAAGTTGCGGATTCGCTGCTTTATGTTGGACGCAATGGCTACGCTTCCCAAAGGCGGCTACCTTACTCATGTGTACGGATTGACGTTCAACAAGGTACCCCACCCAAGTTTATCGTCAGACCACTGATTGCAGAGCGATTTGGGGAACAATGGGATAAGCGCCAGTTAGCACCATTTGTGATTTAAGTTTTTGCTACGAATGCTGTTATTTGAATAGCGCTGATGGAAAGAAAAAATCGGCTCTAAATTTTTCTCATTAACTTATTCAATTCCTGAAAATCTATCTTTATTTTCTCTGTGTTCTCTGCGTACTCTGCGGTTTGTAAAAAAATAATTTTCGCAAAAATATGAATCATAATTTTCAGTTTAAATTTTTAAATTTTCTAGGAATCATCCTAGTAATGTTGGGGAGTTTACTAACTCAACCGACAGCCGCAGCAATAGCATCCTCTCCCAGCACCACAGTTTACGAACAAAGGCAGATTCACAGTCCAGATGGCATCGGTAAATACTACATGGGGCGCGAAATTGCCAAAGTCATGGGACACACTGGCGCCGGTTGGTTAGAAAGACCAAGTCGCGAAATAGAAGAACAACCAAATCAGGTGGTAAACCTCCTCAATTTGCAACCTGATGATGTGGTAGCAGATATTGGTGCGGGTACAGGCTATTTGAGTTTTCGCATCGCGCCTTTATTACCATCCGGTAAGGTATTAGCTGTAGATATTCAGCCAGAAATGTTGGAGATTATTGAGTTTTTCAAACAAGAGAAAAATATCTCTAATGTTGAGCCTATTTTAGCAACTCTCACAAACCCTAATTTGTCACACGCAAGTGTGGATTTAGTACTGATGGTAGATGCTTATCATGAGTTTGAATATCCCCAAGAAGTGATGCAAGGAATTGTCAAAGCGCTGAAACCTGGTGGTAGGGTAGCACTGGTTGAGTACCGAGGCGAAAATCCCTTTATTATGATCAAGAAACTCCACAAGATGACTCAAAAACAAGTCCGCCAAGAAATGCAAGCTGTGGGTTTAGTTTGGCGTGAAACTAAAAATTTGTTACCTCAGCAGCACTTAATAGTGTTTGAAAAGCAGACTTAAGATTTGCGAGTGATGACAAACTCATAGTTCAGTTAAGAAAATTGTAGGTTGTCTAGAGCACACGAGCGTATCCCTTCGGGACACTATGGCTAACGCCACGCTCCGCGAACTTGTTCTCAAAGCGTGCTGTAAGCATACGCGTAGCATACCAAAGGTATAACCCAACAAATACCTTTATTGCTTGAACTTGAGTAGTATGATCATGTTCTGAATTGTTTATGAAAATGTTATTTTTAAATTTTTAATTGTTTAAAAAATCACAATGATCAGCGATAAATGTTTTTCTTGATGGATTTACAAAAATCATTAGTTATTAGTTACCAATGTCCAATAACAAAAAACTATCCTTACCCTTGGACTTTATCCAGATAAATAATTTAAATCCAAGATTAAACTACCGAGATTCAGGTTTTTTTTGCAAGCGTAATAATGTATTATAAACCCGCCGATATAAGTTCTTGTTAGTTTGGTGTTCTACAGTAATTTGGTTGAACCGCTCAGGAGGTAAACCGCTCTCGCTGACGATTTTTGCATATTGCTTACAGTAGTTAACTGCAATATCTTTAGCCTTACCTGGCAGACTATTCATACTATCGGGTTTATTACAAACTATCGTGGGAACTTCTCCGCCATTAATAATTTTTTTAATTTCTTCCAAGGTTTGTTGACGGAGTGGTTCCATCGCTAATACAGCTTGGGCATAGCTGGTGATTTCAGCATCGTTGAATGCTGGAGTTTGAGCATAAGCTTTTGAATTTAAGCTCAAATGACTGGAAAATAAACCCCCAGTGGCGATAGTGGCAAGTAACAATGATTGGGTAAGTATTCGCTGGAGGCTAATTCGGAAAAATAAATCAAAATTTTTTTTCATATGATTGTTGACACAGTACTACAGTAAGGATGGGGTAATAACTGTGAATTATTTTAGGAGTGAGAAGTTCCAGAAAACCCTCAGTCCATCAAACTTTTATATTTAGTATCAAGTTCCTTGACATACTTGACAAAGTTCTATCACTTTAGTTTGTAGTACTGACATTTCTGAAGCTCCTTGCTTGAGACTAACTTCTAACTCCAGCAGCAGGGGCAAAGAGGAGATTAGTTGCTGGATAGAAAGAGACTTGACTTCTTGCTGTAGAAAATAGATGCGTTTAGGGTTACCGATGTCAGCGGCTTGAGCGATCGCTTGTTGATTTTGCTCGCCACTTTCGATCATGATTTTTACCCATAACCAGGTGCGAAATTGACCAATCAATGTAGCAACTATCCGCAACCCAGGCTCAGAAGCGTTGATTAGATCAGCCACGGTTGCTAAAGCTTTAGCTGTATCTCCAGTTCTGATGGCTGCTGCCAATTGTAAACTATTTTGCTTAGTATTTCTAACTAGTTGGGTAACGGTCTTTACGTCTAGAGGCTGGTTGCTGCCTGCGGTATACAGCTGCAATTTCTCTATTTCATTGTAGAGTAGCCGTGTATCATTACCGACGGATTCTGCTAATAGTTCCGCTGTCTTGGGAGTTAGTTTTAGACCCACAGATTGAGCAGCTTGATTAACAGATTGTACCAACAATTCGGTTTTCCAAGGTGGAATCAGCGGAAATTCTCGGAACTCGGTGGCACATTGTTTCAACAATTTCGTAGCTTTGAGGCGTTCATCTGGTTTGTTACGCGTGGTAAGCAATAAAAATGAGTTTTCGGGAATTACGGGCAGGGTTCGTTGCAATTCGGCTAACACATTCTCTGGACAGTGCTGGCAGAGGGTAGTATTGATCAACCACACCAAGCGTCCACCAGCGCCAAAAGTTGGTGTCATCACTTGATTTAACCCCTGGATTGTAGCGTCGGCTTGATCTGGGGAGAATGAAGTGTAATTAAAACTTATCCAAAGGGGATCGAGGATGCGATCGCGCAAGAGCGCTACCGCTTTTTCCATAGCAAAATCATCTTCACCCCAGTAAACATAGACTGGCATAGACAAACCTCATAGAGGGCAAAGAGCACGGGGCAGGGGGGAATTGGGGGAATTATGGAATTCGTCTCTTTGTTGTCTTTTGCCAATACCCAAGACCAATTACCCAATACCCAACACCATTTTCCCCTGCCATCACCCCAAAAAAGCTAAATACTTTTTAAGTCACTTAAGTTAATCTGGGTAAATTTCCCTAAAATCTATCAAGTGAGCGCGTGAGGTTATGAAGATTGGACGACAACTATCAAACTTACTTAAATCGGGTAGCTAGACTGACGCTACCAGAAGCTTACAGATCCCAAGTCCAGCATATCCAGGAATCATCTAAATTTCAGCCGCATTCTGGATTGCGACAACCAGCACCTTTCCCTGGCTATACACTGATTACTCCACCAGCGGAGGAAGATTCACTAAACTCTGATTTCTACGCCAAGTTACAGGCTTATCAGCAGGAACTTTTGCAGTTACCTGTAAACCCTGATTTGATTGTGCCTGTACCTGCTGCTAGCTTCCATGTGACGTTGGCAGATTTGATTTGGGACAGTGCTTACCTTCACACCTGTGAAGAAAATCCCAAATTTGATCAAGAGTTGAGACATTGCTTAACCGAAATGTTTCAGCAATATCAACAATCGATGACAAAAAGGACTCATCCGATTCAATGGCAAATGCTGGGACTGATACTGATGCCGAGAGCTGTAGCTGTTTGTTTAGTACCCCAGGATGAACGCTGCTATGAGGAGATTATTCAATTTCGCCGGACAATTTATCAAAATCCCAAGTTAATTGCTTTGGGTATTGAGCAGCACTATCACTTTACCGCCCATATTACATTAGGCTATTTTGGGGAGGTTTCGCCTGAGCTAGACCGGACAAATTTCAGTGCCACACTTTCTCAGTTGAATCAACAATGGCTTTTGAATTTGCCAGAATTTTTGGTTCAGCGTGTTGAACTGCGGAAGTTTGACAACATGGCACGCTATTATCGTCAACCAGATTGGCCGAGTTTAGACTTTTGATTTGAGATGGGCATTAAATTTGCTAATTGGTAATGGGTAATTGGTAATGAGTAAGATTTTTTACTAATATCAATTACCTATTTCTTAATCATCTAATATTCTGACTGTTGATAGGCAAGGTAAACAGCTTCTAAAAACACATCAGGGGTAATATCTGCTGGTAGATGTTCTAAGTTAATAATAGCTTGAACCTGCTGTGATAATTTTAGAGATAGTAAGGTTCTTGCCTTTGATGACATTCCACTACGTCGCCCCAAGTACTCACGAATAATAGCAAAATCATCGGGTAACAATTGGGATAAATCGGCAAATTGCCGCAAACTTATATGGAGTGACTTTGCCTGCTCAGAAATAGTTAAAGCTGCCGATTTAGTAGCTGTTTGGGTTTGAATCACAATTGTGCCAGCTGCTAAATCACCCAGGCGTTTTTCTTGGCGACTCAACGCAATTAAAACAGCTCCAATGAACAAAGACTCATCAAAGGGACGCAGTAAGGCACGCAGGCTTGCTTGTTGCAGACCTATTGGTCTACCATCATCTCGAATAACGCGAATTTTAGCAATGCGTTTACCAGGAGTTTGTCCCTGCCATAAGGTTTCAAATAAGACAAAATAACCTGCGTAAATAACAGAACCGCCCAAAAATGCGATCGCCACCAACCATAAAGAAGCTGCGGAGCCAAAAATCTCTGCCAAAAAATCTCCTAACTGCTCCGCAACCATAGCCCAGATCAGAAAAAACACAGCCAAAGTCGCAGCCAAAATGTGATAGTCAATGATTAAAGCAAAGGCACGACTACCGATACCGGCAAGGGTAAACTCTAATTCAACACTTTCAGGTGTGCGGAATTTAACACGGTTAAACAGGTGCATAGTAGTCTCGGTATTGGTGGTTTAAATATCGTGGTTACGTAACTGCAAACCTAACCCCTCACGACGACTCCGTAGATCATAATAAATAACAGCTTTGATGGATTGCCAGAATGGCATCACAAATATCCCACCTATTAAACTGGTAATCAAAGAAATAGAATACACAATCCAGTAGATAGTAGAACCTTGCTCCAGTGTCAGGAGAAATAGACTAGGCACATAGTTAAACAAAAATACAATTGGTAATGTCACAATACCAGCAACTATCACAACGCCTTGAATCCGAAATGCAGAAGATTTAGTTAACTCCCAACTTCTAGTTACACTGTCGCTACTATTGATATTTTCTTCAACTGCTAACGGTACTTCGGCTATTACCCAACGGGAATAAAACCAAGTTAGTCCTAGTAAAACGATAACTACCATCAAAATCGTTGCTAAGATATTTGTAATTAAAATCGCTCCACTACCTAATATTACTCCCAAAAAACCAACCAATACACCACCTATAATGGCTAGCCCAAGATAAACTAACAAAATATATATACCTACTCGCAAATAAACTGTTAAAAATGACCAGAAACGTGGATTAATGTGACTTCTGGCATCTTCAACACTTTCCGGCTGGTGGGTCAATTCTCCAAAGGCTAAACGCGAGATTAGTCCAGATATAGCAGCATATTTTGCCCAGCCATATATGGGAAGTAAAACCCACAAATGAGCAATTAATGCTAGTTTAAGATAAGTTTTGAGATGAGAACGATACAACCGTACACCAGCACTGACTACGTTACCAATACTGAGGGGTTGTACGATACCGGGAGAACCAAAATTTTCAGACATGATCGCTAATTTTTCTTGAAAGTACGGTTGAGAATTTGAGGTTATTTTAAGCTAAGTTAAACTCAGTATTGCCAAAACTTATGAATATTCAACGTTGGATTGCACGGCGAGAAACAAATTGGCAGCATCTGGACTCTCTGTTAAAGCAGGTAGAACAAAAAGGGTTAAAGTCACTGCAAGCAGATAAAATTCGCGAGTTAGCGAGTTTATATCGTTCCGTGGCGGCGGATTTGTCGCGGGCCCGTACCCAACAAGTGGGCAATACCTTGATTCAAAGTTTACAATCTCTGACAAGCCGTGCATATACGCAGATTTACCAAGGTTCGCGGCGACAGGAATGGCTTGCAGTTGTGAAATTCTACCGTTGGGGATTACCATCTGTAATCCAGCAAACCTTTGCATACATCGCCACTGCTACCGCTTTATTTTTTCTAGGGGCTTTAGTGGCTTGGTGGTATGCTTGGCAAGATCCAACTTTTATGTCGCTGATAGTACCTGAAAGCTTAATTACTCAGGTGCGAGATGAGCATAAATTGTGGATGGGTTCGATTGTCGGCATTGAACCTCTGGCATCCAGCAGTATTATGGTCAATAATCTGTCGGTGTCTTTTGCTGCTGTTGCTGGGGGGATGACAGCAGGGGCATACACAGTCTATATCATGGTATTCAATGGGTTATTAATTGGTGCTGTGGGTACTTTAGTGGGTCAAAATCAACTTGCTTACCCCTTTTGGGCGTTTGTATTTCCCCACGGTTCTTTGGAATTACCTGCTATCTTTTTGGCTGGTGGTGCGGGACTTTTACTAGCAAAAGCAATTTTATTTCCTGGTAAATATCGCCGTCGGGATGCACTAAAATTCTCCGGTTCTCTGGCGGTGCAATTAGTATTTGGTATTGTGCCAATGTTGATTATTGCTGGTACTATTGAAGGCTTTTTCTCTCCCAATCCCAGCATACCAGACCCGATTAAATATTTGTCAGGCATTGGATTGTTTATACTTTTGGTGAGGTACTGTAGTCGCAAAAAACCTAATTAATTAGAAATTTTAAATGCTTTTTTTGATGCGTCTCTTTACGCATCCTACCTAGTGTGCTGCCCAGCAGTTTCTTAGCACTTTTAATCACTAGCACTTTTAATCACTGCAACGATACCTCAGATTTGCTATTTCCTCGGTAAGTGCAGCCCGTCGAAGTTGTGAATGCGTAAGTCCTAACTTTAGCTCTTTCAAGGTGTGTGTAAAGCCTTTGACTTTTAAAACTTGGGTCTATTTTACCTTGAGAATCAACCAACTTTTTGATATCTTCTAAAAAATTTGGTAGGTGTTCTGCTTCTTTTTTACGTCCTCTACCCCGATAATTATCTACGCCAGTTATACCAGTAGTTAATTCTTTAATTCCTTTACCAACAGTCACGCGATTCCATCCTAAGTCTCGCTCCACCTTCATACTGTCCTCCGCGTCCTAATGCCACAACTGTTTGTGCAATGAATCTACGTTTGGCTGCTCCTTTTAATTGCTGTGCGGTTTGCTTCAATATTTTTGTTTAAGTCCCGTTAGTTAACTCTTCGTTGATAGCCTTGCCAATATTTTTCCCGAAGCTTACCCTTTTGCAATTTGCCACTTGGTGTTTTCGGTAAAGATTCAGTAAACTCTACACTTCTAGGTAGCTTGAAATCTGCAATTTTCCCTCTAACAAAATTGATGATATCTAATGCCGTCGCATTTATCCCTGCTTTTAAAACTACAATAGCTTTAACAGTTTCTCCCCTATATTCATCTGGAACACCAATTACTGCAACTTCGGAAATTGCTGGATGTTCATATAAAATATTTTCAATCTCTGCTGGATAGATATTTTCACCGCCATAACAGATCATATCTTTAATGCGATCGCAGATGTGGAGGTAACCCTCTTCGTCAAAATAACCTGCATCTCCAGTATGGATATAACCATCAACGAGTGTCTTTGTTGTAGCTTCGGGTAATTTCCAATAACCAATCATATTGGCGGGCGATTTTATACAGATTTCACCTACTTGACCATCTGCTAAAGGTTCGCCGTCATTATTCAAAATAGTTAGTGAAACTCCAGGAAAGGGTTTACCTACAGATTTTAGTCTGTTTGGATTCGCAGATACATGATCATCTACAGATAAACAAACAGCACAATTTCCAGTTTCGGTCATACCATAAACTTGCACAAAGTTACAGGAAAATGTAGCGATCGCTTTTTTCAATAGTGATTGACTAATAGGAGAACCGCCATAAACAATATGCCCCAGGGATAAAAAATTTGTTTGTTCACATGCAGGTTCAGATAATAAAACTTGAATCATGGCAGGAACCATCGCAACTTTTGTAATGTCATATTTTTCAATTGCTTCGAGAACCTCCTTTGGGATAAAAGATTCTAGTAAAATATTTTCAGCACCAGCTACCAAACCACGAATAGCCCACCATAATCCACCTATATGAAATAAAGGTAAAGTCAACAAGCTTTTATCATATTCGTTCCAACCTATCCAGCTTTTGCCTTGCTTGACTATTTCTTTGGCAATGGCAAAGAAACTATAATGTGATAGTTGAACACCTTTGGGACGCCCAGTCGTACCACTAGTGTATATTTGCACTGCGACATCATTTGGCTCAATAGTAATATTAGGGTTAACATCGCTATACTGTTGATGCCAATTATCATAGCTCAACCAATCATTTTCAACTTTGTCTAATGCAATGATGGCTCGAACTCCATCAATTTCATTTAAAATAGATTTAACTAATGTATAAAACTCAAGCCCCACAAAAAGAACTTCCACATTAGCATCTCTAAGAATATAACTGATTTCTTGAGCAGCTAAACGCCAGTTAATAGGTACTAAGACAGCATTGATTTTACAACAAGCAAATAATATTTCATAACTTTTCAATGAATCTTTAGCTAATAATGCAACGCGTGATTGAGCTTTAACACCTTGTTCTAAAAGTGTATTAGCCACGCGATTACTTTGCGTATGTAGCTTTTGATAAGTAAGCGCCTTATCCTTAAAAATTAGTGCCCTAGTTTCTGGATATTGACGTGCTTGCACAAGTGGTAAAGCTGCTAAGGTTGTTATTTCATTGTTATATATCATTGATATTCCTTAGAAATAAGTCAGGTCATTAAGTGGAAATAGCCTTCGGTTTTTACTTGTCAAATGAAAGTATTTTAAGACAGATTAAGAATGAAGTATTAACATTTTAATTTTTAATTATTATGCCTTGCCTATCTGATTGAGTTTGGTTCGCATCTGTTCAGCTAGAATTTGAACATGAGGTTCCCGGACAATAGTGTAATGATCACCAGGAATCTTATAGATTTCTAGACCATTATCCGCTAACTTATCCCAACCTTGGCTTGGATTTTGGCTGACTTCCACAAATTTTTCTGTGCTACAGAAAAGGGTAATGCGTCCAGGATATGGCTTGGGTGTGTAACGATATGCAGCTTGGTAGTTAGTTTGGAAAACCTGCAACATTCGGTGCATCTGTTCTAGCCCAAACTCTGAGGGCAAGATATTGACTAATTTTGCTTCCTCTAAAATAGAGTTTAATAGCTCGTCTCGCTTGAGTGGCTGTAATTCATCTATTGATAATGGCAGTTCTCTACCAAAAAGACCACCTAAGTCCTTTACGAGATAGACCACCAGCATTTTTTCATCAATCTCTTCAGAGATATTGACAGTAATAGGTGCATAACTATCTATTAAGGCTAGTAAAGCTACTTCATGGCCTTGCTGGTACAATTGTTGAGCCATCTCAAAAGCAACAACGCCACCAAAAGACCAGCCTCCCAGATGGTATGGACCTTGAGACTGAACGGTTTGTAGCACTTCAATATAGTAAGCGGCCATGTCTTCAATGGAAGTTAAAGGTTCTTGTTCCCCATTTAAACCAGGTGATTGCAAACCATAAACAGGTTGTTTAGTACCAAGATGACGGGCTAAGTCCACATAGCAGAAGACGTTACCACCGACCGGGTGAATACAAAAGAAAGGTGTCCCCTGTCCAGCAGGCTGAATTTCTACCAAGGGAGACGAAAGTTGTGAATCTGTTGTCAAGCGAAGAATATTTGCCAGTTGCTCAACAGTGGGACTTTGGAAGAGTGTTGCTAAAGGCAGGTTTTTCCCAAACTGCTGTTGAATCTTACTCATCAAGCGAACGGCTAAAAGGGAGTGTCCGCCTTTGTCAAAGAAGTTGTCCCAGATGCCGACGGGGTAAATATCGAGAATCTCTGACCAAATTTGCGCCAGTTGTAGTTCCAAGGTGTCGCGGGGTTGAACAAAGTTGGCTGACAAACTAAGACTGGATGTATCTGGGGCTGGTAAGGCAGTGCGGTTTACTTTGTTATTGGGCAACAGAGGCAAGGCAGCCAAGATTACAAAAGCATTAGGCACCATATAGTCAGGCAGTTTCTGCTTGAGGAAGCTACGTAGTTTATTGGTGGTAGGTCGCTTTTGCTTGGAGACAATGTAGGCTACCAGTCGCTTGTTACCTGGTTGGTCTTCGCGGGTGATAACTACTGCTTCTTGTACCTCTGGGTGTCTCGTAAGTACTGCTTCAATTTCGCCTAATTCAATGCGGAAGCCACGAATCTTTTCCTGGTTGTCAATTCTACCAAGCAACTCGATGTTACCGTCAGGTCGATAACATGCTAAATCTCCAGTTTTATAGAGGTAGTTTTCACTTTGATTGCTAAAGGGATTAAGAATAAATTTCTCTCTGGTCAATTCAGGACGGTTCAGATAGCCACGAGCCAAACCAGTACCGCCAATATGTAGTTCACCAGAAACGCCTATAGAGACGGGTTGGAGATACTGGTCGAGAATGTAAACTTGTGTATTCTTCATGGGGCAACCGATAGGAACCAGCTCATCAGCAGGCTGGTTGATTTCGGCGGTTTCAAAATAGCAACTGTCAATGGTGGCTTCACTGACCCCATAGGAATTAATCAAACGAGTTTCAACACCACAGAAATGCCGAAATTCTTCATATTCCTTGACATACCAGCTATCTGAACCTATCACTAGCAAGTGCATGAAGTTAAGATTCTGCTTGGTTGTTTTCAGATATTCGATTAAGTTCCTCAAAACGACAGGAACAAACTCGGCACAATCAATCTTTTGTTGTAGCATCAGTTCATACAGCTTTTCAGGAACCAAAAGCCATTCTCGTGGGCAGAGAACTAATTTGGCTCCAGAACAAAGCGCACGCACCAGATCTCCTGAAAATACATCAAAAGAGAAACTAGCCATTTGTAAATGACTACTAGTTCTTTTTCGCAGTTGATAGGCATCTTCCCAGGAAAAATAAGCATTCACCAGACTGTGATGCCTAATCATCACTCCTTTAGGTATTCCTGTAGAACCTGAAGTGTAAATCACGTAGGCTAAGTTTTCTGGTGTTACCTCGTTAACTAGATTCTCCTGGCTGTTGGTATTGATTATCTCTGTGTTTGTATCTTGGCAAACTAAATGAGCATTGTGTTCAGGTAGCTGTGCTATTAGCTTCTCCTGAGTCAAAAGTATTGATACCTGCGAATCCGACAACATGAACTCCAATCGCTCTTGAGGATAGGTCGGGTCTAGGGGTACATAAGCCCCACCTGCTTTGAGAATTGCCAGTAGTCCCACGACCATCTCTATAGAACGCTCGACACAAATACCTACTAGCACCTCCGGTTTTACCCCCATTGCTTGCAAGTGGTATGCCAACTGATTAGCCTGAACGTTTAATTCCTGGTAGGTTATTTCCGAATCCTGAAAAACCACTGCGATCGCGTTTGGGGTCAGTTCCACTTGAGCTTCAAACAACTGATGAATACATTTTTGTTGCGGATACTCTGCTTTGGTGTTGTTCCACTCCACCAGTAACTGATGTTGCTCAACTTTAGTTAACAGAGGTATTTTTGAAACTGGCTGTTGTGGATTAGCAACAATCTCCGTCAGCAAGGTCTGAAAGTGTCCCGCCATCCGACTCATCGTGGTTGCATCAAATAGGTCGGTGTTGTACCTAAAGATTGCAACCAGTGATTCCGTTGTTTCCATCATGTCGAAGACTAAATCATTTTGTCCTTCTTGCTGTGGTATGGTAAAAGGCTCTAGCGATAACCCTCCCCAATTTGCGATCGCTTTTGTCTCGCTTAAAGTAAATAAGTCTAGTATCTCTGCATTGTGCTGCAACTTAAATAGGTTAAACGAAACTCGAAAAAGTCCTAAGAGGCTGGGATCACGTCTTAGCTGCAATCGCTGAATCAATAGAGGAGATGGGTAATCTTGATGCAGGAGCGCAGCTAATACTGTATGGCGTACTTGCGTGAGTAATTGCAAAAAAGTGGGATTGCCAGCAAGATTCACGCGCAAGGCCAGCATATTTACAAAAAACCCCACAGTTTGCTCAAATTCAGGCTGACTTCTGTTATTGGCTGGAGACCCAACTATGATATCCTCCTGACCTGACAAGCGGTGAAGTAACACCACAAAGGCTGTTAGGAGAGTCATGTAAAGGGTTGCTCCCAAAGCCTTGGCATTTTCTCTGAGTTTAGAAGTTAGTTCTTTAGTCACCTCAAAGCTATAGGAAGCTCCTTGTTGATTCTGCACTGGTGGTCGAGACCTATCAGTTGGCAGATTTAGCACTGGTAACTCACCAGCAAACTGTTTGTACCAATAATCCCATAGCTTTTCTCCAGCAGAACTTGCCAGCATTTGGGTTTGCCATTGCACATAGTCTGTATATTGCCAGTCAATGGAAGGGAGAGATACTGAATAACCAGCATTTTCGCCTTGGTAGAGCAAACCCAATTCATCTAGAACAATGCCAAACGAGAACCCATCAATCACAATGTGGTGTATTGTCAGTAAAACAATATGATCTTGTGCAGAGCGAGTAAACAAGCTGACTCGTAGTACAGGGCCCTGTTCTAAATCGAAGGGACGCCGATATGCCTCAATTACCTTACTAGTCAAATCATCCCAGTTCAAAGTTGAAGCGTTTGTCTCCTCAAAGCAAACTTCTTGATACTGATGAACTTCTTGAAAAGGTTCATCGCCTTGCTGACCAAAAGTGGTACGTAGCGTTGGATGTCGAACTATCAACGCACTGAAAGCGCGTTGTAAGGCTGGAACATTCAAATTTGAGCGAATGCGTGCTGTAAAAGGGATGTTATAAGCTGCACTTTTTGGGGCTAGTTTGTACAAGAACCACAGACCTCGCTGCCCATGAGCAAGAGGATAATATTTAGAGGTATGAATACCCTGGCGCAGCAACTGTAGGATTTCTGTCTTATGGTGCTTGATTTTATCTAAGATTATGGGTGTCAATACTTCTTTGGGTCCATGATAGCGCAGGCGATCGCCATCAATAGATAATGTCACACTCTGTAGAGAAAGGTCTTTGAGAAACTCAACTAAGTTCATATTTCACCTTCTAGCCAATCACCTTCACTAATTGCTGTTTGGTTAAAGTGTTCTCTATTTTCAGCAGGGTCTACTTTTTGGCTATCTTGGTTGAGTGTGTGCGCTTTCTGAAGAGATGCAAATAAGCCAGACGGTGCATTTGTGGTCAGTAGTTCGCTTATTTGCATTGCTAAACTAGCAATACTGGTATCTTCCATGAATTTTACCGCAACTATGTCCACCTTGAGGTCAGTTCTTAGTCGGTTTCTTAATTCAACAGCAAGCAAGGAATCAATTCCCATGTGATTGAGAGGCTGCTGTACATCTAGTTCGCAAGTACTAATCCCTATAGCTTTAGCAATCTGCTCTTGCAAATAAGCTGTGATGAATGCTTGACGTTCGTTTGTCGTCGTCTGTGCCAATCTTGGTAAAAGCTCATGCTGCTGTGTCAACACATGCTCTGTTTCTTTTTGTAATTCAGTTTCCCTAACAAATTCGGTGTGCATGACAGTAACGTAGTTTCTTTGTTATTTTCAAAGCTAAATTGGATCTTTCCAACTGTTCATCATTCCATGAAAGGGCAGTAACTACTAGATAAATACAGCTTGCTGTCTATCACATTCAAGTTATTTTAATTTAATCCCTTATCACAAGATATTTTGTGTCATTCTGGGTGAAACGCCTGGGATGCATACACAAAAGTAGATACTATTAGGGTAGCATCATGGCAGTTTTGAGCTTCGCCCAAAATGACATCAAACAAACCTGACCTCATCTAAAGTTAAATTTTCTAATTGCCGAATTGAACAACAATCCCTACACATTTAAGCCAATACTGTTTTTTTGACACATCCACTATTTTCTACTAACTCATTGTTTAATATAGCAATGGTAACATCACCTTCAGCCCACCCCTCGTACTCATCATAGAATACACAAGAAGTTTTCAAGATTATCAAATTGCCTCGAAATGAAGACTTGTTGATTGCTAGTAATCCTTGAAACTGTCTGGCATTGATTTGTTTTTTGAATGTGCTGGAAAATTTGGCAATCAAACAATTACTTAACTGACGCTCTTTATATGTTTTTAAGTCCCAATGCTTCATGGCATCTAGTAATTTATTATCAACTAAATAAGCCATTAAGATGTAACATAGCTGATTATAACAAATGTTAAACTCTACCGCATTAAAGTGTCCTGTGTCAGCAATATAGCAAGAATCTGGAATGGAAAATTCACCTTTAATAATCCATTCAGCTTCATCTACTTTTTGCGATTTCTTAGGTATTCCGACATTTGAATATTGAACTTGAGCCTTTTTTAGATACTTGCAATTTTCTTTATATGGCTCAAGAAACATGTCCAATAAAAACTGGCTTACATTATCTGATTTTGGATTTTGCTGATAGCTGTTCATAACTTTCATCCTTGCTTGTATTAAGTTAGGAAATATAAAACGGTAATCTGTCGTAAATACCTATGCGATAACTAACACTTTTTTCACCTTTCGGTACTGTAGATGCCTTATGAATTAGTGGTCTGTTATCCCATAACAGGATATCTCCGTCTTTCCATACGTGAGTATGTATATGATCTTTTTGCTCAATAAACGAAAACAATTCCTGCAAAAATTCTTGACTTATTTCATAATTTAGACCTAAGATCCCAGTTGTAAAACCTTGGCTCATGTACAATATTTTTTCCTTGGTAACAGGGTGTGTAATGACAGCTGGATGTTTCACAGGTGGGAATTGCTTACCCATGTCGTTCAAAATATCTATAATTGCTTTGTCAATATCCCATTCTTGCACTTTGTAACGCCATTTTCCATCATGCACCATGTGTTTATCATTGACAAAGCTTTTCAAATTTGAAGGCATCTTTTTATAAACCAGCCCCATGTCAATGTAGTAGGTTTCTCTAATTGAATTTGGCAAAACTTGTGGATATAGCATAGTTAATGGCAAGGGTTCATTAAGAAATGCACAGTCAGTATGCCAATATTTACCAGTTCCTGAAACGCCAAATTTTTTATCATCTTTTGGAACATTTGAAGAAACAAATATCTCAGGATAGTCCGGATGATGATAGTTACCCTGAGGATAAATTTGTGGCGTACCAATTTTGCGAGCAAATTCTAAATATTGGACATCGTCAATATTTTGCTCCCTGAAAACCACTAATTTATGCTCGTATACAAGCTCTTTAATCAAATTTATTTCTGCTTCACTAATCAAAGCAACATCTATCTCCAAAATTTCGGCACCAACATGTTCTGGAGATGGTCTATTAATTTTCATTACTTTTCTCCTTCTAAGGCATTCTGACTTTTTCCGTGATCTCTTGAAAGGATGCGTATATGCAGAGAGCTTGTCTTTAGACATCTCTTACGGTATCGCTATCCTAAAGTCCTCTTTTCTCGTTGCTTATTCTGATTGAATCTGAACTTTAGAAAATCAGATTTAGTTTGAAAACCTTACTCTGTCAACTTTTCCAGGCTTAGTTGAAAAAGTTAGCTAAGGCACTTAGGGCTTACGCATCGACAAGGCAGACAATGCATACATCAAGGGCAAAACCAAGACCATATGCATAGATGAGTACTCGTTTGAAGTACTCGTAGAGTAGCGGCTTGTCGTTAGACACTACTGATTATCAGAGAGTGGCTCAAGCAATACCTACTGAGATATATCAGAGGTTTTCAAGGGATTTATGCAAGTTAAAAATTAAGTTTGTCAGCATTTCTGAATTGGTAAGGTTATTAGGCTACTGTTCGCGCAATCTACGACCTAAATAATTCAATCCTGCTAAAAGATTTAAAAAAGAGGTAGAAAAAGTTATTCCTCTACAGAATCTAACAAATAGTAGATCAATATTCCGTCAATATAATAAATTTTTATCACTCTGGCAAGATAAAAATCATACACTTATAGCACTTTGCTCAAGAGTCAGGTACAAAATTAAATCCTATAACCCATACCCCGTAAACCTTTTGGATATTTAGGTGTGGTAATCCAACAAGAAAAGTGCTGTATTACCGAATTAAAGTTTGACAGCTTGTCTTTTGACATATATGACTACACTGGTAATATTCAGTAGATAACAAACTTTTGAAAACAAATGTAAAAACAAGGGTTTCAGCCCTCACCAACAATGAGCGTACAGCATTTGTTTAATAGCGATCGCCAAATAACATTTAAGTCTATTGGCTGAAATAGTGATTAAAACGTACTTTCATGAGATCTGAGTGTTTTGTTGAAATCTCCATGTGGCAAGACTTATAAAAAACTTTGTGCTCTACTGTATATGGTTCAACAAACATTTTTATCAACTGCCTAAACTCCTCAAAAATGGGAACCTTATCCGTACTAGTTTGATGTGAAAGAGTCTAGAAATAAAAATAAAAAATCTGGAAGACAAAATTATATAATGATCAGCACAAAAAGCCTGAATAAATTAGGATTATTAGGCTGCTTATATGTGTCACAGTTCTTACCAACTGCTTTTCTCTATCAAGCCCTGCCCGTGTTCATGCGTCAGCAGGGGGTTTCTTTAAAAACGATCAGTTTTCTTTCATTGCTGATTCTACCTTCAGCGCTCAATTTTCTATGGTCTCCCCTAATAGATCGATATAGCTTTACCACTTTAGGACATTATCGTTTCTGGATTATTTGCCTTCAAGTTTTAATAGCTTGTACCACTGTTATTGGGGGTTTGCTTAACATTGAACACAACGTTACTGCCCTTTTGATTTGTTTGTTTGTCATGTGTTTCCTTTGTGCTTGCCAAAACATTGCTACAGATGCATTGGCTTTGGGGTTGCTAGAAGTTCGGGAGCGAAGTTTAGGAAACGGGGTGCAAATGGGAGGCAACTATTTAGGTGCTGTCATTGGCGGTGGTTGGATGCTGAGTTTACTCAATTACTGGGGATGGATGGCTACCATGTTAACTTTGGCATTCCTGGTGGTTGTGGCGCTGTTCCCAATCTTACGGTATGAAGAACCCAACAGAAATAACCAACAAGTGTCTCAAACTAAGCTCGACTCTCAACGTTCTACTCCTGCCTTAATGAACTTGGTCAAATTCTTCCGTCGTCAGGGAATGTGGCGTTGGTTGCTAGTTTTGTTGTTGTATATGAAAGGTAGCATTATGGCGAGCACTATGTATCGTCTCCTATTGGTGGATATTGGGCTGTCTTTGTCAGAGATTGGCTTGTTGCTGGGAGTAGTGAGTTACACTGTTGGGATATTTGGCGCGATCGCTGCTGGGTTTCTGATTAATCCACTAGGACGGAAACGATCACTGATTCTGTTTGGATTGTTTCAAGCAGTTGCCATGATGACTTACCTGCTGCCTGCGTCCGGTGTGACTAGTTTGCCCATACTCTATTTAGTTGCCATCGTTGTACAGTTTTCTGTAAGCCTGACCAGTACGGCTGTATTCACAATTGTGATGGACAAAAGCGAACTAGAAACTGCTGGTACAGATCAGACTATACAAAGTTCAATTCTTTCTTTTAGCGGCATTAGTGCTGCTGCTATCAGTGGTGTGATTGCTGAGTCATTTGGCTATCAGGGGGTGTTTGTTCTGGGTGTTGTGATTACTCTTTTGAGCGTTGTAATTACTGCCAGAGTCTTTGATGAGACTAGAAGCACTCAGGACTCACCCCTCATCTCAGGGTGAACATCTTGCCTACACAAGCAAAGTGCTTACTTGAGTTTATGAGTAAACACCTAATCTAAGATAGGACTTAAGCACACTCTACGAATTCTTAGCGAACAGGGGCGCCTTGGCGGTAGCCTACGGCACGCCGCTCCGCGTCTATGATAAATTCAGCTTTTTGGCGATTTTTGCGTAAGTCCTGTAAGAATTAAAATTCACAGTAGAGATGTATGAATTGTCTCTTTTGTAGATGTTATTGATAAAAACAGATGATCTCATTATTTAGATATATAGCGGCCCTAAATAATACGTTAAAAAAATGCCGTGATGCCTACGGCTCCCGTAAGGGATACACAACTCAAATAGGATTGCTATAGCTTCCAATTAAATGGAATGGCGGGGCGTTTGAGTTAAGCACTATAGCGGTAGCCATCATAAAATCTTGTCAAAAATGGAAAAACCAAAAGTTTCAAGCACAGAACGACTGCCTTTTTGGCAACCACTGACTGTACGCAACTTCCGGCTTCTATATATTGGGGAAAGCGTTTCACTCATTGGCGATCAATTTTACTTAGTGGCCTTGCCTTGGTTAACTATACTGTTAACTCAGTCTCGTATCAGCTTGGGCACAGTGCTAATGGCAGCCGCGATTCCCCGTGCTTTCTTGATGCTTGTCGGTGGGGTCGTCAGCGATCGTCTGTCACCTCGATTAGTTATGCTGGTTTCCAATGCCTTACGTGTGGTGCTGACAGTCTTACTGACAGCGCTGGTTATATTTCAAGCAACGCAAGTATGGCATCTTTACCTGTTTGCTATCTGCTTTGGTATTGTCGATGGCTTTTTTATTCCAGCAGCAAAATCTATCATACCTACTCTCGTAGCTAAAGAGCAGTTGGGGGCAAGTAACATTTTAAGCCAGGGAACAACTCAACTTATTTTGCTGATTGGGCCAGCTTTAGGTGGTTTGCTAATTGCCACTGTTGGCATTGAAACAGCTCTGGCAATTGATGCTGCCAGTTTCATTTTCACGACCGTGACACTTTTGCTGATGAAAAGCAGCCCTAAGCAAAGTGCTTTAACCACTAAGGATATAGCATTGACCGACGAGTTGAAAGAGGTTTTTGAGTCGTCTATTAAAAAGCCCATCCCAACCAGCAATGGGGTCAGTTTTATTGCTGGTGTTCGTGAAGGACTGAACTATGCATGGCATAATTCAGCGCTGAGAATCGTTTTGCTGATCCTAACGGCGTTAAACTTTTTTTTCTTGGGACCGTTAGAAGTCGGTACTACATCATTGGCTTATAGCCGCTTTCCAGGCGGTGCAGTTGCGCTAGGGATAATCAGGTCAGCATGGGGTGCTGGTGGACTGATAGGAGCGCTGACGCCTGGAATACTCCGTCGTCATCCACGCCTTGGAGTTCTGATGTTAAGCCTCGCCAGTATACAAGGCGTCGGTATCATCCTGCTTGGCTTTTTACCAAATATTATCTTGGCTTGCGTGACAATTGCTGTACTAGGTTTCTGTAGTGGGTTTTTGACTGTTGAAGGAATTACCTGGATTCAAAGACGAACCTCACCTGAGATTTTAGGGAGAGTCATGAGCTTGGTGATGCTTTCTTCCTATGGGATTGCTCCGTTCTCCTACGCTGTAGCTGGCTTATTAGCCGATGTAAATATCACGATTCTTTTCAGTGCGGCGGGCGGTATCATGCTGATGATGGCTGCCTTGTTAGCGACAAAATCATCAGTACGCACGATTGATTAAACCTATTCAAAATCATTTTTGAGAGGTTAATAGGACTGGAGTTTTAAAGGTGTGTTAATTTTCTGTCAACAGCGAAGAAGCGACCTCAGAAACTGGACTTTCTTTGATAAACCGCTCAAACACCTTCCCTAGCAACATTTCTATTCTCCACCCAACTCAACAGATTTTCACCTATGCATGAGCTAACTACAAATCAAGCCATTACACAACACCTTGAAAGGGCTAGTCCTAACTTTTTGGAGTTTCCTGAAAATTTAAAAATGGTAATAATTAAGTGTTTGTCGCTGAAGAGAATTACAGTTGATTTCTGGCTTTGAGTTGCAAATAGCGCTCAACTAATTGATCAGCAATTTGATTTGCTGGGGCATCAAGTACCAAAACACCTTTTTGTTTTAACTGGGCAAAGGCAACTTGCCGTTGTGCTAATAAATCTAGGGCTACTGCACGGATATAAGCGTTTGTTACATCTGCTGTGGCGGTGGATGCTAAATGATCAACTTGCGGATCTCGGAGGGTGACGCAGAACGGTAAGTAGCGGGGTGCTAGCTTGGTGAGGGCGGCGAGGAGTTCAGTAGAGGCGATCGCATCGACTAAGTCTGTAATTACCACTACAAGCGCCCTGCGGGTTTGTCGCTGCACTACAGTTGTCACGGCATTCAAATAATCGGACTCTAACAATACTGGTTGAATGGGCGTTAGGCGATCAATTAGCTGATTTAGGTGATGCTGTCCACGTTCTGGGGGAACCCAGGTATGCATTTGGCGGTCAAATACACCAACGCCGACGCGATCGCCTCGATGTAGTCCGGCTAAGGCTAAGGATAAGGCTGTATTCAAGCCCCAGTCGAAGCGCTGTAAGCCTTGTACCGTCGCTGTCATCAATCTACCCCGATCCAGCAAAATCATTAAGGTTTGCTCTTGTTCTGGTTCTAAAACCCTTACCAGTGGCGATGCGTTGCGATAAGTCCCGACGCGACGGGCGGTGGCTTTCCAATCAATAAACCGCAAATCGTCACCGGTGCGATAGTTTCGCAGTTCGGCAAATTCTGTACCAATACCCATTTGGCGAAGTTTGCGGATTGAGCCTGATGATTGAATTGTCAGGCGAATTGTCAGCGATCGCAATCCGACTAAATCAGGATAAACTTTCACGTCTAAACTTTGCCTAACAAGCCAATCATCCCAGGCTAATCCCCAAAGTCCCAACTGTCGCACTTGAATATTTCCCCAAGGAAATTCTCCCCGCTGGGTTGGGTTAACGGTATACGTCAATTCTTGGGTGCTATTGGCGGGAATTGTGGCGCAGATTTCGGGTGCAGATATACTAAACCCTGTTGGGTAAAAATCCCGAATTTGAATAATAGCGTTAGCTTTCCCTGATTTTACCTTGAGCACAACTGGATTATCTCGCCCAATGGATAAGCGTGGTGGTAACTCGCGGCTAATTTCCACGCGATTGCGCCGCACCCGCAAACCATCTACAATCATTAAGCCTAAAATCACGGCATCAAAGAGCGAAGTGACAGCGATACTGGCGGGAATGCTAATGATTTGGGATAGGATTGGTGCGATCGCTATTCCCGAAATTAATAAATAATAAACTCTTTTAGCAGGAACCATATTTTCAAGGATGAATGCAGAAGCTGAGAACAAAAACAGAGAGAAGAAGTAGTTATTATGGCACTTACTAGAAACTTTAAAGAAACAGTTAATGCAAGAATCCAAAGAGATTCAGAATTTGCAATAGCTCTACTTGATGAAGCTGTTTCCCTCTTTCTCAATGGTGAGCCAGAAACTGCAAGACTGATATTAAGAGATATTGTAAATGCAACCGTAGGTTTTGAACAGCTAGCAATTGAAACATCTAAACCTATCAAGAGTCTTCACCGGATGTTATCTGCAAAAGGTAATCCGACGATGGATAATTTGACTGCTATCTTTAATGTTCTTCGTAAAAAACTAAATGTTGATATCAACGTTCATACTACGGTTGCTTGCTCAGAATAGTATCAATCTTGCTTACAAAACTTTCTTAACTGATTTGATCCCTGTGTTACACCATTGAATCAAAAGCCAACGGTCAGAATCTTTATCTAGTGATGGCTTGAGACGAAAAGCAAAAAATTCTTCCCAGGCTTCTATGCCGTGCCGCGTAACGAATTGTTTTTCTACTTCCTTAAAACTTTCCCAATTGCGATCTACTATAGCAGTCAACATTGGGATTAATTCGCTTACTGATATAGAAAGTGCTGTTTCACTCATCTGGGTAGCCCTCAAAAATACAAATTATTGGTAAAATTTCTGCTTTAGTATCAACAACCTCAACTAATTTTAGCCCCCTTTTTCTTCCTATCTTTTTACAGTGTTCCTCTGATGCCGCTGGTAGCCAATACCTGGACTCGGCTACTGCGTCAAATTGGCCTTCGGAACGCTTAATATTATCTGTCATGGTAGGCGATATCTTGGGTGTTTGTGTAGTGTCCTGATATTGTGGTTATGGGGTGCTTATTTTAGATAGAGCTATTAATCATGATTCTAATCTCTATTCTTCATCTTGGCACCGGCACTTGATTAATTACCGCAGCAATTACCGCATCAATTTGTAAACCATCAAGCATTGATTCTGGTTTCAAAAGCAAGCGATGGCGCAGCAGAGGGGAAGCAACCGCTTTTACATCATCTGGTGTGACAAAATCCCTACCAGCTAACCATGCTGCTGCTTGAGAAGTCTGCATCCAAGCACCCGCTGCGCGAGGTGAAGCACCCAAAGCTAAATCAGGATATTGACGGGATGTTCTCACCAATGCCAAAAGATAATCAATTATCGCATCTGATACATTAACTTTTTTAACTGCTTGCCTTGCTTGCAAAATATCTGCTACTGTAGCAATTGGTTTCATGCGGCTAATATCCCCACGTCTGGCAGCAAAACCCGCTTGACGATTGAGTAACATTTGCTTTTCTGCCGCTTGATCAGGATAATCTACTACTAGCTTAAATAGAAATCGATCTAACTGTGCTTCTGGTAAAGGATAAGTACCTTCAAATTCCAGGGGATTTTGTGTGGCAATTACCCAAAATAAATCAGGTAAAGGTAAACTTTCACCATCCAGCGTTACCTGCATTTCTTCCATTGATTCTAGCAGCGCTGCTTGGGTTTTGGGGGGAGTGCGGTTAATTTCATCTGCTAGCAGTACTTCTGTAAATACGGGGCCTTTTTTCAAAATGAAATTGCGGCTATCTAAGTCAAAAATATTTGTACCAGTAATATCTGATGGTAAAACATCTGGTGTTAGTTGAATGCGACGAAAATCGGCTTGAATTAACTGCGCTAACACTTTTACTAAAAGTGTTTTACCAGTTCCTGGGACTCCTTCTAAAATTATGTGCCCACCTGCTAGCAGTGCGACTAATAGCTGCTTTATCAGGTTGGATTGTCCGACGATTACTTGGTTAAGCCCTTGTCCGAGGCGATTTAATACAGAATGGGTTTCACTCATATTTGATTTATAAATAATTCAGGCAAAGGATTAGAGATTAAAGAAGGAATATATACAATTAGAATATTCCCAATGAAGTTATATTCAAATATTCCGTAGAATAGGCGAGACGCCTGTTTTGTGGCAGGCAGGATGCCCGCCCTACAATTAGAATATTCCCAATTAAGTTATATCCAAATATTACGTAGAACAGGCGTCACGAGAGTTTCGGGGTACGGATTACCATTAACAGAGGTTATTTTTGAATTTTGTTCGCGGAGCGTGCCGGAGGCTCTATTTTGAATTTTGAATTTCCCGCAGAGTTTGCCATTTCCCCAACCAGCTTAACAGGTCTCGTTCACTCATGGATTGTTTTCGTAATTGCATCTTTAATACTGCATCTAGTTCTGCCGTACTACTGCCTATTTTTTCCTCCCAGACTTTCAGCAAAATCTGATGTTCTAGAAGTACTTGCCCTAATCCCAAGGTTTTTTGGAGTTGCAGTTGTTCTTGTTTACCCAGCATTTCTAGAACAAAGTCTCTGGATTCAGCTTTTTGCAAGACTCCGGCTAAAGCTTGGATGTATGCCTGGCTGTTATCGATGACTGGGGTATCTAAAGTTACTGGTTTACCAAAGCGGCGATTTTGTGCCCAAATTAGCACTAATAACAAAACTCCTAACTGTTCCAGTACTGGTAATAAGGGAGTTTTTGCCAAGTAACTGAATAAGTTACCTTCGCCTTCTTTCTCCCTCACATCGGCGTCTTTGTAGCCGTGAATATATTCATCAACAAATACTGTGTTACTTTTTTTTGTAACTAAATCAGATAAATACTGGAAATTACTTAAATAATCTTGGTAAGCGTTGGCGGCTAAATAAGGAGTGGTAGCAAAAATTACTTTTCCCTGTTTGTGTTTTTCTTCCCAGACGACAGCACCGAAGCGATCGCCTAAAAAAAGTTGTTGCTGTTTACTTTTCTGATGCCGTCGGCGGGTGTCAATCTTAATATCTCCAAAAGACGATGTTTGTTTGGTGCTAAATTCAGCCGCTGTTACTGGCTGACTCACGCCTAAAATTACCAACGTATTGCCTTTTTCTACCCATTCTCGTTCTTTACTTTCTAGCACTGGTGGATTGAGGTTGCCGTTTATCCGCAGTAGGGTGGCTGGGCTTTTTTGCTGCTGGATATCACTCAAAGGCTTTTGCCAGCGCTGGATAGATGTTCCCTGTTGTTGCATAAAAGCATACCAAGCACCATAGCCATCAGGCCCAGTGCTGTAAGTAGAACTACTATTGTTTTTGCTGCTGGGTGCTGCTATTAAGCTCAGTAAAATGATCACTGCTAGAGCGATCGCACCCAGCCAAGCAAGGCGATTTGAGCGTTTCATATTTTATAGAATTAATACTTAATTTGAATTAGGAATTTTTGAGGCTCAGTCTTTGAAAATCTCCTGATAGGCTTGCCGACACTGCTGATAATTTTCTGGCAAAATCTCAGTATTAGCAAAACACAATTGCTCGTGAGTGGTAATTAAAGTTTCATAAGGCTGTAGGGGAGTTACGCAAGAACTGAGCAATTGCAGATATTCTCCATCTGTGCGGCTGGATTGTTGAATAGCGATCGCTTGCTGATGCAACTGCTGCAACATCGCTAAATATAGACAACGGCAAGCCTCACGGTAGTTATCCTGACGGGAAAATTCTTGCGATCGCGTCAATAAAAAGGCGATCGTTGCTTCATGGGAGGGAATTTTAGCCCCAGAGACTGGGGAATTCCCAACACCAGCCAGCCAAGAATAGATAAAATGACCAAATTCTTGCCATAACCGCCAAACTATCCAAGCTATAAATAAGCCGAGTACCAGCCAAAACAGGAATTTAAGTAACTCACTCAACCAAGGACTAATTGACCATCCAGGCAATTCTGGTAAAGCTTTTTGGAAGTGAGAAAATTGATATTCTACCCATTCTTCTACTTGTTTTTGGAACAAAGAAAACTGCCAACCCAAATTAGTTTTTTCAAAAGTATCTGTAGACATAAAAGAGTAGTGATGAAGGATGAAGCCTAAAAACTGAATGCGGGAAGATCACACTGTATACTTCCTACTTTTTTGGATCATTAACCAGCCGATGAGCACAAGTAATGCACCAAACACCAGAAACCCCAAATCCCAAGCTAACTGATTTGGACCTGGTTTTACATGATGGATACCTAGAATTCCATGGTTAATTAGTCCTTCAACCAAGTGGAACAACCCAGCACCGACCAAGATTGACCCGATGAAGGTTTGTGATGACCAAGGAACATCTTCACGCCCTCCAGCATGCCACAGTAAGGCTACTCCTATCACAGTTAGTACCCAGTCTAAGGCATGAAATAACCCATCCCATACCATGTTTAAATCTATATTGGAGACGCTTGTCAGCGGTCGAATATTACTGAGCATGTGATGCCATTGAAGGATCTGATGCAGCAGGATGCCATCAATGAAGCCTCCGAGACCTAGACCGAGGAAAATTCCAGCAGCAATCAACGGTACACGTCTGCTGCTGACTTCACTTTTCGCACTCATTGTCAACCTGATAGATAGAGATTTCTACCACAATAGAAGTGTGTTTAGAACAATATCTTCTGTCTTGAGTCTAGTGCTAGCGTTCAATATCAAGTAGATAAAAAAGAGCCGTTTTCAAATGACCATTTATTTTTACAAGGTTTGGCAGCCTTATGGCTGTTTTTCTAACTTTTCTCCCCACGGAATCCAAATTGAGGGTATTTACTGGCCAACAGTTGAGCATTATTATCAGGCTCAGAAGTTTGTCGGGAGTGTGGATGCGGTGATTATACCTGTAATTCATGCCGCTGCTACTCCTGAAGCCGCAGCAGCATTGGGACGATGTTGCACCCGTCGATTACGTACAGACTGGGAGTTGGTCAAAACTCAGGTGATGCGAGAAGCTGTACTCAAAAAGTTTCTCACTCATGCTGATGTTAGAGAAGCACTCCTAATTACGGGTGATGAAATTCTGGTAGAAAACTCGCCAACGGATTATTTCTGGGGCTGTGGTGCTGATCAAACTGGTCACAACTATCTCGGCAAAATCCTCATGAGTGTGCGTGAAGAAATTCGCAAGTTACCTTCAGCCTCTGTAAATTTTGAATGACTAAGTCAGAATAGTTACATTGAATAGGATTTTTTCGGAGAGGGGAATGGCAACATTTCCCCCAGTCAACCAGCTTTCTCTTTTGGCAAAAAATTAATTTAATTTAATTAATTGATGCAAAGCATCATAAAAAAAGCTGCTTCTTCATCAAGATTTGTAATGGACGCCGGAATTTAAGTGCTCGTACTGAAATATTATGAAAAGTATGGATATATAATAAGTTGTATATCATCCGAATATTCTTTTTTAAAATAAAAAAACGAATTTGTAACATTTGAAGTGATAAATTCTCACCAAGGGCATTAAAAAAAAATTTTAACTTGTGTTTGGGTAAAGATAAGCAATGAGATTTACTGATAAACCAAACGGTTTACAGCAGCGCCTAAACCAAGAAGGTTTGCTGCACCGGATGATCAAACAGATTAGGCGATCGCTCGAACTCCAAGAAATATTAACAACCACGGTTAATGAAGTTCGTTCATTCTTGGGTACAGATCGGGTGAAAGTGTATCGGTTTGCCGCCGATGGTAGTGGTGAAGTCATTGCCGAATCTATTCATGAACAGCGTCTACCATCCCTATTGGGGTTGCACTTCCCACTCCATGACATTCCCCAAACGGCGAGAGAGATGTTTCTGGTGGCGCGGCAACGTTCAATTGTGGATGTAGTTAGTGGCAAAATAGGTTTGTCTCCACTACGCTCAAAAGAAACTGGCGAATCTCTACAAAGTCAGAATATCCACTATCGACAGGTAGACCCGTGTCATATTCAATACTTAAGTGCAATGGGCGTCCAGTCTTCGTTGGTGGTGCCGATTTTACATTATGACTTAACAAAAGAATCGACAAATCCTGAATTATGGGGATTGCTGGTATCGCACCATAGTGAACCGCGAACTATTTTAAAGCGGGAACTGAAAGTAGTGCAGCAAATTGCCGATCAGGTAGCGATCGGCATTTCTCAAAGTAACCTACTTAGAGAAGCCCGCGCCCAGCAACAGCGAGAAGCGATTATTAACCGCATCAACACCCTATTGCACGAAAGACCCACAATCCAGTTGCAGAAAGCGCTAGAAGCAACTATTGCTGCATTCGATGGAGTTGGTGGCAGGCTGTATGTTGAACAGAGTGGGGAACTATATACTTGGGGTGAGCAGCCGACACTCCCCTACACAGAAAACAGCATCATCGAACGGCATCCTGAATGGCAAAACTGGATGACTGAGTCCAAACCAGGTAATATTTGGGCGATTGCTGACCTCTACAAAGAAACACGTTTGCGAGTTTTGACCACGGCGTTCCGGTCTACTCGAATTCGGGGACTGATGGCGATTCCTCTACATTACCGCGAAAATTTTATCGGTATGTTGAGCATTTTTCGCCCAGAATTTGATACCGAAATCCTGTGGGCTGGACAGTGTGACCAAAATCAGCGACAACAGCAACCGCGCCTTTCTTTTGATATTTGGCGAGAGCAAAAAAAAGGACAAGCACCTGAGTGGAAGCCCGAAGAAATCTCACTGGGTCAAGCTTTGTCCTATGACTTCTCAATGGTAATTCAGCAGCAGCAAACATACCTACAGCTACAGTCACTAAATGCCAATCTAGAACTTCGGGTGCAAGAGCAAACCGCTGAACTGGAAAAATCATTACTGCTGACTAAGGCAATCAAGCAAGTTGCAGACCATATCCGCAGTACATTGGACTTGAATACAACCCTGCAAACCATCGTCCGGGAAGTGCGCCCCCTGCTTAATTCAGACCGGGTGCTGATTTACCGCTTACTAAGTGAATCTGAGGGTGAGATAATTGTTGAAGAGGTCAATGGTAATTGGCGGTCGGTGCTGGGAATGAAAACACCACCAGAATGCTTTCCTGATGAATATGCCCGTCATTACTTTCGCGGTAGGGTAAGGGCGATAAACAATGTATCAACAGAGTCTTTAAGTTCCTGTCATCGAGAGTTTTTGGAGAATCTGCAAGTCCAAGCCAACTTAATTGTACCCATTAAAATAGGGAAGCAACTATGGGGGTTACTCATTGCCCACCATTGTGAATCTTCCAGAAATTGGCAGGAAGCAGAAATTGATTTGCTGCAACAGCTAGCGGATCAGGCAGCGATCGCTATTCAGCAAGCACAACTCTACCAACAAAGCTGTGATGCAGAAGCAGAAGCAAGGCAAAAAGCTGCACAATTAGAGCATACCCTGTACCAACTCCGAGAAACACAGGCAAAATTAATTCACACCGAAAAAATGTCCAGTTTAGGACAGTTAGTAGCGGGTGTAGCCCACGAAATCAACAACCCCGTTAACTTTATCTACGGTAACTTGTGCCACGCCAGTGACTACACCGAACAGCTGCTCGACCTTTTACAACTCTACCAATCGCATTATCCCAACCCCAGTAGTACAATTCGCTCGACCGTTGAATCTATAGATTTTGACTTTTTGGTACAAGACTTACCAAAAATTATGTCATCAATGCGAGTAGGAGCAGATCGTATCCGCTCAATTGTGCTTTCATTGCGTAATTTTTCTCGCCTAGATGAGGCAGCAAACAAGCCTGTTGACCTGCATGAAGGCATCAATAATACTTTATTGATTTTGCAACATCGGCTGAAGGGAAATGGTGATTTTCCTGGCATTGAGGTAATCAAAGACTATGGCAATTTACCAAAGGTGGAATGCTATGCCGGTCAGATGAATCAGGTATTCATGAATATTATCAACAATGCCATTGATGTCCTGATTGAAGAGAGTCTCGCAGATGGAAAGCAAGAGAATAACAAAGCCGCACCAAGCATCCGGATTTCTACTAGAGTCTCAGCAGATAATACCCATCTGCTAATTAGCATCGCCGATAATGGGCCAGGAATGAGTGAAGAAGTGAAAAAGCGAATTTTTGACCCGTTTTTCACTACTAAGCCTGTGGGCAAGGGTACGGGACTGGGACTGGCTATCAGCTATCAGATTATTGTCGAAAAGCATGGTGGATTGATGGAGTGTATCTCAGAAATAGGTAAAGGCACAGAGTTCTGGATTGAGATTCCCCTCAAATTCCTAGGAGGAGTCATTGATTATTAGGCAATAAAGGCTAGTTTTCAAAACTTAAAGAATGACTGAGCAATGACTCAATACACCTCTGGCAAGAGTACTTTGATTAATAGTGGTTATAAGGCTTTCTTTTTCAAGAAAGTAAAGTTTAGTCTCAAAAATCATCCACCTCAATCTACAGGTGCTAACTTAATAGTTGAAGCTAATAAGCTTCCCTGGCAGATACAACAGCTACAGTTCAAATGCACGTAAGAGGTAACAAAGCTGTTTAATTCACTTCTGTCTCGTCTCAATACAACAACACCCAACGCGAAAGCTTATATTCCCTCAAATTTTTGAAAATCAGAGGGCGCTGTAACTGGTTTTCATTGCTTGTTTATCAAAGTGGTGAAAATGAGTACATCCCTGGCTAGAATAAACAAGGGGAGGGAGTAATTCAGCTAGTAGATTGTCTGGGTGTTGTTGTTTGTATGGGTACAGCTTGGCGCTTCGCGCAATTAAAAATTAAAAATTAAAAATTAAAAAAATTTAGCTAATATTGACGGGTGCAATCGAGGGAAAGCGGGCGCTTTGCTCCCTCGCCAACCAGCTAGCACGATTTAAATTATTTTTTTGATTTTTTTCCTCAACCAATAATTGGGAACTGTTTCTGGGTAGATAACCGTCATAGGCGGAAGTAAAAGCTCAGAGTTAGGGGTGATTAACGGCCAATTTTGCCCTTGCTTTGGCACAAATGCTGCTGCTCCCGTAGGCTTACTCTTTCCATTCCGGGGTGACCTGGTTAACAATGGGTTGGATGTATTTTAAATGATGCAAATTTATGGCTAGAACTCCAGATGAATACGCCGTATACCTCCTACTGGACACCGGTCATCGGGAAGAAGTGCGTTTTCCTACTTTTCCAGAGTTTCAGAAATGGTACAGCAACGTACTGACGCCGAAATATGATTCTCATGAGTTTATCAATGTGCCGATCAAGAATATTCAAGGTGAATATCTAGTAGTACGTCCATCTCGGATTGTGGCCATCCGGGTAGAACCCATTTTTAGTTCTAGTGTTGAAAGATTCAACTAAATGATGAGAAAAACCCTTGCTTTGCTTTCCTTGAGTCTGGGAATCGCCCTTGTAAACCCACTCTGGTCAGTTGTTGCTCAGATTCCAAATATACCGTCGTCACCAGTACCGACCAGTCCTGAAGTACAACCACCACTTAAACCAATCGATTTGCAAGCCAATTGCACCCCCCGAAATGCTTGCTTGGGTTGGGATGAGCAAATTTGGAATAGCAGGGGTAAAAAAGGCGATCGCCAAGCACTTTTGGCTTCGATTGACAACAGTCTGCGTTACCTAGGAAAGAACGAAGCGATCGCCGCCTATCAAAATTATCCCATCAAGGAGATTTCTCTTGATCGCGTCCGGAGGAGTTTGCTGCGCTTCCGTCAACTGGTTGTCAGTTCTCAATCACCAGCCCAACTACAAGCTGCTGTCCGTCGGGAGTTTGTCTTTTATAAGTCTGTGGGCAATGATGGCAAGGGTACTGTTAAGTTCACTGCTTATTATGAGCCAGTTTATACCGCTAGCCGTGTAAAGACTTCAGTCTATAAATATCCCCTTTATCAACTGCCGCCAGATTTCGACCAATGGGCTAAACCCCACCCGAAACGGATTGATTTGGAAGGAAAAGATGGATTACTAGGCAATAAGAGCCAGTTGCGCGGTTTAGAATTGCTTTGGTTTCGCGATCGCCTAGACGCATACATGGTACACATCCAAGGTTCTGCCCAAATTAACTTAACCAATGGCAAGAAAACCTCTGTTGGTTATGCAGGTGGAACCGATTACCCTTGGACAAGCATCGGCAAAGAACTGGCAAAGGATGGCAAAATGGACTTGAACGGCTTAACGCTACCACGTCTAGTCAGTTATTTCCGCCAAAATCCCCGGGAATTGAGTAATTATCTGCCGCGTTGGGAAAGGTTTATCTTTTTCCAAGACACTGGCGGAACACCAGCTACAGGTAGTATTCATGTGCCAGTCACAGCAGAACGTTCCATTGCTACAGATAAGTCTCTCATGCCTCCAGGGGCGCTAGCATTGGTTAACACCTCACTTCCCTATCCTGTCAGCCGTGGCCAGCTAGAGTATCGTACTGTTAGCCGCTTTGTGCTTGATCAGGATACAGGAAGCGCCATCAAAAGCCCCGGACGGGTGGATTATTTCATGGGTTCTGGGCAATTAGCAGGCGATCGCGCTGGTGTCACAGGCGGGAATGGTTCACTATATTATTTACTCCTGAAGGAATAGGTAATGGGTAATGGGTAATGGGTAATGGGTAATGGGTAATGGGTAATGGGTAATGAATAAGACTTTTCCCAATTCCCAATTCCCAATTCCCAATCCCCAATTCCCAATCCCTAATAGGGAGGATAACCAAAATCATCTTCATCAGCGTAAACATAGGAACTGGAAACCCCAGCTAGTTCCATTTTGGGTGTTTCGATTTTGATCGCTTCCTTACCAAATTCTTTGTAGTCTTCAAAAGTCTTGCAAATGATTGCCGATTCAGGAGAATCTGAAGCAATCATGTATTCTATTAAAGTTCCCACTGTCGGATGCTTGTAGTCAACAGTTGAAGCAACCATTGCTGTATTGGGCTGAATACCTCTTTCTTCACACTCAATTATTGGGCAAAAAATACCGTGAGCATGGAACAATGGACCTTTTGGTGTCACTGGTTTCTTACAAAATCCAGCATAAGCCTTTTCTAATTCAGCCACGAAACCACCAACAATTCTACCTTGTTGATATTCGGAATAATTTTTACCAAAGCTAGCTCCCGCAGCACCACTGAGAGTTAATTGCAGTGGTAAATTATGTAAAAACTTTTTATCTTCACCCACTAGAAAAATTAAATGGCGAGTAAAAGTTTTAAATTTAAGTTTATCAGCTAAAAAATCATCCTTGTGATCTTTGAAAGTACCCAGTTTTATACCCGTTTCCCGGTCTTTAACAGATAATGGACCCCGGCGCACTATCACTAACCTGGGAGTGGTAGTAATAAATACTGTTTCGACTCCAGAGCTAAATTCATGCTCTATCTGTTGCCAATTATCATCCGGTTGAAAGCCGATAGCTTGGGCGTTATCTAGGTTAATCGCCAAACCGTGGGGCTGAAGACCATCTGGGCCATACCGAGGATTAATCATCAGACCCCAGGGGAGGACTTGAGAAGGTGGCGCGTTGAATTTCTCGTCCTCAAATTCAAACTTAGCAGATGCATTCATCATTTTCGGCTATGAAAGTGTCTTATTAATTAAGTTTATCAGTCTGGTACAGAGTCTGGCGCAGCAGATATACTACTACCAAAAATTTAGGACTTACCCACTGTACGAATGGGACATCTAGTATGTTAACGGAATTTGGTCGTTTCAGACTTTTAGTGATTACCAAGAGATAGGTGGCAAACGCGAACAGCGTACGGTCGTTGACATACTCCCCGCCCTAGAAGGGCCCAGATTCTGGGGTCAAACAGCAATTGCGGGCATAGCCCGTCTGACATCACCTAACCCAACAGTCGATGCCCCGACTGCTTGAATATTTTTCGCAGCGTTGTGATCACGTCCATTAATTGATTGACAAGACGGACAACGCCATTCTCTAACGGATAAATCCAAATCTTCTAAAAGATGACCACAATTAAAGCAAGTTTTACTAGATGGATACCACTGCTCTATATAAACAACTTGCTTTCCTTTCTTCTTGGCAACCCATTCTAGGATTTGTAGAAACTCTCTAAAAGCTAAGTCTGATATTTTCCTACCCCAAAGACGTTGCATACCTTTGAGGTTCAAAGTTTCAAAAATCACTATCACCATAAATAACTCACCTAGCGGTGTACGTTTTATGGTTAATGTTTTGATTTTTCCTTCTATCTCTCTGGACTGACAGAATTGATAAACTCGTTTGCCAATCTTAACTCTGTTGCCTCCTAATAATTTATAACCAGCTTGTTTGAGGGTGAATGATTTGTATTTTTTAACTTTTTTAAATCCAGGGGGTCTCACTCCTTTTTTGTTGTGTTTAAAAAATAATTGATAGGCTTTCTCGATGCGTTGACAAATATCTTGTACTGCTTGAGAACCTACTGACTGCCAAAATTGATGGCGTTTCCGTAGCTTGGCAATGTGAGATTGAAGTTGATTGCTATTTAAATGCTTGCCCCACATTCGGTAGTAGCGTTTATGTAGAGCAATACAATGGTTATAAATCACCCCAGCGGCGTTTATCATCCGTTTGAGGTGTCTATTCCTCTTGTTTTCGTATAGCTTAAACTTCAGTGTCTTCATAGCGTTATTATACTATGAATAGATCCAGGCAAAGAATACGCAACACTCGTTTAAAAAGCCGTCTCCGGACGGGGCTTTAAACCCATTTTTTCGGTAATTTATGAGAACCATAAACAATGAAAGCTATTGGAAGGATAAGGATAGGGATTGCTGCTGTATATTCCATGATTGTGTTAACAGTGCCATCTGTAGCAAAGGCTAATGACGCGGGTGGTTGTTTCATGGTGACATCATCAGGTAAAACTATCGGATTGGGGCAACTATGTGGAATGAACCAACCAAATCCCAGAGTTTTTCAAGTACCAATCAAGCGTCGTAGCGCTAAAACTCCGATCATAGATGTTTATTTTAACGGCAATCAAGTTTTTGAGATGGTTGTTGATACTGGTGCAAGTGGTATTCTGATTACTCAACAAATGGCCACAGCCCTCAAAATCCAACCTTTGGGAATGATCAACGCCACGATTGCGGATGGTAGCGTAGTGGAGTTTAAAACTGGCAATATCCCAACAATTGCCGTTGGCCGTGCTGTGGTTAATAATGCAACAGTTGCGATCGCTCCCAAAGCTAGTATTGGGCTGCTTGGGCACGATTTTTTTGGCAACTACGATATCACAATTCTAGAAAAACAAATTCAATTTCGGCAGCGATAACCGTAGTTACCCCTGGCTATTTGAACCAGGAGTGTAAAAAACATGGCTTTGTCTTTACAACCGCTGGAGCAGGTTTAAACCGTGGGTATCTGTACCACAGGTATTAAAAAGACCATATTCCTCAGCTAACTGTTGTACTTGTTGTGATTCCACAGCACAGGGTTTCCAGGGGTTGGGATTTTTGTAAGCATAGAAAGCTTCAACGCCATCGATGCCGTTTTCCGCCGCAGCTGGAATTAAGTCAAAAAGCGATCGCTTGTAGCGCGCTGGATGAGCGAGTACAGCCAAGCCCCCAGCTTGATGAATAGCGGCAATCACACTGGCTGCCTCATATTCTTCACCCATAGCAGTTGTTCTTTGCAAATAAGGTTTCATACTGGGGTTTTCTGGTTCAAAGGCATAAGCCAAAACGTGAACTTCTATATCCAATAGGTTGGCATTGATTTCTGCACCACTCCACAGGTGAGGAGTAATTGCATCGGGATTATTCCACTTCCATGCTTCTAACCAAGTCAGTGCCGCTTGATAGCCATCAACACTATGATGGTCAGTGATCGCCAGTCCTTGTAAACCAATGGCGATCGCTTGCTCCATCAATCCGCTCGGCTGTAACCTTCCATCCGAGTTAACTGTGTGCATATGAAAGTTGAATAACCTCGGACAACTTTGGGCATCAATGCGCTGGAATACTTGCTTCAAAAGTTCTGTGGAAGCAGTACACCGGGCAAAATTTACAACCATAACCCCCTCTGAACAAAAAACATGTGATTCTCAATACACCAACACGCCATATTTACAGATGAGCAGCCATCAACAAGGTAAAATAGTGTTAGTAGTTATTTTTTCGGCTGCATTAACAAATATTTTCGATATGTTAAGACTACGTTAGCAAATCTCAAGGCTGACGCCCATGAGTATTTTGCATGGCTCCTATAAAGAAAGTCTAAAATATTGCAATCTGCTTGAAGAAATACGGTTAGTAGATATAGGGCGAATAAATCAAAAATATCCGGCTTGGGTCGAGTTATTCCCTATACCAAGCCAAAAACCAAATTTAATTTTATGTGTTAATTATAGCTTTTATCTAGGCAACCCCACTAATTCACCCGCACCAGTAATCACTTCACCAATAGCAAAAGCGGGAATATCTTGTGATTGCCAGTGAGTAATTGTCTGCTCTACCTGATGAGGCGGCACTAATACTACAAATCCAATCCCCATATTGAAGGTATTATACATAGCTTCGGGACTGACAGATCCAGCCTGGGCTAGCCACTGGAAAACGGGGGGGATAGTCCAACTGCTGGGGTTAATTTTCAGCCCTTGACCTTTTCCTAAACATCGAGGTAAGTTTTCTGGCAGTCCACCACCTGTGATGTGAGCCATACCGTGAATTTCTAACTTTGCTGACAGCGCTGCGAGTACAGATTTAACGTAAATGCGCGTGGGTTGGAGAAAAGTTGCGCCGATAGTGGCACCACCTAACAATTCTGGGGTGTCGTTCCAAGAAAAACCGCGATCGCTCACAATCTTTCGGACTAAACTTAAGCCATTGCTGTGGACGCCAGAACTAGCAAGTGCTACAGCCACATCCCCCACCTGTACCTGGGAACCATCCAACATTTGGCTTTTTTCCACAATCGCCACACAAAACCCCGCCAAGTCATACTCACCCACTTGGTAGAAACCAGGCATTTCTGCCGTTTCTCCTCCCAGTAAGGCACAACCAGCCTGCTTACATCCAGAGGCTATCCCCGCTACCACCTGAGTTAACTGCTCTTTATCTAGTTTCCCCGTTGCCAAATAATCTAAAAAAAACAGCGGTTGGGCACCAGATGTCAGCACATCATTAACGCACATCGCCACCAAATCAATACCAACGGTGTCATGGCGGTTGAGAATGTTAGCGATTTTCAGCTTTGTACCGACTCCATCTGTCCCAGAAACCAATACTGGTTCGTGATAACCTGTTGGTAGTTGAAAGCAGCCACCAAAGCCACCCAGTCCCCCCAAAACTTCTGGTCTAAAGGTGCTGTGAACCAAATTGCGAATTTGATCTACAAAAGCTCTACCTGCTTCAACATCAACCCCTGCATCCCGATAATCCATGCCTAACTACACCGTTATCAATTCGTTACAAACTTAGGCTATTATCATCACACAATTTTGACGCGAACTGCATTAAAATACCTGATCTTCGATACCGTGCCACCATTCGCCTAAATTCATTAAATCTTGGTAAATATCTTCTAATTCTTCCGCATAGGCATTTTCTGAAAGCGTATCTCGCCGTTCTTGCAGTTTCTTCAGGCGTAGTTGCACTAATAGCCAAGGTTTGGAGATACCATCTGTGGCTTCGACGTATTGCGCTAGTTGTTTGCTATCCATAGATTTTAGATTTTGTTTTTTATCAGGGACAAGCTGAAAACCTTTGAAGATGTGTTTGGAGGAAGGAAAACTGAATAGGCTCGTTGATTGCCATTACACTAGATGTAGCAACGCCAGCTAGTAACCATGATGACATCTGCTAAAGATGTCTCAGTGTCTGCTGAATTAACTATTGCCTCAGAAGCAGAAGATATTATCATTCCTCCAAGTGATTTATGGAGTGATGAACCGCCGTGGGAAAGTGACTTGCACCGGGAGCAAATTGAACTGCTGCTTGCTTGTCTCAAGTGGTGGTGGCGCGATCGCACCGATTTCTATGCTACTGGAAATCTGACGATTTATTTCAGCAAGAGAGCAAATTACCACACGGGACTTTAGAGGGCCAGATTTCTTTGTTGTTTTGGGATCTGAAAATCGCCCCCGCAAAAGCTGGGTATTATGGGCAGAACGGGGAAAATATCCCAATGTGATTATTGAATTACTTATTTCATTCTCATCTAGCCCGCCTCAGAATGAATTCTGAGTCTAATGGCACTCATTCGTCTCAAGACGACTAAAAGAAATTTCTAGTCCGTTAAAACGGACTTTAGCTATTAGCCCTGAACTTCAGTTCAGGGCGGGTTATGTCTACAACGAAATAGCCCTGCGATTGAAATTTATCCAGTTAAGGGACTTCCAATTAAAAAAATATCCAATCGGTAGGGACACAGCATTGCTGTGTCCCTACAAGTCTATGATTACTGGATAATTTATTTTTTGGTATTCCCTAATCAAAAACAGCCACGATTGCTCATCGTGGCTGCTGTTTGAATTGATAAATTAACTGATTATCGGCGCTTGACAAAAGCTAACTTTCGTCAGTTTATTAAGCTGAAGCCAGATTTGCTGCGGCGAAGTCCCAGTTAGCAAGCTGATCTAGGTAATTCTTGATGAACGCTGGACGAGCATTTCTGTAGTCGATGTAGTAGGCGTGTTCCCAAACGTCTAGGGTGAGGAGTGCCTTTTTACCGAGTGCTAGAGGGTTTTCTGCATTTGGTGTTTTGATAACCTTGAGGGTGCCACCATCATCAATCAACCAAGCCCAACCACTACCGAACTGAGTTGTAGCCGCGTTAGAGAACTCTTCTTTGAATTTGTCGAAGCTACCAAAGTCTTTGTCAATTTTAGCAGCCAAGTCACCGGTAGGTGCGCCACCGCCGGCTGGCTTTAAGGAATTCCAGAAGAAGGTGTGGTTCCAAACTTGAGCCGCGTTGTTGAAAACTCCGACTTTAGAGGCATCCTTAAATGTAGTTTGGATCACCTCTTCCAAGGACTTATCAGCAAGTTCTGTACCATCGGTGAGCTTGTTAAGGTTGTCTACATAAGCTTTGTGATGCTTGCCATAGTGATACTCGAAAGTCTCACCTTTCATGCCATATGGCTCTAGAGCATTAAAATCGAAGGGTAGGGGCAGCTGTGTAAATGCCATTTTGTCAAATCCTCTCTTTACCGTTTTCCAGTGGAAAGCTTTTGTAGAAGCTTAGGAAAATACAAATTTTGTATTTGGTTGTTTTATATCCTTAAATCTAGGGACATAAAACTTAACATAGTTATTTTACTACCAAAGTGAAGATTCAGACAAAGTACTTTGGTAATAAGCTAAATCACTAGGCATTAATGATCATAAATAAAAACTACTAATAGTTCATCTGCACGAATCCGGATATATTACGGACAATCTCCTTTAACTAAAGAGAGATTAAAGGGGGGAATTTCTTAGACTGTTATGCTCTGCATAGCAGGAATTTATCTTTGATTATGAAAATTTTCTTTCTACACATTTATTTTGCTAAATTTACCGCTCTGGTACTTCTAGCTGAAGATGCACCAATCAGAGTATTTTAAATCTATCTAAAGCTAGATGAATTCATTATTAAAGTCTTTAAGATATACATTACGGTACTTGATTTAAACTAAATATAGCTGATTGAAAAACTGTCTCAGACTATTTTTTCAGTTCTAAGAATGGTGAGTGAGTTTTCACTCACCACGCTACTTAACACAAAAACCAACAGCCCATTGCAGTGATTACCACTGAGATAGGCGTTGTTGGTAGTAGTTAACAATTTTTGCTGTGACTTCAGACGCGCTAAGTCCATCGGTTTGAATTTCCACCGCATCTACTGCTTTTTGTAAGGGGGAAACTTTGCGATTACTATCTTTCCAGTCACGTTCGGCAATATCTCGTTCCAACTGCTCTAAACTCACTTCGGGTTGACCTTGTTTTTTAAAGTCTTGCTGGCGGCGACGTGCGCGTTCACCTACAGAGGCGGTGAGAAAGATTTTGACTTCGGCATCGGGGAATACATGAGTACCGATGTCCCGTCCTTCAGCCACTAAACCACCGCGTTTACCCCAACTTTGCTGTTGTTGAACCAGTGCTGCCCGGACTGAAGTTTGGGCGGCGATCGCAGATACAAGAGATGTTACCTCAATTGTGCGAATTGCCTGGGTAACATCAGTACCATTAATCCAAACCCGCACCGGAGATTGAAGATCCTGGCTGGGAGTGAGTTCAATTTTACACTGATTGACTAATTCAGCGATCGCATAATCATCATCAATAGCAATTCCCATGTTTAGTACTAGCCAAGTCACAGCCCGATACATAGAGCCTGTATCTAGATAAACCAAGCCGAGATTAGCTGCCACTTGACGTGCCACCGTGGATTTACCAGCACCGGCAGGGCCATCAATGGCGACGATGGGTTGGCGATCGCGCAAGATGGTATTGTCAATCAAGCGTGTAGAACCAAGACGAGCTGCGATCGCGAGCATTCCTTCCTCCTCAACTGTTTCTAAAAACATCAACGTAGTCGGATCAACCAATTCAATATATTCCACGAAAATAGTGCTAACCGTTGCTATTTCTTGCCACACCAATGCTATTAGCTGACTGCTGTGGCGAGTACCTGCCTTAAACGCAGCTTCAGCTTGCCTCAAGCCGCGAGACAACACTGTTGCCTGTTCTTTTTCCGTTGCAGTCAAATATTGATTACGAGAACTCAAGGCTAAACCTGATGCTTCTCGCACCGTTGGACAAGCAACAATCTCTACTGGCAAATTCAAATCAACTACCAGCCGTTTAATAATTGCCAGTTGCTGACCATCCTTTTGACCGAAGTAGACGCGGTCAGGCTGCACCAAGTTAAAAAGCTTGGTGACGATCGTCGCCACTCCCTGAAAGTGACCTACTCGATAACGACCACACAAGGCAGATATCATAGCAGATGGAGGGATTACTTGTGTAACATGAGATTCTGCTATATTCTTCGGTCTAAGTCCCATTTCTTCCGGAGTCGGCGCGAAAATCGCATCTACTCCGGCTTGTGCACAAAGTTTTTGGTCTGACTCTAAAGTGCGAGGGTAGCGTTGATAATCCTCGTTGGGACCAAATTGCAGGGGATTGACAAAAATACTGACAATCACCGTGAAATTTTCGGAACGCGCTCGTTCAATTAAGCTTAAATGACCTTGATGTAACCCTCCCATTGTTGGGACTAGACCGACTGCTGTTTGATACCAGCTAGTTGTGTCATCTAGTAATATATCCTCTGGAACGGTAAGCTCGTTTTCCTTTGGCGTAGCGTCTCGCAGAGTGCGACGTTTAGTTAAATAGCAGCGTAAAGCTGCGACTGTTGTCAGCAGGCGCACAAAATTCCCCTAGTTCAACTCTTGCCTCTCCCTCGTTAGTTTATATCTGAAATAGAGGCAAGAGATGCTTGAACTAGGGGAATTAAGTAATAGTGAAGAGCGAATAGAGCGTAGAGAGTAGTTTGTCAGGGTGAAGTTGACGGTCAACTTCAGTCCCCTTTATCTTCCCAAGACGTCGATTTTTACTGGTGCAATGCCGCTACCGATCATTCCTAACACCCTAGCGGCACCGGCAGAAACGTCAATAATTCGACCTCCAATGTATGGGCCCCGGTCATTAATTCGCACGACGACAGAACGACCGTTGCGGGTATTGGTAACACGGACTTTTGTCCCCATAGGCAAGGTGCGATGGGCTGCTGTTAAGCCTTCAGGATTATACCTTTCACCGCTAGCAGTTTGGCTGCCAGAACCATCATAGCCGTACCAGGAAGCGATGCCTGTGAAGTTGATTCGCACTCCGCCAACGGCAATCTGTTGTGGTAGCTTTGGTATGGAGAATGGTGAGCGCATCGGCAGGTTAGCAATTTGACTTAAGGGAGATGCTTTGCCGATGAGTCTCCGCAGGCGATTGGTTGCTTGCAATGCGTCTTGTGCCAGATTTGTGGTGGTATCTGCTAATCGCGTGTTTTGATTGATTTCCACCAATTCTTGGTCGCTAATTTTGATCGTGTAGCGATCGCCTAACTGTTGTTGGACAAAGGAACCTTTATTCTGGGCAAAATTTGCGACGGTCGATTTGTCCCCTGCTTTCCAACTTACGGTAATTTGACTCGCGTCCACATTGTCCTCGATCAGCTGGTTGATTTTAGCTGCTATTACACCAGCTCTCTGTACCGGATCATTGTCAACTGAGTTAATTACGTTCCTAACATTCCCCACCTTGGGTGAGTTGCTAGCAATAAGGGCGTACGATTGTACGCCCCCAGTATCTCCAATAGCACCAACTTTCGTTTGACTACTGGCAACTTTTGAGGAACTCAGAAAGGTGAGAACGGGAATATTTCGGATAAAAAGGGTTGCTGCCTGCCGACCGCCAACGCTGTGTGGATGAATTTCTGTCATCACAGCATCCGAGGTTAGGTTCCCTACAGGGGATTGATACTCTCCGACTTTGACCACATCAGTTGCAGGTGGTTCTTCAGATGCTAGAGCAGTTCCCTCAGTGGCTTGAGTCTGAACGACTAAGGGTATACCCAAAGTAGTCAGAAGCAGGGCGACAATAGTCCACAAATATCTTTGATTCATGCGTCCGATTTTTAAAGCGACTGTAGAACTGAAGTTTTATGATTCGCGGGTTTTTCACCAAATAGAGAGTGACATTCCCTCTAAAACTCGAACTCGTTCCGCTTCCACTTTTTTGTTTATAACTGCAACAGACTAACACGAACCTTTTGGCTTGGGGATCAGGGTTTTATCGTAAGTCTTAGTCACTTTCCCCAATTTAAATCGTGATTTTCAGGGCAAAACCTTTCTCAAGTGCGGATTTTGGCTGTGTAACCTTTTTTTTTCCCAGGTAAAGGATTTCTTATCAAGACTTAACATTACAACTTTGCCAAATCGAGTGGTCATGATTCAAGACTGTTCGCGGTGCTATTTGCTAACAATGTATATTAAGTAACATTTATATTTACAAAATTTCATTGCCAGCAACATTAATTTTTAATTCTAAACCCCAGATAAATATTTAAAGAATTTATTTAATTAAATATTTGTAATTCTCTATAACCTTGAATGCACAAGAGTTAGAGCAAATATCAGCGAATAGAGTCAACTTCAACTAGATGGGATTTTTCGAGATTTTTGTGCTCTCTAAGTCTGAAGGTGACGTTGCTAAACATTATTTTTCTTTGTAATCTAAGTTACTTTATATTTACGTAATATGGTGTAGAAAATCTAGATACAGAGCCACTATGTATTTTTTCACATCAGAAAAAAATCAATAATGAGATAATGAAAAAAGTTAACGGGCAGATGTAAATAATTAGGCATTTGTAACAAAAATAACACTTAGTAGTGTTTGCCTCAAGTATTTGCCCTAGTATTATTTGTGAGAGACAGCTTTCAGCCCTATGGATAATCCAGGAGATTCAGAAATAGTTTCATCACCACTACCAGAATTTCTCAACGACTTGCACTCCAAGTACAAATCTTTGCAAGAGGGTGCAGTAGCGAACTATATTCCAGAACTGGCAAAAGTAAACCCCGATTTGTTTAGCATCTGCATTGTTACAGTCGATGGGCAGAGTTACGAAGTTGGAGATTACAAGCAGCTATTTACTATCCAGTCGATTTCTAAGGTGTTTGCTTACGGACTTGCTTTAGAAGATCATGGACGGGATTATGTTTTAACTAGGGTGGGTGTGGAACCAACAGGGGAGGCATTTAACGCCATTATCCTAGATGAGCAGTCAAAACGACCATATAACCCAATGGTAAATGCTGGTGCGATCGCCACCACCAGTTTAATTAAAGGTGCTGGTGCCACTGAACGCCTGAATCGGGTGCTAGATATGTACCGTCGATATATTGGGCGAGATGTGTTTGTCGATATCTCACTATTTACCTCAGAACGCAGCACAGGACACCGTAACCGAGCGATGGCGCACCTAATGCTGAATTTTGGCATGATTGACCAAAATATTGAGGAGTCGCTGGATCTTTATTTCAAACAATGTTCAGCGATGGTAAATTGTCGAGATTTGGCGGTGATGGCGGCTACTTTAGCTAATAAAGGTATCAACCCGTTGACAGAGGAACGGGCTGTTGAGAGTCGTTACATTAAAGATATTCTCAGCGTGATGTACACCTGTGGGATGTACAACTTTGCTGGAGAGTGGGCTTATAAAATCGGGATTCCGGCGAAAAGTGGTGTTTGTGGGGGAATTATCGCCGTTGTCCCGAACCAGATGGGGATTGGGGTGTTTTCACCACTGTTAGATATCCGGGGTAACAGTGTCCGGGGGGTAAAGGTGTGTGAGGAACTTTCCCAACGCTTGGGTTTACATTTGTTTGAGTGTTCTAATTCGGGTGGGAATTTTGGCGAAACTGTGTTTAAGCCATGTGGGGATGAGTAGGATTGGTTCACTACTATATATATAGTGAAAAAACCACTAAGAGGTTTTACTGCGTAAAACCTGTCCCTCTCCGAGTCGGAGAGGGAAGGACTTGAACTTTAGTTCAAGGCAGGGAGAGGTTTATTGAACTCACTTCTTTTTTTTGTTTGTCGTGTTGATGAGGTGTGCGATCGCATTTAGCAGAGTTTGGGAAAAATAACCCATAGCCAAAATCACCGCCACCGCAACACCTCCATACATCAGTAGAGGTACAAATCCCCCGAATTCAGGCATTTGGGGAGATGGGTTGGCGGTAGTCGCCACCAAAATCACCGATTTATTGCTAAAATCAGACATATCAAATCCTTGGTCTTCAAAAGACCATAACAACAACGCACAAACGTTACCGGCGCTGTGCGAATTTACAAGCAATCTTCAAGCGTTTCTAGGTGGTACTGGAGACGCTTATTTGCTTATAGGCAAGAATAACATACCTTGAATGATGTACGTCAACTTTGACGTACGTTAAAAATAACGTATATTGAAAGAGTAGTATTTTCCAGGTACTCAAATTGAATACGTATATAATTTGGGGCTAAAAAAATGAACAGTACCTTCATCTCTCACTTTACCCCCAGTCTCATGGCTCCCGAAGCGTTGGAAGCTATATTAGTACAGCGTCATCAGTTAGCGGATGACTTAGCAGCAGCAATTCGTGAAAGTGCATTGACAGCTAAGAAAAATTTCCACCTGTTGCTGGGAATGCGGGGTATTGGTAAAACCCACATGGTAGCACTGACTTATCACCGTATTTCTAAAATGGAAGACTTGCGGGATAAGTTACTCATCGCATGGTTGCGAGAAGAAGAATGGGGAGTTACAACATTTTTAGATTTGCTGTTGCGGATATTTCGAGCGCTACAACAAGAATATCCAGCAGAATATGAGGCTAAGTTAAATCAGCAAGTTGAAGCACTTTATCAATTATCGGCTAATGAAGCCGAACCTATAGCCGCAGACTTGCTGAGGGAATTTGTGGGTAAACACACCCTGCTGCTGCTGATGGAAAATTTAGATGATTTATTTGATGGGTTGGGAAAGAACGGACAAAAGCAACTTCGGGAATATATAGACAATTATTCATTTTTGACAATTTTGGCGACAGCGCAAAGTGGTTTTGCGGGAATTAACGTCAAAAATAGCCCTTTCTATGACTTTTTCCAGATACACCCTTTAGAAGAGTTGACGCTAGAGGAGGCTATCGACTTATTAAGGCAAATTGCCCGATTAGAAGGCAAAAATGACCTAGAATCGTTTATTTTAACATCAACGGGGCGCGATCGCATTCGTGCAGTGCATCATCTAGCAGCAGGAAACCCCCGCGTTTATGTAATTTTCTCCCAGTTCCTCACGCGCAAATCTCTAGATGAACTGGTAGAACCATTTATGCGGATGTTGGATGATTTGACACCTTATTATCAAGCGCGAATGGCTTGGCTTTCCCAACAGCAGCGAAAAATTATCGAATTTCTCACTAACCACCGTCGCGCTGTAACTGTGAAAGAAATTGCTCAACGTTGTTTTATTACTCATCAAACAGCATCAAGTCAGCTTAAAGATTTGCGAGAAAAAGGTTATGTGAATGCTGAAACAGTTGGACGCGAATCATTTTATGAATTGCGAGAACCGTTGATGCGATTTTGCATGGAGGTAAAGAAACAACGGGGTGAAGCGATACGGTTATTTGTAGACTTTTTGCGAATATGGTATACAAAGGAGGAGTTGAAACAGAGATTAGAAATACTCCCACCTGATGCAGAAATTGAGCGAGACTATATACTTCATGCGCTACAGATAATTGAAGAAGAACCAGAAGACCCTCGTATAGCAGAATATTTGAAGGATGTTTTTGCTTCCTTTGAAAATAAAGATTATCTCCATTGTCTGAAAATAGCAGATAAGCTGATAGCAATTCGCGGGTATGCAAATGACTGGTTTATACATGGTTGCATTCTCCATGAATTTAAACATTACGAACAAGCTTTATTATCTATAGATAAAGCGATTGACATTGACCCTAATCAGAAATTGTCTTGGCTTTTACGGGGTCTGACGCTTGATGAAACCGAGGATTATGAGGAAGCATTAACTTCTTATAACAAAGTAATTGAACTTGACCAAAATTATGTGGATGCCTGGTATCGTCGAGGCCGTATACTGAAAAATATTAAGCAATATGATGAAGCTTTAAAGTCCTACAACAAAGTAACTAAATTAAATGACAATCATGAAGGTGCTTGGTTACTTAGAGGTGAAATATTATTATATAATCTTGAACATTACGATGAAGCCTTAGAATCTTTCTACAAAGCAATGGAAATTAATCAAGATGAAAAAGATATTTATTGGAATTATATCAGTGCATGTTTATCAGGAATTGGTCAATATGAAGCTGCGTTAGAGTTTTGCGATAAGTTGATTGAGCTTGAGCCAAATGAAGCAATTTATTGGGCAAATAGAGGTGCTATGTTAACAAACCTTGAACGATACGATCAAGCCTTAGAATCCTACAATAAAGCAGTTGATATTAATCCATTTGATGCTAAAGCTTGGTACGACAGAGGTAATATACTGCTAAACCTCGAATGTGATGAGGAGGCTTTAGTATCTTTTAATAAAGCAATTAAACTTGACTCAACAGATGTAAATACTTGGTTAAAACGAAGTTTGATATTATATGACCTTGAACGCTACGATGAATCATTAGAATCTTCCAAGCAGACAATCGCTCTTGGTTATCAATCTTCAGAAATTCTCTTCAATGTAGCTGATTGTTTACTAGCTATGAACCGTTGGGAAGAAGGAATTAAAGCATTAGATGATGTACTCAATAAATTGAGCAATGAAGAAGAGCCTAATTTAGAGGATACAGAGTATATTATCCGCAACATATTCACAAACTACAAAGATGTATCTGTGTGGAAAAGTCGGATTACAACTCTGATAGAAATTTACGACAAATACCAACTAATCTCAGCTTTAGGAAAAGCAATTATTGATAACATTCCCGCTGTAATGTCAGAAATGGTCAGCGATAAAGCAGCGCAGACTTGGCTAGAAGTGTGGCGGGAATTGGTGGGGAATCGCCCCGAATTTCAAATCCCTTTGCGACTGCTGAATGCTGCTGTGCGCTATCGGGAAACCAAGGGAGATAAACGAGTTTTACTAGAATTACCCATCGAAGAACGCAAGATATTACAACAGGTGCTAGAAATAGAAGAATCTTAAATCTATTAAGACTTACGCACTGTACAAATTTACCCTCGTTCCAGGCTTTTTCCTTCGCGTAGCATCTCGAAAATATGGATTTTTGATGCGTCAGGGGACACTACCAGTAGGGTGCGTTCCCTAACGCACGAATTAGCCAGGGCGAATGGAATTCGCGGCTACACAAACAAAGTCCGCCTCCGCGGACTAAGGAAAAATTGAGAGTTTGAAACCCACGGAGGTGGGTTTTGCCTGTGTAGACGCGGTTTCTAACCGCCCTTTTAACTGTGCCCCTACGATGGATATGGTTCAAATGAATGAAATCTGCTATAACTCAAACACTCCAAAAAGCGTCATGATTTAAATATTCAAAATCGTTTCACCGAGAAAACGTCATGGCTGAAGAAAAAGTATACTTGGAACTTTCCGAAGCTGATGGAGGTTCCCACAAATTTTATGAAGTTATCATCAAAGATAGCGAATTAACTATCCGCTATGGGCGCATCGGGGACTCAGGACAAACTCAAACCAAAACATACCCTTCCCCAGAAAAAGCGAAAGCTGAAGCGACGAAAAAGATAAACGAAAAACTGAAAAAAGGCTATGAACAAGCCGTCATGGGTGCGCGTCAAAAGCGTTCCGTGACACGCCGCGAAGTTGCTAGCACTACTTCTACATCTAAACAAGCGCCAATTCTCTGGAAATTTAACGCTAATTCTGCCGCTTTTGGGATATTCATTGACGGTAACTCCTGCTGGCTAGGAAATCAAAACGGTCAAGTTTTTGCACTAAACCATCAAGGTAAAGTTCTCAATCAATTTAAGATTCCCGACGGGGTGAAATGTCTTGTTGCTGATGATATTTGGATTTATGCTGGCTGTGATGATGGTAATGTCTATGACCTCACCGGCAAGTTACCACGAGTTGCTTACCAAATTGATGAAAATGTCGATATTTTCTGGTTAGATATCAAGGATGGTTTGCTGGGAGTCTCTGATGCTAAAGGCGGTGTCACCACAATTGACCATGATGATGAATCTCAATGGACACGTTTAAGTCAAGGTGATTCTGGTTGGATGGTACGCTGTGATGAGGTGGGTATCTATCACGGTCATAGCAAGGGTGTGACTATGTATGATAATAAAGAAGGTCGGATGTTGTGGCATCAACCTACTAAAGGTGCTGTACTATTTGGTTGGCAAGAAGCATCGGCTGTCTATGCAGGTACCAGCGACAAAAAGATTTATTCTTTTAGCAAAAAAGGTGAAGTCGGCGCAATTTATAAGTGTGATGCACCGGTTTATTCTTGCGCTACTGCCCAAGATGGTAAATATGTGTTTGCAGGTGATAACTATTCTTCAATTTATTGCTTTAATCAGGCTGGGGAAAGACTTTGGAAACTGGGGAGTGGCTGCGGTTCGGCTTTATCTATGCAGTTTTTCGAGAATTGTATTTATATTGTCACGACAGAAGGTTCTCTGGCTTGTATTGATGCAAGTGTTTCTGCCATTAAAGCGGCTCAAGAAGGTACAATTCCCCAAGCAACTATTATTAAAGCACCAAAGGGAGAAGGTGCCGCACCAACGTCGGTTTTGGAAACTACAGCAGATAGCAGCGTTGGGGTAATTGTTGAGTGTTTTAAAGAGGGGAGTAAATTGCGAGTTCGGGTTGTTTCACCTGGATATAACTCTCAATGGAGGGTGCAGTTTCCCCAAGATATTCGCCAAGAAGGACAGCGCTATTTGGTGCAAGAGGTGCGTGAGTCTGCTAATGGTGGTTTCTATCGCGCTTATGGGGATATTAGGAAGTTGGTTTAGTGAACTGACTATTTTTTCTGACAAAGTCTGATTTAACTTCATTTCAGTAGACTTGGGAAAATAGAGTGTAGTCAAAATCGCATTCACGAAATATTCGCTCAATTCGAGCATAGCGCTGTAAACACCATTGGCGACAAATATTCCAAGAAGGATGTAGATCATTAGCTAGCATGATTTTATCTGATTGTACCCGGATTTTCAAAAGGTATTCGTCTAGCCAAAATTGCATCATTTTGTGATACCCAGGATTTTGGTATACATCCATTTGAAAAAATTGTTCGCGTCTGACACCAAAATTGTTGAGTAGATCAACAGGGAAGTAGCAAATTTTACGTTCAGAGTCTTCTTGTAGATCTCGCAAGTTATTGTAAAACTGATCTGCTGTACCAAGGTAATAAGCTAATTGCCAATGTTCCGCCGTCAGGAATGGTGAGACTTGAAAGAAATTGCCACCCACATCCTCTAACATTGTTTGATGTTGCTGGAGAGTTTGGATACACAAATTAGGTTGATTATATTTGGCGAGCGCTATTACGTGTTTGTCCCAAGATTGAATAGAGAGTTCATCAACTAAGCTAGGATTACTATGAAACCAAGAGTTTTTAATTTGAGTTAAAATATCTTCATAAGCACAACCTATTAGCACTTTATTGTCAGTTAAAAGTAGCTTCCAGCCTTGAAAAAAATTTTGAAATTCAGTCCCTTGACCATCTAAAAATTCGTTTTCAGCTAGTTCATCAACCAGACGAAGCCAGCTAATTCTTCTAACCCATTCATCTTGAATTTCAGGTTCTAAATCTGACAAAAAAGCTGCATTATTCCAATCTTTTACTAGAGTCTTTGATATACCGAATTGATTGCTTTCTGAAATCATGAATTGGAATTTTTATATCTTATATGTGTAATAGGATATAGCAAATTAACTAATTGTATACTTAGACATTAATTTGAATATTTTATTAATTAAGACACTAACTATGTTTTAAGTTATAGATTTTTTTGTCTACAGAGAAAAATATAGTCCATACCATATAGATAGCTATTTTCAGGTAAATGAACTACATTTTTTTGGCTCAAACTCCAGCCGCCGAAGATATCTCTAACTCAAGTCACGGTAATCACTACGCCGGCGCTTTCATTTGCTAATCTGTCTACTGCACATACGGCATAAGTTCCTGGTTCCACGGTGGCAAAGGTGGTACCAGCAGACAAAATTCGCTGGAGTGTCCAAGTATCTCCATTCTGCCGATAAAGTGTCCAGGAACGAACTGGCCGATTATCTCCATCTTGCCATTTCAGTTTGCGGTTGTTAACTTGCAGTTCTTTGGGTGGGGCTGGTGGTGTTGCATTTTGCCAGGACATACTCGGCACTATTGCTGGTTGGGAATAAAGGGAATTTTTGAAGTTGTCGGCGATGTTTTGGCGATTTTCGGTGAGGGAATTCATACTGTAGAAGATGTTCCCTATTGCCAAGTTTTTCTCTAGGTTGCGAGTAATCTTGATTTGCTTGTCAATTTCTGTATCTTTCCAAGCTTTACCATCGAGTTGGGCGATGTTATTGCCGGCGTAAATATGTCGCTGCTTGGTGTTAACTTCTGTCCACCATTTCAGCAATGCTTCATAACTCTGTTTTGGTTGGTCGGTACGCCAATAGAGTTGGGGGGCAAAATAATCAACCCAGCCTTGTTCTAACCATTTCTTGGAGTCTGCATAGAGGACGCTATAGGCATCTAAACCGGCAATACCGGCTGGTTGTCCAGGGCGATAAATGCCAAAGGGACTAATGCCAAATTTAACGTCGGGTTTTGTGGCTTTGATTCCTTGGGATAGACGCAGCACCATTTGGTTAACGTTTTCTCGTCGCCAGTTGTCTAAGCTGAGGGTTCCGCCGGCTGATTTGTAGGCTGTGTAGGTTTTTTCATCGGGGAAAGACTGTCCAGCGATGGGATAGGGATAAAAATAGTCATCTAGGTGAACGGCGTCGATATCGTAGCGGCGGACAACATCGATAATGACGTTGTAAGCCCTATCTTGAACGACTTTTGAGCCTGGTTCCATCCATAACTGATTACCCCATTGATAAACAACTTCGGGGTTGGTGATGGCTATGTGGGGGCTGATGTTGGGGGAATTTTTGATGCTAGTTTTGGCGCGGTAGGGGTTGAACCAAGCGTGAAGTTCGATGTTGCGTTTGTGGCATTCGGCGATCGCAAATTCTAAAGGATCATAAAATGGTTCTGGTGCTTTACCTTGAGTTCCTGTAATCCATGCACTCCAAGGTTCTAGTTGAGAAGAGTACAACGCATCGCCCTCTGGCCGTACCTGCAAAATCAGCGCATTGAAGTTCATCTCTTGCAATTGGCTGATAATTTGCACTAATTCTGCTTGCTGTTGGGCAACTGTCAGTCCAGATTTAGAAGGCCAATCACTATTCCACACAGATGCTACCCAAGCCCCCCGGAACTCCCGACGATGACTGACTTTGACAGTATTAAAAACTGGGGGCTTTGGTGTGGTTACAGCATTTGGGGGAATCACAATATAGGCAGAGGTAATCTTTTGCGCTTGTCCCAGATAGACCAAAGCTTGATAAATTATCACTGCAACATCTGCGCGAGTCGCTGCTATGTTGGGGTTGAGTAATTTTATATTTGGATAGCTAGCAACTAATTCTGCACGAGTTGCGATCGCCACTTGATTTTTAGCATAAACTGCTATGCCAGCAGCATCTTGATATATTTGCCCCAGTGTACTCAGCAAATCAGGTTCCACTTTAGCCCCAATCTCCAAGCCATTGACCAGAGAAACTAAAATATCACCCCTGGAAATCCTGTCATTGGGGCGCAGACGCTTATCAGGGTATCCAGCAATAAATCCTGTCTCGTAAGCTTTTTTAATCGGATTTATCGCCCAGTGACTGCCAGGAACATCAACAAAAGGCACATACTCCCGCTTCTTTGGTAGGGTAAACACTGCCGCAATGATGGCAGCAAATTCAGCGCGAGTGACTGAGTTATCTGGGCGAAAAGTCCCATTAGGATAGCCACTCAACATGCGACGCCCTGCTAAGGCCTCAATGAATAGCCGTGCCCAATGATTTTGAATATCTGAGAAGGGCGTAGAAGTATTTACCATTAATGATTGCAGCTAGCTGGCCTAACTTTAATTTACAGCTATTCTCAGGTAAATGACCCACAGGTTGGAAATTAAAAAAGAATGTAGAGACGCTGCCTGCAACGTCTCTACACTAAATAAATGAAAACTGCTGTATATCTGCGTTGCTCGTTTAAAAATTCTAAATTATAATTTTTACCAGCTTGGACTAGGCAATTTTTCAGGTATTTGCGCCTGATGGTAAGCCTAAAATACACTACAAGATTAAAATTTAATGGTAGAAAAAACATTTGCTTGAGGTGATTACCAAAAATAGGCGATCGCTTGTTTTTGTGGCACAATTGCACTGAAGATAGTTTGCCAGTAATGTTATGATTTGCAAATTACATAAACTACAATACTCCAGTGAAAAAAATACTGGTTCTAGCAGCCAATCCTAAAAACACTTCAGCCCTGCGTCTAGATCAAGAGTTGCGAGATATTGAGGAAGGATTGCGGCGTTCTCAACAACGCGATCAGTTTAGTCTGGAGCAAAACTTAGCAGTCCGTCCCAGAGATATCCAGAGAGCATTGTTAGATATTAACCCACAAATTATTCATTTTTCAGGACATGGTGCAAAGCAAGAGGGATTAGTATTTGAAGATGAAACTGGGAACTCTCAGCTAGTGAGTGGATCTGCACTGGCTGATTTGTTTGAACTATTTGCCGACCAGATTGAGTGTGTAGTGCTGAATGGTTGTTACTCACTAGTGCAGGCAGAAGCGATCGCACAACACATTAATTATGTCATCGGCATGAATCAGGCGATCAACGATAAAGCAGCCATTGAATTTGCAGTTGGTTTTTATGATGCTTTGGGAGCAGGACGTTCTATAGAGTTTGCTTATAAATTAGGCTGCGGTGCCATTCGTCTAGCGGGAATAGAAGCACAATTAACACCAGTTTTGCTCAAAAAACCGGAAATAGCCGCCTCCGTTCCTGCCAAACTTTCCCCCCTAGAAGTACCTCCTAACAAACTAGAAACTGTATCTAACCCAGAGAATAGAGCAATTGAAGTCTTTTTCTCTTACGCCCACGAAGACGAAAGATTGCGGAATGAACTAGCAAAACACCTCAAGCTTTTGGAACGACAACAGGTGATTAAAGCTTGGTTTGACCGTGACATTACAGCCGGGAACGAATGGGAAAAAGAAATTGAAAAGCAGTTGAATGCAGCCCAGGTAATCTTACTTTTAATTAGTCCTGATTTTCTGGCTTCAGACTTTTGCTGGAGTGTCGAATTAAAACGAGCAATGGAACGCCACGAAGCAAGAGAAGCCTGTGTAATTCCGATAATTCTGCGGGAGGTAGATTGGCACTCAGCCCCATTTGGCAAACTACAGGCATTACCCAAAAATGCCGAGCCAGTAACCAACTGGGCAAATCAAGACCAGGCATTTACAGATATTAGTAGAGGTATTACTAAGGTTGTGAAAGAGCTATTAGCCCGCAACTCTTAATCAATTTCTAGAAAAAAGGTCTTGAGAATAAACACTTGTAATCAAAACTCAGAGCTATGACTGAGGCAACGCAAAATCAAACACCAGAATCAATCGAAGTTTTCTTTTCTTACTCCCGCGAAGATGAAGAACTCCGCAAAAAGCTTACCGCCCACTTGAGTGCTTTAGAACGTGAGAAAGTAATCACCGCTTGGCACGACCGCGAAATTAGTGCAGGAACAGAACGTGATGAAGAAATTGAAAAGCATCTGAATTCAGCCCGTGTAATTCTGTTGCTGATTAGCGCCGATTTTATTGCTTCAGAGGATAATTGGCAGCGTGACGTAAAACGGGCTATGGAAAGGCACAAAGTTGGAGAAGCGCGTGTTATTCCCGTATTGGTTCGCGAATGCGATTGGGAAGGAACACCATTCAGTAAGCTGGAACCCCTCCCTAGCAATCGTAAAGCTATTGGCCGACCGGATAATGATGAAGCATTCACAGATGTTGCCAAAGGCATCCGCAAAGCTGTTAAGGAAATGACTTTTGGGCAGCAGCAATCTAAAGATACTATCCAACTGGCTAAAGGTCGGCTGCTCAAAATCCCTTGGATTAACCTCCGTAATTTACTCTTGAGAAGCATGGGGATAACTGTTCTGGTAGTAGTTATGCGCTGGTTGGCAATCCTTCAGGCATCAGAGCTTTATTTTTTCGATCAGATGATGAGAATGCAGCCAATTGAAGAGCAAGATAACCGTTTGTTAGTGATTGAAATTACTAAAAAAGATATTGATAGCCAGGATGGGACACGACAAGGATCATTGACAGATGAAACTTTATTAAACATTCTAAAAACGCTGCTAAAAAATCCGCAAAACCAGCCGCGAGTTATTGGTATAGACCTTTACCGTGATTTTGAAACTAAAACGCCAGATTTATCTAGTCTTCTAGAAAAGAACCCGCTTATTTTTGGTCTTTGTAATGCAGGCGATGACAGCGTCAAAAATGACGGTGTTGCACCAATACCAGAACTTCCGAGTACGCGGCTAGGATTTAGTGATTTCTTAGCAGATAGCGACGGGATTATTCGTCGTCAACTTCTCAGCATGGAAATACCTAAAGGCTCTCCTTGTTTATCTAAAGTTGATGGAAAGTTTATCGATACTGCCTTCGGCTTTCGGTTAGCTCAACGCTACTTAAATCAATCGGCTGATGATCTATTACCTAAATTTAAGCTACTTGATGCTAGTCATGGAGGCAGCTTTTTTACACTACTAGAAAATCATCTAGAGGGAGATCAGGTATTACTAAACTATCGTATTTCCTGTTCCGAAGACAATAAAACTAAGTGTTCTCCTGAGTTTGTAGCGCCGAGAGTTACTGTTGGAGACGTTCTGAAGCCTGATTTTCTGGATAGGTACTCTCTAAAAGACAAAATTGTTTTAATCGGACTAAATGAATATTCTTATGAGCTTCCTGTTTTAACTCCCTTTTCTTCAGCAACAAAGCAACCAGTACCTGGAGTAATTGTGCAAGCGCAAATGATCAGCCAGATTTTAAGTGCGGTTGAAGGTAAGCGTCCACTATTACAAGTCTGGTCTATTTGGTATGAGATAGTTTGGATTTTTGGCTGGTCATTACTTGGAGGCACTTTAGCTCAGTTTTATCGCTCAAAGCGAAAATTAATTTTCTCAGGAGGAATTGCCTTTACCAGTTTGTATATTATTTGCTTAGTCTTATTCAATTTATTGCCAATGAAACGTTGGGTGCCATTTGTACCTCCTGCTTTAACTTTTCTAGGCACAGGCGTAATAGTGGTATTTATCAGAATTCAAGAACAGTAATTTTCCTCAACTTACTAAATCATTACTTATGTTTCAAAACCAGTCATTTATAGCTCAGTTATTCAGAGTCACTATCAGTATTGTGCTTGTGTTTATCCTTGTTCTAGGTTATCCCTCACAAGCCCTAGCCCAAAATGGGAACCCCTTTCAAATTGCTTTACAGCAGTTAACGTCTTTGTTTGTCCCGCGAGGAAAAAATAGGGGGACACCTACCGGTCGAGTGCGCGGAGGAGCAGGTCGAGGCCAGTGTCCTGTAATTGCATCTAGCGATGAAACTCAACTTACTGCACTTGTACCCACAATATCAAATAGTTTAGACAAAGAGGCACTGCTATCAAAACAAAAGTCCTCTCAAATTGTTTGGGGTAAAACTTTTGAAGCATATCCAACTTTCTGGTTTTATATTCCTTATCAATATGAGGAATCTGAACTAGAGGCAAAATTTGTATTGCTGGATGAAGAAAAGAGTATTGTTACTGGGCCAATTTTTCTCAAACTCTCTAATCAAGATAATTTAGACCAGAAATCTAAAATTGCCAAATTTACTTTACCCAAACAGCAACCTTTAGAAATCGGTAAGGAATATAATTGGTACTTTTCGATTATTTGCGATGCTCGAAAGCCATCTAGAAATCCGGGTGTTACAGGCTGGATTCAAAGAGTTGAGTTGCCGATTCTACCACCAAAACAATACCTTTATTACGCTCAACAGGGGATTTGGTATGATACGGTGACGCGTCTTGCTGACAGTCGTGCAGCTATTCAACAGGCTCAAATAGATGATATCGCGCCGCTTAGTCGTGATAAGTCACTCATAACGCCAGTAAGCCAAATTCAAGAAGATTGGTTGGAGGTTTTCCGGTTGCTTAAATGGAGTGATGAAAAGCAGATTAATGAAATTGCTAATTCGCCCATTCTTGAGCTACTTCCTGATTCAGGAGCTGATATATAGCGGTTCTTACTTGGATGCAACACGTTGTAGGGGCACAGCATTGCTGTGCCCCTACGAATGGTATGTACTTTACAACCAATTACCTAACAAAATATAGGGTGCCCAATATCTTGGATGTTCACGACCAGGTGAATTTTTCAGTTCTATTTGAGCTTGTTGCAAGGCTTGCGCTTTTGTGAGATTTGGGTCAACAAGCTGCTTGTAAAACTTCTCAGTGAACTCAACGCTGATTTCATCGTCTAGTGACCATAAAGAAGCTACAGCACTGCGAGCGCCTGCTTGTACAGCTACTCCAGAAATGCCTAAGGTGGCTCGCTTGTCGCCAGCAGCGGTTTCACAGGCACTTAGCACCAGCAGTTCAATGGGTTCTGACTGATTTTGAGCTTGTTTGCGGAATAAATTCCCTACTTCTTTAACTACAATCTGTTCGTCTGAAGTTAAGAGAAATGTCTTTTCAGGACTAGAGCTAAATTCGCCATGTGTAGCTAAGTGCAGGACTTGAAAACTAGAAGTGTTGATTTCATTTTTGAAATTTTTTATCCTGAAATTTGTATCCAGGAGTGGGGAAACTGAAATATTAGCAGGATTAGCCTGTTTAATCGCGTCTAATTCTTTTTTTGCAAAGCGTAATTTGGGAAATTTTTGTTTGTCTTCTTCTGATTCTGGTTCAGTTAAACCAGCAGCTAAGACAGTTAGTGTTTTACCTTGGAGGAGTCGAGGGTTGGGAATTTCTAATCTTGGAGCTAGTGCGATCGCATATTTATCCACCAAATATTGCGGCTTACCTGCATCCTGACCGGAAACCAGTGCAGCCAAGGGGATATTTCGCAAATTGGTATCGAGAGCAAATACCAATGTATTGATATCTTTACTGAGATATTTTTCTGCTCCTTTCAGCAACCATCCGTATACTGTTTGACCTTCGTCTTTAACCGCATCAAAGGTGTACTCTTCTTCCAAGTCTATCTGTAACTGCCTAACTTGTCGCTCAACTTCTTTTCTCTCAATGAATGTACTGTAGTGTTTTAGCCCTTGATTTGCATCTTTGTTATTAGTTGAAGTTGTCGGGACTTTGACGATTACTTCTACTCTATCTTCTAAGACAATGGGATATAGAAAAGCGGTATTTTTGGCTTTTTCATCAATGATTTTATCAATTTCTTTAACGTCGTACTCTGGACAAGCTAGCCGCAAAAAATTCTCTAATTCAACTGATTGCAAAGAGGCGATAACTTGACGAGCTTGGGAAAGAGAATTTGCTGAAGGTTCTTTATTCCATAACAGCAAATCAACATACTCCCGATAGATACCTTCGATATCATTTTGAAAAGAAAATTGAGCATCTGGGCTACCTGTTGCTAACTCTCGACGCAGAGATTCTAGGGTTTTAAATGCTCCAGCATAAGCAGAACGTGCTTCTGGGAATTCTTTTTCTTTATCCTTTGTGTTAGCCTTTTCTCTAGCTGGAAGCTCACGTTTGTAGATGCGCCCTAGTTGCCATTGCCACTGATACATTATATCTGGCGAGGGAATGGATTGAGCTAGGAGTAAAGCTTTGCGAGTTTGGGTTTTAGCTAATTCCCATTTTTGGTTTTTTTCATATAGCTTACCAAGATATCCTAGGGCATAGGATTGTGCTTTTAAATTGTTCTGATTTTTGGCTTGGTCAATTGTAGTATTGAGAAATGATTCTGTTTTTTGATCTATACCTGGCAAAGCCTGAAATCGTATTAAGCTACGGGCAAAGTTGAGTCTGGTGTAAAGTGCTGTATGACTTGGTGGTAATTGCTCAATTTGCTGTTGAAGATTATCAATCTGTTGTAACTGATTTTGGTTAGATAAGTTCTGATTTACCCAATTACGGATTTGATTAGGAAGTTGGGATTGATCATCGGTTAATTGCTGGGAGCAATTCTCTGTTTGTTTACGTTTAACAAAATAGTTAGGTTGAAAGACTCGCTCTAAAAGATTGCGGTTTTTCTTGGGTTTATCCTGAGTCTCTTTTTGAATTTTGTTGAGCCAATCTTTGGTATCTAATCGCAGACTCAATTGATTTAGCTGTGCCTGTAGTGGAATAATGGAGGGGGAATTTGAGCTAGTTTCGTTTATTGCTTTTTGGTAAGCTTCTTGAGATGTGTAAGCATTGATAATTGCACAAACAAGATTTTCCTCAGATTGAGTGCGACTATATAAGTCTTGTTCTTTATTACTTAAAGCCCGTCTGGTATTGCCAATATCAAGCCAAGTTGCTGTTTGGTCTTGAGATTGTGTCATTTCTAAACTCAATTTCAAGACTTCATGAGATAAGTCTAGTTCACCAATTCCTCTGAGGATATTGCCAAAGCTGCGTAAGCCTGTAATTTTGGCTGGAGAATCGGCTTTTTGTTTTAGTGTGCTGAAGAAAATTTTTTGTTTTATCTCATTTTGTAAGAGGCTAGTGCAGTCTTTTTCTCCATAAATTTGCACTAGGGTATTACAGGCTCTGGGGTATAGTCCTAAAGCTTGCTCGGCTTGAGCTAGGTTAATTTGATTATTGATGATTTCAGTATTATTGCCGTTTTGGCTGTAGGTATCTGTGGCTTTTTTCCAACAATCTATGGCTGCGTCAAAGCGTCCTTGTTCGTAACTAATTCTGCCATTTTCACTTAACTTTTCGGGGCTGAGATTTGGTGTACTGGTACAAATCAATTGTGTTGCGTTTGGTTTTTTAGCGATCGCCATTTGCTGAGAAAATGCCTGAATGCTCAAGGCGATCATTAGCCCCAAAAGAGCTAGCAGGACTGTGGTGATGAAGCGCTGGTTTAGTTTCTGCATGGAGATATAACGATAGAGTTGGAGAAGTCTGCGTTTTAGAAGGGGTTCCATAAGACAGATAAATACAAACCGTCTTCTTGTTGAGTTCTGCCACCCGAATCAACAGATACAATGGGAATTCCCCAATCAAAACGGGCATTTAGGCGATCGCTTAACTGAAATCGCAAACCAACTCCAGCAGAGGCCAAAAAGTCAGTTTCAATGTCTGCACCCCCAGAGTTATTCCAAGCTGTACCAAGATCGACAAAAGGGACAACCTGTAAAAGTGCTTGCTGTTTACGAAGCCGGAGAATTGGTAAACGGAGTTCAACTGAGCCAAAAGCACCGTTATCAGCCAATAAGAGATCCTGACGATATCCTCTGATGCTGGCTTGGCCACCGAGTCCAATTTGCTCTGAAGATAACAGCCTTCTGTCTGCTAATTGCACATCACCCCGGATGAGTAAGATGGTATCTGGGGCTAAAAGGCGCACTAATTGAGCTTGTCCTCGCCAAGCAAAAAAGCGGCTGTCGGGTTCATCATTGTGATTAATGGTGGCATCCAGGGCATCAAGTCCCAAGCTAAACTGTGAGCGGAGTGCAAAAACTGAGCGATCGCCTCTTTGGGTAAATTCTTGAAAGAAACGCAGTGCTGTAACCTTAGTCCGTCCTTTGTCATCAGCCCCTGGAGAGAGGGGAAAGCCGCCAGTATCTTTAAATCCTAAAAAAGTTTGACTTTCCCGATGGGCTGCGGTAAGTCCCAGAGCTAATTCTTGTCTAGGAGTTTGAATCACTGGATGACGCAGAGTTAGTTGATATTCACTGGAATTAGAGGAAATATCAAGCTCGTCAAAGGGTTCCTCAATCACATTATTGCTGGAGTAACCATAGTTGAAGCTCAGGGTAGTATTTTGGGAACTAAGCGGTAAGGTGTAGCCCACATCCACTTGATTACTACCATCGGTGTTGGCGTAGCGGAGATTGACACCATCGCCGATTCCTAGTAAGTTACCTTCTCTCAGTTGAATACTGCGTTGGAAACTGCCGACGCTTGGTGAGCGGTTATTATCAAGACTGATTTGGGTGTTAAAGCTTCTGGCCTCTTTTACCTTCACCAATAGCAAATTGCTCCCAAAGCTAGAGCCTGTAGATAATTCCGCCGATAAACTTTCAATGAGAGGATTGAGTTGTAAGACTTGCAGTGCTTCGAGGAGGCGATCGCGATTTAGGGGTTTTTGATTAGCCCGTTGTAACCGACTGCGAATATAGTTCGGATTTAATCGCTGATTTCCAATGATTTTGATATCTTCTAAGCTACCCTCAGCCAGTTGAATCGTGACGACACCGCCACCAGGGGGAAGGGCTTGTTCAGGAATCAGCGCCCCAGAGGTGATGTAGCCTTTATCAATATAAAACTGCGTAATTGCCGAACGCGCCTCTAGCAGTTGAGCAAAGGTGATTTCTACCGGCGGATCTGCCTCAGTTCTGGGAAGCCTTTGACATTGAGCTTCATTACTGGGAAGCGGCGGACAAAATCTATTATCCCCACCCGCCAATAAACCTTTTTCAATCGCTAGTAAGAGTTGTTCGTCTTTAAAAACAGTACCCCCCACAAATTCAAACTTAGTCACCAAAAACTTCTCAGGAACTGCCGTCGGGGCTTCCTCAGTTGGTTGAGTTGGTTGGATAGGGAGCAAATCTTGTGGAGAAGAAGGTGATGGAACCTGCCGCTGTTGAGAAGGTAGAGACGGAGGAGGAACAACATCTTGGGGCGGGGGCAAAGTTTGCGGTAAGTTAGGCGGGGCAGTAACTTGAGCCACTTCCATAGCGTAGGCAGTGATTGAACTGGGTAGACACAGCCCCAGTGTGAGGATGGTCAGAAGCAGCTTAGGGTATGTTTTCCAACTGCTGAATCTTGGAAGATCCCCCCAACCCCCACCAGTTGCCTTACAGCGATTTTTCGGTAAATAGACCCCACTGTAGGGGCACAGCACTGCTGTGCCCCTACGACAGATGTGGTTCAAATAAATGAAACCTGCTGTAAACAGCGGGGCTTTGGAGGGTGCTTTTTTCTTTTTGGGAAGGGGGGATTTAGAAGTTTGAGAACTGATGATATCAACATTGAAGAGATAAGTGCCTTCTGGCAACATATCTCTTTCAAAGGGGGTAAGAGGGGGTTTAGAAGCTTGAGAACAAACCTTACCCTCGTGGAGATTTTGGAAAGACTTATTTTGCATTGCAGCTTGTGAACCTCTGCCAAGAACTATAGGAAGCGAGTTTAGTGGGGTTAGCGGTGAGCAGAATTTCGCCATTGGGGCCGATGTTGACACCTTGAGCCTCTACAGTGGCTACTGAAGCGGAATCTGGGAAACTGCTTTGTGCTGGGTTATTAGCTGCTGCATTGCCCACAAGAACATCACTGTTGAGTGCCGAATCAGGGCTTGGTGGCAAACCTCCCCGTCCGGTGACAACAAATTGGCTACTTGCCTGTTGTCCACCCACTGGGCAACTCTGAGCGATTAATTTTGAAGAATCACCCAATTCTTCTGGTAACTGAATTAATCCCTTGCTGGGGTCTACATTGGGTATAGCCAGTGAAACAATGCCTGCTGAACCTTGCTCTGAAGAGGCAGTGATATCATTGGTGTTATCAGTTGCTTGTTTTCGGAATTCAGTGCCGTAAATACCCAAGGGTTCAGCTTTAATAGCAACGACACCACCTTTTCCTCCTTGAGCATTCGCAGTGATGTCACTACCATTTTTCCCTGTTGGTGGAAGTACAATAAGTAGTCTAGTGTTGATAGCTACGTTACCACCATCAGCATTGTTTCCGGCGTTAGCAGCTATTCGGCTTTCGTTACCCATAAGGAGGAAATCAAGAGGAGAACCAGGTAATACTTCTCCTCTGAGCTTCTCTTCTGCTATCAATGAAAGTAACGCTGAATCCAGTTTTTCTATCCTATTATTAAGTTCATTTAGCGTATTTTCATCCACTGATTCTGGATTTTGTAATAGCTGAAATAAAGTATTAATCACAACTGGATCTGATAGTAGGATAATATTTCCCCCATCCTTCTGATTTTCAACAGTTTCTCCAGTTGTAGCAATGAAGGCTCCATTATTCAGCAAAACTTTCTTTGCTAAAATTGTCAGGTTTCCTGCCTGTCCTTTTGGACTGCTAACAGTAATTTCTGCTCCTTTTTCAACCCTTAACTCATTTGTCAAGATTCCTATTGCGCCCGCAATTCCTTTTTCTTGATCTGCTTTAGCGAATATGCCTTCACTAAGTTTTGTTGTATCGGAAAAATCTCTGAGTTGATCATTGGTAGCTGTACCGCTGACAACAACTTTTGGAGCAAATACAACAACACTACCAGCATTTCCTTCTCCAGAAGTGCTGGTTGACACTTGAGCGCCATTAGTTATGGACAACGAACCAGAAGTGATAACAATTTCTCCAGCATCACCTTTTGCCCCTGGCTGAACATCGCTGTTAATTAAACTGCCTTGCCCTTCTATCTTCACCTCACCTGTGACATTAATGTTGATTTTCCCCGGCTCCTTCCCTCCCTGTCCAGCTGGCTTGCCATCCTGTCCTTGACGAATCAAGGTTTGCAGTTGAGCGCCATTAGTTAGGGAGAGTGAAGCAGCTGAGATGTCGATTGTACCTGCATTGCCTACACCCCCGTCTTCTACAGTACTGAAAGCAGTACTACCATCAAATTGGACAGTATCAGTGTCATGAATCTTGATATTACCTGCATTTCCTATACCCTTAGTAACAGTTTGCAGTTGAGCGCCACCAGTTAGGGAGACTGAAGCAGCCCTGATATCGATGTTCCCACCATTTCCCTCACCCCCTGCTTCTACATTACTGAAGACGGTAGTGCCTGTACCTGCAAGGGAAACAGAATCTTTAGCAGACAAAAATATACTGCCCGCATCTCCTTTTCCAAAAGTGCTGGCAGACAATTGAGCGCCTCCAGTTAGGGAGACTGAAGTAGCCCTGATGTCGATGTTGCCACCATTAATACGTTTTGAATCATCATCAAATGATACTTGAGTTAAAGTAGTCAAAAAAGAGTTGTTAATCTCAATGTTTCCATTTTTGGAAGTAATATTAATATTTCCTGAATTAGTAGAAATACTAGGTTCGGGTAAATTGCTTGGAGTTTGGGCGGTCAAATTAGCGTTTGTGATAGACACATTATTGCCAGCATTAATATCAATTATTCCAAAATATCCATTGCTGATGATACCAAGACCAAGATATTTTCCTTGTTCATCATTTTCTGGACTGTTAGTTATTTCAATTTTTCCTTCTGCTGCATTTATTCTAATATCTCCTGCATAATTAGAACCAGTGTTAGTGGTACTCAATTTCACTTTATCCAAAAACACTGATCCTTGTGATGATTCAAGTCTGATTATGCTGAAACCTTGATCATTACTATTACTATTACTAGTAGATATAATGTTTACTGGTTTTTCAGTATCACCAGCCGTAATATCACCACGAGCCTTGAGAGTAATATTTCCAGCAACCCCATTTCCTTCACTAATTTGTGATAACAGACTGCCACCAATTTTAATTTTTCCATCAGCAATAAGTCTGATATCACCAGCAATTCTGTTATCTGAAGTAGTATCTTTTCCAATCTCAGTAAATATTTCTCCATTAGTAGTGATATCACCTCGTGAATCAATATCAACATCACTGTATGTAGAAATTAATCCTGTTTCAATTGACCCTGGTAGTGCATTTGGATTGTATTGATTAGTTATAAGTATCTGCCCAGTGTTACTTTGTTTTCCAGATAGATTGTAGATATTTCCTATTTCGATGTTCGCGCTTGTTGGCTGGCTACTATCAGTTGGGTTAACAATTCCTGGGATGGGATCTGGTGTGAGTCCTGGAATACCGATCGCATCTGCATGCACACCTGCCCGAATATCCAGGGTTGGAAATGCTACACCATTAATCTCGACTGATGAAGTTCCATCTGGTAGTGTTTGTGATAAAGGTACTGTCTCAACAAGTCCATTCGCTGGATTTGTTTCTGCACCCGTAATGTTAACGTTGCCGGCAATTGTCACACTCCCGCCGGCGAGAATGTGTAATGAAGCTCCTTCATAGCTGTCAAAACTCACATCTCCGGCGGCGCGAATAATGGGATCATCAGGACTGAATAAACCGCCTAAGCTGCTATCCATTTGCTCAATGCGAAAACTCCCACCAGCCCAATAGTGAGCATCACCACCCACAGTGTTAGCCGATCGCAAAATCATATCCCCTCCCGAAACCAAACCACTGGAGGAATTGTTTAAAGCAAAAATATCAACTCCTTGCTTACCCTGAACTAATAATTTCCCCCCAGCTTGGGCTACAAAGGGATTCGCAACAGTATCCCGCACTCGCACTGTATCCCCAGCCAACAAATTCAAATCACCGGTTGTATTTAACTGACTCTCTACCAAAGTTAAATTCTGCTGGGCTGTAAGTGTCGCAGTTTGGGCGGAAACGTTTTTGGCTACTACATCACCATCCCCCACAGACAAGCCAGAACCCGCCAACTCTACATTTCCGTCACTTTTCACCGTCAGTTCTGGCAGGGATATTTGATTATTCTCTGTCAACAATTTAGCTAGAGAAGATTTCGTCTGTGATGAATTTCCCGCTGTTGATGAAGTATCAATATTCAGTAATTGCCCTGATGAATTCAGATTTACCACACTCCCACCAGGAACTGCTGCAACTGCAATCTGTCCGAATGGTGCTGATAAATTGCCTGTACTCGCAACTGTACCCCCTAGCAAGGTGAGGTTTTGCCCTGTACTCACTGCTAAATTCCCGGAATTTGCGATCGCATTTGGTTGCGCTTGATTAAATTGCACTCCCAGTGGTACTGTCACCGCTAGCAATGGCGCACCTGTCGGATTAGTCGCACTAAATTCTTTCCCATCGCCAAAATTAAAGCTGTTGGCTGTACTGGCTAAAAACGAACCCCCCAAATCTAATGAAGCGTTGGGGCCAAAAATAATCCCGTTGGGGTTGAGCAAAAATAAGTTCGCATTTCCCAACACACCAAGCTTTCCAGCAATATTTGAGGCATTATTCCCCGTTACCCGACTGAAAATGCTCTCAATTCCCGTCGGATTGCTGAAATAGGCTCCCCGTCCGTTGTTGACGTTAAATTCGCTAAAACTGTGGAAGAGTTGGGCACCGCGCGTTGCACCGCCATCAATGCGATCGCTCAACACACCTTTAATATCCACATTTGGTGTCACCACCGAAGATTCAGCACCAAGGGTATTATCAGGATTAATTTGGGCTATCGCATTATTTCCCGAAAAGATTGCCCCACCAATTGCCGTCAAAATCATCCCTACTTGCCCTATCTTGCTCCTAGCACGCAAAGCAAGTTTAACCAAGTTTTCCGGGCGAATTTTTGCCCCCTCCCAAAATCCGGATGATTTGGGCAAGCGGCAATATTTATTTGTGGTTTTCATGAGTTTAGCTGCCAAACAGAACATAAAATTTTTCACTGCAACCCTTAAAACACAAGGATTACAGCGATATATAACAATTCATTTGTAAGCACAGTGACTGACTTACTTTCATGAATTGAAACCTGAGGTGATGAAGTTTATATGCTGTGCTAAAACGGTCTTGGAGGTAGTGCTTAATGCGATTGCATGGAGCGATCGCAACCCGGATTTTTAGTCAATTAAAAAGTCAAATTTTCACAGCAATTTCGGAGATATTAACACGATATTCCCCTAAAAGCAAGCAACAAATAACAGTAAATTAGATGATTTAAAAATGCAGATCCTTCCGGTTTTATACTCTGGAAAAAGAAAAATAGGAGTGGCTTTTGAAAGCTTTCATTTTGACTAACGCCCAGCGTCTCCCAAGCCGAGCGGCTTTTGTTAGTCTGGGCATTCAGCAAAACTCAAGATATAACCAAAAAGAGGTAGTGCTGGATCTAACAGGTGAAAAAACGTCCCATAATTTACATATTATTTACACTTAGCTTAATTGCTCTTTTAGGCGGTTCTTACGCCTGGAAGCAATTACCGTTATTTCCTTGCCAGCAACGGGGATTTATTGCCGACAACCTGACAAAATACTACATTCATCCTGAGAAAATAGTGATTGAACCTTGGCGCGGTCGGCATCATGTATACGGTATATTCATGATTCCCAATGGATATATGCGTGACCGCATGATAACCGTAAATATATCAGAAAAGCAGACTTACTGTGGAAATCTGCTATTTCCTAGCAATACCTATGCTGGTATTGATGCCAAGCCTGGACATTACCTAATGAAGGGATATTTGCAAACTCGCACAGCCCTAGGGCTAATTTTTCAAGGCAAAGCAAATCAGCTACAACAGCCCAGTAACTGGAGTTTGGGTTATATCAAAGAAAACCAAAAATGATTCCTCTTCACACCAGCATCCCTGCAATACAAGCAGTGATAAAACTGGCAAGTAAGCCGCCAATCATGGCTCTTACACCCATGCGAGCTAAATCTTGTTGGCGGTTTGGTGCGATCGCCGCAATCCCGCCAATAGTAATTCCAATCGAGCCGATATTCGCAAAATTACATAAAGCATAAGTCGTAATAATGGCTGCACGTTGGGAAATCTGCTGTTTCTCAATTAGTTTCCCCAAATCCACATAAGCCAGAAACTCATTGAGGATAGTCTTTTTACCCAATAACGCCCCAACTTGTCCACAATCAGCAAAAGGTACACCCATCAACCACGCCACAGGAGCCATAATCAAAGACAATATCCACTCCAACGACAGTTGCTGTAAACCAACAAGCGCCCCCAACCATCCCAGCAGAGCATTCACAGCAGCCAACAACCCCAAAAAGGCAATAATGACTACGGCAACGTTAACGGCTAACTTGACGCCGTCAATCGCTCCCGTAGTAGCCGCATCAATCACATTCACATAATTGCTCTTGATTTCCATCTGGGATTTACCAGTAGTTTCCGATATTTCCGTTTCTGGATAAAGCAATTTTGATACTACTAATGAAATAGGAGCGCTCATAAAGAAAGCCGCAATCAGATGTTCTGCTGGGATACCAAAGGAGAGATAAGCGCCTAGTACCCCACCAGCAATTGTGGCAAAACCACCAGTCATGACTGCATGGAGTTCTGATTGCGTCATGTTGGCTATATAAGGTTTAACCATCAGCGCTGATTCTGTGGGCCCCAAGAAGATATTACCAGCACAAGATAAAGACTCAGAACCTGATGTTTTCATCGTCTTCATCAACCCCCAAGCCAGTAGATTCACCACCCGCTGCAAAATGCCGTAATGATACAAAACACTAATAAATGCAGAGAAAAAGATAATTGTCGGTAGCACTTGAAAGGCAAAGAAATGATCTTTGAAATTTTCGCCAAAGACAAATTTGGCACCGACATCAGAAAATGCTAAAAAATTACTGACTATATCCCCCAGTGACTTAAACACATTCAAACCCCAGGGAGTTTTGAGAATCGCCAGCGCCAAGACAAACTCCAAACCTAACCCCCAAGCGACTGTTCGCCAACGTACAGCATGGCGATTGATCGAGAAAGCGTAGGAAATGCCAATAAAAATCAAGATTCCCAAGGCGGAAATGGCGCGTTCCATGTCGACTCCCAAAAATAAATGCATTATTCATAACTGTAGAGACTGTACAGTACAGTCTCTACGGAATTTATCTGGCACAACTCAAATAAAGTTAGTATAATATTTTACGATGCAAATGACCGTATAAAAGTTTCCTACGATATTCATGAAGGTGCTGATCAAGTAATTTTCATGAATCACATAAGTAGAGCAACGTAAATAATTAAAGGTTTGTAGTGAGGGCTTCAGCCCTACTTTGAGGGCTGAAGCCCTCACTACGAGCTAATTCCAATATTTTTTACTTTACAAAACATAGTTTGATTTATTTTTGCCTACTTACTTAGGATTGCTATGGATAAACACGGTTAATTCATCGTCATGACCCCGTGGTAAGAACTTTGTTTTATTCACTACCGGGAAATTACCCTGACAAATTATTGATTGATCCCGGAAAATCGCCGACTAAAATTTTCTCATAAAGTTTTTCCCTAAATGTTAAGCCCACCCGTTAAGTGGGAACCATCAATGTAAATCAAAATAAATTAATTTTGCCGAGAGAAAAAGTTTATGGTGTCTTTAACTGGTTATCAAATACATGAGCTAATTTATTCAGGCTCCAGAACCCTAGTGCATCGTGGCATTAGAGAATCAGACAAAAAACCAGTAGTCATCAAACTGTTGCGGCGTGAGTATCCCACCTTTAACGAACTTGTGAGGTTCCGCAATCAGTACACCATTGCCAAGAACCTCAATTTTGATGGTATTGTCGAAACCTATAGCCTGGAACACTATGAAAACAGCTATGCTTTAGTGATGGAAGATTTTGGTGGAATTTCTCTCCAGGAATATACTGCCAACTATACCCCCAACCTCTCGGATTTTCTCGACATTGCGCTTCAAATCGTCTCTATTCTCGATAGATTGTATCGCCATCGAGTGATTCACAAAGATATCAAACCTGCCAATATTTTGATTAACCCCGCGACAAAAGAGGTAAAACTGATTGACTTTAGTATTGCCTCTTTACTTCCGAGAGAAACACAAACCCTCACCAGTCCGAATATTTTGGAAGGGACACTGGCATACCTATCACCCGAACAAACTGGAAGAATGAACCGGGGAATTGACTACCGCAGCGACTTTTATTCCTTGGGTGTCACCTTTTTTGAATTTCTCACAGGACAGTTACCTTTTGCTGCTGAGGACCCGATGGAGTTGGTCTACTGTCACTTAGCAAAGCTTCCCCCACAAGTCCATAGCCTGAATCCTGACATTCCGCCAATTCTTTCTGAGATCATTAGCACACTGATGGCGAAAAATGCCGAAGACCGCTATCAGAGTGCTTTGGGGTTGAAGCATGACTTAGAAACTTGTCGGTGTCAATGGCAAGAGACTGGCATCATAGATGAGTTTAAGCTAGGAGTGCGGGATATTTGCGATCGCTTCCAGATTCCAGAAAAACTCTATGGTCGGGAAACAGAAGTAGCAACCTTACTCGCGGCATTTGAACGGGTGGCACAGGGAAGCACCGAAATGATGTTAGTAGCGGGTTTCTCTGGTATTGGTAAAACTGCCATTGTTAAAGAAGTCCACAAACCGATTGTGCGACAACGGGGTTATTTTATTAAAGGCAAATATGACCAATTTCAGCACAACATTCCCTTTTCGGCGTTTGTACAAGCTCTCAGTGACTTAACTTGGCAATTACTAAGTGAAACTGATGCTCAGTTACAACAGTGGAAAACTAAAATTCTGGCAGCACTAGGTGAGAATGCTCAAGTAATTATCGAAGTGATTCCCGGACTAGAAAAAATTATCGGACAACAACCGCCAGTAAGAGAACTTTCGGGGAGTGCTGGACAAAATCGCTTCAATTTACTATTTCAGAAATTCATCCAAGTTTTCACCACCAAAGACCATCCCTTAGTAATCTTTCTGGATGATTTACAATGGGCAGACTCAGCATCTCTAAAGTTGATGCAATTGCTGATGACTGAAACATCTACTCCCTATTTATTACTAATTGGTGCTTATCGTGATAATGAGGTTGAGCCAACACATTTGTTGATGTTGACATTAAGCGAGATTAAAAAAACTAGAGCCATCATTAATAGTATTACCCTAAAACCGCTCAATCTAACAGATTTAAATTACCTCATCGCTGATACTCTTAATTGCTCGCTAGAAATTGCCGTACCGTTTACAAAACTCGTTTATCAAAAAACAAAGGGCAATCCTTTATTTGCTAATCAATTTCTCAAATTCCTGCATGAAAATAAATTAATTAGTTTTAACTTCAATGTAGGCTATTGGCAATGTGACATTGCTCAAATCAAAGAATTAGCACTTACAGACGACGTGGTTGAGTTTATGGCACTGCAATTGCAAAAGTTACCACGAGCCACTATCGAAGTATTAAAGTTTGCTGCTTGTATTGGCAACGAATTTGATTTAGCAACTCTCGCTATTGTCTATGAAAAATCTCAATCAGAAACAGCAGTTGACCTGTGGAAAACATTACAAGAAGGACTGGTTATTCCCACCAGTGAAGTTTACAAGTTTTTTCAATCTGAGTCATATATCAATGAACTTCAACAACTAACAGTCTGTTACAAATTCCTTCATGACAGAGTACAACAGGCTGCTTACTTGCTAATTCCCGAAGGACAGAAAAAAGCAACACATCTAAAAATTGGACAACTCCTGTTGAAAAACACATCATTTAGAGAAAAGGAAGATCATATCTTTGCAATTGTTAATCAGCTTAATGTTGGAGCGAATTTAATCACCAATCAATTAGAAAAAAAGGAACTGGCTCAACTCAATCTGATAGCAGGACACAAAGCTAAGTCAGCCACTGCTTATGAACCAGCAGTTAGGTATCTGAATGCTGGATTAGAAATGCTGTCGGCTGATAGTTGGCAGTGTCAGTATGATTTAACACTGAAACTCTACATCGAAACCATCGAAGCGGAATATTTAAATATTAACTTTGAGCGCTCAACTAACCTGACTAAAGTTGCTCTACAAAACACAAATACTCTGCTTGATCAGGTTAAGTTATATGAAGCTCAAATGCAGATTTATATCGCTCAATTAGAGATGGTTAAAGCCGTCGAACTTGGGTTGATAATTTTAGGAAAGTTAGGTATTTCTCTGATAAGTTTAGAAGGAGATGATAGCTTAGTTGTAGAATTGCCCAATATAGCTGAACTTGAAGAAATATGGGTGATGACTGATCCCTATAAACTGTCAGCAATGCAGATTTTAAAAATTCTGTCTGCTCCTGTTTTTATGGCCAAGCCAGAAATTTTTCCACAAATCATCATTACAATGGTCAATCTCTGTATTGAACATGGTAATTCAGCTTTATCTTCGTTTGCCTATGGTTTTTATGGTTTGTTACTATCTGGAATCGGCAAATTAAACGATGGATATCATGCTGGAAATATTGCTTTAAAATTATTAGATAAGTTTGATGCTAGAGAACTCAAAGCCAGAGTTTACAATTTGTTTAATTCCAATATTAGAACCTGGAAAGAACATGCTAAGAATAGTGTTGCTTCTCTACGAGAAGGGGTACAAAGTGGGTTGGATACAGGAGATATTGAGTGGGGCGGTTATTGTGCTGCTAACCTATGTAGTTACCTATTTTTCTCCACAGACAAACTGGAATTAGCTGTTCAGGAACAAGCAATATATATAGATATTTGCATAAAAATCAAACAAGAAATACCTATTCATTTTTCTCAAGTATGGCGACAACTAGGTTTGAATTTGCAAGGATTATCTGAGGATAAATGTTTATTAATTGGCGATAGCTTTGATGAAGCTCAAATTCTACCTCGTTTAATTGCTGCCAAAAGCGGCACAGTGTTATTCATTTTTTATGTAGCCAAAACAATTCTGCTTTACCACTTTAAAGATTATGACCAGGCTTTGAAACAAGTGAAGTTAGCGGAGGATATGGCAGGATCTGCATTTGGTTTTATGCAAGTTGTCATTCTCAACTTCTATCACTCATTGGCGCTGCTTGGCAATTATTCCCAAGTAGAAATTCCTGAGAAACAAAAGTACTTAAAGCAAGTTGAAATCAATCAAGAAAAAATGAAATTTTGGGCAGAGCATGCACCAATGAATAATCAGCATCGGTACGATTTAGTAGAGGCAGAAAAGGCGCGAGTAATTGGTCAAAATTGGGTAGCGGCTGAGAAATATGATCGCGCGATTGCTGGAGCAAAACAAAACGAATATATCCAAGAAGAAGCCCTCGCTAATGAACTCGCTACCCAATTTTATTTGAAATGGGGCAAAGAGAAATTTGCCCAAATCTATTTGACAAATGCCTACTACTGCTATGCTCTCTGGGGTGCTAAAGCCAAAGTTGATGACTTAGAAAAACGTTATACTCAATTACTTGCCCCTATATTGCAACCGGAAAAAAATCGCCTCAATACTAGCGAAAGTCTCTCTACTTCTAGTAGAACTTCCCAACATACTTTTAGCGATGCTCAAACCATTTCATCTAGCAGCACAAGTATTTCCGAAGCTCTAGATTTAGCAAGTGTTCTCAAAGCTTCTCAAGCCTTGTCTAGTGAAATTCAGCTAGAGAAGTTACTCTCTAGATTAATGCAAGTGGTGATGGAAAATGCAGGTTCTGAAAAATCTGTACTGATTTTGCTGAAGCATAATAGTTGGGTGATAGAAGCGATCGCCACAGTCGATCAAGCACCAACTATTATGCAATCTATCCCCATCGAATTCAGCGAAGATATCCCTCTTAACCTGATTAACTATGTCAAAAATACCTTAGAAACATTAGTGGTATATGATGCAACTGAAAAAACTTCTTTTGCTTCTGACGTTTACATTATTCGACATCAACCTAAAAGTTTACTGTGTACCCCAATTCTCCATCAAGGGAAGTTGATTGGCATTCTTTATTTAGAAAATAATCTGATTGCTGGGGTATTTACAAATGATCGCCTCACCGTCCTCAAACTCCTCTGCTCCCAAGCTGCTATTTCCTTAGAAAACGCTCGTCTTTATCAGCAGTCACAAGAGTATGTTCAAAAGCTAGAATTTTCTCTGGTTGAGTTGAAGGAGATGCAATTACAACTGGTGCAGAGTGAGAAGATGTCTGCATTGGGGAATTTAATTGCGGGTGTAGCCCACGAAATTAACAACCCTGTGGGATTTATTGCGGGTAATATACAACCTGCTATTGACTCGATTGGGGATTTATTTCAGATTATCGACCTCTATCAGCAACAATTTCCTGCGCCGGGTGCAGAAATTGAGGCGGAAATTGCAGAAATTGATTTGGAGTATCTGCGCGAAGATTTGCTCAAACTGATTTCTTCGATGAAACTTGGTACTGACCGCATTCGCAGTATCAGCAACAGTTTACGTACATTTTCGCGAGTAGATCAAGAGTACAAAGTTGCTTTCAATATTCACGAAGGCATTGACAGCACAATTTTGATTCTCAAGCACCGCTTAAAAGCATCAGAAACTCGTCCCGCTATTCAAATAATCAAAGACTACGGAAATTTACCGCTTGTAGAATGTTTCCCTGGTCAACTCAATCAGGTATTTATGAATTTGCTGGCAAATGCTATTGATGCTTTAGAGGAGTCTAATGTTGGGATGAACTTTCACGAGATTAAGGATCATCCTAATGAAATTAAGATTCAAACTTGCCTGAGTGAGGAGCAAGAACATGTTTTGATTCGGATTCGTGATAATGGCATAGGAATGTCTGTGGAGGTAAAACACAAGGTTTTTGATCATTTATTCACAACTAAAGCTGTTGGTAAAGGTACGGGCTTAGGATTAGCGATCGCCCGTCAAATTGTTGTGGAAAAACACGGTGGCACTTTGGAGGTAAATTCTGTACAGGGACAGGGTTCGGAATTTGTGGTTCAAATTCCGATTTAAAATTAGGTAGGAGTTTTAACGCAGAGGTACGGGGAGAAAGATTATCTGGTGCGTTTCACAAACCCATGACTGTGCGATAATGAAGCTCCAATTGAGCCGCAGTTTGAGATTTGCGCGATGTCTCCCACTGACTGCGGTTAAATAATTCTTGCCGCAAGTTGTCAACGTTGATGGTGGTAACATTTCCATCGGCAACAATTTGCTTGCCATTCACCCAAACGTGATCAACAACATTGGTGGGACGCCCTAAAACTAATAAACCGATGGGATCTGTACGGGGCAGCAGTGATAAGTTGGTAAGGTCATAAAGTACTAAATCGGCTTGTTTACCGACGGTGAGGGAACCGAGTTTATCCGCGAGATTCAGTCCTGTTGCCCCTCCCAAAGATGCCATTTCTACTGATTGCCGGGGTGTAATCCAATGCTGATAATCTAAGTCTGTAACATTGTGCAAGATGGAACCGATTTTGATTGCTTCTAACAAGTCTTGGGAGTCGTTGCTAGAAGCGCCATCACAACCAAAAGTCACGTTTACCCCAGCTTGAAGATATTTTAAAATTGGGGCGATGCCACTGCCTAAACGCAGATTACTCAGGGGATTGTGAACAACTGTGGATTGGGTTTGTGCAAGAATGGCGATGTCAGCATCAGTTAACCAGACACAATGAGCTAGACTTGTGCGATCGCCTAAAAAGCCAATATGCCATAAATGTTCAACAGCGGTGCAACCATATTTCTCTAGGGCAAGTTTTTCCTGTGCTTTGGTTTCCAGTAGGTGGGAATGACGACACAGATTGTAACGGTTACTTAATTCAATACATCCAGTAAACAAAGCATCGCTACACAACTGAATCCCCGTCGGTGCAACTAAAATATTCACCCCCTCTTCTGGCCGATGAAACTGCCGCACCGCTTCTTCGATAATTTCCAGAGTAGCTGCCGTTGAGCGGAAATAAGGTTCATGAATTTGGGCTGATTCTCCAGAGGGAATACCTGCGGTAATCGATTCATCTTGAATTAAGGGGGCAATAAAGGCGCGAATCCCCACTTCTCGATAAGCGCGAACAGCGGTGGCGATGGTTTCTAACTCAAGTCCTGGAATTAACACCAAATGATCTACCACACTCGTTCCGCCAGAAAGCAGGGTTTCCACCGCCGTCCCCAAAGCGCTGAGATATACCTGTTCGGGATCGAGGGGGGCAAAATCATACAGTTCCGCCAGCCATAATTCTAAAGGCAAAACTGACATAATTCCCCGCTGCCACATTTCTGAAGAGTGGGTGTGGGCGTTGAAGAAACCGGGCAACAACAGTTTATTTTTACCATCGATGATGGGGGCGATCGCATCTATCTGAGGGGCGATGGCGGCGATTTTACCGTCCACAACCTGCACATCTACGGTTGTGTAACCACTTTCAACGGGAATTAGAACATTTTGGATAATAAAATTCACGAGTTACCTCCACCAATGGGTTTCGGGCTTTTTTTGAGTAGCAAGTGCCCAAATTTAATTGAACCCGAAGAGACGGATAATTGCCACTATTGACAAGAAGCGATGGGAATCAATTCCAATGGCACCCGCAACCGTCCTATTAGACATCCACCGCTAGCGGTTTTTGATGTTATTGTTTGATTACCATAAAAAGGTGAGACGACAAGTCCCACCCCTTGTAAATTAAGGTTTTAGTATCTTTTCATGGGTTACTAATTTTCGCATCTACCAGGTGAAATAAGCCTAATGGTAGCCATGAGGATATTTAACCTTGATTAAGGAATCGAAGGTTTAACAGATTTTCAGGCTACAAAGTAAAAAACGGTGTCGGGTGTTGCAATTTATGAATCTACCTGTTCGGACATTGGGCGTTGCACCAAATGCTTGGGGTGTGAATCAAGCGATCGCAGATATTACTCGTCCGCCAAAGACGCCACAACCGGTTACTTTATCCACAGAAACGAAAACCCTGCGCCTAGATTTGGCAAAAACTGCGATCGTCATTATCGATATGCAAAACGACTTTTGCCACCCAGATGGCTGGTTAGCGCATATCGGCGTTGATGTCAGTAGGGCGCGTCAACCCATCGAACCCTTACAAACCTTACTTCCAGAACTTCGTGCCGCAGGTGTTGCCGTAATTTGGGTAAATTGGGGCAATCGTCCCGACCTACTCAATATTAGTGCGAGTTCACTTCATGTCTACAATCCCACAGGTGACGGCGTTGGCTTGGGCGATCCTTTACCTAGTAATGGTGCTAAAGTACTCATGGCAGGTAGTTGGGCGGCGGCGATAGTAGACGAACTCCCACAACTACCGACAGATGTCCACGTGGATAAATACCGCATGAGTGGATTTTGGGATACCCCCTTAGATAGTATTTTGCGGAATCTCGGAACGACGACAATATTATTTGCTGGCGTTAATGCTGACCAATGTGTCTTGACTACCCTGTGTGACGCCAACTTTTTAGGATATGACTGCGTGTTAGTCAAAGACTGCACTGCTACAACTTCGCCAGAATATTGTTGGCTGGCGACATTATACAACGTGAAACAGTGCTTCGGTTTTGTTACTGACACAGCAGCAATGTTAACAGCGCTAAATAACCCTGAATCAATAGGGGGGAATAAATAAATGTACGCTACTCGTTGTGTAATTCCGGTGATCAAATCTCCTAAAGATTACCAAACATATCGCATCAGTCCCCAGGACTCCAATCGGTTAGCGATTATTTTTGATTCCACAAATGCTAATACTTCTTTAACTTGTTGTGTGGAAATATTTGATGTTGGTGGACAAACGCCGCCCAATCGTCATCAATGGGCATTGGAAATGTTTTTTGTCCTCAAAGGAGAAGGAATGGCGATTTGCGATGGTAAAAATATGCAAATCAAAGCTGGGGATAGTTTATTAGTGCCTCCTACTGGCACACATTTGATTAAAAATACAGGCAATAGTCGCTTGTATACCTTGACAATTATGGTTCCCAACGAAGATTTTTCAGAACTAATTCGCAGTGGGATTCCGGTAGAGTTAGATGAGGAAGATATGGCAGTGCTGGGTAAATATGATTCTTTGATACCCTGTTAAAAGCGATGGCTATCAAATCACAGAAAACAAATTAAATCTTAAGTAGGGTGTGTTACAGCTTGAGTCTAGCACACCTTATTATATATAGCAATTTGTTTAAATATATATAATTTATACCAATTTAGATGAGTTTACTTGGGTCGTTTCAGACTTTTGATAGATGTCTATATCCATCTGGTAGTGGCAAAATCAATTCTTAAATAAAGGCATAAAACTTCCTATTTCATATAATTTCACACCTTGTTGTTTCTGTCAATGGGTAAGCACTAAAAAGTAGCCATTTAAAGGTGGTGAAATTCGTAACGGTACCGCAGGGCAAAATTAAAAATTAAAAATTAAAAAAGCTTATGAGGTATGCTTTTTGTCTATTTTATTTTTGTAGTTTTATCCTAGGAGGGTGAGGAGTATTCATCTAAATGGAATGCTTCTAACTAAGATTTGGAATTAAGTAAGTAGGAGAGAAAATTTATAAGTAAATTATTGCGAGTGTAACAGGGTGAAACAAAGCAATCATCAGAGTTTTCAGAAATTTACTTGTTACATAGTTGGATTGATTCGTGCCTACTTATTTAGCGATCGCACTAGACTGGGCATAATTTAATCAGCTATTCCCAATTTTGTGACTTAAGGCACAGCTACCTGAACTAACCACAAAGGTTTGTAAAGTTATGACCAACCTCTTACTCGTTCCCATCCATCTCGATGCCTTATGCCTAGAGCAAGAGACCGGAGTGGTTAGGGCACTGGCAGACTATCGCCGATTACCTTATATGTACAACGGGGAGACGAATGCCGATGGCACGGCTAATCTGGGCGAAAAAGTTCTCGCCCCACTTTTTAACCAAGAATTAACCCTAAAAGCCGGGATTCATCTGCATTGGTCATTACCTGATGGCTTAACACGAGGCCAACATAGCGCCACTGGCACGAAATTTCCTCTAGTCCCCAATCGCTGGTTGATTCTGCGTCAGGGAGGGGATAAAGGAACTAAGCAATGGGTGGTTGAAAGTGACTACCTCTACCCTGAAGATCAGGAACCAGCTGATACCATCAACATTCTCATCGAGCGTCCTGATCCGGAAACAGAATTTTATCAGCGTTATCGCTATATGGGGCGGACTCTGGAACTTTCAGCATGGCAAGAAGCACAAAATAGTAATTCTGGTCGTGAGTATATAGAAACCTTGACCGCCATCGGCCCCAAGGCTGAAGTTCCTCTATTTGACTCTGTTAAAGCGACCTTTGCGGCCTTTTATCCCAACTGTCAGAGTGTTTTTGGCTTTTATGACGGCGATTATTCTACAACCAATCCCCCGGCTGGGTTACAGTACGATGTCATCGGTTGGTATAGTGAGGAGCAACAGGATTGCTTAAAAACTCTGTTGGAAAATAACCAGGGGAAAGACTCTGAGGAATTGCTAGAACTCCTACAAGAGGAATTTCGTTGGACATTCGACCTTGATGGAGAGTTTCCTGGGCAGAGTCTTTACTTTTCACGAATTACCTTTGAGTCTACAGGATTAGTTCTATCAGCAAGCGATCGCATCAGTACCTTATCTGAACCAACAATTGCTGTGGGTAATTCAGCACCAGAAGCACTATCAGCCTATCTAGCTCATAGTTACAACTCCGAAACCAATGACACAGGCAAGCAGATTCGCCAATTTGTAGAAGAACAACTAGAAGCACTACAACTGTCAGAACGCTTGGAGTCACGCAAACTCGACCTCGATGCCAAATTACGAGAAGCTCGCCACGAACAGGGATTTGGCACGCGCAGCGCGGGAATTCTCTGGTCGATTCAACCTCAAGTTCCAGAGACAAATGAAACCATTACAAGAACTTTCTCAAACCAAAATCGCCTAACGCTGCCATTAGAATTGGCTCACCAACTCAATCAAGTTAATCACCTGCAAGAAGAATACAATCAGGCACTGGCTAACATCGAGTCCCAGCGCCAGCAGTTGTATGCCCACTGGTATGAGTTCATGAAAGAAGCCTATGAGGAAGGTGGCGAAGCTGCTGCGGATGTTCTTAATGCCACGACTGACAAGTTGCTCAATCCCTTGCGGGCCGCCCTCAGCCAGACAGGACGGTTGGAATTTATGGAAATTCACAGGGTTCGGTCGGGCAATTTTAGAGCAGCTGCGGCGACTTTATCCTTTAGCATTTACTCGAAGTTGGATTATTTGGATGATTGCGTAGATTTTTTAAACGACGCGGTTGCAGGGACTGTATCGGGTTCAGATTGGTATGACTATCTACAAATTGAGTTTGAAAAATGCAATGTCAAACTTCTCCCCCAACCACCCGTTAAAACAAATCAGCTTATAGAGATAGACGTTACAGAAGTAACACCAAACCAGGAATGGGAAATCAACGACCAAGGGCAAACCTATACTGTCAAAGTTGAAAATAGCGTTTTAAATATTTATATTCCCCCGACATATATTCCTGTTTCTGAAGAACCTCAACTAGCTTACCGACTAGCAACGGCAATTAATGAGCTAATTGATGCGATCGCAACTTACAACAGTACAGCCTCAACCCAATATATCCTCAAACAATTTCCCTCTCAGCGTTACTGGCGAGCTAATGATCCGGTAATTTTGTTGGCAGGTGAGGCGGCCAGCGCTTCCCTACGGCACAGCAGAGATGGACGCTTGCGAAATGACAAACGTTTAAATTGCCATCTGTTGAACGCAACTCTAAATCTGCAAACTTTACCCCCGGAAACTTTAACCAGCCTTCAGAACGAGATTGACAATTTGGCATCACTTGCTAGCGCAGACGCGATCGGGTTTAATCATTGGACACAACAACCTTGGTCTCCCTTTTTGATGGATTGGGCAGTTCAGATGTTCCCCTGCCGTCCCGGTGATCCAGTGGCAGATTATAATTCCGAAGTCATTCTCGACAATTACAGCTTAGAATTTAACGCCATTGACCTCTCTCTAAAACCAGGCAATGAAAGCAATTTTGCCGCTTCTGCCCAGACTTATAACGGTCTGAGCATCCTGACGCCGGCAGCGGGGCTGATACTTCAAGAGCGACTGACAATTTATCTCAGCGAACAACTGCTTCCCCTTTATTACAGCGGTAACGAGATTCCGGAAGAGCAGCAAACAGAAGACTACCTCAGCGAAAATTTCGGTGCGATCGCAACTTGGTATAGAAGCCAGTCGGGCATCGGTGACATCCCAGACTTAGAAAAAGCCCAAAACCCCATCTGGGTGGCGCTGTGGGCTTACGAACAAATGCAGACTCTAGAATGTCAAGCCCAGGCGATCGGCGGGTTTAACGATACGCTGCTACTTTACCAACCGACCCTATACGTAGAGATAGACGACCCTCTCAACGAAAATCCAGGGCGCAAACTATTCCATGAACAGGTGCGTTGGAACTTGGGCAACACCCTACAATACAAGATTCTTGACCTAGACATTTTCAATCCCATCCGCAGTGGGGCGCTGAAAATTACGACTCTGCGGTTAGTGGATACCTTTGGGCAATTTAAGGAAGTCATTAAAACGGGAATAGACACTGATGTAGTGACAACGACCCAGATGACACCGCCCAATTCCAACTATCAGGTACTATTACCCCCCCGTTTGGCACAACCAGCCCGGCTTAACTTCCACTGGATAGCAGCAGATAGCCAAAACGAAGAACAAATGACCACAGCCCCTGCCATTACCCCTGTCTGCGGTTGGATAGTGCCCAATAATCTTGACAGTAACTTGCAATTTTATAGCGATCGCGGTCAGGCGGTGGGATTAATTGATCGCGCGGGGAATTGGCGTTCTGCTCCCGGTAGCACTTTATCCCGCAATGCTCGCAACTATCCTGAACTCCCCAATCCTCACCTGCAAAAATTGGTGCATTATCTACTAGAGCGAGGGATGGAGTTTCAGCAAGAATTCATCTCCGTTTTAATCAATTCTCTCGATACCATCGACCCCGAAAACTTTGCCGAGCATCCCAGTTTAGCGTTGTTGGTGGGGCGACCAATTGCGATCGCGCGAGCCACCTTTAACTTAGAAGTCCAAGGGCTTCCCGCAAGCGATCCCAGCGTCAGCATCACCGCCGAAAACAACCCAACAACTCGCGGCTTCGGTGCCGTCAAATTTCCCATCCGCTTAGGAGATTACCAGCAACTCAACGATGGATTAGTCGGTTACTGGCGAGAAGTTCACCAAGGAGACGATTACAACTATGAGGAAAACATTTTTTATGCACCCCAAAGCAATCGCATTAATAATGACTTAATTCAAACCGAAGCGGAAGGCTTGGTGTATTTCGACCAAACCGTAGACGCGCCGCCCCAATACGTAACCATGTTAATCGACCCGCGAGGCACGATTCATACTACCTCTGGGATTTTGCCCAATCAAGAATTGCGCTTACCCCCAGAAAATTATAACGAAGCATTACAGGCAATCGAGGTTCATTTTCTCTCGACTCCCGTTTTATCGAATCAAGGAGAAATTTCCATTCCCTTGCCAGAAGTCCCACAATATGCATGGTCATGGTTAAGCCTAAGCGGGAGCGACTGGCTAGAAACGACTAATATCAAACCCGTCAATATCAAGGCAACTTTTTCTGCCCCCCAAGCACTTTCTGAAGGTTGGTTACAGCTCACACCAATCGAGGAAAGCGAAGGATGAATCTTGGTAATTGGTTTATGCGAACAACCCAACACCCAATACGGTTTGGATAAAATTCGATCCCCCCAACCCCCCTTAAAAAGGGGGGCTAAGAGTGGCTCTATTTCTCTCTTAAAAAGGGAAACTGTGACTCCAGTCCCCCCCTTAAAAAGGGGAGCTAGGGGGGATCTGTTTTCGCCTTAAAAAGGGAAACTGTGACTCCAGTCCCCCCCTTAAAAAGGGGAGCTAGGGGGGATCTCTTTTCCCCTTAAGAAAGGGAAACTTTAACTCCAGTCCCCCCCTTAAAAAGGGGAGCTAGGGGGGATTTCTTTTCCCCTTAAAAAGGAGAAATGTGACTCCAGTCCCCCCCTTAAAAAGGGGGGCTAGGGGGGATCTCGATCAATTTTGATACGAATCAGACATTCCTCTGAATACAGTTCTCCAAAAAGTCTATTAATTAACAGGAATCCAAAAGATGAATGACAACAAACCCATTCAAATCGATTTAAGCCTCTCAGAAATTAACTCAGTGACAGCAGTGTAATTTATTAATTAAATGGTCGAATATAATTCGCCTAGAACTTTTCAAACTACCTACTCCAGATTATTTGATTTCAACTAGCAACTTAAAGGAGAAACAAGCAATGGTTTTGGTAACAAATGTGTTGAGAAATGGAGATTTTTCTGAAGGCAATGTCGGGTGGATAATTCAAAACGATTCTGATGCCAATGGCAGCACGACTTTAGCTGAAATTATTACCGACCCAGACCCCAAGAGATGTTATCTCAAACTAACTAATAGTAATGGAGAAAAACAATATGTAGTCCAGCAAACAGTAGCAGTCAAACCCAATAAACGTTACGATTTAGTAGCTAAAACCTTTTATTTAGAAGGTGTGGGAAAAATTTGGAGAAAACGGCAAAAACCTGGCGAATCACGCAGTGATAACACAACTGTAACCGAGCAGGTTTCTCTTAATCAAGCCAAGGAAATAGACGAACTCGAAATTGATGGTAACTGGAGGATGCATTTTTTTACAGAAGCAGATGCCTCCGAACTAACTATTTCTTTTACCTGTGTCAGTGACTCTCCATCTAAAGAGTGTATTAGCGGCATTAGTGAGGTTTTTTTGTATGAGCATAACTTAGTTCAAAATGGGGATTTTTCACAATACATGGCTAGTTGGGAACCTCACCTACCCAGTAGTAATAGTACAGCTCGCGCTATTAATGGTGAACTTCAAATTACGCTAGACGGAAAAGCTTCCCAAAAAATAACCGATATCCAACCCAATACAGAATACAGATTAACATTTAGAAATCAAAACCCCTGGTCAGGTGAGGGAAACATTGAAATCGCACCTGATTTAATTTCTGAAAAGTATACAAATGGAGCATGGGAAAATAAAACGATTGAATTTACCACAACGGATGATACTAGCGAAATCGAAATTATCTTATGGAGTCCTAGTACTGCTCTATTTGATGACTTTGCCCTCTCAGCAATTAAGAGACCTGCCCAATATTAAGTAAGGTAAGATGCTTGAAAAATCGTTATCGACTGATGAATTTTATTTTCTTCAAGTCGTCATGTATCTGAATTGCATTAACCCAAATTACCCAAACCAAAGCCCAATTTCCTAATTATTATTCACAAGGAGAATTAACCATGTCCACCAACAAAAAAATGCCTTTTAGATTTGAGTTCTTTTACGAACCAGCAACCGAAGAAAACCTCAAAGATATTTTGTTGATTGATGCTCCCAGCGAAGTTCCACCACTGCACTTAAACATTATCAACAACCTAGTTGATCAACCCATCACCATTCCAGCTTCTGAGACTGATGGTCTAGTCACTCTAGACAATTACCACTTTAAACTTAAGTTCAATCCCCAAGTCTTGGTCACAGCAGAAAACATTCAACTTCAAAATAGCAACTGGGTACTCGCACACGCTAAAGAAGCAGGAAGTTCTTCTGATGGGCTTTATCTGTGCTTGAAAGGAGAAGATATTATCCTCGAAAGTGATAAGCCAATCGAATTGACTTTCAATGGGGTAGGAGCGACAGATTTTCAAACAGAAACAAGGACATCAGGAACATCAGTTGAGATGAGTTGGGTGTTGCAAATTGAGCAATTAGCCCAATCACTAGACGGGGAAGAACACGATGGCGAAAGGGAAACTCTCACCCTTACCCCTAGAGCGCCTGGTGACTCTGATGGATATGAAACTACTAGTACGAAAACTCTTGAAAAAGTCAAGCAGAAAGGCAAACCAAACATTCCCCTAGCTGTTGGATTTGCCGGCTCTAATCGGGTTCTCAACACTAACAGCGAAGAAAGCAATCTACAATTGCGAATCACTAACACAGCTGAACCCGGTAGTCCCAACATTATCTTTTATTACGATAGCGACACCACTAAATGTTCTCAACTGGGAATTGCCCTTGAAGTAGGAGACACAACTGCATTTCCTTGGGTGCTGGGAACAAAAGACGATGTGAATAACATTACAATGTCCATTGCTGGTAACAAGTGGAAGCAACTTAGCGACAAACCAACGGAAGTAATAGTTGGAGGAGTCAGCGCCCTGGAGTGGACATTCATCCCCAACTCAGCCAATGTAGAGTTAGCTGCTCAGGAAACTATCTTAGTAGACATTCAAAAAATTAAAACGGCTCATCCAACGGGTGCAACTAAGTTGAACTTGCGCTATCAGTATGTGCCAGAGTATCAAGATGGGGAGTTTGTCTGCGCGATAGAAAAAACGCCTTTGGTATTTCATGACTATAAGGTAGGCATTGGGACAACCCAACCCAAAGAAAGCTTACATATTAAAGCGGGTAATTTAAGGATAGAAAATACCGACGCTTCTACAAATGGGGAAATTCAAACAAATGGTACTCTTGTCCTGCGTTCAAATGTGGACAAGACTGAAGATTTGTCAGTGAAGTTCTTCAACCAGACTAATCAGACCGTACCTTTAATGGTATTGCATAAAGATGGCAAGTTGGGTATTGGTACGGCAAGTCCTGAAGCCAAGTTACATGTAACAGAAACAATAAAAGCTAAAAATGTTGAGGTAATAGAGACAGTAACCGCTAAAAAGATTGTGGCGGATGGGGCTGTTTTTACAGGGATGATTTTGATGTGGTCGGGAGCAGCGGATAAAATCCCGGCTGGTTGGGCGCTGTGTAATGGAACGAATACAACACCGGATTTGAGAGATCGCTTTTTAGTTGGTGCGGGAAAGGATTACCCAGTTGGAAATACAGGAGGTCTTAAAGAAGTCATCTTAACTGAGGAGCAAATGCCTAGTCATAATCATGGTGTTGATGATCCTGGTCACACTCATTCTATTGAAATGAGAGATAGTAGCAGCGATCTCCAGCCTACATCCCTTCCTCTCTATGCGAGAAATGACATTAATGACGGAAATAGAAAAGGAACTAACAGCGCAACAACTGGAATTTCTATTCTATCCAAAGGAGGTGGTAAAGCCCATGAAAACAGACCACCTTATTATGCTCTGTGTTTCATTATGAAAGTGGATATTCCCTAAACTTGGCTATTCGCTGATCGAGATACTTTTTTGATGGTAGAACGGGGTGTATCTGCTACCTAAAACACCTTAGCAGCCAGCCCCGAACATTGCCAATTCTAGGCTTAAAATCTAAGAATTAGGAGAAATTGATAAGACGATGAATAATGTTTTACCTGCTGAAATCAAAACTCAATTAAGTAAAATTCTTGGGCAAAATATTCAAATATTTTCTTGCGAACCACTGAATGTTGGAGCAACTTATTGGGTGGATAGAATTAAACTGGAGGGGACAAGACAAAATTTCACTTCATTGATTGTTAAATACGTTAATCCAACAAATTTAAATTTTAATAACGAGCAGATCGAGACAAAAGCAGAGTATATCGAAGAACGATTTAACTATATTTTCCTCTCCAAAATTCGTGATTTTTTTCCTTTATTCCCAAAATTAATTGCTGAGGATCAAAATTTACTAATCTTAGAAGATTTAGGTGAAAGTGAATATTCTGAGCCGCCAGATCAATCTATTTTGAAAAATTTAGCAACTGTTGTTGCTAAACTCCATGCTGCTACAGCTAACCAATATCCTTTATTTCAACAAATGAGAAAGGAAGCTAATTTAGACGATATTGATAGAAGAATGTATAGCAAGGATTATTATGATATTTTGTTTGCTACAGGGGCTATACAAATTAATTGGTATTGTGATTTTTTAAATATAAAACGACAAAATTATGAAATCTTGATTAATCAAATCCAAGATACTATTAGTAATCCAGAGGTCTTTCATGCTTTTATTCATCATGATTTAGTCTCACCAAGACAATTTGTTTATGTTAAAAATCAAGTTTATTTAATCGACTTTGAACATGCTCAATATTCTCATGCTTTTTTAGATATTGCTAAAATATTGGTTGGCTCAATTGAATGGAATAGAAAAGAAGAGGTATATTTTATCAATCATCCTAACTTTCCCAGAGAAATACTCGATATTTATCGCCTTGAATATAGTAAATATCGTGAAATAGAGTTTGATGATAAAGTTTGGGAAATGAATTTAAGTAGTGCTTTGATACACAGTACCTTATCTGTTTTGGGAGAATTATTCAAAATTCCATCTGATTTGAAGCCAAGGGAAAGTATTGAAGCAAATATAAAACTTTTAATTGATAGATTAATTTATTTATTAGAAGGTAACGATTATCATCAAGAATTAAAAGAAATACTAAATACATTAAATTCCCGGATTGTTTATGTTTAAAATTCATTTAAAACGACTATTTTTTTCAAAAAAACCTCCTAAACCTCCGTAATTAGTTGCGGGTTCGGCGATAGAAACCGAGTCTGTTAAACAAAGGTTTATAAACAATCATGGAGGTATTGCCTACCTTACTAGAAAAAAGCGATCGCCTTTCCAACTCCCCATTCCCATATATTTAAAATCGGAGCAAAAACAATGACAACCGTTATCATTGATGTCGATGAATATCAGAACCTTGTAGAAGCAAATGAGTATTTAGCAGATGAACTAAGTATTGGAATTGACCCGATTCCAGATATTCTCAACGATTGCCCCCTGAGATATGCTGAGTACACGCGGGATGGCACTGGCTATACAGTTATCTGCAACCTCAGGTTTATCCTCGCTGAAGATGAAGAGGGAGAACCAACTAAAGAACTAGAAGCTAGTATTAATATTGAAGTCAAGACAAGTTCACAGCAGAAACTGTATTCGGGTACACTGAGCTATCCTCTCGAAGGAGACAAGCGTCTCGCTTTCGACCTTCAGTTTAAGAACAGTACAACATCAAGTATTCTGGTTGCGACTAGTGCCATAACAGAAAGTTTCCCCCTAGTTGATTTTGGCGGTGCGCTACCGGGTCTAGATGGCGTAATTCCTGAAGAGATTGCGATCGGAACCAATTACAATGCTCTGATTGTAATGACAAAATCTGGCTCAACTGTTCCTTCTACTAGAAAATTTCTCTTAGGGTTTGGCTTTAATGCCGCCGACAATCTTGATATTGACTTATCCCAACTGCCCTTAATCGGTTCACAGTTTCCCGCAGGCCCAACGGGTAACAACCTGAGTATCCAGCTTCTGATTGCTACTCAAGATTTTACCCAGGCAGAACTCAAACCCATCAACCAATTACTGGTAGACCTAACAGCACCTATCCAGATTAAGCCGCCCACTACCGCCTCGCATAAGCTAACCAAGGGCGTCAGCATTGCTGCCTATCTCGAATTAGCGGGGGCATACAAACAAAGCTGGTTTGTGCCGTTAGTTAAGCGCACAGGGACGGGTACTCGCAGCCTGAGAGAAGTTGGTAATTATCGGCTCATCGCTTCTACCAGAAGCACTCCAGAAGAGAGTCCCATCACCTTTGCAGAGAACGGTAACGGTGCTTGGCTGAAGGTGCAACGGTCTTTCGGGCCAGTTCATATAGAAAAAATCGGACTGCTGTACAAAGATGGGGAAATTCGATTAGTTCCAGAAGCAACTCTCCAGGTATCTCAGTTTCTCCTTTCCCTCAACGCTCTTTCAGTTAGGGCTTCCTTAAATGATTTTGCTCCTTATTTTAAGCTTGAAGGATTTGGCTTAGAGTACATCAGCGATAACCTAGAAATTAGTGGCGCTTTTGCCCGTATAGAGAAAGATGGCTATGACGAATACTTGGGCATAGCTACCCTGGGAATGAAAGCTAAAGCTAAAGCTCTATCCCTTTCTGCGGTTGGTTCCTATGCTAATCGTGACGGAGAATCCGCTTTCTTCCTCTATCTAGCGGTGGATTATCCTTTAGGTGGCCCGCCTTTTTTCTTTGTGACGGGACTCTCTGGTGGCTTTGGCTACAACCGTTCTCTGACTGTTCCTCCTTTAGAAGAACTTCCCGCTTTCCCGTTAGTTTCTCAGGCGGTTAACGGAGTTGGTTCAATAGATTTTGATGATCCCGGTGCGTCGGTTGGCGAACAACTAAAAAGCCTCGAGAAGTATATCAAGCTTTCTCCGGGTTCGGGGTTCTTGGCTATTGGGGTGAAATTTACTTCCTTCAAGTTGCTCGATAGCTTTGGTCTATTGACTGTTGCGATTAATGAAGACAAGTTTGAGGTAAATTTAATTGGTAATTCTCGGCTAGTCGTTCCGGCTAAAGAGTCAGGTTTAGACCCGGTTGCCCAAGCGGAGATTATTCTCCACGCGCGGTTTGCTCCCAATGAAGGGATTCTCTCGGTTCGCGCCCAGCTTACCCCTGCCTCCTATATTCTCTCTGGTCTGTGTCAGTTAACTGGGGGCTTTGCTTTCTGTATCTGGTACGCTGGCGAACATGATGGCGACTTTGTGATTACTTTAGGCGGCTACCATCCCGCTTTTAAAGTTCCCTCTCACTACCCGCAAGTGCCGCGTCTCGGTTACAAATGGCAGATTGATGGCAATACTTCCATTACTGGCGAAGCTTACTTTGCTCTCTGTTCTCATGCGGTGATGGCTGGCGGAAGATTATCTTTTGACTATGATGATGGTTGGGCGTGGGCTTCTTTGAGTGTGGGGGCTGATTTTTTAATTTGCTGGAAACCCTACTATTACGATATTCGAGCTTATATCAACATTAGCGCCGGGATTTCTTTTGTCTCTGGCAGTTTGGGGGTTGATCTCCATCTGTGGGGGCCGGAACTCGGCGGAACTTTTGAAATTAGCTTTTGGATTGCCTCGGTTACAGCTAGGTTTGGCGACCAAGGTTCCCGCGATCCTCTACCCATCATCTGGGACGATTTCCGCTCTTCGTTTTTGCCCCCGGATGATGAAATTTGCAGTATCGCCGCTACTGAAGGTATGGTGAAACAACTCAAACGCGGTGAGGAAGAGATTTGGATTGTCAATCCTCAGCAGTTTGAATTCGTCACTGATGCTTTTATTCCTTCCAAAAAAGCGATCGCAGGCGGACAGGAGAAAGGCAGCGGTGCGGTCTTTGGCATTAGCCCAATGGGAATTAAAACAACAGATGAATTAGAAACAGAACACCGCGTCACCATCACCAGGAACGGGAGTTCGTTTGAAGACCAATTTACTTTTACCCCGGTAACGAAAAAAGCACCAACAGCGCTGTGGGGAGAACCTCGTCTCACTGATAAAGGGCGGTTGCAGCTTCCTGAGACGAATGGGCAGCAATTTATCGATAACACTATCTCCGGTTTCCGCATTGTTCCCGCACCTGAGCTTAACCCTGCCGATACTGAAGATATTAATATTGCTGAACTTCAGTATGACACGACGCTTTTTGAGGAGCCTTATTTGTGGGAAACGCTGCCTGCTTTTGGGGCAATTACAGCCACAGATGAGGAACGCAGAGATAAAATTCGGGATACTGTCGCTAGTAACACTAACCGCAACGATATCTTAAACGCATTAGGCTTCGATGTTGCCGAAATGGTTAATGTTGATGCGGCGATCGCAGATGCTTTTGTTTTTGCGCCACAAGTTAAATAACTAATCAACAGGAGCCTTCAATCATGCGGACAAAAAATGCCCCAACAGGAAAAGTCGAGTTCATCCAGTACCACCAACCAGTAATGGAGAGTGGTGAATATATCCTCACGGTCGAACAAGCGATTGCGCTCCGCGCAGCGCCGGAGGCGATCGCAGTTCCTGACAAAATTAACGAAACCTTCTCCCGCGAGATTACTTTTGTGGTCGCAGGAGAACGCTTTGGCCCTCTGGCACCAGCAGACATTCATGCAGTTTTCCCTCCAGCCAACACGATCGGCGATCATTCTAATGTCCTACCTCATATCACCCTCAAGCGTAGTACCCTCCCTTGGGAACGCTTTCCTGACTCCGGAGTAGTCGATAAAAACCTCACTTGGCTGGTATTACTGCTGTTTCGAGAATCGGATTTCACTGATGAGTCAGAAAAACCAAAACTGCAAAGTGTCACCCTCAAAGAATTACTAGCAACTCCCACTAATATCAAATTTCCCACAATTACAATCGAACCTGGACAGCACCAAGAAGAGCCAGTAAACGTTATTGATGTCAAAAAGAAATTTTTACAGCCTCTGTTTCCAACTATTGCCGATCTCGCTTTCCTCGCGCATACCCGCCAAACTAAAGATGCTGATGACAATGCTGAAGGTGAACAACTATCAACGATTTTGTGCGATCGCCTCCCCGAACCTCAAGGTGTGAGTACTGTCTATTTAGTTTCTGTCGAAGGTCGCTATGGAGATGGAGATGACGGTAGCTTTGATTTCATGGGGGCAGGGGATGAAGATTTAATCCGCTTGGTAACCCTAGCTAGCTGGAGTTTTGGTTGCGTTGACCCTGCTCAAAGCTTTACCCAGTTGCTACTCAATCTCAACGGTCAACCCAGTTCCCCACGACTGCCAATCAACAGCGATCCGGCAGCAGAAAACTTCCTGGTTCAAAGCTATATCCCCCTTCCTCATGCCCTGCGGGAGGGCAGTAAAACCGTTTCTTGGTATAGAGGCCCGTTGATTTCTGGCTCTCAACCAGACAGCTTTGACCTGCCTGTGCGGGCAGCTGACGAACTGTTGCGCTACGATTCGAGTACGGGATTGTTTGATTGTTCTTATGGGGCAGCTTGGCAATTAGGACGTATGCTGACGCTACAAAATCAACGCCTTGCTATTGAACTGTACAACTGGAAGCGGGAAAATGCCCAAAACCTCAAGCAGTTAGAGCAACAGGTAATTAATCCTCCTCTCCGCAGTTCTCGGCAACTTCGAGAGGAGATTATTTCGATTCCAGAAGCGATTGCGCGGAGCGCAGTGCCGGAGGCAATCGCCGATTGGTTTAAAAAGTTGGAACTCTTGCAGGGACTTCCCTTTAACTATTTAATTCCTGATGAGCGCCTTTTACCAGCCGAATCTATTCGTTTCTTTTGGGTTGATTCTGTATGGGTAGACTGCTTGCAAGATGGAGCATTTAGCGTTGGACGGGTGACGCCAACTGATGTGGAGCAAGATGGCAAGATGCGCTCTAGCAGAGCATTGCGCTCAGATGATAGAACTATTACAGGGTGTATTTTGCGATCGCAAGTTGTCTCTGGCTGGCCGAACCTACTGGTTGAGGCTTACGATACTGTCGTTAACGATATAGGATTCATTGCACCAGACGAGGCAACTCCTTTAAAACTCTTACGCATGGAAAAATTAGCACCGGATGTGTTAATTTGCCTCTTCCAAGGAGAAGTTAAAACAGTGGACATTCACCAAAAACCAGAAGGGATGCACTTTGGTTTAGATGCGCCGAGTGATGAGTCTGACAAATTTACTAAAAACTTACGGAATCCTGCTGGTGAGGGGAGTGAAGTTTTAATTATCAAGGATATTCCCTGGAGGGATGAAGCTAAAGGAAATGTCAACATCTCTGCAATGGTTGATGAGATGAAAAAATTATTGCCAGCAGGCGAATTTACTTCAGCACAATTTGGCTTACAAATGATTGAGGGAGTGCAAAAAGTTAGGTTCCTCTTTACTCCATAACGTTCTTTTTCCCCATGCTGAAAGTCCTTCCCAAGTAAACCGCCTCTATGCACACCCGTGACGGTGTGCGTTTGTGGGAATGTGAATGGAAAACATATCTTGTAGAGACGTTGCATGCAACGTCTCTACAGTGTGGTGCTATCTATCAATGTTATACCCATGCCATAATTATCCCTATTCACCATCGGCAAATATAGGATTCTTGTTTTATTTTGGTTGGCGAAGAGAGCGCTCTGCGCTTAAAAAAGACCATATGAGTGAATCTACCTCTTTTGCCTCTTACCTCTCAAATACTCAATTTTTCTGGAACTATTGACAAATCTTTATAAAGTGTTTATCTTAATCAATAACGAGCGTTCGATATATAAACCGAGTTATGCCGAAGATTGTTGACCATGAACAATACCGCAAAGAACTACTAGGCAAGTGTTTTGATTTATTTGCCGAAAAAGGCTATGGTTCCATCACTATGCGGCAAATTGCTCAAGGTCTACGGGTATCTACAGGGACGCTGTATCACTATTTTCCTAGTAAACAAGCTCTGTTTGAGCATTTAGTGGAAGAGATATGTCAGCAGGATTTAAGTGCAGTATTGGCGGAGTTGGGAGGAACGCAAACACTGCAAGAAGGCATAGAAGCACTGGGACGACATATGGTAAAAAACGAGGATTACTTCGTTAAGTGGACTTATATCTGGGTTGATTTTTGCCAGCATCAAGACTCGAAGCAGGAGGGAAATACTGTGTTTCAGCGTGCCAATCAGCGATATCAACAGGCAGCTAAAGATTTTTTTGGCATTCAAGATTCAGCGTTAGCTTCTTTTATAGTCAGCTTTATCGATGGCTTGTTACTAACGAAGTTGCGGGGTGATGGCATGATTGATATTCCTGCACAATTCGCTTTATTAGGCAATATGCTGACGTTATATTTGCAACAACAAGATTCACATAATCTGGCTAATAAAGAACCATTAGCCAGCAGTAAGTAATTTAGTTGAAAATATCCACAAAATTAATCTTTTTATTGGGGAAATAAGATGGGACAAAAATTGTTATTTAAACCTACCAACCAAGGGTTAATTCCATTAGTAATTGCGGCTACTGCTGTTACAGGTGTAATTGCTGTTTATGGGATTTCTCAATTTGGGCAAGTTGGTAAAACGGCTTCATCTGACATTGTAGAAACCAAGCCGATTGCCCCAAAAGTGACGGCATTAGGACGATTGGAACCAGAAACAGAGATAATTAGCTTGTCTGCGCCGTTGGCGTTGAATGGCGATCGCATTTCCCAAATCCTCGTCAAAGAAGGCGATCGCGTGACATCGGGACAGGTGGTGGCAATTTTAGACTCCCGCGATCGCTTGCAAAATGCTGTAATCGAGTCAGAGAAACAAGTCAGAGTTGCCCAAGCGAAACTGGTGCAAGTGAAAGCCGGGGCAAAAACCGGAGAAATCCAGGCACAGCAGTCTAGTGTGGAACGCATACAGGCCCAGGGACAAGGAGAAAGACTTGCTCAAGAACAAGCGATCGCTAGATACATAGCACAATGGGAAGGAGACAGAACCGCCCAAGAAGCAACAATTAGGAAGTTAGAAGCCGAACTCAACAACGCCCAAGCCGAAGAGCAGCGTTATCAGCAGCTATATTCTGAAGGTGCCATTTCTAGTTCGATAATTGACAGCAAGCGCTTGGTTGTGGAAACGGCAAAACAGCAAGTGGGGGAAGCCAAAGCAGTTCTGAACCGGATTAACGCCACCGCTAACAAGCAACTAGCCGAAGCTAGAGTCACACTTAACCGAATTAAAGCTACTGGTAATAAGCAAGTTAGTGAAGCAAAAGGCACACTCAGCGGTATTGCCGAAGTCCGTTCTGTAGATGTAGCCGTAGCACAAGCAGAAGTTGAAAGTGCGATCGCCGCACTTAAACGCGCCCAAACTGAGTACCAAGCAGCTTATATCAAGGCGCCAATCCCTGGGCAGATCCTCAAAATCAATAAAAAAGCCGGAGAAAAGACAGAGCAAGCGATGTCTAGCACAAATACAACTGGCATTGCAGACTTAGCGCAAACCGACCAGATGATGGCAGTAGCAGAAGTTTATCAAACAGATATTAGTAAAGTCAAATTGGGACAAAACGCCGTTATTACCAGTCAGGCATTTGCCGGCGAACTGCGCGGCACCGTCACCCATATAGGCTTACAAGTCAACCGACAAAACGTCTTCGCCAGTGAGCCTGGAGAGAACCTTGATCAACGAGTGATTGAGGTGAAAATCCGCCTTAATCCTGAAGACAGCCAGCAAGTTTCCGGTTTGACCAACTTACAGGTGCAGACAGCAATTGAACTGTAAAAGTTGATTTAACCCTAAGAATAACGAATGTTCGGTATAGATTGGTGTGGCATGGCTGAGGAGGCTGTCAATGGTTAGTAAAATGCTTCGCAAAACTCCGCTGGCCTGGCGGCAGTTAATGAAAGAAAAGACGCGGCTAGCAATTGCGATTGCAGGCATTGGCTTCGCAGATATGCTGATGTTTCTGCAATTGGGGTTTAAAGATGGGCTTTATGACTCATCAGTAACACCACATCGCAACTTACAGGCAGATTTGATTTTAATTAATCCCCAATTTCAAACCCTAGGGGCGGCGAAAACCTTTGGCAGAGAGCGACTTTACCAGACCTTGAGTTATGACGGTGTAGCCTCAGTGACTTCACTCTACATCGGCCTTGGGCAGTGGCGGAATCCCGAAACGCGCATTCAACGCTCTATTTTGGTGTGGGGTTTTGATCCGGCACAACCCGCCTTTAAATTCCCGGAAATTCAACAAAACCAAGATCAACTTAAGCAATTGTACCAAGTTCTGTTTGATCGCGCAGGTCGTGCAGAATTTGGGGCGGTTGCTGATAATGTCAAAAAAACAGGCAACTTTGAAACGGAACTGAGTGATAAAGCTGTCAGCGTCAAGGGCTTGTTTACTAACGGTGCTTCCTTTGTGGCCGATGGCAATGTGATCAGCAGTGACTCTACTTTTTTGCAAATATTCCCCAAGCGAAAGCGCGATCGCATCGATGTTGGCTTAATTATTCTCAAGCCTGGGACTGATGTAGAACTTGTGCGATCGCAACTAGCCGCAAGACTACCCAAAGATGTCAAAGTTCTCACTATCGAAGGGTTTGCCGACATCGAAAAAGAGTACTGGGCAACCAGCACCGCCATTGGTTTCATCTTCGGTATAGGTGTCGGCGTTGGCTTTATCGTCGGCATTGTGATTGTTTACCAAATCCTCTACTCCGATGTTTCTGAGCATCTGCCAGAATACGCCACCCTCAAAGCAATGGGCTATAGCGATAACTATCTACTATCCGTCCTGATCCAAGAGGCATTACTTTTAGCCATATTGGGTTATATCCCCGGATTCATCCTTTCGATTGGACTGTATCACGTTGCCGCTGGTGCGACAATGTTACCGATCGCCATGACGTTAGATCGAGCAATAAATGTATTAACTTTGACAGTTATTATGTGTAGTTTCTCTGGGGCGATCGCTATGAGAAAGCTACGTTCTGCTGATCCCGCCGATGTTTTTTAGATAAAAAATTTTATGTTGCCAGAATCTACACTAGTCACCACCAACGCCCCAGTTCCAGAACCTGCAATTTCTATTCACAACCTCAACCATTATTTTGGTGCGGGTGCGCTGCGTAAACAAGCATTATTTGAGATTAATTTAGAGATTAACAGCGGTGAAATTGTGATTATGACGGGGCCCTCAGGATCGGGAAAAACCACGCTGTTGACCCTAATGGGTGGACTACGGTCAGCCCAAGAAGGTAGTCTGCAAATCTTAGGACAGGAAATCTGCGGTGCGAGCAAGGGGCAGTTAACTAAGCTGCGCCGCCAGATAGGCTATATTTTCCAAGCGCACAACTTGATGACTTTTTTGACAGCTAAAGAAAATGTGCGAATGTCTTTAGAGTTGCATGACCAGTTTTTGAACCAAGATATCAACGCCAAAGCGATCGCCATGCTAGAAACAGTCGGTTTAGGCGATCGCGTAAATTACTATGCAGAGAGTTTATCAGGGGGACAAAAACAACGAGTTGCGATCGCCCGCGCCTTAGTCAGTCATCCGCAAATAGTCCTCGCCGACGAACCCACCGCCGCACTTGACAAAAAATCTGGGCGCGATGTCGTGGAATTGATGCAGAAGCTAGCTAAAGAACAAGGCTGTACGATTTTGCTAGTTACCCATGACAACCGCATCCTCGACATAGCCGATCGCATCGTCTACATGGAAGATGGTCAACTCAAGAGTGATGGCGTAGATGTGGCGACAAAAATGCATTAGACACCTATAAATTCAGAGCTAGAAGCGATTAAGGTTTTACCCCAGAGTGACGGAAGAGCGATATAACGAAGCAATTAAAGACTTAACCCAAGCATTAGCTATTGATGAAAATGCCTCTAGTGTTGCTCGAATGACCGAATTATCTTTATCCCTCAAGGTGAGTTGTTTCTTGTTCCTTTCCCTGCACTGCAATAGTTTACTTGATGATTACCGGGGATTGGGAAGTGCGATCGCATTTGCTCCCTCTGGTAAAGATCATAATGCGGCGATCAATATATTAAATAAAGCGGCAGGTCATTCCGTCTTTAAAGCCAAGAGCCTCCTAAGCAATAGCCGGATTGTCATGTTCGCCCCCACTGTAATCGGTACTCCGATTTAGTGGTGGGAGATGTCACGCTAACAGCAGTTTTCGTTTGTTTATCCTCTATCTGTGGTTGCGCTATGCGCTCTTGTGGTGAACTAAATTCAAAAAAATGTCATAAATGCTCAACAATCGATATCATTAGATTCGCTGATGACTTATAAACTAAGCAGTATGGGGCTGATCAAACAGTTAAAAGATAAAGTGATACCAAGTTGTGAATTATATCGGCAGTATTTTACATCCAGAAATAGCCAACTATCTTCCACCTTGTAGATTTTCTGCCATTATGCGATCGCGCGATCATCACAGTCCACCCATCCTTGTCAAAATTCACAAAAAGCGCCACATCCCCCACAGGCTATGATTTTTTCCTCGTCTATAACCAAAAATAAAGTGAAATCCTCAAACAGCGATCTGTTAATCTAGCGTTGTTGCCAAATTAAAAAATGCTAGATGTCTATTAGTAATCTGTTTACAGCGGGTGGTCTAGTCATGTGGCCCCTGCTGGGGTTTTCGGTTTTAGCCGTGGCGCTGATTTTGGAACGTGTCAGGTTTTGGATCAAAATCAATAGTCGGCAAAACCGCATTGTGCGAGAGGTATTAAAGCTTTATCGCCAAGATAATGTGGTTAGTACTTTAGACTTATTGCAAAAAAACACAGATTTACCCATCGCCCGGATTTTTTTAGCAGCTTTAGAATTAGAGGAAGCGACGCCAGAGGAATTTCGTTTAGCATTAGAAAGCGAAGCTCAAGGAGAAATTCCCCTACTTAAACGCTTTCAAAACATTTTTGAGACAATCATCGGTCTTGCACCCCTGTTAGGGCTTCTGGGTACAGTTTTGGGATTAATTGCCTCCTTTGCCTCGTTGAATCTTGGTGATGTGGGAGGTAGTAAAACCTCTGGTGTCACAGCAGGGATTAGTGAAGCATTGGTATCAACAGCTTCAGGATTGGTGGTGGCGATCTTTACCCTGTTATTTGCCAATACCTTTCGGGGACTGTACCAACGCCAAATTGCTTGGATTCAAGAATATGGCGGACAGCTAGAATTACTCTACCGCCGTCGCTATGAAAGAAAAGATAAATCCTATGCGCCTACCAGATGAGCCAGATATTCCACCTCAGATTAATATTGTGCCGATGATTGATGTCATCTTTGCAATTTTGACGTTTTTTATCATGTCAACTTTGTTTTTAACTCGGTCGGAAGGGTTACCAGTTAATTTACCCAAAGCGGCGACGGCAACATCACAAGCATCAGCAGCACCGATTACTGTGACGGTAGATAAAACTGGAAATATCAGCTTAAACAGGCAACGAGTTTCTCTTGAGAATTTACCAGAGGAAGTACGGTTATTGATGGGCAATAATACAGAAGCTTTGGTAATTATTAACGCTGATGATGGCGTCCCTTACGGTCAGGCGGTGGGAGTTATGGATCGCTTGCGTCAGGTACAGGGAGTAAAATTAGCGATCGCTACTCAAAAACCATAACTCGATCAATGGAAAATCGGTAATTTGAGTTTCTGATTACCGATTTTTCTCTACCTGTCTAAAGACTCTACTATAATGACAAATTGATTTGAGGTAAAACTAGATGACTATTTGGGTAAACGAGCAAATTGATCCATCCGGCCTGATTTATGCCTGTATTGCCTGTTGTAATGAGTCTCAGGCTCAAGATTGTCATGAATCCTTCCAGAATAATTTGACCGAATTGCAAAAGGAAACCGGTTGGGTAGCGCAATTGCGGATAGTTGATTCTTGGGATGATGTCCCAGTTAATGCTTTAAAACTCAATTAATCGGCTCTTTTATCCCCACTTTGAGTTAAAAATACAACACAAAGACCGGGCGAAACTCGGCAGAAAGTCATCCCCTTTTCCTCCTCGATGGCAACTCTCAACAGATAAAAGGGTATGGTTTGTGATTTTCGTTCACCAGATGTGGAGATAGTTCAGCGAAGCAACCATCACCAAAAAAGGTTAATCCCAGATAAACAGGGGATTAAAACCTCAAACTTTATTCACAAAAACCGCCAGTAAACCTTATCTATCATAAAAATTTGATGTATTTTTGCAAGTTTTCAGGGTTATTATCTATAACCAAGGAATAAATTAGAAAACTTGCCCAAACCGAATAAATATAGTGAACTATCCCCCAGTTTACATTTCGGAGCAAGCCTGTCCTATAAATTTAGTTGGCAAAATGGGACAAGCGGTGCAGATTTCAATTCATAATCCCAGTCAGTATATCTGTGCCAACTGCGAACAGATATTACCAGATTGGCAACAGCAGCAATTTTTATGGGTGGTGGTTGTCTTGCAGCAAGCACAATATCCACTAGAGGAAAAAACTGCACAAGCAGAGATAGAGAAAGAAAGGTTGCGAGAAAAGTTTATGCGGTTTGGTTGCGACTTAGCCTTCAATTTGCGCGATCGCGGCTACTTAACAGACTTGATTGACCCCCGTACCGGCTACCCCTTACTCTCCCACCCCGGAGCCGTTCCCCACGACGACACAGCGGTTGTTAAAGCTTTGCTCGACTATCCCGTAATTAAAAATAAATGCTGTGTCTTAGTGCATCCCGATTGGGGTACCGCTGTTTATCCCAGCGTCTTGATTTCTGAAGCACCCCCAGACATTATTCAATCTGTCACTAAAGGCATAGCACCTATGCACGGATGGACGGAATTTAGCTAGTAGCATGCATCAGTCTGGAAGCTGTTAAAAGCTACAGATGGATTCTGGAATGAAGGGACAAGCTTTGTCTGGAATCGGGTTATTTTGAATTTCAAGCTTCTCCAATTTTGTCATATTGGACAGAGGTTTGATATCACTGATTTGATTGTAATCGAGGTCAATTTTAGTTAAGTTATTCAGATTAAACAAAGGTTGAATATTGCTGATTTGATTGTAATCGAGGTAAAGAGAAGTTAAATTAGTCAGATTAGACAAAACTTTGATATCGCTGATTTGATTTAAACCAAGATTAAGATAAGTTAAATTTGTCAGGTTGGACAAAGGTTTAATATCGCTGATTTGATTTTCATCGAGTCCAAGAGAAGTTAAATTAGTCAGATTAGATAAAGGTTTGATATCACTGATTTTATTTTCACTAAGGAGAAGATAAGTTAACTTAGTCAAGTTGGATAAATGTTTGATATCACTGATTTCATTGTTCCAGAGGTAAAGAGCAGTTAAATTAGTCAGATTAGATAAAGGTTTGATATCACTGATTTTATTTTCAATTAGGGTAAGATAAGTTAATTTAGTCAGGTTGGATAAAGGTTCGATATCACTGATTTTATTTTCAATTAGGTCAAGGGTAGTTAAATTTGTCAGGTTAGATAAAGGTTTGATATCGTTGATTTGATTACGACTGAGTCCAAGATAAATTAAATTGGTCAGGTTAGACAAAGGTTTAATATCGCTGAATTCATTTTTAATGAGGTTAAGATAAATTAACTTTGTCAAGTTGGATAAAGGTTTAATATCGATGATTTGATTGTAATAGATATTGATACCAGTTAAATTAGTTAGGTTAGACAAAGGTTTAATATCGATGATTTGATTGAAGCCGAGGTCAAGATAAATTAAATTATTCAGATTGGACAAAGGTTTAATATCGCTGATTTTGTTTGACCCTAACTTGAGTTCTTTCAGTTGGGTAAGCTTTTGATTAGCTTGATTACAGTTTTGGGTTTCAGCCACTTTTAATAAAGCGTCAACTGTGCGTCTTGTCTGGGGGGGTAAAGTTGATTTCTGCTGACACCATTCTATAAAAGTTTTGGGAGTTGTCAGGGGTACAGCTATAGCTGGTGAGATGCAAAAACCCAAGGTAAAAGTAAATAGAGTGACAATGGCTAAGGTAGATTTCATGTTGAATTTTTGTCTTTGCAGAGTAGATTATTTGTTAGCTGCTATATAGCAATGTATACAAGATTAAATGGCACAATTCCCGGATTCTCAAAGAAGTCGGGAATGTTTTTGTTAAAGCATATTTCATCTATAGCGCTTTCTGGTCAAATGCAGTAAAACCAGGATGTACGGAAATTAGCCTGTAGTGTGCATCAGTTCTGAAGCTAATCAAATGTACAGATGGATTCTGGTTTTACAGGACAAATTTTACGTTGAATCGGGTTATTCTCAATTTCAAGCTTCTCCAATTTTGTCAGGTTAGACAAAGGTTGAATATCGCTGATTTGATTTTCACTGAGGTAAAGTTCAGTTAAATTAGTCAGGTTAGACAAAGGTTTGATATCACTGATTTGATTTACACCGATGATAAGTTCAGTTAAATTAGTCAGATTGGACAAAGGTTTGATATCGCTGATTTGATTTGAACTGAGGTGAAGATAAGTAAAATTAGTCAGATTGGACAAAGGTTTGATGTCGCTGATTTGATTTCCCCAAAGGTCAAGAGAAGTTAACTTAGTCAGGTTGGACAAAGGTTTGATATCGCTGATTTGATTTCCCCAAAGGTCAAGAGAAGTTAACTTAGTCAGGTTGGACAAAGGTTTGATATCGCTGATTTGATTTCCCCCAAGGTCAAGAGAAGTTAAATTAGTCAGGTTGGACAAAGGTTTGATATCGCTGATTTGATTTCCCCTAATCTCAAGAGAAGTTAAATTAGTCAGATTGGACAAAACTTTGAGATCATTGATTTGATTTCCCCCAAGGTCAAGAGAAGTTAAATTAGTCAGGTTGGACAAAACTTTGAGATCATTGATTTGAATTCCGCTAAGGTCAAGAGAAGTTAAATTAGTCAGGTTGGACAAAACTTTGAGATCATTGATTTGAATTCCGCTAAGGTCAAGAGAAGTTAAATTAGTCAGGTTGGATAAAACTTTGAGATCATTGATTTGATTTCCACTAAGGTTAAGAGAAGTTAAATTAGTCAGGTTGGATAAAGGTTGGAGATCGCTGATATGATTGTAATTGATGTCAAGAGAAGTTAAATTAGTCAGGTTAGACAAAACTTTGATATCACTGATTTGATTTCCCCCAAGGTCAAGAGAAGTTAAATTAGTCAGGTTGGATAAAGGTTTGATATCGGTGACTTCGCTTGAATATAGGTCGAGTTCCGACCGTTGGGTAAGCTTTTGATTAGCTTGATTACAGTCTGGGGTTTCAGCCACTTCTAACAAAGCGTCAACTGTGCGTCTTGTCTGGGGGGGTAAAGTTGATTTCTGCTGACACCATTCTGTAAAAGTTTTGGGAGTTTTTAGGGGTGCAGCTATAGCTGGTGAGGTGTAAAATCCCAAGGTAAAAGTAAATAGAGTGACAATGGCTAAGGTAGATTTCATGTTGAATTTTTGTCTTTGCAGTGTAGATTATTTCTTAGCATCTATATAGCAATTTATACCATTTTAGATGCCAGAGATTCCCGACTTCTTTGAGAAGTCGGGAATCTTTTTGTTACAGCAGATTTCATCTATAGCGCTTTCTGGTCAAATGCAGTAAAACCAGGGTGGACGAAAATTAGTCTGTAGTCTGCATCAGCTCTGAAGCTAATCAAATTTACAAATGGATTCTGGAATGAAGGGGCAAATTTTGTCTAGAATCGGGTTATTCTGAATTTGAAGATCCTCCAATTTTGTCAAGTTGGACAAAGGTTTGATATCGCTGATTTGATTTTCACTGAGGTCGATATCAGTTAGATTAGTCAGATTCGACAAAGGTTTGATATCACTGATTTGATTTTCGCTGAGGTCAAGAGAAGTTAAATTAGTCAGGTTAGATAAAAGTTCGATATCGATGCTTTGATTTCTCCAAAGGGAAAGAGAAGTTAAATTAGTCAGATTGGACAAAGGTTTGATGTCAGCAATTTGATTTTTACTGAGGTCAAGAGAAGTTAAACTGGTCAGGTTAGACAAAGGTTTGATATCACCGATTTGATTTTTACTGAGGTCAAGATCAGTTAAATTAGTCAGGTTAGATAAAGGTTTGATGTCAGCAATTTGATTGTCCCAAAGGTAAAGATAAGTTAAATTTGTCAGGTTAGATAAAGGTTTGATATCGCTGATTTGATTATCCCAAAGGTAAAGAGAGGTTAAATTAGTCAGGTTAGATAAAGGTTTGATATCGCTGATTTGATTATCCCAAAGGGAAAGAGAGGTTAAATTAGTCAGGTTAGACAAAACTTTAATATCACCGATTTGATTGTTCCAAAGGGAAAGATAAGTTAAATTAGTCAGGTTAGACAAAACTTTGATATCGCTGATTTGATTGTAACCAAGGTCAAGAACAGTTAAATTTGTCAGGTTGGACAGAACTTCGATATCGCTGATTTGATTTTCACTGAGTTTAACAGAAGTTAAATTAGTTAGGTTGGACAAAACTTTGATATCGCTGATTTGATTATCACTAAGGTCAAGAACAGTTAAATTAGTTAGGTTGGACAAAACTTTGATATCGCTGATTTGATTTTTGCTGAGGTCAATATCAGTTAAATTAGTCAGGTTGGACAAAACTTTTATATCGCTGATTTGATTTGAACTAAGATCAATATCAGTTAAATTAGTCAGGTTGGACAAAGGTTTGATATCACTGATTTGATTTTCACTGAGGTCAAGAGTAGTTAAATTAGTCAGGTTGGACAAAGGTTTGATATCGCTGATTTCGCTTGACTCTAGGTTGAGTTCCGACCGTTTGGTAAGCTTTTGATTAGCCTGATTACAGTCTGAGGTTTCAGCAACTTTTAACAAAGTGTCAACTGTGCGTCTTGTTTGGGGGTGTAAAGTTGATTTCTGCTGACACCATTCTGTAAAAGTTTTGGGAGTTGTCAGGGGTGCAGCTATAGCTGGTGAGGTGCAAAATCTTAAGGTAAAAGTAAATAGAGTTCCAATGGCTAAGGCAAGTTTCATGTTGGTTTTTTGTTTGTGTAGGGTAGATTATTTCTTAGCATCTATATAGCAATTTATACCATTTTAGATGCCACAAATTCCCGACTTATTTGAGAAGTCGGGAATCTTGTTGTTGTAGCAGTTTTTATCTATAGCGTTTTCTGGTCAAATCAAGCTCATTTTAATTCAGATAGAATTGGTATTAGATCACAGTGTAGAGAGAAAGGTTGTTTGCAATGTCTCTACATGGGGAAATAATTTCTGTTGTGTGGTTTATTGATAGTAGTTTGATTTTATTTATGAACTTATAACATTTTTATAGACACAGCTAGCGACCTAGCTGCACCTGCTCTAAACAAGCCTGCAATTGTTCAGCCACTTCCTGGACGTGAGGTTCTTGGACTATGGAAGTGTGAGAACCAGAAAAGTAAAAAATCTCCAGTTTGCCTGTGACAAAATTTCCCCAGCCTAAGTCAGGAGCAGTCTTATTACCAACAAGGTCTATCCTCATCTGATCTTCAACTCGCAGGATAATTACAGGATTTGGATAAATTTGTAGAGCATATTTCATTTGCGCCTGTTTGTTGGAGTCTTTGACGTATAACTTCCTTAAGTCGCGATTTAAGGAAAGTCTAAAAACCAAGCAAGTTTTGTAGAAAACTTTCTGCAAGCGTGATTGGAGTAATTTGTTCCAGGCTAAAGTCCTTTGAAAAATGTAGGCAGGCCCTTGTTGTAAAAGTTGTTTAAGGTGAAGCGGTAATCGATTGAGCAAAGGTAACCTATCTTTAGAGCCAGGAGCAGAGGTATCAATCAAAACTAGCATTGCTACTTCCTGACCTTGCCTACGTAGTTGTTGAGCTATTTCGTAGGCTACTATACCCCCAAAGGAGTGTCCTCCTAGAAAATAAGGACCTTGGGGTTGTATGGTTTGTATCTCTTGAAGATAACAAGCCGCCATGTCTTCAATTCGATTATGAGGAGTTTGGTTTTTATTCAGTCCTAGGGCTTGTAGCGCATAAATCGGTTGCTCCGGACTGAAATGACGTGCTAAATCACGATAGAAGAGGACATCTCCAAAAATAGCATGGATCAAAAACAGAGGAGGTTTAGAACCTCTGGGCTGAATTGCGACTAAAGATGACCAAGATTCTGAACCTTTGGAGTGATTAATGATGTCAGCGAGTTGGTCAACTGTTGGCGCGGCGATTAAGGTAGATATAGACAGAGTTTTACCTAAGCGCGTGTCAATTTCTGCGAATAGCCGCAGCGCCTGCAATGAGTCACCGCCCAAAGCAAAGAAATTGTCGTAAATCCCCACTTTTTCAATACCCAACACCTCTGCCCAAATTGCTGCCAGCGCTTTCTCTGTCTCGGTTCTGGGAGCGATATAAATTATCTTCAATTGGCTTGCCAGTTTTTTTGCTAAACCAATTCGCTGGAGTTTACCTGTGGAACCTTTGGGGATTTCTGCTAGAAATACCACCTGAGTTGGTACTTTGAACTCTGCTAGTTTTGTGGCTACAAATGCACGTATTTCTTTTTCAGTTACATGGGCGTTTTGCCGGAGAACGATCGCAGCTGCGATATCTTCACCTAAGGTAGGATGGGGAACTGCAAAGGTGACTGCCTCTGCTACTCCAGGATAGTCTAGTAGCACTTCCTCAATTTCACGGGGGGAAATTTTTTCACCACCCCGATTAATCTGTTCTTTGAGTCTGCCTGTAACGAAGAGATAACCGTCACTATCTAAATAGCCCAGATCTCCAGTCTTCAACCACCCATTGGCAAAGGCCATAAAGTTGGCCTGCGGATTGTTTTCATAACCCTGGGTGACATTGCTACCCTGGATGACAATTTCGCCAATTTCGCCTTCTGCTTGGAAGTTTCCGGCTTCATCTATGATGGCAACTGCTGGGCCTGCGGCCATGCCAACTGAATGGACTTTACGCTTTTTCGGTGGTACGGGGTTAGAAGCTATTTGGGGGGCGGCTTCGGTCATGCCATAAGATTCAATCACAGGCACATTAAATGCTAGTTCTAATGCCTCTAGCACTTGCGGTGGTAAGGCTGAGGAAGCAGACCGAATGAAGCGGAATGAGGATTTTTCGCTCAGGCTGCGGTTAGCCTCGACCTCGGCTAATATTGCTTGATGTAGTGTAGGCACTGCGGTATACCAGGTTGGTTGTAGGACTTCCAGCCACTTAAAAAACTTGGTGGCATCAAAGCCTGGGGTGCAAACTACACTACTGACTGCTGCTAAGGAGGAAAAAACTGTGCTTAATCCGTGAATGTGAAATAGTGGCATGATATTCAGGCAGCGATCGCTTGGCTTCAGCTCCAAGACATTTTTGATGTTTTGTGCTGAAATATATAGATTCGCCTGGGTTAATGGCACAATTTTGGGTCTGGCAGTGGTTCCTGAGGTATGCAGTACTAGGGCAATATCCTGATTTTTTACGACAGATTTGGTGATTTTAGGCAAGTTTGTCTCACCTATCAGCTGGAAAACTCCCGCTTCTGCGTCTAACTGTGGCACCAGTTCCAGAATGGGAATATTCCGCGTTGCTGCGGCAAGTCTAGCAGGTGAATCGATTCCTGATTGCACTATCAGGGCTTTGGCATTCAAGTCACTTAGGTAAAAATCAAATTCCGCTGCACTATAACCAGGGTTGAGGGGGGCACTGGTGGCACAAGCCGTTACTGCCAAAAAAGCTACCGCCATCTCTGGGCCATTAGGCAGGACAATCGCAATACGATCGCCTAAACCTAGCCCTTGGGAATTCAAAATGGCGATCGTCTCTTGAATTTGTTCATCAAGGCGAATATAGGTTAGGGGAAGACGATCTGGTGCTGTGATGCTGGTCGCTTCTGGATTTCGCTTGACACTCTCTGTCAGTAATTGGACAATAGTCAAATTTTCTGAACTACCAATGATTGACTCAGATATATCTAAATGCTGTATTTTCATTTGCTTTTAGTGTAGATTGATACATTTAAATAATTTTCTCTAGAGGAATAAAAATCAAAAATCTGGTCAATATTGTTCGGACATTCAAGTTTGATATTTAGATAATTACCCTGAGCCGACTAGCTATATCTATCTTATGATAGATGAAAAAAAAACCAAGCTGCAAGCCGATATCCATATCTAAATCTAAATTAGAGTCCAAAATTACTGTTTCTGGAGAATCTTAGGAACTCGGTGTGATTTTCTCTTCTTCGGAAGTCATAGATACTTTACACATCTCTCTGGAAGTGAAAAAGTTACGGTGAATACACTGTAAAATTTAAACTTACCTAATCAGCTATTTTTAGGTCGTCGCAGTTGCTGGGAATTAATGGGTCCGAGAATTTGGTTGAGACTCCGCAATTGTTCTGCTGTGCCCATGCAAATGAGGGTATCTTGGGGCATGAGAACTGTATCGCCGGTGGGGCCACCAATGAGGGCACCATCACCTCGGCGAATTGCCAGAACTAAGGCGCCGGATTGCGATCGCAATTTAGCCTTCTGTAAACTCTGACCCACAAAAGGACAAACAGTCGGATCTAGTAAAAATTCTTCCATATACAACTGGCGGTCTGCACCTGTAAGAATTCCATCCACGAAGTCCAACACCTGGGGTCTGAGGGCTGCTGCTGCCATCCGTTTACCACCAGTGATATAGGGTGATATGACGGCATCAGCACCGCCCCTCTGGAGCTTTTTCAAGGCTTCTTCTGTACTGGCCCTAGCGATCGCCCGAATTCCTGGATTTAATGTTTTTACCGATAACACTATATATAAATTTTCGGCATCGCTCGGCAGTGCCGCGACAATGCAAATTGCCCGTTCAACGCCAACTTTCAGCAGGGTGTCGTCTAATGTGGCATCGCCTTGAAATGCCGTATAACCCTCAGACTGCGCTCTCTGCACAGATTCCACATCAGCATCAATAACGACAAAAGACACCCCTTCGGCGCGAAACTCTTTGGCAATTTGCCGACCAGTCCGACTAAATCCACAGATGATGTAATGTCCTGACAAGGATTCCATTAAGCGCCTCTGTTGCCGTAATCGAATTCCTTCTTGAAAGTAGCCTTGAATTACGGCTTCTGTAAATCTATTGACAATGTAACCGATATTGATTACGCCCATCAAAATCAAGGCAATTGTAAACAACCGTCCCCGGCTTCCTAGTGGGTGCGTCTCTCCATAACCCACCGTCGCTAAGGTGATCACCGTCATGTAAGCTGCATCTTCCCATGACCAGCCCTCAATGAAACAGTACCAAAAAGTTCCAATCAGGAAAACACCGCCGAGGGCAATTGCCCCTACCATTAACTCTTGTTGAATGCGTTGATATTTTTGATCGAGGGTAGAATACACAATTTTTTTTTCATTGCTGCCACTCGTTTGAGGATATCTGAGGGTTAGCCTTAGTGATAGAGGCAGTTATGGAAATAATTAGAAATTTTTAAATTTTTCCGGGAAACTAGAAAGATAAGTGTACGACAAAAGATTTTCAGGAGGAGCGGTAGTGAGCGTCCAAACTCCAGTTGAACAAGCCACAATCCCCCCAGAGATAGATTCTGTGCCATCTACTCCCTTTGATGCAGATAGCTTTAATCAAGCCGTGATGTCCACATACAGCCGTTATCCCCTAGCCCTCGAAAGGGGTGCGGGATGTCGGGTTTGGGATACACAGGGGCGGGAATATCTAGATTTTGTAGCCGGAATTGCCACTTGCACCTTGGGACACGCCCACCCAGCAATGGTAGAAGCGGTGACACGCCAAATTCAAAAGCTGCATCATGTTTCTAATTTGTACTACATTCCTGAACAGGGGGAATTAGCTAAATGGCTGATTCAACATTCCTGTGGCGATCGCGCTTTTTTCTGCAATTCGGGGGCTGAAGCTAACGAAGCGGCAATCAAACTGGCGCGGAAATACGCCCACACAGTCCTCAAAATTGACCAGCCAATTATTTTAACCGCTCATGCCAGTTTTCACGGGCGGACTTTGGCAACTGTCACCGCCACCGGACAATCAAAGTATCAAAAGTATTTTGACCCCTTAGTGCCTGGTTTCCATTATGTAGAGTACAACAATATTGCTGAGGTGGAAGCAGCCGTTAGCGAGTTGGATGAAGGTGATTATGGCGTAGCGGCGATTTTGATTGAGCCTTTGCAGGGAGAAGGCGGGGTGCGTCCTGGAGATATCGCCTATTTCCAAAGACTGCGGGAAATTTGTGATGAAACAGGCATTTTGTTGATTTTTGACGAAGTGCAAGTTGGCATGGGACGCAGCGGCAAATTATGGGGTTATGAACATCTCGGCGTAGAACCGGATATTTTCACCAGTGCTAAAGGCTTAGGTGGTGGTATCCCCATCGGCGCGATGATCAGCAAGAAATTCTGTGATGTATTTCAACCAGGGGAACACGCCAGCACCTTTGGCGGTAATCCTTTTGTCTGTGGAGTGGCCCTCAGTGTCTGCCAGACTTTGGAAAAAGAGCAGATTTTGCCGAATGTGGAAGCCAGAGGGGAACAGTTGCGGCGGGGATTAAATGCGATCGCTCTCAAATATCCGCAACATATTGCCGAAGTTCGCGGTTGGGGCTTAATCAACGGTATGGAATTAACAGCAGACACTCAGCTAACCGCCGCCCAAGTTGTCAAAGCTGCCGTAGACGAGGGTTTATTACTCGTACCCGCCGGGCCAAAAGTTGTCCGGTTTGTACCTCCCCTAATTGTCACAGAGGCAGAAGTCAAGATAGCACTGCAAGCTGTTGAAAAGGCATTAGCTACTGTCACAGCCTAGTACCGCTTTCTCGGAATTAAAAATTAACAATAAGGGAATACCAACAATTAAATTATCCAGTAATCATAGACTGGTAGAGACATAGCAATGCTGTGTCCCTACCAATTGGATATTTTTTTAATTGGAAATCCCTAAGCTTTTGAGTGGAATCTCACTGGTTAGTTATTTTTGCCGCCCTGTACTAGTTACTAAAGTGCCTCTGTGGTTAAAAAGCCATTTATTTAACCGCAGAGCTAAAATTTTGAATTTTGAATTTTGAATTTTGAATTGTTCACTCTTGCTTGCGGGATATTAGCCAGTAAGTCGGCATTTCGCCCTTGCCTTTAATGTTCACCATCCCCCGCAGATAAAGACAATATTTAGATTGCAGTCGTTGATAAGTTGCTTCAGCCACCTGAATCAGGTTCGGTTCTCCCTGTGATTCCATCCGACTGGCGATGTTGACCGTATCTCCCCAGAGGTCGTAGCTAAATTTGCTGGTGCCAATCACCCCAGCGACAACTGCCCCCGTGTTAATCCCAATGCGGATGGCCAGACGCCGCCCCTCGTAAGTTCGGAAATAGGCGATTTCTTGCTGCATAGATAGAGCCATTTCGGCGATCGCTTCGGCATGGTCTGGTCGTGGGTTCGGGAGTCCACCCACCACCATGTAAGCATCCCCGATGGTTTTAATTTTTTCTAGACCATATCGTTCTGATAGGCGATCAAATAAAGAAAAAATCCGATTGAGTAAACCCACCAGATCCTTGGCAGAAATGTAGCTAGACAATTCAGTGAAGCCAACGATATCGGCAAATAAGACCGTCACATCATTAAACTGTTCAGCGATCGCTTGATGCTTCTGTTTCAATCGTTCAGCGATCGCCTCTGGCAAGATGTTTAACAGCAATTGCTCGGTTTTTTCTCGCTCCAGTTGCAATTGCGTTTCTGCCCGCCTACGTTCAGTTATATCTCGATAGACCCAGACTCGCCCACTGATGCCAGCCCCCAAGCGTTGTGGACGGGAATGGCATTCAAACACTCGACCGTCCTGCAACTCCAGCACATCGTAAGCATCAACTTCTGGCTGGAGATAAAGTTCTTGTAAGCGACGGCAAAAAACCTCTGGAGATTGCAGTTGATTGGCTAAAAAGCGAACGCGACTCTCGCGGTCTGGCAATACTGTATCTGGATTGTCAATCCCCCACATATCCAAAAATTTCTGGTTGTAAGTCACAGATTGCAGATCGCCACTAACCGCTATAATGCCATCCCCCATTGAATCGAAGGTTGATTGGAGTAAAGCCAAAGAATTTGCCAGTTTGGTCTCTACTTGCTGGCGATCGCGGATTTCCTGCTCTAAAATAGCGTTTTGTTCTGTCAGCTGTCTTTGTAATTTGCGGATTGCTAGTTGATTTTCGATCCGCGCTAGCACCTCTTGCCCTTCAATGGGTTTAGTAATATAGTCAGCACCACCCACTTCAAAGGCTTTCACCTTATCAGATACCTCACCTAATGCACTTAAAAAAATCACAGGAACATCTTTGATCTCCTTCATCTCTTTCAGCTTTTGACAAACTTCATAACCACTCATTTCTGGCATCTGAATGTCAAGCAAAATCAAGTCCGGGCAAATTACTTGTACTTGTTCTAGTGCCATTTCGCCATTAATCGCACAGCGTACTGAGTAATCATGTTGCGTCAGCATAGTTGTGAGTAAAAGCAGGTTGCTGGGAGTATCATCAACAACCAAAATATCTGCCTTACATATAGTTGGAGGATTAGTCAACTTTATTTCCTATTTGTCTCTTTTGCATCAGCAGATGCTGCCCCCTTTAAATCCCGCGTTCCCCACTTTTGGAACACTACCAACCTTTAATCGATTGATTAATAAGTTTAACAATCTCCTAACCTTCAAAGTCTTTGGCTAATGTACGTAATTTTTCGCAGAATGGCAAGAGATGATCATCTTCACCTTCTAGTTTATTAACCTGTCGGATAATTTATTTGAAATTGCCTTTATACCTATGCCAGTATCTTCTACTTAAAACCAAAACTTCTGTTCTCTATTATCTAATTTAGATAGAATTTCAACCTTATAGATAATTAATGGGTAATGGGTAATGGGTAATTGGTAATGGGTAATGGGTAATTGGTAATGGGTAATGGGTAATTGGTAATGGGTAATTGGTAATGGGTAATTGGTAATAACTATTCCCCGTCCTCAGAGGATGTTTGAAAAGTTGTTTGTGATAAATATAACACTCGTAGATCCCCCTAAATCCCCCTTAAAAAGGGGGACTTTAAGAGTTTATTGCCCCCCTTAAAAAGGGGGGTTGGGGGGATCTCGATCAATTTTGATACTTTTCAAACATCCTCTCAGTCCCCAATCCCCTTTACCCTTTACAAATCTACCGGATGCTGCCCATAATAAGGTAAAGCTTCTGACCAGTTAGGACGCTTACCTTGTTGCCAATCAAAATCAGCTAATTGCAAAATACTTGTTACCGTCGCTGCTAAACCAGAAGTAGCTTTAATTAGTTGACAATCTGTAGACCAATTAGTTAAAGTTTCCTGCCATGCTTCAGGTGTAAATACAGTATCTGGTAATAAAGCTGTCATTCCCAAATTATTAAGTGTAGGTTGATAAATCGCGCCAAAAATTTGCCCACGTTGTGCTTGCATTTCCACAGCAAAATTTTGATTCCCCCAACGCTCTTCTTTGTTAGAGGATATCTTCGAGATATATTCTGCCCAAGCTACTGCGGCTAAAGTGGAAACAGCAAATACCGGAATTTCTAACTGTTGTCCTAAAGTTCGCGCAGTCACAACACCAATGCGAGTACCAGTAAAACCGCCAGGACCTTTAGCCACGGCAATAAATGCCATATCTGCCCAAGTTTGCGGTTTGATAAAATCAATTAAATATTGATGTATCTGGCTAGATAAATCACGCCCTAAATTCCAAACATTAGACCGATTTTCGCCTGCATTGCTGCTAATTGCCAAACCCAATTCGGGAGTGGTGGTGTGCATTGCCAAAGCGTATTTTGTGGTTTCGAGATGTTCTAGTTCAGTTGTCAAAGTATATTCAAATATATGTTTTTAGAATCGTAGAACAGGCCGGAAAGCCGATCATTCGGTAGCAGGCGAGACGCCTACTCTACAGCTACTGGGATTATTATCAATAAATCATAATCATATCTGAGCGGGTTAATTCAGACAAGAACCACCCGCCCCATCATAACGTCACGTAGGCACTAATTCACCCGGACGCAACTTAGCCCATTTGCCCATTTCCCGCTTAAAGCTGAGACATCCCACCACATCCCATTCCATTTCAATCACATCTTCTTTTGTGCGGATATTGACATTGATGGAAGGTTCGTTAGGATCAAAATCTGGCGTTTCGGTCAAGTGCGGCTGTTGGTGCTGCGTTTCTACAGCATTGTAGGTTGCACAGCGGTCTACATAGTGGCAGTTTACACAAATACACATAATAGAACCAACTCCAAAAACCTTTATAGTTAATCTAACCTAAGCCAAACTGTTAATCACTAGTTGCTGGGTTGATTTTTGAAAATGCAGAGTTCAGTTTTTTCTCGCCTATCTCCAGAAAATTGGCCTTTTAGCTTAGAATGGTTGCCACAACCTGCTTACATGGTTGGTGGTGCGGTGCGAGATGCGATTATTGGCAGAAGTCGAGAATACTTGGATCTAGATTTTATCATCCCATCGGATGCGGTGAAGGTAGCGAGAAAGATTGCTCAACATTACCAAGCTGGTTTTGTGTTACTTGATAAAGAACGCAGAATTGCTCGTGTTGTCTTTCCCCAGGCTACAGCTGATTTTGCCCAACAGGAAGGGGAGAGTTTAATTACTGATTTGCACAGAAGGGATTTTACAATAAATGCGATCGCCTATAATCCCCACACCCAAGAAATAATCGATCCTCTCCAAGGCTGTGCTGACATAGATTTGGGTCTATTGCGAATGATATCATCCGCCAACCTCCAAGATGACCCTCTGCGACTGATGCGAGGATATCGCCAAGCCGCCCAACTTGGTTTTACCATTGAATCAGCTACCCAAGCAGCCATTCGCAGTTTAGCGCCATACATCACTCAAGTTGCAGCCGAACGAGTGCGGGTAGAAATTGGCTATCTGCTAGGGAGTTATCAGGGTACTGCTAAAATCACCAATGCTTGGGAAGATGGGTTATTGGCTTCTTTCTTCAAAAACGCCAACCGTGAAAGCTTGATTAAATTAGCAGCGGTTGACAAAGCAGCTACCTTACTCACAGAAAACTGGCCGCAATTAGGAATAGAACTGCAAAGATATGTGCGCGATACTATCAAAACTTCTTGGTTCGGTATTGCCAAACTCGCTTGTCTTGTTCACCCAAATCCAGAAATCGCCGAGATAGAGTTACAACAACTAACTTACAGCCGTGCAGAGATTCGCGCTGTAGCCATCGCCCTGAAACTGTTCCCGCAATTCAAAAAAACTAATATGTCCCTACGAGAACAATATTGTTTGTTCCAGGAAGTTGGGATTGTATTTACCGCTACAGCAGCGTTAGCTCTAGCACATGATGCCCCAGTAGATGCGATCGCACCATTGATCAGCCGCTACCTTAACCCTGATGATCTGGTCGCTCACACCACTCCGTTAGTGAGTGGTAAAGACCTCATCATAGCATTAAACATCCCCCCTTCGCCAATGGTGGGCAAAATGCTGACAGAGATTGCTGTAGCCCAGGTTGAGGGGAGAATTGGGACGGTTGAAGATGCGATCGCATTTGCACGGGGATTAGTTGAGAATTGATTTTAGTTAATCTGAAATCATTGCTAAAGAAAGATGTGGGGGGATAATATATAAAAAATTCCAACATGGTATAAATTTTTGCAGATGAAAAGATACTGGCAGCTACTGATTGCTTTTGTAATCGGAGTCGGGATATTTTGTGGTGTAAACTATGGAGAGAGCTTGTTTTTACCTGCCTTCAGTCGAGAAAATAGCGGGCAACAAAAAATATCACTCCAAACAAATACCTATTTAGAAAAAGTCCGACAAGACCAAAAACTGTTACGCACTTTTCTGCAAAAAATGCCTAAAGGTGGAGAATTGCACACCCACCTGAGTGGTGATATTACCCCAGAACGGTTATTAGAATTGGCAGCGCAATCAAAACAGATTAAATACTTTGTGCGAGTACCCAATCAAATTTACCGCGCAGACGACCCCAAAGCTTATCAATTTGTAGCATTATCACCAGATACTCAACCAGGTTCCCAAGATAGCAATCATACATTAATACCAGCTTCTCAGCTACTCAACCCACAGACAGAATCTCAACGTCAGCACAAACAAAAATATCGTCAAGCCTTGATGATATCTGAAGCCGAACCAGATCCAAATACAGTATTTTTTAACGCAACTTTTGCCCGTAGTGATGTTGTCACCAGCAACCCAGAAATTGTGCGTCAAATGTTAGCAGATGTGGTGGAAAAAGCACACAAGCATCACATCAGTTATGTAGAACCAATGTTATCTCCTTTCCCCGGTAATCCACTTGGTAAAAACAAGGCAGATGAATATAAAGTATTGAATCTGACTACATCACGAGAGTATTTGACTAGCTTGATAGAAGCAGTAGAACAAGCAAATCAACAGTTACCAAAAAACGAGCGTGTAGAAGTCCGATTTATGCTCTCTTTTCGTCGTACCAGCGCTAAACAGTTTACACAATTACCCATCGCTTTTGAATTAGCAGCCGCCAATGATAAAGTAGGTAAAATGATCGCAGGTATCAACCTCGTTGGTAACGAATACTCAACAGATCCAGAGATTGGTCAAGCAATAGCTCAACCAGATAATATTAGTAATTATATTATCGCATTACGTCGCCTTTATCCCTCAGTCCGCTTATCAATTCATGCAGGTGAAACTGATAAATGGGACTGGCACATTCGAGATTCAATTTTACTAGGAGCAGAGCGCATTGGACATGGAGTAAACTTAGTTACATCTCCAGAAGCCAAATCAGTCAAACAGATTTGTGATGCAGTCAATTCAGATACTATCTTCCAAGCAAAATCAGCAGAAGAATCACTGATGCGCCGACGTGGTATTTTGATTGAAGCTTGTCCAACAAGTAACCATTTACTATTAAAAATTCCCTTCACCTGTCATCCTTTTAAAAAATGGTTGAGAATGGGGATTCCGGTTTCTCTCAACACCGATGATGCTGGTATCTTTGGCACGAATATCACAGAAGAATTTGCCCGTGTAGTTGAGAGTCAACCAGATTTGAGTTGGGAAGAAGTCAAGAAAATCGCTCGTGCCAGTTTAGAACATGCATTTGTTTCTGAGTCAACTCAAACAGAGTTAATTAAAAATTGGGAAATGCAAATAAAGCAATTTGAAGCAGCTATCAATCAAGAGAGTTTGAAGAGTTAGAAAACTCGATCTTGGTATCTTCGCTAGTTGATACCAATTCTATATTCACCTAGAATTCATAAATTCTACAGCCTTGTACTTTTGCATAAGTGCTGGGCATCTTCAATAAAGTACAGATATTAGCAATTAAACTCTTGTGGGGTTGGCATCTTGCCCGCCCTTATCTATCTTATAAAGTTGTTGCTCAGTCAGTTCCCGATTTGATATTAAAATCAACTCTATCGCTTCCCGCAAACTTTCTCTCGCTTCTTCTAGTGTTTTTTCTTGTACATTCGCACCTGGTAACTCTTGGACATAGCCAATATACCAATCATCTACCTTTTCAAATACCGCAGTAAAGGAGTTTTCCATAAAAAATCACCAACCATAATATAAAACTTAGCATTTTTTCGGTTAAAATGGTTTAATGGGAAACCTAACACCTCACAAGCGAGGTACATAAAAAATGGTTCACAGCTTTACATTCCCACAAGAGATGATTGACAGCATTCAGGAAAGGATAGAATTCCTAGAAAGATGCCTGAATGATGCTAACCCGCAAGATGAAGCAATGGCAGAAATAATTGAGTTGGCTAATAGTCGGCAAATATCTCTTAGTCAACTTAAAGAGGAAGCCAGACAAATGCTATATCTGCTTCATAAATTTTTGAAGTTAGATAAAAAGCTAAAAGCAAAAGAACAACAGGATGATTTATCACTTCTACTCTTTGTTAGATACAATTTCCTATATAAGGAAATCATGGATAAATACTGGGACTTTTTTCAAAATGAAAAAGGTAGAGAAGCCGTTAAAGCAATTACTTTGAGTTTAGGTAAATCATACATAAAATTGAAAAAAGAATTTGACTCTAGAGATGCTCAAAAAGATGAATTATACATTATTGTAGAAACACTAAAGCACTTAATACAATCAGTAATCACTGTTGTTTTAAACATTAACATATTAACCGAAGAAAAAGTTAATGCGTTGAATCTAAATACTTCCATTTCCCAAGAATCGGAAACTACGCTAACCTTTTTGGCATCTATGAAAAAATGGGATCAGGTGTACAGAAATCTTGCAAAATCCTAAATTTGTTGAAAAAGAAGATGTGTTAAGTATACATGATAAGCAATTAAGGCTGTATGGTGGCTTACCAGGTATACGAGATGAAGGTTCGCTAGAATCTGCTATTTCCGCACCTCAAGCAACCTTTGGGGGAGAATTTTTATATCCGACAATTGTGGAACAAGCAGCAACATACTTATTTAACATAAATAAAAATCATGCTTTTATAGATGGTAATAAGCGAGTTTCGTTTGCTGTTATGGTGACATTCTTGAACATGAATGATTACAAAATTAACAAGGAAGGCAAGGAAGCAGAGGAATTAACAATACAGGTTGCTGATAATAAAGTGAATAAACAAGAATTAATTGAAATTCTGAAAGATTGCATTACAGAACTATTTTAAACAGTAGGTTAGCATAAATAATTAAAGGTTCGTAGTGAGGGCTTCAGCCCTCTCTTTGAGACGACGCTACGCGGTAAGCGCAGCTATAAAAGAGGGCTATAGCCGCTTACTACAAGCCAATCTCAATATTTTTATATTCCTTAACTTAGTTTGATTTATTTTCGCTTAATTACTTACTCGAAAATATTACCAGCTTTCAAAATCTGTTCAGCAGTCAAATTCAAATTTGCGAAAGTTGGTGAAACTATCAAATCACTACCTCTAAAATGACTAACTTGGTATTCCCCATCTATCAATTCGTGAATAGAAATAGTTGGTTCTTTAGGATTACCAATAAACCTTCTACTCCCCAGCGCTAGATAGTCTACAATCCAGTATTCATGAATGCCTAACCTTTCATAATCACCAAGCTTTTTATAATAATCATCTTGCCAGTTAGTACTAACAACTTCAATAACTAAGGGAATAGAATCTGGTTGAGAAATTATTGCTGATTTTTTCCAGGTGGCGTCATTTGCTAAAATAGATCGATTTATCACCAATACATCTGGTAAATAGCTTGATTCGCTTGCAGGTGGCTTAACAAAAGTTGTTCTTGGTATTCCATAGGGTAAGTTTAAGCGTAAATACTCAGCCGTGATTCTCTCAGATAAAAAACAAATAATATCTTCATGAAAACCTACAGGTGGATTCATTTCAACAATTACCCCATCATGTAATTCATAGCGTCCTTTATCAGGTAGCCATTCTATAAATTCTGCAAAAGTTACTATTTTTGGTAAGGCTTGAACCATAATTCACCTACGGAAAGTTAATTCACGATCCTTAACTAAACCTGCAATTTTTCTATTTTGTCAAGTTCCAAATTCAATCCTCCAACGCTTCTATAAATTCATCCGCAGTAATTCCCGCTTTAGAAATTAGACTGCGTAAAGTACCGCGTGCTACTTCATAATGATTTGGTACAGAAAGTGTAGCTGGATGTCCTTCCTTTGTGAGAATAATATGACTCCCACGCTGACGGGAAACCTCCCAGCCTAGTTTCTCAAATGCCTTAATAACCTCCGTAGGTTTCAATATTGGTATAGCAGGCATTAGATATAAACTTCCACTTCACGAGTTATCACAGTCAATGGCATACCTTTTTTAAGTCTCACTTCTAAACATTCCTTAATTGCATCTTGAATATTTTCTTCAGCCTCTCGTTCAGTTTTACCTTGACTAACACAACCAGGAATTGATGGACATTCAGCAATAAAGATTCCATCTTCATCTTGAAAGATAGTAATGATAAATTTCATAGGTTTTGCTGGCATTTTACACCGTCACTCCTTCCAATTGTTCATCAGTCAAATCATACAACTGGCGCAATTTATCTAACTTATCTTGATCAGTTTGCCAGAAACCGCGTCCATGTGCTTCTAACATTCTGCCGATGATATTTCGGAAAGCTTCAGGATTAGCTTTGCGTAACTTCTCCGCCATGTCTGCGTCTAAAGCATAGGTATCAGCGGCTTGGTCATATACCCAATCATCAGTAAAATCCGCAGTACCACCCCAACCGATTAATGCCGTCATCCGTTGGGAAATTTCAAAAGCACCACCAGAACCTTGATTAGCCATTGCATCGGCCCATTTGGGATTTAGTAACTTAGTGCGGTATTCCATCCGCAGCAAATCATCTAAATTTCGGGGTGTGGTGTCCTTAGAGAAACTTTCGACAAAGCTAGTTGTTACCTTTTTACCGCTTTGCTTTTCGGCTGCTTTCTTCAAACCGCCAGTGTTGGCGTAGTATTCCTGAATATCAGTTAACCCATATTCTACCGAGTCGATTTCTTGGATAATGCGATCGCTAGTTTTCAGCAATGTCTGCAAAACTTCCGGTCTAGCCTGACCCTTATCTTCCCTACCATAGCTAAAAACATTGCGACTTTGCCAAGTATTCCCCAACTCCTCCCCAGACTCCCAGTTACCATCCACAACCCTGTCATTCACCAAAGAACCAAAATCACCCGCAGGATTAGAAAACAACCGCGCCGACGTATTCTCAACCCCTTGCGCCTTCAAAGCCAAAGCGTGTTTTCTAATAAAATTCTCTTCCTCCGACTCATCAGCATCAGCAGCCCGTTGAAACAAATCATCCAACAACTCGATAATATTCACAAAACTATCCCGAAAAATTCCCGATAGATTCCCCAACACATCGATTCGAGGATGTCCCACATCTCCAAGAGATTTCAACTCATATCTAACAATTCTGCCAGTCCCCTCCTTAACAGGTTCAGCCCCCACCAATTCCAAAAGAATACCTAGAGATTCACCCTTAGTTTTAATCGCATCCAAACCCCATAACAAAACCGCCACAGTTTCCGGATATTTCCCATGTTCATCTAAATGCTGAGAGATCATCTTTCGGCCAATTTCCCTACCTCTTTCAAAAGCCGCAGGCGAAGGCATTCGATAAGGATCTAAAGCATGAATATTCCGCCCCGTAGGCAAAACCCCAGCCCCATCACGCAACAAATCACCACCAGGCGCAGGAAGAATAAACTCCCCATTCAAACCCCGCAAAAGATTTGTTAACTCATCAGTAGATTGCATCAACAAATCCCTAATTTCTCCTTCCTCCTCTTGGCGTTCTTGGCATCTTGGCGGTTCGTTATCCTCCCCAAAATAACCATTCAAATACCCCGCCATTTCCTCCTCATTCGGCGCTTCACCCAAAACATGCAACCCAGAAGAAAACAGCCGACATTCTAGAACTTGCAGATACTCATACAACTTCACCAGATAATCATCAAAAGCATGACCACTAAACAACCGCACATTTTCCGGACTAAAAGTAATCCCCAACCGTTTAGCATCTTCAAAAGGACAATCAGCATCTAAACCAGTATCAACAATCTTCTTACAAATCCCTTCCTTCAGCAGATAATTCTTTTGCGGATCTTCGCGATATTCAGCAATTAAATCCCTTAAAGCCACCAACTCCTTATATAAACCTGCACGACCATAAGGTGGTACATTGTGAGAAATTAACACCCCATAACCGCGACGCTTTGCCAAAATAGATTCAGAAGGATTATTCGCCGCATATATATAGAGATTAGGCAAATTTCCTAACAAAATATCAGACCAAGAATAACCAGTATTACCCAACGGTGAACCCGGCAACCATTCCACAGTTCCGTGCATACCAAAGTGAACTACAGCATCAGCTTGAAAATCATTTTGTAGCCATTTATAAAAAGCAGCATATTGGGGATGAGGGGTTAAATCTCTTTCAAACATTAAGCGCATAGGGTCGCCTTGAATTCCCAAAGGTGGTTGTACACCTATCCAGATATTTCCTAACTGCACACCGCCAATATTAAATTCATCACCATAAGTTTTAATACCCGTTCCCGTGAGAGATTTCCATTGTTTTTCGATGCGAGAAGTGCGGAGATATCCTAACCATTTTTCTAGAGTACGCGCATTCACAGAAGAACCCCCCCTAACCCCCCCGTAAACGAGGGGGGATATGACTCCCTCTCCGCTTGCGGGGAGGGTTGGGGTGGGGTTCTCATCTGCTGCTTTCACACGGCGAATTAATTCTTCGCCATCATCAGGAATATCGCCGACGGTATAACCTTGGTCTTTGAGTGCATGAAGAAATTTTATTAAACTGCGGGGAACATTTAATAATGCAGCAGTACCTACAGCGCCATAACCAGGGGGAAACCCATATAAAATAATCGAAATTTTGCGTTCTGATACAGGTTTTTGCCGCAAAGAAACCCAGCTTTTGACTCTACCAATTAATCTTTGTACTCGTTCAGGAACTAAATAAATTTGTTCACCAACTAAACCGCCGAGGGGGATAGTATCAATTGCCCCGTCTAGTTCTGGTAAGGCATACAAGACTACACTTTGCAGTCCGCCGACACCTTGGCGTGTCCATGAGTAGATATCTTGAATTAGCAGGGGTGCGGCGATAATGTAGGGTATATTTTTAGCGGTAAGAATGCGTTTGGCGACTTCTATTTGCCGCCCTGCTTCCATTGAACCTGCGGGTCCACCGACTAAAGGAAAGCCGATTGTGGAAACGATTGCATCTATTTTAACTGCTTCATTAGAAAGTGAGGGAGTTTGAATATTACCTAGTTGTCGTTGTTGAATTTCGTAGTCGGTTGTCATCCAATCGCGGACTGCAACGTGTCCTTCTACGCCGTTGATAAAGATGGGTAAGGGGATTAATCCGGCTGTTTCAAATTGGCTAATTAGTTGGGGAATGTAGGGTAGTTTGGTAATAACGTGTTTGCGATAAAGAAGAATACCGACTACGGGTTTTATTGATGGAGATCCCCCCAACCCCTCTTGGAAAGGGGGGCTAGTTCTGATCTTCTTTTGGTACCATTCTAAATATTCGCGGGGGGATGTAAAAAACCCTTGATAGTCGGGATGGAGTAATCCCATGTTGGGGGTTTCTAGTGGTGGTGGAATGTCGCCGATTTTTAATTTTAGGTATTTTTCTGCTAGTGTCCAGAATAATGAGGCGACGTTTTCTGGACCGCCTGCATTCCAGTAGCCATAGATAATTAACCAGTTACGTAAGTCTTGGACTTTTTGTACTGGGACGAATTTGAGGAGTTTGGGGCCGATTTTTAAGAAGCTGATATAACCGGCGAGTTTGTCTTCTTCTCTTCCGTTGCTAAATTTGTCGAGGATGAATTTAACTGGTTTGGGCATTCCTTTGGGTTTGTCACCGATCGCAAAATCACCCAGTTTGGTTAAACTCATCAATTCTAAGGCTGACTCGAAGACGAGACGGATGGGGACTCTTTGAAGGCGCTGACGCAACCACATCACTTGATCATAGTCAAACAGCAAGCTGCCGAAGAACACATCTGCGCCTTGGAGTGATGCTTCTACCTCGATTCCCTTGGTGGTAATATCGCGATCGCTAAACACCCGAATATCCAACTCCGGACAGCGAGAGTTAGCCACAAAAGCCGCTTTCCTGTACAAGTCAGCGTTGAACGATTCAAACCCAGCAATCAAGACGATACGTTTCATGCCCTTAATCTAAGAAATATTTCTTTACCTTGATCTTAAACGTCGTTTGGGCTGATGGGGGAATATCTACCTACAGATTTAGCTTAGGGAGAAGTCAATAGGAGAAGTCATCTGAAAAATCATGGCAATTAATCCATTTGACTATATTGGATTTCTTGCAGAAGTCGGGCATCGGTTAAGGGTTAAAGCGCGGAACTTTTTCTTTAACACTTACCCTTTACCATTTCACCACCTCTTGCTAAAATTGCCGGATTACTCCCAATCTTGATAAATCTGGATAAGTGAGTTCTTTTTTTGTTAAAATGCACTAAAACCTGCTCGTTTAGTTCGCTTAAATACCTATTCTCTCTACCAGACTGCTTATGGTGAAGATAATACTTCAATTACCAATTGCTAACCAGCACTTAAACAAAGTGATTAACGGAAGTTGATACTTAGAATTGGCAGCGTTTTGAGCTATTGCGAAAATTATTTCTGGAGCTAAAAATGAAATTTGGAATTGATATTGGGCATAATTGCCCTCCAGACACTGGAGCTAATGGGATTAAGTTTGAGGATAATTTAGTTGTAGAGGTGGGCAATAAAGTTACCGCTAAGTTAAGAAATTTAGGAAATGAGGTGATATTATGTAAGCCAGATAAAGCTGCTTCAGTCCGCGATTCACTAGCCAGAAGATGTGCTAAAGCGAATACTAACAAAGTCGATATTTTTGTCTCTATTCATTTCAATGCCTTCAATGGACAAGCTAATGGCACAGAAGTATTTGCCACTAGCGATACAGGTAATAAAATCGCTAAACCGGTATTAGATGAAATTGTCAAATTAGGCTTTTTTAATCGTGGTGTCAAGAATGGTTCTCAATTGTTTGTACTGAGAAATACAGATATGCCTGCGATTCTCGTGGAATGTTGCTTTATCGATTCGGCAAAAGATATGCGACTATATGACGGCGAAGCAATGGCTAATGCGATCGTTAAAGGACTAACGGGTAAAGTGCCAACTGCTCCTGTAAGCACCGTACCAGATGAATCGCAGAATGCAGATACCAGTATTGTTCGGTTGCAAAAAGCCTTAAATCGACTGAAAATAACCGATAAAAATGGCAAAGTCTTGGCAGAAGATAACGCCATTGGCCCAGCAACAACCTCTGCAATATTAAACTTTCAGAAAATTGTGGGGGTTCTGCCAACTGGAATCGCCGGAAAAACTACATGGGATGTAATAAATCTGATTTTAGCAAAACGAGTCATCCGAGCAAATGCTGGTGGGCCGGTTGTCAGATACTTGCAATATCGTGTGGGTGTTGACCCTGATGGTGTCTACGGGCCACAGACAGAGGCAGCAATTAAGAAATTTCAAAAGCAAAATAGTTTAACTGCCGATGGGATTGTCGGGCCAGCATCCTGGCTAAAATTAATCGGTTAGTTTGACTAACCACGAGTTCGTTCTAAGAGCAGCATCATTAACAAACTTAACAAAACCTGCTGCTCTTCGAGATCGCTAAGTTGATCGACGGCTTTGACGGTAAATCTTCTGGAGAAAAAAGAGGCTTGTTTCTCCAAACGCATCACCACCGTGCCATCATCCCGGCTCACTAGGTAAACTGGATTGAACACATAACCTGTAAAAATGCCCACAACTGGGATTTCTGCAAAGAGAGCATCGGCAACTTTTACCCAGGGATTTTTCTCCTGGATGTTCAAAATTGCTGTGTCACCATCAAATATGTCATAGCGGGCACGCCAAAGAGATTTCAACCCCCGTCGTTTCACTGAACCTATATAAGCGCCGTTGCTGTCGGTGAAGTCATAGCGGGCCGAGAAATCAATAATTCGATCAGCGTTGATGTAGTATTGGGGGCGGGTTTGCTCACTATCAGCAAAGATCGTGATTGCTTCCTTGAACTTGAAGAGTTTCTGTTTGACGTAGAAAACCAAATTGCTTTGACTGTCAACAACGGATATTTGGGGCGCAAATGCCCAGAGCTTGAAAGTGAATTCGAGCGGATACTGCATAGGTTTACGGAAAGACTCCCCATTTCTCACCCTATTTATCCCATTTTTGTGAGCTAAATAACATTTAGGGAATCGGGATTGGGGATTTGGGAAGAGGAACTAAAAAAATTTGGTCAGCGAGTGCATAAACAAAAGCAGGTCAACCTATTGAGTCAGTGAAGGGGTTGGAACCCAAAGATAAACACTCTTTTCTGAAATTTTAGGAGAAAGACCATGAAATTCCGTAACTTAACTAATTCTTTGCTAACAGTTACCGCACTTCTGGCTACTACATTACCTGCTTTCGCCGGGCCCTTTGACCTCAAGCCTGGTATTTTCACCCCTGTCACCCCTGGTGCAGCCGTGGGTAATGGAACTCCTAGCACGCCTAGCAATCCAAATGGGAATACTGAAGTCCAAGGATTAGGTGATCATCAATCTTGGGTTGACCCGAAAACTTTAGCAAATGACCCCCGGGCCTTATGTAGCGATGTGGGTTTGGGTAGTAACACCCGCAACAGTGCTAACAAACTTGCTCTTGCCACTTCTACCAGTACTCGTTCTAGTTCTGCCAATAGCCACAATAATGGCGGTGGCGGTGGTGTAAGCTTTTTAGGTATTGGTGTTAGCGGTAGTGGTTCCAGTCAAGGTAGTAAAAATAATAGCGAATCTAGCGATCGCCGCAACAACCGCACAGAAGAAAACAGCAGCGCTTCCTCAACAGTAGTTAAAGGCAGGAATTGCGATGCTTTCGTTAATTCCGCCGCCGCCAGAGACATGAACTACGAAGACAACCTCACTCGCCGCTATGAAATCAAAACTGGTCGTCAGGGACAGCAAGTGAATCAACTGCTAGAGAATAAATAATTATTGGTTAATTTTGGATTTTGAAGCTGCCAGGGTTTGCTATAGGTCTGCGCCCTGGCTATTGCTTTATTAGAGGAAAGGAGCAACCACGAATGAGAAACCTCAGAGGAGGGGGAATTATTGCCCTCACGACAATTTTGTGTCTGTCCATCACATCTTTAGCGATCGCTCAAACGCCAGCTCGAAAAACTCGTAATTCCCCAATTTTGCCATATCTGCTAGATAATCCTCACGATAACTCAACAGTGCGGGTGCGTTGTCTGCCTAGAGATAGACAGGAAACAGACAGGCAGCGACGTATTATCAGAGATAGCCTGCTGCAACCAACGCCAAGCTATCCGCCAAACACTGTCACTATTGAAATAGAAGGAAGTTGTCGCAATGTTAGAGTTCGGGTTCAAGGTGACTCAGACTTTTTGGACTCTCCAATCTATCAACCCTCTGAATTTGACGACGACTGGCTCAACCGTCAAGGTTCGGGATGGTATTGGCACAGAAATGGCCGCTAAAATTTTCTTTGCTTGTTTTCTACAACCAAACTGCATAAACCAAAAACGACAAACCTATTGATTGTTAACCGAGGGATTCAAACCTCGAAAACGCAATCACATCAAAGGAATAAGCAGTTATGAAAACGCAAATGTTGTTGAGCCTTGCCTGTTCTCTGTCTTTGTTGGGTAACGTTACACTACCCACTTTTGCCCAATCAGTTCCAACCCAGCCCTCAGAAGTCAGTCAAGAAATTACCATCCCTCAAGATACAGCGGTTATCGTCTCATTTCCAGCACCTGTTACCGTAGATGTCGGGCAAAAAAAAGACTATCCCCTGACAGTACCTTTAGCAAGTGCAATTAAAGATAATCAAGGTAATGTGATAGCACCAGAAAATACCCCTGTAACCATTGTGCTGCAACCCACTAAAGGGGGCGCTAAAATTGTGGCACAGTCATTGGTAATCAATGGACGAATTGTCTCAATTAAAGCATCGAGTCTGATGATTCCTGGTACTACTATTACCCATAAGCGAGCTAATGATAAAGCTGTGGAAAATGGTTCTGTTTGGGGGAGGATTGGCGGAAGTACCTTAGGCTTTTTAAATCAAGGCGATCCTGAGCAGTTTGACCGAGGAGCAATGCTAGGAAGTGCGGTGGGACTGGTTTCTGGCTTGCGTTCCGCAGAAAATACCCGTGTTGTGCAGATTCCCCAAAGTAGTGTTTATGTGTTATCACTTGAGGCTCCGATCAACTTATCTCCTCGCTAATCCAAGCCTCAATAGATCTGGCAAAACTTACTTTTGAATTTTGAATTTTTACAGGGGGTGCAGTATTGTTAAATGAAAGCTATGTCTGGTTTCAGCTTTCAGATACCGCTCTTGTATTGGTTGCCACTGCTGCCACAATTGATAACGATTTTCTGCTAATAAATTAGTTAGCCCACTTAACTGAGTGCGAGTTTCTGACTTAAAAATATCTAAGAGCCACTCAGCTAAAACCATACTATCTTGCAGTGAACCTAAAATTTCTTGAATACTTTTGACTTCGGCGATATGGGCTGCAAAAGATTCACCATATAATTCAGTAAATAACTCCATTTGGTAGCGGACACGTTTGGCTTGTTTCCGCAAATCATGAAGAGTTGCGCCTTGAGTTGCCAATTGTTCTTCTAGTTTTTCTGCTGTCCAATCGGCGGGGACTACTACCTCTGAGTCTACAATTTGAGTACCAATTAGCCAACCCGGATGCAACAATAAACTACTTACTTCTGGTAAAAGTAAATCTGGTAGGACTTGTTGAATTGGCAAAGATGCTAAAGGTTGATAACTGGGTTTATCTAACCAATCCTGAAATCCTTGTTTGAGTGATTTGTAAGTTTCATCCTTTAATGTTTTCTGCACCTTGGCAAGTTCAATTTCACGTTGTTTAGCTAAAGCGGCAAAGGCTGTTTCTAGAGATTCTTGTTCTTTACGGCGTAAATGTGGTTTGTAATTGGTTTCTAAAGCTTCTTTTAGTACATCCAAATCTCGGAGATTTCCCAGAATCCGGGCAATTTTAGCAATTCTTTTCTCGCTGATCGGTTTCGATAAATCCAAAGCCAGCCCAAACCTAGTTATATCAGTACGTAAGCGACGCATCCCTACTCGCATTTGGTGCAGTGCTTCTGGATCTTCATCTTTCTTAACTGATTTTTCCCACTTCCAGGTTTTATTCAAATGTTTTTCAATCGCCTGGTATGCGTAATCCCCTAGAGTTTTTACTGTTGTTTTTGTGGTTACTTTCATAATTGATAACAAGGAAATACTTAATCTGATGCTTGCATAATAGCATTAGAAAAAAATTGACATTTATCCTTTAATCGTTATTTTTATAACTAAGACTGATAGCGGTAAGGTTTGATTACAAGATTGTTGCATATATCACATTACGGTTCAGTTAAGGCTAAAAGCAGGGCGGAATGTAGGTTAGAAGCCAAGGTTTACACCTATATCCAATCAAAGGTTTTAGTAACAGCTTTCTTCCAAAGAGTATAATAGCTTTCTCTCTGTACAGCATCCATTTTCGGTTGCCAAGTCTGGTCTAAAAGCCAATTATCAGATAATTCCTCCAGACTACCCCAGAAACCTGTTGCCAACCCAGCAGCATAAGCTGCCCCTAAAGCTGTAGTCTCCGCTACTTGGGGACGAATCACTGGCACACCTAGCACATCGCTTTGAAATTGCATCAGCAGGTTGTTGTAAACCATCCCACCATCTACCTTCAAAGCAGTTAAATTTATCTGTGCATCTTCTCTCATGGCATCTAAAACTTCACGAGTCTGCCATGCTGTTGCTTCTAACACGGCACGGGCAATATGACCTTTATTTGTGTAGCGGGTCATACCCACCATTGCACCTCTAGCATCACTGCGCCAATAAGGAGCAAACAACCCAGAGAAAGCAGGGACAAAATAAACGCCACCGTTATCTGTAACTGTGCTGGCTAATGCTTCTACTTCTGCACTGCTTTGAATCAGTCCCAAATTGTCACGCAACCATTGGACTAGAGCACCTGCGATCGCAATACTACCCTCCAAGGCATAAACGGCCGGAGCATCACCCAACTTGTAAGCTACGGTTGTCAGTAAACCATGTTGGGAAATCACTTGTTGCTGGCCTGTATTCAGCAGCATAAAGCAACCTGTACCATAGGTATTTTTGGTTTCACCTACCTGAAAACAAGTTTGTCCAATCAATGCAGCTTGTTGATCACCTAAGTCAGCAGCAATGGGAACTCCTGCAAGAATGCCTGTAGCCTTGCCATAGATGGCTGATGAAGGGCAAATTTCCGGCAGCATTTGCCGGGGAATACCCATAATCTCCAAAATTTCCGGTTCCCAGTCCAGAGTATTCAAGTTCATCAGCAAGGTACGACTGGCATTGGTAACATCAGTAATGTGCAAACCGCCTTGTGTACCACCTGTTAAATGCCAAATCAAAAAGGTGTCAATTGTGCCAAAAAACGCGTTACCATTTTCAGCTGCGGCTTTTAATCCTGGTACGTTTGCCAATAACCACTTAATTTTGGGTGCGCTGAAGTAAGTAGCAAGTGGTAAACCAGTTGTGGCGCGAAAATGGTCTATACCACCATCTTCTGCTAGTTGATTACAGATGTGGTTCGTTCTGGTATCTTGCCAGACAATGGCATTGTAGTAAGGTTTGCCTGTTTTCTGATCCCAAACTACTATTGTTTCGCGCTGATTAGTAATGCCAACGGCTGTAATCTCAGCAACCGAAATATTACTCTGCTCTAAGGCATCTTTAATCACAGTTTGAGTGCATGACCAAATTTCTTCGGGGTCGTGTTCTACCCAACCAGGTTGAGGATAAATCTGCTGATGTTCTTTTTGTGCATAGCCAACTATTTTACCCTGCTTATCAAAGATGATGAAGCGAGTACTGGTCGTTCCTTGGTCAATTGCAGCTACGTATTTGGTCATGGGTTTATGTTGATTGGCTATGCACTGTTGAGAGATTAAAGTTCCCAATATTGAGGTTGTGGTATTTGGGTATGCTTGGGTTGCGTTTTGCCGGCAAAATTTTTGAGTTGATCTGTTCTGGCTAAACTAGAGATTAGTGGAGATAGCCTGCACCGGACAGGTGGGAATACACTGTTCGCAGACGATGCAGCGCGATCGCGTGAATGTGAGTTTATATGTCTCTGGGTTAAGGGTGAGGGCTTCGGTGGGACAAACTCCAGTACACAATCCACAGTCAACACAGACATCTTGATCAATCGCTATTTCGCCTAAGGTATGGGAAACATTGATATGCTGCGATCGCATCCACTCAATCGCCGCATCTAACTGATCGATGTCCCCAGCTAGTTCCACAACTAATTTGCCAACTTGATTTGGGGCAACTTGAGCGCGGATAATATTGGCAGCAACGTTGAAATCTTTTGCTAGTCGGTAAGTGACTGGCATTTGAATGGCGCGTTTGGGAAAGGTGAGCGTAACTCGTTTTTTCATGGGTGGGAAAGTTAGGTTGTGTTTTTCTTGTAGCGTATTGGACGTTTTCCGGAACGGCAGAGGACGTAGAGAGGCAAAGAGTTAAACTAAATAATGACAGCGCTTAATATCTTTTAATAAATTTGTGATGACTACAGATACACCTGTGAACTCTCCCACCAAGCCGGAATCTACATTTGGGCAGCGTTTGAGAAATTTCTTAATTGCCATAGTAGCGATCGCCCTCAGCGTAGCTTTATTTGTGGGACTGCGAGCCGAAACCACCTCTGTTTCCCTGTCTAAGTTAGATCAGGCTTCTACACCCCTAGAAGTAGCCATGACCAATGGCAAGCCTTCACTGGTAGAGTTTTATGCTGATTGGTGTACTGTCTGCCAGAAAATGGCGCCAGACATGGCCCAACTAGAAACCCAATATGCTGACAAGCTAAACTTCGTGATGCTGAATGTAGATAATAACAAATGGCTACCGGAAATGCTCAAATATCGCGTAGATGGCATTCCGCATTTTGTGTTTTTGGGTAACAATGGGGAAACCATAGCCGAAGCGATCGGCGAATTACCGCGCACAGTCATGGCAGGCAATTTAGAGGCTTTAGTTACCGGTTCCACTCTCCCTTATGCTCAAGCCAACGGACAAGTTTCCAAATTCTCAGCCCCAGTAGCACCAGAAGCCAATCAAGATGACCCCCGCAGTCATGGCAGTCAAGTGGTGCTAAATTAGCAGATAAATTATTTATTTGCTGTAAAACAAAATGCTCCGTCTGAGTCGTTACCAATGGACTGTACTTTTAGCAGCGTGGCTGGGTTGGGGCTTTAATATTTTCAACAGTATCCTATTTAACTACGTCGCTCCCAATTGTGTGCCCACACTTTTGGGTTTAACCATTGGTTCGCCAGAAGCTAAAGCAGCAACGCTTTTCTGGACTGGGCTTTTAACTTCTCTTCTCTTGTTAGGTTGGGCAGCAGGTGGAGTGATTTTTGGTCAAGTAGCCGATCGCATCGGGCGCCGCAAAACCCTCCTGCTAACAATGCTAATCTATGCTTTGGGAACTGCTAGCTGTGCCTTTGCTCCCAACATCTGGGTTTTGATGCTCTGCCGAATTGTTGCTAGCCTGGGTATTGGCGGTGAGTGGGCATCTGGGGCGGCGATGGTAGCGGAAGTAGTACCAGAAAACTCACGAGTAGAAGCCGGCGCACTCTTGTATACTTCTGCATCTGCCGGTTTATTGTTAGCCACCTTCGTCAATTTCCAAATCGCCGGGGTGCTATTTGCCGGAAGTCCTGAAACATCTTGGCGCTATGTATTTTTATGTGGTTTGATACCCGCAGTAGTCGCTTTTGCCATCAGCTTGTTTCTTAAGGAACCAGAACGTTGGCAGAGAACAGCCACCACAACCGTTCCCCCTAAACTCGGCGAACTCTTCAACCGCCAAAATCTACCTTTAACTATCAGTAGCTTTTTGATGGCATTGACTGCTTTACTCACCTGGTGGAGTTGTAATGCTTTCATTCCCGTAATTGCTACAGGTTTAGCTCAAACATCTGCGAATGCTCAAGGTTTGGGTAAAAGCGCTACCTTGGCACTAGTTGAGCAATGGAAAGTAATCGCGACTAATAGCTTTAACCTAGGAGGTTTCATCGGCACACTGCTGACAATTCCTGCGGCTAAATATTTGGGGCGGAAGAAAATGTTTGTCGTCTACTTCATTCTCTCATCTGCCGCCATTATGGTGACTTTTGGGCTTCCACTCCCTCCCCAAATTCGGCTGTACCTGTATTTCGCCATTGGTATCAGTGTTTTTGGTGTATTTGGCAGTTTTACATACTACCTACCAGAACTTTTCCCGACAAGACTGCGGGCGACCGGTGCAGGTTTTTGCTATAACATTGGACGTGTAGTGGCAGCTATTGGCCCTTTTTTAGTGGGTGCTATTGCCTCTCAAGGAGCAAATGCCCTGAATAGTGGTTTACAGGTACTCTTTTGGGTGGGTTTTATCCCCCTGTTGGGATTGGCTTTTATGCCTTGGGTAATTGAAACTAAAGGTCAAATTTTGGCAGACTAAAACTCCCAGGCTTTTAACCATCAGGATTTTGATAAGATTCCAAAACACCGCTACGAATCATTAGTTGCGGCCAAACTAACAAGAAAAATCCCATCCACGCCAATAAGGGAATAGCAACGAGAACAGTTAGCCAGATAGTCTTAAATAGTAACCAGCTACCACTAATCAGCGTCACACCTGTGAGCAGTATAGACCAGGGTTGACACCACCAAGGCTTGTAGTTCCACGGACTGAGAGGCTTTTGTTCAGACATTGGGTATTAAAGAAAGGGAATTGTCCTTTAACAAGTTTTAGCGCAAACCCAGGGTAAAAGTGCGATCTGCACCAAAGCAGCGCTTCGGTGCTTTGCGTTTCGCCATCACACCATCAGCCAAATCAAACTCCTCAGCGTCCATCAGGATTCCATTTGGCTAAGGGGATGTATTTGTTTTCCACCAAATCTAGAACCTCGATGACACCACTAGGACTCAAGACGCGAAACCAATAAATCGTGTCTGTAGTTTTATCTGGATGATTTTCAAACACTCGAACTCCATAGTAAGGTGCATCAGCAGTCGGAGAACTATCAACAACAGACGCAACCCAGATACTCCCCTTAGAGAGTTGTCGAATTTCTCTAGCTTTGCGTTGCACTTGCGGTAGCTTCCAGACTAGATTTTGAGCTACTTTTTCATCAAGTCCACTGGTAGTTTGAGCAACCTTCACTGCAATATGTTTGCCTAATCCAGCTACCGCTAGTGAAGAATTTAACCCCGCCTGAACATGCTTTTTGGGACTTTGATCAATGGTTGAACGTCCTAATACCCCTAATACCCCTATCAGCAATAAAGACATCAGCGGGCCAGAGGCTAATTGCTTTGTTAAATTACTCTTAAGCATTTTTATCTACTCTCAGTAAGAGTGTAATATTTTGGCTTGTATAATAACGATACCAGGGCTGTGACCCCCTGGGATCAATATTTGCGATAACTTAGAGGTTTTTTTGGGCAGATAATCCTGCGCTACCGGAATTTCCCTATTTTCCGGAAAAGCAAGTAATACAAAGCTTAACAACGTTCAAGGGTAATATAAATGAATTTTCAGACCAACTATCTCCATACTGCTGGTGATGTCAGAGACTCCTCATCATTACGGCAGTTATATGAAATTTCTGACAGAGATTTAGAGGAAATCAAATCTCTAGAACCATTGATGCTACCGCAGATGGATAAAATGGTGGATGGTTTTTATCGCTGGCTAATGGAGCAGCCTGAATACGAACAGTTTTTTTCTGACCCAAAACTTCTCAAGCATACTCAGAAAATGCAGCGCATCTATTGGGAAAAATTTTTAGCTGGTAAAGTAGACGATGAATATGTTGAGCATCGGCGAGTAATTGGGGAAACTCACGCCCGTATCGGACTCTCCATGACGATGTTTTTTGCCGGCATGACCATATTCAATAACCTCGTTTCTGAAATCATCCAAGAAAAAGGCACTAATGCTAAAAATAAGGTGACAACGGCAGATGCAGTAGCAAAGGTTATACATTTGGATACAGGCATCGTCTGCGAAGTTTACTCGATTATGTCCAACGAGATGATCTCCGTCCAGAGCAAATCATTGATGGAGATGTCTACACCTGTTACCCAAGTTTGGGATGATATTTTGCTATTGCCTTTGGTGGGAATTGTAGACTCTAAGCGGGCTTTAGATATTAGAAATGCTGTTTTAAGTGCGATTTCTCGTACCCGTGCTCGTGTTTTTATTTTAGATATTAGTGGTGTTGCTGTAGTAGATACAGCCGTTGCCAATCACCTAATTAAAATTGCTAAAGCTACCCGCTTAATGGGCTGCGAATCAACACTAAGTGGTATCTCTCCGGCGATCGCTGAAACTATCATCGAACTGGGTATTGATACTGGTACGCTGAAGACTACTGCTACCATGATGGATGCACTAGAAGGAGCCTTCCAGCGTCTGGGACTACGAATTACAAAGACCCATTAAAAATATGAACGGTAGTGATGTTCCGCGCATTCCCTTACAGTTATCCCAAGGTTGTATCGTTGCTTCTATTCAAATAGAAATAACGGCGGAAGTACTTCAGCAGTTTCGCCAAGATATCCTAGAACGGCTCCATACTAACAGAGCTAGAGGTATCATTCTGGATCTCTCAGGTGTAGAGATTATGGATCTCCAAGACTTTGAAACTTTACGACGCACTTTGTCAATGGCAGCAATGATGGGAGTTGAAACGATCCTCACTGGTTTTCAACCAGGTGTAGCATCTGCTTTAGTAGATTTAAATGCCGACATTGATAGCATTTATGCTGCATTAGATATTGATGATGCTTGGCAATTAATGAATAGCCTGCGACCTGTAAATCAGGATACAGAGCTATTATCTGAAAACTCTCATCAAGAAGATTTAAAGGAAAATTAGATGAATCATCCGAACTCAATTTGGATTCCAGTCAAGAGTGAGTCAGATTTGGTGCGCTCAATTGTAGATACCAAAAGAATAGCCAATGAGATTGGCTTTGATAATAATGCTTGCCAAATGATTGCGACAGCGGTTTCAGAATTGTCTCGCAATATCCTTAAATATGCAGGTAAAGGTGAAATTATTATCTCTCCTATACAAAAAGGTTATCGGTTTGGCATTGAAATTACTGCCCAAGATCGAGGATCTGGTATTGCTGATGTGGAACAGGCAATGGCTGATCATTTTAGCTCTAGTGGTACTTTGGGATTAGGATTACCAGGAGTTAAACGAATGATGGATGAATTTGCAATCAATTCTGTGTTGGAGAAAGGAACACGAGTGACAATTAAAAAATGGCGTTAAAACTATTTACACTCGATAATTTATTTTTTGGATATCTCTTAAAATTGAATTATATTAATCAGCAATAAATCAAGATAATGTTCAAGAAATTATCTAATTGCCTGAATATTTATCGAGAAAATGAATGTCTATAAAAGCTTCAGATATTTTAGATTGTGCTTTCTTTGGTCGTCCTTGCTTTGGAGAGCGTTTCAGTGGAGATACGGTAATTGTTGAAGAGCGAGAAGGACTGGTGTTTATAGCTATTGTTGATGTACTTGGACATGGACATGATGCTTATCTTGTTGCTCGTCAGATTGAAGATTTTCTCAAAGAAACTTGGAACAATGATGTAGTAGCAACTCTACATCAACTACACGCAGAAATTAAAGGAACTCGTGGTGCAGCCGCAGGTTTAAGTGTTCTGAATTTGGCAACAAGTGAGTTATCTTACACAGGCGTGGGCAATACAGTTCTTCGGGTTTTTGGCAATCGCTCAATCCGACTCTGCTCAACAGAAGGTATAATTGGCAGCCATCTTCGCACACCCATAGCACAGAAAATTGAGTTAAGCAAATCGGATATTATTTTACTTTATACAGATGGGATTAAAGATCATTTTGAAATAAATGATTATCCTCAGATTCTCTATGAAAGTCCTAATAGGATTTCTAGAAATATGGTGCGGCATTTTGATAAAGTCCATGATGATGCAACTTGTGTAGTTTTAAAGTACAGAAAATGATCCCATTAGGTAACATTCTTGTTAATCATCATCTACCTGTGAATGAGGTGCGAAACAAGGTTTTTACTGTTGTCAAATTGATGACTGGAGAAACTATTTTAGCTACTCGCATAGCTACGGCAACCTCAGAAATGTGCCGCTCTCTCTATAGATTGTCTATTAGCTTTCAAATTGAATTTGAGATTGACACGGCTGTTGGTAATTCTGTGTTTTGTTTGAATTTTACAGCTAATGAATCTTTGCCAGGCATCAACTTATTAACTCCATTTTTTGATCAAGTCAATTCCCTGACTTTAAAAAATAACTTGTATCGGGTGCAGGCTATGATTAGTTTGCGCAATCGCCAAATTTTTGATCAAGATGCCATCGCCAAAATTAAGTCTATTATCCAGCAAAAAAGCCGTAATGAATTAATGACAGAACTGGAAATTAGAAACCGTGAACTATATGAATCTCTGGATGATTTAAAGCAAACAACCATCATGAAAGAACAGCTTAAAGAACAAAATCTACGAATGGGAGCAGAACTCAATGTTTCCCGAATGCTCCAGCAGATGATTCTCCCAAAACCAGAAGAATTGGCAATTGAAAAACTCGATATCGCCGGATTCATGGAACCTGCTGATGAAGTGGGTGGAGATTACTATGATGTTCTGTATACAGATGGCGTAGTCACACTAGGTATTGGTGACGTAACCGGACACGGATTAGAAAGTGGTATTTTGATGCTGATGGTTCAAACTGCTGTTCGCACTCTGAAAGAAATTCAGGAAGTTGATCCAGTCAGATTTTTAGATGCACTGAATCGCACAATATATAAAAATGTGCAACGCATGAATTCTGAAAAAAGTTTAACTCTAGCAATTGTTAATTATGCAGATGGAGAAGTTAGTATTAGTGGACAGCATGAAGAAATTCTCATCATTCGCAACAACGGTAAAGTTGAACGAATTGACACGATGGACTTAGGGTTCCCTATTGGTTTAGATAGTGAAATTGCTGACTTTATCAGTCATATTACATTGGAGTTAAAACCGGGTGATGGAATTGCACTTTATACAGATGGCATTCCAGAGGCAAAAGATATTAATAAAATCCAGTATGGATTAGAGAGACTTTGTGAAGTAATTAGCGAGAATTGGCATAAATCTGCCCCAGATATCAAAGATGCAGTAATTACTGATGTGCGGCGACATATTGGCAAGCAAAAAGTATTCGATGACATCACTTTATTGGTGCTAAAGCGGCAAAGTGATCTTTATCAATAAATGTCACAAGATTTAGAAGTAATGTTGACAACATGAAACAATCAAGAAAATATGTTTTATCCAAAAAACACTTTTTGAAAAAGTTTTACCTTCCATTTAAGTAATGGCTTTATTCATAGTGTTATCTGTGTCTTGATTACTTATTTACCTTACAGGTTCTATAAACATGACTGAAGTATTTGGTGAATTTATCACAGACTTTCCTCTAGAGCAGGATTTCCTACAACTCACTTTTACCCCTAGCTCTCGTCCAATTAAGCAACGCTGGAAAAATAATCGCCTTTCTGCTCATTTCGTGGCTGATTACTTTGCTAATTTCCTCCCAGTTGATGAAAATGATCCAAGTCGTGAAAGGCGGATTAAGGAAAGCAAAGGTGCCGTTAGCTATGTAGCCAACGAGTTACTGGAAAATGCTATTAAGTATAACGATGAAAATTCCAATTACAAAGTTAAATTTGGTGTTCACTTTGTGGAAAATATCGATGATATAATAGCTGTAATTTTTGCGACTAATAGTGTCAAATCAGGAGATGTGGATAAATTAAAAGCGTTCATTGAAGAGTTACTTTCTTCCGATCCCAATGATATGTATATTAGCCAAGTCGAAAAAAGTGTTGAAGAAGATACAGAAGCGTCGGGTTTAGGTCTGTTGACGATGATTAATGACTATGGTGCTAAACTGGGTTGGAGCATAGACTTAATTGAAGGTGATTCCCCAGTTATGACTGTGACTACAATGGCTCAATTCAAAGTATAGTATTCATCAGTAAAAGTTTAATTATTAAATCATTTACTTCAGGAAGGATAAAAAATGCTGGCTCAGGAAATTAAGGGAGAAGATTATACCGTTCAATTTGAGCCTGATTCAACCACTATTAATTTTGAAGGTGAGTTGAGTCTTGGTGGACCTAATGAGTATGAACCAATCACTAATTTACTTAATGAGGTTGCTGCAACTGATCCAGAAACAATGACTATAAATTTGATAAAACTAGCATTTCTCAACAGTTCTGGTATCAGTATGCTCTCAAAATTTGTGATGAGTTTACGCAAAAAGAAAGGAACTCAGTTAATTGTATTAGGCTCTAATGATCAACCTTGGCAAGGTAAATCTTTGCAGAATCTAGTGAAATTATTACCTGGATTAAAACTAGAAGTACTCTGAAATAATTGGTAATTTTTACAGCACAAATTGCAAATATTCAGAAGCTAGCTCTTCTACTGATTCATTCATTTAAATCATCAAATAATGCTACAAAAAGTATTGCCATTTGAGATTAATACATGGGCGTTTATTGCCAGTAGTTTGTTGATTTCTATTGCTGGGGGAATGCTCATCTATTTCATTTTGTTTTACATTTTGCGTTCCATATTTCGCAAATTTGAACGGGATATTGCTCTGGTTACACTTAACGTTTCTACCTATCCAGCTTTAGCTATTTTTGTTTTAGCTGTCCTCAAGTTAACCTGTGAGAGATTACCTTCAGTTCAGATAATTGACAGCTTTGAAAATCTCATATCAGTCGGATTAATCATAGGGATTAGTTACTGGATAGTACAATTGTTTATCCAGGTTTTTATCTATTATCTCAAGGATTATACCCAGCAAACGGAAGCGATGTGGGATGATGTATTGCTTCCGCTTTTAGAAGCAGTAGTTCCTGTTGTAGTTTACCTAATCGCTAGTGTTTTGTCTCTACGCTTGCTTGGAGTCGATCTGACAGGAATTTGGGTAACTTTAGGTGGTGCAACATTTGTCATTGGTTTTGCTGCTCAAGGTATCCTAGCTAACTTTTTTAGTGGTGTGGTTCTCTTAATTGATACACCTTTTCAATTTGGTGATGTTTTACGACTGGATGATGGCTCAATTGCTATACTTGGAAAAATTGGTGTCAGGGTTACTCAACTCTATATACCTGACAAGCATTGCGATATTTATATTCCTAATAGTAATTTACAAAGTCAAAGTATTGTTAATCTTAGCCGTCCTACATCTTACTATCATTATTCAAACCAGGTTGAAGTATTAGTTGATCACGATTTGTGTGATGTTAAATTGGCGATGAAAGAGATCATTTTAGCTCATCCAGATACTTTAGGAGATATTGATACAAAATTAAATATGATTGATAGCCACTATCAAATCAACGAACTAATAAAACAACAAGAAATAGGTAAATTACGTTTAAATTCAGAACTGGCGGTTATTTTAAAACTAGAAGAAATTCAACAAGGACTTGAGGCATTAGTTGTTACTCTACAGTTTGCAGAAAAGGGTGGCTTAACTGAGGATGAAATTGAAAATGTGCAGCTAGAATATCGAGAAATTATGACTTTGATTGGGTTAAAAGCTGTTACTGAAAAACAAAATAATCGTGCTGTTTACACATTGCAAGAAGTTAGAGATAAGGATAGCTTAATTGAATTAGTCCGCAGATGGTATCGCATCTGGATTCGTGATCCCAACCTCTTAGATGATGATAGCTACATGATTTCTGAAGAATGGGAACGCAAGATTAATATACTAAAGCGGCGTTCACAGCGTCTATATCAAAAAATTTCTAATCCTCGAAGTGAGGAAACTCGAATTGATGATTATGTGATGGAACTAAATGAATGGTTTCAGAAAAGATTCAAGGAACCGCGACAAAAATGGCAAGAGCCGCAAATCATCATCAAAGGTACTAATCATAGCGATGATGGGGTGACTTATGTTGAGTTTAAGCTCAATTTCTTCGTTGATGATATCAAACTAGAAAATGGTAGAAGGGGTGAACGTGTTAGCAGCCAAATTTATCAAGAGATTTTGGAATATCTCAAGTCTAAAAATGTGAATTTGGCGAACTCACTTAAACAGCACTGAGTGCAAAGTAAATTAATTCCACCCAGTATATTGGTTGTATTCACGTAAGGATTCTCGTCAGGGGATATTGACAAGTGTGACAAAAGATTAGAATGCAAATGGACTATATCCTTCACCGATAACTATGGGTTGATTTCCCGTTACTGTGGTACTGCTGTGTTCTATAGTTTTTTCTTGCTTGCTTTTAGCTCAAAAAGTAGAAGCCTCCTACCTACCCGATAGGGAGGTGATGAGATGAATACGAGTGAGTGACTTTCTTGATTTTCCTCACTCATATTTGATATAATTCTAACCAATAGGTGTAACTCAATTAAATGCTGAAAAGCAGCCTATCAAAAAAGTTCAAAATTATCTCCAAAAGTCCCTAGGGCATAGGGCTTTAAAGCTCAGTTAATGTCCTCCTAGAGGAGTCGCTGAGAAGCCCACACTCACCCGAAGGGGAGTGTGTGGAGTATGTCACTTCGACCATTTAGTCTAAACTCCAGTCCACTACTTCCCGCACTAAGGACGCCAACTTCTCGGCGCTATCGGGAACTGCGATCGCCTTTGCCAACTCTCCCATCTTCCCTAATTCTGTCGGTGAGAGCAACAAACCCAAAACCTGAGTTTGCAAAATCTCCGCCGTCAACTCTGATTGCTTAAAGGTTAACGCCGCACCAGCTTTGGTAAACACGTCTGCATTGTAAGATTGATGATCTTCTGCCGCAAAGGGGTAAGGAATCAAAATTGCTGGAGTCCCACACACCGCCAATTCTGTTAAACTCCCAGCACCAGAACGACTAATTGCTAAATTTGCTCGTCGTAATAATGGTGCCATATCGTTGTAAAACGGCAAAGCGATATACTGGGGATGTTGCAAACTGTCCGCTTCTGGGTCATTATCGCCAGTTAAATGCACAATATAAGCACCAGCCGCAAACCAACTTGGTGCAGCTTGGCGAACTAATTTATTAATCCCCACGGCGCCTTGACTACCACCAAAGACGACAATTAAGGGTACACCCTCAGGAATCGCTAAATTTAAAGTTGGATTAATTTCCCCATCGCGGAATTGCGATCGCACCGGAGTACCCACGCAAACACTTTTAGCACGGGGTAAATATTGAGCAGCAACGGCAAATCCCACCGCCACCATGCTACACCAAGGTCCAAAAAACCGCGTTACCTTACCTGGTAAGGCATTAGATTCGTGGAAAACTACAGGTAAACCAAGGGAACGCGCCGCAATCACCGCTGGACCTGCGATATAACCCCCTGTGGTAAACACCCCTTGGAATTTACCTTGTTTCAAAAGTCGTCTCACATCCAGAACCGAACCGATGAGTTTACCCAAAATCCGCAGCGAGTCAAGCCCAAACCCTTGCTGAAACCCTGCAACTGCAATAGTATGCAAAGGATACTGTTTGGGGACAAGCTGAGTTTCTAGCCGGTCGGGAACCCCCAGCCATTCGATTTCATAATCAGGTAATTTTTCCGCCAGTGCGATCGCGGGAAACAAGTGTCCACCAGTCCCACTGGCCGCTATTAGTAATCGTATTGGTGCATTTGCCATCAGAGCTATACCATTTAGCGCCTAGCTTAACTAAGATAAAACAATTTCCTGGACTTCTCTAATCAAATCAGTAAACTCTTACAATGACTCACATTATTGCCTTATTACTGAAACACCACAACAGATTTCCTGCCAATAGTTCAGTAATTTTATTCCTACTGACACTTGGTTTAACCAGTAGTTGGCAATCTGCTCAAGCCATTACACCACAACACTTACAACCCTCTAGGAGTATACCTGCAAAAGTTACTCCCCCTACAAGACTACCCCATCAACTCAGTGCCGCCGAAAATGCACCCGCCGAACTAAAAAACCTGTTGACGCAAATTGACGCCGCTGCCAGTCGCGGGGATATTAAAGGGGTGATGCAATTCTACGGCTCTAATTTCACTCATGGGGATGGATTAAACCGCCTGACTTTGGAAAAATCCTTGACATCACTCTGGCAACGATACCCTAAATTGCGCTACACAACACAGTTGCAATCTTGGAAATCTGAAGGTAATAGTCTGATTGCGGAAACAGTAACTAAGATCACTGGCTCATCCTCTTTTAACAGTAATAATTTGACTCTTAATGCCACGATTACATCGCGCCAGCGCGTTACAGGTGCGAAAATCGTCAATCAAGACATTTTGTCAGAACGCACCCTCCTGACTTCCGGCAGCAAGCCACCCCAAGTGAATTTCCAACTACCACAACAGGTAAAAGTTGGTCAGAAATATAATTTTGATGCGATCGTTCAAGAACCACTGGGTGATGATTTTCTCCTGGGAACGGTGCTAGAAGAACCCATAGTTCCAGACAAATATCTCAAACCGACACCCGTGGATTTGGAATTACTGTCATCTGGCGGACTTTTTAAAGTGGGAAGCGCACCTCTAACCCCTGGTAGTCAATGGATTTCTGCGGTCATCCTGCGGGGTGATGGGATGACAATGATCACTCAGCGTCTACAAGTGGTGAAAAAGTAGTTATTGGTCAAACAGGTCATTGGTCATTGGTTCCGAATTATTGGAAAATGACTCTGGACTATTGACTTTTGATACTCAATGATTTCTTTAAAAAATCAAATCGTTTTGATTACTGGTGCAAGCAGTGGTATTGGTGCTGCTTGTGCCAAAATTTTTGCTGGTGCGGGTGCAAAGCTGATTTTGGCAGCGCGGCGGTTGGAACGTTTGCAGCAGTTAGCTGATGAACTGAATCAAATATTTGGCGGAGAAATTCATTTGTTACAGCTTGATGTGCGCGATCGCTCTGCTGTTGAATCTGCCATCTCTAATTTACCCCCTGACTGGTCGGAAATCGACATTTTGATTAACAACGCTGGTCTGAGTCGCGGTTTAGAAAAGTTACACGTTGGCGACTTTCAGGACTGGGAAGAAATGATTGATACGAATATCAAAGGCTTGCTGTACCTCAGTCGCTATGTTGTTCCGGGAATGCTTAATCGCGATCGCGGTCATGTGATCAATCTCGGTTCGATTGCTGGACATCAAACCTATCCCGGCGGTAACGTCTACTGTGCCACGAAAGCCGCAGTCAAAGCAATTTCTGAAGGTTTAAAACAAGATTTGTTGGGAACCCCTGTGCGGGTAACTTCCGTCGATCCTGGGATGGTGGAAACGGAATTTAGCGAAGTCCGTTTTCATGGTGATACTGAACGTGCAGAACGGGTTTATCAAGGCGTCACCCCCCTAACTCCCGATGATGTTGCTGATGTGATATTTTTCTGCGCCACGCGATCGCCTCATGTCAATATTAATCAAGTTGTGCTCATGCCAGTTGACCAAGCTAGCGCCACATTGGTGAATCGGCGAATATAAAATCAACCAACAATAAACCTATGCAGAATATGGCAAACACTGAAAACCCTGGAGTGACAGTACTCACAGCAATTAACACAGCGAAAGCTCTGACAATTGTCTGCTTAGTGGCTTTTGCTTTCATCTTCGGTATCCATGACTTACGACAGGTAATTTATCTGTGTCTGCACATCAGCTATTGTCTCTGGTGGCTACTGGAACAGTGGTTTTATCCCCAGCGGCGACAATTATTTAATCAACCTGCGCTTTTGATTGCGTTCATCTTCACCCTGTTATATGTTGGTGTTTTTTACGCCTTTCCAGGATACCTAGCCTTTACCAACCCTGTCCCCCTCTCAATCACAGAGGCAGCTATCGCACTACCACTGTACACATTTGGCACGCTGATTAATGCCGCTGCCGATGTGCAAAAGTTAACCTCCAAGCAATACAGTACTGGGCTAGTAAGTGATGGAATCTGGAGATTTTCCCGCAACATCAATTACTTTGGTGATTTGCTCCGGTATCTGAGTTTTAGCGTGGTAGCTGGTTCACCCTGGGCTTATTTACTCCCCGGCTCAATCTTGCTTCTCTACCTCCAGCGCATGTCCCAGAAAGAACAGTCAATGCCCGGCAAGTACCCAAACTACCCTGAGTATCAACAATCTAGCGCCCGCTTGATTCCGTTTATTTGGTAATCACTTTTGCGAGTGTATTATTGTAGTAGATAATTCATCTACCCAAAGAGATAACTTTGAAAGTCGCAGGTGAAGCAACATCTGTGATTTTTTCATGAAATTAGTTGCAACTCATAATCATTTCAAGTATGCTTTATTTAAGCAAATTGGATAAACAACCCCATAAAACGAAATTCTGGCGATCGCCGAGGCTACCAGTTTAGAACCAGGACTGGACACATTCATCATTCCTGAGAAATAAGTAATTTGAATTTTTTATCAGTTTCTAATGCGACCAACTACACAATGATTTACGGCAACTGCCCAGATTATAAAGAAATTGATTTAGTTAAATATCAGCCAACTTATGCACTAAAAAAGTTAATTTTGTGATGAGTAATAGACAATGCCCACCTCACAAAAAATTGGATTTGCAACAGCAGAGAAACAATGAGTAACACAAAAAAGATTGCAGTAGTTACTGGTGGAAATCGTGGTTTGGGATTTGCAGCTTCTCGCCAATTAGCTAAACAGGGATATCAGGTAATTCTCACCAGTCGGGATGAAGAAAAAGGCAAAGCAGCGGCTCTTCAGTTACAAAACGAAGGATTAGATGTAATCTTTCATCCCCTAGATGTTAATAGTGAAGAAAGTAGCCAGAAATTAGCCGAATTCATCCGCAAGCAGTTTGGTAGACTCGATGTCTTGGTGAATAATGCAGGTATATATCTTGATGTTAAAGGAGGAGATAATAGCATATTTAATGCTAAAATTGACACTTTGAGACAAACAATAGAAACCAACGTTTATGGCGTTTTGCGAGTGACTCAGGCGTTAATTCCATTAATGAAACAACAGAATTACGGAAGAATAGTTAATGTTTCTTCTGGCATGGGGCAGTTGACTGATATGCAGAGTGGTGCACCTGGATATCGGCTTTCTAAAACGGCTTTGAATGCCCTAACGCGGATTATTGCCAGCGAATTAAAGGACACAAATATTTTAGTTAACTCAGTTTGCCCCGGTTGGGTAAAAACCGACATGGGAGGAGCAGAAGCACCGCTAACCCCAGAACAAGGCGTTGATACAATTGTCTGGCTGGCAACACTTCCCGATCAAGGTGCTACTGGCGGATTTTTTCGCGATCGCCAAGCAATTGATTGGTAAAGCTACATTAAAAAGATATATAAATAAAAATCAACGTTCCCATCTATCTACCGGCTACCGACACAAAACTATGAGTGCAACTGCTACTATTTCTCAGAATCCCCTACTTCAAGGCCTTGGTTTGCCTCCCTTCACAGAAATTAAACCAGAGCAAGTAGAACCAGCCTTTAGCCAGCTGTTAGCAGAATTAAACAAACAATTGATTACCTTAGAGGCAAATGTACAACCTACTTGGAGTGGTTTAGTAGTACCTCTAGAAAAATTGACAGAAAAACTGTACTGGAGTTGGGGCATACTCAACCATTTAATGGGTGTGAAGAATAGCCCAAAACTTCGCGACGCTTATGAAGCTGTACAGCCGCAGGTAGTGCAATTTATCAACACCCTCGGTCAAAGCCAAGCCATATACAATGCTTTTAAGACACTCCGCGCTAGCAAAGCCTGGGAAAGCTTAGAATCAGCCCAGCAGCGCATTGTTGAAGCAGCCATCCGCGATGCCGAGTTTTCCGGTGTTGGTTTAACAGGAGAAGCACGCGATCGCTACAATGCTATTCAGATGGAATTAGCAGAACTATCCACCAAATTCTCTAACCATCTCCTCGATGCCACCAAAGCCTTTAGCCTAACCCTCACAAGCAAAGAAGAAATTGACGGCTTACCCAACAGCTTACTTAGTCTAGCTGCTCAAGCTGCCCGTGAAGCTGGAGAAGAAAACGCCACACCAGAAAATGGCCCCTGGCGGATCACTTTAAACTTCCCCAGCTACGGCCCTTTCATGCAACATAGCACCCGTCGGGATCTGCGCGAAAAGCTCTACAAAGCACACATCACTCGTGCTTCCACCGGAGAATTGGATAACAACCCCTTAATTGAACGCATTTTAGATTTGCGGCAAAAACTGGCAAATTTAATCGGCTTTGAGAATTTTGCCGCACTCAGCCTAGCTAGTAAAATGGCCCAGAACGTCCAAGCAGTAGAAAAGCTTTTAGAAGAATTACGCCAAGCCAGCTATGATGCTGCTGTCCAAGACTTAGAAGAACTCAAAGCCTTTGCCTTATCTAAGGGAGCAGCAGAAGCCGAAGATTTAAAACACTGGGATATCAGCTTTTGGGCAGAACGCCAACGAGAAGAAAAATTTGCCTTTACCGTTGAAGAATTACGTCCCTACTTCCCCCTACCCCAAGTGCTAGATGGTTTATTTGGGCTAGTAAAGCGGCTGTTTGGCGTCACTGTCACCCCAGCGGATGGACAAGCTCCAGTCTGGCATGAGGATGTGCGTTATTTCCAAATCGCTGATGAAAAAGGCGACACACTCGCCTACTTTTACCTAGATGCTTTCAGCCGTCCCGCAGAAAAGCGCGGTGGTGCTTGGATGGATGTGTGCATCAATCGGGGCAAAACTACAGAAAATGGTGTGACTGCCATCCGCTTACCTGTAGCCTATTTGATATGTAACCAAACTCCTCCAGTAGATGGCAATCCTAGCTTGATGACTTTCTATGAAGTAGAAACTTTGTTCCACGAGTTTGGACACGGCTTGCATCACATGCTCACCAAGGTTAACTACCCTTCAGCCGCAGGCATCAATAATGTAGAGTGGGATGCAGTGGAACTGCCCAGTCAGTTTATGGAAAACTGGTGCTATGACCGACCAACTTTCTTTGGCATGGCTAAACATTACGAAACTGGCGAACCTCTACCAGAGCATTATTATCAAAAGCTGCTAGCGGCACGCAATTATATGAGCGGTTCTGCTATGTTGCGGCAAGTTCACTTAAGCAGCGTTGATTTGGAACTACACCACCGCTATCACCCTGGTAGTGACGAAACTCCCGCAGATGTCCGTCATCGCATTGCTAAAACAACTTCTGTTTTGCCACCACTGCCAGAAGATGCTTTTTTATGCGCCTTTGGACACATTTTTGAAGGTGGTTATGCAGCCGGTTACTACAGTTATAAGTGGGCTGAAGTCCTGAGTGCTGACGCTTTTGCCGCTTTTGAAGAAGCAGGGCTAGAAAATGAAGCAGCGTTACAAGCCACAGGTAAACGCTACCGTGATACTGTGCTGGCCTTGGGCGGTAGCAAGCATCCAATGGAGGTATTTAAATCCTTCCGAGGACGGGAACCGAGTACAGGTGCTTTGCTTAAGCACAATGGTTTGTTGGCTGCTGTTTAATATCGTTGGGTGGGCATTGCCCACCATTTTCGATCTAATACCAATTCTCTGTAAGGCAGAAAAAATTGCCGAGAGTTATAGCGTAAAAATAAAAAATGCTGATTTTCTTCTTCTAGTCTATGAAATAGAAAGGTCTTTATCGTTATGTCTAAGTCTTCAAAAAGACACCTAGAAGATTTAGTTCGAGAGATTGAAGGGGCTTTCTCTACTAGCCAATACCCCGGAGATGATCAACTTGTGTATGATACAGCACTTCCCGCTGTTATGAGGTACAGTAGCAGCAACTAGCAAACCAGTTTCTTAAATGCAGAGGATTTATTAAGTCGAGCGCAACTGAGATTAGTTTATCAACCATTTCTGTTGTAGTTGGAGCAAAACTACGTAAGAAAAATTTGAGTTGTGACCACCATAATTCAATTGGATTAAAATCAGGAGAGTATGATGATAAACTTAGGACTGAAGCGCCGACAGCTTCAATCATTGGCACAATTGAATCTCGTTTATGTGTGGATAAATTATCCATTACTACCACTGCCCCTGACCATAACTGCGGCACTAAAAACTTAGATACAAATACTTCAAATGCGTTGCCATCCATTGAATCATTCATTGTCATTAATGCCACTACTTTTTTAATACTAATGGCTCCAATTACTGTAACCTTTGAACCCCGATAGAAGGGGTTGAGAGAGTAAGCTCTTGTTCCCAATTGTGAACGGGCATGAGTCCTTTTTAAACCAAGTAGGATACCAGTTTCGTCAAGAAATACTAAATTTTCTGGTTTTATATTTTTGACCTGATCCCAATAATTTAATCTTAAATTCAGTACTCTTTCTGTCCCTGCTTGGGTACTCCGCGTTGTTTTTTTTTACGATTTAATCCTAATTTCTGTAATGCGGAACACATTGCACTTCGACCTACCCAATTACCAGTCTTGTCTGCAAATAATTCACATAACTCTATCAATGTTGCATCTGGATGTGCTTCAACTAATTCTCTTAAATCTATGTCCGCATTTGTCAGATGACTAAATTGTGGTTTTCCTCGCGGTTTGGGTTGTAAATTTCCCTCAAGTTTTTGTTGTTTTACAAGCTTTTGTACTAAACTTTTTGACACAGAAAATATATTAGCTACTTTCCTGATTGATATGTTTTTCTGAATATGCGCCGCCACTATTTTTTCTCGAAGGTCGACAGAGTATGACTTCATTTAAAAGTATTTGTATTTTCATCTAGTGTACCTTATTACAGACGGAAGTGCTGTAATAGTGGAAACCATCTTGAGTGTGAAGAAATTGCCAGAGATTTTAGAGGCAAAGACTGGAAAAAAATACCTCTAGAAACACTACGGTATAATGCTGATAGCTTATTCTTTTTTACTCCACAAGCTTACCGCTTTTATTTACCAGCTTATCTTCTCGCTTCAATACAATTTTATCGTGAAGCAGATATTATCACTAACAACTTTGTTCATAGTTTAACGGCTCCTGAAGAGCAGGGATCTGAAATGAAGCGATTCTTTTTTCGAGTTAGTTTCTTCAGTTTAACTCAAAAATCAGCTATTAGATCATTTTTGAAGTTCTTGTTGACTGAACATTCCGGCGACTTTCCACTGGGCGATATAAACACAGCAATTGAAAGATTTTAGAGAAGTGAGAACATTTGATTTGACACTCTCAAAGTCTTTAGATGCTGAGATTCCTTGTACTCTTTGAGAAGACTTACGCCTACAACGATTCCACTTGAGATGCGATGTCTTTGGTGGTGGTTCGCATCATGAAGTTCGAAATGAAGCCAGGCAATATGTTGCTTCTATAATTTGTTGTGAATGCTGCCAAAAAAATCCAAAAACTCAGGAGGAGAAAAAGTCAGAATATTGTGCTATCTTACCAAAGAAGATAGTACCTGACGCTGGTGAATTAGCACCACAAGGCGCTTTACCTAAGGGTAATTCCTCAATTGCCACCTTAGACAATTCAGATGTAGATTAGGTTGGGTTAAGCAAAGCAAAAACCAATATTTATCCTGAAGAAATATGCGGAGATAGGTATTTGCGAATTGAACTGCCCTTAGATTTTTAAAATTAGCCGACCATGCAAAGAAGACAAAGATTACTTGATGATATTATCGCAGGTATCGATGATGCTTATGGAAATATTTGTACCGATAATTGCTTTCGTGTGCTTTATGGTCTACCTACCGATTTGCAACTAGAACTTGCCTACTTTATAATGTCACGTTATCTTCCTATCTTTGAAAGAAAACACCCTGAGATAACTGTACCAAGACAAATTATCAGTGATATCTCCAAATATTTCGAGACATTTGCTAGAGGAGTAAATATGGATGCTGTAAAATCATTTACAGCAGAAGTTAGCTATGAACGTAGCTGTCATAGTGTCTTACTGGCTTATTCTCATCAAAATGATTTATTCACAGTCACTTCATCTTGTACTTGCGCTATTCGCTCAGTAATTAATGCTCGTCGAACTAATGTGTGGGAAGCTGACGATCCTGAAGCCTGGGAAAAGTCCCAAAAAAGAGAATATGTTCCCAGAGAACGTATACCTATATTTAACGCAGCAGGATATGCTGTTTTTGCTAGAGAATGGGAAGAGGTGGTGAAATGGCTCAGAGAAAAGGAGATTTGGAATTATCCTGATGAAGTTAATTTAGAGTTGATAGAGCGACAACTAGAGTATTGGATAGATAATATGTATGTTTTAATAGTTCCAGAAATAGCCGAACTATTGAGCCAAGAACCGGATGATACTTCCGTTGATGACATGAACGATAATTAATTAGTATATGAGATTGGGTTAAGAGGTTGTTTGAAAAGTATCAAAATTGATCTAGATCCCCCCTTGCCCCCCTTAAAAAGGGGGGTAAAACTTCTTAAAGTCCCCCTTTTTAAGGGGAGCCAGCGCGGTCTTGGGGGTCTCCCCCATGAGCGACTGGCGTGGATTTAGGGGGATCTGCTAGTGCTTAATACATCACCAAAAAGTTTTCAAATATCCTCTAAGAGGCTGTTTATAAAGTGCTATTTCTACAGGTGCATTTATAGTTTGGGTGTTTGCTTTAGGGGAACCATTTGCTACGACTTTTCAAGGCTTTTATAAACCTTTATATGGTTCATTACTAATGATTGCTTACACTTTTGTGGTTGCGCTCATCATTCCTGCGGAGAGTAAATAATCTGGTGAGGTAGCAAAAATCCAAATATTTTAGAACTTACGCTCTGAAGTTTTTCCGTACTCACTTTTTTAGTGCTATTGGTGCTTTTACGCAACTAGAATGAATGCGAACAGAAGAGTTAATTGAAAACTGGTACGAAGAAAGTGCGAAATTTACCTTTTCAAGTAGCTCGTGATTTTATCCTCGAACATCTAAAACAGAAGGTGGGCTTGAATACACATAGTTAGTTTCCTGTCAATGCATAAGTCTTGCTAATATAATTATTCACCTACTTTTTGAGGAAATTCTTTGCAATACTTAACTAAGTTCTAATTAAAAAACTTAAATATAGATTAAAAATAATAACTAGCATCATATTTCGTGAAGTTTATCAGGCAGAATTAGAAGTATGCTTAATTTATCGAAAGCTTAGTTGAAACTTAAAGTAACGAGGTGCAAAGAAACTTAAATGTTCGTTAGTATTTTGTCCCGATGATTGGTTCTCCTTACTAATGACTAAAAACTCAAGTTTATTTGTACTGATTTACTGACTAGCTGATTAAGCAAGATGGAGAACATCTGATAGTCGCTCAGAACTAGCAGCAAAAGCCCAAGAAACCTTATCAACCATTACGTAAAATGATAGAAAAAATTTTGCTGGCTGTCTCTGGATTGGGACACGCGGAAGAAATGCTCAAGACGTTGAAACAGGTGCCATCAATCCAATCTGCCAAAGTTACAGTTTTGCATGTTGTGCCTAGCCAAAGTACCACTGAGGCGATGACAGCTAAATGGGAAGAAGGTGGCAAAATTCTGGCTAATGCTATTGTGTCTTTGAATTTAGACCCCAGCCAGGTTTCTTCAATTTTGCGGCAAGGTGACCCCAAAGATGTTGTTTGTCAAATAGCTGATGAAATGGAAGCTGACTTGATTATTATGGGTTCACGGGGACTGAAGCGGCTGCAATCGATTTTAGCAAACTCGGTCAGTCAGTATGTTTTCCAATTGTCTTCTCGCCCCATGTTGCTAGTCAAAGATGACATTTATGTCAAAAGAATTAAGCGCGTTATGGTGGCAATAGACAATTCAGACGCGGCCAAGAAATGCTTGGATTTGGCTCTGTTTTTGCTGCGTGGTATTCCGGAAGGGCAGTTAATTTTGGCTAATGTAACTCAAGACTTAAACGGCAAAACTACGGAAATTACGGATATTAAGCCAGATAAAAATTCGGCTTTGGCAGCCGCAGTTACAGCAGCCGAAAACCAAGGTGTGTCAACTCGTTGTGTTCGTAGTAGTGGCAAACCTGGTGAAGAAATTTGTCGCTTGGCGAAGGAATTGAATACGGACTTATTGCTGCTTGGTTCTCCAGATCGTCGTCCGTCTATTGCTAAGAGTTTTGTGGATATAGACAGACTCTTGGGGGCTTCTTTGTCTGACTATGTTCGAGTTAATGCCACTTGTCCTGTGTTGTTGGCGCGGACTGTGGCTTAAAGTCAAAATTGAGTTAGCGGTGGATCAACAAAAACCCCTGCACCAATGGTGTAGGGGTTATTTATTTTATACCAACAGTATTAACTATCTTTTCCACCTTCACGGCTAGCAGTTTGGATGTAAAGAATTAGTAAAAACACGGTGGGAACTAGTACGAACAAAATGCTCGCTACGAACCCAAGCTCATTTACTTGCATGGCAAGAAAGCCTCTCTTTGATTTCCGGTCAACAACTTTAGAATAGCATCATCGATGGCAGAGTTAGCCCAAATTTTCTGCCTTTGCCAATGCTAATGACTGTTAAACCCAAAAACTTAAGGTTTCGTGACTACACTGACTGGGCCATTGACTAAGGTTTGACAGGCAAGACGGTAATTTTCGGGCTTTTTCTTAAATTTCTTGTTTTCTACATCTGTTCGGGGGGAAAGATTTTCGAGTCCTTCGACTATCTCGACAACGCAAGTGGCGCACTGTCCGTAGCCGCCACAATTGGTCATCTTGCTCAAGAATGTATATATATCAATGCCATTTTCTATAGCTTTGAGCCGGAGATTAGCACCATCTGCCGCCACTATTTCTTTATTTTCTTTCACAAATTTGATGTTGCCCATAACTAATCCCTTTCTGAGTGGTAGGTGTGGCTTGTAGCTTTGTGTTAACTAGGCTTGATTTGATATTTTACTTAATACTATCTGAATATGTTGCAAAATATTAAGAGATAAGAAGTTTAGCAAAGATGAGCAGGCAAAAAAATAGGACAGGTGATTTACCTGTCCTGGGAATCGGTAAGAGATTAACTTACCTAAACCCCACGGCTGCTTGCCAAACAAAAGCAAGTAACAAGAAGAATACGGGAATAACTGGGAGAACATCTACCAATGGGTCAAATATTTGGTAAGCTTCCGGCAGTTTTGCTAATAAAAGTGCTGCTTCCATGTTCGTTTAAATCCACCTAATCCAACACAGCTTTCATATTTGAAAAGTATCTTAACATGGTTTGGTGACTGGTCATTAGTGATTAGTGATTAGTCATTGGTGATTAACTCATGATCATCTCCTGCTGGTTCAGGGGAGTTAAGCCAGTGACCAAATTCGGCGATGAAGCGATCGCTTAATATGGCTTCGCGGATCTTTTGGGTAAAGCGAATGAGTTCGGTGATGTTGTGAATGCTTAACAAGGTGTAGGCTAAAATTTCTTGCGATCGCACTAAATGCGATATGTAAGCGCGGCTGAAGTTTTGACAGGCGTAACAAGGGCAAGTTTCGTCTAATGGCGTAAAATCTTCCCGAAATTTAGCATTTTTCAAATTCCAGCGTGTTCCTGAGACAATCGCCGTCCCATGTCTGGCCCATCTTGTAGGAATCACGCAGTCAAATAAATCGACACCAGAGGCGATCGCGATCGCCATTTCTCGATAAGTACCCACACCCATCAAATAACGCGGCTTGTCAGGTGGCAACAGCGGTGCCGTTGTTTGCACAATCTTGGCCATCAATTCTGGTGGTTCTCCCACACTCACACCACCAATGGCAAATCCTGGCAAATCTAACTTAGCTAAAGCTGTCGCTGCCTTGCTGCGTAGATCCAAATACACGCCCCCTTGGACAATAGCAAACAATGCCTGATCACTGCGGACATGTGCCGCTATACAGCGTTCTAACCAGCGGTAAGTGCGCTCAGTAGCCGCTTCAACTTCTTGACGAGTCGCTGGGTAGGGCGGACACTCATCAAATGCCATAATCACATCCGCCCCCAAAATACTCTGAATCTCAATCGAGCGTTCTGGCGTTAAGTTAATAATTTTGCCATCATGGGTCGAGCGAAAAGTTACACCCTCTTCTGTAATCTTTCGCATTTCACTCAAGCTGAAGACCTGAAACCCACCAGAATCTGTGAGCATCGGCCCGTCCCACCCCATAAACTTATGTAACCCACCACCGCCAGCGACAATCGCTTCCCCTGGTTGTAAGTGGAGATGATAAGTATTGGATAAAACCATTTGTGCTCCAGTGTCTCGCAGTTGGGCTGGAGTGATGGTTTTGACATTGGCCAGAGTCCCCACAGGCATAAATCTTGGGGTTTCTACAGGCCCATGAGGGGTAAAAAAAACCCCTGCCCTAGCTTTGGTCTGACTACAGCAGGCAAGACATTCAAAAGAAAAATTAGCGCTCAAAGCAAAAATAATACTATTTCGCTAAATTATAGACCTTTCTTGGGTTTCTCACCGCCCTAACTAAGCTTCTTTCTGGGCATGAAAGGCAGTTGCTACAACGGGGTTTAGCCCCGCAATGCCTAGTTCCCCAGATGGTTTATCATTTGCTAGTTAGAAGCAATCGGAACAGTCGTCATCCATTTCGGCATCCCATCTGGCTGAGAGCACTTGCTCCATCATCGCTTCTATGGCGCTGACATTAAAGTTACGCTCCCGTCGCTCTTGCAGGGGGGTCGAGAGCGGAATTAGCCGCAAACACATCCCTTCTTGCATTAGATCCAAGTAGGTTTCTTGCTGCGGGGACTGTTTTAGTTCCAGGTAATCAAAACTATGAACATTCAGATACAGGGCATTGTTAGCAACTAGGGTAGACCTTTGGGGGTTTGAAAATACTTCCATCACATCCCCTTCACCCTCGCTTAGTAGCTGATCTTCTTGGGTGTAGATGTAGTGGACTCGACCTAAATCAGTCAGTAATCGCCGCATGTCGAGCTTGTTCACAATGATGCCCGTGTTAATAATACACGGTGCTGGTATCCTGGTGTCGGGTAGATGGTGACTCATAGGAAAATAGCGATTGAGGGAAGGTGAGTGACAACACAGCTAAACAGTCAATTCAAGAGCTTGTTGACTCCCTACATTAAAAAAAATACCAATTTTGTAGGGCGACAAACTAATAACTTAGAGTAAGTTATTAGTTATAGAATACTGAACAAAATGATCCCTGAAGAAGTTGTAACTTTTTCAGTTAATCGTGTTTCTGTGGTAATTGATACTTAAAACCTTTTTTATACACTGAAAACAGCATAACAAAATTTTTCCTGTGAATCCCTGATACAAGTAAATCTTATCTAAAGCTTTAAAATCTACTACTGTTTCTTGTGCCGGAATTGTGAGCGTCATTCGCACCGATCTTTTATGACTAACGAATTGCAGTGGTGGAAACATCTCTGGTTACAGGTTACGGCGGCGATTATTTTTTATACGGTGATTCCCCTACCTTATATAAACGGGTTGGACTTGCGGGGGGTGGCGCGTCTGGCCCCAAGCGTAGGGCTGATGATTGGGGGCATTTTAGGATTATTGGATGGGGCGCTGAATTTTATCGGGATGCCTGTATTTACTCGTAGCGCAATCGTTGTCGGTGTTTGGATTGGGATTACGGGAGGACTGCATTTAGATGGGGCCATGGATACTGCTGACGGGTTGGCTGTGGGTGATCCAAAACGGCGACTGGCGGTGATGGCGGATAGTGCCACAGGTGCGTTTGGGGCAATGGCAGCGATCGCCTTGGTGCTGCTGAAAACAACTGCCTTGATAGATTTGCCAGAAAATCGGTTTTTATTGCTGATGGCGGCTTGTGGGTGGGGACGCTGGGGACAACAAGTAGCGATCGCTCGCTATCCTTACCTGAAACCCACTGGCAAAGGCGCATTACATAAACAAGCGATTCGTAGTTACAAAGATTTGTTACCAGGATTATTGTTGTTGATCGGCATGTCGGGTTTAACTTTGCTGCTATATCCCCAACGCCTAATTTTTGCTGTGGGGATGATATTTGTCGGGAGTGCGATCGCCATTCTGACAGCGGCATGGTTTAATCACAAATTAGGTGGACACACGGGAGATACTTACGGCGCAGTCGTTGAGTGGACTGAAGCTTTATTTCTCTGCTTACTGACAACACTCTGAGCAATTCCCAAAAATGCACCTTTATTTAATCGGTTGCAGCTTTGTCACCTTAAGTTTAAAAGTCCCAACCCCTGTTTCTCCAAAAGACCGGACACGAATGATATAAGTCCCCGTTTCGGCGATGCGGGTAAATAATAAGGAATTGCTGGTACCATCGGGTCCATCATCATTTTCTACCACTGTCGATCCATCAGGTGCCAGCAGTGTGATAATGCTGTCAAAGTTGTCTGAGGCGACATCAACCGCTAGATTATCGCCCTTATTCAATTTCACCGTATAATCACGGGCAAATCCCCCCTGACCTGTGGGAATGTCTTGTTCTGTGAGGGTATCAGAAAGTTCAGTACTATTAGGTAAAGAAATCGGGCTATACAATTTGTTTTGAGCATCAACTGCTCTGATACCTATGCCCATTGTCAGCAAGGTGACAGGAACAATGATGACTTTTCTTAAACCTGCTGCAAAAGCTTTATTCATAAATTTAATACAGTGTTCCCACAAAACACAGGGTAGTCGGGCTAATTATAAGCTTTTCAACTGTCTTTTACGGCAGTGGCAACCGCCGCTAATCCAAGGACTGTAATCCCATATTGACGAAGTGCGTACACAGCAGACTTGGCCGTGGCACCAGTTGTGTAAATGTCATCCACTAACAGCACTGGGGTATCTGGGGGATGGCGATGTAATACTTGCCCAACAGCAAAAGCGTCTGCCAAGTTTTTTTCTCGCTCAAAGCTTGATAAAATATGCTGCGCCTGAGTTTCTTTTGTTCGCTCTAAACCATTTATTTTTAATTTTAACCCAGTTGTTTGGCAGAAGCTTTGGGCTATCAGTGCCGCTTGGTTGTAACCACGTTCCTTTTGCCTGCTGGGGTGGAGTGGGATGGGCACAACCACAAGCTGTGTATCTTTCTGGGGGGATTTTAATAACCACGCCTCTCCTAACAAGTGACCCAAAGTCTGAGCGATTTGGGGTTGCTTGTCGTATTTCATCACGGCGATCGCTCTTTTGAGGCAACCGCCATAAAGCCCCCAGCCAAACACTGGTAAGGGCTGCTGCCACAGATAGCTAGGGTTTTTTAGGTGACAGTTTTGCAGTTGTTTGGTGCAATATTGACAAAACCTATCTGATGTGTTTCGTTGGCAGAGCGGGCAATTGGTTTGGAGAAAAAGGTTGAGTAAGCCTTTGAAATTCTGAGTCCAAGTGTGCATTTAGGGTTGATTGAGAAATTTAACGTAAACGCGATCGCATCTTGCTGTTTCTACACCTGTTGCTGGGTTATAACCGTTGCTTTCGTACAGCTTGACGGCTTCAACTAAAACACTGGCGGTTTCAATCCAAATTTCCTGAAAACCACGGGAGGCGATCGCTACTTCTAGCTGTTGTAACAAATATTTTCCCAATCCCAAACCCCTAACACTTGGTAAAAGATACATTTTGCGGATTTCTACAGCTTTTTCTCCCCGATGGATGGGGTAGTATGCAGCAGTACCAACCACCTGATTTTGGTGTTCTATTACCCAAAATTCGCCGCCGGTTGCTAAGTAACATTCTTCCACTTGCAGCACATCTCGGTCTGCGCCGTCGGGTTCCCAACCCAGACCATATTCTAATAGTACAGATTTAATCACTGTAGAGGCTGGGATGCGATCACCTACGGTGGGGCGTAGCCCATCGCTTTCTTCCCAATCACGAATTAAAAAATCTTGATAATAATCTTGCATCTAAAAAAATTTGAATTAGTAGAGAAACGACAGTAGCTGCCCCTTAAGCCTTTACAGGCAATATGATATCAAACTCAGTTCCTTGACCCAGCACCGAATTCACCTCGATTGTGCCGCCATGTTTCTCTAAAATAATTTGACGGGCAATTGCTAGCCCTAACCCAATACCCCGGCCTACAGGTTTGGTGGTAAACAAATAGTCAAAGATCCGCTTTTTTATTTCCTCTGTCATCCCCACACCATTATCAGCAATCCGAATCCTAATGTGCTGATCATCTAATAGGGTCGTACTAATTGTAATCCGATAGGGATTGGCGGTAATTTTCTGCAAACCGCGTCCTTGATGCAAATCTTCTAAGGACTCAATAGCGTTAGCCAACAAGTTCATAAAGACTTGGTTTAATTGACCAGGGAAGCATTCGATCAGGGGAATGTTTCCATAGTCTGTAATGACTTCGATATTGGACTGTGCTTTGTTGGCTTTTAGCCTATGTCTGAGAATCAGAATAGTGCTGTCAAGACCTTCATGGACGTTGAAAGGAACTTTATACTCATTATCGCTTCTAGAAAAGTTACGCAGACTGTTGCTGATGCTAAGAATACGATCAACGCCCAGCATCATCGAATTGAGCAGTTTGGGCAAGTCTTTCCACAGATATTCTAGGTCAATCGCCGCGATTTTTTCTTGAATCTCCGCCCCTGGATTGGGAAATTTTTGTTGGTAAAGGTTGATCAGTGTAAACAAATCATTGAGGTAATTCTGACAAGGTTCAAGGTTACCAGAAACAAAACAGACGGGGTTATTGATTTCATGGGCAATTCCCGCAACCAGGTTACCAAGGGCAGACATTTTTTCATGTTGCACTAGTTGTAATTGAGTTCGTTGGAGATGCTCGATAGTTTCTGCTAATTGGCGGGATTTATCTTTCTCAAGAGAATACAGACGTGCATTTTCTTCACTCAGATATTGAATGGATTGTCGCGATCGCTTTTGCTGTAACTCTGCCGATGCCCGGATGGCAAACAACTGGATAATTCCTTCCAGAATAGTTGGATGAAACATCGGTTTGCAACCGACAACATAAAGGACACCAATTGATTTACCATCAGCATCTTTAAGAGCTACACCATAATAGCTCTCGGCATCCAACGATGCTAACGCTTTGCTTTTTGGGAAGAATTGCTGGATATTTCTGGCACAAAAGTAGCTTCCCTCTTGCAATGCAGCTTTACAAGGTGTTGGCTCTGGATCATAGCAGTTCATTGATTCCAGTTTGCCGTTCTGCCAAAATGCCAATGAGTGCAATTTTCCATCTGATAATTCTGTTGCCACTGCGTAAGGAACATCTAATGCGAGGGACAAACTTCTTACCAATGCGGTGAAGAATTCTTCACCAGTGCTTGCTGCTGTTGCCTCGAAGACATATTTTAGGATGTTTTCAATGTTGTGATCGGCAACAGATATGTTATTAAAATTTTCTTCTGCTTCAAGCATAACTTGTTACTTCTAGTATAGGCGCTTAAGTGTGTATTCATAATGCTGATTAAACCACACAAACATAGCACGTAAGTTTAGAGAAGCAGTTGCTATCTGTCTAAAGGAATAGATAATGCCGGAATCACAGTATAAAAGCAACAACAAGAATGTTCATCATCACCGCTCATCTGATTGCAAACCATACCAGCCATACCAATGACGCACCGCTAGCCAAACAGCACTAAGCAAGCCGGCAACGCTGAGAGTAAGACCGCTGAATGGTATTAATAAACCGAAGACCGGTAACACAGCCCCAGAAATTGTACAGATGATCGCAGCTAGGGAAGCACGACGGTTTGAACCTAAGCCATAAGTCAAAGCTAGTAAAATCAGGGAAATAAACGTCCAAGCAAGCTGGGCATTGATTAACCGCCCCAGATAGGTCAAAGTCAGCAGACAAGCGAAGAAAATACCAGCTGCGATCGCCACATTTTTTAAACTCATGGGCAGTGATAAATATAGCAACAATATCCACCACAAAAATAAAGCTGGTGTTAGAAGCAACAACCGGGGAAAGATGCCAGTTTTACCAATGGGTAGGCTGTTGGTAAACACACCAAAAGGGTTTTTGACAGAAACATTGTCATTAAATATCCAAGTAAATTGGGTGCTGTTGCCATCAACTTTAATATCATTAGGTACAATGCCACTAGCAAAATCTACAGGACTAAATTTAGCGATCGCTAACAGGCGGAAGTTAGACAGCAACTGCTCCCCGGCGCTATAAACCCAGCGCGGCCCCCCTTTCGCCCGATAGGTAACGCGAAAGGTGGTTTCTTGTCCAGGTTGCAAGCGGAAGGGAAAGCCATAGTCACCTGGATTCGTTTGTTGTAACCTGGTCTTGTCACGCTCTACTTTATAGCTCTCCAGTAGAGAGTAACCGTTGGGTGGCGGTGCTTCAAAGAAAAAACTATTAATATCTGTGAGTTTGTTAACAACTTTGTAGTCGGCGGTGTAGTCTACGTTATAAATGGCGCTGCGTCCTTTGACATCTATGCTTTGGTCAAGATTAACTTGAATTTGCGAACCAGCCAGAGTCAGGAAGCGAGTGAATTTTTGGGTAGAATTTACCTTAACTATCTTGTCTTTGACTTGAGTAGTGTAAGTGTATGGCTCCTCAGCAATGTAGCGCACCTGTGGCGCGATTTGCTCAAGCTTATCACCAGCAACACTTTCGGCTACTTGAGTTACCTTGGCTTGTTCCCAGTGGTGGTAGCGATTGCTCAATGTTGAACAGAGAAAAAAGCCCGGTACTATGAGAACTAATATCAGGGCTAAATGTTGTAACCCCCGCAAAAGCTGGGAGTAATGCAGCGCCCATTCACCAAAAAAAACCAGTTGTTCTGACTTGTTTCGCTGTAGGGAAAAACTCATCAGTGCAATGGCAATTCCTAAAGCTATAACTAAAAATACTAATAATAGTGAACCTTGGAGAACCTGAGTACCAAATTGCACTAACTCAGCCGGATGTGTTAAATCGGGTAATCCGGGAACGCCTTGAGCAGAAGTAGGCATGGGCAGGTATTTAGATAATTTTATACACCTGACCTATTTTATATATTAAAAGTTTCTAGAAAAATAGCAGTACAAATCAAAAAGCGGAATAATTCTTGGTTGGTTTAGAATTACCCCGCTTTTGTAGAATGTTAAACACACAGATGCACTCTTCAGCGCACCCCTAATTGCCATACAAACTGTTCCCCTGAAATAATTTCCCTATTTTCAATCAGATTACTGACCACAATTCAGTTTTACTATTTGCAATTTGAAAAAGCTTAATCGCTGGATGTCGGCTTCAAAAATAGCCAGGCGACAAAGAAAGTCGCTGCTGTAAATAGTTGCATCAGATCCAACGCAGACAGATAACCATCTGCGAAGGAAGCAATACTGCGGTCGGTGATGCCAAATAGCCAAGATGAGATGCCAAATAGCCAAATGCCATTCTTGAGAGTTCCTAAGAACTCTTTAGAGTCTGATAGTTGCTGGTCGTTCATGATCTTGTGCTCCATTTATTGAAGAAACTAGCGAGCGTAACGTGCTGGAGGCAATCAATCAACTGAGAACTTTTTCAACTCCTGACACTGAATTTACATTTACATTAATAAATGTTTCAAGTACTTGACTTCACTACCTACAGATACATCTCCGCATCTAGATTTTCCTCCTTTGGTTCTGTCGCCTTTGGGGGAGGGCAATAACTTGAATACTCAACTCCTCAGCCAGGGGCTAAAGCACTTTTGTTGCTTAATCACCAATAAAGTATACAAAAATTTATTTGTAAATATAATACACCATAAGACAGAGATAATTCAAGTGATCAATCAGACAGCAGCCTTTCTGTATTAAACATCTCCGACAAAGAATGTAGAGACGTTGCATGCAACGTCTCTACAAGGGTTCTGGAAGCCGGATATTTGTTTTCTGGAGATATCTATTAGCTAAACAAGGATTTGACACGCCAAGAAGTACTCAGCATCTACTTTCTGCCGATTTCATCCTTGGGATACTCATCGCTCAGGAGGAAAACTTAGTTAAATTAAAGGTGGCAATAGTCGATAAATTGAATGACCGCAATCCAGTTTCCCAATTTACCTGATGCACAGCGAAGTCAATACAGCACTCTGCCGCAGTTAGGGCTAGTTTGCATCACCGTTGATAAACAAGTGCGCTTTCGGACAATGACGCGCACGCGCTACTTGCAACTATCTCTAGAACAACGCCAAAGCAGTCTCAGAGAAATCTATCAGCATAATTTACAACGTTTGGATAAAGCATTATCTTTCTGTCAGGAGAATAATCTTCAGCTTTATCGAATGTCTTCGGCTTTATTTCCCTTGAGTGATATGGAAGACGAAATCGGCGCCAACATATTAGAGGAAATGAGCGCTGATTTAGGCAAAATTGGGCAACGGGCCCAAGCATTAGGCATCAGAATGGTGCTGCATCCTGATCAATATGTGGTGTTGAGTTCTGAATCTGCGGAAGTTGTGCAAACAAGTATTAAAATTTTGGCACGACATGCCCGCACAATGGATTTGCTGGGCTTACCTCAGTCACCTTGGTCTTTGATGAATATTCATGGGGGCAAATCTCAACGCGCTGATCAACTGGTGGGGGTGATCTCAGAGTTGCCAGAAACAATCAAAAGCCGCTTGACTTTTGAGAATGATGAATACGCCTACAGCGCTAGTGAAATTTTAGCAGTGTGTCAACGCGCTGGTGTACCAATGGTGTTTGATGCTCATCATCATATTTGTCACGAAAAATTAGACAGCTATGATCATCCGAGTGTAGCGTCGATGTTTTACGCAGCGCGGGAAACTTGGAAAAATCCAGATTGGCAATTAGTGCATATTTCCAACGGGGAAACGGCTTTCAACGATCGCAAGCATAGCGATTTAATCAGCGCGATGCCTGATGTCTACCATCAAGCACCTTGGATAGAAGTGGAAGCTAAACACAAGGAAAATGCGATCGCTTATTTGCGCTCTTGGTGGTTAATGCCGAATAATAAAAAATAAAAGATGGCGATCGCAATTGATTTTGGTACTAGCAACACAGTTATAGCCCGCTGGAATCCCGTTACCCAGCAGGCAGAAACCATTAATCTACCTGGTTTATCAATTCAACAAAGTCTCAATCCACCGCTGATTCCCAGCTTGGTTTATGTGGAAGATGCAACTCAGGGTAAAGTCTTAGTAGGGCAACAAGTGCGCGATCGCGGTCTTGACCTCAAAGGCGAAACCCGATTTTTCCGTAGCTTCAAACGGGGTATTGGTGCAGATATCCAAGGTTTTTTACCCGAACTTGATGGGCAAATCGTCACCTTTGAGAAAGTCGGGGAATGGTTTCTCAACAAGGTAATTGAGGAATTAGCACCTCTGGAAGGCGGGTTAGATTCTCTAGTTTTAACTGTACCTGTAGATAGTTTTGAAGCTTATCGCCATTGGTTAGGCAAAGTTTGTCAATCCCTGAGAGTCGAACAGGTGCGGATGCTGGATGAACCCACCGCAGCCGCTTTGGGTTATGGTTTGGCAAATCAAGAAATGGTCTTGGTAATTGACTTTGGTGGCGGTACTTTGGATTTATCTCTTGTGCGCTTAGATCAATCTCTGCAAGGGACTTCTAAACCTTTGGGATTTCTGCTCAAATGGGGTAACAAATCCCTCGCCGAAGACTCCAAGCAAAAGGTAAAAACCGCCCGTGTTCTGGCGAAAGCTGGGCAAAATTTAGGCGGTACTGATATTGATAATTGGTTAGTAGATTACTTTGCCAAAACTCAAGGATTGGCGGTAAGTCCCCTGACAACGCGGCTAGCGGAACGGGTGAAAATTCAGTTATCTACTCAAAACCAAGCCAGTGAGGTGTATTTTGATGATGAGACGTTTGAAAGTTATGAACTGGAATTAACCCGCGAAGCTTTAGAAGTTGTCCTTAAAGAACATGGGTTTTTTGAGTTGCTGGATGAGTCGATGACATCTCTCTTGCAGCAAGCGCGACGCCAAGGGATAGAAATTGCCGATATTAATGCAGTGTTGTTAGTTGGTGGTACCGTGCAATTACCCGCAGTGCAGACATGGGTAAAACAGTACTTTGAACCGGAAAAAATTCGTTGTACACGTCCTTTTGAAGCGATCGCTCAAGGTGCGCTGCAATTAGCGCAAGGTGTGGAAATCAAAGACTTTCTCTATCATAGTTATGGTGTCCGCTATTGGGATCGTCGCAAAGGTCGCCACAATTGGCACCCAATTATTAAAGCAGGACAGGCTTACCCTATGAGTCAGCCGGTAGATTTAGTTTTAGGCGCTTCTTTAGAGAATCAGCCCAGCATTGAGTTAATTATCGGGGAATTGGGAGCAGAGACAGGTGGTACCGAAGTTTATTTTGATGGCGATCGCTTAATTACGCGCCGGCTTGAGGGTGGTGTGACAACCGTTAAACCTCTCAACGATCAAGAAGGGGCGCGAAGTATTGCCCAGCTTACCCCTCCCGGCTATCCAGGAAGCGATCGCATTAAAATTTTGTTTCAAGTTGATGAACAACGCTTTTTACGCATCACCGTTGAAGACTTATTAACCAATAACACCCTATTAGAAAATCAACTTGTGGCACAGTTGAGTTAGATAGGGGTAATTAGTCAAATCTGATAATTTTTAAGAATACCCATGATCAAACTAGCCTGCGTAGACAGGCTTTGTTCCGGTAGCCCCAGGCTTCAGCCTGTAGGCGAATAAACCTACTATTTACTATTTAAGTCCCCAACCTCAAAAGTTTGCCCTTCTACTGTTACTTTGTCGCCTGAGACTAATTTCCGTCCTCGTCTGATTTCAACCGTGCCATTGACTTTTACATCACCATCAACGATCATCAGTTTGGCTTGCCCTCCACTGGGGGCTACACCCATTAACTTTAAAAACTGGTCAAGTTTAATCATCTGGGCACTTGTCAAAACTAATTCACGCTGCATACAACAACTTAATTTTATATTAGATCGATTACAGCATAGTAGAGTGATTAGCTGATTTTTCTGGATTTATGTCAATTTCTGGTTCATTTTTTGAAGCTTTGAATTCTTGCCAAAGCGCCTTAATGTCCTGATGAGCTTTTTCAGGGGATATTTTCCCAGATGCTTCTAAGCCGCTAATGTAGCCAATTTCTTGAGCAAAATTCTGTAGTTTGATATATGAATCTATATTTCCTGAGGTGACATGACCACAGTAGCGACAGAGAGGGGCGATGTTCGTATTTATGCTGGTCTCTTTCGGCTGCACTGTCAGTTTATCCTCTAAAAATTTTTCTTTCTCTAGAGTTATCAGCAAATTGCTGATAATTTACGCAATTGCCCCTAAAGAAAGTCGAGTGGACTTAGCGCCGAAAGAAAACCCCTCAGTATAGATACGAGGGATGCGTCATTTCTAATCTTCTTTACAGCAGTTTTCGCTTTGGTAGACCTCACACTGTAGAGACGTTGCCTGCAACGTCTCTACAAAGAAAGGTTTGAATTTCTAATAAGATAGTCCATTCACCTGAAAATTGCTGTAAGGACATCTCTACAGCCGTCAAAGTGCGATCTTACCGACGCACTACTACTAAAGTCCCCATTTGCGCCCAGTTGTACAGCTGACGCGCCTGCTTGACAGGCAAATTCACGCAACCATGACTAACTGGAGTGCCAAAACGGTTATGCCAGAATGCACCGTGAATGGCATAGCCTCTATAGAAATACATAGCGTAAGGAACATTAGCAATATCGTAGCCCCTGCCACGCATTCTGTTAGTGCGGTATTTAGAATTAATCCGATATTCACCTACGGGTGTGGGGGTCGCTCTTTTGCCCGTAGAAGTTCGGAACGAATAAACAAGTTTTTTACCTTGCCATGCACGTACGCGTTGCTCAGATAAGTCAATTTCAATCCAACGAGATGAGGAGATTTGTCTTTTCTTCGATACACTTTTGCTGTTGTTATTTACTGAAACGGCGTTAGCTGTAGCAGCGTAGGGGTCAGCTGCGATTGGTGGCGACCAAGAGAGCAAATTTGCTAGCATCAGTGCCATACCCGTACAGAAACTTCCTGAGCAACGTATCAAACTGCTGCGAATCCAGGTTTGCATGATGCAATCACCTTGTAGTTTTGCGACTCAACTTTTAGTTTGCCGTTGGGGTAGATGAAGCTGTTAACGGTTAACAGTGTTCACACTTGTCTACTGATACCCAGCTACTTCACCTATTTTTTCCGGCTTGATTTTGGCGTTATTAGTGATTATTGAACGCCTTCAATTCTAAGTAAATGAGGAATTTACTGAGAGTTGATATTTGAATTGAGGATTTTACGCAGGATTCGCCAGGATTTATGCCGATTTCTTGGGGCCAGAGATTCTAAATGCCCGCTCTATATATCATTTCCAGTTTTTTGATGCCAATTCCGGAGCATCCCAGGAGAAGATCCCGCCCTTAAACCTTGAATTGTTTTGATTTATGGTTATTTTTGATTTTGCTGAACCTGGCTGCTAATTTCTGTTTTCCTGGCTACTTCTGGATAACTACATCTGTTCCTACTGATGCCCATTTAAATAGCCATTTGGCATGATTTGGCGCGAGATTTACACAGCCGTGGCTGACTGGAGTCCCAAATCTTTTATGCCAGTAAGCACCATGAATACCGTAATTTCCCTCATAAAACATCGCATGGGGGACGTTGGGAACGTCATAGTCCCTACCCCGCATCCGAGTTGTTTTTAATTTGGATTGAATTTTAAAAGTCCCAGTGCGCGTGGGGGTGGATTTTTTACCTGAGGAAATGACGATCGCATAAACAGGTTTGCTACCTTCCCAAGCGATTAATTTTTGCTTTGAGAGATCAATGTGAATCCAGCGTTGATCGGATTTTTGTAAGGTGGCAATCGTTTGTTTAATTGTCTCGTTTGGGGAATTTGCCCAAACAGCACCCGTTCCTAGACTAGCAACACTCAAGGAGACTGCGGCACCAGCGACGAATATTTTTAAGCGCTGCATCCAATCAGGGTAATTTTGGTTTTTCATGGTGGACACCGTTAAATAATCGAGTTTTGGGATAGTTTGCACCTGTTTCTCTGCCTATGGCCGTAATAGTCCAGACTTAATCATGTCTTTATTTTAACTAATCCAAATTTCTAATTAGGTTTCTGGCCGTTTGGGCGATCGCCTCCCAATTCCCTTCAATTACCGATTTTTGGGGAAATAATTGTCCACTCAAGCCCACGGCGATCGCACCCGCTTGTAAGAATTCTTTAGCATTCTCTGGTGTCACTCCACCAGTGGGAATTAAGGGAATGTGACCCATTGGCCCTTGTAGGCTTTTGATATAGCTAGTTCCTCCCAGGGCTTGAACAGGAAACACTTTTACACAACTGGCACCTTGAGTATAGGCGGTGATAATTTCTGTGGGTGTGAGTGCACCGGGAATGATCGGCACATTTTTCGCCACCGCTGCTTGGATCATTTCTCGGTCAACGTGGGGTGTAAAGAGGAATTGCGCCCCAGCGGCGATCGCCAATTGCAACTGCTGGACATTAAACAGCGTCCCAGTCCCAATCATACAGGTGGGTAATTCGCTGCGGAGTTGACTAATTAATGCTGCTGCGCGATCGCTATTCCAGGTAATTTCAATCAGCTGCATTCCCCCAGATGCTACAGCTAAAGCCATTTGCTCCCCTATTTCAATTTTCGGGGCACGAATAACTGCGATCGCTCGGTGTTTTCGCAACTGTGATAACCAAACTTGATCAGACATTGTGAATCTAACTTTTAACCAAAAGGCTCTGACACCTCAACTACCAGCGTGACATAGGAACAGCAATATAATTCAAGCTTGCCAATTTAATCAAGCTATGGGATATTACATATACAACATAAAGTCTATCGAATTACCGTAGTTTAAATTTTAAAGGGGTAATTGCAATGACAATTGCGCGGCAACACATAGCATCCTTAGAAATAAAGCTTGATGATTCCCAGAATGTTAATTTAAGTCGCTTGTGGAAGCTAGTCCGACTGGGTGAATCACAACTACAGCGAGTTTTCTGGCACTCTCAAGCTTATGGGACAATTTTTGGGGTACTGCTGCTAACTGTGGTGAGTTTGATTTTTTTGGGGATCAATTGGGCTTATCGTCGCCTGTTTGCCACGCCGCGAGCTGTGGGGACAAATGAATGGGATATCAGCGGTAATAATTAGCGCTTTGATGGTTCACGCCTGCGTTAGAGACAGTGAGTGGTGAAGCGCTCACTACCAACTTGAATTTTGTCGCTCCCTCCATTGGTAGATCGCTACATCACGCATCATGCGCCATTAGCCAGATGAAAAGTGAGTTTGAGCTTTTTAAGCTAGCTAGATAGAAAGGTATTAGACATATTGTGGGAAAGTAGAAACGTTGCCAGCAACGTCTCTACTACAACGGTTATGCATAATGCATATTTCAAGCCGAGGGAAGCCGAGGCTTTAATTTTCACTGCTATGTCTATGAGTTTATGGGATAGGTGCAAACCCTAACTAATCTTGCATGATCGCGTGATACTTGTCGGCAAACTTTCATTTTTTCAGATTACAGGTAATTATTTGCGTTTAATAAACTCATAATTTTGAATAATTAATTACCATGCCAGATGCAACTAAAATCCACCTAGTCGATGCAGTGCGTGAGTCTGCATACCAACTGACAGGTGCAGCGGCAGACTATGACCCATTGATTAACTTAATTGGTAATGCCCGCTTTGTGCTGATAGGCGAAGCTTCCCACGGCACCCATGAATTCTACGAGCAACGGGCTGAGATTACCAAACGGCTGATTCGCGAGAAAGGCTTTACAGCCGTAACTGTTGAGGCAGACTGGCCAGACGCCTACCGTGTGAATCGCTACGTACGGGGAGAAAGTAATGATTTAACGCCTGCGGAAGCACTCGCAGGTTTCCAACGCTTCCCTGCATGGATGTGGCGCAATACAGATATTCTCAACTTTGTCAACTGGTTGCGGGAATATAATGATGAGCTTCCAGAAAATGCTACCAAAGTTGGCTTTTACGGGCTGGATCTCTACAGTATGTATGCCTCGATAGAAGCAGTTCTCAAATACCTCGACCAAGTTGACCCCGAAGCCGCCCATCGCGCCCGCGATCGCTACTCGTGCTTAGAGTATTTTGGCGAGGATGCCCAGACCTACGGTTATGCTACAAGTTTTGGACTCACCCCAACTTGTGAGCAAGAGGTGATCAATCAACTATGGGAACTGCAACGCCGGACTGCTGAGGATAGCCAAAAAACCGGTCAGGTAGAGGCGGATGAGTTATTCTCTGTAGAACAGAACGCTCTCTTGGTGAAGAATGCTGAGGCTTACTACCGTTCAATGTTTCACGGGCGGGTGTCTTCGTGGAATATTCGCGATCGCCACATGGCAGAAACTTTAGACCGCCTAGTTACCCATTTAGATCAACAAGGGAATGCTACCAAAGTAATTGTTTGGGAACACAACTCACACTTAGGAGACGCCAGAGCAACAGACATGGGGCTAAGGGGAGAAGTGAATGTTGGTCAATTGGTGCGAGAACGCTACGGCCGTGATGCAGTGTTAATCGGCTTTACAACTTACACAGGTACTGTCACCGCTGCTTCTGACTGGGGAGCAACAGCCGAACTCAAGCAAGTTCAGCCAGCCTTGTCTGGAAGTTATGAAGCCCTATTCCATCAAACGCAATTGCCCCAGTTTTTGCTATTGCTACAAGATGATTATTCGGCAATTTCTGGGTTAGGGGAATCTCTACTAGAAAGAGCCATCGGTGTCATTTATCGACCGGAAACTGAACACCTTAGCCACTACTTTTATGCACGTCTCCCTGAGCAATTTGATGCGGTGATTTATATCGATGATACCAAAGGAGTGCAACCCCTAGATCGCACCGCTTACTGGGAAATGGGTGAAGCACCAGAAACTTTTCCCTCTGCGCTCTAGATGCAATATGAACTGATGGAAGGAGTATGCCAACAGCTACAGACTTCAAAGACTATTACGCTACTCTGGGCATAAACAAAAATGCCACACCAGAGGAAATCAAACGGGCATACCGCAAACTTGCCCGCAAGTATCACCCTGACTTGAATTCTGGAGACCAGCAGGCGGAAGCACATTTCAAAGAAATTAATGAAGCTCATGAAGTGCTTTCTGACCCAGAAAAGCGGCAAAAATATGACCAATTTGGGCAATATTGGAACCAAGTGAGTCAGGGAGGCGCACCCCCACCGAGAGGCGCAGGTGTGGGAGTAGAGGGATTTGATTTTGATCAATATGGGGATTTCGACTCATTTATCAACGACTTGCTAGGACGCTTTGGTACTACCGGTAGAACTAGGCGTAGCACCTACACTTATCGCACCCCTACAGGACAACCAAGTGGCTTTGAGTCCCCTGTAGATACAGAAGCAGCGATTGCACTCACTTTCTCAGAAGCCTTTCACGGCGTACAAAAGCAGCTACAACTAGATGATGAGATCATCAACGTGCGGATTCCCGCAGGAGCGAAACCAGGGAGCCGAATTCGGATTCGGGGCAAAGGTCGTCTGAGTCCATTTTCTCAACAACGAGGAGACTTATACTTAACCGTTGAAGTTCTGCCACATCCCTTTTTTCAATTTGAAGACGATAACATTACTTGCGACGTGCCGATTCGTCCCGATGAAGCGGTGTTAGGCGCTCAAATTAAAGTCCCCACCCCTGATGGCAGCGTCAGCGTCAAAGTACCACCGGGAGTGCATTCCAGGCAATTCTTGAGACTACGGGGTAAAGGTTGGAAAAAGCCCCAAGATGGACGAACCGACTTGATAGTCAAGCTGCAAATTGTCTCTCCCAAAGATCTGAGCCAGATTGAACGGGAAGCCTACGAAAAAATTCAAGCACACAGCACTTTTGACCCCCGCGCACAATTACAAGAGGTGAGATTATGAGCGAGTTTAGCCTTTCCCAAACAGTGGTTTCCCAGGAGGGAGATCCGCTTTATTCTTTTGAATATGCGGCAATGGTGACAAAGACATCTACTACCTTGGTCGAAAGCTGTGTGCAGTTGGGATTGATTGAACCCATTGGCGTCATGCTGCATCAGCAACAAATTGAGCGTCTAGCTCAAATTCAACGTCTGCGTCAAGATTTGGGACTAAATTTAGTGGGAGCCGCAATGGTTCTAGACATGGCTCAAGAAATTGCTCAGTTACGCGCTCAGATTCAAATGTATCATGCGCTTTTTTGACACTCCCACCCCTTCAAGGGATGGGATTTTTAATTCATAAGGAGTCCAACAATTTTGCCCTCCTCTTAAATTTAGATGATGTTTGTAAATAGGACTTACGCACACCCTACGAATTCTTGGCGATTTTTGCGTAAGTCCTGTCCTGTTCCCTCCTTTTTAAGGCTACGGTATGCACACAAGTTTCTCTCAATGCAATTTATGGTTGCGAGAACACAGGAAACAAAACCTCACCCTGGTTCTGCTGTGCAAAACCTGTCCCTCTCCTTGGCAAGGAGAGGGATGTCCGTCAGGACAGGGTGAGGTTTTTCAAGGCTTTTGGGTAATTTGATAACTTGTGTGTACACGGTAGCCTTTTTAAGGGGGGCTAGGGGGGATCTCAATATTTTTGACCAATCTATCAAAAAAGGCTAACTGCTCTCTAAATTGTTCAATTTCAAGTAAATATATGAGTTCTTTTTCACCTAGCAACTTATCTGTTGGTAGTTCTTCCAGACGCTTGTTAATCCGACCAAATAGTTTTTCCAAATCTTCTATAGCTAGGTTGATGTCAGAATTATCCGCTGCTTCACCATATTGTTTAATCCAATCTTTTAATTGCCGGATAAATAATCTTGTCTGTCCCGCCATTCTTGAATAACGTTGAATTAATTTCAGAATGATTCCCGGAAATTTAAATTTGGTAAAGAAGGTAAATGCTTCATTAAATACTTCTGTTCCCAAATCACCCAATCTAGCAATCATTAATCTTTTGACTTTCTCTAAAATTGCTTGAGTTTGTTTACGCTGATAAGGTTCCAGCATCTGCAACGCTTGATGTAATTGACCAATTTCATCTGGTGTTATTCTGGCTAATATATGAGATTGTCTTTCAGGTACTTTTTCTTCTTGTTGCTGTATTTCTGCTTGTGAAGTTGGATTAACTGCTAACTTTTGCTGATTATCAGCAGTTACGACAGTTAACAACCGTTCTTGTTCATCTGATGATTGGTGAATATCTGGAATAAGTTCAACTTGGTTAATTGCTTTTTCTGCCGACGCATCCCCATAAATCACAGACATTATCCCCGGTAGGTATTCGTCCATCATCGTCACGTTGGCGTAAACTAACTGTTTAATCAGGGCAAAACTAAGTCTGTCTCCTTCTACATCAATACCAGTCTTGTAGCTAATTTCCCCATCGTCAAAGTCTAACTCAAAGTTGCCGATAAGTATGCCAGAATTGGCTATACTATCCTAAGTTGGCCAGTCACCTTCTAAGTATAGTTTGATTAGACCTGCGTGCGATAAAGGACGCGACAAGTTATTTATATCAGAGTTAGTTTCGTAATCTAGCAAAATAACTGTTTGCTCCGCTTCTAGATGTTTCAGTTTTTTGAGCAAGTCTTGAACACAGTTCTCCAGCACCCATTGATAGGATGGTAAATAGATTTGCCGACGTGCTTCTCCATAGGACAGAAGCTGATTACCAGTCAAACCAGTACGATGACCTAGTACCTTTCCATATTTCCTTTCTGAACGCTTGATGCCTTTCATATCAGAAATTAACAGTTTAGAAGCATCTATATCTGTAGTCTCAAAAACTTTTAACCCTTGCCAAATACCTTCAACTGTCATGCTAAATTCTCCAGGTGAAAACGGAACTGGAATTCCTCCATGAGGGTAAAAAGGGCTGAAGTAAACCCAAGGTTCAGGAGCGCGGGAGGTAACATCAATGATGGCTGCATAACCATAGCGTTTTTTTAAACTTTCGGGTGGCATATGACGACTCTTGATAACCAGCGGCATACCTTGTCTCCCAGATATCAGCTATCGGAAATGTCAAATGAACTCACAATCTCTCCTGTCCGATTAATGTACACTTCTGTATCAGGTTTACTGTTTCTAGTCTTTTGTCCAGGTTCGGCAATCATCGCTGTTGTAAGTTCGGCAAATTCTGAATTGTGAAAAGGATCTCTAGGCTGAAGATAACTATTGAAACTACTAATAAATGAAAACTGAGGAGAAAGTATTACCTTTCCCTGATCATTTAGCAATCCCCATTTATTATTTTGCCTAAATGGAGCAATTCCATAATTAAATAAACCAATTTCCTCATATAAAGGTTCGATAACCCATTGATTTTGTGTATTAATAACCCCATATTTTCTCTGCCATTTTTCTTCTTTTACCCCCCATTTTTTGACAATGCACAAACCTTCATGAAACCCAGAAGAATAGGCAAATCTTCCTTCAAATGCCAGATTTCCAGCGGTATTGATAAATCCTATATTATCCAACTCATGTTCCTGATCTGATTGGGGAAGTAAAACCTCACAAAGACCATTTCTAAATCCCTGAGAAAAGAAATTGATTTTACAAGGGATGGTTTCTAGCCTTTGACCTGTTTTATCAATAAAAAATAACTCTTCAGCTTGAGAAACTTGCTCAACCGGACGAACAAGGGCATATCCATCTTGAAATCGCTGTGCTATTTCAAATCGAATGTCAAAAAGTTCTTTGCCCTCCTTATTGATATAACTCCATCCTTCCTCATAAGCAACAGCAGCTATTCCTTCGCTGAATCCTAAACTGACTTCTCCCTCATAATCTATCTCAAATTGAGGAGGAATCTTAAATTTTCCTGATTTATCTATAAAACCGACTTTTCCATTGATCTCTTCAAACTGAGCTAGTTCTTCACTAAAGGACAAACAAAAGTAGCAAGGTTGCAAAGGGATAATCTCCTCACCTTTGGAGTTAATATATCCTTGAAATCTGTTATGTTCTAGATTAAGATCATAATCATAAAATTTTTCGACTATACATCTATCTTCAACAAAACGTCCTACAAGGTCGTAGGTAGGTTCCACAACCAGTTCGCCTTTTGCATTGATAAAGCCATACTTATCATCTTTAACTACTGGATAAAGCATAATAATTAACATTTATACTAATATTCTGGTGTAAGATGATCCCGAAGAATGTCTTGGAATTTTTCAATAATCTCGCTGTCATTCTTAGATCTATTCGTATTATAGTAGATTTCTAATTTGTCGTATAATTTTTCATCATTTTTTACGATATTAACATTTTTTACAATATCAATTTGTCGTCTTCTAACTTTGTTAGGGACTGTACCTTTGGGAGTTTGTTGTTCGGTTTCTTGTGCCTTATTTTTTTGTCCTTTTTTAGATTTTTTAGTGTCTATGCCTTGGGGAGCTTGGTCTTGACTAGTAGGATCAGTCCCACCAGTCGTCATAGCCATTGTGGCAAAAGCAGGCATCGTTTTATTAGAATTGTTAAGTAAGATTAAATTAGTGATGTGAGATGGTGGATATCTAAAGGGTTCTGCTGCTAGAGATGCTATCAGCATAGCTGTTCTGTCTATCGCAGTATTTTTTCCAAAACGAATATTTTCTAATAAAGCGAATAATTGGCCCACTGTGACATTTGTAAAGCGGCTATATTCAAATCCGCTTACCTCTTTTTGGGTGGTGAGCTTTCCGTCCTTCGTAGTTGTAATTCCTGCTTTCGTCGCTACCTGCAAAGGATAAACATAATTATTCCTATTCTGATCAATAAAAAATTTGTTGCCCCCTACTGTAATGACATTTTCTGTTCCTCTGGTCGCATTTCCATAATCGGCTTGAATCCGAGCAATAGTTGTTTGAATTCCTTCAGGTAATTTAGACGAATCTTGATTTTCTTCTTGATTTTCTGTCTTGCTTTGTCCTCGATAAAAATGCTTAGTAATTTTTCCTAAAGCCTGTTCTATTAGCTCATCAAGATGATTATCTAATTCCCCTTCTTTATGGAAAAGCTCATAATCCTTTTCCGTGTCATTAGGTTTGATTGCTATATGCAGATGCAATCCTGGAGTCTGCTTATCTGTTTGTTTAGATTTGGTTAAATCAATAAATAGCTTAATTCCTTTCCTAAGCTGAGGGGAATAGATTTTCTTTAACTCATTCGCTTCTTTTTGTTTCAATTTTAAGTATTGATTTACCCCTCCTGATTTCTGTTGATCAGGCTTTAGTCTCTCGTAAATCTTATCAGCGATCGCCTCATGCTTTTTCTGTTCAGCAGGTGAAGTGGTCTCAGCTTTCTTGTTTGCTTTATCTTTATCTTTATCCTTACCAAATCCAAACTTATCTTTAACTTTATTACCTAACTTATCAAATTTATCCTCAACAGCAGCTTTCTTCTTACCACCCCAATTCTTAGCTTTCTCCAATTGATTAGCAAAACCCTTACCCAACTTACTCTGCTTAAACTTATCTTTCGCCCTACCCCCCAGTTCTGCCGCCTTATCCTGCACCTTCTCCAACTGCTTACCAGGCCATTCCTTCGCCGCATCGATTTTATTCTTGAAAACCTGCCGCTTCTTCTCCAAAGCATCTAACTTCTTATGAGCGGCATCCTTAACACTTGTTAAAGCCTTACCTGCCTTAGTATTCAGAAGCCGATTCTTCTGTTTTTCAGTTGCTTGGTGAACAGCTTGTTTCTTGTCATCAAAGAATTTTTCGCCGGCTGCTTTCTTATCCTCAACAAACTTCTTACCAGCTTTGTATTTCTCCTGAGCCGCATTCTTAACGCCAACTACCTTACTACCAAACTTAGTTTTATTGAACTTGCCACCAACTTTGTTAGCAACCTTTGCACCTTTGTCAATCACCCAATCAACAGCTTTGGTTACTGGTTGACGAACTTTCTGAATAATGCCTTGAATCTTCTGGCTAATACCACCCAAACCCAAAAGACTGGCTAAGAAACCTAACGCTACTGGTAAGGAACGAGCTAGAGCACTTTCAATAGCTTGGATGGCTTCCCCAACTGCACCAGATGCGATCGCACTTATTGAGCTAGTAACCGCCCCAATCAACGCTGCAATCTGTGATCCACGCTCGATAAAGAACTTGACGATATCAATAATCATCTTGCAAGCTTTGACAAACGCCGACGCCGGAGTTAACAAACTCAGCACCCACTCTACCCCAGCCTGCACAATCGAGGTCATAACAAAGTTCTGGATGCCATCCATCACCGTCGTCTTAAGATCACCAATCTTGTCTTGAATTAGATGCCAAATCCCAGCTAATCCCTGAGTAGGCAAGACTTTAAACGTCTCCTCACTCTGTTCCAGATAGGCAACCTTTTCTTCACCCAGTTTGTTCGCTGCTCGTCCACGGATGAAGTCATAGCTGAAACCCAAAACCTGAGTCACCAAGCTAAAGATGCCTTTGACATCAAAGCTTTCTGGCATCTGAAGTCCTGCCCCACCGATTGTCCCTACGAGCCAACCCATCAATCCTTGTTGCAGATATTGCCCGATATTGTTGACAAAGTTCAAAAAGCCTTGCTTGACTGCTTGGATGAAATTAGTCAGGAATTGAATCGGGTTTTTCAGGATGTCCATGACGGCTGCGGCTGCTCCTGCTAAGGCACTTAGGAGCAAGTCCTTCATTTCCAAAATTGTCTTAATGACTCCCATAAAGGCGTCTGCTGCCTTTTGCAACAGTCCTTTATTTTCTGACTTCATCTTCTCGATGCTGTCATCTACGGCTTGCAGGTTTTCTTGATATTTCTCTGCTAGGGTATTAACTAGTTCATCTTGTTTGTCGTTGACTTGTTGCTGTAGGTCGTCAAATTTGGTTTGAATTTCTGCTGCTGCTTCTTGACCAACTGCTTTTAAATCTTCTGGTAGTTGTTGTATGTAGGTTTGGATTTCTTGCTTGCCGTTGGTAATTTCAGTTTTTGCCTTGGTTATGCCTTTGCTGACGATCGCAACTACGTTATTGATCACACCATCCATTTTGGCAATGTAAAGCTGCCGTCCCTGTTCATAGAAAGCATTAACCTCACTTGGCAGACCCTTAAATAGATCTTCTACCCACTGTAATTTGCCTGTCACGCCACTGTAACGCTCATCCTTATAAGCGTCCATCTTCTGCTTAACATAATCCTCAAAGGCTTTCTTCGCCTCACCCGCACCAGTATCAAACCCTTGCAACACTAGAGAATCTAAATCAGCGAGACTTTGCTCAACTTTGGTTTTAGTGTTTTCGTAAATTTTATTAATGTCACCAGCAATCTTAGTTCGTGCCTGCTCATCCTTACCTTTTGCTTCTGTCTGCTGAGTTGCTACCTGACCTAAGCTTTGTGTGCGCGTCCCATGCATCGCCTGTAGCAGCTGTTGTGCTGTGCTAACAGCGGTATTTTTCGCATTAGATATCAGTCCTTCTTCTTGCTGGCGATACTCTTGGGGAGCTTGGGCTGCACTGGTTTGTGCTTCTTTCTTAGCTGTGAGTGCCCCTTGAAACTCTGGTTCATTGGAGTTTGACAACTGCTCCTCAGTTACATTTGCTTCAGCCATTTGCTGATCTAGTTTTTGGCTTTCAGCTTGCAGCGGTGCTTCCACTTCACCCTCACCCTTAGGCTTAGGTGCTGCCTTATCTGCACCAATGTCCGATGGTGCAGCACCAGGGTCATTTGGTGGTAATGGCGTGACTTGTTTCGCCTCAATGCCACTGGTATCAGGTGTTTCCTTTGCTTTCTCTTCCAGTGGATCTTTAGAGGCTTTTTGCTCCTCTTTTACTTGTCCACTCAATTCTCCTTTAACTGAGTCTAGCTGGTTATTGTTCTTAAAATCGTCAGCTTCTTGCAGGTTTTTGGGCGCCATATCTGCAATCCGCGCCATCAGTTTGGCTTTGAAGCCGGCAGCGTCAAATTCTGGAGTTTCCGCCTGCCCCATCTCTCCAACTTGATTGGCTTGCGCTTTGCTATCTACTTCATTGCTAGGAGATTCAGCAGCCGCTTGGGCTTCCTGGGCTTTGCCTTGAGCCGGTGGGTGTTCTTTATGTAGTTCCCCAATTCCTTTAGCGCTGCTGATTACTGCAAGATATGCTGAGTCACTTTCAGCAGCAGCCGGAGCCTGATCTCTGCCAGTGGCTGCCGCGCCTTTACCTGCTTGGACTGTAGCTGGAGTACCTGCACCACCCTTTATCCCTGCTTGGGGAGCTAATGCCGCACCTTTACCTGCTCGGACTGTAGCTGGCATATATCAAACTTGGAGTCAGCCTAATAGAAAATATTTATTAACTAGAAGCCAATCCATCTGGAGGATTTTCAGGGAGATTTTTGACAAATCTATCAAAAAAGGCTAACTGCTCTCTAAATTGTTCAATCTCAAGTAAATATATGAGTTCTTTTTCACTTAGCAACTTATCTGTTGGTAGTTCTTCCAGACGCTTGTTAATCCGACCAAATAGTTTTTCCAAATCTTCTATAGCTAGGTTGATGTCAGAATTATCCGCTGCTTCACCATATTGTTTAATCCAATCTTTTAATTTCTGTATAAATAATCTTGTCTGTGCCGCCATTCTTGAATAACGTTGAATTAATTTCAGAATGATTCCCGGAAATTTAACTTTGGTAAAGAAAGTAAATGCTTCATTAAATACTTCTGTTCCCAAATCACCCAATCTTGCAATCATTAATCTTTTGACTTTCTCTACAATTGCTTGAGTTTGTTTACGCTGATAAGGTTCCAGCATCTGCAATGCTTGATGTAATTGACCAATTTCATCTGGTGTTATTCTGGCTAATATATGAGATTGTCTTTCCGGGATTTTTTCTTTTTGTTGCTGTATTTCTGCTTGTGAAGATGGATTAACTGCTAACTTTTGCTGCTCATCAGCAGGTACGACAGATAATAACTGTTTTTGTTCATCTGATGATTGGTGAGTATTTGTAATTATTTCAATTTGGTTAATTGCTTTTTCTGCCGACACATCTGTAGAAATCACAGACATTATCTCTGGTAAATATTCATCCATCGTGGCGATGTTGGTGTAAACCAACTGTTTGATAAGTGCAAAACTAAGTCTGTCACCTTCTACATCAATACTGGTTTTGTAGCGAATTTCGCCATCGCTAAAGTCTATTTCAAAGTTGCCAATAACTATACCAAAATTAGCTCTAGCAATAAACTCTGCTACAGCCATTCGCTGAGTTTCTGGAGCATTGAGGGGACAAACTGAATAAAAGACGAATTGTTCCTCTTTTTCTCTAGCTTCGGCGTAGCAATTCCATTTGCCATTCTCTCCCTTATACCCTAAACGCAAGGCTAGTTTTCCTTGAATTTTGGTGAATGGCCAATCATCTTGGGTGAAGAAGTTAACTATTGCCTGAAAAATTGGTTGTGTTAAAGTGTTGTTGTCAGGAGTTGGTTCTGGGGTATCTTGGGTTAATTCTTGGAAGAAGCTAGATATTGCCCCGATGGTTTCATTGGCGAATTCTTTAGCAGTAGCATTCAGACTACCACTAACTAAATCTTTGAAGAAGTCGGTGATACTCTCAGATATTTCTTCACTGGAAGGTGTTTCTCCTGAAAGGGTTTTGGGACTAGCATAAGACCAAAATGTCCGGTAGCCTGTTTCACCTGATTCCTGTTGCTGTTTGACTGATAAGGCTAACCAACTTTCTGTAGATAGTAGGGAGTATGGAGATTTGGGATTTTCAGATAGTTCGTTATTTTTCTGGATTTCAGATATTAATTCAGGTTGTTGTTGGCTGAGGTTTAAAAGGTAGGTTGCTGCTTCATCAGCGTTGGTGGCGTTCTCTAGTAAGAGGGGGAGTAAGTCGGGTTTGAGAATGGCTTCAATTTGGATGTCGGGTGAGGGTTGGAAGTCGCCGTTGGTGAGTGGGGTGCGTAGTTCGGGTTTGAGGTTGAATAAGGCTTCGGTTTCGATGCGTTGGTAAAGTTCTGGGGTTACGCAGAAGGTCAGATGACACTCAATTATGTTGTCATCTTGTCTGGTTAGGGACAGGGTGATTGTGTGAACGGTTATGGAGAAGGATGAGGATTTATGTAGGATTAATTCGGTATACAATTGATAATTTTCAGTTTTGACTTCCATAGAAACTTATATTGCTTGATAGTCTTGCCATCTCTCATTAAAGGCAATGGCTTGGCACGTTGTGATAAACGTGAACGATAATTTATCGCTTTTTTTATCAAAAAATAGTAAGCTTTTTCAGCTTATTTAATAACTACTCCCCAATTAAATATTCTGATTTGTTTGTGTGGTAATATCTCTACTAAATATTTAAAAATATAAGTAAATTTTTACTCATCTTGTAAATTGTTTTTATTTTTTCGGCGAACGTTGATAACGATATCAATACTTCAGAAGTTAAGAATGTATGAAGTGGTTATATCATTCCTAAAGTTTTTTGAATTTTTGGGCTTACCTCATAGATATTTTCTTCAGTAACTATAGGCATTTCTTTTTGTTTCTTCTCGACAGCGATCTTGATATGATGAACCAATTTAGTTACATCTTCTATCCCGATGATCCAGGTATTTACATAGTCTAGGACTACGCTACCACGAATGCCTAATTGTAACGCACGATTTTCCAGTTTTCGCAGCGATAAATCGCGGTCTGGGTCCCATTGATAGCGCACCTCTGACTGGTCTAAACTTCGTCGCCACTCTTCTTCTGATGTCAATATATTTGGGTCAAATAGTGTAGGTATTGCCTGGGAAAGAATAGTTTGGAAACCTTCATGGCTAAGTTTTATTTTGAGTATGCGTTCTTGTCTGTGCTTGGTGGCGTAGCATGAACGGTAAAGCATCCAACCAAAAGAAGGCTTGATCCAAGTCATCCTTTCTAAATTAAAGCCTTTACCAAAGGTTCCTTTACGCACAGCTTCATCAGCAATAGAAGGTTTGAAAGCTTGATATACAAAAATACCTTCTTTGTCGAACTCTGCCAAAATTTTTCGTTGCATAGCAATCATCAAGAAGTCGTAGCAGGTTTTTCAATTGCCTGTAGTTCTGAAATAGCGTCTTCGACTATTTCTCGCAGATATTCATCATTGTGAACCCACTCACTACTTAGAATATCTCGCAAAGTAGGCAAAGCTTTTGTTTGCTCCCAGCATATAATACCATCGATTAAGCATTCGAGATTATCAGGATCTTCCTCTTCTTTAAGTTGTTCTATGAAGACAGGCGCAGCTTCGGTAATATTGAGTTCAAGCAAAAATTTAATAGCTGCTTTTCTGACTCGGTAAACAGAGTCTTTGAAACAACTAATTATCAGATATTTCGCTTCTTGTGCATTAAAAAGCAATAGCGCATTTATTGCCTTAGCTCGTGCCATCCCCCCCAATTTTCCTACAGAATGATCAAGCTCAATAGCAGACATTAATGCGGGAATAGTACGCGGGTCATTCAAGTTATCTAGAATATCAACATACTCCTCCTTGTCACCTGTTTTGTCACTGTTAAGAGCAGCAGAAGCCAATTCGATAGTAGTAGACTTGTTATTCTTTGATATAGCCCACAGGATTAATTGCAACTTACGTTCATCCTGAACATAGAGAGGATTATTTTGTTTCAGGATTTCTTGTGCAGTTTGCACAAATGCACAAGCACATTCAGGCTCCATCTGTTTTAACATTACAAGACAATCATTCCAAATATCAACTTGTTGTTGTATACTTTCTGATTGCTTATCCAGACGACTAAGTATATCTTGAAGTTGATCTTCGCATTTCATATTATTTACTTATTTTTCTTTTTAGCTTGTTTTTTCGTCTTATTCAAGGAAGCTAATAAGTCATCCGGTTCCTGAAGATGTCTATTCAATCCAGGCATGAAAAGGTTCTCTAAGATTTAATGCCTCTTGAAAGACTGCCGATACTGCTTCTAACATACGCACATATTCACTGTTTTCATACAAATCGGGAAGTTCTTCTGTGGCTTCTGGATGAATTGGTTCGGAAGCATTAATAGATTGCTGCAAATCAAAAATAAATTTAATAAGCTCGTCTAATTCGCTCTGCTCATAATAGACAAAATTATTTTCATCATCATTATTAGTCGCAAAAGAGTAAAAATTAAGCTTATCAGAATATTCTGAATTAATTGACTTTGCATAATCAATTATTAGTTCCCAATGCCCTCTTGGAAGAGTAACACAACGCCCATTATGCCAAGGAGATGAAGCAATAGGTAGAGAAGTATCTTCATCTCCAGGTGCTACAAAAAATTGCCAAAATTTGTTCATAAGAAAGAAGAATGTTCAACGTTACTACACATGGTGAGTCTTGATTACCTCACCATCAATATCAATATGGTTACTGAGATGAAAGCCGTCAATAATAGCATAGTCACTGTAAGTATCTGTCACAGGAATAATACCCAATTTATCCTGAATTTCCTTGAGTGCAGATTCTAGTCTAGGTGCATTAAGCTTCGATACTTCTAACTGTGGCTCCGCTAAGAGATTGTAAGGAAGCCAAGCATCACTCTGAGTGCATACATTGACAATGTGGGCATCTAGTGTTTTCCCCCCAAGCCAAATAACATCAGGTTGCTTCTCAGGATTACCTTTAGCATCTAAAACAATACCCATTCCTAAGATGTAGATATCAATAGGATAAAGAAAAGAACGTTTTTGTCCTAGTTGATCTAATTTTTCCCCACAACAAGCTAAAAATCCTCGATGATCAATTGATATTGTTTCAGTAGGTTCTTCTATCTTTACTAAGGTATTACTATCTTGATCATAGTTTAGCCAGCCAGAGAATATTACTTGTTGAGGTTCTAATAACTGATGAACTTGCAGCACCTCAATTACTAATTGACACATTTGTAAAAGCTGAAATAGCTCGGACAAGTTGTTGGGAAAAACTAGACACTGACGATTCTCAAACCACCAGTCTGCGACCACACCGATTTGCCTATTAATTATCATTTTTCTTCTCCTTGACGTTTAGAAAGTTTCTTCATGTCCATCAGAAAATTTGACTCTTAGTTTGATTTCTGGGTATTGGCTCTTAAATGTTTCTTGAATGCCTTTCTCTCTTCCGTCAGACTTAAATTCATCCCATGTACCATTATTCACTTCTATAACCAACCATTTTTCTTCTGCTGGTGCGTTCTCTAGTTGCTTGGCAGCACTAGTTGCATTCTTGGCAATGCTGCTATTATTTGCAACATATTTTAATTGGTAAACCATCGACCATGAACCATTCATATCTACTACTGCTACATCAATGTCATAGTGAGGCGTATTGGATTTTTTCTCAAATTCTAATTTCTTATATCCCGCTTTCATAAGAGAATCTGCTTCTTTCATTGCCATTAAAACAGATGGCAGCATTGAGGGTTGCTTAAGTTGTTGCAAAATATCTTTGTATCCAGAGCAATGATCGAATAGACCTAATGCGATATAATTGCCGATAGCAGAGCCACCACCCACAGCTTTTAAGGTTTTAGCAATCTTATCTATATCTCCGGGACTTGAACCAAAAAAGTTTAAACTTACTAGCTTTGTTTTTACTGTCGTATCCCCTGCATCTAAGGATGGTAGAGGAACTGTCAAAGTTGGATTAATTTCAGCATGAACTTGATAAATATTATCTTGCCCTTTAAAAAGTTCAATTTTATTAAGAGTGTATTTTTCTTTTATACTGGGCAATTGAGTTTTAATTGATTCATATGTAGCATCAGGCTGACGTGATATTTCTTCTGTCTGTTTAACAGCAGCGTTCAAATCACGTTCTTTTTCAGCCAAAGTTCGATTATCTTTGCTAAGTCTATCAGTAGATATTTCATCTGTGACTACAGTATCGTTAGGTGCAATCACCACTTTAAAGTCTAAGTCTCCATCATTCTTATCCTTAGCAGCATTTTCAAAGTGAACACTGAGCTTAATGCCTGGCTTTAGTTTCTTTGTATAAGTTTGTTCAATTTGCTTGGCTTGTGCTTCTTTCTCTTTTCTGAGAGTTTCATAATCTTTACCTTCCCCTCTTGTTTGTTTCAATTCTGATGCTGCTTGTTTAGCAAGAGCCTTGTGATCTGTTGTTTCGCCTGTTGCACCTGTTGCACCACCTTTACGCTTAAACAACCTCTTCGCCTTTTGCAGTAGCTTCTCGATCGCCTGATCAATCCGCAAACGTATCTTCTCAACAATACCCTGCACCTTCTTCGCCAAATCTCCCACACCCAACAACGAAGCCAAGAAACCAATTACCACAGGTAGGGATTTAGCCAGGGCAGTTTCCACCAACTTAGCAGCACCACCAACAGCACCAGATGCGATCGCACTTACCGCATCAATAACCGCATTCACCAAATCCATAATTTGGCTACCACTATTGATGAAAAACATCACTATATCGTAAATTGCCATCGCCGCCTTGACAAACGCCGAAGCTGGATTTAATAACCCGATAATCCATTTCACCCCAGCCGTAATTACCTGAGTAATCACCATCTCCTTAATCTGTCCGATTACCGTTTATTTCAACATTTATAAACTGAAGTATAATTCTTTTCTCATTTCAAGAAATTAATAGCAATTCACACCCTAGTAGCTATATTTCACCCCATTCATTTACCCGCTCATCAAAAGAAGTAATTCCCCCTAACTGATTACATATATTCTCTATAGCCAGAGCATAAGCAGCACCATTTATAAAGAATGATTCAGGAAATGTACCAAGAACAATTTGTATCTGATAAAAATTTTCACCTATTTCAAGATTATATAATTCTGGTACTGGTGCTGAAATATCTTGGGCTAGCTGTTGAATTTTCTCAGAGTTTTGAACTGCAACTTTTGCTTTTTCGGCAGATGTCTTGCTTTGGAAATCTGCAATAATTATACATCCAATTTCTTTCTGATTATTGTTTTCATTACATTGTGAATCGAGAGCGTATGCGTAAGTTTCAATGTCTTCTTCAGATATTTTTGGTAGCTTATCAATGTGTCCATTTAAATTAATTACTACTCGCCAGACTTTTGTCCAATAATCTTGCCAATCTTGTGATTCTAAATCTCTGTAGTAGTTAGATCGATAAGCAACAATATCCCAAGATTTTGGCTCAATATCAATACCAATATCTGCCAAAAGCTGAATATAGAATTCTTTAGGTTCTGTAGGAAAATCAAGGGTAGCAATTGGAGTGATGTTAAAGGTGATAATGCTAGAAAATTCATCTTTCTGTTTTAAAGATGGATGCCATATTATATAAGTAGGATCTTGTTCCATAATTTACCTCTAATCTTTTTCATCTGGACCTTTGAAATTTTCACCTATATCAAAGCGATATTCTCCTTCCATTTTCGCACCACCACTGCTATTTCCATCCTTTCCCTTCCTCGGCAGAATTTCCAATTCGTCAAGTCTTCCTACAAAGGTATACCAGTTGCGGCGAGTTGATTGATCTGTATTGTAGCCCGTACCATTCCAATGGCTCATTACAGATGGACTATGTTCAATTGTTACATCTGACTTAGATACAATCTTACCGCTTTTTGGTTCTTTCCAATTGTCTTTATCTACTTGATACTTAGTAAGCAACTCGTCTTTTTTCTTTATTGCTTCTTGATTATAAGGCTTATTAGAACCATAAAATCGCTTACGTATTTTGTCCTTACTACGATATTCTTCTTTAAGCATTCCATTTTTAATATACCTTGTCTCTCGCATCAAGTCTCTTTTGGGTGTCTCTCCTTCAGGATTAATTACACCCTTAACGTGGACAGTTTCATTCTTACTACTCTCCTTATCAACAATAAGTTCAAGAGACGTTATTTTATGTTTAATCTTAATAGCTGGTAGGTGTTTTTTAACTTCATTTGAAGATAATTCTTTCTCTTTTAAAAGGGTGTCAGCTTCAGCTAAAGCTTTATTAAGGTCTGCTTTCTTTTCTTTCTCAGTCCGTTCATCAGGTTTACCTTCCTTACCCTTCTTACCCTTAAATAACTTCTTCGCCTTTTGCAGCAACTTCTCGATCGCCTGATCAATCCGCAAACGTATCTTCTCAACAATGCCCTGCACCTTCTTCGCCAAATTTCCCACACCCAACAACGAAGCCAAGAAACCAATTACCACAGGTAGGGATTTAGCCAGGGCATCTTCCACCAACTTAGCAGCACCACCAACAGCACCAGAAGCGATCGCACTTACAGCATCAATAATCGCATTCACCAAATCCATAATTTGGCTACCACTATTGATGAAAAACATCACTATATCGTAAATTGCCATCGCCGCCTTCACAAACGCCGAAGCTGGATTTAATAACCCGATAATCCATTTCACCCCAGCGGTAATTACCTGAGTAATCACCATCTCCTTAATCTGTTCAATTACCGTCTCTTTCAGGTCGCCGAAATCTTCCTGAACGTGTTCCCACATTCCCTTAAAATCGCCACTCATCAACATCGGGAAGATTTCCGACTCTTTTTCCATTCCCGCCACCACAGGCTCACCAAACAGCTTCACCCCTTTACCGCGAATGTAGTTCCAACTCAGTCCCAACACCTGAGTTACTAAACTAAAAATTCCTGGTAAGCTGAAGATATCTTCTGGTAACTGGATACCCATAGCACCGCAAGCACCCGTCAACCAGCCGATTAAACCTGTTTGCAGATGTGTCTCAATTTTCCCCGTGAAGTTTTCAAAACCTTGTCTCAGCCCAGTCACCAGATTGCCTAAAAAGCCAATGGGATCTTTGATAATTGAGCCGACAGCACTAGCTGCTTTAGCCAACACCCCCATCAGCATATCTTTGAGTTTTTTAATACTCTCAATAGCTCCAGCCATCGCATCAAAGGCTTTAGCAAACCAAGGCTGATTTGATGCCTTCATCTCCTGAAGTTGGGCATCAAGTTGCTGGAGATTTTCACTATATTGTTGAGCCAGCTTATCAACTAATTCAGTTTCTTTATGTTTAACACTCTGCTCTAATTCATCAAACTTACTTTGAATATTTTGTGCCGCTTCAGCCCCCACTTTCTGGAGTGCTTCTGGCAAACCTTTGACATAATCCTGAATTTTCTGTCTGCCTTGATTAATTTTTTCTTTAGCTGTCTTTAGTTGTTCGGCAACATAGTTAGAAATATCAGTTAGAGATTTATCTATTTCTCCTAGATACAAATCTCTTCCTTTCGTAAAAAAGGCTGTAACTTCAGATGGCACACCTAGCAGTTTGTCTTTTAACCAACGTCCTGCACCCCAAATCCCGTCATACCGCTTCTTGTACTCGGACATGGAAGGAGCAACATACTCCTCAAATTTTTTCTTAGCCGTATCTGCACCTGTCTTAAATTTGGTTGTTACCTCTGTGTCTAAACCCTTGAGAACACCTTCAACATCTGACTTAGTTTGCTGATAAATGCCATCAATATCGGTAGCAACTTTAGTCCGTGCTTGCTCATCCTTACTCTTGGTTTCATCTTGATGACCAGTTACTTGAGCTAATAACTGCTCCCGTTGACCATGCATTCCCTCTAACTGAGTTTGGCTGGTGGTCTGTGCCTCAGTTTGTGCTTGGTTTAAAGTTGCTTGTTCCTGTTGACGGTAGACTTGAGGCGCTTCCACAGCCTTGGTTTGAGCCTCTTTCTTAGCGCCTACAGCTTTGACAAACTGGGGTTCATTGGAATTTGCCAGTTGTTCTTCCGTCACCTCAGCCTCAGCCATTTGCTGGTCGAGTTTTTGGCTCTCTGCTATCAGTGGTGCAGATACCTCAGCTTCTGACTTGGGTTTAGGTGTGGCTTTAGCTGCACCAATATCAGGCGGTTTGGCTCCTGCTTCCGGCTTCTCTAGTGGTTTGACTTCTTTGGGTTTAATCCCACTGCTGTCAGGTGCTTCTTTCGCTTTCTCGGCAACCGGGCCAGTCGCTTGCTCTGTTGCATCTTTAGCATTGCTCGATAGGTTTCCCCCCACAGAGTCCAGCAGATTATTATCCTTAAATTTGTCAGCATCTTCCAGAGTTCTTGGTGCAGCCGCATCCACCTTATCCATCACTTTTTTCTTGAAGGCTTCGGCGCTGAATTCTCCAGGCGGCTGCTGGTTCATCTCCTGAACTTGCTTGTCTTGGGCCTTGCTCTCTACTTCATTGCTGGGTGGTTGAGCCGCATCTTGGGCTTCTTGCGATTCTGCCTGAGCCGGATCATGTTTTTTCTTTTCCTCCGTTACTCCCTTGGCATTATTCACTACTGCTTGAAATTCTGGATCTTGTTGAGGGGAAGCAGCAGTTTTTGCTCCACCTGTAGCTGTCGTAGCACCACCGCTAGATTTTCCTGTAGATGGGGCTTTGGCACTACCTGTTGCACCGTGAATCTGTGCTTGAGGCACAACTGCCGCACCGTTACTAGCTTGGACTGTAGCTGACGCAACGTCACTATCTGCTCCACCGTCACTATCTGCTTGGGGCGCAACTGCCGCACCGTTACTAGCTTGGACTGTAGCTGCCGCACCGTAGTCACTGTCTGCTCCACCGTCACTATCTGCTTGGGGCGCAACTGCCGCACCGTCACTATCCTGATTCTTTGCTGGTTGCTCTTTCCCTGGTTCAACATCAGCTATCGGGAGTTCTTGTTTCAGCTGTTGTTGATCTTGCTTAATTGGTTCTTGGCGATTTTGCTTTGTTGATTCCTGAGAATTCTGCTTCTTGGACTGGATAATTGATTGCGGTTCAGAAGATGAGGTGAGAAGCGCTTTTGTCTGTATCTTATTGTTCTTGAATGCTTGGTTAGGGGCTGATTTAGGCTGAACAGCACCTGTCTGCTGCACTACATGGGTTAACTCGTGAGCCAATAACCGCTTACCATCATCTGCACCGGGGTTATACTTCCCTGCCCCGAAGTAAACATCTTGACCATGAGTAAACGCTTGCGCCCCCAATTCCTTGTTCATCTCAACAGATGAACTATCTGTATGCACGCGCACAGAGCTAAAATCATTGCCAAAACGGGGTTCCATGAAAGAGCGTGTCTGTTCATCTAAGGGATTACCAGAACCTTGTTGACTCGCTAAACGGCTTTCTAAGCTGGAACTTCCTTGATTTGGATTGCTTTGACTCTGAATATTGCCTTCTGTCTTTTGGACAAAGCCCTGAATTAATGGGTTAGTCGATGTTATCGGCTTTGTCTGAGTGCGGTTTTGATTGAACTCCATCTGACGCTTAATCAGTGGGTGGATGGATGTTGTCGGCTGTCTCTGAATGCGGTTTAAGTCAATCTGACGCTGGACTAATGGGTGGATGCTTCGGGCTAAAGGTTGTTGCTGAATCGAGTTGAGTGGTTCTTCCGAATGGCGCCCGATTGTTTGGGAGCTAGCAGTTGGTGTGTCCATTGACATCACCCGTTCTGCCATTGAGTCTGCCTCTTGCTCGTATTTATCCCCTGGTGCGCCTATGGTGAGTTTGGAGGAGAGGAGTGAGTTTTCCGAATCGCATAGAGAGCAAGCCCGTTGAATATTTCCCCCATTCGGCGAGTTGGCATCATCATCCCCTGACTCTCCTGACGCACTCATCCGCTGAATTTCAACAGCTTCATTCGATACTTCTTCGGCTTTCTCGAATGGCCCCAAGGTTGAATTTTGGGCTGGGGATAAATCCGTGTTTACTTTGGGCTGGATAGCAATAGGGTTTGATGGGACTGCCTTTTGCCCAAACATATCCCCCTGTTGAGGAATGTTCAGCTTCATCTGAACTTTTGGTTCCCGTGGTGGGGACGGGCGGGGTGTCCATTTTGAGCTATCTATCAAGGCACTTTTATACTGCTGTACCTCGTCCTTTTGAGTCTGTTCTTCTGGCGTTTGGTCTTGTTGGGGCTTTGCTTCCTCCGTTTTGGGCTGAACGACAAAGCGACGCGGTGCGAACTGACTCTTTGCTGGTTTGTCAGAGGAATTTGAAGAATTTTTGGAAGTTCTGTGTTGTCTACTATACATTTCTCAATCCTTTAAGTAAAAGCTGATTCAGGCTGGATACCAAAAGAGTGTGGTTTGATTTGACTCTCTAGACTCTTTTTAGGAAGCGGGATTTCTGGAATTGTTTTTTTGCACCCTTTCGTAGACCATATCTTGCCCGGCTTTTTACCTAAAGGTAGGAAATACAGCAGATTGCAACTTGGTGAGGTACAGATTATCGTAGGGGCACAACATTGTTGTGCCCCTACCCGCGTACCTCATTTACCTGAAAAATGCTGTATATTTGTCATCTCCTCAGTATATTCCTTATTTATTTTGTTGTATTTTTCTCTGGCGAAAATTAAAAAAGCTTGACATTTAAACTAAGTACATCAACATATAACTTTTATAAAAAAAACCACCCCAGTGGGTGGCTTCCCAGTGCGGTGGAGAATTTAACCGTGATTATGTGTCACGGGTGCATTGAGATTGTGAGTGCGGTTGGATGGATGATAGGGTGAAGTGTGAAAATCACTTCCTCAGTTATATGTCCCTGCTAAAATTCTCACAGCAAGTTCTGCTAAATATCATTTTCGTAATATTCCTAACCATTTTAATTCCTGCGGCTACTTGGGCTGCTTCTTTGGGAGAAGGTCATCTTGCTCCTTGTCCTGCTTCTCCAAACTGTGTTGTGAGTGAAAATGCTGATGCCAAACACGCTATTGACCCGATTACCTATCATGTAGACCGTGATACAGCTAGAAAAATTTTACTCAAAGTCCTGACGGTTGTGCCTCGTACAGAAGTTGTAGAACAGACAGATAATTACATCCATGCTCTTTCTAAAAGCCGCATCTTTAAATTTGTTGATGACGTAGAGTTTTATTTCCCTGCCGATGAGTCTGTAATTCATATTCGCTCGGCATCTCGCGTGGGAGAGTCGGATCTTGGTGTCAACCGCCGACGAAGCGAACAAATTCGTTTGGCTCTGCGCGACTTAAATATCTGAGTTTTACACAAGATCAATGAGTAAAAAAACACAGGCAAACTTTGCCTGTGTAGTTCTGCTTTTATTCGTCTTTTTGGCTAACTGGATTAACTTTCCTCTGACTTAGATGCATCAGATGACTCTGAATCTTTTTTCTCTTTCTTATCTGCTGGTGAATCAGTTGTTTGTTGTACTAACTGGAGGTGAATATTATTCACTTGCGTGATAAAGTGTTCTATTGCTTGACTTGCCTTTTGTTGCTGTTCGGTTTCGTCAGTCACATCATAGCAACGATAAAGGGGAGTTACGCCCAAAATAAATTTTTCTTGTTCAGCTTCTAACAATTCAACGGCTGTGTTGGCAGCAAGAGAATTCTTCTGAAACGGGAAAGAGGTAACGATACTGGCGACTATCGAAGCAGCAGCGGGACAAATAACAGGGAGCCACTTGAGCCAAGCTTGTCCTGCTTCCAATTTGTCTACCAAAACTAATATTGGTGTGACTCCAGATAAAATAACGGTGGAAATTTGCAAGCCATAGTAAAGGTTTCTGGATAAATTCCGCACCTTTCTATAATCGTCAATTAAATCTTGGGAGTACTGTAAAGCTTTTTGTCTGGCGGGAATGATTGTATTTTGTTCTAACAAGGAGTTATTGTTGCTCAATAGATAAGTATAGAGTTCAGCTTTTTTAGTGAGTTCAGACCGATTAAAGGCATTTTGAGAATTCTGAAACAATTGTCTATTGAAAAGAAACAAAAAAATCAAAACAGTTAGAGAAACTGCCCCAGCGATTACATAATCTTGATTGTCTGAAAAGACATAAATTATAATGCTGGCACTGACAAAAGCAGCTGCCAATAAATACTCAATAAACTTCAAGGTATACAACATGTTTTGATCTGATGAATTGGATAAATTTTCAGATGTATAGGAAATGTCTCTCTGGTTTACCTGCTCAAAATTAGCCGTTTCAGAAGTAGTCATTGCCTCACACTCAATTTGCAAACGGGAAAAATGCTCATCGCAGCAATTTCTAATACCGATTATCCATAAGTTGGCACGTTAGTGTTACCCTAAAACCCTGATTAAGAGCGCTGGGGTCTGATTTGTGGCAAAATCATGGTGAATTGGTTTTAGATATCAATACCATATATTACATTAGAGCAAGATTAAATAATAAGTATGTTTAATTAAAAAAAAATGCTGGAATCAGTATTCCAGCATTGGTAAAGTTGTGGATTACACACAGTTAAATTACCCTACAGATTCAAGCTTCATGACTTCGCGCTGATACTCGACGGCATTTGGCAGCACCGCTGTAACCTTTACGTCTGTTGATTCCAGCGGACTCTTGATTAAAGATTACACCGCTACCCTCTAGCAGTACCTTAAAACGGTAACACCTGCATATTGTCCATTTGACCGCTGAAGTACTCATAGACTAAGGGTTTAAAACAAAAGCGTTCATTTTCATCGATCAGAATTAGCGATCTGTACCAAAGCAGCAGCGCTGAGTTCAAGGCACACGCGATCGCGGTTAATCTTGATGGCTGAGGTGTAAAGCTGTAAATAACCCAGTAAAGCCACCACCGATAATCACGGTTTGAGAAATTGGATTGCTCATAAATTCCAAATTTTAAGCTGTCAGAAAAAACACAATTAAGATGATGCTGAGGGAAATAGCAAACACCAACGCATATTCAAATCTGCGGCTGAAAAATCCGATAACAGCAATCAAGCCGGCAAAAAGGATAGCAATACCAACATACTGTTCCCGTTGCCAACCCTTAGCAATTAATGAATCATTGGAAACAGCCCCATTTGCAGGAACTTCTTGAATCGTCCTAGGTGTTGGCGAACGCTTCGGCAATGGGAATTCTTCAGTAGGTAAACTCATAAGCAAATACCTCTTATCTATCTACAAATTATGAATATAAACAATCACCAATGCAGAAAAATTATGATTTGTGTTATCTGTGGTTTAATTAATCTTGCCATTCTTTCTCTTTATCCTTAGCGCTAGCAATACCTGTGCTTGAGCTATCTGGCATACATTACCTACTTTTTTTAATTTTTGAGAACTACCTGATGAAAGTAAGAACTTATGAAATAGGGGATACCCAAGAAATTATCAAGTTGTTTTACAACACTGTTCATGGTGTAAACATTCGTGATTATACAAAAGAACAAGTAGATGCTTGGGCACCAGCAAATATAGATATTGAAGTTTGGATGAGAAGTTTAAGCAGTAATTTTACTTATGTGGCAGAGAAAGACGGCAAGATTATTGGTTTTGGTAATCTAGAGGATAATGGACATATTGATCGCTTCTTTTGTCATCAAGATTTTCAAAGGCGAGGTGTTGGCACACAACTCCTTGCAAATATTGAGTCAAAGGCAAGGGATTTAGGAATTAAGCAGTTGTTTACAGAAGCAAGCATTACAGCTAAACCTTTTTTTGCTAGTAAAAAATTTATTGTTGTGAAAAAGCAAGAAGTTGAACTTAGGGGGCAAAAATTTATCAATTTTGTGATGGAAAAATTCATTTTCTAGCCTCTGAATGGTATTGATTGAAAATTGCAAATTGGGCTGGTACAGCAAGGGATTTTCCTATTTCTTGAATAAGAAAAACACCATTGCATCACAAAATACACGATGAGCGAATGCATGGAGTCAGAATACTGTAGATTCTGGTTATTCAGTGGCAAACCAGGTATCTAGAGAATCAGGGATTTTTGATGTTTTAGTCTATATTTTGATAATTCTGTTATGCATTTGCACATAAGCACAATCAGATTTATCTGGATTTATCTATATTTGTTTGCATCTATCTGTATTTATCTGTGGTTTCATTTTTCTAAAATTGACCTTTTTTGAATTCAAAATGCAAAATTATGTTAGGAAGAGGAGAATGGAAATAATTTTGAATTAATTAATTCTGGGTACAGACTCCCACTGATTCTTAGAATCAGTGGTGGGTTGAAAGCTACCACTGATTATCTTTAATGAGAGAATTTTGAATTTTGAATTCCCCGAAGGGGCTGACTTATGCAAGAGGTTGAATGAATGCAAATATCTGTATACCCTGAGAAGGAAGGGCTAGTTATTCCATTAGAAAGAAGCATTTGTTACTCCGACTCTCTAAAGTAAACCCAAGAGGAGTGTAATAACTCTCTGAACAATCTAAATCTAGCTTAAATTCATAACTTCTTCGGGTTTGAGACGATATCGCTAGTAGTAAATGGCAAACTAGCACCGCTTTCTCGGAATTGAAAATTAAAAATTAAAAAAATAGATGACACAAGCTTTTTGGTAGATTTTTAATGGTCGGTTGACTTACGCCGTAGTGTACTATTACAGGCTGGCGGAAATAAAGCTACGATTTTAAATCGCTGAAAGCCTTACGGTACAAGCTTTTTAATTTTTAATTTCTTTTAATTCTTGATGCTGTCCTTCCGGTCAGACTTTGCAGACATCTTTGAGGTGAGGTCAAAACGCTTCTCTTAGAGACGCTGTGCTGTCTTCGATACAGACAAGACAAGGAGGAATTGAGGAATGAGCGAATTCGTCTCACCCTAATCCCCAATCTCCATGATTTTCATATAGGAAAATAACCATGACCACACAGGAGCAACTACACCAATGGCATGAACTGGCACAACAGTTACGTGTTAATAGTATTCGCGCTACAACCACCGCCGGGTCGGGCCATCCTACCTCGTCCATGTCCCCTGCCGATTTGATGGCGGTTTTACTCGCCAAATATTTGCGCTACGACTTCAATAATCCAGATAATCCCCATAACGATCGCTTCATTCTCTCTAAAGGACATGCTGCACCGGTTCTCTATGCTATGTATAAAGCTGCGGGGATGATTTCTGACCAGGAGTTGCTATCACTGCGGCAATATGGCAGCCGCCTAGAAGGTCATCCCACGCCCGTTTTACCTTGGGTTGATGTAGCAACTGGCTCTTTGGGACAAGGATTGCCCATTGGTGTGGGGGTAGCTTTGGCAGGTAAGTATTTAGATCAACTTTCCTATAATATCTGGGTGCTACTGGGTGATAGTGAAACCACCGAAGGGTCGGTTTGGGAGGCGTTTGATCATGCCGCACACTATAACTTAGATAATTTGATCGCCATTATTGATGTTAATCGCCTCGGTCAGCGGGGTCAAACTGAATTGGGCTGGAACACACAAGTTTATGCTAACCGTGCTAGAGCTTTTGGCTGGCAAGCGATTGAGATTGATGGTCACAATTTGGTCGAGATTGATCAGGCTTATAGTGCTGCTTTAGCTGTTAACGATCGCCCGACGGTAATTATCGCCCGGACGAAGAAAGGTAAAGGTGTGGAGGCTTTGGAAGATATCGGTGGTTGGCATGGCAAAGCACTTAAAAGAGATCAAGAGGTTTTAGCGATCGCCGAATTAGGCGGTGAGCGTAATTTTACTATCCAAGTAGATAGACCGGAAGAACAAGAGCAACAGGCGAGTCTCGGTAATCCTCAACCCCTAGAACTTCCCACATACCACAAAGGTGCAAAGGTAGCGACACGCCGCGCTTACGGTGACGTCATCACAGCATTAGGGGCCGCTCGACCCGATATGGTTGTCCTCGATGCTGAGGTGAGTAATTCCACTTATGCCGAAGATTTTGCCGAAGCTTATCCTGAGCGCTACTTTGAAATGTACATTGCCGAACAGCAAATGGTAGCAGCTGCTGTCGGCTTGCAGGTGCGACATTACAAACCTTTCGCCTCCACCTTCGCCGCTTTCTTAACTCGTGCTTATGACTTTGTGCGGATGGCAGCCATATCTCGTGCCAACATTAAATTAGTCGGTTCCCATGCTGGCGTCTCGATTGGTCAGGATGGCCCTTCGCAGATGGGGCTGGAAGATTTAGCAGCCTTGCGGGCGGTGTGGAATAGTACCGTACTTTATCCCTGTGATGCTAATCAGACGGCGAAATTAGTCGGATTGATGTGCGATCGCGATGGCGTTGTCTACCTCCGCACCACTAGGGAAAGCACAAATGTGATCTATGACGCCGATGAACAATTTCCCATTGGTAGCAGCAAAGTTATCCGCAGTTCCCAGAGAGACCAAGCCACAGTGATTGCTGCGGGTATTACCTTGCATGAAGCTTTAAAAGCAAGCGATCGCTTAAATAACGAAGGTATCGCCGTGCGTGTCATTGACGCCTACTCTGTCAAACCGATTGATGTCCAGACACTACATCAAGCCGCACGGGATACCAACGGTAATTTAGTAGTCGTCGAAGACCATTGGATCGAAGGTGGATTAGGCGCAGCTGTGCTGGATGCCTTTGCTGGTAATATCAGTTCTCCCGCCTACCACGGCCCGCAGCTGCGATTAATTAAACTAGCAGTACACGATATGCCCACTTCCGGCACCCCAGAAGAACTGCTCCATGCTGCTAAGATTGACGCCGATGCGATTGTAGAAGCGGTGAAATCCCAAATCAGACAGCTAGTGGGAGCATCAACCTCATAAGACGGAGAGTGTCGGCTAATTTGGGCTGAATTGCGGCATTTTTTGGAAAATGAGGTCGATCACATTGCCCCGGATTTATCACTAATTCTCAAATACTTCTGCCTACAGCAGTGAGAGCAAGCGTCTCGATAGTTATCATCTCAAACCTCAGGGAAAAGACGCAATTTTTCTCTGAGGTTTCTGCTTTATCAAGCCAAATTTATTTAGACTAGAACTAGAATTTTTTTCGATATCATCTTACCTGAGTATGATTTATTTTTGTAAAAATAAAAGTTGATATATAACTTGAGAAATATATAAATCGGTAATTTAATTAGTTCATATTTCCTGGTATTTACCTGATAAAGTATGTTCCCTAGACTATACTGTCTCTCACTTTAGTTCAGTCGTCAGCCAGAGGGCAACAAGCCAAATAAATATTACGCTAGTGAATAAGATATTCTCAACAACTTAAAACCTATGTCTCTTCATAAGCTCGAAGAATTTGACCCTAACTACCGGGAAACATTTGGCGGTGACGACGTTAAGGGTTTAGAAGTATACAATCAGGGAGAGCAGAGCATCGGCACAGTTACCGACGCTGTAGTTGACCAAAACGGGCGTTTTCGATATTTAGTAATTAACGCGAATGTAGATAATGTTAGTAAAACAATATTGCTACCAATTGGTCTGACTCGCATCAATTACCCTGCCAAGCGTGTCTATATTAATGAACTGAGCAGACAGCAGATAGAAAATTTGCCTGAGTACCAAGACAACACAATCCTTGATGACAATTACGAAGAAAAGGTACGCCATGCCTTTCGTTCACCCACGAGTGATATAACTTTTGATCGCGAAACCTACACTTACCAGCAAGAACCAGCCTTATATGATTTGAATGAACAATATCATCAAACTCTCCGATTGTATGAAGAACGATTAATTGCCAGCAAGCACCGCGTTAAAACCGGAGAAGTTGCAGTTGGTAAGCACATTGAAACGGAAGTTGCACGGGTGGGAATACCTATTCAAAAAGAACGTGTTGTCATTGAGCGAGTTCCGGCTACAGCCACAGGCACATTTGTCGATCCTAAAGAACTTAAGTTTCAAGAAGGGGAAGTAGCACGCATAGAAGTGTATGAAGAAACGCCAGATATTCATAAAGAAGCGTTTGTCCGCGAAGAAGTCCGAGTCAGGAAAGTCATAGATCGAGACATGGTAGAAGCACAAGATACCATTCGTCGAGAAGAGTTAGATGTGAATACTGCGGGCGATATTCATTTTAATGAAACTGATGTGAGAAGAAATGAAGCTATTTAAGTAGATGTCAAAGAAATTGGTTGAGGATCTAGTACAGGCAGGGTTTATTTTTATCCCTGTCTGTACTATTGCTATAAGTAATCATCAGTAAGAAGGCATAAATAAAAATAACTGTGTAAAGAAATTTGAAAGAGTCTAAAACCCTATTACCTATTGTCTAATCCCAAAGACAAATATTTACTCCTACCTACTTACTTCGCTAGACATACTGTAATAAACTTCAGTGAGGAAAATTAATTGTAGGTTGGTTTTACCTCGCGCTTTACCCAACAAAATCTTGGTAATCTTGGGTGGTGTAGCTTAACTTAAACTACGCAGGTTTATGTATTAGACTCTAACTAAAATTTATTGAGCCACACCGGATATTTTTTATATACTGTGAATCTAAAATACCTCTAACTTTTGATTATTAGTTATTTCCGTCGAGAGAAAGATGGAGAGCCGTCAATAACTGTTTAATCTAGTAAATAGGAGATAAAAGGGAAGTTTCAAGGGAAAATATCATGGTTCTTTACAAACTGGAAGATTTTGATCCCAAGTACCGGGATAGTTTTGAAGGCAAAGATATTAAGGGACTTAGCGTTTATACAGAAAGAACTGATGAAAAAATAGGCACAGTTACTGATGTTTTAGTTGATGACGATGGTCATTTTCGCTATCTGGTCGTTGATTTAGGCTTCTGGATTTTTGGTAAGAAAGTATTGTTACCAATTGGTCGTACCCGCGTTGATTATCAGGCTGACCGCGTTTACGCCATTGGCTTGACAAGGGAGCAAGCGGAAAATTTACCTGAGTTTAATGAACGCCTAACGCTCGATCATGACTATGAGGAACGAGTGCGCGGGGTATACCGCAGCCCTCAATATCAAACCCGACCCGTGGAAACATCAGCACCTTTGGAAACACCAACACCCCTAGATGCATCAGCAGCAGGAGGTGCAACTTATCAGCCGACGACTACGCCGATTTACGATCGCGATCGCTATAGCTACGAACATGAGCCTTCTTTGTATGGGTTAAATGAGCAAGATCATCAAACTCTGAGACTGTATGAAGAACGGTTAATTGCCAATAAACGACGCCAGAAAACTGGAGAAGTCGCGATCGGTAAGCACGTTGAAACTGAAACTGCACGAATTGCCATACCAGTAGAAACAGAACGAGTCGTGATTGAGCGCGTAACTCCAGCAGACGCTGGGACTGTCGTTTCTTCTCGCGAAGCTGATTTCCGTGAAGGTGAAGTGGCTCGTGTGGAAGTCCACGAAGAAACTCCGGAAATTCGCAAAGAAGCTTTTCTGCGTGAAGAAGTCAGAGTCAGAAAAGTTGTAGATCAAGAGACAGTTGAGACTCAAGAAACCGTGCGTCGCGAAGAGTTAGATGTGAATACTTCTGGCCTTCCAGTTGAGGAACGGTAACTCAGATAGTGATGGCCCATTTGTCCAAATCCCTGATGATATTGGCTTTAGACAACAGACCCCTGGCAAAAGCTCAATTGGCTGATACACGCACATAAACACACCCTAATTTATCTGCATAAATCTCGTGGTTTATCTGTGGTTTCATTTTCCAAAAGTGGAATGAACTTTAGTACCAGGACTTTAATATAGTGCAGGTGGGGTTTCTAGATGAGCCTTACCTGCAATTGAAATCAACCAATAAGATCAATAGATTTCATCTAGATAGGCAGAAATGGGCATAAATCACTTTATAGATACTGCATATGCATAGCCAGCAGATAGCAAACAAAATTGGAGCGGCAAACCAGAGAATTCGTATTAGTACATTGCTGGAGAATTTGAAAAGCAAAGTGAGAAACTTTGCTGTAATTGATAAGCAAAACCAGCTAGTAGGCGAGGTGCAGGATTTAATTGTGGATGCTAATCGCCAGCTAAATTTAGTGATATCTAAACAGGTGAATCAACAAGTTGTCGATAAACATCGGTTATTCCGCTTGCGGAGCCAGAGGATCAAAAAAATTGACAGCCGAAAGCAATCTGTTTTTATAGACATAGAAAAATCAGAAATAGAGTATATGCCTGAATATTTAGAAACAGCAACACCAGGCGGCCAGAAATTCTCAGTAAGTCCAACTGAGCAAGCTAGTCAAACGGCAAATATGCCAATTGAATCAGCAAGTGAGGAAGAAAAAATTATTCCTTTACTAGAAGAGCGTCTAGTTGTTGGCAGTAATAAGCAGAAAGTTGGGGAGGTGATTGTTCGCAAACAAATTGAAACCCGGATGATACAAGTTCCTGTCCGGCGTGAGAAATTGATTGTGGAACAAGTCAGCCCAGAACATCATCAACTTGTAGAAATTGATTTAGGTCAAGGGGAAATTCCTGGTATTGATTTGATTGAAGGGGAAGGCTGGGAAGTTGCCAGTTATGACGGTCTTTTAACAGTAAGTGGCGAATTTAGCTCACCTAAAATTGCTAGTTTACTTTTGAATGCGATCGCTCTAGAGCGTAATCATGGATGTAAGCAGGTGAGAGTTACAATTCATGTTGAAGATGAGTCAGACCAGCAAAAATATCAAGAGTGGTTTAACCGCTGTTCTAAAGGTCAACAACTAAAGCCCCAAAAATAAGATTATAACAGCTAATTTATTTGTAGGTTGGACATTGCCCAGCCTACTTTTTTATGCTGATTTCGACAGTTTTTAATTAACTTGGGTTAACTTCTGGCGTATATCTTTTGCGAGTAGCGATCGCTAAAAACAATACTCCAAAAGTCAGCAATCCCGCTAAATATAAGGGATAGCCGTAGGTCTGAGGATTTGATTGACTAACAATCATTCCCGCAATCACAGGCCCAATCCCATTGGAAATACTTAAATAAGATGCATTCAAGCCCATTGCAGTTCCTTGGTCTTGGGGTTTAGCATTCAGAGAAACGAGCGTGCTAATCATCGGTTGCACCAGAGCATTAAACAGTGAAAATAATATGCTGACTGCCCAAAAATAAGTAATATTGGGCCAAATTGGCATTAACATAAATGACAGACTGCGGAAGAATATACCTAAAAATAATATATTCACCAGATTAAATTTTTGACTCAGAATTCCCACTCCCCAAGTCTGCATAACTACAGCAATGATGCCAAATGCTAGAAACAATAGTGTTAAGGACTGACTATTTTGATTTAAAACCTTAATATAGTATGGTTGGAATGCAAAAGTGAACATTGTAAAGGTTGTGCCCATAAAAAAGTTAAGAATAATCAGGATACCTACTTTTGGCATTACCAAACCTGTGATTAAGTTTTCCAAGCCTAAATCAAAGATATTTTTGGCTTTATCAGCCCTATTTTGCAGAGTTTCTGGTAAGTAGAAGATTGTAATTAACAATCCTAAAAGCGCAACTGCACCCGAAACTAAAAATGCAGTACCCAAAGAAATCTGCTGTGCCAGCAAACTTGTGACGGGCCCTAGTACGAAGCCTAAACCCATTGCTGCACCATAAGTCCCAAACCCCTGAGCGCGGTCTTTCGCATCGGTGATATCAGAAATAACCGCTTGAGCGACAGAAGCATTTCCACCGGTGATACCATCTAAGAATCGACCGAAAAAGAGAAAACTTGCCGTTGTCGCTGTTCCCGCTATCAAGTTAGCAACTACAGTCCCAGCTAAACTGATAATCAGTAAAGGCTTGCGTCCAAAGCGGTCGGAGAGTTTACCAATAACAGGAGTGGCGAAAAACTGAGCTATAGAGTACATGGAAAATAACAAACTGGTCTGGAAATCATTAAGACCAAATTCTTTGCCATAAAGATAGATAATGGGAATTAAAATTGTAAAACTGAGGGAATTAATAAAGGCAATTAAAGCGATAATCCAGAAGTTTCGATTCATCAGCGATATATAACCTAATGGTTATTAATTTGCGACTGTAATTAAAACTGAAAACAGCAACTTTTCAACTCTAGTCATCCTACCATTCGCCGTTCTTTTGGTCACTCTCAATGAAATTTCGACTGAAGAGGCTTCCAAGGAAGCAACGAGTGCGTCCGCTCTCACGAGTTCACATTAAAATCCGCAATGGACAGTTAGAGATTATGGGGATGGGTGCATGGTATTCCTACTGGCGTGATCCCTACCATCTGCTGCTGACTCTTCCTTGGTCTGGCTTTCTGGTTCTAATTTGTATTTTTTATGTAACTATAAATGCCGTTTTTGCCTTGGCTTACTGGGTAGGAGGAGATTGTATCGCCAATGCTCGACCAGGCTCTTTTTTAGATGCTTTTTTCTTTAGTGTGCAAACTTTGGCATCCATCGGCTATGGTGCGATGTATCCGAAAACAACTTACGCCAATATTATTGTCACGATTGAAGCGATGATCGGCGTGATGGGAATTGCTATGTTAACGGGGCTAGCTTTTGCTCGGTTTTCCCGACCAACAGCCCGGGTAATTTTTAGCCGTGTGGCACTGATTACAGTTTATGAGGGAATGCCCACGCTCACATTTCGCACTGCTAACCAGCGTCGGAATATGATTTTGGAGGCACAGATGCGAGTGTATTTGATGCGCGATGAAGTAACGGCAGAAGGGCAGTTTATGCGAAGAATTTATGACCTCAAGCTGCTGAGGAACCAAACACCTAGCTTCTCCTTAAGCTGGTCAGTGATGCATGTCATCGATCAGTCTAGTCCGCTTTATGGAATGACACCAGAGTCACTGATTCAGACAAATACTATGCTTATAGCCTCGGTTAGTGGCATTGATGAAACGGTTGCACAGGTGCTTCATGCCCGTCATAGCTACGGTGCTGATGAGATTTTGTGGAACAAACGGTTTGTTGATATCATGCACCAAACACCTGATGGACATCGCTACGTTGACTACCAACACTTTCACGAGGTTTTACCTTTAGATTAGTCAGTTAATTAGTTGTGATCAACAATTTCAAGCATCAGCAGTTTCATCAAGTGGTAGTTGTAGGGGTTTAACGACAACGCGGCCATTTTCAACCACAGTGCACTTTTTTACCGTGCTTTTGCTGTAGTTGACTTGGGCATCCTGACACTGGTGTTGGTGGGAGATATTTTGTTCCTGTTGTTGGTTGAGGACAACTACACAACTGGGGCAGTTCGGGAAGGACATATAATACGCTTTAATCTCTACATTAATTATCGCGCGGAGCGCAGCGCCAAACGACGGAATTTAAGTTTTATATTAGCGGCATGCTATTCCCATTCGCACCCCAAAATTCCCCCTGTTTTTGCTATGAACTCTAAGTTATGAAAAAAACCCTTAAATACCTGAGTTTAGGGCTGCTATCGACGATTTTGACGGCAACTCCTGGACTGGGAGCAGAGCGTATTAGCTTTTTTTTCCCTCCCTTGGGGGAATTTTCCTTGTCTGCTGACTCTTTAGAACTTTTTGCCAAAGAAGGCAAAATCAATAATGAATTGGGATTTTATGCTCAACGCGCCACCCCCCAACAACTAGCCCAACTGCGGGATTTATTGCAGCAGCGCTTCAACCTCACTCCTACCTTAGTGTCTCAGTTTACCTATTCACCTATAGGGGAAGAGGTGGTGCGACGTTTGGGAGAATTGGTGCTGACTGACTCTCGCCAAAACGGCTTTTTTGCCCTACGTGCCGCTTTGATTTTAGCCGCTGCTGACCCCCAAGGCTTGACCGTTGTGAATGTGCTGCGTAAGTATCCTAGCAATACTGTGCGGCTGAATTTCGCAGAAGGTCTAGGGATAGTCAAGAATTTGTCGGAATTGCTGAAAACTAGGGATGCGGTTGTAACTTTTATTCAAAAAGAAGTAAACACAGGAGTGGCTAATTCCACCGTTGACTTCTCCCAACAGCCAGATTTACGCCTCCCAGGAACCTTTGGTTTAGAGAAAATCAACTTTACTTTTAATGATAGTAAACGCGAACGCCAATTGCCGGTCGATCTTTATTTGCCGCAAGCAACACCCCAAAGTCGCACCAACGCCGCTTCACCTCCCTTTCCCTTAATTGTCATTTCTCATGGTCTAGCCTCAGACCGCTATGCTTTTATTTACCTGGCTCAACATCTCGCATCCCACGGTTTTGCTGTTGCCGTACTAGAACACCCTGGTAGTAATGCCGAACGCTTTCAGCAATTCTTCGCGGGTTTGGCAGGGCCACCAGATGCAAAGGAATTGATCAACCGACCAATGGATGTCAAGTATGTACTCGATGAACTCCAGCAGCTGGAGAAATCTGATCCCAAACTCCAAGGAAAACTCAATTTTCAGCAAGTTGGGGCAATTGGTCATTCTTATGGTGGCTATACTGTTCTGAGTTTGGCAGGAGCAAAAATTAACTTTCAGCAAATCCGCCGGGTTTGCAAACCCAATAGATCCTTGAATTTGTCGGTGTTGTTGCAGTGTAGTGCCACTGATTTACTGCCGATAAATTATCAGCTCAAGGACGATCGCATTAAAGTAGTCATAGCGGTTAATCCTTTTAACAGTTCCATCTTCAGTCAAAGCGGCGTGAGTCAAATTCAAGTGCCAGTAATGTTGGTAGGAAGTAGTCAAGATATTGTCACCCCAGTGGTACCAGAGCAAATTATCCCCTTCACTTGGCTGCCTAACCCCAACAAATATCTCGCCTTGATTGAAAACGCCACCCACTTTACGGCGATCGCCGAACCAACTCCTGAGAATAGTGTATTACCTGTGCCGCCTGCCTTGCTAGGCCCAAACCCTGCCCCTGCTTATTCCTATCTCAGAGCTTTGAGTGTGGCTTTCTTAGAAACTCATCTGCTCAAGCGCCCGGAATATCGCTCTTACTTGCAACCATCCTACGCCCAATACATCAGTAAGGAGCCGCTTAATCTCAGTCTTGTACAGTCGTTGACGGCCGATCAGTTGGCTCAAGCATTGAATGGGGCATCTCGTCAATCAGCCGCACCAGCGTCACCCTAAGGTTATACCATTTTGGATTTTGTCTTTTAAATTTTGGATAGGAAAACGCTGGGTAGATCTGGGTTTTCTCTATCCCTCTGTCGCCATCATCGCCGCCAACTAGCATGGGCTGACCAATGAAAGTCCAGGTTTTTCCCAAGGGATTGCCGTTGTTGAAAGCACAAGCGCCCAAACCAGTAATCTGCTAGGGCTATTACCCCCAACACTAACTTAGCTATTAGCTTGATGATGTCGTGGGTTAATACCCCCTAGGTTCCTCACCTAGGGCCTTGCTTTGAGAGAAAGGTATTAACTTATATTGAACTAGCAATTAAGGAAATTTTTCCTCTGTTAGTTTCCTGTTTTATCCCTCTACTAGCTGTAGATAGTTTTCAGAAACTTTTAGATACATTGGGGAATATTTTGTGAGCATCAAAGACGACGAGCGCGGCAGCGGCAGATTTAGCCTCAAAGGTTGGGGACACTCTCTTTATATTGGTGATCTTGACAACATCTGTACAAGCTATAGATTTGAGAAACCAAACCCAATTAGGAGTTGAGGAATTGCCTGATGGGGAAGGTGGCCTATCCAGATTGGCTAAGATAGCCGGAGTCGAAGAACTGAAAACTTGTTTCTTCTACAAAAACTTCTGAAAAAAGGCCCCACTACCAATTAGCAATTTCCTCTCTTCAACTGGATGACGCCGTGCCTGCTACGGTAAAAATCAATTCTTCCACTGTTCTCAGTAATTCTTGCTCGTTATAAGGTTTAGAAAAATAAGCTCCTGCGCCCAATTGCATCGCCATTTGCCGATGTTTATTACTGCTACGAGAAGTAAGCATAGCTACTGGGATATTCTTCATATTAACGTCTGATTTTACACGATCTAAGAAGCTATAACCATCAAGGCGAGGCATTTCAATATCGCAAATTACAGCCTGGATTTTCAAGCCGCTTTGAAGTTTTTCCCAGGCATCTTGACCGTCTTTAGCTTGTTCTACTTCATACCCTCCTTTTTCTAGAGTTAGCGCTAAGTAACGCCGAACATTAATTGAATCATCAACAATCAAAATTGTCCCTTTCTGTTTGACTGGGGTTACTGGTGGTTTATCATTCTGAGGTATGAGAAAAGCCGTTTGTAATCTGGCTGAAGGTAATTGATTGTTTCTAGGGGTGTACTGATTAGTGGTAATCCAAGACAGTAACTCGTTGGTGTTCACTAGTGCCACTACCCGACCATCACCAAGAATTGTGCAGTTACTGAAACCATTGGGTAGAGGAATATTTCCTTCAACTTTGCGGATGGCAACTTCTTGCTCACCCCAACAACGGTCTACTTGCACAGCAACTAGCTGATTATCGCCTTTAACTATTAACACACTACTAGCATTAATTGCTGGCGGGGTTTCCAGTTCTGGGCTATCGTAGCGGTGGCAATTAAACTCGAAATAACGACCAAGGCGAATTAGCGGCAGCTTAGTATCTTGCCACTTGAGGAATTCGTTACCAGCCATTAATAAAATCTGCTCATTTGACAGTAAAAAGATTTCTGCAACCACATCTGTAGGAAATGCCAAGAGCATTCGATTGCTTTCTACCAACAGAACTCGTGCCACTGAAAGTGTAAATGGGACTGATAATGTGAAAGTCGTACCGATTCCTGCTTCTGTATCAACAGTGACATTACCCCGCAGGAGTTTGAGGTTGTTGCGAACCACATCCATTCCGACACCGCGACCAGATAACGCTGTCACTTGGTCGTTCGTGGTAAACCCTGGTTCAAAAATTAGCGATAACAGTTCTTCTTTACTAGCACCAGCCAGTAGTGAAGCATCTAACCCCATAGTTAGTGCCCTGGTGCGAATTTTCTCTAGGGAAATGCCCTGGCCATCATCACGCATAGAAATTATGGCGCGATTACTGTGGTGAGTGGCTTTAATTTCAATCAATCCCTGTTCTGGTTTACCTTGGCTGTGACGGGTGGCAGCATCTTCGATGCCATGATCAAAGGCATTGCGTAACAGGTGCATTAAAGGCTCACTCAAAGCTTCGATAATGCTGCGTTCAATTAAGGTATTACCACCTTCAATGTTTAATTGCACATTTTTGCAATACTCCACATTCAGGTCACGAATGGCTCTCGGAAAGCGTTCGACTAAATCGGAAAAGGGACGCATCCTTACCTGGGTGAGCTTTCGCTGCAATTGCTTAGATGTTTTGTTTAACTTCCTGGCAATTTGATCTGTATCGTCAACGCTGAGTTGAATATCAGTTGTCAGTTCTTCTACCTGAACAATGGTTTCTATAACTTCCTGCGACAGCAGGTTTAATTCGTGATAACGATTATTTTCTAAGGTGGCAAAACGGCTCTCATTAGCTGTTGTCTCGTGGTTCACAGCAGTGTCTCCTGGTGATGGCAACCTAGAGGAGATGACAGAGGTCGTAGCGATTTTATTGTATAGCGTACGTAATTCCTGATTTTCGCGGTCAAGAGTTTGTACTCGTTGGCTGAGAGAGCGAATGAGTTTGCGTAATTTTTCGAGTTGTGAGTTCAACCCATTCCTCTGGATGATCAGTTCCCCAAATAAGTCATTAATTTGCTCTAGTTGCTTGCTGGGAACTCTGACTGTGTTTTCCTGATTTTCCCGGTCTTTGACAACAGTATTTGTATGTGTGTCAATCCGCAGGGAGTCTGGCACAGAACCCGCATCGCTAAATCTGGAATCTGTTGGGGAAATTTCGGGGGTGAATCCTGGATTTGGCTCTGGGAAGTCAACCGCATTAATTTCCCCAGCTATCTCTACTATTTCTTCAGCCAACCAAGTTTCGTCAATGGAAATTATTTCTGTGGGTAAAATCTGCTCTTGGGTATGGCTGATGGGGGCGTTGGCTAAATTGCTAAAATCAAGTTCCGTCGGCAGGCTATCCCGTTGATTTGTCAGCACCAGAGCTTGCGATCGCCGCCATGCTTGCAACGCTAACTGAGAAATTTCGGTTAGGCGATCGCTTCGGACAGAGCGCTCCGCGCGATCGCTATTTGCCGCTTCTAAATGCTGGGTGACTGACTCACACAACTGGGTGAAAGCTGTCAGCTGAAGCATTTCCCCTAAACCGCCCAACTCAGCAGCCATGATGGCGACTTCTTCTTGTAAACCGGGTTGTTCCCGATCTGCCAACACCGCTTCTAGACGCTGTAAACAACTTTCTACTTCTGTGGCAAATAACAAGGGGATGATATCCTGCCCCTCTTCTGATGAGAGCATGGTTGCAGCATCTTCTGGGGCGGGTTCACCCAAGCGATCGCGCAGTTCATCAAAAATTGGGTAACAAAAGGTTCCTAACCACGCCTCTTCTAAAACATTTCCTTCTGCAAGCAATTCCACAATCTGCCGCAGCCAGTCAACGCCAGATAGTAACAAACTTTGCAAATGAGTATCAATTTCTAGAGAATTTCTCCGGGTTTTTAAGACTTTAAATGAATCTTCCAGACGGTGAGCTAAATCACTCAGCACCCGAAATCCCATCATCCCTGCACCACCTTTAATAGAATGAGCAGCGCGGAGTGCAGCATTGATTTTTTCCAAATCGATGCGGTTAATTGTGTCGAGTTCCAGCAGTACCCCTTCTAAGGTATTGAGATAATCCGTCGCTTCTTCCAGAAACTGCATCTGGATTTCTAATTCTTTGTCTTTTGACATAATTAATTTTTGTCCTTAGTCATTAGTCTTTAGTCATTAGTCTTTAGTCTTTAGTCCCTATTACCAATTACCAATTACCAATTACCCATTACCAATTACCCATTACCCACTACCTCTTTCAATTGACTTTGAACGTCCCGACAGTCTCCTGCAATTCTTGGGAAATCTCTACAGTTTGTTGCAGAGATTGGGAAACTTGGCGTGAAGAATCGCTGGTGCGTTGTGAAACAGCGGCAATATCTTTCATCAATTGGCTGACAGTTTGTGATATTTGCACCTGAGAAGCAGTAGCAGTGGAAATCGAATGCACCAAAGAGTCTATTTGCCGCGACACATCTAAAATTTGATTCAGACTCTGTTTAGCATCTTCGACAATCCGCGTACCTTCAATTACCTGAATAGTTCCCACTTCCATCGCCTGCACTACTTCGCTGGTTTCCCGTTGGATGTTTTCGACAATTTCTTCAATTTCTTGGGTGGCTGCGGCACTCCGGGCTGCTAGTTCGCCTACTTCTTCGGCAACTACAGCAAAACCTTGCCCTTCTTCCCCCGCACGGGCCGCTTCAATGCCGGCGTTGATGGCTAACAAGTTGGTTTGCATGGCAATTTGGTTAATCAAAGACACCACGCGGGAAATTTGTTGAGAAGATTCTCCCAACCGCCTAACTTTCTTGGCAGTTTCCCCAACTGTTTCCCGCAAAGACAGAATATTTTGCACTGTTAGATCCATTGCTTGTCCACTCTTGGTAGCGTTGTGTGCTGCATGGTTGGCGATGATAGCGGCAAGTTCGGCGCTTTGGGCTACGGCTTGCAGGGAATTGGTCATTTGATCAACTGCATCCAAGGTGCGGTTAATTTCGCTAGCTTGTGTCAGGGCTTCTTCTGCTAGCTGGCGGATGGCACCTTCGTTCGAGCCGATCGCATCATTTACTTGAATAGCTGCGTGTTTAACTTGGGTAACAATATCCCGGAGGCTTTCGACAATTGAGTTGAAAAAATCGGCGACTGTGCCAATTTCCCCAGACGAGACGTCAGCCCGCACTGTCAAATCACCTTTGGCGGCACTTTCTACATTACTGAGCAGTTCTAAAAGTTGCAGGTGCAGGGTTTCTTTTTGTTGTCCTGAGCCTTGGGCATCTGTGGAGAAAATCGCCCTAGCACGTTCTACCTCTGCTAGCAACTGGGCTTGTTCTTGGGCGTAGCCGATTTGAATTGCTATCTGTGCAAATAAATCAATTTCTAGTTGTTGCCAAACACGGGGACTCTCGCAATGATGAGCAATCAATAAACCCACGAGTTGCCCTTGGGTGATAATTGGAGCGGTTAAGTTGCTTTTGATGGCAAATTTATCTAATATTTGGCTGTAAGAATCGGTATTATTCAGACTTGGCTCTTGATGAATATTGGCAATTGCTTGCACTCGCCCATCTTTATAGGTTTCTATATAGCGATCGCCAACAGAGAGGCGTAGCCCACCGCCAAAACCGGGTTCATCGATATCCACGCCCAGCATCTGCGGCCAATCACCAGTCACCGATTCGGCGATCACAATTCCCGAACTGGTATCTGGATTCAGTTGATAAATAATTACTCGGTCTGTTTTCAAAGCCTGGCAAACTTCTTTAACTACTGTTTGATAAATATCTTCAGTTTGGAAATTTCTGCGAATCGCCAAGGTAATATGTGCAAGTAATTTTGTCCATTGAGTATCTATTCCCTGCTCTCTGGCTAAAGTCTCTAATTTATCGCCTATCTCGTTAATATTAGCGCTTAATTGCCCTAATTCGTCTTTTGGTGCTATTTCTAGACGAGTATTGAGTTCACCTTGACGGAGTTTTGTTAAGGCCGCAGTTGCCTGGAGAACTGGTTTGAGCGCACCCTTGGCTAACCAATTCGCGATCGCCCCGACAATCATAGCTGTCAATGCTGTGCCAATTGCGATCAACCACAACAATTGTCTTTGAGTTCCATAGACAATTGCTTTATCTGTAGACAAAAGTACCTGCCAGTTTAACTCTGGTAATCCTTCTAGTGTTCTTGATGGTACGTAGCTCACCAGTTCGGGGTTTTGATTATTTTTGGGAACTGCTTTGAAAGTCTCAACCTTATTTGCACTCAGCAAATTAGCTAAACTGGGATACACAGCTTTTGCCTCTTTACCCAAAAAGTCTTGTCGGGGACTGAGGAAAACTTTGCCAGAGGCATCGAGCAAATGGTATTCATTGCCATTTGCCACATAGTTTTTCATCACCTCAGCTATTGATTGTACGGGCAACCGTGCTCTCACCACAGCGATCGTTTTACCCGTCACGGCATCTTTCACCGGTGCAGCTATGTAAATATTGACTGCACCTGTACTTTTGGATGTTTCTGGTTGACTGATCACAGCAGCGTTTTGGCTGAGAACATCTTGAAAATAGCTACGATCTTTATCCTTACCCAGCGGTTCACCTGTAGATTGCAAAATCGCTCTCCCTTCCAAATCGAAGACAGCGACACTGTTATAGGTTTTGTAAGCTGCGACAAAACTATTGAGCACAGCTTGCTTTTCTAGGGTAGTTGCGCTAGCGCTGACTTTGGAATTTGTCAACAGCGGCAGATTAGCGAGTACCTGAATATCTCCATACCGTTCAAACATGAACCGGTTCACATTGTCAGCTAAGTTGATGGCTTGCGTTTCTGACGTTTGGGTAATTTGCCGAGTCATCGATTTGTTGGCAAAGCTATAAGCGAAAGCACCAATTCCCAAGGCTGGTATGGTGCCGAATGCGATCGCCAAAATTGTCGCTTTCTTACCCAAGCTTAACTGCTGCAAACCGTTAACCGCATCATGCAAACGAAAATTTCTAGCAGTTTTAGTGGCAGGCTGAACAGGTACTTGTACTTTATTATCAGTCACCTTCTCCGCTGAAATCACCGATTTCTGATTTTGAGCATCACTACTCTTAGCAATATCAGTTCTATTAAACATAAAATAATCCCCCTGAATATGTGAATAAGCAATCTAAAAATCCTTTAATTTATTAGTGGATTCTGCTCACTGTAAATCATAGAAGATTGCACAATTGACTCTGCATCCAATACCAGCAAAATTTCTTCTTTTTGGACAACGCAGCCACGTAAATAAGGAACTAAGCTAGATGCCACTTGTCCCACAGGGGAACAAACATCATCAGGCTTAAACTTAGTTGTACCTTTAATTTCTCGCACAACTAAACCCAAAAGCAGTGATTCCACTCGAATAACGATCACATTGTACTGTCGGAGGCGATTATCTAGAGATGCTAAATTAAGTATCCTCAGCAAATCAATTACCCAAATTATCCGACTACGCCAATTCATTAATCCTAAAATACAAGCAGGCATATTGGGCATCGCCGTCACAGACTCAACAGGCACAATAATCGCTTCTTGAGTATGCTTAATTGATAAAACAGCAGCAGTCTCTTGATTTAGCTGAAACTTTAGATAACTATTTACCAAATCATTTTGGTTCGCTTGAACAGAACTTGTAATTTTTGAATTAGTCATTGATTCAAATCACAACTGATTTAATAGCCCGCAGGAGTTGTTCACGAGTGTAAGGTTTAGTTATATAAGCATCAGCACCTTGTCTAATCGCCCATAAACGGTCAATTTCTTGATTTTTACAACTACAAATTAAAATTGGCACTTTTGCCGTAATTGAATTTTTTTTCAGAAAACGACATAACTCAAAGCCACTCATCCCAGGCATAACTACATCAGTAACAATTACATCTGGCTTCTCTAAAAAGACTTTTTCTAGAGCTTCTTTTGCCCCAGTCGCTTTAATCACATTGTAACCACCTTCTTGAAGATAATGGTTCATTAGTTCCAGTTCACTAGGGGAATCTTCCACAATTAGAATTGTGCCAAGCAAAGTAAGGCTCACTCCTAAATCTCCTAAAAAACTAAATTGCAGCTACTAATATTAGTTAATTCTACCTCTACTCATCCTGACCAAATTAACCAATGTGCTTAAACACCATTTTTAGCAAATCCGATTGTGTAAAAGGCTTAGTCAAATAGCCAGACGATCTGACAATCTTCGCCTTAGCCTTGTCAATAAATCCTGTTCTACCAGTCACCATAATGATAGGTGTATGCTTGAAAGCCGGATGCCTCCGCAATAAAGAACATAGTTCGTAGCCATCCAAACTTGGCATCTCTACATCTAGTAAAATTAAGTCTGGCTTACTCCGTAAAATTAGCATCAAAGCTTTTACTGGATCATTAATCATCACCACTGAAAACTTACTTTCATCCAAAAAATGCTTGATAGAATTTAAGACAGTTTGGCTATCATCAATGCAAGCAATTTTATATAAAGTTTTGCTAACACTTGGTTGAGAAGTTTCGTTATTTTCCTGCTCTACCTTAACTAATGTTTGGATTTGTGGCTGAGTTAGTGGTAGCTTCGTCTTGGGTAAAACTTGCAAACCTCCGTCAGCCGGCACCGATGACTGGATATTTTGCCGATTTCTTAATTGCTTTTGACAGTGTTCGACTAGTAACCGCAAATCCAGGTGACAGAATTTTGGTAGTTCACCCAAAGAGTTATCTGGATTAAATTCATAGTTCCCTTCTTTTAAACACAAAAACGACTCCAGCACTTCTTTCGCCAACTCGTCTATCAAAATAGCAGCTTGTGCAGCAGTGATATAGTCTTGAGTAACTAACCAACAAATCGCTTGATAATCGGGAGATGGTATTGACTGATTTTCAGTTTGCGTTTCAAACATCAGCCGCATCTGTAAGCGTTCGGCGCTCTTCAGACTGGGAATTTGCTGCTCTAATCGTCGCAGGTGGCTGTCAAGCCGCTCAAACAGTTTATCTGAGTAGGAGGCATAAGTTAGTTTACCTTCCTCTAGATAGATTGACCAAGAAACAGTTCCGGTATGTATGCTTAAGCAACCTGTAGTACGGCGACTGGTTAGTTGTGCCAACAGAGATAGCGGATGTAGTTTTTGGAACAACCTGTAGCTACCTATAGAAGTTGTGCTCATTTTGCTTTTACTTCGGCTAATTTTAATATGTGTAAGCTAAATTTGTGTAGAAGCACTTCCATTATTCAAATCCAATATAAGACATCGGAACTTTTGTAGCATAAAATACCAACTTTTATGCCCAAGTTTGTGATATAACTCAACAGCAGCTTTATTTAAAGACTATTAAATCTTTTTTAACTCGTCAGTCGGCGTGACTTAACTGACTGCAACTGAGATTAACAGACATCCTTGAGGAATTAATACCAAATTGTAGTCGGATAAACAATTTGTCATCCTGAGCCAAGCTTTGCTCTGAATGACACCTTTAAACACAACTTGGTATAGGCAAAAAATTTTACGCTAGATAAGGTTACTCTCATACAAGAGAGAGCAACCAACTACCGTAATATTACTGAATTATTAAAAAGTTAAATTTACTTTATTCAGTATTCAAAGTAAAAAACTGGGATTGATTAAACTCTCAGCAAAGAATAATAAACCATCGTGACTGAAAGCTCAAATCTCTACAATACAAGCGTTTTAGGTTTTTATAACCTATAAATGTTGCTGCTCTATTTAGGTTGTCAGTACTAATATCTGCTATGTATATCCAAAGTATCTGTGAACGGAGTATACTACAAAAATTATTACAAGCAATATCTAACAACAGCCTACAAAGATTTTTACTGAAAGGATTGAGTAAATGTATAGCAGGGAACACAGAACAGCCAAAAATCCTTCAAATAACTTTGACAAACCAGCGCCTAATCGGTTTGCTCCGCGTCGCTTTGGCGTCTGAGCGAGTCGGGAGATAATGGTGATGAAGATGCAAACTCAACGAATAGAGGAACTGTTCAGCGTGCCAGATTAGAATGCGAGTCGAAATTGGGTAAAAACTAATTTGGAGCAAGAACTTGCAAATGGATCATGAGCCATCACCAATGACAGTTTGGCAGCGTATCCTAGTTACGATCACAGCAATATGTTCTGTTAATTGTTCACTTGTGCTGTCTTGGTATTTGACCACATTGGCGCGGGGAGAGAACTACGCTGATATAGGTGTAAGTATGTATCGATATCGCACTATTGCATTGTTGGCAGGGTTGTTCTCTTTTCCAGCTTTGTCCTATATGCTATTATACGCGATCAAACAAACCCTTAGTAAAAACAGTAATTTACCTTACAAAGTGGGAATACCTACTTTTGCTCTTTACTTTTTGTTTTATCTGATCCTTCTCATCTGGGTATATGGCTAAAAGAGCAACAAGTTTGATATCAAATAACTAAATGACTTAATCCCATGATTCAAATGAAGCTTTCCATTAGTAAGCTGTGAGATCAGATGGAAGCTATTAAACTTTTACTAGAACGTCTGGATTATCTGTTGGTTAACCCTCCCAGCGAAGAAGAGGGGTATGAGGTGACATATTTAATGGAAGATATTATCACGACAGCGGGAACAGATGGTTTAATTTTGTTAGTAGAGCGATATGGTAACTCACAGGTTCCCATTTTTCCCCGTGCGACATCATTTTTATTGGCACAGCAAGCTGATCACCCTGATGAAAATACCACCCCTTTAGTATATGAGCTAATCAACAAGCTGCAATGTCAAGACGATTGGGCTACACAGATTAACTGTCTGACAATCTTACAATGTCAGACAATGTTTGATCTTCCTTGGACTTCACTTTCTCAGGCACAATCTGTACTTTTCCCTTTTGTGCAATATTGTTTAAGCCAACACGTAACTGTTGTGGAAGGGGTTGTAGATGCCTTACACCAATTAAACAAGCGTGGATTGATACAGGAAGTTTTTACAGAAACTCAAATTGCTGCATTACGTCAACGCTTTAGAGAAATTATCAGAGAGGGAGATACTCATTTAAATAAGAAAATAGCATATCTAAATGACTTAATTCCATGATTTAAATGAAGCTTTCCATTAGTAAGTTGTGAGACCAGATGGAAGCTATTAAGCTTTTACTAGAACGTCTGGATTACTTGTTGGTTAACCCTCCCAGCGAAGAAGAGGGGTATGAGGTGACATATCTAATGGAAGATATTGTCACTACAGCGGGAACAGATGGTTTAATTTTGTTAGTAGAGCGATATGGAAACTCGCAGGTTCCGATTTTTCCCCGCGCGACATCATTTTTCTTAGCACAGCAAGCTAATCACCCTGATGAAAATACCAGCCCTTTAATATATGAGTTAATCAACAACCTGCAATGTCAAGACGATTGGGCTACACAGATTAACTGTCTGACAACCTTACAACGTCAGACAATGTTTGATCTTCCTTGGACTTCACTTTCTCAGGCACAATCTGTAATCTTTCCCTTTGTGCAATACTGTTTAAGCCAACACGTAACTGTTGTGGAAGGGGTTGTAGATGTCTTGCAAGTATTAAATGAGCATGGATTGATACAGGACGTTTTTACAGAAACTCAAATTGCTGCATTACGTCAACGCTTTAGAGAAATTATCAGAGAGGGAGATACTCATTTGAATAGGCAAATTGCATATCTAAATAACTTAATTCCATGATTCAAATACCTTAGAACTAATCAGTCAGTTAATATAAAGGCAAAAAAAAGGGGAAATTCGATTCTTGAGCGAGAACTAAAAGAACTGTATTATCAACCAGATTTTCTTGAATCTGCCTATTATTTGTTGGTGAATGGATGTGAACAAGAGCAACAAATGGTTCTGGCTACACTGATTGGTATATATAATCATGATGTTTGGTCAATTGCTCAATTAGCTCTAAATAGTGGTTTTCCAAATGTCAGAATAACGGCAGCTTTCCTGCTTTGTCATCCCCAAGCTACTGCTGCTTGGGATACCCTTGTCAAGGCTCTCTCTGACTCAGATAGTAGAGTCAGGCGCAATGTAGCAAAAGCGTTGGCAATACTTGATCCAGTGCTTGCGGCTGACTGGCTACATTCTCTTTTTGCCTCAGTCGATGAAAATGACCGTCTAACAGTATTGGATATTTTTAAAACATTCGACTGTCCACCTTTAACCCCAGCAGTAATAGATGCACTACAAGATATATCCCCAGAGGTGAGAGCCGCTGCTGCTACTGCACTTTTTAAAGTTGGTAAAAATGCCATTGTGCATCTGGAAACTGCTCTTGATGATCCAGATGAGCAAGTCAGATGTCAAGTTTTGGAGACACTATATAAACTAGCTGCTGATGTTCCAGTCAGTATCTTTATTCAGGCTTGCTCTGATTCGTCATCTGATGTCCGTTTCTTCGCTTTGTGCGGTATTGCTAGGAAGGGTAACTTAGATGCTTGTCCAACTGTTTTGCATTTAATAAACGACCCCAGACTGAAAGAATTAGCAATTGATACATTAGGTAAACTTGGTTGCAAACAAGCTATCAACCGATTACTTGAAGAAGCAGAACAAGCAATAAATGATAATGAGCTAGTTGCTGTTTTGAAAACTTTGGGTAAGATTGGTGGTGATGAAATCAGTCCCATATTAAGGTCAGCATTATCAAAAACAGCACCTATGGTCAGAGCAGCATCTGTAACTGCCTATTTAGCAGTAAATCCCCCAGAAGCAGTTCCAGTACTATTAAATGTTCTCAAAAATGACTCTTCTAAAATGGTACGTGCCGCAGCAGTAGAAGTGCTAGGAAAGATAGGCGGTGAACAAGTATGCACTAGACTGATTGAGGTGCTTAGGGAAGATAGGGATGCGGAAGTTCGTCAAACAGCAGCAGGAGCAATCACTAACTGCGGTGATTCTCAAAATGTGGAAGCTTTATTATCAGGTTTAACTGACTCCGATTCTGGAGTTCGGTTACAGATAGTTGCTAGTCTTGGTAAAATAAAGTTAAATCAGGCGATTCCGGCACTGTTGGAGCTAGAACATCAAGAGACTAACCATGAAATTTTAGCACAAATTGCAGATTCTCTTGTGAGATTAGACCATACTAGGTTTGCAAACAAAATTGTCTCTGGCTGTGCAAAACAGTTATTTAATCCAACTTCTATTGGTGTCGCTTTTACATCTTGGTTATTAGATCCATCATATTATTTTGTGTCTGGAAAAATTATTTTTTACAATAATAGTTATGCAGAAACTGTGGACAGTGATGACGAGCGCAAGGAATACAGATATACAGCTAAGGGCGATCAACTAAATTTGCATTCTACAGGAGATGGTAGAGAGTTAGTAATTAAATTTACTGTAGCTCCGGCGGTGTGGGAAAATCCGATGATTGGACTACAGTCTTGTTATCAACTAACACTAAATTATGACTTTTTCTTTAATCATCTTGCACATTCTGAATCTAGGTTTTTTTCTAGTTTTCAGTAAAATTTAAGCAGAAAAGCGCAAATAAACCAAAATTTGTTGGTAAGTTGTGAGACCAAATGGAAGCTATTAAACTTTTACTAGAACGTCTGGATTACCTGTTGGTTAACCCTCCCAGCGAAGAAGAGGGGTATGAAGTGACATATTTAATGGAAGATATTGTGACTACAGCGGGAGTGGATTAACTTGACAATATCTTTCAGGTGATGCCTACGGCTGGCGAGAGCTTACGCATTTTCAGATTTTCCCACCATTTAGGCGATAGGCGATCGCATACCCTGATTCTCTAATATACTAATGCAAAATTGATACCAAACACAAAATACAATTTTGCTCTCAGTATCAATACCAGCTCAGAGGCTGCAATTATTTAAGAATGCGGATAAAAGGACTTGAACCTTCACTCCTTTCGGAACTAGAACCTAAATCTAGCGCGTCTGCCAATTTCGCCATATCCGCATCAGATTTTGATTGTACCATAATAAATTGTCTATGGGAATAGCCAAATAAATAAAAATTGACTAAACCTCAATCTTCACTCACTTCTACGGGGAAATAAGCGTTCCAAGCTCTCCTGGAGGTGTTTGTGAGGATAAATGTCTGCTTTCCGGCTCCACATATAGTCTAAAGTTTGTTGATAACTCCAATCAGGGCGTTTGTAAAAGCAATAGGCAATGCTAACAGATCCGCTTCTACCAATCCCCGCCCGGCAATTGACTAAGATTTTTTTCCCTTGCTTAACTTGTTCTTCTATCCAGCTGATAGATTCTAACAGGGCATGATCAGCTATGGCATTGTGTGCCCCATCCATGAGTCCAATCTTTTTATACGCAAGATTAGAACTAGCACAGAAAGCTAAAGTAAACTCAAAAGCTAGGTTTAGCACAGCATCAAGTTTCAAATTTTCAGCTTGAGAAGCGGCGATAAAGTTGCCAACATAAACCCCTGGGAGAAACTCAACATGGTTTGCTCCTTGTGTCCAATCCATTGAGGGAGATGGAGGAGGAACTGTGAGATAGCCATTTTCGCCAAAGTTTCCTGCCCATTGCCATTGATTATCTTCATTACCAAGCCTGAATCTGTAAGTATACTGATACTCTCCTGGGCTGGTAGGCAAAAAAGAACCTTGGAAAATATATGTATCCTCTTGTTCTCTAGATTGAAATTCTAGGTCGATGCTATGCCAAAAACCTTCGCTGTTGTACTTGTTTAAGGCATTTGTCCAGATTTGTACTCGTATTTCTTCTGCTGGATATTGGCTCTTGAACTTAACCGTGGTGCCAAAGCTTTCCAGCATATAAAGAGTCTGGTAAGAGCCTAAAGCAGGAACGATCTCTTGGATATGAACAAGAGAATTTGTTGAGGAGTCAGCCATATTTACGTTTGTCGCCAACAAATTTTATGAACATGGAACCACAGATAAACACAGATAATTTATTGGTGTTTATCTGTAGTTCCAAACTAGTATTATTGCCAGGAGTCTATTAACTACATCACGGCTATACGGGGTAGACGATGCTTGAAACCGCAGAGAATTTCCCAGGAAATTGTGTCTAATTGATTTGCCCAGTCATCGGCTGAGATTTGTTCTCTTCCCTGTTGCCCTAGTAAGGTGACTATTTCGCCTTCTTGGATATTGGGGATAGAACTGACATCTAACATCAACTGATCCATTGTAATTGTCCCAACTTGCGGCACGCGCTGACCGCGAATTAAGACTTGCATTTTATTGGAAAGTTGACGGGGGACACCATCAGCATAACCAATGCCGACGACTGCGAGGCGCATTTCTCGTGGTGCGGTAAACTTATGACCGTAGCTGACGCTAGTTCCTGGGGCAATGGTTTTTACCTGGGTGACTCGTGCCTTTAATTGTAAAACCGGGTGAAGTTGGATTTTGTTTTGTAAATGGGGTGCTGGGTAGAGTCCATAAGCGGCTAAACCCACGCGCACAATGTCGTAGTGTAGTGCGGTATCTGTGAGGGTAGCGGCTGAGTTTGCTAGGTGTAAGCAAGGTGGGTTGATGCCCTTGGCTTTGATTTGGGCGATCGCATCTTCAAATCGTTGATGCTGTTCTTGCATCGCTGTCAAATCGGGGCTGTCTGCTGTTGCTAAGTGGGAATAAATGCTGGCGATCGCCAGATGAGGTAAGCTCTGCACTAATTGCACAAACTCACTTGCTTCTTGCCAATTGGTTCCTAACCTAGACATTCCCGTGTCTAATTTGATGTGTACTTCCATCGGGGAACCGTTGTTCATGCTTTCTAGGACGTTGGAAAATACCAAAGCTTGTTTAGGGCTGCACAGGGTGGGCTGAAGTTTCCAGTGAGCGATCGCATGAATTTGCTCTGGTGTATGGGTGGCCCCTAAAATTAAAATCGGCGCTTTAATGCCGCCTTCTCGTAATTGAATGCCCTCCGGCACTGTGGCAACTCCCAACCAACTAGCTCCCGATTCCAGTGCCGTTTGGGCAACTGTCACGGCTCCATGACCATAGGCATCAGCTTTTACCACTGCCATCAGCTGGGTGCGCGGCGATAAAAATTTTACCAATTGCTGCACATTATACGACAACGCCCCTAAATCAATTTCTACCCAAGCACGTTGGGAGAACCAGGCGTAGGTATCGCACTGCTGATTATCAGCCACACCAGAAGTTTGTTGTTTGCGACTTAACATTTCACTCACTCCTATCACACCACTGCTAAACTTCCAAATTGTCTATTGATTTGCGCTCCTAGAAGCCATATCAAATTAATCAGGAAGTTTACCGCTCATCCGGGAATTGATACAAGATGTCTAAACCCTCGATGGGTGACCAAAAGCACGGCAGACTTGCCAAGAGTTGCTGCTTATCTGCTGTCTATTATGTTCAGTTGTTAGTTATAAGTTATTTTTAATACTAACAATGGCGACTGGTACATCACGGCGGAAATAAAGCTACCATTCAAAATAGGCCAAAAGCCTACATCACAAGCTTTTTTAATTTTGTGCCTCTTTCAGAGGAGATGCGAAGACAGCGGAGCGTGCCGTAGGCTCTATTTTGAATTTTTAATTCCGCGAAGCGTTACTAGCTACTGATTTTGCTCATAAACCCTTGGAAGGGTTGCCCCTTGATCAAGGGTGATCAGAATTTATCACCCGTTATTTGAATTTATTTCTGCAAAAATTATCCCGGTAGTATCATTTAATCTCATCTCCCCAGCAGAGTATATATGTGTTAATATATGTAAAACTAATACCTTGAGCGCAGATTCATGGGGAAGGTTTTAGTCTTAAACGCCTCTTACGAACCGCTCAACATAACTAGCTGGCGACGTGCTGCGGTTTTGTTGATTAAAGGCAAGGCAGAACGCATAGAACACAATGGTAAATTCCTTTACGCGGAATTTCCACTGCCGACCGTAATCCGGTTGCGCTACTATGTGCGCGTTCCCTACAAGGAAATTCCTCTCACTCGCCGAAATATATTGCACCGTGACGGTCATACTTGTCAATACTGCGGTTACACAGGAGATGAGTTGACACTAGATCACGTACTGCCGCGATCTCGTGGTGGCGGCGATTCCTGGGAAAACATTGTGACAGCTTGTGTCCGTTGCAATGTCAAAAAAGGGAGCCGTACACCTCACGAAGCGCATATGTTTTTGCGTCATTCTCCTCGCCAGCCTTACAGTAGCCTCTATTTTGAGGTCAGCAAACAACTTAAAAGTGGACTACACCAAGAGTGGCAAAAATATGTAATAGGTCTTTGACGTTACACAGATCAGCCCTAAAAAACCAGGACAGTCTTCACCTCTAAAATTTCTTGTTTGACCAACGTCTGGACAAGTATAGTCCAGCAAGGCAAAACATAGGCTTGGGTGAAGCTGATCAGAATGTTTGTGTGGGACAACATCCCATGCAAGCGGGTAGAAAAGCGTGCCTAAATCTTGGCTAGTGATCTACCAGCGCCCCACTATATCTTATGGCAGCGGGGATAAATTCTAGTTGGCGCTAAAATGAGGAAAAAACTCCTTTAAAAGCCTGATTTTCGGTGAAAATAAGAGTCAATTGCTCATTAGCCCCAAATATGGGAGTATTAATTTCAAAAAGCTAGGAAATTAAGAGCTAAGTGTGAAGTATGAGTCGATGATTATACCCTAAACCAGATAAATCTTCAAGAGTAACTGTTCAGCTTTTAATCAAAAGCTGCTGATTTATCAATAAAGGAAGACGAGAAAAAAGATTTATGTGACCAGATACAGTACAAGATGCTTTGTGTCTTGGTTTGCACTCCCTATATACATTCTCGTCAGAAGTGGCAGATTGATGCCCGACGCTATTGGCAAAAAATAGACCGATGTATATAGTGCCACGACTCAAGATTTTTGCGAAGATCGTAATGTGTGGCTAAATCAGTGCTTCACTGGTTTGAGTATCTTTTATTGAAATAAAACTAGCCTCACACTTAGAAAAGAGTTCCCTATGTATTTGAATTCTCCCGTGACTCAATTTGAGAGTTTGTCATTGACCACAGAGCCGAACCCAGAGGATGCTGAAATAGACAGAGAGCCAATTGAACTTCCACCGCTTAATCGCCCCTCCTTACCGCCTGCGACAGGTGAACCAAGCATCTACATAGCTCAACGTGGCAATTCTCTAGCAAATCAGAAGTCAGAAGAGTTGCAAAAAACTCTTCTAGGGCATCGACATGAGCGTCAGTTGGTAATTCTACAAGATTTTCCTGACCCTGATGCCCTCTCTTGTGCTTGGGCTTACCAGCTAATTGCTCAACAATACGATATTAAATGTGAAATTATTTATGCTGGTACTTTAAGCCACCAAGAGAATATTGCTTTAGTCAAGCTGACTAATTTACCTGCCCAGCGGTGGACATTGCAAACCCTGAAAACTAAAGATTTGTCATTTTACCAGGGTTTTGTCTTAATTGATAATCAGGGAACAACTTCTCAGCTATTGTCAACGGTGCAACAGGCAGGAGTTCCTTTAGTGGCGGTGATTGACCATCACAGCATGCAGGCAGAACTTAAAGCAGAGTTTGTTGATGTCCGTCCTTACGTCCGAGCAACGGCAACGATTTTTACCCAGTATTTGCAAACTGGCATCCTAAAATTAGATAGCAGCATCAATCAACACGTTAAATGTGCTACGGCCTTGATGCACGGCTTGAGATCGGATACAAATCGGCTAATGCAAGCGCAAGAGGAAGACTTTATGGCCGCTGCGTATCTCAGCCGATTTTATGACGCTCAACTGCTAAACGCCATTTTACAGGCGAATCGTTCCAAACGGGTGATGGATGTGATTGAGCGATCGCTCAAAAACCGCATTGTCCAAAACAACTTTTCCATCGCCGGAGTTGGTTACTTACGCTACGAAGACAGAGACGCCATCCCCCAAGCGGCTGATTTTCTCGTCACCGAAGAAAATGTCCACACCGCCGTAGTTTATGGCATCGTTCATGATGAAGATGATGAACTAGAAGTAGTTATCGGTTCTTTGAGAACCACTAAACTCACCCTAGACCCCGATGAGTTCATTAAAGAAGCCTTTGGGCAAGATAGTACTGGGCGGTTTTTTGGTGGTGGTAGGACTGGTGCCGGCGGCTTTGAAATTCCGATGGGTTTCTTGTCTGGCGGCAACGAAAATTCTTCCTATGCCAAAATTAAATGGGAAGTTTTCGATTCGCAAATTAAGCAAAAGTTGCTGAGGTTGGTCAATCCTAGAGATAACCCGATACAGTCTTAGGGATGATGAAAGAAAGTTCCTAACTATTGCTGGGGTTACAGTAGAGACGTTGGATGCAACGTCTCTACAAAGGTTTAAATGGGCAGTAAAGCCGTTGACACCAATATCTTGATTTACGTCAATGAGCCGCGTGATCTAGTCAAGTAAGGATTAGCCGGAACGCCATGAAGACTAGAAAACAGCAAATGTTACAAAACTTGTATGAGCAAGATTTTTGTGCTTGGGTAGAGCAGACAGCAGAGCTTTTGCGATCGCAACACTGGGACGCAGTGGATTTAGAAAATTTAATCGAGGAAGTGGTGGACTTGGGTAAGAGTCAACAGCGTGCGTTGCAGAGTGCGTTGCGGTTGGTGTTGTCGCATTTGCTGAAGTGGAAATATCAACCCGAACGTCGTAGCCAAAGTTGGCAAGTGACCATTACCCGTGAGCGACTAAATTTAGATGAATTATTGACAGAAAGTCCCAGCTTGCGCCGTTTTTTAACTGATGCCGATTGGATAAATGCCACCTATCAAAGAGCGCGACGAGAGGCAATGGTAGAAACTAGTTTACCAGAGGATCATTTTGCGATCGCTTGTCCTTTTTCTGTCGATGAGATTTTAGACTTAGACTTTTATCCTAACGCTGAAGAATAACTGTAAGTTTATCCCGTGTGCGCTCGCACAAACTTGTAGAGCTTAAGTAGTATTTTATACTAAATATTAGATTAACTTTAATAACTGATAGTTTCATAGGGATACAGTGCGGCTCAGTACTAGCCTAAAATTTACTCCTATACGAGCAGGTATAAATTTGGTACAATTTATAGATATGCTTGCTAACGAATTGAGGATTAAATTGTGGAAAGTGCTGTAAGTTTGTTAAGTTTTTATCAAGAGATGCACTTGAGATGCCAATAGCACGTTTTTAATTTCTCATACCCGGACAGCCTACTTTGTTACAAACAAAGCGATTATCATGGAAAAGGCAAAAAAAGACTATCAGATGTTCCTAGAAATTGTTGCTTCTGAGTTAGATAGCACAGAAGAGAAGGATAAGATACTAGCAGCTATTAAGCAACATCTTGAACAACAAGAACAAGAAGGGCTAAAAAATTCTTTCAATGAGCTTCAGCACTTAGTTGATGAGTCTTATGACTTCTCTATTGAATCTAATAACCAGCAGTTAAAAACAAACCAGATAGTTTTACTTGATAAAGCACAAATAGCACTTGATGCTTTACCAACTAAATATCAAAAAAAGGTTACTCATGCTATTAGTTGCCTAGAAAAATTTCCTGATTGTTCACCACTCCAATTTGCTAATTTGAGTTCAAACCCAAATTATTTCATTGCGCCGATAGGCATATATAGAGTGATTTTTGAGTTTCAACCTGGAGAAGTAACTATTGTCGATATAGTTAATCACGACCGTCTTGAGATGTTTTATGGCTCATTAGAAAAGGCTAAAACATGAAAGGTCTAGATTCTTTTACCATAGACCTTAAAAAGTGTCGATTTGAACTTGATGAATTTGAGAAGTTACTTCTCAATAATAGTGAACTACAAGAAAGTAAAGATATACTGCCCTTGTTTAAGGAGAGACTACATTTATCGGCATTTATTGGGTCTTACGTTCCTGATATCGTTAGATTCAACCAAATCAAACATGAATTTTCTTTTTTTGGTGACTTTCGTGCTGATTTAGTTGTTGGTGATTCAGTAAACAATACTTACTGTTTTATTGAATTTGAAGATGCTACTAAAGACAGTATATTTGTAAATAAAGGAAGAAGTACATCAGATTGGTCGCCTAGATTTGAACATGGGTTCAGTCAAATCATTGATTGGTTTTGGAAGATTGATGACTTTAAGAATACGACTTCATCCCGCTCTATTTTTGAAAGTGAAAATATAGAATTTTACGGCATTCTTATTATAGGTAGAGATGCTTTTATCTCTCCTCTTGATAAAGCTAGATTGAAATGGCGTTTAAATAAAGTTTTAGTAGACTCACGCAAAGTAATTTGCATAACATTTGACCAATTAGCTAGAGATATTAGAGATAGACTTTCACTGTATCCACTGATTTATGAAGCAGAATCAGAGGCTGAACGAACTATTTCCACAGATGAAAGCGATCGCACATTGCCTTAGCTTATTTTTAAGTATTTAGTCCGCGAAGGCGGACTTCGTTTGTATAGCCGCGACTTCTAGTCGTTAGGGCAAGGATATGAAATAACTATGGAACTGTATTTATTCCGTCACGGCATCGCCGAAGAGAAAGAAACCGGTATCAAAGATGAAGAACGCAAACTCACCAAAGAAGGACGGCAAAAAACCGAGAAAGTAGCCCAGCGACTCGTCACCCTAGATTTACACTTTGATTTAATTATTACTAGCCCCTTAGTCCGGGCCCAGCAAACAGCAGAAATACTCATCACCGCTGGACTCAGTTCTCAGATAGAAGAATCTAGCCACCTGAAGCCTGAAGGTAATATTAACAATTGGCTGCTAGACTGGTTAGAACCTAGAAAATATCCCGAAAAAACCCAACTAGCGCTGGTGGGACATGAGCCTAATTTGAGCAATTGGGCAGAAATTCTCCTTTGGGGAGAAGCGAAAGAGCGTCTAGTCCTGAAAAAAGCAGGTATGATTGGGATAAAACTACCAGAAAAAGGTTCTCCTCTGGGTCGTAGTCAGATGTTTTGGTTGACACCACCCAAGTACCTGCTATAACAGTTTTTCAACCTTTCCCAAAGAATGGTTGTTAGATCGGCTACTGTTATAACGAAAATAATTTCTGGTAAGTTAGCGTGATCAGATATTTCAAAAAGCAGATGGTGTTGCCATGACGGTGTGCGAATTCAGGCCTGGGTTAGAAGGCATTCCCGCAGCCCAATCGAGTATCAGCTACGTTGATGGGCAAAAGGGAATACTAGAATATCGTGGCATCCGGATTGAGGAATTAGCAGAGAAAAGTTCATTTCTAGAAACTGCTTTTCTTTTAATCTGGGGTGAACTGCCAACCAAGGAAGAACTAGAAGCGTTTGAGCATGAAGTTCGCTTCCACAGGCGGATAAAATATCGCATTCGGGACATGATGAAATGCTTTCCAGAAAGCGGTCACCCGATGGATGCTCTGCAAGCCTCTGCTGCTGCGTTAGGTTTGTTTTATTCGCTCCGGGATTTACATAATCCTGCCTACATTCGCGATTCGGTAGTCCGCTTGATAGCAACCATTCCGACAATGGTGGCGGCATTCCAATTGATGCGAAAAGGTAATGACCCCGTACGGCCGCGCGATGACTTAGATTATTCCGCCAACTTTCTGTACATGCTCAATGAGCAAGAACCAGATCCTTTGGCGGCAAGAATTTTCGACATCTGCTTGATTTTGCATGTCGAACATACAATGAATGCTTCTACCTTCAGCGCCAGGGTGACGGCTTCTACCTTAACTGACCCCTACGCTGTAGTTGCTAGTGCGGTGGGCACTTTGGGGGGGCCCTTGCACGGTGGCGCCAATGAAGAAGTGATTCAGATGTTGGAAGAAATTGGCTCGATTGAAAATGTGCGCCCATACATAGAGGATCGTCTGCAACGCAAAGCTAAAATTATGGGCTTTGGACATCGTGTCTACAAAGTGAAAGATCCACGGGCCACTATCTTGCAAACCTTAGCCGAACAGTTGTTTGAGAAGTTTGGGTACGACAAGTACTACGAAATTGCCCTAGAGATGGAACGGGTAGTAGAGGAAAAACTCGGCAGCAAAGGGATTTATCCCAACGTTGACTTTTATTCTGGTTTGGTGTACCGGAAAATGGGGATTCCGACAGACTTGTTTACACCAATATTTGCGATCGCGCGTGTTGCTGGTTGGCTGGCACACTGGAAAGAACAACTCGCAGAAAACCGGATCTTCCGTCCTACCCAAATTTACGACGGTCGCCACGAAGCTCCTTATATCCCCATTGAACAACGTTAACTGGCGATCGCATTGCCAGTCTTGCCAGCCCTCAGTTCTGGGATATCAGAAAATTTGGCTCAAGTAGACAACCGTTGCCAAGCTGGAAGCGGCTACGTTGTCTTGCTTGAACCTGGTAATGGGAACGGGTAATTGGTAAGAGTTTTCCCAGCAACCATTACCCAGACTGGGGGTTTCATTAGTTCAACTCAATCCAAACCATAAGTAGAAGTTGTCCTGTCGTTCGACTAAGGCAAAAACCATCCAAGGATATACTAGGCATGGGAATTGGCAACAAATCTACAATCAGGCATCTTCTCGGCAGAGATTATCAACGGGTGAAGACAGCAGGTATTAATTCAACTAATAGTTGTATCTCACCATGACTCGATGACTTAAAGAGCAGCAAAAATGAATTCAGGAATTGACCTCCAAGGAACTTTTATTCAATCCCTCAGGGATTTAGGAATACCACCAGGGGCAGCCAAAGCGATTTGGATGCCATTACCAATGATCCTGATGCTGATTGCAGCAACAGTCGGGGTACTAGTCTCCACTTGGCTGGAGCGGAAAATCTCCGCCGCCGCACAGCAGCGGATTGGTCCAGAATACATGGGTCCTTTTGGGTTGCTGGTGCCTGTAGCAGATGGTCTGAAGCTGGTATTTAAAGAAGATGTAGTGCCAGCCAATTCAGATGCCTTTCTGTTTACTCTCGGCCCAATTATTGTTGTAATTCCGGTATTTCTGTCATTTCTGATAGTTCCCTTTGGACAGAATATCGTTATTAGCAATGTGGGAATGGGGGTCTTTTTGTGGATTGCTTTGTCCAGCATTCAGCCGATTGGCTTGCTGATGGCTGGCTATGCATCCAATAACAAATACTCCCTCTTAGGGGGCTTACGGGCAGCAGCGCAGTCCATTAGTTACGAAATTCCCTTGGCGCTGAGTGTGTTAGCGATCGTCATGATGTCTAACAGCCTCAGCACCGTTGATATTGTCAATCAGCAATCTGGCTACGGCATCCTGGGCTGGAACATTTGGCGGCAACCAGTCGGATTCCTCATTTTTTGGATCTCCGTCCTTGCAGAATGCGAACGCTTGCCCTTTGACCTACCAGAAGCAGAAGAAGAACTAGTAGCAGGTTATCAAACTGAATACACGGGGATGAAATTCGGTTTGTTCTACCTAGGTTCCTACGTTAACTTAATACTTTCTTCCCTGCTAGTAGCAGTTTTGTACCTAGGCGGTTGGGATTTTCCCCTACCCATCAACCTGATAGCTAACTTGCTGGGAGTAAGTGAAGCCAACCCTGTGTTGCAGATAGTGGCTGCTTCATTGGGTATCACCATGACCATACTCAAAGCCTACTTCTTAGTGTTTATTGCCATCCTGTTGCGCTGGACAGTGCCACGGGTGCGGATTGACCAATTGCTAGATTTAGGATGGAAGTTCTTGTTGCCACTGGGTTTGGTTAATCTCCTATTAACCGCTGCCCTGAAACTAGCTTTTCCCGTCGCCTTTGGCGGCTAATGGGTAATGGGTATTCAATTTTGGATTTTGGATTTTGGATTTTGGATGAAAACTGAGATTTTGATAATTAGGCAGAATTTTATGTCTAGATTTACCAAACCTCAAACCCCAATCTAAAATCTAAAATCTAAAATTGGCTTTCCCCAGTTACCTTTTTCCCAATCATCTGTCACCTAAAAGGAGTAGAGACACGAACGATGCTAAAGTTCCTGAAACAAGTTGGTGATTACGCCAAAGAAGCAGTGCAAGCCGGGCGTTATATTGGTCAGGGGCTGTCTGTCACCTTCGACCACATGCGGCGGCGTCCAGTTACCGTACAGTACCCTTACGAAAAACTGATTCCTGGCGAACGGTTTCGCGGTAGGATTCACTTTGAATTTGATAAATGCATCGCCTGCGAAGTCTGTGTTCGCGTTTGTCCGATCAACCTACCTGTAGTTGATTGGGAATTCGACAAAGCCAGCAAGAAGAAAAAACTCAACCACTACAGCATCGACTTTGGAGTTTGTATCTTCTGCGGTAATTGCGTGGAATATTGCCCGACTAACTGTTTATCGATGACAGAAGAATACGAGCTTGCCACTTACGATCGCCACGAACTGAACTATGACAACGTAGCCCTGGGTCGCTTGCCTTATAAAGTAACAGATGACCCAATGGTAACGCCACTACGCGAACTGGTTTACCTACCCAAGGGCGTCTTCGACCCCCATGATTTGCCTGCCAATGCTCCTCGTGGTGGTTCACGCCCAGAAGACCTAGTAGAAACAGAAAAATAAATGTCTTGAGTCAACAGTCAAACGGATGACTCTTGACTAATGACCGATGACCAATGACAGAGGACAAAAAACAGTGAATTTAGCGGAAGGAGTTCAGTTTGTTTCATTTAGCGTACTAGGTGTGATGATGATTGGGGCAGCCCTTGGTGTGGTGCTGTTCTCCAACATCGTCTATTCCGCCTTTTTGCTGGGGGGAGTATTCATCAGCATGGCGGGCATCTACCTGTTGCTAAATGGTGATTTTGTGGCAACAGCACAAGTGCTGATTTATGTTGGAGCAATTAACGTACTGATTTTATTTGCCATTATGTTGGTCAACAAGCGGCAGCCTTTTGCCACCTTGCCCACAGCTTGGGTGCGGACAGTAATCACAGCTGTAGTGAGCCTAGGATTGTTTGCCCTGTTGAGTACAATGGTGCTGGCGACTCCTTGGGCTAACACCACTCTGCCTGCAACTCGCGAAAGTTCGATAGTTTTGATTGGTGAGCATTTCTTCACTGATTTCTTACTACCGTTTGAACTGGCTTCCATTTTGTTGCTGATAGCGATGGTGGGAGCGATTATTTTGGCCCGTCGCGAGTATTTGCCATCTGATATACCGCGAACTGTTTTGACTTTGCCAGAACGTCCCAGAGAACTAGTCTCAGTAAATGGCGAAACAAAAGAGTAAGATTTGCAGTTAAACAGCCAAATGTTTCAGAAGGGATACCCGGATTCATGCAACTCCAGTACTTTTTAATACTAGCAGCAGCTTTGTTCTGCATCGGCATCTATGGGTTAATTACCAGCCGCAACGCTGTGCGGGTGCTGATGTCAATTGAGTTGCTGCTGAATGCTGTTAATTTGAATTTAATGGCATTTTCCAACTTTCTCGACCCAATATTAATTAAGGGTCAGGTGTTCACAGTTTTTGTGATCACCGTGGCTGCTGCTGAGGCGGCGGTGGGTTTAGCGATCGTGCTTGCCATTTATCGCAACCGTGATACCGTCGATATGGAGCAATTTAATCTCCTGAAGTGGTAACTGTGCGTGCAACTCAAGCAGGTAATCATTGCTTATAAAGCGCGAGATTCCCAAAGCAAACGCTGGGCGGAACTCTGTGCTAAACAACTAGAAAATCGTCAGTGCCAGGTGTTAATGGGGCCTAGCGGTCCCAAAGATAACCCTTATCCGGTGTTTTTGGCGTCAGCAAGTCAACCAATTGATCTAGCTTTGGTACTCGGTGGTGATGGCACTGTTTTAACGGGTGCCAGACAGCTAGCCCCTGCTGGCATCCCCATTCTGGGAGTGAATGTGGGAGGCCATCTGGGGTTTTTAACTGAGTCGGTGGATGAGTTTGAGGATACAGAGAAAGTTTGGGATCGGCTGTTGGAAGATCGCTATGCTATCCAGCGGCGGATGATGTTGCAGGCAGCGGTGTTTGAGGGTCATGGGTCTAATTTAGAACCAGTAACTGAACGCTATCTCGCTTTGAACGAATTTTGTGTCAAACCCGCCTCTGCTGACCGGATGATTACCTCAATTCTGGAAATGGAAATCGACGGTGAGGTAATCGATCAATATGTGGGGGATGGGTTGATTATTTCCACTCCCACAGGTTCCACGGGTTACACCGTGTCTGCCAATGGCCCAATTATGCACGATGGTATGGAGGCGATTACCATCACGCCCATTTGTCCGATGAGTCTTTCTAGTCGTCCCCTCGTCTTACCCCCTGGTTCCGTGGTCAGTATTTGGCCTTTGGGGGATTACGATTTAAGTACCAAATTATGGATGGATGGGGTGTTATCTACTTCAATTTGGCCTGGACACCGCGTTGATGTGCGGATGGCAGATTGTCGGGCCAAGTTTATTATTTTGCGAGAGAACAATTCATACTATCAGACGCTACGGGAGAAGTTGCTCTGGGCTGGTACCAGGGTTCGCTACAGCAACAATCACCGAAATTGATTGAGGTATCTTCCTAGCGCTTTTGCCACTACTCGCCTGTAAACGCAAAATTATACAAGCCCCCGGTGCATCCGGGGGTTTTCTACCATTATCTGGACGAAAGAAATCCAAAGTATCTGAGCAGAGCATTTTGTATCTTATTACCAGTTTTTTTTAGCGGTCATGTCCATAATAAAAGCACCGTATCTTGAAGACAGTTCAGTTAACAGTTAACTATGTTAATCCTACAAAGATTCTCTCTAGCCAGATTTAAACAGGGGGAAATAAATCCTATCTAAGAGGATGTCTGAGAAGTTGTTAGTGATAAATCAAACACTGATAGATCCCCCTTTTTAAGGGGGACTTTGACTCTTGTTCCCCCCTTTTTAAGGGGGGTTAGGGGGGATCTCGATCAATTTTGATACTTTTCAGACATCCTCTAAACAGTGTTATGTAAATTAAATATTTCTAAGCTTAATAAAAAAGCCTTATGCAGTGTGGGTTCTTGATAACTGCTCTGATAATGCTGCACCAAATTAGTTTATTTGGTCTATTTTTTATTAACTTAATTCTCATAGGATATTTCACAAATCTAAGTAGGAAAACAGATGGAAACTTCTTATCACGATATCAATTACGCACTGATTCCTCCTGATTTTCCCGTTTTGCAAACTGAAAAATATATCCTACGGCTAGCCTCAACTGAAGCAGAATTAGAATCGATTTTTCGCTTGCGGTTTGAAGTTTTTAATCGGGAGCTAGGTTTAGGATTTTCTAGTTCTCATCTTACCCAAATGCATCAAGACAAGTTTGATGAGGTTTGCCATCATTTGATACTCATTACCAAACATACTGGCAAAACTATTGGCACTTATCGGATGCAAACTTATACAATGGCTGCTCAATGTTTAGGCTTTGATGCTGCCGATATATTTAATCTTCAGGAAATTCCCGATTCTGTGCTTCAGGCATCTGTGGAAGTTGGATGTGCATGTATAGCTAAAGAATACCGCAACAGTCAGACGCTTTTACTACTCTGGGAAGGGCTAGCAAATTATCTCATCTGGAGTAGAAACCAATATTTTATTGGCTGTGCATCATTACTCACACAATCTCCTTGGGAAGCTGCTTGTGCTTATAATTATTTTCAGCAGCATGACTTGATGCATCCGAGTATTTTGGTATATCCTAATTCAGAATGTGCTCTAGAACTTCCCCAACAGTGTGGAGATTCTTATAAACTGGAAATTCCTAAGATTTTGCAGGCATATTTGAGTATTGGAGCCAAAATATGCAGTTTTCCAGCCATTGATCGGCAGTTTAAAACTATTGACTTTCTAATTATATCTAATCTCACAAACCTTGCTAGATGGCATTACCCAAATCTTGCTTTAGCAGATGTCAGGCTAAACCCTGGAACTACATAAACTCAATAAACTAGCTTATGCGGCATCTCAAACTCATTCCGAGTTGGTTGCGGTTTTTAATCATTGTCTTGTTGATAGTAGGTATATTTTTTCGCTTTTTTAACCTTGGCGGCAAAGTTTACTGGCACGACGAGACTTATACATCTTTGCGGATTTCTGGTTACACAGCGAGGGAAGTAAAACAGCAATTATTTAATGGGCAGGTAATTTCTAGAGAAAGTTTTGCTAGGTTCCAACGTCCTAATTTAGAAAAAGGTTTAAGTGATACGATTAAGTCTTTAGCAATTGAAGATCCCCAGCATCCACCACTTTATTACATAATTGCTCGACTTTGGGTGGAAATTTTCGGTTACTCAGTGACAACTATCAGAAGTTTATCTGTTTTTATTAGTTTGCTAGTTTTCCCATGCGTTTATTGGCTATGTCGAGAATTATTTAATGTGCCGTTATCGGTGCCATTTTTAGCGATCGCACTTATGGCTATCTCCCCCATTCACCTCATCTATGCCCAGGAAGCGGGAGAATATATGCTTTGGCTAGTAACTATATTACTATGCAGTGCAGCACTTCTGCGAGCTATGGGGCTAGAGTCAAAAGATAAAAATGCACGCATTTTTAACTGGGTGATTTATGCAGTAACTTTGGCACTGAGCCTCTATACATTTTTGTTAAGTGGATTTGTGTCAGTTGCTCATGGAATTTATGTGATTATTATTGCCAGATTTCGCTTGACTCAAACAGTTAGAAATTATCTTCTAGCATCCTTGGCTGGGTTTATTGCCTTCACACCTTGGATGCTGGTGGTGATAGATAAATTTAGGCAGTTTGAACAGTTAATAGATGGGGAAACAATGCAGTTACCCCCGGTAAATTTAATTCAATCTTGGCTGATGCAGTTAAGCCGAATTTTCTTTGATTTAAACTTTGGCTTTGAAAATCCTTTTAGCTATTTAATTACACCAATTTTTTTAATTTTGGTTGGATATGCAATTTATTTTCTTTGTCGGACAACTAACACCAGAGTTTGGTTATTTATCGTTACATTGATTGTAGTACCAGCGTTTCCGCTCATGTTACCAGATTTGTTTTTGGGGGGGACACGTTCACTTTCTGCACGCTATTTAATTCCCTCTTATTTAGGGATGCAATTAGCTGTGGCTTACCTACTAGCTACCCAACTATATAATGGGAGTTCATCGCGCCGGATAATTTGGCAAATGATTCTGGCACTAATAATTATCTGTGGACTGGTGTCTTATCGGGTAAGTTGTCAGGCAGATACATGGTGGAATAAAGCGATTAGTTATAACCATCCACAAGTTGCCAAAATAGTCAATCGGGCTGCTCGCCCAATTGTAGTTAGTAATGCTTTTGGCACTAACTATGGGAATATATTTTCTCTGAGCTATCTTGTGGAGCCAAATGTGCGATTTCAGTTAATGAAAGGTCAAAATATTCCTAAAATTCCTGATTTTTTTACAACAGATGTATTTTTATTTAATCCTGCCAATGCCTGGCGGAATCAAATAAAAGCAAAATATCGGTCTAAATCCCACATTATTTATGGGAACGATCATTACCTAGTCTGGAAACTAATAAAGCCTCGTGTCTTACGTCGAACAACTAGATCCCCGACTTCTCTAAGAAGTCGGGGATCTGAAGCTACCATTAATTGATTGCACTCTGATAAAAATTCGGTTTCATGACCAAGTATTGATACAAGTTGTTAAAAACAAATAAATATAACCAGAGTAAATATTAAACGAATTCTCAGCTTAAATTAATATTAGTGATATCAAAAGGCTTTAAATTGTCGTTAGAGATAAACTTTGGCAGGATAAAGCTATGAAGTTTCAGTATTTAACTATTCTGGGTATTGCTACCGTTTTAACCATCGGCTGTACAAAAGAAGTAACCTCAAATACCATAGATAACAAGATTCCAACCGCAACAATTGTCAGCAGTCCAGTAGCAGTAGCAAAGTCTGGAAACTTTAAGGCTGGGGAACACCCCACTCAGGGAACAGTCAGCGTCGTTACTGAACAGGGGAAACGCTACCTAGAGTTTGATCAGCGTTTCAAGACTAATCAAGGCCCCGATGTATTTGTGATTTTATATCGTTCTGATACGCCGCCAATATATGGTATTAAAAAGAACGATTATGTGAGTATTGCCCGTTTACAAAAGACAAGCGGTTCTCAACGTTATGCACTACCTGATAATGTTAAGTTGGCAGATTTTCGCTCTGTGGCGGTATGGTGTCGAAAATTCAATGCTACTTTTGGCTATGCTCCTTTACCAGGATAAATGCAAAAATAATTTTGCTAATAAAATTGTCTATTAACAAATATTCTAAGTGCAATAGTGAAACAAATTAGCAAAATTTGGCAGCAAATTGATTTCTTTTCATTACAGGTGCGCTTAACGGTTGGTATTGCTGTAGTTTCAGCTTTAGGATTAGGTAGCTTTGCTATCTGGACAAGCTGGAAAATGCAGCAAATTTTGATTAATAGTCATAAGTATAACATTGAAAAAATTGCCGACCGCTTGCCGCGTGATGTGCAACTTTATAGTGAAATGATGCCACCGGATACTGCCTTGCAAAAGGCAATTAATAACTTGACAAATACCGATGTATTTGTGTGGGTTAAAAGTCGGGATAATCAAATTCTGGCGAAATCTGGCAATTGGCATCTGCTATCTGAGTCCACATCAGTTAAGTTGATGTCTTTAACTGAGATGTCGGTTAAACCCCAAGTAGACAAGGTGAGTCAACGCTACTTTGTTTTGTGTGGTGTTAGTTTGCCTGTACAAGGTAAGGTGTTGGGGAAATTATTTGTGGTGCAGGATGTAACCCGCGAACAAATAATGTTTATGGCGATGGTCAGAAGCTTGGCTATTGCCAGTATTTTGGTAATTATAGCGATTTATGTGGCGATCGCATTTTACATCCAGCGTTCTCTCCAACCGCTGCGTCAGTTAAGTCAAATGACTGCTGTGATTTCCATAGCAGATTTAGGGCAAGCACAACTGTATCTGGATAACGCACCTAGCGAAGTTAAAGAATTAGCGCAAACTTTTAACATGATGTTATCTCGCCTTTCCCAATCTTGGGAGCAGGAGCGACAATTTGTCAGTAATGTTTCCCACGAGCTACGCACACCATTAACTATAGTAAATGGTTATTTACAAAGCGTTTTACGGCGGCAAAATAACTTAACATCTGCCCAAACAGAAGCTTTAGAAACGGCTGCTGCGGAAGCTGAACGGACTATCCGGCTTTTACAAGATTTACTCGATTTAGCACGGGTGGATAATGGTTATTTGCATTTTCGGATGGAACAGTGCGTGCTGAATGACTTGGTTGCTGAAGTTGTGAATATGGCACAAAATTATAGTGAGCGACTGACGACGATTGAGGCAATAAATCAGCGAATTGAAGTGAAGACAGACTATAATCGCCTTAAACAAGTATTGTTGAATTTGATTGATAATGCTGTTAAGTATTCTGAAGCTAATACGCCCATAATTTTAAAGATAAGTCAGCAAGGTGAAGAGGCGATTATTCAAGTTTGCGATCAAGGATATGGGATTCCTTTACAACATCAATCACGGATTTTTGAGCGTTTTTACCGGGTAGATGAGTCTCGGACTTCTTCTACTGGGGGTTGTGGTTTGGGGTTGTCGATTGTGAAAACACTTGTAGAGGGGATGGGGGGTAGTGTGAGTGTGCGATCGCGTTTGGGTGAAGGAAGTGTGTTTACAATTAGCTTGCCTGTTTAAGCCACAACCCTTGTGTTTAATGGGATTGGGATGTTTTGGCAATTTCTGATATTCGTTCTCGTTGCAAAGTAACAGGTTTATTTCCTGGTGCTACTACGCTTATCAGCATCAGGAGTTGTTTGGATAATCTGGGCTTTTCCGGTTCTACCGCTCCCTTTATGATATTTTCAGCAATAACATTTTGACGGGCACTAAAGTAACTGTGTCGCTTACCTCTCTCTAAAGCCACCCTCGTTTCCCGGATTTTGTGTATCCCTATGAATGATAATCTGGTAGCTGTATTAGGAGAATTACAATCAGAAATATATTGGTTACATGATGCTGAAAAGTTTACAGAATTGGCATCAGCAGCAGCCAAGATATATACAAGTCTTGGATATAACAAACAAGAAGCAGAAACAGCAGGTCATTTAATTAGTCAGGCATATCAATTAGCTGATGAAGCTGATTTAGCCTATAAAGCAGGTGATTTTGATGAAGAAATGCAGTTTTATCATCAAGCTAAAGATAAATTAATTGAGGTGGAAACTATATTAGGTTATCAAACCAGCATCGCCATTCACCAAATGAAATGGTGGATGTATTTTCGCCACAAACAAAAACCACAAATTCTACTACACTTGTTTTTACAGCATTTCAAATCTTTGGGTTTTAGCCATTTAATTACTGCGATAAGATTAACATACTATCTGATGGAAATAGGCAGAGTTCACAAACAACGTGATAGGGAAATAACGAAGCAGAATGCTACACGTTACTGGACAGAATTATTAAAACTAAAAATTAATTTCCACCAATATCCTTACCTTGGTTAAACTTCTTATTTCCTATTTTTCCACTATTACAGCACTTCCCAGTGTCATGAGGTACAAGAACCCCACCCCCAACCCCCTCCCCGCAAGCGATGAGGGGGCTATGATGTACCTTATAACAAAGGGATCCGCTGTAATTGCGGGAAGGGCAATGGTGCGGGTTGTCGGCTCAAAAAGCGATAGGTTACGCCCAATTGTTTCTAGAAATAATCTAATTTGCATAATCAAATTAACTAAAACTCTTGTGGGGGAACTACTGTGTTGGGCGGGTTTCCCGACTTCCCTACGGGGAACCTCTCCCCAACCCCTCTCCGAAACGGAGAGGGGCAAAAATATTCTTAGTTTTGAAGGATAAAATAAAGGTTTTAAAGCCTCTTTCCCCGTGGGGGGGAGGTTTGGAAAGGGGTTATTTACATTAGTGGTTGATGCTACTTGTAGGTTTGCTCTATGTTTTAAGGTAGTGGGTGCTTAATTATTTAGCTAGTGTTTTCATGCGAATGACAAATTTATGAATTTTCTCGGCATTCTCTGCGTCAGGGTCAGCAAAAGCTGGAAACCGTTATTATCTCGTTGACCCTGCCGATATCTCTCTCTGACAGGGTTTTGGGGTTTTTCTGCCTCTAGCTGACGCAGATAAATTCTGTGTGCACAGACCCCGTCGCAAACGGCAGCTGGACATTAGGCATAGTCAGGGCTTAAAGTATGAGGGGTCGCTTCTATTCTGAGAAGTGGAATTAATGGAAACCAGATTGAAAGGTTGCTTCCAACTCTTCTTTCTGTAGCCACGCGTCGCTTCTATTCTTAGAAGTGGAATTAATGGAAACCTCGCATCTACCGGTTCGTCCGGGGATATTTGCAGGTCGCTTCTATTCTTAGAAGTGGAATTAATGGAAACTTGCAACAATATGTACCTTACTGGGTACGTTAACAAGTCGCTTCTATTCTTAGAAGTGGAATTAATGGAAACGAGATACGACGAAAGCAGAAGGTCGCCCTTCGTATTCGTCGCTTCTATTCTTAGAAGTGGAATTAATGGAAACCGACTCTAGCTCAAGAGAGCCTTCATCGTTGCAAACTCATTGTGCAGCGTCACTTCTATTCTCAGAAGTGGAATTAATGGAAACTTTGGCTCTCTAACGGACGTGTCTATTCGGAATGTCACTTCTATTCTGAGAAGTGGAATTAATGGAAACTTACCCGATTATCTTCTGCCTGCAAAACTCGTTGAATAGTCACTTCTATTCTGAGAAGTGGAATTAATGGAAACCATACAGACGGGAATTGGTTCCCGACGTGGTGATCAGTCACTTCTATTCTGAGAAGTGGAATTAATGGAAACTTGCCATTAGGCTTGTCGTAATTGGGTGATTTATGCACCTCTTTTGTCACTTCTATTCTGAGAAGTGGAATTAATGGAAAAATCGTTGGAATTGCGATTTTTGCCGTATCACCTAGAACTGTCACTTCTATTCTGAGAAGTGGAATTAATGGAAACGTATATGTGTCATCGGCTTCAAGATGAACAGTGAGAGTCACTTCTATTCTGAGAAGTGGAATTAATGGAAACAACGGATATGCTTCTTTCAAAGCAGGATTAAGCTGGTCACTTCTATTCTGAGAAGTGGAATTAATGGAAACTTGACTTCTCCGCCAATCAATCTTCCATAAAGGGCATAGGCGTCACTTCTATTCTTAGAAGTGGAATTAATGGAAACATTTCTATGACAGGGATATCGATGCCACGTAACACAGTCACTTCTATTCTTAGAAGTGGAATTAATGGAAACGAGGATGCCATTGACAGCATGCCCAGCCCATCCCAGCAGGAGGAGTCACTTCTATTCTTAGAAGTGGAATTAATGGAAACACCCAGAAATTATCCCAAAGCATAATCACAGGGTTTATACCGTCACTTCTATTCTGAGAAGTGGAATTAATCAAAATTAAAAGGTCGGGATATTAACATCCGACCTTTTTTAAAAACCATTAAATATAGTTTAAATATTTACTTGTTACTCGCTATAAACTTTAACAATATCCTCACCCATTCCCCTAACTTTAACTAATAACTCTTGTGGCTGTAACACCTTCAAACCTCCTCCAAACCCAACAATCCAGCGAATAAACTCTACATCACCCAAACACCATTTAGGCAATACTACCCGAAAGCGATTGGGGAAGTTTTTATCTCCGGTTTTCTTGAGACAGAAAATCGACTTGGGGGAGTTTAATTTCCCTCCTATTACAGGTGGAGACATCTTCATTTGCTGTGCAGGAAATCTCTTAGTTCCCTCAGCAATAAATCTAAACATAGCATCATTAAACCATAGTTCTACTGTGACACAGACTTGCGATCGCTTTCCTTTGTCCTGACTGAGGTACAAAAGCTGGTCACTAGCGCTGTATCCCAAGAAAATTCCCGCACCGGCAGCAGAGAGTTTATGCAGTTTCTGTAATGACTTTTCTTGTTCTAGTCTGGAACGTACTCTCCCTTGAGGCTGACCGATAAACAATCTATCTAAGCGTTCAAATCGGAACAACCCCGCATACTCTCCACCTTCACACTCATAACCCAAATACCACGCAGTGTTACAAAACACTATTTGCAAGGGATATGCTAAAAAGAACCCTTCCTCATCAAGGGCAAACTTACCGCCACCAGGAAAGCGATTTAATTCTAGCAGTTGTCCGTTAGCGATCGCCTCTTCTAATTGCTGTAAATTGCTAGAAAGCGCCTCTGGTGGTAAAAAAGCTGAGTCAATCATACTACGATTGGCGATCGCGCGTACCGGATACACATCACTTACCCCTAACTTACTCTGTACCATGCGAGTAGCAAAAGTTTCATAAATTTCCAGCGCTACGGGATCATCAAAGCTTTTCGCTTGAGACTGGAGAACGCCAAACACCTTGATTAATTCATGTTCTGACAAAATCGCTGTCCCCGCAAAGTAGCCATTTCTGAGGGGAAACTCAGGCAATATTTTATATGGTTTCAGAACCTTTTCAATATCTTTGCGGACAGTGTCCAGTTCATCATCGTCAATAATCCCATGATCTTCGAGTGCAGACACAAGAGTTTTGAAACTTCCCTTACCTAAATCTTGCAAAAACGGGTGGTGCAGAATCAAGCAAATTGTCCGCATCAACCGCTGGAAACTGCCTAAATCAGAATAGGCGTGGGTTACAAAAGAAGCTAGGGCGCTGGAGTCATATTCAGGTGGCGAACTCGCCACCCCCAGAAAGTGGGGTAATGAAGAGATAGTATTGACGCCAATTAGACTATTTTGTTTTAACCAGAGTAAATCAGATGCAACGGCATTTTCGTCAGCATAGATATTACCGCACAATTTAGCCATAAAGGCATTAACTTCCGCCGCCGCACTAGCAAACTGAGGAACATTGCTAAAAATGCTTTCTAGCAAACTGGGCTGATTTGCTTGCAGATTACCAATTTCTGGGTAGCGAATTATCAGAGAAAGCAGATGCATTAAGCGTTCAAAGTCCAGCAGCTTGCTATAAGAGTGCAAAGTAATATAGCGGTTGCGGTTGGCGCGGTTGATGAGGGTACGGGAAAGCTGTTGAATTTGGGTTGGGATTTGTTGAATGTCAAATTTGGGGGAGGTGACATCGATTTCTTTTACTGCTGCAAATCCTTCTGCTGCTATTGGCGGAAAGTCTTGCAGAGACTTGTGCATACTCTCAATTACAAAGTCTGGAACCTGGCGGGGGCGTTGTTGGTTCCATACCTTGCAAGTTGCAAGGGGAGTTTGCAAGTACCACCCCATCCACAGTACAGGATTTGTCAAAGATAAGTTCAACTTTTGCAGCAAATCCATCCGCCACCCACGTCTGGCATTGGTAGCGTCATAGATTACAGCATAACCTTGTGCGATCGCCTCAACTATCTCAGAGATAACTTTTTTCTCAATTTGACTCCACTCACCCTGGATAGTTGCGTCGCCGTAGAGTTGTTGGCGAATAGCGTCAGTAGAGACAACGCGATAATTCTCCAGTTTGGCTAACTCGGCGGCGAAGCTAGATTTGCCACTACCAGGGATACCAATGAGAAAGTGACAGATAGGAGGAGTAGACATTTTCTTTACATACTCAGGCTGATTTTTTTGTATCCTCTTTTAAACTCAAAATCTAGTCCTGTCAAGCGAATCACAAATTTATCACCACTTCTCTACTGTAAATTTCGTCATTCGCATGAATAGTAGTTTACAACTTTCAGATTACCGCTAAGATAAAAGCACAACATAAATCGGCAAAAGTTTACACAGTAAAAAATATAGAATTCTTACCATTATATTGCTCACGCTGTAGGCAATAGAAGGATTTTAGACTTTTTAATTTAGCAATTAACAACCAAACTCGCTGCTAGGTAATAAAGAATTGTTACAAAGTATTTTTCTTTCTAAAAAGCTAAATAAAAGCTTGTATGTTGAAAACCTAGTGTATAAAGGAGATATAGCTAAATGAATCAGTATACTGCTATCACCTTTGCACCAGTTCAAGGATTTATTGAGAAATCCCGCAAACTCCGCGATTTGTATGGTGCATCTTTGATTCTCTCTTACCTAAGTCAGCAGTTAGTAAAAGAGTTTCATAAACCACCAGAACTAGAAGTAATTTCTCCAGCAAGTCATAATTTGCAGAAAGGGATGCCTAATCGGATTCTGATTAAAGGAGAAGTTAGTAAAGGTGATGCAGAGATAATCCTCACCTCTGCTTGGAAGAAAATTTTACAAGTATGTCGGACTTGGGTTGAGAAAAAATTACCTGATTATCAATACCACTGGGAACGGGAGTGGACGCTTTGGGGTTGTCACACCTGGGAAATATTTCAAGGAAGAGGTGACACTATCCAAGCAGCGATGGATGATTTGGAGACTCGGAAATTATCCCGTGCTTGGACTGCGGTTAACTGGATTGGTGAGAGTTCTAGCTTGACGGGTACAGATGCGATCGCATTTCCGGGACTAGGTGCAGAAACTCGTAATCCTAAAAATATGAACTATCGTTCAGAGAATGATAGCATTAAAGGCTTTTATACACAACTTGCCAGAAAATTAGATAATTGTCCACCTGACAAACAACCAGAAGGTAAATATATTGCACCTAACGAAAAGCTGAGTATTCCTGAATTGGTAAAACGTCTAATTACCTTACCAGAAATAGCAGATTTAATCAGCCAAGCAATACCTAATAATCAACCATTAGAAAAACTCAAACGATTTCAAGAAATTGAACGCAAACCCAATAAAAATGTACCTGGACAATGGACAGGTTGGTTTATGGGAGATGGTGACAAAGTTGGAGATTATTTAAAAAAATTAGCAGATGAAAATGATAGTGATATAAGAATTGAAACATTTAGTCAAGGAATGCGAAATTGGGGAAAACAATTTGAGCAAAATTTTCCTGAAGACCTAGGTAGAGTAGTTTATGCAGGTGGTGATGATTTTTTAGGCATAATTTATAGTAAAAATCCTGCTGAACCGATTCAACCATTAACAGCATATCAATGGTTAATGGCAATAAATGATAAATGGCAAGAACATAAACAGAGTATTACTGTAAGTGTTGGCTTTGTTTGGGTTGCTGGTAGTGTACCCCAGCGAGACGTTTTACAACATTGTCGAGAAGCGGAAAAAGTAGCTAAATCTTTAGGACGCAACCGAGTCACAATTAGAGTAGTTTTTAATAGTGGTCAATATGTGCAATGGACTTGTCCCTGGGATTATTTGCATATTTTAACGCAGTATCGAGATAGAGAAAAACAATCTAACTGGAGTCATGTTTATCAAGACTTAGCACATTTAGAATCTCGACGAACATTTAAAATTGAGAATGCCAAAGAAGCTTATATTGTCCAAAAATCAGCAATTGAATTTTTTGAGGTTTACTTTCCAGGAGAAGGACAGAAATTACTAGAAGATAAAAATTATAAATTAGCGCAATATCTTGTTGGATTTAACGAAAATGATGACGAAATAGATAGAGCAAAAGCCACAATTGATTGGATGACAGATTTAATTAAAGTAGGCTGGCATTTATGTTCAAATACCTAATTAGTATTAATCCGTTAGGATTTATGTATGGAAGTGCTGGGGCATTTCTCTCACCAGAAAACCTAGTTGGACGTTCCGGTGCTAAATTTCCTCCTGAAGCTTCCACACTATCAGGTTTAATATTTAGCATCAGCAAAACGACCGGACAATTTACTCAAACAGAATTGAGAGATAATCTCTATGTTACAGGCCCATTTTGGGCAAAATCCAATACCAAACAAAACTTTTATATTCCCATTCCCTGGCATAAAATCATCTCTAAAAAAGGCATAGGAGAATGGCAAATAGAAAATGGTGAATGGCAATTAGAAAAGGATATAGAAAAACCAGAACCTGATTATCGTTGGCAAACTATAGACTCTTGGAAAACATCATCAAAAGGACTCAAAGCAAGTAAATCAATTGCTGACAGTCCTTGGAAGTTCGTTTCTTTTCTCCATCCTAAAATTCAACAATCAGAACGTTGTGTAGAAAAATCTGACGGACTATTTCTAGAAAACTCTGTGCAGATTCCCGACGATGTTTGTTTAATTTATTTATCAACTTATCCCATTGATAACGGTTGGTATCGGTTCGGTGGTGAAAATCACATTGTCGAAATCTCCTGTGACAAACTGAATCAAAAAACAGTAGATATTTTAAATCAACCCATCGCTAAAAGTTTCGCTTTAATCACACCAGGAATTTGGGGTTCTAACCGTATATCTTACCGTCAACCTCAACATGATAATTTTCCTGAAACTATGCAAATGTTAACTGATAAACCAGTTCCCTATCGTTATCGTTCCCAAGGGACATTAGGAAGAGGACGTTATGCAGTTCCTGCTGGGAGTGTTTACGTTCTCAAAGAACCCATAGATAAACCTTGGTGGGAATGGGATGAAGCATGGTTTCCCAAAGAAGGTTATAGCCTTAAAAAAGTTGGGTGTGGTTTGTGTTTACCAGTAGAAATTAAAGGAGTCGCATAAAATGTACAAAAAAGCTTATGGCATAATTGAAACTTTAGCACCACTTCATGTAGGTGCAACAGCCGGACAAGAAAGCGGTAATTTAAACCTAATTTTCCGCGACCAATTTACCCAAACTGGCATCATTCCCGGTAGTTCTATTCGTGGTCGTCTGCGGTCAGAAATGCGTCTGCTAGAAAATGGAGAAACAGAAACAAACTATTGGTATGGTAACGAAGCAGGTGCAGAAGAATCAAATAACAACGAATCTATCGTTAAATTTGAGTATGCTTCTATTATTTGGATTCCTGTTTTTTGTCCAGGACAACCAATAGTTTGGGTAACCTGTCCTCGTTTACTGCAACGTTATCAAAGAATTGCTGGTGATACAGTTCAAGTACAAGTAGATGGTCAAACTAAATTTCTCAAAGAGGTAGAAATTCCTGATGCTTATACTGGTTCAAAAAACTTGAGAACAAAATCATTACCAGGTGGGACAAAAACCTTATTCTTTAACTTAGGTTTTGTAACTATCAAGAAAACAGTAGACTTATCCCCTTGGTTTCCCGCTAAAAAAGAGCAACCTGCAATCATAGTAGATGATAGTGATATCGGCATGATTCACGATATGGCTTTATATCGTCAAAGTCGTGTGCGATTAAAAGCAGACCAAAAAGTAGTAGATGGTGGTGGTTTCTTTAATACCGAAGCTTTACCAGAAGGAACAATTTTAGTATTTCCGATTGCTATCAGAAATGATAAATCTGGCAAAAATTGGCAACCTTTCAATGGTAGTCAAAGCACAGATATTTATCTTGGTGGTCTAGAATCTATCGGTTTGGGTCATTGTGAATTAACTTTAAATGGATTGTAAATATATGACTTGGAAATCTTATAACTTAGACCAAGAAGCACAAAAATTAGTCCTCAAACATCGTGACAAAAAAGGGGTAATTGGTCAATCACACAAAATGCGAACTACTGTAGCTTATGGTTTAGAACGCTTTTGGGGTGAACAATTACGACTGTTAGGTAAAAACGACTCTAAAGAACGCGCTAAAGGTGAATATTGGCGTGATACTTGGAAAGCTTTTGTCGCAATTATGAATAATGCCGGAATTAAACTTCCTCAAGAAGATGTAAATGGGAGTAATACCCCAGAAATCCAAAAATATGCTGCTAAATTATGGGAATTTCCCATTGAAGACCAAAGAATCTGTTTAGCAGTTCTCACACAGTTTTGTGACAGTTTAGTTTGGTGGACTCAGCGTTATAAGAAAACAGGAGATAGTGATGCCGAATAGCAATGAAGTTCCCTTAATGTTTCAAGCACCAGTCAAAGGACGGGGACAAATTCAATATATTCAAGAACCCGAAAAATCAGAAAGATGGGTTGATGAATGGGTAGAAGCTGCTGCAAAAAAAACTCCTGAATTTACTAACAAGGTTAAAACCAAAGAATATAAAATTACTTGGCGTTTTGTTTCTAACAGTGGACAAGATGACGATATCATTCGACCAGTAATAGCTGCTAATGGGTTTCCCTATTATCCTGGTGCAAGTATGAAAGGTGCTTTTTTACGCAGTTGTAACCCTCAACAAGCACAAAGATACTGCGGTGGTCAAATTTCTAGTAATGAAACCCAACCAGGAATACTCCGCTTTCACGGTGCATATCCTCATGATGATAGTTGGAGTGAACAACCATTAATTGATGTGGTTCATCCTCAGCAAGATTGGCAAGTTAAAAATAGTGAATCTCATGCAGCTTTTTTGCAAATATCTCTCTACCAACCTACTTTAGTTTTTGGTATTTCTAGCAATATTCAACTAGATGAAAGTGAATGGCAAACTATCTGGAGTATTTGGGATAAAGCTATAGAACGAGGAATTGGTTCTAGAGTTAGTGCTGGTTATGGTCAACCTATTAACCACCCAGAAACCAAGCTGATTACTGTCAATTTAAAAGGACAAGGATTAGCATCACAATTAATAGATAAAAGTGGTGAATTTCGCCCAAATATGTTTAAAGCTGCTTTACGTGGTCATACATTGCGGCTATTTAGTGCTGTGACTGATGAGAATACAGCCGAGGAATTAACCAAAGAACTTTGGGGAGGGTTTGCAGGTGCTAATGGTGCAGTAGTTGGTCAATTAGGAATTGCATTTAATCCTGTAGAGTTAGAACTAGATGAATTTAGATATAACAGGGTATCTATGCCTACTTATGAATTAGATAAAGGCGTTTTAAATATTCTTTGTATGAGTAATTGTACAGATGAATATAAAAAGGAATTGAAAATTTTAGCAATGCAGCTTTTACGATTTTCCATGCTTATCGGTGGTTTTGGTAAATCAGGGCGCAGAATTGATCATCGGATATTCTTCCCGCAATATTTAGACAATGGTAATAAACCGATGATAGGCTGTCACTGGGAATTTACTAAGCAATCAAATAACTACTATTTTCCTATTAATAATATTAAGCATATCACGAATATTCTTGATGGTGTCCAGAAATCTGCTAAGAATTGGCTAATATTCAAAGGGAAAACACCAAGTAATCAAGTAAGTTCATGGCGCGAATCTTTTCATCCTCAAAAGGTGCAAGTTTGGGGGCGTATTGCACAGGATGAAGATGATAGTTTAGCTGTGAGATGGTTTCACGGTAATTACAAAGGAAGTCAATCAATTAAAGGTTCTAAATTGACGGGTAAAATGAGTAATATTGGCAGAATTTACCATCGGATGTACCCACATTATATCAAAACAACAGAAGGGGAGATAAGACGCAAAGGTAGAGAATATGTAGAGTTATTAACTATTTTCCCAGATACAAGAGATGAGAGAACACAAGAATTTATCACCTTTTTACCAACATCTGGATTTACTAAATTTTGGGGAGTATAAACTATGAGTATTTGGATTTTGACTACTGGTAATAGTGATGTTATCCTCAAACATGATAGAACTTGGGGAAGGTTACATGATGAAGCCAGTCATAATCTAGAATGTTCAGGTTTTGGCTCTGCTTCCAGAATAAATCCTGATGATAAAGAAGCTGGATATACCGTACCAGCTAGAATATTAGGTTTAGTTTATGCAAATCAGTCAGAAGAATACTACAAAGATGATTTAAAATTTCCCCTGCTTGATACATATTCTCAATATTTAACAGATGAAAATATCAAGATTGAAAGAATAATTGTTCTGCTGACAGACCAATCTCAGATATTTAGCAGTGACGAACAAAGACTTAACGAATTTTCTCCCTATTGGAAAGATACTTGTACCCTTCAACCTCTATTAGAATGGTATTTTAAAAATGCAAAATTTGCCTGTCAACCAGAATTTCAATATTTAGTCCCTCACCACATCGATAAAGGTGTTGATAACTGGGATGCTACTTTATCACTGGTGGAAGCAAAATTAACAGAGTTAGATATTGATGTCAATCAGGAAGTTTATGTTAGTCATCAAGCAGGAACACCTGCAATATCTTCTGCTGTCCAGTTTGTAACTATCGGGAAGTTTAAAAAGGTTCAGTTTTTAGTAAGTAATGAATATTTCAATGAAGATTATGAACTAAAAGCTAAATCCGATACAGTCGAAAGTTCTCGTTATCAGCGAGGTATGCAAATTCAAAAAGCCAAGCAGTTAATCATAGATGGGTTTCCTGGTGCTGCACTTAAAATGTTGGAAAAAATTAATGAAATAGATAAAGCTGCCATAAGTGAATTAAAAGATATTGTTGATTTCTTTAATTTATATACTCCGTCAATAGATGACAGTGAAGATTTGGCAGTTCCACAAGCTACCCAAAGGATTGTTGATACTCTTGATCTAATTGGGTTTTTCTTTAATCAGAAGAATTATTTACCAGGTATTGCTCTATTAGCTGCTGCTCAGGAAACTTTTTTAAAGGTAGCTATTTTGTCACAGGTAGCAACAATTAATGAAACTATCAATATAAATGGTAATTATCGAAAAGTCTCTGAGTTGATAAAATGGATTCCTTTTGGATTATTTTTAGATGCCTCTGTTAATAACAGCAGTATTAGTGATAAGATGACGATTTTAAAAAAGCTAAATTTTCCTGTAAATAGCTTTAAATTTAATACGGATAAAGATTTTGAGATTACAAACAGAAATTTTGGTTTGATTGCCTGGTTAAAAAGTATAGATAATAATTTTGGTGGTTGGGATTTATTAATATGGTGTTGCAGCAAAAGAGATGCAGATGATGATCTGCGTAACCAATTAATGCACAATTTGCGTGGGGTAAAAGATAGTGAAGTAATTAACTATTTATTGGCATATAAAAATCATCAAGTATCTGATGTTATGACTGCCTATAACCATCATGTAAAGCAACATTTTTTGAAAGCTATAGACCGTTTTCAACTTCCTTACAAAAGAGACAAGTTAGCTAAAAGGCTGCAAAAAATAGCAGACTCTATTAGATGAAATACAATCGAGGGCGGGGAAACCCCGCCCCTACAGGGTTTGCGATTTAAAACTGTACCTCACTGATATGAAAACCGCTATATCTGCTTTTAGGGGATTTGTGGGGGATTTTTAGATGTTCATCGACACACGTCGGCAAATCGCTGAAACCCTATATTTTCCGTTGAGGTGTGTCGATTGCTTACTGGGAAAGGATTTCAGCCATGTGTTTGACTCCATTTTGGGCAGTGTATATAATCTTTTTTAGAGGTGTGTCGATTTGGTGGCTGAAACCCTTACTGGGTAAGGGCTGCTAGACGAACTCCCCACCGATTGGGTTAAATCGGAATTATTGGAAACCCTTGTTTTGTGCCAAGTTCGTCTTTGTCATCTATTGCCCCACCGATTGGGTTAAATCGGAATTATTGGAAACAAGCGAGGTTTACCACCAGCGCTTTTTCTCTACTTCTTCCCCACCGATTGGGTTAAATCGGAATTATTGGAAACTTTTTGCACATTTGACCCCATTGCGGCAGGGTCAGCAAAAGCTGGAAACCGTGATTATCTCGTTGACCCCGCCGATGTCTCTCTCTGACAGGGTTTCAGGGTTTTTCTACCTCTAACTGACTCAGATAAATTCTGTGTCCATAGACCCCGCCGCAAACGGCATCTGGACATTAGGCACAGTCAGGGCTTAATGTAGGAGGGGTCACTTCTATTCTTAGAAGTGGAATTAATGGAAACACTTCGCTTGGAAGCAGGTCGATTGCGTGCAAGACATAGTCACTTCTATTCTGAGAAGTGGAATTAATGGAAACCAGCTACGAACTTTGTAACCCTTGGATAGTAATTCTGCTGTCACTTCTATTCTGAGAAGTGGAATTAATGGAAACTTTCTAGCTGTTAATACTAAAGCTGTTTGGTCTTCAATGTCACTTCTATTCTGAGAAGTGGAATTAATGGAAACGCCCAAGGTGCAGCAGGGGTAGGGGGGTTTACATAGATAGTCACTTCTATTCTGAGAAGTGGAATTAATGGAAACAAGCTTGCAACGTCAGAAACGCTCAACGCCAGCAAGTCACTTCTGTTCTGAGAAGTGGAATTAATGGAAACCCTGCACATGCCGCGCGCGCTGGCCGCCTTCGAGGTCACTTCTATTCTGAGAAGTGGAATTAATGGAAACTTCTATCTGATTGGCTTCCTTGAGCGCTTCTATCGCGGTCACTTCTATTCTGAGAAGTGGAATTAATGGAAACGCCAATGGTATTTCTGCCATTCATTCATGTCAGACGTCACTTCTATTCTGAGAAGTGGAATTAATGGAAACTCGTGGAGGACAGAGCGCCCTATCTCATCTTCATGTCACTTCTATTCTGAGAAGTGGAATTAATGGAAACTCAATCTATTCAAAACTAAATGCCGATGACGCTTACCGCGAGTCACTTCTATTCTGAGAAGTATCCACTGAGGTATGTGCAAAATAGGACACGTTGTAAACAAATGTTGCGAAACGTGCTTTAGTAATTTGTCCAAAAATGGTACGAAACTACTCATCTTTTTGCATAATAAAATCAACTCTTCACGCTATTCCGTCCCTCAAACTTGCCCATTAATGACCTTTTAAGGCGATGTTTTCACATAAGGATGCTCTAGACAAGCTAGGGACAAGTCTTTATTTGTTGCCCATAATTCAGTAGATAGAGTCATTAGTCAGTTATTTTCTCCTTTGAGGAATAGTGGGCGGGTAGGCGATGGCACGGGCTTTGCCGAACGTTTTTGGTGGGCCGTTCGTCCTTCGCTCTCCATCCCCTAAGAGGTTGTTTGAAAAGTATCAAAATTGATCTAGATCCCCCCTTGCCCCCCTTAAAAAGGGGGGTAAAACTTCTTAAAGTCCCCCTTTTTAAGGGGGATTTAGGGGGATCTGCTGGTGCTTAATACATCACTAAAAACTTTTCAAACATCCCCTAAGAATTAGGAGCAGCACCGCCAAAAATCAGTCAGGATTCTTTATATCTGTCATTTTTTAATAACATCTTTTACCATCACCCAAAAAAAGCAGGTAAATCACTGGTTTTATTCAGAATAAATAAACTTTCATCTCCACCACGCCCAATTCGTAAGGTTTCATCTAAATAAGTAATATCGAGAGTAGCAACTCTACCTTGAGGATTATTAGCCGCTACAACTTTAAATGGATTTAGTTTAGGCGTATCAATACCGAGAATCTTTTCAATTGCTAAATAACGCTTATCAAAATCTACATTAATCCGTTTATCCGCTAAACCTGATATATGATTTATCGCAGCCTCAAAGCTAGCTGTTACCTTAACATATCCCGATACCAGCCCTAGAGGATGGGTAACTTGAGCTAAATTAAAAAACAGTTTGTCTGCAATATTAATCACTTGATAAACCTTACCCACCCGTAAACCCAATGGCAGAGAATCTAAAGAACGGATTTCTCTGGCTGTGGAATATTGCAGTTGCCAAGCCCCCTCTAACAAAGCAGTAGCATGGAGGAGTGGTTGAGGATGAGGATTGAGATTTTCTAGTTCCGTTGTCAATTGTTCAATTTCTACGGCTAAAGTTTTATCTAGCTTCAAATTAGTAACAGGAGAACCATCACTGTTAGTTTGAATCTTCTTAAGTGTCGCTTGTAATTTTTCCTTCACAAGTTGATTATTCATCAGATAAAACAGTTGTAGAACACTTATAAAAGTGTAACCCAAAACCGTCATGACTTTCTTTGAGAATCGCGGTGGGCTAGACCCAGATTTTGCTGACCCCCAAAATCGAGATTTAGATATTCTTAAACAAAAGTCAAACCCGAACCTTAAATTAATTGTTGCCCCTTTTTCTGAGATTCAACGAGGGTCTAACAAGTTTTTTTCAACAATTGTCTGAAAGTCGCTTGACAAAAGATTTACAGGCTTAACTTGTCACCAATGCGTTATCCCTAAGAGGATGTTTGAAAAGTTGTTTGTGATAAATAAAACACTCGTAGATCCCCCCAACCCCCCTTAAAAAGGGGGGCAAAAACTTCTCAAAGTCCCCCTTTTGAAGGGGAGCCATTAATTTTTAATTTTTAATTTATAATTGGAGCGAAGCGACTTGACTTTTCAAACATCTTCTAACAACAGTTTTATCACCAACAAAAAAAGAGTGGATAATGGCGGCTGTTACACCACATTATCCACTCGGAAATTACTGAATTAGAGTCTGACTATTTAAACTAGCAAAAATCCCCAACAATTAACGCGACTCAGTACCTTGATTAGGACTACCTGCTACAGAATCTTCTCCTGGTGCTTCTGGTGTAGCGGTGGGTCTAGCATCACTTTTTTCAGCATCGCCGGTTTTGCGAATATCTTCTTGGAGAGGGGTTTGATAACCACCTGATGCGGTTGGTGTAGTTTCTTTCTTATCAGATTTTTGTTTTTGTTCTGCCATGATTACAGTCCTATTATTTAATCTAGAAACAATTTTAAAAGTTAAGGAATGGAAAAACATCTATCTAGAATCTAGTTATGGCTGATGGATCTATCTGTCGTAGGTATTGTTTACTCAGTACATAGATATCGACAAATATAACCCTATGATTGCCTAGATATAGCCTGAGAGTAGGGGATGAAGCGCTGCTGCTTTGGTGCCGATCGCGATCGCAAGATAATATTTTGTCTAGCTGGTAACTCAGATATGCTTTGCGGAATGCACAAACAAAATAGGTTGAAGTGTCATTAATGGAAGCGATCGCTTTTTCTTTACCATCTGGCTGCATCCTCCGCAGGGCTACATCTGCTGATATATGGTCGATTCGGCGGTTGGTGTTCTCAGCAAAACTCGACCCTACCCAATTACGTTGGCAGCAATTTTGGGTGATTGAATGCAACGGGGATTTATTCGCTTGTGGACAGTTACGTAACTTCTCAGATACACAAGAACTTGGTAGTTTGGTCGTTGCACCCCCTTGGAGAAGTCGCGGTTTGGGCAGTTTTCTCACCCAGCATCTGATTAATACAGCGACGCAACCCTTGTATCTGGAATGTCTAGGTGAGAGACTGGCGGCGTTTTACAGTCGTTTTGGGTTTGTGGAAACTTCTTTTACAGACTTACCGTCATCGCTTAAAGGTAAGTTTGGTGTATCAAAATTAGCTAAAAGGTTGTTCAGAGTGCCTGTGGTATTTATGCAGTATGTGCGATCGCCTAAATAAATTATCTCCAACTTTGGGGTGGCAGTGTTTAGTTAAGCCTGTTGCCAAGAACGACAGATGCACCCAAATTAAGAGAGGCAATAACTGCATAAAGCTGTATCAATCAACCGTATATAACTATAGAGATGCAAATCCAATAAACTTAACCAACTTTGAAATTCTTAATTATGAGGTGAGTAATTATGCTCAATTTTACTCAAACTTCTTTACATAGCGACCTGCTCCAGCCAATCCGCCAATGGTTGGAATCGATCGAAATTCATAATTCCAAGTTTGCTCATTTCTTGTGTAAATCGATCCCATCTCAATGTCCATTTGAACGAGATGTCACACTGTTTGGTCAGAAGTTATTTCACATTCCGCCGATGTGTAAATTAAATCCTCTTTATGAGCAAGTTGTGAGCCTGCGTTTCAAAGCGCTCTGTTATCTTGCTGATGAATGCGGCGAAGATGTTACAGTCTATTGCTAATAGCTAGTGAGAGCGTCTTCTGATTTAGCAGTTAAGGGTAATTACAGACTTACGGTTGTTACTTACTCAGCTTTATACTAAGCTAACGTAGACCTAATTGAATGTCTGGCTATTTAGTAGCTAGTACATCTCTAAAAAGTTCTTAGTCTGTGTTACTTACCATCCCCTGCTGAAATCATTAACATCATCATGACGCACATCTTACTGGTTGAAGATGAAGTCAAATTGGCTCGATTTGTAGAATTGGAACTGAATTATGAAGGCTATCAAGTCAGCGTCGCCTACGATGGATTAACCGCACTTACCGCAGCGCGAGAGTTGCGTCCGGATTTAGTCATTTTAGACTGGATGCTGCCTGGTGTATCGGGGTTGGAAATATGCCGCCGCTTACGAAGTACGGGTGATAAAGTACCGATAATTTTATTAACCGCCAAAGATGAAGTAGGCGATCGCGTTGCAGGCTTAGATGCTGGTGCTGATGATTATGTAGTTAAACCCTTCAGTGTTGAAGAACTATTAGCCAGAGTCCGGGCCCACCTGCGAAGAACCAAAGAAACCGATACCGCAGATACCTTAGAGTTTGCCGACCTAAGTTTAAATCGTCGGACGCGAGAAGTACACCGAGGTCAGCGCTTAATTGAGTTAACCGCCAAGGAATTTGACTTACTGGACTATTTACTAGCCCATCCGCGACAGGTAATTACGCGCGATCGCATTTTGGAAGAAGTCTGGGGTTACGACTTCATGGGCGATTCCAACATTATTGAAGTTTACATTCGCTACTTGCGCCTGAAACTTGAAGCTAATGACGAAAAGCGCCTCCTGCAAACAGTGCGCGGTGTCGGCTACGTCTTGCGCGATTATGCGTAAGTGAAGTACTCCGGCTTGCTTCGCTGAAGCCGTAGCTTCAGTAAAACAACCATCATCGTTTCGCGTCTCACCCGCCGTCGCCTCTTTGTACAAGCACAAATTGGACTTACACCGCGTCTCTCGGTTTGCACCGTTTATCCCCTCAAGGGAGAACCCGCGCAGCCGTCCGCCTCCGCAGACAGTTTGATTTATTTTCCGTACAGTAGGCTTGGCTTATTTTTTACCGCCGAACGTAATCAGACGAACCAGTGGTCTACTCTTTCCCCCTTTCTCACGCTCTTAGACAAGGCATAGCATATTACTGCTACGTGACCGTTTGTTGTGAGTCGTGTGGGTGGGTCAACAACCATTTACATATTATCATATATGTGGCGTAACGTGTACACAAGTATGAAAGAGAAATCATTGCGTTTTCGGATGTCTGAGCGGCGGTACAATAAGCTCAAGGTATATGCCACTAATAAAGAAAAGACGATGACACAATTGATTGAAGACTGGATTGACCGACTACCGAGTCCAGTTATTGACGATTCCTCAGCCATCTCACTCCCTAATCAACCATTAGGTTGATATTGGTCGGAGATGCTTTCGTCATCGTCCAGCTATCCATCCCCTCCCTGCTGCGCTGAGGGAGGGGAATTTCGCCGAATTAGTTAAATGACGACTGACGCAGCACCGACATAATATTAGTCCACGCAGGACGTTCGGCGAAGCTCAGTCGAGCCGTGGACTTTGTTTGTATAGCCGCGACTTCCAGTCGTTAGGGCTAAGTGCAAAATATGAATTTACGTGTTTTTGGGCGTTCTCCCACACTCAGCAAAAATTCACCCAACTATATATATTAGGATGCAGAAAGCCAACTCTATACCAGTTCAATGACTTATCTAGAAACAGCGGCGCAGTTTTACCACGAAGTTGCTCAAACACCACAAGTAGGACTTTGTTGTGTCCAAAGTACACCCCTGCAATTACCAGGGCTGAAAATTCCTGACAAGATGCAAGCAATGAACTATGGTTGTGGCACCACAGTACACCCCACCGAACTCTTCAACCAACCCACCGTCCTCTATGTCGGCGTTGGTGGTGGCTTAGAAGCATTGCAATTCGCTTACTTTTCCCGCCGTGTAGGTGCTGTAATTGCTGTTGAGCCAGTTGATTCCATGCGGGAAGCCGCCACCCGTAACCTAGAAATAGCTGCTGAAGAAAATCCCTGGTTTGATACCAGCTTTGTCGAAATTTGCACCGGGGATGCCTTTAACTTACCCATTGGTGATGCTTCTGTCGATGTAGTGGCGCAAAATTGCCTCTTCAATATATTTGAACCAGAAGATTTAACCCGTGCTTTAAAAGAAGCATATCGAGTATTAAAACCAGGTGGTCGCTTGCAGATGAGTGACCCAATTGCTACACGTCCCATTCCTGCACATTTACAACAAGATGAACAGCTACGCGCCATGTGTTTATCAGGCGCACTCACATATCAAGAGTACACTCAACGCATCATTAATGCTGGCTTTGGTCAAGTTGAAATTCGCGCCCGTCGCCCTTATCGTCTGCTAGATACCCAGACTTATAAACTAGAAGAAAATTTACTTTTAGAAAGTCTCGATTCTGTCTCCTTCAAAGTTGCGATTCCCGAAGACGGTGCTTGTATTTTCACCGGCAAAACGGCAATTTATGCTGGTACAGAACCATTTTTTGACGACTCAGCCGGACATTTGCTGCAACGTGGTGTTCCCGCTGCTGTCTGTGATAAAACCGCTGCAAAACTTGCGAATTTTAATCCAGCAGAAATCATGATTACAGATTCCACCTGGCATTATGACGGCGGTGGGTGTTGTTAACATTTCCGGAATGCCCAATTTAACCTTGCCACTCCAGAAATAAATCATGATTCAAACAGCAATCACACCTTTCATCCACAAACTAAATTCCCCTTTAACAAAAAGAGGAATCACAGTTTTACAAATTAATCTCGGTAAGCGATGTAACCTAGCCTGTACACATTGCCACGTCGAAGCTGGACCAAAACGGACTGAAGAGCTTTCCCCAGAAATTTGCCAACAACTAATTTCCTTAATTCACAAATTCCCAGAAATTCAAATTGTAGATTTAACCGGCGGCGCACCAGAAATGAATTATGGATTTGAGCTATTGGTAGCAGCAGCTAGGGAAACTGGTAAACAGGTAATTGTTCGGTCTAATTTGACCATTTATTTTGTCGATGGATTTGGTGATTTACCAGAATATTTTGCTAAAAACCAAATTAGAGTTGTGGCTTCTCTGCCCTGCTATTTAGCAGATAATGTCGATAAAATGAGGGGTACAGGTGTTTTTGATGATTCAATTAAAGCTTTGCAGTGGCTTAACCGACTCGGTTATGGCAAAGAGCCGAATTTAATTGTGGATTTAGTTTATAATCCCCAATTACCCAGCGGTGAAAAATTTTCCTTAGCGCCTGAACAGACTAATCTAGAACGAGATTATAAAATGTTTTTAAAAGAACATTTTGATATTGTATTTAACAACCTCTTCACCATCACTAATTTACCCGTTGGTAGAACTAAATTACATTTAGAGCGTAAAAAACTGTACGCCAGCTACTTGCAGTTTTTAGAGTTGCAATTCAATGCCGATACAATTGAGCATTTAATGTGCCGTGACGAACTTTCTATTGATTATCTGGGCAATGTTTTTGATTGCGACTTTAACCAGATGATGAATTTGCCTGCCAAAACTGGTAATGGTGAAACTCTAACAGTTGCCAAATTGTTAGAAGCTGGCAGTTTAGACTTGATTAAGGAAGTGCAAACCGCTGCCTATTGCTACGGTTGTACTGCTGGGTGTGGTTCTAGTTGTGGTGGTGCTTTGGTGTAAACTTTTCTAAAGCGGGAAGGATGAAATGGCAAATTTTTCATCCTAGCTAAAGGTTACATCCTTGATTTGTCATGGATTTTGGGTTTGGGTTTGATTGATTAAAAAAGTATTTATGTCATCAAAAAACAACTATGTAACAAAAGTTATGGTGCTGGCATAGTAAATAGTTAGATGGGTTTATGATTGAGGTGAGTTAAGTCTCCTCACACCACACCAAAAATCCGTGGATTATTCTCAATTTCCACGGTTTTATTTTTTCACTAGTGATAATCAAAGAAGAAAAGCCAGGGCGAATATAATTCGCGGCTACACAAACGTTCGCGTAGCGTCCCGTAGGGATAATCCACCTCCGTGGACTGTCGGAGATAGTCTACGTAGGTTGGGGAGCCACAAAAATTGCGGGGGTTTCCCCCGTTTCCTCTAAGTGGCGTTTGAGGAACGAAACCCAACATTTGGGAGACGAAGGTTGGGTTTCACTTCGTTCATTGGTGTCAACTTAAGCTCAAACCGTTGTCCCACAGCCGTTTTACCCCACCCCTAATCCCCACTCCGTGCCCGAGTTCCCCTCATGAGCTTCGGGGAGGTTTTGCGTCAGTAAAACTGGGGTGGGGTTCCGAGAAAGTGATTTGTAATTGAGCAGATTCGATATAACCTGATTACAAGGGTTTCTGCTTAAGTTGATACTCATGCACTTCGTTCTACCCCTACTACAATTTTCTTAACACCAAGCGTATTGAGATAGATGGGAATTGATTTAAGTTCGGAGTTACCGCTTCAGCGCTAAGTGCAAGCATCAAAGCTTTTAGTTTTAGTGGTGTCATCCTCAAAAAATTCTGTTACCAAAACTGTTACGAAGGCGTCGTTTTTGGGCAGTTACTTTAAGATGATGAATAGTTAAACTCCTCACACCACACTGAAAGCCGCAAAACTCGATGTTTCGCGGTTTTTTTTTGATGTACAGTGACTAATTATTTGTCGATGACGCTTTGTTGTCATTTAGGTTCCCGATCAGGTAGCACCACGAGTATATTAGTTAACCCAAGTTGTAAGGGTCGAAATATTTACTATTCTCAGGCTGACTTGTTGGTGCTGGAAGTAGTAGAGACGTTGCATGCAACGTCTCTACATTGGTTAGCGGTTTTTTTATGCCAATTAAACGGACATCATATTATTTCTGCGATCGCACATTCTATTTTTCCACAACGCCGGAACTTTAAACCTTGCCCCACAGTTTAGACATTTTGATCACAAGCGGAGATAGTGGCGATCGCATTTCCCCGTTTCCTTAAACTACCACTCAAGCCGGTGACAAGGCGTTTCAATATAACAAGCCCCAAATAACTGAATCAGTTCATGCTGCATACCCACCCTTGCATCTTGCTCTTTTCCCCCTCTTCCTTGGCGCACTTGGTGTCTTGGCGGTTCAAATCCAACCCCACCCAATTACGCTAAAGTTGCAAATAAGCGTGCATCTAGGAGGAAAAAATCATGAAAGCAGTCTTAATGACAGCAGCAGGGAAACCCGAAGTACTGCAACTACAAGAAGTCCCCAAACCCACACCCGGAAATACAGAACTATTAGTTCGCTTAGTAGCAGCCGGCATTAACCCCATTGATACCAAACTGCGAAGCCGCGGCACATTCTACCCCGAACAAATGCCAGCCGTTTTAGGATGTGATGGTGCTGGTATTGTCGAAGCTGTAGGGGCTGACGTTCAGCGATTCCGCTCTGGTGATGAAGTATATTTTTGCTATGGTGGTTTAGGCGCACACCAGGGAAATTATGCAGAATATACTACTGTAGACGAGCGGTTTGTCGCCCGTAAACCCGCTTCCGTCTCCTTTGCCGAAGCAGCAGCCGCCCCGCTAGTCTTAATCACTGCTTGGGAGGCTTTATACGAACGGGGACGACTAGAACCAGGGGAAAAAGTTTTGATTCATGCTGGTGCTGGTGGTGTCGGCCATGTAGCTATTCAATTGGCAAAACTTAAAGGTGCAAATGTCGCCACAACTATCGGTTCAGAAGACAAGGCAAACTTTGTTAAAGAATTAGGTGCTGACGAGACAATCTTTTACAAACAAACAGACTTTGTTCAAGCGGTATTAAATTGGACGAACGGCGAAGGCGTAGACTTAGCTTTTGATACCGTCGGCGGCGAAACCTTTCACCAAACCTTCCCCGCAGTCCGTGTATATGGCGATATTGTCACCATTTTGGAACCAAAGACCAATACAATTTGGAAAACTGCCAGAGAACGTAATCTCCGCATTGGTTTAGAATTAATGCTTACGCCAATGCTGCTAGGATTAACAGAAAGCCTTCAGCATCAAGGCGAAATCCTCCAACAATGCGCTACCTGGATAGATGAAGGTAAGTTAAAAATTCACGTTAGTCACAAATTCCCCCTCGCAGAAGCTGCAAAAGCTCACCAATTACTAGAAACTGGTTCTATCACAGGTAAAATTGTTTTGCTGATGAGTGACGAATAATAAGCAAGCAATTTGAACAAATTTTGTTTTCAACGCAGAGGAACGCAGCGGTTAAACGCAGAGGTACGCAAATTTTCTCTGGGTTCCTTTGCGCTTTCCTTAGCTATCTGCTGCGTTTTACTGTTTTCCCTCCCAGTAGCGGCACAACCAGAACGCACACCCTTAACTCTGGAACTGTTACAAGAAAGGCTACATACACCCATAGTCAGAGAAGGTAATTTGACCGTAGATTTACGGCAAATGGTGATAGATTTACGACCTGAAAATGCCAGCTTTCGCGATACTTTTTATCAACTGCTGCGAAAAGAATTGCAAAAGACTGGTGCAAAACCGTTGGGCTTAGACTTGAGTAATTCTTTGATTCAGGGAGATTTTGTGGGTAGCGATTTGGGTTTGAAAACACCTCTATATGCCCAAGAAATAGCCCCAATTTTTACCGCCACTGAACAGGAACAATTAGAACGCCTGCGCTTGGTTTGTTTGCAATCATTAGCGATCGCATTTCCCAACTCCAAAGACTGTAGATCGCTTTTAGAACCTGAGTCAACTACCTCCAGTCAACTCACCGTCTTCCGTGGGTCCTTAACACTGGTACAAACCCGCTTCAATGGGGAAGTGCAGTTCCCCAATACATTCTTTCTTCAGTCTGTGGATGCCCATGGTGCAACCTTTCTGCAACCCACTAACTGGACAGAAACCAGATTCAGCCGTTCCGTCAGTTTCACATCTGCCACTTTCAGGCAACAGAGCCAGTTTCAGGGCAGTATTTTTTTTTACAAAGCTAATTTTAAGGAAGTTACATTCCAAGAAACTGTTGATTTTAAAGGTAGTATCTTTACCAATACTGCCAATTTTAACCAAGCGAAATTTAAGCAATTGGCTAAATTTAGTCATGGGCTGTGGCAAGGAAACGCTGATTTTTCTGATGTAGTTTTTGCCAATCAAGTACAATTTACAAAAGCGAATTTTAATCAGTTTCTCTTTTTCACGGAAGCGACTTTTGAGCAAGCCGTGAGTTTTCGAGAAACCCAATTTGATCAAGCTATAAATTTGCAGGGTGCTAGCATTCTCAATCAAGCAGATTTTAGTGATGCTAGGTTTGCCAAAACTGCTTATTTAAATGTACCTGGTCTAACTTTTAACTCCAACCAAGCGAAAATTTTGGGTAATCCTGGTCAGATTGGCAAGATGTTTTGCATACCCACTTTGCAAGGTAATCAAAACATTTTGCGGAATTTGGGGCAAAATTTCCGTCAGCAGCAACAAATTGCCGATGCCAATCAGTTGGAGTATACAAAACAGCGATTAAGATTAATAGAATTAAGCCGCCGTTTAGTAGTGACTAATATTAATAGTGCAAACCTTACTAGTTTGATTAATTTAGGTTTTACTCTCACTCAGGCGTTAGCTATAAAAGAGCGGCGTCAAGTACAAGCGTTTCGCAACAGCAGCGAGTTATTGACTTTAGCAGACATCGATTTAAAAACGTACACCCAAATTAGCGATCGCCTAGTTGTGAGTGAACCTCTTTCACTTGGTGGGTGGTTACTGCAAGCTTTGACTTGGTTAGCTTTGAGTGTCCTGCTGCTGTTGAGTGGCTATGGTACGGACTTTTGGTTAGTTTTTGGGGTGGGGGGATTAGCGATCGCCTATTTCGGCTTGCTATTTTGGCTAGTTGACCGCTACCGTCGTTTGCGTCCTGTACCTATTATTCCCACATATTACGAAACTATTTCCATCTTGGCTAGTTTTAGCTGTTTATCATTCTTTAGCTTATTAGCCATTTTTCGTCATGCTGAACAGCCTTGGCTCACTTTAGGATGTCTGTTAATTATTATTTTTCCCATACCAATAACTTTATTATGCCGACTTTATCAACAAGGACGTTATCACGACTTAATGAATGTTTCTTACTTCACTGAAGACGGTACTCTCCGGCAGTTAAGATTACTAATTGGACGTTTGCCAGTAATCCCCAGAAATCCTACATTCCGAGAGAGATATATGTCTCTGTTGTGGAATCGCCGTTGGAACTGGCTTAACTACTACGACTTTAGCCTCAATAACCTAGTACGATTAGGATTTAACGATATCCGCCTACGGGACGAACATCTTCCTGGCATTATCGCCGCACTTGCTTGGTATCAGTGGAGTCTAGGTTTACTTTACATTACCCTAGTTTTGTGGACTCTCTCCCGCACAATTCCGGGATTAAATTTATTAATTTATCTGAAGTAACTTTTATTTAAAGAGCCTGTAAATCTTAACTTGAGGATTTTACCTTTTTCATAGATTTAGCTTGACTAATACCTTCTTGCGCGTAGTCTTCCTCGGTGAAGTAGTAGTAGCTGTAGGGTTCATTTTTAGGAATCACACCATTTACTACCTGTCCCAAAACATTCTGACCAGATTTTTCCAGAACTTCTTTAGCAAAAGCTGCATTCACTGAATCAACTACTCCTGGACGAACTACCAACAAAACACCATCAGCCATTTGACCTAAAGTAGCAGCATCAGCAGCTACATTTAATGAGGGAGCATCAATAATTACGAAGTCATAGTTAGCAGAAAAGATTTCTATCAACGACGCCATTCGTTTTGAGTCTAGGAGAGATCCTGGACTAGGAGGTACTACCCCGGAAGTCAGAACATCTAAATTATCCATAACTTTTTTGATAGCTGTTTTAATTTCAGTCTGTCCAACAATCAAATTAGTCAGACCTTGACTATTAGTCAGATCCCAAATTTTGTGCTGAACTGGACGGTGCAAATCTCCATCTATCAGTAAGACTTTACACTCCATTTGAGCTATTGCTACAGCCAAATTAGTAGCGACTGTTGTCTTACCTTCTCTGGGTACAGAACTGGTGACAACAATAACTTTTAGCTCTTTATCAGCACTCATAAACTTCAGATTTGCCCTGAGCATCCGGTAAGCTTCACTTATCGGGGAACGAGGAAAATTCTTCACAATAGATCTTTCGCTATATGACTCATTTTCTTCATGTACACGAATAGATTTTTTCAACTTGTCCACAGAAGGGATTACCCCTAATAAAGTCAATTCAAATAATTTTTTTGCCTCATCAACAGTCTTGATAGTTTTATCCTGTGCTTCCAAAATGAAGACAATCACCAAGGTAGCTATCATAGCCAGTAAAGCAGCACTTATGAACATAGAAATAGAAGAATTTGGCTCTTCAGGAACTTGCGCTTCAGATACCTTGATAACGTTACCTACAGTCTGATTTTCTGCTATTCGGCTTTCTTGTAGCTTTTGGAGTAAAAGTGAATAAGTAGATTGGGCTGTTTGTAGTTTGCGTTCTAACTCACGTTGTTGTTGCTCTAATTGGGGGAGCTTATTGAGGCGTTGTCTGTAGATAGCTTGTAACTTAATTAAGGTAGATAATTCACTAGTTAGACCCAGATAAGTCGACTCTAGTTCTACAAGCCTTGCCGTAAGTTGCTGTTGCAGCATGCCCATTGGCAATTCGTCATTTATATTTTTTGAATTCGTCCCGGTAACTTGTATTTTTCGTTTTTCTAGTATCTCGTTTAAAGCTTCTAACTTCTGTTTTAAGTTAATTATTTCGGGATGGGAATCTTGGAGAAATGTCCGCCTAGCTGCAAGTTGAGATTCTAGCTGTTGGACTTCTTTCAGGATGTCTTGTACCCCAGTAGACTGGCTCATGGAATTTACAGCCACCGCTACCTGAGGGGTCATGGCTAATTGCTTTTGTATGGAGCTAAACTGAGCAGTAACTCCAGCTATTTTAGACTGAGTATCACGGATTTGCCTTTCCAAATCTGAAGTTATTTCCACTCCCTTAGTAGCTTCTTCTTGTAGAGAAATAACTTGGTTCTTCTCTTTAAAGTCACGTGACGCAGCTTCTAATTTCCTAAGAATCAATTCAGCATTAGGCACTTGTTTCTCTAAAAACTGGCGTGCAGCAGTTGCTTCGCTTTTCTGGGAAATTAAATTATGTTCTAAATAAACTTCTATCTGCATATTAACAACTTGAGCTGCTATTTTAGGATTAGCATCTTTATATGAGATTTTCAGAATATCAGTTTTCTGAATATCATTAACTGTAAAATTTTTCAGAAAATCTTTTATGTTTAGAGATTTGCCTTTGTTATTTTTTAATTTGAGTCTGTCTATAGTCTTTTGCACAATAGGAACAGAACGTATCACTTCAGCCTCTGTGTTTATAGGATTAGTTTTGTTGTCTTGTACCAGTGGTTCTAATTTACCTATTTCTGTTCCTACTCCTGTTAGGGAAGAAATACTATTTATCTTTTGCAACTTCAGGGTACCTTCCGCAACGTAGCTAGGCTTTTTTAAAGATAAAGCTAGTAACAAAAGCAGCAAAGTTGGGATAAATATTCCTAAACCAGTTAACCAACGATGCTTGATAATTTGCCAATATTTATCAAAATGGAAACCAGAATCTGTTGATTGCATAAATCTATTTTAAATCCTTAATTAGTGATGAATAAATTCTCAGATTAGGAAATTTTAAAATCTTGTTAGTCCATCAAATATTGAGCCATAAATTTTTCGTAGAGTACAGGTTGGCTCTTTCCACCTCTAATAGTTATCAGGGCAATTGTTTTATTCCAGAGAGACAGGGTAAACGTTCCTTTTTCCCGTCTGTTGTGGCTATATGGACGATCGCACTAATCACCCGTTCTAAGTCTTCGTCTGCCAGATTAGAACCAGAAGGTAAGCAAAGACCGTGTGTAAATAAATCTTCTGCTACTGCACCGCCAATACAATCACATTCAGCAAACACAGGCTGGAGGTGCAAAGGCTTCCACACAGGACGAGTTTCAATTTGCTGTTCGGCAAGTGCAAGGCGGACTTGTTCGCGATTTGCACCAAAAGCCTCAGGATCAATTGTTAAGCAGGTTAACCAGCGAGTAGCACGCCCAAAGCTAGCTTCGGGCATAAATTCTATTCCTGGCAGATTTCCCAAAGCTCGTTGATAAATCTCAAAGTTGCGTCTTCTAGCTGTTACTCGCTCATTCAAAACACGCAACTGACCGCGACCAATGCCGGCTAAAACGTTACTGAGACGATAATTATAGCCAATTTCTGAGTGTTGGTAATGAGGAGCCAAATCACGTGCCTGGGTTGCCAAGAAACGTGCTTTTGCGACTAATTGTGGATCGTCGGCGACCAACATCCCCCCGCCAGAGGTAGTAATAATTTTATTGCCATTGAAGGAATAAATGCCAATGCGCCCAAAAGTTCCCGGAGAATGCCCTTTATAGGTAGCGCCTAAAGCTTCAGCAGCATCTTCAATTAAGGGAAGATCATATTGATTGCAAACTTTGAGAATTGGCTCGATATCTGCACTTTGACCATATAGATGCACAAGCACAACCGCTTTAGGCAATTTGCCAATCCGGGCCCGGTTCTCTAGCGCTAACCGCAACAGTTCAGGATTCATGTTCCAAGAAGTGCGATCGCAATCAATAAATACTGGTGTCGCTCCTAGATAAGTAATGGGATTGGCGGTAGCCACAAAGGTCAAGGTAGAGCAAAAAACCTCATCCCCAGGCTCAACCCCAACTAATCGCAAGGCCAAATGCAGCGCTGCTGTGCCAGAACTTACAGCCGCAGCATAACCAGCCCCAGTTACTTGACAAAATTCTTGCTCAAAAGCATCGACATGGGGGCCCACAGGAGCGATCCAGTTAGTGTCAAATGCTTCTTTGACAAATTCTAATTCGCGATCGCCTATATGTGGAGTCGAGAGCAAAATTGGTTTAAACATGATTCTTTTCAGTAATTTGGATTATCTAACAAGGCTGTAATAATTCAAAATTTTGTCTTTAAAAAATTCGGCGCTCGCTTGTCATTTAACAGTTTGTAATTTTTGAGCTTGTCGAAAAAAATATTTATTATTTTTTGAAATAACCTTGTTTTAACAATTTTATAAAATAAAAGATATATTAAAGCATTTATATCTGATAAAAAATATCTGATATTCGTATTAGACAAACTATATTCTAAAGAGCCATTTAAAGCATCTTTAATGAACCTGTGGAATTTAGCATAGTACTTTTCTTGATATAAAATATACTCAAAGCTGATACCATTTGACAATAAATATAGAAGATAGGGAAAATTTACACTGACTGAGAGAGAACCCATCAGAGATTGCCAAAATCTTGGATTAATTTCAATAATATTAATTTCTTCAGTTTTGGAATTATATCTCAGGTCTAGATTAGCAACCCCACTCCATTTGAGTGCATTCATGGTTTTTGTAACTATATCAATCACAGCAGAGTCATGGACAAACTTTAATTTATCAATTTTGGGAGCAAAACCTTCTGTTAATCCTAATTGCTGCTGTATTGTGTAAGCAAGAACTTGCCCATCCTGACAAAGAACGCTACAACCCATATCGTAGCCATGTATATATTCCTGAACAATATATACCTCGCTAGGATGATTAAGGATAACCTGAAAAATTTCTGGTGCTAAAGTGTCAAACTTCTGTATATTTTCTCCACCAGATCCATCTATTGGTTTGATTAATACAGGCCAATTAATTTTGCTAATTTGCTCAATTTCTTTAAGTAAATATGTTTCTGGCGTTGGAATGTTATTCTTTTTCAGAAAGATGTGTAACTTCCACTTATCAAAAGCTGTATCCAAGGCATCATTACTTGGTAATGCTATTACTTTACAAAAGGTTGATAACTTTTTTCTAAATTTGGCAACAAACTTGAAGCCATCTTCCGAAGCAGGAAGAATAATATCTATTTCTTTATTTTCTATTATCTGAACTACCTCATCTAAATATTCTACTGAATTCATCAGATTTTCTGAAAAAAATAACTGATCAATATATGCCGAATACTTATAAAAAACCAGCCATTCTTTTTCATTAGATTCTTGGTTCGCAGAGACAATCACGTTTATTTTAAATTTACTATTAGCTTCTTTTAAACATCGTATGACATAGTAAGCAAGAGGATTGTTGCAGGAATCAGGAATTAAAATAGCTGGTTGTTTAGTTTTCATTAGCTATAATTTTGGAGATTTAGAAAATTTATCAAGCTTAATTTTTTGGACAACATATCTCATGCTATTTAAGATGAACGATAAGCGGGGAAAAAGTTTGAGTGCAGTAATTGTGCCGCCGTTTTACCTAAAAGTTTCGCTTTTAATTCCACCAAATAATGATATTTATCCTCATCAATTATCAATTGTGAGGTCAAAAATTTATGATTCATCTGAGAGAAACCCGCTTTAAAAACAAACAAACTATCCTCAGTTGAGCCACCAACTCCACCCCCCAAGTGCAAAAATTTGTTCCCTCGTTCCTGCGCCCAATATCGTGCATGGTCGGTTTCTAGACTACTCGGTGATAGGTGAACAAATTGGTTTCTTGTTCCACCAAGTGTGCTTTGCACAATTCCACAACATTCTGTATACAAACCAGCACAGGCTACCTGATTTTCATATTGAACAATGCATAGATGAATATTTAAACCTAACAAATCATTCATATGAGTAAAATATTCAGAATTAAAGGTGTAATATCCTGTCGTAGCATTGACACGTTGCATTGTTTCTTCATAGATTGCAATAAATTCATCCAAATAATCTTGGAATGGAACCATCTTTGCAATCATTCCGAGACGTTTACACTTGTTAATTGTGCTACGATGACCCTTTCTGGTATGGCTCCATAGGTTAGGAAGCGTCAAATCAACTGAAACCGTTTCTCCTGTTAGTTTAAAGCTTCCAGTTTTAAATACTTCCGTGAAACTATCATTAAGAATTGGATGCAAACGAAAGAAAGCAGAGCATATACCCCTAGAAAAAAATTCTTGCTTCATTGCATCTAGAGCAGCATTTGGAAATTCTGGTGCGTTAATAGCTGCTTTACTGAGTAAAATTCCCGGATAACCATAGGGGGAAATAACATCAAAAACATCTGCTAACTGTAGTTCCTCAAAGAGGATATCATTACATTTCCTGAGCAAATAAGGTACAAAAAACTTTTTTTCACCTTCAGTTATTAAAATAGCTTCAGGGATAGTATCAGTTCTTTTAGACTCTAAATAGACATACTCAGGTAAATGATAAAAATCATGAGGAATTTCTTGCAGTGTTTGGAACCACAAATCGTTTGTTAATTCAAGTATTTGTACTTGTAAATTCATGCTATTTTCCCGATTTCCTTAGCTATATCTGACTATCTGTTATCTATCTTCTGCCGACCACAAAACAGGAAATATTTCCAGATCGCTGTAATCAGGATCGCCGTTGGGCAATTTGTGACATATAGAATCAAGAAAATGATGAATGCGTTTGCCTTGGGGATTCCAAAAAACTTGATAGCAGTTGTCATCATCTTGGAGATGTACAGCTATTGCTAAACGAAATGAATCACTGTAGTTATGATAGCTGCCATGAATTGTTTTACAGTGATGAAAACTAATTTGCCCTTTTTTTAAAGTCATAGGTACTTCGACAATTCTCTGTCCTATTTGGGAAAATTTCTGTTCTATTTCTTTGAGATTTTGCTGGTTAAAGCAGCGCAAATGTTCATTGCCAGACCATTTGTGGCTACCATCAATAACAACTAGCGGCGCTCTAGACTTGTCACAATCATGGAAAGGAATCCAGGCAGCTAGGAGCTTATTAGAAGTGCAAGTAGAGCAGTAAGCATGATCTGTATGCCAACCAACAACTCCTTTGCCATCCTCACCATGCGGAGCTTTATAAACTAACTGGTCTTCAAATAGCCGAATACTTTTACTCCTAGTTAGCCTAGCAGCAATTGCTCCAATAATTGGCTGAAGTGCAAACTGTCGTAAGACATTATTTTGCAAAGAAACAAATTCGTTATTGCGAATAGCATCCCCGTCTCCCGGCTTCCAGTTGCTATAACCAGTACTATAAGGAAGTTTTACATCTCGCTCACCACGATAAAACTTTTCACTAGCTAAAATAGCTGCATCAATCATCTCGTCAGGAATAACTTTTTTGGAGATATACCAACCATGCTCTTCGTAAAAAGTAACATCTTTATCAGTAGGCAACAGTGCTATTTGTTCTTGATTCAGACGTGGAGTGTAAAGGTTTACCATCTTACTTTCTCTGTTGTTTAGTTGTATTTAACTCTGCTTACTTTTTAAGTATTCCTATGAATTCTTCCGCTGTAGCATAGCCTTCTTGATTAATTCCTTCTTGTTTCAATACTTTAAAAAACGTCAGAAAAATAATTTTTAAATCCAGCCATAAACTCCAATTGTCAACATACCAAACATCTAGTTTAAATTTTTCTTCCCATCCCAAAGAATTGCGACCGTTTATTTGAGTCAAACCTGTGATACCTGGTTTTACTTCATGGCGTCTTGCTTGTTCAGGGGTGTAGCGGTTGAGATAAGTTACTAATAAAGGGCGAGGTCCAACGAAACTCATGTCATCTTTAAGAACATTCCACAGTTGAGGAAGTTCGTCTAAACTTGTTTTACGGAGAAATTCACCTAAAGACGTGAGTCGTTTTTCATCAGGGAGAAGATTGCCTTTGCTATCACGTTTATCCGTCATAGTGCGAAACTTATAAAACTTAAAAATATGAGCATTTTTACCAGGGCGAGATTGAGTGAAAATAACTGGACTACCCATGCAGAAATAAATAGCGATCGCCACACCTAGTAGTAGAGGAGAAAGAGCAACTAAGGCAATTGCTGCCACAACTTTATCTAATACTGACTTGATGAATATACTAGATTTTTTCATAAATACACCCTTTGTTCAAAGCAACAAAAAAAACGTAAATACAACGAAATTCTATTCAGTAAAATCAGACATTAATAACTACATGTCTGAACATTTAATTACTGGGAAAATCTCAGTTTGTGAAAATACAAAAAAGTTATAGACAAGTGATAATTCTTGGACTTGTCCAATGTTTTTTTGAGTGGTGAATTATTAATAAAATAACCTAGATTAATCAAAAAATATCGCCAATTTGGCACTATATATTTATATGCTTTTTGATTAAAAATAAAAAAGATTACCCCAGTATCTTAATTAGATGGGGTAATAGTATTAGTGATGAAAATATGAAGAAATCTTTGTAGATTTTTGGTCAAGACAAGCTATCTGTCTATTGCAGATTTAGCTGTGTTAATGACTTCTTGCCATTATCCTTAAAATCATTGAAACACTAAACATCTTGTAGATGTAGCCTCAGCATACAAAGCTTCGTGTAGCTTGATAATGTGGCGTAGGTCATAATCGACCATCTGTTCCCGCCCACGCTTTCCCATCATTTTAGCTTCTTGGGGATGATATAGTATCCAGTCCATTGCCCCTGCAAGTGCCTCTACATCACCCACTTTCAGGAGAAGACCACAACCGTCCGCTAGCAAGTCCCTAGTTCCCCTAATTTCTGTGCCAATTACAGGAGTTTCCAGGGACATAGACTCCATGATACTCCTAGGAAGTCCCTCTTGTTGAGAAGCAAGCACAGTAGCTACCGCCACACGCATTAAAGTCGGAATATCCTGCCGATTCCCCAAAAATCGAACCTGATGTTGCACTCCCAGTTGGGACGCTAACTGCTGCATTTCTTGCATCAGCGGTCCATCCCCAGCAAAAGCCAAGCAGACTTCAGACCGAGCTAAGTGAGCAAATGCCTTTAAAATATCTTGAGGTCGCTTACGGGGAATTAACTCTGCTACTGATAACAATAGTGGAGTTCCCAGTGCTAAACCCAATTCCTGACGCACCCGCTCAACTTCTGCTTTTGAAATAGCATCAGGGTGATAAAAGTCTAAATCCACCCCAATTCCCGGCATATAGCGGATACGTTTAGGTAAAATCAGCCTATAGCGTTTCGCTGCTTCCTCATCATCACGATTAATCACTACTAAATAGTCATTCCAATACCCTGCCAACTTCTCCATTGCCAAGAACAAAGCATTTTTTAATGGTTGGCCACCAGAATGGAAGTGAAAACCGTGAGCAGTATAGATTACTTTAGTATTAAGCTGCTTTCTTAAATCCTTAAGGGCGTATCGGGTCACAAAAGCAGCAACTGGCGTGTGGACATGAACTATATTATATTTCTCTCGCTGCACCACCTCTTGGATAATCTGCGGAGCAACTACTAGATTGCGTGGGTCTAGGGGGTTGCGTGACCACTTTACATCCCAAACGCGATCAAACTCCTGCACACAATCTATACAAGTTGAAACGCCACAAGCCATTGCATCCACACGCCAACCTTGAGCATGAAAGTGGCGGGCAAAAGGCAGGAGAAAGCCGCGTAAAGTATCAGGAATCGTAGCTACCATTAAAATTTTGTTCATTTTTGACTTCAAAACATTTTTGTGTTGTCTTTAACAACTCTGCTAAACCTTCACAAATACTTGTAGTTGGCGACCATTCCAAAGCCGTAAGTGCTGTGTTATCAGCAAGACTCTGACGGATATTCCCAAGGCGCAATTCCTTGTGGATGGGTTGCAAATTTTTACCTGTCAAACTAAGCTTTTCGCAATCACAAGCCACCTTGAAGTTTGGTCTTGATGGGTAGTAATTATCAACAGGCTATTCATTGTGTAGAAATTCTCTCTATCTCTTCTCCCATCTGCCGCCGTGCTAATTCCAGCGCTTGTGGATCTCGCGTCCAATCCTTCCAGTCACGACCAACCTTTCTACTTACTTCCAGCGCCCAATCTCCGCGTCCCAGTTCTTTAAGTATCTGTATGTACTCATAGTCTTCCACTCCGTCCCTTAGCCATTTCAACCTCATGGATGGAACGACTCCTTCAATGCCTACCTGTTGACCGGGGTAGACTAACATTCCTTCTCCAGGGTAATGATTACCATCTTGAAACAAAGTTTCCACATTGTTCCAAGGGTCATCTGTCCAAAAATCAACCCGCCAGTATAAAGCCCCCGTTAGTCCCAGACTTTGATTGATAAAACCATGGGGAATCCTAAAGTTGATTGGCTCAAAATCTACCTGCCATTTAGGGGAATAATCATCTGGTACTAAGGCAGTATAAAACCAAACTTTACCTTTATTTTTCAGCACATCGGAAACGCTGCTGCCAGCCTGATAATACATCGGTGGCGATACTACCCAAACATCTACACCAGGACTGCCAGCAAAAAAATTATGATCATAAAGTTCAGATACTGGAGTCATCACAACCAGATTTGCCACTCCAGCCTGTTTAACATTACGCAGCCATTGTTTAATTGCTTGGTTAAGATTCTGACAATTATCTATTTCGTCTACTGAATACACATACAGAAATAGGTCTGATTGATGTTTGGCAGCAGAGGCTTTGATTTCTTCAACAGAAGGAGCTAGATTCATCCGACAAGTACGGTTGTTTGCTCCACTCCAAAAAGGTAGCCTGACCGAACTTAACCCCCATTTATCAATCAGTTCGCGCTCATCCGCTGGATTGATATTTCCTACTGGCATTATTTTGTGTTTGAGAAGCTCCACAAAGGTACTTTTACTTCTTGCTTCCCAGACCAAAAAAGAAGACTTTAACGACGGTTTAAGCGGTAATTCAAAATTCCAAACCTTTAGAGAAATTTCACCTGTGAAATTGCCTTGGTTGCTTCCAACAGTGAATGTACCTTTGTATAACCCTGGTTTAGCATTGTTGGGGACAAACACATCTACCCAAATTGGCTGGTTACTTCCAGCATCAAGTTTAAACGGCACTGCGTCTAACTTAGCCCCGGAAAGCTCCGCTTTTGTTTCGGGATTAACAAATGGAATCAGCCCATCAGCATACCATCCAGGTTGTAACGGCGGGTTGGAACTTCTGTTTTCTTTTGGGCTGGAATTAACGACACGAACGTAATGTTCTCTGTAGAGGGTAATATTTGATTTGGGAATTACCTGATTGTTTAATCCAGACAAATCTGAGACAGATACATTTACATTTGTCAGACCACCTTGGAGTGATTTTATTCCTATCTGAAACGATTCATATTCTCCACGGGCTGCGTAAAGTTTGACGCTGCTAGAAGAACCGGGATTCTGACTTTGTGCTATCCTTTCCAAACTTTGGGCTACCCAGATGGCTGGACCATTTGAGGAGGATTGTTTTGCTACTCCCAAAGCGCATGAAAAAGTTGCTAAGGCAAGCACCGTCCAGATGATAATTTGTGAAGTTAATTTAAATCCTTGCATACAAAGACTTTATCCACTGCCATTCTTGTGTTAAACCTTCCTTGAGAGAAACTTGTGGCTTATATCCCAATATTTTCTGCGCCTTAGACACATCAGCGGCGGTGTGACGTGCGTCTCCCATCGCTTTTTCAATGTGGTTTCTTGTGATGGGTTTGCCAATAATTTCTTCCATTGTGTTTAAAACTTCTGTTAACACCACTCTGCTACCACCGCCAATGTTGAAGATTTCACCCACTGCTTCAGGAACGGTGGCGGCTGCTAAATTGGCCGCGACAGCATCCTTAATAAAGGTAAAGTCCCGAGTTTGCAGTCCATCACCGTAAATGAGAATCGCCTCATCCTGCAAAACAGATTTGAAAAATTTATGAAATGCCATATCTGGTCGCTGTCTGGGACCATAAACGGTGAAATAGCGTAACGCCACAAACGGCACACCAAAGTTTTTATAATACAGTCCACACAATCGTTCAGCGGCTAGCTTGGTAATGCCATAAGGTGAAATCGGTTTAGGACATATCTGTTCGTAGGTGGGTAATGTTTCGGCATCACCATAGACGCTAGAGGTAGAGGCAAAGACTAGCCTTTTTAGATGTTTGGCATCCTTTGCTGCTTCCAACAAAACTTGCGTAGCGTTAATATTACGTTCAGTATAGGCGCAGAAACCTTGACCCCAACTTGCTCTTACTCCTGCTTGTGCCGCCTGATGATAAATCACATCAACATCTTTTAGCAATGTCTGCCAGTCTAGAAATCGAATATCTGCCTCAATTAATTTAAAGTTGGGTGACGAGTGCAAGTATGCAATATTTTTGCGCTTCAAAAAAGGGTCGTAGTAATCATTAAATTCATCAACCCCGATTACTTCTTCTCCTTGTTTCAATAAAGTTTCTACCAAGTGAGAACCAATAAATCCTGCGGCTCCGGTTACGATATATTTAGCCATTAGCCATAATTCCTGGTTAATTTTTTGGGATCTATCACACCCTTATGCAAAGTAGAGTCTAAAGTTCATAAAAATTCTTCACTTCAGCACAAGGGCATTAAAAGTTTTCAAGCTGTTAGTTTTTAAGTTGATCTGAAGGATCAATAAAAACAGATTTGCTGAGATTAAATATCAAAATCTAATACCTCGATTCAGAGAATTTGGATTAGTTGTTGCTTATTTACTTGCCAAAATTTTGATGACTTGGGATTCCGAGGTAAATAGTAGAAAATTTTAACCTATCCAGCCGTAATACAGAGGCTTTTATCCTTAGCAATCTCGCCTCAAATGCTCCCACACGCCCTTGACAATCCCACAGAGCAAAGGCAAACATGCCTTTAAGCTGATGTCCTTCTGGTGAAAGGTCTATAATCGCCAGTTGTCTTATATTTTTTGCTGAGTAGACTTTCATGCAAATTCTCAAATTTATCTACCACAGACTCTAAAGAAAAACATTCAATAACTCTGGCTCTTGCTGCTTTCCCTAAAGCTTTTCTTTCCTCTTCACCCATCATAATCAACTCTTTCCAAGCATTAGCCAATGCCTCTGGATTCCGTGGAGGCACAATTTTACCTGTATTGCCAACAGCCCAGCTAGTATCACCAACATCTGTCATCACACAAGGTACGCAACAGGACATTGCTTCTCCGGCAATCATAGGAAATGCTTCTCCATAGGCAGAAGAAGAACAAGCAATGTCTAAAGCAGCAGTAATGATAGGTATATCACTACGCTCTCCTAGTAAGTTAATATGAGAAATTTTTAGCTTTTGAAGCAATTGCTGTAAAACTTTATTATTATTATCAACATTTTGTCCAACTAAAATAAAATGAATATCCGGATAGTGTTTTTGCAACAATCTAGCCGCTTGCAGAAAATTATGATGGTCTTTCATTGGATGGAAGCGGCAGATAAGTCCAATCAAAAAAGCATCTGAAGGTAGACCAATCTCGAAGCGAAATCTTAATCTGGCTTCATCTGAAGGTTTAAATATTGAAGTATCGAAACCATTGGGAATTACACAAGAATTTTCAGAGCAATATCCCAAAGATTCATGTTCTGCTTTACTATTTTGAGATACATAAACAACTTGATTGGTATATTTAGAAATGACCCTACCAAATTTAATAATAGCCTGACTCATCCTTTTCTCAGAAGATAATCCATTAATTGAATGGTGAATATTCCAAATAACAGGAACTTTCTGGAAGGACAAAATATTCGCTATCCATGCTGCTATATTGGCATGATACATCCACCCTTGAATTAAATCAGGCTTATGCTGATTTATGGTTTTAATCAATCGCCAAACCACCGCAGGTGTGGGAAATTCTCCTGGTTTCATACCAATTGTATAGACGGGAATACCTAATGATTCTATTCGTTCACCCAACACATCACGATCCATAAGCGAAATCACAAGCGGGTTAAAAATGTCTCGATTAGTTTTAGATAAGAGATTATAAAGCATCATTTCAGCCCCAGCTTTGCTGAGTCCAGTGATAACATGAGCTATAACGAATCTTTTGTTCATGACTATATCTCTATTAACTTATTCAATCCTAATTCGTATTATTTAATGTTATATGCTCAATATTTTTAAGCAATATAATTGGGTGGTTTCCACCAGATTTCTTACACTAAAATACTCAAGTATTTTTCTTCTTGCCTCTTCTTGTAAAACAAGTTTTTCTGGAAGAGATAAAGCGATTAACTGTCTACATCCTGCCGCTAAAGCCTCTGGATTTTGAGGTGGTACAACTATGCCTGTATCACCAACAATCCAAGCAGAATCTCCTACATTCGTAACCACACAAGTTACACTACAAGCCATTGCTTCACCAATCACATTCCCAAAGCCTTCCCCAAAAGCAGAAGCAGACACAGCAAGATCCAGAGCATTGTATACTGCACACATATCTTCATGTGCTCCCGCCCAGATAACTTTCTCTGAGAGACCCAGTTCTTCAGTTAGTTGATACAGTTGTTGAATATAGCTCTTGTCAGGTCCAGTACCCACACAGACAAAGCGCACATTTTGGTACTCTTTGCAGAGTAATGCTGCCGTCTGGAGGAAGTTGGGATGATCTTTTTGAGGGTATAATCTCCCTACCAACCCAATCAAAATCTCTTGCTCTGAAATTCCCCATTTAGCTCTGACTTTTCTACCAGCTTCTCGGTCAGGCTGAAAACGTTCGGTATTAATGCCATTGGAAATTACGACCATCTTTTCAGCAGGAAATCCACTACTCACATAATCTTCTTTACCTGCATGAGAATTGATAATTATTAAGTCAACAAGATAGGATAAAAGGTTCTCTAATTTCCCAATTATATTCCCCAGCCAATCAAAAGCATCTCCAGGAGATTGGGATATACGTATTCCCCAAATTATCCTAATTGATGGTAAAAATGGCTTTAAAAATATAGCCACTAGATTTGATTCTCCCATATATGTATGCAGCAAATCAGGCTCTATCTCTTTCAAAGACCGAATAAGACGTGAAAAAAAGCCGAGTATATCCCAACGTCCTCGTTTTTCTAAAGAAATAACATTAATGCTAGTATCTTTTAGATCCTTTACTAAGGGACCACCACCATAAAAGTGTAAAAGTGTTATTTCAAACTTTTTTTTATCTAACTCTTTTACTAGCGTCACTAATTGTCTTTGAGCACCGCCATATTCTAGGTCACGAATGAGGAAGACAATCTTTTTTTTCATATTTAAACAATAGGTACTTAAATTCAATAAATTTCGCACTGTAGTCAAGCTATTTTGGTTCATTTTTAACTGTTGTATTGGTATATCTGTCACAAAATAAATGATTACCTTTTTAGATAACATTTTATTGTAAAGTAACTGGCATAAATGGCATTTCAAATTTCATATTTATAGTAAAAAATATGTATGCCTAAAATATCTATCGCCTGACTTATTAATGTTTTTGAACTGGCTTATTTTGAAAAATTGACACAATTTTTAAGCTAAAATTTAGTCATCTATCAACTAACAGATCCAGATATTTAGAAACTGATTCCTCACGAGAAAAATGCATTGCCCGTTGTACTAAAATATCCCGATTCACCGAAGTCTCCAGTATTTGTAACATAGCTCTAGACAGACTCTCTGCATCCCCCATTGGTACCAAAGATCCATACTTGCCATCTTCTAATATTTCTTTTGGACCGCTAGGGCAATCTGTAGCAATTACAGGACAACCACAAGCCATAGCTTCAATCAATACAGTTGGCAAACCTTCCCAGCGGGATGATAGTACAAAAGCGCTAGCATTACTCATATATGCATAGGGATTTTCTACAAAACCAGGGAGAGAAACATCTTTAGTGATACCTAATGCATTGATTGTTGCCTCTAATTCAGTCCTTAACTCTCCTTCCCCTAAAATTACTAAACGAGCTACAACCTGTTTTCTTAAAATTGCAAAAGCTTTGATTAGAGTTAAAAAATCCTTTTGTTCTGTCAATCGTCCCACAGCCAAAAAAACAAGAGGAGATCCTTTTTGAAACCAGGGATGAACTAAAGGAGCTTTGGCTTTGGCAATTAACTCGTTATCGATAACTGGATTGTAGATCAAACTGACCTTTTCTTTTCCAAAACCGAATAGAATTTCTAGGTCATCTACGACACCTTGAGAAACTCCCACAATAGCTTCTACATGCGGATATAGCCATTTCATGAACGGTGGAAGGAACTTAGCCCTTGTTAAATTAGATTTAAAGGCTGATAAATTATTGTGTTCCACTACTATCAATGGAGTATTCGTGCGAGCTAAATCTCTTGCTAACAATGCCACTACGTTTGCATGAGATATGTGTGATATGAGTCCTCGTGGTTTGTTTTGTCTCAAATATTGAGACAAAGGCAATATAGCCTTTAGCACTCGTCCTGATTTCAGGTCAAATAAACGTACTTGCTTTGGCATTTGGCTTAAATAAAGTCCTGTTGCACTCACCAAAACTAGATCCAAAGGGATATCTCGTTCTAGCATACCTTTGAGTAAATTAATTACTACTCGTTCTGCACCACCACCAGCGAGAGTGGGAATAAAAAAAGCGATAGGTTGTCTATTCATAGGTTAAACTCTTAATTCCTATATGTTTTCATCATCAGCCTGCGGTAATTACTTCATCGATTACTGCTTCCCACATAGCCATATTAATGCCATTAAAAATTACGACTATTCAGCAGAAGATCCATAAGTAACATAATTTTATTCGCTGCACAAACGTTGATATTTCTTAAGTCGGCAATATAGGATAAAAGGCTTTTTTATCATATATTATTCCTTGGACAAATATGATTTAAATAGCTAGATTTGGACATGATACCTGTTAGAGCAAATAACATTAAATTCTGACGATCTAAAAGAACTGTGTGGCTAAATATTGACCATATTAAAATAAAAACCCCAAACATAAAGCTGATTTTTTTAGATTCTCCATAGGCATTTTTAGTTACTGATATAATTAATAAAGGTAGAATCATTATTCCTAAAATTCCATGTTCAACCATAAAATATAAATACATATTATGTGGCAGTATTTCTCCCCACTCATGCACATAACCAATTCCATTTCCAAACAAAGGTTTTGCCATAATTTTTTCCCAAGCAAAACCAATTATATCCACACGAGATGTATCATCGGAAGCATCAGAGCTAGGATTAGAAAAAATGGAAAGTCTTGTTTCTAAATCCTTATTTAATAGACCCGAATTTGAAGCTTGATTTTCAACAAAAGATGCAAAATTATAACTATTAATAGCCATGATTAATCCAAATGTAATAAAATAAATAATTGCCTTTTTAGATAACATTTTATTGTAAATCAACAGCAAAATTAAAATTAAGATACAAAGAGTTGCTCCTCGCGAAAACGTTATAATTACACCAAAAATTACTATCAAAATAAATGGTAATCTATACTTTTGTGGTACTAAATCAATTGAAAAAATCATGCTTGGAATTAATGCACAGGCTGCTTTATTAGCGTCTACATAAAATCCTGCTGGACGACCGGATGGATTTAATGTCATAAAAGTCTGCCATACCCCTGGATTTAATACTTCATAAACATAAGTATAAATGTTCCAGAATATAGTACAAAATAATGCCCATTTTACACATAATTGAACCAAGTTTTTTCCAGCAAAAATTAATAGTGCTATCAATAAAAATATTACTGCTAATATTCGATCACTTAATTCCTGTTGGACAACCTCATTATAATGACTAGAAAATAAATAATAAATTATAGTTAATAATGAATATAACCCTAGCCATTGAAATGTTGATTTAGGGACATACTTAATATTCTTAGACATAAAGCCAGGAAGTAATGGTATGGCTAATAGCCCATAAGCTATTACCATTTCATAAGGACGAGGTGTAATTCCTAAACCGAATAAATGATTATCCGCTTCTGTGTAGAAAAATAGCACAAATAGCACGGATAAAAGACACTGATAATACAAAAGTAAATTGTTATTTGACGATGATTTTACTTTTACTGTCATAAAATAATTTAGATATTTCCTGTTGATTACTGAGAATTAGCAATTAATTATGGTTCTAGTATTCCCCGTTTTCTCCGGCATTTAAATCAAGAATTTATAAATTTAAAACCTTAAAACGCAATCTTCATCAAGAACATAAACTATAATGCCGTTTTCTTTATTATTCGATTCCATAATAGGTATAGCGATACTAAATTAGATGTGTGCCTCTTGCAGAGGATCTGCGCTAACGCGGAGCAAACGTTAAAAAAATACTGCTGTAATGACTCCGGCACGCTACGCGGACACAACTCAAATAGGATTGCTATAGATCCTTAATTATTATTACTTAATACCTTTTTGAATAATGCTTCCCACATTGAAATAACATTTTCCAAACTGAATCTTTCAGTTACTTCTGGTGCACGAATTGCTAAACGTTGCCGCTCTTTTTCATTAGACATTAAATGATCCATTGCCGTAGCTAATGCTGATATATCTTCATTGGGTACTAAGATACCATCTAGATTGTGACGAATAATTTCCCTTGGACCACTATGACAATCTGTAGCAATAACTGGTAGACCACAAGCCATAGCTTCACCATGAGCCATAGGAAAACCCTCTCGGCGCGAAGCCATAACAAATAGCTTGGCTTTCTTTAAGATAGGAAATGGATTTTTAATAGCTCCGGGTAAAATTACTTGCTTAGTTAAACCTAAATCTTCTTTCATTTTTTCCAGTTTCTCTTGCTGCTGGATATTCCCTTTTCCTAAAATTAACAACTGCCAAGTCGGATGCCGATCAGCAATTTTTGCAAATGCCGATAACAAAATATCAAAACCCTTTTGTTCACTTAGCCTACCCATACTAATAACCCATTTTTTATTGATGTCAAAACCTTTAGGTAAATCGGTTATTATTTCTTGATCTTCTACCCGTAAAAATGGATTGTATATTACTGTTTTTTTGTTTATTGCTAACCAGTCAAATGCGTCATTAACTCCTCTGCTAACGCTGACAATTTTAGCTGCATAAGGATAGGTAAAACGTCGTAACCAGTCCCAAATTTTTCCACAAGCAATAAACCGTGGATCGTTATGTTCAGTGGCAATTATAGGATACTTCGTTGCAATTAGAGATAGTAATGTCAAAACATTAGCTTCAGTTAAAAACGAGATAACTATATCAGGGTCTGTAGAGCAAATGGCGTGCCTCAATTTTAACAATCTGTAGAAATTATTTCCTAAAGCATTAAGCAGGTTTGGAGAGGTTCTCATCATTCCTAAAGCTAATCTATAGGTACCCTTTGGTAAGCTGTAAAAATCAGTTTCTGTTGTCGATAGCGTCACCACTTTAACTTCATGTCCTTGGTCTCCAAATGCTTTGGCGAGCAAAACTAAAACTCGTTCTGCACCGCCATGTCCAAAATGTGAAATTACTAATGTTATTTTCATGACTGTAATTTAAGATAGGTTAGACAGATTTACTTTCTTGATTCAGTTCAATTTGTTTCAAATACTTGAAAGCAAAGAATAATAAAAAACAAAATGATGTCAAGTATACACAACTAGTGGACAACGCAATTCCTTTAATACCTAGAAAATGCATAAAAAATAAATTTGCAGTAATATTGACTATTAAATTTAATCCAGAACCCCACATTAAAATGTGATTTTTTTGCAGAGAAATAATTAATTTAACTATAAAAACTGCGGAAACATAAAAAGGAATTTGCAACGCGTAAAGATTTTGAATTTGAGCAACTATTTGAGTATCACTAGCTGTAAAAGAACCTCTTTGTAATAGAAGTCGGGTAATTGGTTCAGAAAACGTAATCAAGACTCCTGTTAGTGGCACAGTCACTAAAAATATTAATTGCAGATAATGTTTAAGTGTATGACGTATACCGGCCCAATCATTATTAGTTACCATTTTGGAGAAATAGGGAACCACTACAGTATTCAATGCTGTAGTAATTAAAAATATCGGTAAAGTAACAAGCCTATCACTGTAGCTTAGTGCTGCTACACTTCCAGGGGATAACATTGCTGCCATCGATTTATCCACTAGACCAGCGCTACACATCAAAAAAGACCCGGCAACTGTGGGCATATACTGGCTGATAACCTGAAGCAGGTGAGGATTAAAACCATACCATTTTGGACGTATAGAAATTCCTTGGTGTTTTAGTCCTGCTGCTAAAACTGCGATTTCTACTACTGCACCACAGATTAATCCTGCAACTAAGGTAGAACTTCCATAAGACTCAAACCCTAAGAGGAATATGATGGTAATTCCTGATGTCACCATTGGGGTGATAGCTGCTAGTGCAAAATGCTCTCCTGCATTCAAGACAGCACTAAAGATGACGGTAATTCCATTGAGCGAAATAATAGGCGCGATCACATATAACAGATGAAACGTCAGTTCTAATTTTTGCTGATCGAAGCCTGTAGCAATTAGCGGTAGATAAAATGGCGCGGTAACCAGCATGAGTATGGTGGTAATGACCAGTAGTCCCAATGCCCAAATTGTCACTCCAGAAAAAAGCCTTTGACTTGCTTTTTTCCCTTCTTGCTCTTGTACCTGAATATACTTGGGTATGAGGATCGCATGAAAAGAGCCGGCTACTACATTAATAATAAAAGAAGGAACCAGCAAGGCAATTAAAAATGCATCAATGTTATCGCCAGTTCCAAACTTCCAGGCAACGATTAATTCTTTAATAACACCAGCACTTTTGACAAATAATGTTAATGAACCAACTATGATAGATGCACCCAATATTTGGCGATTGACGGAGCCTTGAGTTAAATATTTCCATATTTTACTAATTTTTTGTAATAGCATTTTTTTCTTTATAGCTGGCTGGTGATTTTAGTTAATTGCTAGCTTGTAAAGCTTCAAAAAATATGAAATGGTGATTATGTGAAATCCTTCCAATGTTAACATTTTTATGTTTTAACCTCTTTCAAATAAATGGCATGCCAACTATTTATTTTACTGCCATATTATTTTGTAAGTATTTAGGGCTATATCCTATCACTAATTGTTCCATCAAAAATAGGATAGTATTAACATCATTTTTTGTTGCCGCTTTACATAAGACTTCTACATTAATAGCTAAATTTTCAGGAATAATCCGACTGGCATTTTTGACAATGAACAGTTTTTTATGTTGGGTTTGTTCGTATTCCTCTCCTTCGATAAACAATTCTTCAAATAACTTTTCTCCAGGTCTTAACCCTGTAAATACAATGTCAATGTCTTTGTTTACTTCATAGCCCGAAAGATGAATGAGTTCTTTTGCTAAGTCCACAATTTTCACAGGTTCACCCATATTCATCATTAATACTTCACCACCATGACCAATTACCGCAGCTTGTAAAACAAGTTGAACTGCTTCCGGGATAGTCATAAAATAACGGGTGATATTGGGATGGGTAACTGTGACAGGTCCACCAGATGCAATTTGTTTTTTGAAAGTGGGAACCACACTACCTCGACTGCCTAAAACATTGCCAAAACGCACAGCGACGTAATGATTTCCACTTTGTTTGGCGGCTTGTAACACCAACATTTCTGCAACTCTCTTACTAGCACCCATAACATTGGTGGGATTAACAGCCTTGTCTGTGGAAATCATCACAAAATGTTTAACATTATATTGCAGAGCTAGGTCTATTAAATTTTTTGTTCCTATCACATTGTTAGTGATTGCTTCTGCTGGATTTAATTCCATTAAAGGGACGTGCTTGTGAGCTGCTGCGTGGAAAATAACATCTGGTTGAAATTGCTCAAAAGCGTGTTCTAATCGGGACTGAAAGCGAATATCAGCAATGAATGTAGAAATACGGGGAGTATTTCGTTGTCCTTTATTATCAGTTTTCAATACGTGGGCAAGTTGTTCTAATTCTTGTTGGATATTGAATACAGAATTTTCTCCATGTCCTATCAGGATAATTTCAGCGGGACTACATTGAAAAATTTGCCGGCAAAGTTCACTCCCAATTGATCCGCCTGAACCTGTAATTAGTACTTTCTTGCCTAGGAGAAATTGGAAAACTCGCTCAATATTAGTCTGTACAGGTTCACGTCGGAGTAAATCCTCAATTCTTACATCTCGAATGCTATCTACTCGCACAGGATTATTGAGGATTTCATGTATTCCTGGTAAGGTACTAGTCTGTGTTCCAGTTACTTTGCAAATATCTACAGTTTCTCGAATTATTTTTCCGGCAACCATAGGCATGGCAATGATAACTTTATGGATTTGGAAAGATTTCACAATATCAGGAATTTGGTAGCGATCTCCTACTACAGGAATTCCCCGAATGTGTGCGTTTAATTTTTGAGGATCGTCGTCAATAAAAGCAACAGCATGAAAACCTAGTTGGGGATTTCTTTGCATATCTTGCACAAGAGAAACTCCCGCACTACCAGCACCAATAATCAGCACCCGCTCCCGTGGACTAAATACTGCTTTTTGTTGAATGACTCTTTCTACAACCCGAAAACTAAAACGCAGCCCCCCAATGAAAATACATGACAGAAACCCATCAATCAATGGTAGTGATTGTGGCAGAGTATTAACAGAAAAGTTTGGTATGTAATGAATAGCTTCAAATAGCATTATTTGGATGAATACCGCACTCACCATCAATATGGCTATATATGTCAGTTCCTCAATACTGGCATAACGCCAGTAACGCCGATAAAATCCACAACTCCCAAATACAATTAGTTTGACTACTAAAAACAAAATTGTGGCGATCGCTAGTTCTGATATATCTGCATGTAGATAGAGATTTCCATCTAAATGCAAAAGTAGAGCTAATAATGGAGTGATAAAAAAAACAATGATATCAAAAAGAAACAAATGCCTGTTTCTCATCTTCAGCAATTTACTCAGTATACTGTTAATCGATTTTTGAACGATTCCTTGAGAAATAAAAGATAAGGAATTCATACCTGCAAAGACCTCCAGGGCAAGCTACAGAATTATCTCAATTGCGTAGAAAAATTCAATTTCAGACAATATTCAATATCATCAATTTCATCAAAAAAAGGTTTTGGCACGGTTGAATTGCCCTATTAAATGATCACATACTGGGAATTTCAACAGGCGGCAAGCATTTTGTTTAATTGACCTTAGACTTTACTGAAACTTAACCAAATAGCACAGCGGTTTTCCGATGAATAGACTACAGTGGTCAAATACGGTTTGGTGAACCAAAACTCTCAATTTCTGGAATCTTAAAAGGTTGATTATTACGTTATCTTGTTGTGAATAATGTTAATTACCAACCTGATCTGCATCGTATTGACAGTGGGTAAAACAGCTACAAGCAGGATTGGACAATATGTGCAATAATCGGCGTTTAGACGGAGAATAACACGATTCAAAAAGAAGATACACCAATATGCTTAAAGTTGCCTCTAACCCATTTAAATCAAGAAAAGGTGGCTCACCAATTTCAAGCTCTTGTGATGTCTACGGTTAAGACGAATTTGTACATAGCTGCTTACCAAGTTCCATTAGGCTGCTCAACTCCTCACTTGATAAATACAATACAAGGAAGTATTGAGCTGAGTCACTAGCAGTTTCTACCAACTTAATTACAAGATTAAGAAAACTCGATTGCTAAATTCAGTAAGTAGCATTTCCGAAAAAGACATAAACAGCAGACATAGTAAAAATAGTTACCATATCTACTGCCTCCTTTGCTTGTGGAATTTAGGACTGACGCACTGTACAAATTGCCCCTCGTTCCAGGCTTTTTCAGTGGTTTTTGGGTGCGTCCCCTGACGCATTCTACCCTTACTGTGCCTTAGGGAAGGTACTGTCTTGGCTCACATCTCTTCCTAAGAAAAATTTTTATAATTTAATCACTCACTATTAATTTTAAAACCCTTATATTTATACTCAATATTTTATATTTCCAAAATTTTATTTACCCCCGATTAGAAATCAGGGGGTTCTTGCTTCCACGAGGCTGCTTCCTTTGACAGGACGTATCCAGCCCATATATAAAGACCAGCTTTTTTAATGCCCGACTAAACCTTTGCTTCCAAAGACTTGAGCAACTCAGTATTCACACCCGATTCACGAGTGAGAGCAATTTTGCCAGTGCGGGCGATTTCCCTGAGTCCAAATTTTTGCAACACTTGCACGATCGCCACCATCTTCCCTGGATCGCCGACAACTTCTAGAGTCAGAGAATCTTCCGCCACGTCTACGACTCGCGCCCGGAAAATTTGAGACAGTTCGATCACTTCTGAGCGATTGCTGCTGGTAGCATTCACCTTCAAAAGCATCAATTCTCTCTCTACGCAAGGAATTTCGGTAATGTCTTGTACTTTGAGGACGTTAACGAGTTTGTATAGTTGCTTGGTGAGTTGCTCGATTACGCGATCGTCTCCAGGTACAACCATTGTAATTCGGGAAACTCCTCCCTGTTCAGCTGGGCCAACAGCAAGGCTTTCAATATTAAAGCCGCGACGGGCAAATAAACTAGAAATGCGGGATAGAACCCCCGCTTCATCTTCTACGAGCACTGAAAGTGTATGTTTCATCTTCGCCGACACAGGCTAGGGAGCATTTAACGCAGACCAGAATTTAGGGCTACGCTAGACGTACTACCACACTAAATTTAAAATTGTAGGTCTAAACTCCTATTTTAAACTCAATAGAGGCACTCATTACATCTTAAGATAGAAGTTGTGTAGAGATTATACCGCTAGTAGGACTCTTGCTTGGTACATATCTTTATAGCGGTAGATGCTACTTTTTTACCAAGCTTTTATACTTCCGTCTCAAGAACCTTTATTCGGAGAAACTTTATTATGGGTTGGTTACAAAGACTTTTTGGATTGGAAAAACCGGAAAATGCCCAAGTAAATCCGACGCCACAGCCGGTGCCACAAGCTCCTACTGCCACCGCGACTGCAACGCAAGCAATTCCCCCAGAGCGTCTTGGATTGAATGGAGAGTATGACCAGAGTGGGTTGGCAAAACGAGTGGCATTGGCCTTTGATCAAGATCCCCAACTTGATGATGTTAATACCCTCTGGGTTGCTCAGACTGGAAGCACTGTAGTCTTAAAAGGCAAAGTTCCTAGTCAGGCTATTCTCAACAAGATGACTTCTGTCGCCCGGTCAGTAAATGGCACTACAGACGTTGACTCTACCCAAGTCTCAATTGGCTAGGTGCTGTCACTTTTAACGTAAACTACTGGCGATTGCTTAATAAACGGCGCGAATCGCGATCGCCTACTGTTCTCTCAAGCCAAGCCAAAATCGCCTGGTTGACCTGTTCTGGCGACTCATCATGAGGACAGTGTCCCACATCTTCTAGATTGAGCAGTTCTAATTTCTCGTTGCACAAAGCAAACTGGCTAGCCAATACAGGGGGTACAAATCGGTCTTTTTGCCCCCAAATTAAGAGCATAGGAATTGTTAAGTTTGGTAAAACTAACTTGACACTGGGACTGAAGTTGATGCCAATTGTAGCTTTGAAGAGGGCAGCAAAAGCACGGGCAGAACCCCGGTCTTGGGGAGGCCCAGCTAAAATGTCTATGAGTTCATCGGTGATCGCCTCTGGGTTAGCGTAGGCCAAACTAGCCCAGCGACGCAGCACACCAGGCCGGCGCACTAAGTGAAACACAGGTTTTAGTATCAGCCTCGAAGCGACAATATTTTTAATAGCCCTAACAATGGGTTGGAGGACAACGGGGATCGCCTCTTGTTCCAGTGCAGGATCAGGCAAACTCATCATCACGATGCCTTGCACCATGTCGGGATGAGCGGCGGCAGCGGCTAAGGAAATCAGCGAACCATTGGAATTGCCTACCAATACCACTGGTTGGCGGATGAATGCCTTCCAAAAGTCGTAAACCTGCTCTACCCAGAGTCCGATGCTGTAATTAACTGGGGCTTTTTCCGAAGCGCCAAAACCCAGCATATCCAGGGCGTAGACTGTGTGGTGTTCGCCCAAAACCTCTAAATTATGTCGCCAATGACCAATGGAAGCGCCAAACCCATGTAGCAGAATTATGGGGGTGTTTTTTTGCTGATTTTGTCCAGGACGAATGTAGGTGTAGCGGGTTTGCCAACCCCGCCAAACCCAGTCCCTTTGATTACCAACCCGTTGCTGCCAATGTATTGCGGTGGTCACACTTAAGATGCTCCATAAAACTTAATCAATGCGCTTAAATATGAGAATTTCCCAGTTCACTGTTTTATTCAAGACTATCGACGTCATTTTCTCTATAGATGTTTTTGCCAGAAACTAGAAGCCCTACTAATTCCAATAATAAGTGCCTAATTGCAAATTTTTAGTGCTAATGTTGGTGAAGTTGTGGCTATTGTCTGCCTGTAAAATACAGCTACCGCAGTTTTTAACCGTAAATCTATTTATAGGTTTTGTGTAAATATATTATACTTATTTTAAGTATAATTACATAATACGGCTCTGTATATGTACTCTGGCTATTCTGGGGATATGCTGCCATCTTTAACCGTCAATGTATTGACAAAAAATTGTCACAATAGTTAACATTGCTCGAAGTTGTGTAATTTAGATTAACTATTGCAGAGAAATTCTCTCAGAGTGAGTAAAATGACAAAAATAACGACGCAACTAATGTATGGATTAGCTAACCTAGAACTAGAGACTCATTGCTCACATATGAGTTATTTGAATATTTTGCCTCTGAGGCATACCAATCAAGACCAAGCCAAATCCTTAACTAAGAGCTCCCACAAATCATAATGCCTGTGATTGAGAAAAAACGAACTCGCGATCTGCCCCAAATTAATGAACGGATTCGCTTCCCGAAAATTCGGGTTATTGACACTGATGGCGCCCAACTGGGAATTATGCCGCCGCAGGAAGCACTACAACTAGCAGAAGAAAAAGAACTAGATCTGGTGCTACTCAGTGACAAAGCTGACCCACCGGTTTGCCGGATCATGGACTATGGGAAATACAAGTTTGAGCAGGAAAAAAAGGCGCGGGAAGCCCGGAAGAAGCAGCACACGGCTGACGTAAAGGAAGTGAAGATGCGCTACAAGATAGAAGAACACGACTATAACGTGCGTGTTAAGCAAGCAGAGCGCTTTCTGAAAGATGGCGATAAAGTCAAAGCTACTGTGATGTTCCGGGGTCGAGAAATTCAACACAGTGATTTAGCAGAAGATTTGCTCAAGCGGATGGCAACTGATTTGGAGCCATTTGGTGAAGTGCAGCAAGCGCCGAAAAAAGAAGGACGCAACATGATGATGCTCCTCTCACCCAAAAAGTAATCCTTTGAGTGTTCTACAGACGTAGAATAACTCAACCTCAAAATAGACCATTGACTCCAAGGTCGTGGAAATTTATCTAAAACCGATAGTCCTGAGCGCTGAGTGGGAAACATAATACTCAGATACTCAGGACTTTTGCCTTATGAATAACTGTTATGCTTTTTACGTGCCTGTGGCGCTGTGATTACACCAGAAACTAAAACTGCATGGAATTGAAAAATCACTGGTTAACTGCAAATAAAGGCGCTCTGGCACGATTGCTTCAGTGGGTGAATCTGCGACCAGAGGAGGGCGAACGAACTTGGATGATGTTTGCCTTCTACACCACTGTATCTGTAGGATTACGGTGGGCTGAGGACAGTACAGTAGCGCTGTTTTTGGACGAACATGGGGCTGGCACACTGCCTTGGATTTATATTGCTAGTGCAGCAATTGGTACTGGACTAGTAGTAATATATTCTTGGTTGCAAAAGGTTTTCCCCTTGCGTTGGGTGATTGTGGCGATCGCACCTTGTATGGTGACGCCCTTATTTTTATTAGTCTTATTGCATTGGAAAATACACGCTAACTACCTAGCAGTGATTATCGTATTTCTGCTCAGGCTGTGGGTAGATGCGTTTTACGTGGTCAATGACCTCAACACCTCGATCATTGCCAATCAACTATTTAATATTCGGGAGATTAAGCGCACTTACCCACTGGTTAGTAGTGGTCTGTTAGTGGCTGACGTGATCAGTGGCTTTAGTCTGCCTTGGCTGTTGCAATTCGCCAAGCTAAATCAGGTGATCCTGATCGCCTGTATTGTGATTATGTTCGGGGCAGGAATTTTATTTTATTTAAGTTATCACTATCGAGAAGCTTTTCCCGATACCCCGCAACGGACAATTCCCGAAGAACAAGCCTCTAGACATCGTCGCCTGAAAACTCCTCTCAAGCGCTATGCCTGGCAGTTATTTGCTTTTGTGGCTTTGTTGCAGGTGATTGGGTCGTTAATCGACTTTCAGTATCTGCGAGAACTCGAGTCTACGTTGACCAACCAAGAACTCGCTAGCTTCTTGGGTCTATTTGGTGGGATTGTCGGACTGTGTGAGTTAGTGACACAGTGGTTTGTTTCCAGCCGACTGATCGAACGAATCGGGGTGTTTTTTACGGCTGCACTTTTACCAATCACTGTCGGGTTGCTACTCCCCTGTGCGATCGCCTTGCTGACTTTATTACCAGCCACCCAATCCCAAGGGTTTTTCTGGGGTTTGATCAGTCTCAAGTTCTGCGATGAACTTCTCCGCTACACCTTTATTATTAGTAGCGGGCCTGTGCTCTACCAGCCAATCCCAGAGCGAATTCGCAGCCGGATGCAGACATTATCTGGTGGTACTGCCGAAGCGATCGCCACCGGGTTGACAGGAATACTGATTATTGTCACTTTGTTTTTCAGCGCGCGATTTGTACCCACATCACTACAAAGATGGGTATTGATCGGCGAAACAACCATTGTCGCTGGCATTTGTTTAAAAGTAGCTTGGGAATTGCGATCGCGCTACGTAGACCTATTAGTCTTGAGTGCAGAACGGGGAGAACTGAGTGCGGCCAATGTGGGATTGCGTGTCTTCAAACAGGGGGTAGTCAAAGCTTTAGGGGAAAAAGGCAGCGAGGCAGATAAACGCTCTTGTCTGGAACTTTTAGCCCAAATTGATCTCCCAGGTGCGGCGGAAGTTTTAGCACCCCTGCTAATTAAGTTAACCCCAGATTTGCAGCGCCAAAGTTTAGAAGTAATGCTCTTAGGAGGGGCAAATCTCGCTTATGTGCCGCAAGTTCGTTATTTGTTAGATCAGCCTTCAATAACTATTGACCCCGAAGTTTTTGCCTTGGCTCTCCGCTACGTTTGGCTAGCAGATCCAAATCCCAATTTAAGCGTACTAGAAGAATACCTCCACCCCCGACAAAACTCACTCATCCGCGCCACCGCTGCCGCTTTGTTGTTACGTCAGGGAACGCCAATGCAAAAGGTAGCAGCTACCAAAACCATGCGCCGGATGCTGACTCATAAACAAGAACGGGAACGGATGAATGGAGTCAAAGCACTCAGAGAAGCCGTTTATTTACAGGCGCTGCGAATTCACATTCCGAATTTGTTACAGGATGTGTCCTTACGAGTGCGCTGTGCTGTATTGGAAATGATCGCCGCCACTCATTTGGAAGAGTACTATTCCGCACTACTAGCAGCACTCTACTACAAGTCAACCCGCACTACAGCCATGCGTGCCCTAGTGCGACTGGAGAATGAAGCGCTGAAAATGCTGTTGGAACTAGCTACGGATATTTACAAACCGGAAGTAGTGCGGATGTACGCTTGGCGTACCATTGCCCAAATCGGCACTTCCGAAGCAATGGAGACTTTATGGCAAAACTTGGAAATATCTAGGGGCACCAATAGGGATTATATCCTCCGTAGCTTACTAAAAATTAACCAACAACCCGGAATCACCAGTTTTGTGGATCGGTTTTATGAAAATAGAGTAGAAGCTTTAATTGAGCAAGAATTAAGAGCTTTAGGTGAGATTTACTCCGCCTATATAGACTTCCAAACAGCAGATTCTCTGAAACCCAGTCAAGCAAATGAGCGGGTAACGATTGTTAGTGAATTAATGCGACGCTCACTCCTAGAGTTGGAAATCGATGTCAAGGAGCGGTTACTGCTGCTATTAAAGCTGCTTTACCCACCAGAAAAAATGCAGGCGGCGGCTTTTAATCTCCGGTCTCAGTCAGTGGTCAGTTTAGCGCGGGGGTTAGAGATTTTAGACCATACTGTGTACTTGTCTTGCAAGTCTCTGTTGCTGAATATTTTAGATCGGCGATCGCAACAAGAAAAACTCCAATATCTTGTAGAAGCTGGAATTGTCAAATATGAAAATATGTTAGTTAGCGATCGCCTCCGCAGATTGATCATGCTAGGTGATTTGCTTTCTGACTGGTGCTTGGCTTGCTGTTTTCATTTTGCACAAGTTGCGCGCATCCGATTGACAGCTAGCGAAATTGTGGTCACACTGCGTCATCCTACAGGCTTTGTCCGGGAAGCAGCCATCTCCTATCTCAGTGTAGTTTCACATCGCGTCTTTCGTGAGCTTCTTCCTCACTTGCAACAAGATCCTCATCCACTTGTAGCGGCTCAAGTTAAGGAATTGATGCAAAAATACCACCTCAACCAACAGTAATTATCTCAAAACCTCAGAGTATTGACGTCAAAGCCAAAGTACACATTAGGGGCTTCGGCGATCGCCCCGTGTTTTGGCTACTCACTCATGATATTATATGCGTGTATATACAGACAAGCGCGAGGTAAACCATGCACTCTTCACGAACGCTATGGTTCCAGTGGTCAAAGTTATGCTTCAACTGATCCCTCTTCTAAAGAACGGGTTCGCTATCTAGAAGAATTGATTACTCGCAATGGCTACAATCGTTATGCGTTTGAGGGTGCAGAAAAACATGCTCTTATTCAGAAACGAGTCAAACAGTTGAGAGGAGACTCGTGAAACCGAGAAACCCTGCCAAGCTAGTATGGTAGTCCGTCAATTTTTTATTAGAGGACTGTGAGACAGAAGCGCCAAAGCCAATTACCCCGGCTGATTTGGGTAGCATGGATAGCAAGCGCACTTTTCGCCACAGGATGTGAGGAAGCTATTCAATATTTGCCGCCCTTACCTAGAGTGGAAGTGCCATCAACTAAACCGCCACTTGCGCCCGAATCAGCTAAAACTGCCCAAATGGAAGCAGCAGTTCGCCAACGCATCAACCAAGTACGCCAAAAAAACGGATTGTCACCGCTAGAAAATCATGAAAAACTAGCGCTGGTTGCTCGATACTACAGCCGTCAAATGGCAGAAAAAAACTTCTTTAGCCACACAGGTGCAGATGGTAGTACCCTGCAAGATAGAGTCAGGGCAGGAGGTATCCCTTACTGGATGGTGGGTGAGAACTTATTCAAAAGTCGGAATGTGCCGCAACCCGTGCCGGCATCTGTCGAAGGTTGGATGAAAAGTCCCGGACACAGAGCTAATATCCTCCGTCCGGTGTTCACAGAAACAGGTGTAGGAGTGTGGCGCGTTGGCAATACTTACTACATTACCCAGTTGTTTTTACGGCGTTAGCGAGCAGTTCCCTAATAGGCTAAGAGAGCAGTTTTAGCTTGAGGGTGGTGTTCCCATCGGCATGCTGTGGTGAAATCTGGCGACTTTGGGGTATAGCAGCAATCCAAGGCAATTAGCTTGATTTCAACAGTAGCCTAAGAGAGAAATAGGCCAGGTTTTCCCTGAGGATATATTTTCGATGTCGCAATTTGTCTTGGCTATTAATTTTCTTGCTCCCCTTTTTTTTGAGGTGGAAATGTTTTCATATCGGGATTAAGCACAGCGCTATCCAAAGAAGTTTTTTGGCGGGAATTTCCCCTTTTTTGGCGAGTATTCCTGACAATTTATCGCTTCTTCAGTCAGAACAGTATCCGGTTTGACCGCACACTTGAGATAATGATTATTAGAAAAAAACCGACAGTTTTTACAGGGAACTTGCTGTAAACTATTGATTGTAAAAACCATCTTGTTGTCTAAATTTGTGCGTAGCTTTCGCAAAGCAAGCAGCAATATAGCCCAACTGAAGATAAAGCTCAGGGGAGTTAAAGATATCACTAAATCTGGGACATTTAACCCATCCGATTTGGCAGGCTCCTGTTTAACTTCACTTTTTGTTACGGGATGAAAATTACTATTTGCTGCTACATTCTGTAGTAGTATCTGCTCAACAGACATATTATCTACCCTTCTCTATAGATTTTTATCGTCTGATTTTTGATAACAAGGTAATTTCTGATTTGTCAGTGTGTACCCAGTGATAATTTGAGATTTTAGATTTAGTAAATAATTTTTATCTAAACTCACAGATTAATCGGATTAGGGTAATTATAAAAACTACTGACTCCTGACTATAGACTGCCATGCAAGCTCTTTCCTTCTGAGGCTGGCATTTCTACTGAGTATGTTTTTATTAAATGCCTTTAACTTCATACAGATAGGGAAATACGTGAAGATGAATATCTCAATTGCTGCTTCAAAGATTAATTTTTTGCAAGGTTTTAATTATAGGTGTAGCAAAATAAAAGTTCACATATCTCTGTCGATAGTTTTGCTTGTTATTTGATGAATGTGTATCAAAAGGCATAAATTTCTGAACAGACTAATAACTGGATACTTTTGTGTTAAAATCTTTCGAGAGATAGGGCAATTGTTACTTACCTGCGAAAGCACTGTTAATTTTTATTCACAAAGTTTCAGAAGTATTACAAAGCAAGCAAAATATATGAATTTGGGATTTTTCCGGAGGATTCCCGTAACGTCTCTAGTATTACTCTGGCTGGCTTATGGTCTCTTGGGGTGGTATATTGCTGCTCACCACATTGTTTGGTTGGTGGGAGCTTTTGTCGCGGCGATCGCTCTAGTGGTAGTGCGGAAGAGTTTGTTCTGGTTAGACGGTTTGGTTGCTTTTGGTTCTCAAACCTTAGTTGTGATCTTAGCCTTAAGTGCATCAATTGCTTTAATAGCAACTTGGTCGTTATTATTCAGACTTTTTCTCATACCCGTAGCAACTACGGTCTTAGCTGATTTAGAAATGCGTTTTGCCGGCTTCAGCAAACTCGATTCTTTTTGTGTTTTAACAGTAATTGCAGTATTGGGTTTGGGCGTTGGCGAAATGATAGACATTCTACTTTTACCCAGTAGCAGGTACTAACGGGGGTTCGAGGGAGAGGAATTTTCCCCCTAACCTCTTCTTCCCCAATCTGCTGGATATCCTACTGCTGGAAGACGTTTGACTGAGTTGACTTGTCTATCCTGAAACAGAGTCCTGAAAATATTGAGGGAAAAACTATTTATTACTGGGTAGTGCCGCAGCAAGTACCAGCAAATTCACGTTAAGCAATAGCCGAGAAATGAAAGGATTAACCGGAAAAAACGCTTTAATTACAGGTGCTAGTTCAGGCATTGGACAAGCGATCGCCATTCGACTAGCCCAAGAAGGCTGCAACATCGCCATTAACTACCGCAAACAGGCAGAAGATGCGGAAAATACTGAAGAGTTGGCAATGCAAAAAGCCTGTGCAGATATCGAAAATTGCCGTGTCAAGTCACTGCTGGTTCAGGGAGATGTTTCCCAGGAAGAAGATATCACGGAAATTGTGAATCATGTTGTTGAGAAATTTGGCAGTGTGGATATTTTAGTTAATAATGCCGGAATTCAAACAGAATGCCCATCCCACGAAATCACCGCCGCAGATTTTGACCAAGTGATTGCAGTCAATCTCCGGGGAGCTTTTCTCTGTGCCCGTGAAACTATTAAACACCTTTTATCCTCCAAGCGTCCGGGAGTAATTATCAATATTTCCAGCGTCCATGAAATTATTCCCAGACCAATGTATCTCAGCTACTCCATTAGCAAAGGCGGCATGGAAAACCTGACCAAAACCCTAGCCTTGGAATATGCTAACCAAAATATTCGCGTTAACGCTGTGGCGCCGGGAGCGACGATTACGCCCATCAATGAAGCCTGGACAGATGATCCTGAAAAAAAGGCGATCGTTGAAAGTCACATTCCCATGAATCGGGCTGGTACTGCGGCAGAAATGGCAGCAGCAGTAGCTTTTTTAGCTTCAGACGAAGCCGCCTACATCACCGGACAAACCCTGTTTGTAGATGGTGGGTTGACCCTATATGCAGACTTTCGAGAAGCTTGGTCAGCGTAGAGCCATCAATTGACTCACATTACACCTAACTCATTCATCCATACTAAAATGATGGTGAGGGATATTAAACCTTGTGCTTAAGCCATGCCTAAAAAAATCAGAGAGTTAAAAAGTTTATTAAAAAAAGCAGGTTTTGTTTATCGTTCAGCAAAAGGAAGTCATACCCGTTGGTATCATCCTTTATTACCAAGTGATCCTATTACAATTTCTGGTAAAGAGATGACGCTAAACCTTATATAGAAAAAGAAGTTATTGAGAAATTAGATAAATTAAAATTAATTCAAGAACAGGAGTCAGACGAATGAATTTACCTTACACAATTATTATTCAATGGAGTGGTGAAGACCAATGTTATTTAGTTCATTTACCAGAATTTCCCACCCAAAAATATCATACTCATGGTGAAACTTATGAAGAGGCTTTACATAATGCTCAGGAAGTTTTAGAAATGCTAGTTGAAGAATATCAGCAAGACAGCAAAGCTTTACCATTAACTAAATCTTTAGAACAGTTAATCAATGTTGCTTGAAAATCTCGCGTCAATTGCTTTTTTAGGTAGGTTTGGGTGGGCGATTCCCCGCCTCAAAGATATTTTTAACTAACCCGGTGGCGTTCCCTCCTCTAAAGGACGAATAATCGCCGGCGCTGGTGTAACCTCTGGTTGAAAAATTGCCTGCAATGCTTGTTCCAAAGTTTGCGCCATGACAATTCGGTTTTCGTAAGCCACAACTACCCGCACCAAAGTTGGCAAACTGTTTTGTGTTGCTTCTAAATAAATTGGCTCAACATATAGCAGAGATTCCTCAATGGGAATCACCAAAAGATTACCCTGAATCGCTCTCGAACCCTGGCGATTCCACAGAGAAATTTGCTGAGAAATTACGGGATCTTGGTTAATCCGCGCTTCAATTTGCTCTGTTCCGTAAATCAGACGTTCTTTAGGAAAGACATACAGCAGCAACTTTCCGTAGTTCTCACCATCTGACCGCGCCGCTAACCAAGCAATTAAATTTGTCCGCTGTTTGGGGGTGTAGGGCAAAAATAGAATAAATTCCTCAAAGGGGACGGTGGGGAGGCTGGTAATTAAGTAATATGGCTCTACCTGACGGGTTTCACTGCCATAGATTTCATTCGGTATTTGCCACTGGTCTTCCCGGTTATAAAACACTTGGGCGTCAGTCATGTGGTAAATCATCAACCGCTCAGATTGAATTTTGAATAAGTCCTCCGGGTAACGGATATGGTTGCGGAGGTTGACTGGCATGGCACTCAGCGGTTTGAACAGCTTGGGAAATATCGCTGACCAAGTGGCAATTATCGGGTCTTTGGCATCGGCAATGTAAAAGGTAATGCTGCCGTGGTAGGCATCAATCACTACTTTGACGGAGTTACGAATGTAGTTGATCCCATCGTTACCCGTGTCTGAGTAGGGATAGCGATCGCTTATTGTATAGCCATCAACAATCCAATAAAGGTAATTTTCTTTACCAGGAAACTGTTGATTAGCATCATCAGAATTGGCATCAACCGCAACTAAATAGGGATCTTTGTCAAATTGCAAGAAAGGTGCGATCGCGCGAATTCGTTGATTAATATTCCGCCGAAATAATACCTTCGTCTCTGGCAAAAAGTCCCGTGTGAGTACCATCTGCCAATCCTTCAGGTACATGGCAAATAGCCACCGTCGCCACAGCGAACCGATTTGAATTCCACCCAAGCCATCGTAAGTATTGTAAACATTGTCTCTGCCACTGGGATAATCTAGTTCTCTAACCCTGGTGCCAGTCATCACATAATTATTAGTAATTTCACCAAAATAAATCCGGGGTTGCCCAATGGGAATGCTTTCACGAATAGCTTCACTGGAAGTGGTGAGGGCGCTTTCATTACCGCTAATATCTTTAACAAAATATTCTGGTAGTCCACCGGAAGCAACTGTATTTACTGGACTGACTGTAAAACCATAACCGTGAGTATAAATTAAACTGCGGTTAACCCAGGTCTGAGCTTGCTGCGGCACAGCACTGTAGTCTAATTCCCGTGCAGCGAGCAGTACCTGCCGCCGTTCTGTTGGTTCGATTGCTTCTTGGTCTGGTGGCTTTTGGGGGCGAGGTGCAGTTACATCTGTTTTGATGGTGTAGCGGTCAATATCGGCGTCAGGAAACTTATAGTATGGTCGAATTTGTTGCAGCTGGCGGTTAGTTGCTAACAGAGGCCGCTGATCCCAAAGGCGAATATTGCGAATGGTTAACTCATTGGCTTTGATATCAGCTTCAGTCAGTTTTCCTTGGGGGTTGAAGGTTCTGGCATCAATTGCTTCTAAATTGAATGCCTGCCGAGTTAAAGCAATAGTCCGCTGAATGTAGGGTTCTTCACGTTGCAATTCGTTGGGCTGGACTATTAAATATTGCACCAACTCAGGTAAAACAAAGTCACCTGCTACAACCAGCAATAAATAAGCCCCCAATCCATAAACTACGAAGCGCTGATGCTGAGATTTTGGTTGCCAAAAGATTGTTCGCCATAGCAGGTAAAATGCGATCGCTACTGCCAAAATGGACAAAACCTTGTAGGCTGGCAACTCTGCCATCACATCGGTATAGCTGGCACCATAACTCACCCCACGGGACGAATAAACTAGTTCATAACAACTCAGCCAATAACTCAGGGATACCACCAACAGCAAACAGCCCCCCAAACCGGATAAATGACGCAGCTGCTGCTGGGAAAAACCCGGAAAAACTCCCTGACTCAGACTGTCTCCCGATAGCAAATAGGTAAGAGTAACGGCGACCAAAGCATACAAACATAATCCTGTCAACCAAAGTTCCAGCAGTTCCCAGACTGGTAGCGAAAAGATGTAGAAGCTGATATCTCGACCGAATAAAGGCTCTGTATTGTTGAAGGGGGTAGGGTGGAAATATTGCAACACCTTGGCCCAGTGTTGAGACAGCATCAGCCCAAACCCGACACTTAACAAAATAGCGATCGCCCTGAGGAAAAATTGGGGATAAATTAATAATGCGATCGCCATTCCCAAAACCAAGCCAAAATACCAAGTTTGGGAAGCCATCCGCCTCAATTGTTGCCAAATTATCTCTGCGCGAAACCAGCCAGGAACGGCTAAACTAGCCTGATTAACTTCCGAATGCCAGTAAGCAACAGCAATTTCACCATAATGTACCAGTATTAACCCTACCAACAAACTCAATCCCAAAGCTAACGGTAACAGCCAAGGCAATCTTAATTGCCAATGTTGCGATTCAAGTATCCGGGTTTCATTTCCTCTGGTATAAAGAGGACTGAGAAAATTTTTTAGCTCCCTAGCCCTGACTTGCTCCGTCTTTAAAGACTGGGGATACTTCAGCCGTTGAGCCACTGCCAAGTTTCCCAGTAAATAAGCAGCCGTTATACCAGCTACGACTACCCATAAACTACCTTGGGTTACTATCCGCAGCAGAAATACTTGTAAATATCCGACTTCCTGAAACCAGAAAATCTCAGCACCCAATCGGGAACCCAGATCCCAAAGTAGTAACAACCCCAGGAATACTACAAATACTCGAAAGCACCATTTCCACAACATTCCTTAGCAATTGGTAATTGGTAATTAAAATTACTGCCACTGGCGCATACTGAGGCGCATCACTTATTTTTGCTGCCCTATATCTGATTTTAGCGGCGAAGCCTTGACAAAATTGCTGATGCTCATCAGATAAACTATCTATTGGAACAGCGAAGTAATGTAGAGACGTTGCATGCAAAGTCTCTACTTTCGCTTTGATTGTTAAGTTGTCTGTGTATCGCTGTGATATTCTTGGCATCTCGCGATAAAAATTGATTAATTCGGTTAGTATGGCTAATCACCCTCTTACTTCAGGTTGGAGATTTTGGCCAGTGTTTTATTTGTAACCTGTAATTATGCTTACCAGCGTTGACCGTTTATTATTTGTCCGGCGAGTCCCAATTTTTAAGGAATTGCGGGATGACTTTATTGTGCGACTGGCTTCAGTGATGAACGAACTGTCATATCCAGCTAATTACAGCATCTTTAAACAGGGAGAAGAGGGGCGATCGCTCTATATTGTTGTTTCAGGGCGCGTCAAAGTTCACATTGGGGATACAAAATTAGCAGAGGTGGAACAAGGAAAATACTTTGGGGAAATGGCAGTATTTGATACTGAACCCCGTTCCGCTTCTGTAACCACCTTGGAACCTTGCGAATGTTTGGAACTCACACAAGAGCAACTTTATGACGCCATTGAAGAAACTCCGGAAATTGCCGTGAATATTATTCGTGAGTTATCTCGTCTGGTTCGCAGACTGAATGACAACATGAATGCAATCCGGTTAAACAATTAACTACGAAAGTCTAAATTCCCGACATTGCCGAAGAAACCGCTGGGGAATCTCCACAGTTTCCCCCCAGTGTTGATGCACATAAGAGGCGTGGAGAGTCGGTAAACTCCAACCCTCAAATCCCGTATTTTCCTCACAATCGTAGCGAGAAGTGGCAAATAAGGGCTGATTGGGGGGTGATATTAAACGGGAACGATGAAACTCGTGTCCGTAAACATTCGCCCCTACTGGTACTAACAGACTATCTTGCAATGCGATCGCGCGACGATAGCCTAAAGTTAAACTTCCACCCATTTGAGCAGATGTCGGCAAAACCCCCACCATCGACCAAGGTTTAGCCTCAAAATCGACAATTTGCTCACACAAATACATCAAGCCCCCACATTCGGCGATGGTTGGCATTAGAGCCAATATTGCTGTTTTCACTGCATCACGGGCGCTGGTATTTTCTGCTAGTTGCTGGGCAAAAACTTCGGGAAAACCACCGCCGAAATACATTCCCTGCACGTTCTGTGGTAAGAGAGCATCTGTAAGCGGACTCCATTCGACTAGTTCTGCGCCTAACTGTTGTAGTAAATCAAGATTATCTTGGTAGTAGAAATTAAAAGCGCGATCGCGTGCAACTGCAATTTTAACTGGGTAATGGGTGATGGGTAATGGGTAATGGGTAATGGGTAATGATTGTGATTGCAAGATTGGTAGTAGTTGATCCCAGTCAAAGCAGGTATCGCCCAAATCAGCCAGACGATCAATAACAGCATTCAGTTCTGGGAGTTCATCTGACGGTATTAAACCCAAATGGCGATCGGGTATAGTGATGTTATCTTGTCGCCGCAAAACGCCGAGAACGGGTAATTGTAGAGGTTCTAGGGAACTTTTGAGCAAAGATAAATGGCGATCGCTTCCCACACGATTCAGCACCACGCCAATTATCTTAATTCTGGCATCAAAAGAAGAATAACCGTGTGCGATCGCTGCCACCGAACCAGACAAGCGACTGCAATCAATTACTAATACCACAGGGATATCTAATAACCGTGCAATGTGCGCTGTACTAGCAAAGTCAGTAGGTAATGGGTAATTGGTAATTGGTAATTGGTTTTCTTTACCATATCCAACACCATCAAAAAGTCCCATCACCCCTTCTACAAGCGCATATTCACATTCTTGAGAATGACGCTTAAAACATTGCTGTACATAACTTTCCGAAGTCAGCACCGTGTCTAAATTCCGACAAGCGCGACCAGTAACACGCTGATGAAACATCGGGTCAATATAATCTGGCCCCACCTTAAAAGATTGTACCTTTGCACCGCGACGGCATAAAGATGCTAAAAGGGTGAGCGTTACTGTTGTCTTACCCACCCCACTACGTTCTCCAGCAATAATTATAGACATTCCTTAATTGGTGATTGGTAAACTAAGATGGCTCCCAGATTTAGCATAGCCATATCTAGGAGCACTTAATTTACTTACTTGTAGCGGTTCCCGACCTAGAGAGGTACGTTTTCAAAGCTACTAGTCTTGGTAAACAAGATTTGGGTGTACCTCAGTTGCTTAGGAACCGCTATACACAACCACAGACAGAACTTTGGTTTGGAATATTTGAATCCCACTGGCCATTCCATGTCGCACCGACTGAACCGCAGGTTCTAGGACATTTGTCTTTCGCGTCAAGCCTGTTGTAGATAGGGCCGGCGTTAACATCTCGACCTCCAGAAAGAAACTGCTGTTCTGCTATGGATAGCTCTACAAATAGACCCGAGCTAATTTTGGTGATTTGAATTGACATGATTGTAGCTCCTCTAAGGTACATAACCTAACCTATAAGTACCCAGTCACCATCAATCTCACACTGTCTCTTAGCTATCGGGAGCATTTGAGACGATTTTGGGGTGAGATTTAAATTACATGACTACTTATTTATCCGAATACTAAATATGTTTTTTTTAGATAAAATTATCCCCACGATAGAAATTAAAAAGCTCAATTTCTATCTTGTGACTGAATCAAATAAATAGTTAAAAAAATACCCTCCTTTCCAAAGCAGAAAGGAGGATAGAGGGGTTAGGTTTGAATTAATTAGCCAACTTTAAAGTTTTCGCGATCGCACCCAGGCTTTCTTCAAACAGAGCCTCACGACCCCAGCGTTGTACCTGCTGACTCAACAACACTTCCGCCTTTTGTTCCGAAAGTGAACTTACCTGTTGATACAGACCTGCGGACTGAGCACCACCATGTGTTTCCATCCGCATACAACCACCAGTTTCTGAGCAAATGACTGTACCACAGTCTGCCTTGGGATTAGTGGAACTTAGACGCAGAGCAATCAAGTCACCAACAATGTCACCGACATCAGCAACCGGGACTCCTGCTAACTCTGCTTCTACTTGTCGTTGATCTTGAGCAACAAACTGAATGCGAGTTATATCATAATCTCCGCTTTCCCTTTGATAAGAAACTGGCTCCCAATTTAAGCGACTTGCCAGCCAACCCAAAAACAACAATCCTTGAGCAGGGTTGCCTTTTTCATAATCAATCGTCACGCGGTCAACTTCCCTCAAAGCAGCCCGACGGTTAGGAGAGTCGTAAGCCTCAGCTGTCAACTCCTGCCATGCTGCCAAACGTCGCCAGTTTAAGTCAGCTAGAGGTATACCATTTTCTACCAACTCTTCTAAGCTGAGTAGAACACTTTCTGGCTCGTTAAAGTGGCAAGAATCGACAATCACATTATTGCAGACTGCTGCCAGTCGTTTGAATAAAGAGTTATTCGGGTCTGGTGTTGCCTTCCACCAGAGAAACTTCGGCAAGCCACCAATCAACAATGCTGGAATCATGCCACCTATACGTTCCAAGGCGGAGGCGGTGCCGCTGAGAGTTATATATTCACAGCAGATGAGTGTACTAGAAGATTGCTTTTGAATCGGGCAATAAGCAGAAACTTGCGCCTTGACCCCTTCATCTTCCCCAGCAACTGGACATAGGGCAATAATGCGGCAGGGGTTGCGGATAGCGATTTCATCGGCAATCGTCGGGCTGGAGTTATAGCTAATACCGCCACCATTAATAGATCCACCATTGCGCTGACGTTTGGCTGCTTCTTCTCGCAAGATGGCGAGGGTGTCCCTTGTCGGTGTACCAGTTTCTGGAAGTTCATATTGCTTTTGAACTTCCCGTAGGGCTGTTTCTGTTTGCGGCCCTAAAATCCCATCAATTGGCCCATTGTAAAATCCCGAAGCAGCCAACAGATATTGGGTTTCTTCCGGTTCGTAAACCACTAAAGTAAATGTCGTGGCGCGGGTAGCAGCAGGCAGCCCACCGTCCTCGCCGGTCATGCCGTAACTTTGCCAAATTTGAGTTAGTTCCGCTTCTATTTCTGTGAGCGAAACATCCTTTGGTGCCTGAAGTGAAAAAATGGTAGGAGCTTGGGGAGCCATAGTCTATTTTGGATTTTGGATTTTGGATTTGAGATTTCGAGATTTGAGATTTTGAGATTTTGGATTAGCGGTTGAGTAACGGGTAATAGGTAATAACTATTTTCCTCTTTCCCAATTACCTGTTTCCCAATTACCAATTCCCCAATCCAAAATCTAAAATCTAAAATTCTTAGAGTCTGCGCCAGCGACGATTATCTTGGTTAATGAGGAATTCTGCTTCTGCTGGTTCCCAAGTACCGGCTTCGTACTGAGGAATAGAGGCTGGGTCTGCGGGCGCATCCCAAACAGAAAGGGCTGGTGTAACTACCTGCCAAGCGGCTTCCACTTCGTCCGCCCGTGTAAACAAAGTCTGATCGCCCATCATACAATCAAGAAATAGGCGATCGTAGGCATCGGAAGTTGCTTGGATGCCAAAGGAACCATAACTAAAGTCCATGTCAACAGCACGGGTGCGGAATTCTGCCCCTGGCATTTTCACATCAAACCGCAGGGAAATTCCCTCATTCGGTTGAATCCGCATTGTCAAAATGTTGGCGTTTGCCTGTTGTGCTGCGGAGGTAAACATACTGGAAGGAACTTCGCGGAAGTGGATGGCAATTTCACTGACTTTTTTCGGCATCCGCTTTCCGGTTCGTAGATAGAAAGGTACACCTTGCCAGCGCCAGTTATCCACCATAAACTTCATTGCCACATAAGTGGGCGTTGTTGATTTAGGATTGACTCCCGGTTCTTCCCGATACCCTGCTACTGGTTGACCTTTCATCCAACCAGCGCTGTATTGCCCACGGATTGCTGAACGGGACAGATTATGAACGTCAGCTAAACGCGTAGCTTGCAGTACTTTTACTTTTTCCGTGCGGATACTGTCAGCATCCATCGAGTTGGGCGCTTCCATCGCCGTCAGACAGTAAAGTTGCATCAAGTGGTTTTGCAACATATCCCGCAGGGCGCCGGCGCTTTCATAATATCCCGCCCGGTCTTCAACGCCGACTGTTTCTGCTACGGTAATTTGGACATGGTCAACAAATTGACGATTCCACAAGGGTTCAAAAATCGCATTGGCAAAGCGAAACACCAGCAAATTCTGAACAGTTTCTTTACCCAAGTAGTGGTCAATGCGGTAGACTTGGTGTTCTTTGCAATATTTCTGCACTACTTGGTTGAGACTTTGGGCCGAGGCTAAGTCCCGACCAAAGGGTTTCTCAATTACCAACCGATGCTTGTAGGGATCTTCTAGCATCCCACCTGCCCCTAGTTGCTTAATAGCTTCTGGGAAGAAGTTGGGGGCGACGGAAAGATAGAACATCCGGTTTCCCCTTGTTCCTCGTTTCTCGTCTAATTCGCTTAATAATTTTTTCAGTTTCTGGTAACTCTCTGGATTGTCTATGTCCCCAGGACAGTAGAACAGACCTTGAGAGAAGTCTTGCCAAAGTTCTCCCAGTTCGACGCTACTATGAGCTTCTTCCATGCCCTTCTGCATTTGCTCGCGGAAGTATTCGTGGCTCCATTCTCGACGAGCTACGCCAACTATGGTAGTTTCAGGGGGAATGCGTCTCTCCCGCCGCAATTTGTAAAGTGCTGGCACTAGTTTACGCCAGGTAAGATCCCCAGAAGCGCCAAAGATAACTATAATTTGGGGTTCGGGCATCCCTTGCTGTTGTAGACCAACGCGTAGGGGATTTTCTAGCAGACTGGGCATAACAATTTTGGAGTTTAGATTAGGGATTTTGGGTTGGGGATTGGTAATGGGTAATTAGTAATTGGGAAAAAGGAAAAGAAATATTACCCATTACCCATTACCTATTAGCCATTACCAATTACCTACACTGGTGACAATACCTTGATTTTGCTTTCTAAAGAGTTCATCAAGGATTGAAACGGCTTGATAAACTTGTCAATGCCTTCAATGAGAAGTTCGTCCATCACGGCATCGATATTGATGTTGATGTCGGGGTCTTTCAAGCTTTCGATCAGCCTGTAAGCTTCTTGTGTGAGAGTTTCTAGGCGATTGGCTACATCGCAGTGATCCGCGCAAGCTTTAATTGTCGCTGGTGGTAAGGTGTTAACTGTGTCTGGGCCAATCAATTCATTGACATACATGACATCGTTGTAGTTGGGGTCTTTGGTGCTAGTGCTGGCCCAAAGTAGCCGCTGCACTTTTGCCCCTTTTGATGCCAAAGCCTGCCAACGGTCGCTTTGAATGATCTGTTTGTATTCTTGATAGGCAATCTTAGCGTTAGCGATCGCAATTTTCCCTCTGACAGCTCGCAGCTTGGCTTGCTGGGTAATATCATCAACGCCTCGCTTCAACTTAGCATCGATCTTAGCGTCAATGTTGTTATCAATCCGGCTCAGGAAAAAGCTAGCTACAGAAGCAATTTTGCTGATGTCTTTACCCTCACTTACCCGCTTTTCTAAGCCACGAATATATGCCCAAGCTGTGTTGATGTAACTTGAGACTGAGAACAGCAGCGTGATATTGACATTAATTCCTTCGGCGATCGCGGTTTCCACTGCTGGCAAACCAGCCGCTGTCCCAGGAATCTTAATCATCACATTTTCTCGCCCAATTTCTGCGAAATAGCGACGGGCTTCGGCTATCGTCGCTTGCGTATCTTCAGCGATGGTTGGTGGTACTTCTATACTCACATAACCATCCAGTCTATTCGTGGCTTCATAAACAGGGCGTAAAATATCACAAGCATTGCGGATATCTGCAAAAACTAGCGATTCATAAATTTTGTATGTCGGTAATCCGGCACGAACTCCCGCAGCAATATCGGCGTCATAAATGGCATTACCAGCGATCGCTTTTTCAAAGATGGCAGGGTTGGATGTAATACCAGAGATTCCTTGATTTTCAACCAGGTCTTTGAGTTCACCTGATTGAATAATGTCACGGCTCAAATTATCCATCCAGATACTCTGACCGTATTGTTTAATCTCTAATAAATGATTGGTAGTCATAGCTGTCTTCTTTAACTCCTGTTAACAATGTTTCCAAGTGTTGGAAAGCAAAACTCATCAGTTGATGGTGTCTATTGCATTTTGGCGTTACCAATCATGTATCGCATCGACCAACTGAGGTAGTCTTTAATTCACATTCAAACAGCGCTATTCCTACATCCCCAACTCCAAACTCCCCATCCTCACTGCTAATTACTGGCGAATGCTCAACACACTTTTGATACTTTTTTACCCGCTTCTAGTGACCGTTTTGAATAAAAGACTCCACCTTCGCCACATCCTCTTTGCTACCAATAATCAGAGGCGTGCGCTGGTGCAATTTTTTCGGCACCACTTCCAATATATCTACCAGTCCTGTAGTAGCACGACCACCTGCTTGTTCAATCAAAAAGGCCAAAGGAGCAGATTCATAAAGCAGCCGCAATTTACCTTCTGGTTTTTGAACGGTGCCTGGGTAGAGAAACACACCGCCTTGAACTAAAATTCTATGAATATCGCTCACCATCGCCCCGCTATAACGAGCGGTATAGCCTTCGGTGCGATGAACGTAGCGGATGTATTCGCGAATTGATTCTTCCCACTGCCAAAAATTGCCTTCATTAACACTGTAAACAGCGCCGTGATTAGGAATGCGGATATTTTCTTCAGTGAGAATAAACTCCCCTAGGCTGGGATCAAGGGTAAAGGAATGAACGCCCTTACCTATAGTATAGACCAGCATCGTACAAGGCCCGTACAGTATGTACCCAGCGGCCAGTTGCTTACGTCCATTGGTCAGGAGGTCTGTAGCTTTACCATCGCTATCATCTCCTTCTTGCTGGCGAATGGAAAAGATAGAACCCAAACTGAGGTTGGTATCGGTGTTAGATGAGCCATCAATCGGATCATACAGCAAGGTATAGCGACCAATGGGGCAATTTTCGGGTATGTAGTAGGGGTTTTCCATTTCCTCGGAAGCTAGGCGACAAACTAAACCGCTTTGCTTAAACACCGAGATAAAGACATCGTTGGCGTAGACATCCAACTTTTTAACCGATTCTCCCTGGACGTTGACTTCCCCAGTAAATCCGAGAACTCCTTCCACTAACCCAGCGTTGCTCATCCGACGGGCAATTAGTTTCCCAGCCAAGGCGATGCGATTCATCAGCGCACTCAAATCCTGTGCATCTCCTGAAAAACTGTGAAGTTGCTGGAGAACGTGACGAGATAAGGTTGTACAATCACGATCTAGAGATTTATCTGTAGCGTAGTCCATAGACAAATTTAAAGATTCTGGCGCTTGAGCCATTTTGTTAACTTCCTAGCGAGTTGCTGTTGGGTTGGTGTTATGCATCGCAACTTGAGGTTGCTGCCTCTATCTTAGAAAGGTAATTTGATAACTTAAATGTGATTTTAGATAAACTAAAGAAATGGATAATGCTGGGCAGCCCATCCCAAAGCTTAGTGTTCTGATGCCTCAGGGGATGCGTCCTACCTGTAGAGTGCGTTAGGGAAGGCACGAATGAAAATTTTCAATGAATAAAGCCAAAATGTTGGCATGGTAAAAACCGACTAGCTGTAAAATTTGCCTATTGTTTACAACTAGTCGGGCTGAGTGCTATGAGATTTGTTTCTCGGAATATTTAGCGAATTAGTCTTGTGTAACTAGAGACTAATATGCTGCATTAACAGTCCATCTTTTCTAAAATTTTTTTTTACCCCCAACTACCTCGTCGGTTATCGTCTCGTCGGTTATCCTCTCGCGGTTTGGCTTTATTGACTCTCAGTTGACGACCCATCCATTCTGCGCCATCTAGTTCAGTGATAGCTTTATCTTCTTGAGAGTCTTCCATCATATCAACAAAAGCAAACCCGCGTAGCCGTCCGGTTTCACGGTCTGTAGGTAAGACAACTCTTTTCACTTCGCCATAATCTGCAAACACGGATTTTAAGTCTGCTTCAGTAGCTTGGTAAGAGAGATTTCCAACGTAAATAGTCATGTTCGATCACGTAATTTTCGACAAAGAGGCATTAGTTCAGCTGGAATACAGATCTAAACAAATTGCAAATATTGCCTAGTCTCTTCTGATTCACGGTTGGCGAATTTTGTAGAGCAGCAACCATAATCCTGGTGTTGTCTACTACTCAGCGTCCCATGTGGCTGAACATACATACACGCTCATATCATAACTGATTGTGAGATTTTTCCCAGTATGGGATATTACAATCTCTTATAAAATTTAACGCTTTCGCCTACTGATCAAATGCTAACTAGCAGCCGGCGCTGTCCCCAAGGGTAGCGCCGGCACTATGTCTTCCGTCAATCAATTGAAATCTGCTGAGGGCCAGAGGCTTTGCCATTATTTACCCCAGTTGTGGGGGTAATATAACCAGTTGAGCCGATTTGTTTGTCTAGCCAGCTTTTAACTGGATCTTCTGCTAGGTTCAGTCGCAGCACACCAGAGAAGAAGCCGCCGAAAAATGAGACTGGGTGGTGGGTAGCTTGTTTAAATATTGGTGACAGTTCATCAAGGAACATTTAAAAGTCTCCTGGCCTTGCCATAAAAAATATTACTTCTGAAGCGATCGTAACCTGGAAATCTATTTTGGGTGCTTCTATGTACGGATTTGGGTAAAATACTTGGTGTTTTTTAACGCAGAGGTACGCGGGGGAAAGCGCAAAGGTACGCTGAGGGTTTTTTGGCGTCGCTGAGTGGTGGGATGAAATATGGTGATTAGGTGAGAATTAATAAGTGCTTGCGATATGATATGAAGGCTGAAAGTGTTTGAACACAAGCATTTTAGGTACTAATGCTGCTCAAATCTCTTCCTAGCTCGAAATTGAACAGAGTTGAGAAGCTTGACTATGATTACATTTGTGATAGTATATATTTGTAAGGCAAATTGCCGTACGTTATTTGTACGCAGTTGAATATGAGCCATTTATGTAAATCATGTAGAGATTTATTATGACTATTACAAAGAGCGAACGTTTGGAAGCGCGTATTAGTAAAGAACAAAAAGAACTGTTTCAGCGTGCTGCTGATATTCAGGGTAGAACGCTAACAGACTTTGTGATTAGTGGCGTAGCCCAGGCTGCGAACCAAGTAATTCAAGAACAAGAAATGATGAGATTAAGTAAGCAAGATCAAGAATTTTTTGTTAAAGCGTTGCTTAATCCTCCATCTCCTAATAGTAAGTTGCGGAATGCTGCTCAAAGATATCAGCAAAATATGGGTGTATAAGTGATAGCACCTGATAATGTTGATATTTTTGATGATTATTTAATCAAGCCGCTAGAGAAAGAAAACCGAGCGGCTTTTTGCTGTGGAGTAGATGCACTTGATAATTATTTAAAACAGCGTGCTAAACAAGATGCTGATAAATATGTTGCTGCTCCTTTTGTGCTGATTGAAAAAAGCTCTGGTGCGATAGCTGGGTATTATACTTTATCTGCAACCAGTATTTTATTTGATGAATTACCACCTGAGATAAATAAAAAACTGCCAAAATATTCCAAGGTTCCTGCAACTCTTTTGGGTAGATTGGCTGTTGATAAAAAATATCGGGGGAAGGGTTTAGGAGAAAGGCTGTTAATGGATGCACTTTATCGAAGTTTTCAAAGTGAGATAGCGTCAATAGCTGTGGTGGTTGATGCTAAGGATGATGGAGCTATTTCATTTTATGAGTATTACGATTTTGTGCAATTCCCTGATTCTCGTTTTAAGTTATTTTTATTGATGAAAACTATTGGTGAGATTTTTAAGTAAAATTTAAAATCGCTTTCGATGTGAAAGCTGTATGTGCTTTACCGCAAGCGTTTTAAGAGTTAATACTACTTAACTTTATTGCTCGGCTGAATATATTTCAGATAGTTTTTTATAATATGTTTGAAAAGGCTCATAAGTATCTAATGATTCACATACATTATCACTATCATAAAGATATATCACTACTTTTTCGGAATCTATCAGTTCTTTTATTCTAGGTATTTTAATTAGTTCTTCAAACTCAGACTCAATTACACTGAGACAGAGTATTTCTTTTGTGGTTACAATTTTTATTTCATCTTGCGTTATAATAAATGGATATGTCACTTCTTTATCTGAATCGAAATAACAAATTTGCCAATCCCCATTTGGTAAATTCTGAATATTTTCTTTGTTTACAATTAATTCTTGTCCTGCCTGAAAGTCTTGTGGTTGGTTGAAAGGTTTATTTTCTATATAATGTCTTGCGTAAACATTATGAGAAAGTTTGATTTTCATTTTAATTATTATAGTATTTAAGTAAACACGGTGTTAATAATATTATACATATCTACCTAATGTAACACAAGATAATAAAGTAAAATATTGTTATCACTCAGGATCTTCTGAAAACAATTCGAGATTATTTGAAACATTTAAAAGTTCATCCCAGCTATCGGGAGGATTTCCATTTTCTAGCATTTTCGTAAAAATTTGATATGGATCTGTTTTAGATCCCTCTTTGCGAAGTGAAAATTCATCATTCACCCAAGCATAAATAATAATTTTCTTTGCAGTACTGTAACGAAAGAACAAGCGAAATCTTCTATTAAATTTAGCTCGAAACCAATGCTTTCTTTCTGTCCCTAATGTTTTACCTTGTCTAAACTCTGGTGCAGTTGGATCTTCAGGTATACGCTTAAAAATAAGCTCTGTAATGTTGTTGAGCAGCTTTGTAGCTGGATGCATTTGATATTCTTCAGGATTTTTTTCCTTCAGCTGCTCAACCTGATTAATCAACTTCTGATATTGTTCACCGAAAGCGGGATGAATTTTTAGTGTCCACCCATTAACATTCATGCAAGTATGAAATCCTCTGGTAATTCTTCATCCAGATCAACTTCCATACCTTCGGTAAGTACTGAGGCACGAAGAAACATATCTTCTGTTAGTGGTTGAATGATGCTGGGATTATTCTTGATATCTCTAGCAAGAAAATCCAAAAAAACATTCACAAAAGCACATTGTTCCATTAATTGCAATATTTTATCCATTTCTCTTGTTTTGCTATTGCTGTGATAAACGACTCTGTAGACTCTGTAATTGATGGAACGACTGACAGCAGCAGGAAAAGGATTTACATTCTTGCGAAGCTTAAGTTTCATTACTTGAATTAGTTTTTTGGGCGATAAAAGATGTAATATTTAACTTTTTAGGTTGATCATAGCTTATTTTCCATGAAAAGTCATTGGTGAGTTAATCGTAGTCAAATGTATGATTTTCGTCACCGTAACTCCTGAAAAGTAAGATGTTGGGTTGAGGGACGAAACCCAACATTCCCGAAAAATTAGTTGGGTTTCACTTCGTTCAACCCAACCTACAATTTTATTAATTTTTTTACTATGTCAACCGTCAATCAGTGCATTACTCCACAGAACCCCAAAACCAGTTGCCTACAGCACCGGGTTCCTTTTCAGCTAGAAATTCTCTCTTAGCAGAAACAAACTCTTTTTTAGAGAGGATGCCGTCCTGATCGATATCAAGCTTGGAGAAGACAAAAGCTGATTTTTCAGCATCTAGGTCAAACACACTGAAGAAGAGACGATGCTCTTGTTGTGATATATGACCATCACTGTCTAAATCAACAATGTCAAACAAAGTCTCTATTAAAGGGTCGTTGTAATCTGGATTTGAAACCGTTTTCTCTATGCCCTGACAAAATTCTTCGGAACTTACCTTACCATCTCCATCCAAATCCGCTTTAGACCAAAAATTCTCCCAAACATGAAGCCACTTAAACAACAAATCTTTGTGAATATCTGAACCAAGTTCTGCGCTACGGATCTTGGCGAACCTCTCAGCAAAAATCTCAGCATCTTCTTTCCCAATGAAGCCTGAATTATCGGCATCCAAACAGTAAAAGTGATGCAGTAACTTTTTTCTATGATATTCGCTTAACAATGCTTTTCCCTTTTGCTTACCAAACACACCTACATTATCACATCCGTACGTAGTCCATAACCACAATTTCCAGTACGGATTGAAGGAGTCGGTTCTTAAAATGGGTCTTAATTTTCTGCAACCCCCTTTTTAAGGGGGTCGCCGCAGGCAGGGGATCTTGTTGATTTCGGGTTAAGAAGTTGGTTCTTGACTTGGGAACATACACTTATCAGAATCACAGCCACTTGGGCCAGCTTCTGATAATTCGCCGGAGTCGTAGCGGCTTAAGACAGCACAGAAATCATCTGTTTTGCGTCGCACTAAAACCTCTTCAGATAAAGTGTCATAGGTTGATTTATCGATTGGTTCAAAGGGCAAACGGGGGAATGATTGCAAATCGTCAAACCGGGCTAAAAGGGCGGCGGAAATATATCCTTCATCGTTTTGGATGGCTTCGTAAATTCGCTTTCCTAATGGTTCTATTTCTTCAGAACGGAGTTCTAAAGTAGCTGAGGTGTTGTGAGTGACGTAGTAACCCTGAACTTGAAGGATAAAATCCAATTGAGCTAAAACTGAGAACTGAGAAACATCAATTTGATCGCATCCGTCTAAATCAGCCCAAGATACAGCTACGGGGATTTCTACTAACCATTCGGTAACGCGGGAATCAAAGGGATCATTGAGCAAATTACCCTGTTCGTCTTTGTCAGATTGGGAGGGGATGACGTTGTAACCGTAGTCTATGCAAGCTAAGGCTACTGGGTCATTTTTGCGGAAGGTGATGCGACGCAGAAATCTTTGGGCTTTGGGGGGATGCCATCCGGGGCTAGCACCTGTTAATAAGGACTTTGTACCGCTTGGTTGGACGGTGGTGCAGCGATTGGGACGTTTGAGATGATGGCGATCGCAATATTCCCACACAACCCGATGCACTGTATCTTTCCAGAAGCTGAGATATTTCTGTTCTTTTTGCTTAAAAGCCAGTCCTTGGAGGGTTTCCGGTCTACCTTCTGACCACCAACGCAACCAATCAACACCAAATGCATGAACAAAGAAATCAAATAAACCAGTGAAGGAAACCCCGACAATTGGGTCTAATTCACGGCTGTATTGATAGCGCGGTTCTAGAAATTTGTGATTTAAAAGTGCTGCTACAGACAGCGCCCCAGCAGTGAAAGCTTCTTCTTGTTCTTTGTAGTTATTTGGGTCGAGTTGGTTTAAGTGAACTTCTGAAAGATTACAGTGAAAATCGCTACCAGTAATTTCCTGATTGTTATCCTAAAGGCTTTTTATCCTCTAGTTCTACTGCTTGATCATTCGCAGTAGTTCCGACTATATTTTCTACTAAAGAGCGAAATTAAAATTTAGTAGCCGGGGACTCGTGGAGCCGTTGAAAAACGGGGGTTAAACCCAGATTATATTCTTTTTACATTTCAAAATGAATCAGAGAATTTTGAATTGTAAACAGTTTCACTCTCTAGTCTGTACGGTGTCAAAGGTGCTTTAATTCCTCTGATTACCTCGGTATTCCCAATCGCAGGGTTCACCGATTTTCCCCGGTGTTTAACGTGAGGCAAAATTACTTACCACACGGATTTAAAGCATATCGCTGCAAACGATGCTCTAATTCATTTGCATCTAAATTAGGGTAGCGTTCTTGTAACCACTGTTTTCCTTGACCTTGGTCATAAGCTTGCAAAAAGTCAGTTTTTAATGCTGGTGTTAATAGCAAGTCAGCGTTGGCTCTAGCTACAGCTTCACCAGCCCATTGAATCGCACCTTCACCGCTGTAATATTGTTTGCGGACAGCTTCAATTGATTCTTCTAGTGTTGGCTTGCGGTGAAATACTCTGGTGTGGTTGGCCATTCTCAAAGCATCACGCTCTGGGTCAATGCGCCAGTTGCCATTTTCATCCTGCTGCCATAAATTATCTTTAGCGGTGGCTGCTTGTTGATCGTCAGCAGCGAACTGTCTCATCCCGGCACTTCTTCGGATATTGCCTGCAACAATTGTTACAGCGGCTTGATCAATTAACAAACAGCATTCAACTGAAGTTAATTGTCGCCCTACAGCTTTATTGAGGATGGATGCACAACGCTCATACAGTCCGGGCAATTTCACCGGATTTGCCATGCCACCAAAGCCTTTGAGTGTTTCCCCGGCTTGGCGCACGTCGCTGATATCAATGCATACATTAACTTCACCAGCAAAGCGTTCATCGGTGGAGATTTCCAAAAGGGTTTGATAAGATTTTACCCAGCCTTCTCGGCTATCTCCAACATGAATAGTAACGCTGTTGCCTTCTATATCGGTTTCTGTAAATTCACGACGCTGTTGCTTAGGAGTACTACCAATTTCACCTTTTACGCTAATATGCAGATGATTGCGGATGGGAGGCAGTTGGTTAATATATTGCGGTTCTATGACTGCTCCTGTACCACAGCCCATCATTGCCAAGTCCATCATCAACCCGAAGGCTTTCCAGTCTTCTAGGTTGGTGGAGGTGCAATTGTAAGCCCCGGAAAAGTTTTTGGGCTTGGCTAACCAATCTGTGCCGCCGACCCATAACCAGCGCCCACTGGGTAAGGATCTCATGTTGCGTTGCATCTTTTCCAGGATGGCAACTTCTTCGCGGCTGAGTTTTCCCAACTCGATGATACCTTGGAGAGTGCGATCGCACACCTCATCCCATGATTCTCTCAGCCCTGCCTGTGTACGGCGGCTATATGTTCTAAAAAATACAGGATTGGCAGCTGGGGCAGTTTCTGGGAACTTTGCACTCTGACGTTTTCTTTCAAGCTCTCGAACCATAATGATCTGTTGTTGCTGGCGGACAAATTATGACTATACGCCAAGTAGATTGAGGATTAAAGATTGCCAAAATGGCCACTTTAGGCTACCTCTTCGCTGTCCCAATTGCAACAGAACTTCATGTTGTATAATGTCTCTTCTAAGTTACTAAAATCTTTATACTGAGTTATAATTTTACAATGTCACTTGCACCTTGGCGAAGTGCTCTAGCTAACGCACTCCATCGCAACCGCAGTCTGGTTTATGCCCGTTACCTACAACTGGCTACAGTACGGGATAATAATTTTCCTGCTAACCGCACCGTCGTTTTTCGCGGCTTTTTAGAAGATTCCAATCAGCTAAAATTTATTACTGATATCCGTAGCGAAAAAGCCGACCAAATAGAAAATAACTCAGCGGCGGAGGTTTGTTGGTACTTCCCGAAGACACGAGAGCAATTTCGGATTACTGGTGATTTAACTTTGGTAAGTGGTGATGATTCTTACCCAGTTTTACAACTAGCCCGGATTAATATGTGGCAAGAATTGAGTGATGCAGCGCGTTTACAGTTCGCTTGGCCTGATTCGGGTAAACCGAGAGTCAAAGAGCCAGAAGCTTTTTCACCACCAGCACCTAATGCTATTCAACCACTAGCAAATTTCTGTCTATTGCTATTTGAGCCAATACAGGTAGACCATTTAGAATTGCGTGGTGAACCGCAGAATAGAAGAATTTACCGTTTCGATGAAAATCAAAGTTGGTTTTGTGAAGAAATTAATCCTTGATTTAGGGGAGAATTTCGACAACTGTACCTTTCTGCACATATTGATATAGTTCATCGACATCTTGGTTTTTGAGAGATGGACAACCCCAAGTCCAATTTTGGCGATAGCTAATCATGTTATCAGCACCGGCAGGCACACCATGAATTCCCACCTCCCCACCAATGGGAATATACCAACCTAACTCACCACTAGCCTTAGACTGAAAATGCTTGCGCCAAGATTGCACATTTGGATAGTTAAGCCAGAGAAACTTTGACCATTGGGGATGGGGGTAAAGGTCTTGGATTTGTAAAATTCCTTCCGGTGTTCTTCTGTCACCTTCTCCCCGCTTGTCACCAGTAGGATTAGTGCCAAAAACTACGGGGTATGATTTGACTGGTTTTTGGTCGTCATAAAGCGTCAATCGATGTTGAGATTTCTCGATGAGGAGAGAAATTTTTTGTTGATTATTTCCAGTTACTAACTGCTCAAGTGGTTTGTCATAATTTAATAACTGGTTTCCTGCTGGGGGCGTGTGCATCTGTGATTCAGGTGGACAAGCGGGGATGCACAACACCGCAGGAAGTTCCCCAAGGGGAAATATCAACCCTAATCGCACTAGAAGCAGGTAGAATATAGAGCCACTAATTAACGACAGAAAAATTATGAGTATCTGTTGACGATGCCAATAAGTTTTCTTAAGTGGCTCTTGAGTCATGTTTAAATGCCCGCACCATCGAGAAATTCCTGTATCGCCTTATCTCTGAGGTTACATTTGGGGGAATCTTGTGGTGATGAATCATTGTCTTTGAGGGCTAACATACCCACCAAGACAGGAGTTTTTGCCGGAACATGAAGATTTTGGAGAGTTTGGATTTGTTCTTCCAAAGATTCAATTCGATCAACTAAGGCGCGAATAACTTCAGCTTCCGAATCTGGTAAATTGCTGTGTTCTAGGGGAGAAACCCGAACTCCAGAACGATAAATGATCCGACCGGGTACGCCTACCACTGTGCAACTAGAAGGCACATCCCTCAGCACAACTGAACCGGCACCAATGCGGACATTATTCCCAACTTGGATATTGCCCAGGACTTTTGCACCTGCTCCAACTACGACATTTTCACCTAAAGTGGGATGGCGTTTGCCGCTTTCTTTACCAGTACCCCCAAGGGTGACACCTTGATAAATCAGGGCATAGTCCCCGACGATCGCTGTTTCGCCAATCACCACGCCCATTCCGTGGTCAATAAACACCCCCTGCCCAATTGCAGCGCCAGGGTGGATTTCAATTCCTGTCAAAAATCGAGCTATGTGAGAAATCAGACGAGGGATAAAGGGAATACCAATACTGTGCAGCCAGTGAGCGAGCCGATGGAATAGCAGGGCTTGCAACCCGGGGTAGCAAAACAAAACTTCTAACCAATTACGAGCAGCCGGGTCACGTTCAAAGATGATGCGGAAGTCAACACGGAGTGTAGATAGCACGAGATAGTACCCAAGGATAAGCAAAACAAGCTACTCTCCCATATTATCGTCCCAGGTGTTCTCAATAAAAACTTGGTAATAAAGAAATGTGGGATTTGTGGGGTAAGACTTATTCAAGCCACATACTTTTACCAGGTGGGGTTTTTGGCCGCATTGTAGAACATCCTGGCGATGTCGCCATCGTAGTTTGTCAAATTGGTACCGGCTCCCGCTGCATGGTTTTTATATCGCTTGAAATGAGCAACAGTTAACTTATCCTTTAGTGTGAAGTGAATATGAAGCACCCAAGGGCCATGCTGCTTGTTCGTTTTTGGGTTGGGCTTCCATTTGATTTCGTACATCCGGACAATATCCTTCTGCACCGTCTTTTCTGGATCTGAATAGGTGTAATCTTCTCCGTAAACATTCACCCGATACGGGACTGTTTCCAGTGTTTTAAAACCTACATACGATCCAGCACTCTCTTTCGCTTTTTCTTGTTGTTCTTCTTCTTTTGTCAAAGGTTCTTGAACCGCTTTACCTTTAACTTTAGCAGTAGGCAAATCTTCCTTCCTGTGTCGCCTAGCCAATTCCAGCAAAGAGTTCAGAGTATTTGCTCCTCTTTCCTGAACAATATCAGACAGCTCTTCATATTTAAGGTTGAACTCAAAATTATCAATTCGCTTTTCAAGTTCAATTTCTGCCTGTTTATTATCCACACCTGCGGCAAAGATTTTTTTTGCTTCGTCTAAAGCTTCACTATATTGTTTGACCTGATCAAGCTTTTCACTAAATTGATTTAATAGATCGCTAAAAGATTCACTAGTAGTATTCTCTGCTTCATATGCTATCTTGATAGTATCAAAGTCTCTGATTAAGCCATCTTTAACTGGTTTAGAGATATCTTTGTTTTCAGTGAACGACTTAAATTCTGCTTTTAGTTGCAGAATGACTGTTCCAAACCCCTTTTTTTCTTCTGGTGATAACTTGCATTGGATGTAGGGTTCACCCTGCCTAGAGGTCAGTTGTGCTGCCTGAGTCGACTGTGAAAGTTGTAACCCAGCCCTGCCTATTGTTCGGTCTTTGTCGTTTTCTGGTGTCTGGCGCTGGACACTTTCACTCTCAGGGGCGTTAATCTGCTGCACTACATTTGCAGCCATTTTGTCTGCTTCTTGCTCATACTTATCGCCTGGCTGACCGACGGTGAGCTTCATCTGCAATCTTGGTGGCTTTGGTGGTATTGGACGATAAGCAAATATCGCTCCATCAATGAAACTCTTACCAACTTCCTTTGATCTTTCGGCTTTAGCCTGTGCATCTGGTGTTTGGTCTTGTGCTGGCTTCACTTCCTCTGTTTTGGGCTGAACGACAAAGCGACGCGGCGCGAATTGATTCGGTGCTGGTGTGTCAGAAGAATTGGAAGAATTTTTGGAGGTTCTGTGCTGTCTGCTATACATTTACCCAGTCCTCTAGTATTTTTACTGTCTTCCCACTCAATATATACCCCACGTTGTTTTTTCTCTGAGTAAAGAAAAAAAGCTTCATATAAAAATCAAGCACGTCAATGGGTGTAGCGATGTTGCACAGCGTACTGGATGCGATCGCCTTTCAATGAGTAATTGGGAAAAAGGTAATGGGGATTAGGGATGGTGAAAGAGCTAATATCACGCTATTTCTGCCAATTCCCCTTCTTCCCAATCATGGCTGCTGTACTGTCAAAGTATAGTTACCCTTAACTCCAGGATTAAATGTACCTACCCAAACCCGATAGGTGCCACTTTTCCATTTGCTGTCGCTGACGCTGGCATCTTTACTTTTACCAGTGTCATCACCGCAACGAATTGTTGTTTGCTCTGGCCCTTGAATGAGTAAAGTTGTATCGTACCCACCACTGTTGACTAATATTTTTAGTTGAGCAAAGTCTTTGTCCAAAATTAGGATGTGATCGGGAGTGGGGTCAGCAAAGCCAATACAGGCTTTCTTATCGCGATCGCGGTTGCTAATGGCAGATAAGGAGTAAGAACCGCCTGTATAGCCAGAAACTATACCTTGTGCTGGATTAAAATCTGGTAACAACTTGAGGGTAGCAAAATTTGCTGCTGTCTCAGCTATTGTCGGTGTTGCTGTAATAGCCGTAACCATAGCCAAAAGACAGCCTGCTTGGAAAAACATTTGGGGGCGACGATATTTCATAGCAGCCCTCCGATAGGCTCTTATCGTGATTATATATACTATTGTTATGGGAAAAACTGTGATTTTCCAGTGTGTGTGCCACATTGGAAGGTGACACAAAGGGTGCTTTTCCCAACAGAGAAGGCGGGATTCAAAAGTGTCCCCGCTTCCCTTGTCGTTTAACTCATCGCCCCTGGAGTTGGAAGAAGACGCCGCCTTTAAGGGCTGTTGTCTCATTACCATAACTACTGACTGTGAGCGATCGCAAATTATTGAAAAGCGGTTTACCTAATATTTCCACAAATTTAAGAATCGGTAGCTGACGCTCTAAGAGACTTTTGCTCTTTGTCCAGTCAAGATATATATAGCCTTGGTTCGGTTGGGGGATGAGTGCAACACTATCTTGGAAATCGGGATTGTCAATTAAGGCGGTTTCCTTAGCTGTGAGGATTTTATCCATCGTTTCCAAGTTAGAGGTAAAAATTTCGTAATTGTCTATGGTTGTATGTGCCCCCTTAACTTTGGCTTCGACGGTGAGGGATAATTGGTCTTTAGTCGCAGCTGTTAACTCTGTCCAGGCGGAGACTTTTTGCTTTCCTAGGGTGAGAGAGCTAATATTGAATCCATTGGCTGAGGCGATCGCATCTAAACGCCCAACGCCTTCTACTACTGCCGGCAATTTTTCCACCGCAAACACCCAAGCAGGAGTTGTTTTACCTGCACTAGGCAATAAAGCGATCGCATATTCCCCGCCAACCCAGCTAAAAATATCCGACGCCAAGTTTATACCCCAACGTTTTTGAATATCTACCAAAGGTTGAGCCAATCGAACAAGGGCATCTTCCCCAGAACCATATATAGTTGCAGTTGCTTGTCTCCAGAATTGAGCGAGATTACTATCACCTAAATTCCGCAAATTCGCACCGGAAATTGCCAACCCCGCTGATGCTGGAATATATTTTAATGCTCCTACAGGCTGAGAAAGTGGTGGCGATGGGGGAACAACTTCTGATCTACTCAGAAAAGTGGTTTCCGCTAGCAATCCTTGAGGGTTTAATACCAGAGAAATTATTTGGCTGTCGTATGTTGGTTCTGATAGTTGTAAACCTTGCCATGCTGCCACCGTGGGCAGATTCAGAAAAGCCAAAGCAACAGCACCTTTGGGCAATTGTTGAGTGGCTTTTTGATATTTGGCAGAACTGGTCAAATTCTCATCAGGCGCTTGGACATTATTAATCGCGGCTCGCAGCACCTTCAGATCATTAGCAAACAATACAAATTTATCTCCAACAACCGCACCAGCTAAATTTTCCTGGTTGTCATAAATCAGCTTCACGCCCTTGTATTGTTCAACGGCTAAGTTTGCACCAGCTAAAACCCGTCGGGAAAACAACAACTCGACAAACTCGCGGCTTTTCTCCGGTTTCTCCGTTGCTAGTGCCATCAGATACCCCGGCTGCTGTCCGTTTTCTGGTTCACGGTCAATGTCTAAAGTAGTTACAGCCAGTGTAATTTCTTTGCCTAGCCAAGGTTGAATATCTTGTTTGTAATTTATGCTACTTTTAGCCAATAAACTGGTTTTGAGTTGGGAAAGTTCTCCATCACGCTCCAACGCCTGCAAACGGTCTGGATTTGCCAGCAATGACACCATCACAGGGGCCAGCTTCGACACGAATATAGCAGCACCAGGCTGTCCGGTAGAAGCGACGAGGTTAACTGGAGTTTTGGCGAAAAACCAGTAAAAGCCAGTAATACCAATTAGTAGTAGCGCGATCGCACCAGCTACTAGGAAACCAAAGAATGAGCTTTGCCTGTTCACGCTAGACCTAGTAAATGCTCCGTTTTTGATCTTATGGTACAAAAGCAGCTTCTAGGGATTGGACGGCAGCATTTTTCCGGCTTTTCTGCCAACATGAATAATATATGATTGTTTAGAAAAATTGCATGACAGGGAATTCTTTTGGTCAAACCTTTAGCCAAATTAGTGTAGAGGAACTAGCACAACGTCTGTCTTCAGGCGAGCAGGGGATTCAGTTGGTGGATGTGCGCGAACCCCAAGAAGTTGACACAGCTAGTATTCAAGGCTTTGTCAACCTTCCCCTGAGTCAATTTGCCGAGTGGAGCGAGCTAGTATTGAGTCGCTTCAATGCCGATGCCGAAACTTTAGTGCTGTGTCACCACGGTATCCGCTCTGCCCAGATGTGTCAGTGGTTAGTTGCTCAAGGATTTACAAATGTTAAAAATATTGGAGGTGGTATTGCGGCCTACTCTATATTAGTTGACCCTTCCATTCCCCAATATTAACCGCTGATTGCCGAAACATAACGCAAAAACCAGACGGGGTGAACTCTTGCCTCAGCTATTCACCATTCTGAAGCTATCAAGGACAAAATCTCGATTATGGTCTAAAAGCTTGGTAATGTTGGCTTTGGAGACATTTCCAGAGCCATTCTTTCCCCAATCGAAAAAATCCGTATCTAAAAATACAGGTTATGGTGAAATATTATGGGATAATACGGAAAAATAGCGGATTTAACCCTCAACTACAGCTTTTGTGGCAACAGGCAAGCTGTTAGCTGAAAATTATCTCGAAAAATGCTGAAGGGGAACTTAGTGTTTACTTACTATAATAGAAGTATATAATTTATCCTTAAAAATTAATTATTATTAAATTCTTTCTGTGGTTAGATCCACAACTTTTTTCAAATTTTGATTAAGATTTGCCTTCAGCAAAAAATCACCTATGCAAGTCCAGCTGACCAATCGACAACAGCATATACTTTGGGCAACTGTACGCCACTACATTGCTACAGCAGAGCCTGTGGGTTCCAAAGCTCTGATTGAGGAGTTTGACCTGGGTGTAAGTTCCGCCACTATTCGCAATGTCATGGGCGTTTTAGAAAAATCTGGGTTACTTTACCAACCCCACACCTCAGCCGGCAGAATACCTTCTGATTCTGGTTATCGGATGTATGTTGACCAGTTGATTACACCTTCTGGAGCGTCCGCTCCGCGAACAGAAGCTTTAGCTAAAGAGGTAGAAGACACACTGCAAAAGCGACTCCATTGGGAAGATTGGAGTTTGGAAACTCTGCTGCAAGGAGCCGCACAAATTTTGGCAACTTTAAGCGGCTGCATTAGCTTGATTACCATGCCGCAAACTCACACGGCTCAGTTGCGACATTTGCAATTAATGCAAATTGAAGCGGGTAGAATCATGCTGATTGTGGTGACAGATGGTTACGAGACACATTCTAAGTTAATGGATTTGCTATCAGAATCGGCAGAAACTCAGCCAGATCCAGAGGTAATAGATCGCGAGTTGCAGATAGTTACTAACTTTTTGAATAGCCACTTACGGGGGCGGAGTCTGTTGGAATTAGCTACCCTAGATTGGAGTGAATTAGATCAAGAGTTCCAACGCTATGGCGAATTCTTAAAAAAATCAGTGGCAGAATTAACTCGTCGCACTCTGGCACCATCTGCGACACAAATTATGGTGCGGGGTGTGGCTGAAGTTTTGCGTCAGCCGGAATTTTCCCAATTGCAGCAAGTGAAAACGATTATCCACCTGCTGGAGGAAGAACAAGACCAATTGTGGCGATTAATCTTTGAGGCATCAGAGCCGGAGGACTTGGGTAAGTCACGGGTAACGGTTCGGATTGGTGCAGAAAACCCTCTAGAACCGATACGCACCTGCACGTTGATTACTTCTACTTATCGCCGAGGTTCTGTACCAGTTGGCAGTGTGGGAGTTTTGGGGCCAACGCGTCTAGACTATGAAAGTGCGATCGCAGTTGTAGCTGCTGCTGCCGATTACCTCTCAGAAGCTTTCAGTTAACTAGCTTAAATCATGCCGAAAAACATTGCCTTTAGTTTACTATGGCTAGGATTTATTTCCTATGCCTTTTTCTTTGCTCCTCCCGACCAACCCGATACCTTCGAGTTAATTAAAAATCTTTCCACCGGTCAGTTGCAAGGCATTAACCCTTTAGTTATTGCCCTATTCAATATTATGGGCATTTGGCCTTTAATCTACAGCACAGTATTGTTTACTGATGGTAGATGCCAAAAAGTACCCGCTTGGCCGTTTGCTACTGCTTCTTTTGGCGTTGGCGCATTTGCCCTATTGCCTTATTTAGCCTTAAGAGAATCAAATAAACAGTTTATTGGCAAAAAGAATATCCTTATCAAACTTTTAGATTCCCGCTTCACTGGAATTGCCCTAACTATAGGCGCAGCTCTTTTAGTTATCTATGGTTTACAAAAAGGAGATTGGGTAAATTTTATCCAACAGTGGCAAACTAGCCGTTTTATCCATGTGATGAGTTTAGATTTCTGTCTACTTAGCCTATTATTTCCGGCATTGCTGGGAGATGATATGGCGCGTCGTGGTTGGAAAGATCATCCATTATTTTGGCTATTTGCTTTGATTCCTCTATTCGGCCCTTTATTATATTTGTGTGTACGTCCACCTCTACCAGAAGTTGGCGTCGAATTAATAACCAATCAGCAACAACTAGCCGCAAACTAAGCAATTTTTAATTACCCAAGCACAGAAATTATTTAGACATTTCATAAACTTCTGGAAGCTGCCACCAAGGAGCATGGGGGTGTTCATGATGCTCTTTGTGGTAGCCGAAATGATAGCAGGTAATAAATGACCACCAAATTGGGCGGTTAATAGTTTGGGCACAATGAGGCTGAATATAACCGCCTATTGGTTTGCTATGTGGTAGGAAAGTACCAAAATAAAATAATTGTAATGAACTGACAATCGAGGGAATTACCCAGAAGTAAGTTAGATTATCACTGGGTATATTGAGGATACGATTGGTAAAATGAAAAATAATTATTAGGGTGATAATTTGCCGCCAACTCCAGTAACTCTTCATGAAATGAAAATACCAAGCAAAGAAATTTGCATGTTTACCATCATGGAAATCAGGGTCTATTTCACTAGCTGGATTGTGGTGGTGTAACCAATGTTTTTTTAACAGTGTTTTGTATGGTAAAAGACCATAAAGAAAAAGGCATAATGAGCCAAAAAAATGGTTTATTTTGGTATTTTGGGGAAACACTACCCCATGCATGGCATCATGAGCTGTAATAAATAATCCCGTATATAAAAATGTTTGCCAAACTATGATAGGCATTAACATCAAGAATTTGAACTGAGAAATGTCAAGGAAAAGTAGGAAACCCAGGCTAATAGCCCAGACGCTAATAATGACAATAGCAATGGAAAGTCCCCCAAAAGGTGATTTAGTTTTTAGTACCGGGGCTAGTTTTATTTGAAGACTGGGTGGTTGTTCTAAATCGATCACGTTTTTACTCCGCGTAGAATTCAGGTGAAAATTCCCAAAACATAGTCATGGTAAAAGCACCAGCCACCAGCTAGACAAGTGCATTAGTGGATAGTGTCAATAATCTAAAAATGTTTAGAATTATTAAGATGCTTTAAGTATTATTGCACATACGGCCGCCATACAAAAATTGTTTTCAGTTGAGAGGTCGGGTAATATGGGTGGCAAAACTGCTGTCTTAGGTATCACAAGTAGCCAATGTTAGCGCGTTGTTACTTTGTAAAGATCTGAAGCCTGCAACAAAGACCGTCAATCGTAAGTTGAAAATTGTAGGAAATGAAGTGGAGTAATTTGTGCATTACACTCAACCGTTGATATCTCAAAATAGGTAAGCCATAAAACCGATGCCAGTGCTAAAAATGCTTTCAGGCATTACGATCTATTTGATTATTTGTGTTTTCAGTTATATCGCTTTTGTCAAGACACATTAATTTTTTTACTGAAAAATAAAATACTTTTTCATTATCTTGACCTAATGAATTAGCGGCATCTGCCTTAATATCAAAATGTAAGTAAGTCTAAAGGATGAATCTTTGCATATTTTCAGGAAAAACCTCGGCTAAAAAATAACCTATTGAGTAGAGGTGTCTTGACTAGAGTTACTAGACGATGCTGGCAATGAAAGCAAAAAAATAATCCTCTCTATGCCACGACAAATCTAACGAAAGTCAGAAGGTTTTTACAGAGTTTTTGCCCAAACTGATAGACAGAAAATAAAATAATTTTTTTCAAACTTAGAGTATGGCTCCTACAATACTGATTACAGGTGCGTCTCAAGGCATTGGCAAAGCAACAGCGCTTTTATTTTCCCGGAAAGGATATGACCTCGTACTTGCAGCCCGTCAAACTGAACGCTTGGAAGCTACAGCGCAGGAGGTGCAAAGCCTTGGACTTGCAGCACCATTGACTGTAACTTGTGATGTCACAAATCCCTCCCAGGTAGAGATGTTGGTGCAAAAAGCATTGGAGCATTATGGTTATATCGACGTGCTAGTGAATAATGCAGGCATCTTTGCATCTGGGCCAGTAGAGCAATTTTCTCTTAGTGATTGGCACCAGGTTATAGACACTAATTTATGGGGATATATCCACACCATTCAGGCACTTTTGCCTCATTTTCTCCAACGGGGAAGTGGAACAATTGTTAATTTAAGTTCCATTGGGGGTAAAGTGCCTACGGCGTATTTAGTTGCTTACTGCACTAGTAAATTTGGCGTGACAGGATTGACGGAAGCACTACAAGCAGAATTACAGCCAAAAGGTATTCATGTTTGTGGGATTTATCCAAATTTGATCAAGAGTAGTTTGATGGAACGGGCAATTTTTCGGGGTAAGGATGAGGAAGAATTGCAAACTCGTCGAGAACAACTCAATAATGTGCTGAAAAATCCCGTAGTGGAGAAGCCTGAAGATGTGGCAAATGCAATCTGGGATGCAGTCAATAATCAGAAGTCGGAAGTAATGGTTGGTTCTGCGAATTTTTCGCAGTCATTGTATCGGTTATTTCCTGGTTTGATGAAATGGGTTTCTCGGCAAACCTTAAAAAATCAGGAATAGTAATTATTGGATTCTTCAGCGCCTTCTGCTATCGTGACTCGCACTCCCGCTTTGTCACATAATGGCGGTAGCGGAACATCGCTTCTAGTTGAGCTTGCAGTAACCAACCGCTAACGAATTCTACGGCATCGCCACCAGGCATAGAAAAAGAAATAGCATCAGTTAATCTGGTTTTGTCATTTTCTAGGACAAATTCATGTCGATGTGTCCAAGACTCGAAAGGGCCAGATATCTGTTCGTCGATAAATAGATTATTTTTTTCGCATTCAGTGTGACGCGCTAACCAAGTCAAAGGCAATAGTCCCAGAAAAAGCCGAAATTCGGTGATTGCACCGACTGCAAGTCCCCCCTCGCGGCGGACTACCTGGACTGGTTGCCAAGGTGGAGTCAGCAGTTGCAAAATATCTGGTCTTTCGTGAAATTTCCAAACTACTTCTAGTGGCGCATCAATGACTGAAGAATGTTTAAAGTGCAGCATGGAAAGAAAACCCTAAAATTTATTCTTCATATTCGGTATCAATTTCAATATCTAGGGTATCTTCATCAACCCGCACATACAAAATATTTGGACGACAGCAAACTTGACAATCTTCTACATATTTTTGTTGTAGTCCCGCACTCAAATCAATAAAAGTTAAGCTTGGTTCGCCACAATAGGCGCAGTAATACTCAGCCGTATTTTGCATTTCTAGATATTATCCTCAATTTTATAACTTTGCGCCCCTTTGCGTTTAAAAAATTATAAATTTAACGCCTGTAGTTGCTTCTGACATGAATGGAAATAACTCTTAGCCTCAGCCAAATGCTTTAGTAGTGTAGACTGTGGTAAAGGCCCTTGCAAGTGACTCCAAGGTAAAACTTGCTCTGTTGACCATTCGGCGTGAACGTAGAAATCTAAGTCGGGTATTTGGCCTTTTAGTTGTTTGAAAGCGCGTTTGTAGCTACCCAAGGAGTCACCAAAGTCGCGGGTAAGTTCGAGAAGCTGGGAAAGCCTGCGATCGCCTCTCGACAACAAAGCCTGTATAATTGACCAATTATAGCTTTCTGGACGAAACTCTATCCCTTGGGGTTTTAGCTGTTTTTGTAACATCTGCAACCGCTTTTCTGCTTGACGATTTACCCCAAACCATTGAAAAGGCGTGTGTGCTTTCGGTACAAAGGTGCTGCATCCGAATGTTAACCGCAGTCCAGGTACAGATTTTTTAATACCGCGCATCATTGCGACAGTTGCATCTAAATCTTCTGGTTCCTCACCGGGAATTCCCGCCATCCCGTAGAGTTTCAGATTGGTTAATCCTCCAGCTTTGGCATTTACTGCCGCTTGGATGATTTCATCGTTATGTAACTTTTTATTGATGATTTGCCGCAATTTCTCGGAACCACTTTCTACGGCAATGGTAAGCGATCGCGTATCTCTTTGGGCTAAAGTCTTTGCTAGCTGCACCGTTACCGTATTTGTTCGCACCGAAGCAATACTCAAGCGGACATCATCATATTTTGGCTGACTGATATAATCTAGCAATTCTGTAAACTCTGGATGTTGGGTAACAGAAGCACCCAATAAACCCAGGCGATTTGTAACTTTTAACCCTCTCTCAATTGCGGGAATTAAAGAACCTTCCAAACTCGCAGTTCTAAAAGGCAAGGTTAAATAACTCGCTAGACAAAAGCGGCACATTTCCGGACAACTCCGCACCACTTCCACCATGTAGATATTTTCCCAAGCCGCCTTTTCTGTAACCACAGTTGAAGCTGAGAGAGTATTTCCTCGGTAAGTTTGCTTTTGCACTACTGCGGGAATTTCGGCAGAAATTGGGTTTATTGACTTTACCGCCCCATCTTTGGCAAGATATTCCACCGCATACAAACTAGGAACGTAAATTCCCGGTACTTGTGCCAATCTTTTTAATTGAAATTCTCTAGAAGCGCTTCTTACTTCCTTATACGCTTCAATGAAATCTCCCAGCAGGTTTTCCCCATCTCCTAACAAAATTACATCAAAAAACTCGGCAAAAGGTTCAGGGTTAGCGGTGAGAACAGGTCCACCGCCAAAAATTAGGGGATGACGTTCATTACGGAAATCTGCCCTAATGGGAATTGACAAAGATTCCAACAAATTTAAAATATTCACATAATCCAATTCCCAGGACATAGAAAAGCCAAGTATTTCTGGTTCTCTAGGGAGTTGTTCGTGAGTATCGGTAAACAAGCGACTTACCTGCACATCATCCCGCATAGCCAAAGTTGCCCACACCACCTGATAGCCAAGGCTAGTTATCCCGACGCTGTACTCATTGGGAAAGGCAAAAATCAGGGGGATAGCGTCGGTGTTAGGGGTAGCGGGGGTGAATAACAGGCGTTCGGAGTCAAACACAGATGATGTCACAAGCTTTTATGGGCGTTTTCTATATCTAATTTTAAGCCATAGAATTATAAAGTTAAAACCCAAGGTCACGCCGTTAGCCAGAATAATCGGCCAAGCACCAAGAATGATTCCGTAGATTAACCATAAAAAAAGACCACTCATGAAAGTTATCAGCATGAGGAAGGAAACATCTTTAGCTGATTTTGAACGCCAGATTTTCAACATCTGGGGTAAGAAAGAGATAGTCGTTAAAATCGCGGCAAATAATCCTAAAACCGTAATTAAATCCATATTTGATGATTTAAGTTTAAATAAGCCTTGGCGATTGGAAATCGCGGCTACACAAACAAAGTCCGCCTGCGCGGACTAAATGATTAAAAAGCATTGTAGATTTTGAAAGAATGAAATAGCTGCTATATTCTAATATAGCAACACTAGATAATTTATGAACAGTATTGAAACCAGCAAAGACATTAAATGCAATATTTATACAATAAAAATACTCCTAAAGGAATATTACTATGATTGCAGCCATATCCCAGCCAGTCAAATTTGCTGATTTTCTAGAATGGTATCCAGAAAATGGACGTTATGAATTAATTAATGGGTGTGTAGTTGAAATGCAACCAACGGGTAAGCATGAAGAAGTTACTGACTTTCTAGGAATATCAATAACTGTAGAAAGTCAAAGGTTAAAACTACCTTATAGTTTCCCTAGACACGCACTGGTGAAAGCACCTGATTGGGAAACGGCTTATCTTCCCGATTTGATAGTAGTAAATAAAAATAATCTCTCAAATGAACCACTTTGGGAAAAATATTCAACCATTACCAAAGGTGAATCAATTCAATTAATTGTCGAAGTAGTGAGTACAAATTGGCGTAATGATTACGGACACAAACTCACGGACTACGAAGCGTTAGGAATTTCTGAATATTGGATAGCTGATTATTTAGGTTTAGGTGGAAGGAGATATATTGGATTTCCCAAAGAACCAACTTTTACAGTTTATCAATTAGTTGACGGGGAATATCAATTTCAGCAATTTAGAGGAAATCAAAGAATTATTTCTCTTACTTTTCCTGAGTTAAATATCACTGCTGAACAAGTGTTTAAAGCAGGTGAATAGTAGATTATAGAAATTTTAATTTAACTTCATAAAATGTCAAATTTCTGCCCATGATATTGAAAAAATACAGGCTAAAATATTTATTTTACTTACAACTGTACTTGTGAATTACATGATGCTTTCAAGATGGGTTAACCATTTATTGAAATGCTGACACTGCTGACGTATTACATCCAAACCGATATCCATTGCAATCAGAGATCCATGATATGGTTTATCATATTGAGGGCAACATCTAATAATCCTTTTAGATGGGGCTGTTATCGGACTTTCATTAATATGTTCAGGTGAAGCAAATGAGTCACGCTCACTTTGTAGCTGATTTACTACGCTTTGATCAAACCATCCCAGAAAAGCTTGCGGATTGCTATACAGAAGTCCCTCAAACTCATGTACCAGTAGATTTGGAATAAAATTTTTGTGCCCAATATCTGCACCCATTTGCTGTTCAAGATATTCAACTTTATTAAATGGGTCATTCGTCTTTGGCACAGAATCTTTTCCGGGAAAGTCTTTTGGTAATGCATACAAATCAAACATCGTAGTGACGAATGCCGAATTATCCTTAAGGCATTGACGATTCAATTGAGGCTTGATTTTTTCATAGCTCACCACACCACCTTTAGCAGTTTGACTAGTTCTTACAAGGATTGGGTTGAGGTAGATATTTTGTCGCTGAAAATGCTCGTAAAGTAATTCTCTAACAAAAGTTTCTTCAGTCTGTCCTTCCACAAAAACGTTTACTCGAATCATCTTGAAGGTCTTCCTCCAAGGATGTTCTTTTTCCACAATTCTCCTAAGCTATAGTCTTCTAGCCACTCATGTAAATCATCTTCCTTCAATCTTCGGAGTAATGATTTACCATCTTTTCTGTCTACTACAATTACATCATCTGCGCTAAATTCATTCAGCAGTTCAACCGACTGAGTGGAAACAATAACTTGTTTTTCTATTGCAGCAGCACGCATTAATGATGCAAGAATAGTAATTGCATAAGGGTGAAGACCTAACTCAGGTTCATCAACTAAAATTGTTTCTGGTTGAAGAGAAGTAGGTTGTAAAAAAACGGTTGCCAAACATATAAAACGCAGCGTTCCATCAGAAAGAAGATGAGCTTTAAAGGGAATATCTTGACCTTGCTCAAACCATTCAAGTTCTATCATATCCTTATTTTGTGGGGAAGGTCGTAGATAGAAATCACTAAAGAAAGGTGCAACAAGTCGAATTGTTTTGACAATTCGTTGATAATATTCAGGATGATTTTGTTTTAATAAATACAAGAAAGCCGCAAGATTACGAGCATCTGAACGCAGGTAATTATTAACATTAATGCCATGTATTTGTTTTACATAAGCACTGTCGCTTGTATCGTGGAAATGATAAACTCGCCACTGTTGCATAGCAGGTAATACATATTCGTCAATTCTTGTCCCAGTACCTCGTGGAGCTTGAGTTTCAAAATGACCACTACCTATTTCCCACTCAGTATTATTCCATCCAAAAGATTCTTTAGAGAACATCAGACGGTTATCCTGAGTTGGTTCAAAAGTAGCGAAATAACTGTTGGTTCCGAAGTAAAGTTTAACTTCTAATTGTTCAGTTGTTTTCCTACCAAAATGCAAAATCGCATCGGGGCCACCCTGACGGCTGACAAAAACTTGCAGATTTCCCTCAAGCATCTGCTGAACCATGCGAAAAAAGCCGATGAAGTTAGATTTACCAGCGCCATTGCAGCCAATGAGTACGTTAAGTTGAGCAAGCTTAATGTCGCATTCAGCAATAGACTTAAAGCCCTTCAAAACAATTCTGGATAGTTGCTGTCTACTAATCAATCTCGGCATAGAATAGCCTCCTGATTTTTAAGCTTTCCGGCTGCTGATGTCGCTGAACTTGCGCCATTCTGAAGCACGAAAAAGTTTGGCAAATCATTACTTTGTTTAGTTATCAAAATTTCCTGAAAGTTTAATCCCTATAACACCTTACATTGTGCCTGTTGCCGCAATAGATGATCGCACAAAACCAAAGCTACCATCGCGTCAACCATTGGCACAGCGCGGGGTAGCACACAAGGATCATGGCGTCCTTTGGCAGCTAATAGGGTTTCTTCACCTTCACGAGTTACTGTTTTTTGCTCTTTTCTAATTGTGGCTGTGGGTTTAAATGCAACTCGCAAAATGATGTTTTCGCCGTTGGAAATTCCCCCTTGAATACCGCCAGAACGATTAGTTACAGTGCGGATTTCCCCTTGTTCGTCAATATAAAATTCGTCGTTATGTTCAATTCCTGTTAACAGGGTTCCTGCAAAACCGGAACCAATTTCAAAACCTTTACTCGCAGGAAGAGACATTACAGCTTTCGCTATATCTGCTTCCAATTTATCAAAAACTGGTTCGCCTAAACCTTTGGGCACATTTCGCGCCACACATTCTACTACACCGCCGATGGAATCACCTTGTCTGCCAGTTTGTTCAATTAATTCAATCATGCGCGTGGCAGTTTCGCCATCTGGACAGCGGACAATGTTGCTTTCCACTTGTTCTAAGGTGACGGTGTTAGGATCTACTATGCCTTCTAAGTCTTTGATGCGCTTGACGTAAGCGATAATTTCGATATTGGCGACTTGACGGAGAATCTTTTTAGCGATCGCACCCGCTGCCACTCTTCCTATTGTCTCACGCGCTGACGACCTGCCGCCACCTTGCCAATTTCTAATCCCATATTTAGCATCATAAGTCGCATCTGCGTGGGAAGGGCGATACTTTTGCGCCATCTCGTCGTAATCTTGGGGACGAGTATCTTTGTTCCGCACTAAAATTGCAATTGGTGTTCCTAAAGTTTTTCCCTCAAATACCCCAGACAATATTTCGCAGGTATCCGCTTCCTTGCGGGGAGTCGTAATTTTACTTTGTCCAGGACGCCTTCTATCTAGTTCTACTTGAATTTCTTCAGCCGAAATTTCCAGTTGTGGAGGACAACCATCAATCACAACCCCCACACCGCCGCCGTGGGACTCGCCAAAAGTAGTAATGCGAAATAGATGACCAAAAGTGCTGCCCATGATGTTGAGAAAAAATATCGGCTGTTGTAATTGTATCGGGAGTTATGGCAAAAGATGATTTTAGCGCAATACAGTTCAGTTAAGCATTTCTTCCTTCTCTTCCTTCTCTTCCTTCTCTTCCTTCTCTTCCTTTGCGTTCTACAGCCCTTTGGGCATCGCTGCGCGCGTGCGTCCTTTGCGGTTTGTTAAAAAAATTGACTTTGACAAAGAGTTAAGCCTTAACTGAACAGTATTGGATTTTAGCGATGCGATCGCTCTTTTTTCTACATAAATAGCAAAACATAGTGCCAATAAAAAACGCCCTCCCAATCCAGGAGAGCGTTTTTTATTCAGCTAGAATTTCGGATTAACCGTTGATTGCAGGAGCAGTCAGAGCTACGGGAGCAACATCAGCAGCAGCCAAGTCTAGAGGGAAGTTGTGAGCGTTACGCTCGTGCATCACTTCCATACCCAGGTTAGCGCGGTTGATGACGTCAGCCCATGTACCGATGACGCGACCTTGAGAATCAATGATTGATTGGTTGAAGTTGAAACCGTTGAGGTTGAAAGCCATTGTGCTCACACCCAAAGCGGTGAACCAGATGCCGATTACAGGCCATGCTGCCAACAAGAAGTGTAGTTGACGGCTGTTGTTGAATGAGGCGTATTGGAAGATTAAGCGACCGAAGTAGCCGTGGGCTGCAACGATGTTGTAGGTTTCTTCTTCTTGTCCGAACTTGTAACCGTAGTTCAAGGATTCGGTTTCGGTTGTTTCCCGAACTAAGGAAGAAGTTACGAGTGAACCGTGCATTGCTGAGAATAAGCTTCCACCGAATACACCAGCTACACCTAACATGTGGAAGGGGTGCATCAGGATGTTATGTTCAGCTTGGAACACAATCATGAAGTTGAATGTTCCGGAGATCCCCAAAGGCATACCGTCGGAGAATGAACCTTGACCAATTGGGTAGATCAAGAATACTGCTGTAGCAGATGCCAAAGGTGCAGAGTAAGCTACGCAGATCCAAGGACGCATTCCCAAGCGGTAAGATAGTTCCCACTGACGACCGAGGTAGCAAGCGCATCCGATCAAGAAGTGGAAAATTACCAGTTGGTAAGGACCGCCGTTGTACAACCACTCATCTAAGGAAGCTGCTTCCCAGATTGGGTAGAAGTGTAAACCGATAGCGTTGGAGGAAGGAACAACCGCACCGGAAATGATGTTGTTTCCGTAAATCAAGGAACCTGCTACTGGCTCACGGATACCGTCGATGTCAACGGGAGGCGCAGCGATGAAGGCGATGATGAAGCAGGTGGTTGCAGCCAGTAGGGTAGGAATCATCAACACGCCGAACCAACCGATATAAATCCGGTTTTCGGTGCTGGTGATCCATTCGCAAAAGCGATCCCATACGTTGGCGCTGGAGCGCTGTTGTAAGGTTGTGGTCATGGTTTGATGATTGCGGTTATTTGTTTATGATGTTTGGGGTAGGCATTTCTACTCCCTGTATAAATACTAAGTTGTTTATTGCGGTTTGTAAAGGGCTTTCAGAAAGTATTTTTAAGATTTTTGGGAAATTGGGTATCTGTTAGAGGTTTTAATCTATATGGGGTAAAGCTTTTGGGGATTTATTGAGATTGTTACATCTGGCAGGAAATAGCCCTTTGAGTTTTAGGCTTAACTGAACTGTATTGGATTATATGATCTGTGTGCGATCGCTTTTCTACCTACAACAAAGAGACGTTCCATGGAACGTCTCTACAGGTTTTGCCCATAAAAAACGCCCTCCAATTTAGGAGAGCGTTTTTTATTCAGCTAGAGCTTCAGATTAACCGTTGATTGCAGGAGCAGTCAGAGCTACGGGAGCAACATCAGCAGCAGCCAAGTCTAGGGGGAAGTTGTGAGCGTTACGCTCGTGCATCACTTCCATACCCAGGTTAGCGCGGTTGATCACATCAGCCCATGTACCGATGACGCGACCTTGAGAATCAATGATTGATTGGTTGAAGTTGAAACCGTTCAAGTTGAAAGCCATTGTGCTTACACCCAAAGCGGTGAACCAGATGCCGATTACAGGCCATGCTGCCAACAAGAAGTGTAGTTGACGGCTGTTGTTGAATGATGCGTATTGGAAGATTAAGCGACCGAAGTAACCGTGAGCAGCAACGATGTTGTAGGTTTCTTCTTCTTGTCCGAACTTGTAACCGTAGTTCAAGGATTCGGTTTCAGTTGTTTCACGAACCAAGGAAGAAGTTACGAGTGAACCGTGCATTGCTGAGAACAAGGAACCACCGAATACACCAGCTACTCCCAACATGTGGAAGGGGTGCATTAGGATGTTGTGTTCAGCTTGGAACACAATCATGAAGTTAAATGTTCCAGAGATACCCAAAGGCATACCGTCGGAGAATGAACCTTGACCAATTGGGTAGATTAAGAAGACTGCGGTAGCGGCTGCAACAGGTGCAGAGAAAGCTAGGCAAATCCAAGGACGCATACCTAAGCGGTAGGAAAGTTCCCATTCACGACCGAGGTAACAGAATACGCCGATTAAGAAGTGGAAAACTACCAATTGGTAAGGACCGCCGTTGTACAACCACTCATCTAAGGAAGCTGCTTCCCAAATGGGGTAGAAGTGCAAACCGATAGCGTTAGAAGAAGGAACAACTGCACCGGAGATGATGTTGTTTCCGTACATTAAGGAACCTGCAACTGGCTCGCGGATACCGTCGATGTCAACGGGGGGAGCGGCGATGAAAGCGACGATGAAGCAGGTAGTAGCAGCTAGTAAGGTGGGGATCATTAAGACACCGAACCAACCGATATATAGACGGTTATTGGTGCTGGTAATGAATTCGCAGAAGCGATCCCATACGTTGGCGCTTTCGCGGCGTTGTAAGGTTGCGGTCATGGTTTTATGATTGCGGTTATGTTTTTTATGATGTTTGGTAGGTGTTTCTACCTTATGAACTTATATTAAGAGCTTTATTGAGATTTGTAAACCCCTTTTAGCAACATTTTTTAACAGTTCTCTAAAACAGGGTGTTAAATAGAGGCTATAAAGCTTGCAGTACAAGGCTTTGACGAATTTTAACTTAATTGTAAATCTCTATTCAGAAACGTTACATTTATGGCTTTACATAGTTCACGCAGCGTTACATACAGCCCAGCCTATACAATCGTCCCTACTTATGAGTGCTTTAACCGCTGCACCTACTGCAACTTTCGCAGCGAACCGGGTAAGAGTCCCTGGATGAGTCTTGAGGCGGCGGAAAGGATATTGCAACAACTGCAAAGCCAAAAAATCTGTGAAATTCTCATTCTCAGCGGTGAGGTACACCCCCATTCATCCAGGCGTCAAGCGTGGTTTCAGCGGATTTATGATTTGTGTGATTTAGCTCTAGCGATGGGGTTTTTACCGCATACCAACGCTGGGCCACTGAGTTTGGCGGAGATGGAAAAGCTGAAGGATGTAAATGTTTCGATGGGTTTGATGTTGGAACAGTTGACGCCAACACTATTAAATACTGTGCATCGTCACGCGCCGAGTAAGTTACCAGAGGTGAGGATGCAACAATTAGAATGGGCGGGAGAGTTGCAGATTCCCTTTACCACAGGGTTACTTTTGGGAATTGGGGAAACTGTTGATGATTGCTGGGAAACGTTGACAGCTATATCTAATGTGCATGAACGCTACCATCACATTCAAGAAGTGATTCTGCAACCCCACAGTCCGGGAAATCAGCAAAGCTTTGATGCACCGCCTTTTGACCCCCATCAGCTACCAGCGGTGATTGCTAAAGCACGGGAAATTTTACCCGCAGATATTACAATTCAAATTCCGCCGAATTTAGTCAAGGATGCCGGCTGGTTACTCGCTTGTTTAGCTGCTGGTGCGAGGGATTTGGGGGGAATTGGCCCGAAGGATGAAGTAAATCCTGATTATCCTCATGTTCAAGAGGAGGCTTTGAGAGAAATTTTACAACCTGCGGGGTGGGAATTGGTGCCACGTTTGCCGGTGTATCCGCAGTTTGATGACTGGTTGGGGGGAGAGTTGGCGCTGGGGGTGAAGCGGTGGAGGGAGAACCTAACCCCCCAACCCCCTTCCCTGCTAGGGAAGGGGGAGTGTAGAGATGTTTTATGAAACGTCTATATATATAGATATAGATAATTTTCCTCGTTCCCGTTCCTAGGTTCTACCTAGGAATGCCAGATGGGAGGCTCTGCCTCCTGTTAAGTATTTAAGGTGTAGATACAAATCTGTCTCAACTTATTTATGGTTTATCGAACAGAGGAAAGAAAACCTCACCCTGGTTCTGCTACGCACAACCTGTCCCTCTCCTTCACAAGGAGAGGGATGTCTGTTAGGACTCTTTGAGGTTTTGGAGGACTTTTGGGTAATCCGATAACTTGTGTAAACCGTGGCTGTTAAGTATATGAGGCGGAGCCTCTAGGGGTGCATTCTCAGCCGGAGTCTGGGAACAAGAGAATCAGCACTGAAGTGCTTACTACGAGCTAGAAAGGCTTATTGTGGCGGGGTTAGCGGTTAACCTTCTATAATTTTCAGTAGGGTGGTGAAAAGAGCAATATTTTTTACAAAAAGAATAATCTGTGGCGAAACTTGCATGAACTCAAATTACAGCGATTGGGATGAGGATTTACCCCCGGAACCTGAAAAAGCCTATTCAGATTTGCTTCGCGCACTAAAGCGGAACTCAGGTTTTGGCTTGTATTTTGTCCAATGTACACCTGTGGAAGCAGAGCATTGTATTAAAAAAGTTCCGCAGGATATGCCGCAGAAAAAAATTGCAGTTCTGCGCTATGTGGAGGAAATTGATAATTTATATCAGCAAGTGAATGAGTTTGTTAAAGATAAGCCAATTGATATTTTATTGATTAAGGGTTTGGAATACTCTTTATATAAGTATGAAAAAAGAAGTTTTGGCGAAATCACTGAAAGTAAATTTAGCAATATCAGCAGTGTTCCCCGAATTTTAAATCACTTAAACCAACAGCGGGAAAGGTTTAGAGATGATTTCCCCATTAGCTTTGTTTTTCTTTTGCGTTCGTTTTCGCTCAACTATTTAATTCATCGCGCCCCTGATTTCTATGATTGGCGTTCAGGTGTATTTGAATTACCAACAACGCCAGAAGTCCTAGAACAAGAATCAACTCGTCTGATGTTGGAAGGAGACTATGAGAAATATCTGAAACTTACCCACGAACAAAAAATCGATAAAGTCCTGGAAATTCAAGACTTGCTGAGAGAACAGCATCTGACGGAAGAACGTAAAGCAAGTCTACTATTTGAACGAGGAAATTTGTTAGCTGCTGCCAAAGAATATGAAGAAGCGATCGCATCCTACGACGCCGCGCTGAAAATTCAACCTGATAAACACCAAGCTTGGAACAACCGGGGTATTGCCCTAGGGAATTTAGGACGCAATGAAGATGCGATCGCATCCTACGACCAAGCGCTGAAAATTCAACCTGATTACCACCAAGCTTGGTACAACCGGGGTAATGCCCTAGATGAATTAGGATGCTATGAAGATGCGATCGCATCCTACGACGCCGCGCTGAAAATTCAACCTGATTACCACCAAGCTTGGTATAACCGGGGTAATGACCTAGGGAATTTAGGACGCTATGAAGATGCGATCGCATGCTACGACGCCGCGCTGAAAATTCAACCTGATAAACACCAAGCTTGGAACAACCGGGGTAATGCCCTAGGGAATTTAGGACGCTATGAAGATGAGATCGCATCCTACGACCAAGCGCTGAAAATTCAACCTGATGACCCCGATGCTTGGAACAACCGGGGTATTGCCCTAGGGAAATTAGGACGCTATGAAGATGCGATCGCATGCTACGACGCCGCGCTGAAAATTCAACCTGATGACCCCGGTGCTTGGAACAACCGGGGTATTGCCCTAGGGAAATTAGGACGCAATGAAGATGCGATCGCATCTTACGACGCCGCGCTGAAAATTCAACCTGATTTACACCAAGCTTGGTACAACCGGGGTATTGCCCTAAGGAAATTAGGACGCAATGAAGATGCGATCGCATCCTACGACGCCGCGCTGAAAATTCAACCGGATGACTCCGATGCTTGGTATAACCGGGGTAATGACCTAGGGAAATTAGGACGCAATGAAGATGCGATCGCATCCTACGACGCCGCGCTGAAAATTCAACCTGATTTACACCAAGCTTGGTACAACCGGGGTAATGCCCTAGGGAATTTAGGACGCGATGAAGATGCGATCGCATCCTACGACGCCGCGCTGAAATTTCAACCTGATTTACACGAAGCTTGGTACAACCGGGGTAATGCCCTAGGGAATTTAGGACGCAATGAAGATGCGATCGCATCCTACGACGCCGCGCTGAAATTTCAACCTGATTACCACCAAGCTTGGTACAACCGGGGTATTGCCCTAAGGAAATTAGGACGCGATGAAGATGTGATCGCATCCTACGACGCCGCGCTGAAATTTCAACCTGATTACCACGAAGCTTGGTACAACCGGGGTAATGCCCTAGATGAATTAGGATGCTATGAAGATGCGATCGCATCCTACGACGCCGCGCTGAAATTTCAACCTGATTTACACCAAGCTTGGTACAACCGGGGTATTGCCCTAGGGAATTTAGGACGCTATGAAGATGCGATCGCATCCTACGACGCCGCGCTGAAATTTCAACCTGATTACCACGAAGCTTGGAACAACCGGGGTATTGCCCTAGGGAATTTAGGACGCTATGAAGATGCGATTGCCTCATTTGAAGAAGCTATAAAATTTCAACCTGATGACCACTGTGCTTGGTACAACAAAGCTTGCTATTATGCCCTTCAAGGCAATATTGAGCAAGCATTAGAAAACCTACAACAAGCAATTAATCTAAATCCTGAAGAATATCGAAACATGGCAAAAACAGATTCTGACTTTGATGGTATTCGAGAAGATAAACGCTTTCAATATTTGATTCAATAACAGCAACCTACTAATTATTTCTTTCCTACAATAAGATGACTTATCTCAAATCTTGCATCAGTCCCAACAACCTTGTAGATCCCCCCTAGCCCCCCTTAAAAAGGCAGGGCTGTTTCATTCCCTTAAAGGCTCATAATGTCAAGGGTTTATTTTAGCGATTGCGCTGAATTTCCTAGGCAAAATCTGAATTTTCTGGTTCTAAATAAAGGGTTTTCCATCACTTTTCTCCAATAAACTATCGCTAATGATATTGACAAACTATTCCTCCTTATCGAATGAAACAGCCCTGCCTTAAAAAGGGGAAAACTGGAGTCGAAGCACCCTTTAAAAAGGCGGGAACTAGAGTCAAAGTCCCCCTTTTTAAGGGGGATTTAGGGGGATCTCGATACGACTTGATACTTTACGAACATCCTCTTATAAATGTGACACTACTCACACTCCCACCTGCAACAGCAAATTAAACTGAAAATAAACACAACTCCCATGAATCAAAACCCCGACTTACTCACCAACCTCTACAACGCCTTCAACCCCTTTGAACCCTTACCCGCAGGTGATCCAAAATATGTTGATTGTCAGGATGTGCGGGGAGATGCAGATATTCAGCAAGAGTTGGGAAATCGGATGCGATTGGCAAAAACAAATACTTATCAATTGTATTCTGGTCATCGCGGTGCGGGAAAATCTACAGAACTGCTGAGATTAAAAAAATATTTAGAAGAACGGGAATTTTATGTAGTCTATTTTGCGGCTGATGAAGAAGATATTGATTCTGAAGATGCCCAATATACGGATATTCTCCTCGCTTGCACTCGACGCTTACTCAGAGATTTACGCACTATTGGTAATCCTCGTCCGGTGCTGAATTGGCTAAAAGATCGTTGGCAAGAATTGAAAGATTTAGCACTAACAGAAATCCAATTAGATGATATGGATGTAGAAGTGCAAGTTGCTCAGTTTGCTAAATTGACGGCAAATTTAAGGGCTGTTCCTACATTACGCCAAGAAATTCGCAGAAAAGTAGAGCCACATACTGTCACTTTGATTAAAGTCTTAAATGAGTTTCTGGCAGATGTGAAAAAGCGCCTACCTGAAGGACGTAAAAAACTAGCAGTAATTGTCGATAACTTAGACCGGATGGTTTTAGTTAAAGATGGCGAACGAACTAATTATGAAGAAGTCTTTTTAGACCGCAGCGAACAACTCAAAGCCTTAGACTGTCATTTGATTTACACTGTCCCTATTGCTATGGTCTATTCTACCAGAGCTACAGACCTGAGAGATATTTATGGCGACCCCCAAATTTTGCCAATGGTGATGGTACGCACTCAGGATGGAGAAGTTTACGAACCAGGAATTAATAAAGTTAAAGAGGTGATTTCCCGGCGAATACAGCAGTTTGCACCGGAATTATCTCTAGAAACAGAAATATTTGATAGTCCCCAAACTGTAGAACGACTTTGTTTGATGAGTGGTGGTCACGTCAGAAATTTGTTATTGTTAACTCAGGATGCTATTGGCCGCACTGAAGAATTACCAATTACTGAAAAATCCGTAAAACGCGCTATCACTCAAGCGCGAGATACCTATCGCCGTTCTGTGGAAAATCATCAATGGGTTTTGTTAGCTGAAGTCTCCCGTTCTAAGTTCCTCATTAATGATGACCAGTATCGGAGTTTGATGTTTAATCGCTGTCTTTTAGAGTACCGCTACTTGGATGATGAAGGGGAGATGCAGCGTTGGTATGATATTCACCCACTAATTCAAGGCATTCAAGAATTTAAAGAAGCTGTAGCAAAACTCCCATGAAACAATATTTTAGCGATTGGGATGAAGACTCTCCCCCTGAACCTGAAGCAGCCTATCAAGACTTGGTTCGCGCACTCAAGCGTAACTCAGGTTTTGGCTTGTATTTTGTGCAATGTAGTCCTGGGGAAGCTGAACAGGTGATTGGTAAAATTCCCCAGGATTTACCGCAGAAAAAAGTTGAAGTTTTGCGCTTGGTTGAGCCAATTAGCAATTTATATGAGCGGGTAATTGACCTTTATAGCAATAAGCAATTTGAAGTTTTATTGATTACTGGTTTAGAATATTCTCTCTACAAGTATGAAAAAAGAAAGTTTGGCGAAATCACTGAAGGACAATTTAGTAATTTAAGCAGTGTTCCGCCTATTTTAAATCATTTAAACCAACAACGAGAAAGGTTTAGAGATGATTTCCCCATTTCTTTTGTTTTTCTTGTGCGGTCATTTTCTCTTAACTATTTACTTCATCGCGCCCCAGATTTCTTTGACTGGCGTTCGGCTGTATTTGAACTACCAACAACACCAGAAGTTGTAGAGTTAGAGTCATCTCGCCTGATTTTAGAGGGAGACTATGGGGAATATTTGAAACTTGCACCTGAGGAAAAGATTGAAAAGATTTTAGAAATACAAGACTTGCTGGATGAGCAGCATCAAACAGAGAATATTCGCGCGAGTTTACAATTTGAATTGGGTGGTTTATTACATGCTGCTCAAGAATATGAATCAGCACTCGCTTCTTACGAAAAATCAGTAAAAATTCAACCGCATTATCCAGAAGGTTGGTATCGTCGGGGAAATGCTTTAGGGAGTTTAGAACTGCACGCGGAAGCGTTAGCCTCTTTTGAGCAAGCGGTGAGAATAAAATGTGATTATTACCAAGCTTGGTTTAATAAGGGGATAGCGCTTTATAAGTTAGAACGCTTTAAGGAAGCGATCGCATCTTTTGACGAAGCTGTAAAAATTAAACCTGATTACCACCAAGCTTGGTTTAAGCGCGGTGTGACGCTGGATGAGTTAGAACGCTATGAGGAAGCGATCGCATCTTTTGACGAAACTATCAAAATTAAACCTGATTCCCACCTGGCTTGGTATAACCGAGGCTTTGCGCTACTGAATCTCAACCGCTATGAAGATGCGATCGCTTCCTTCGACGCAGCACTGAAGCTGAAACCCGATTACCAAGAGGCTTGGAACAACCGAGGAACCGCGCTGCTGAATCTCAAACGCTATGAAGATGCGATCGCATCCTTCGACGCAGCGCTGAAGACTCAACCAGATTCCCAAAACACTGGAAATAGCCAGGGGATTACCTTGGGGGATTTGAGAACGGAGGAAAATGCAAATACCTCTGTTAACCAAACGGTGAAAATTCAACCTGATTTACACCAGGCTTTCTATAACAAAGCTTGCTGTTATGCCATTCAAGGTAATCTTGATTCAGCACTAGAAAATCTGCAAAAAGCAATAAATCTGAATCCTGACAAATATCGAAAGAGGGCAAAAACTGATACCAATTTTGATGGAATTCGCAAAGATGAGCGCTTTCAAGCATTAATTCAATAACCACAAATAATACCAAAGCCTCTGTAATTGCTCTCCTGTGCGCGAAACAAAAATATTTCGCAAAAACTTGATATCGATGGGCTACGGGATATTACTAGCAAAATATAGTCAAATATAACACTTTAGACTCTAGCCCTAGATATCATCTACCAGAAGATAGAGCAGGCAGCCCCTACCTTGTTGTAAAATGAACAATGTAAGGATTCGGGGGGCCATTTTATTGGTCATAAACGTCTATAGAGACTATCTTTGGTAATCTCCAAGGTTTAAAGTCCAGCCAGCTGAAACAACTACAGCGGCTATATCACCAGCGCATACCGGGCGATCGCATCACCACGCCCGATTTTGCCCAGCGTCTGGCAGCAATTAGCACGGACATCAATCAGCCAGTGTGTACTTACATCAACCGACGCGGACAAGTGATTCGTGTCGGGGTAGGTACACCACGACAAACACAAATTCCGCCGATGGAACTGCCCCGTTACGGTGCAGAACGACTCAGCGGGATTCGTTGCATAGCGACCCATCTCAAGCCAGAACCGCCAAATGAGGCAGCACTGACAGCGATGGCGCTGCAACGGTTAGACGCTTTAGTGGTGCTAAATATCACGGGAACGGGATTTACACGGCGAGGCGGTGGCGCTGCTGGGTACGTGAAAGAAGTTTATTTAGCTCATTTGGTATCAAATACCAATCAGCTAGTCTTAAATCAGCCATCAGTAGTTGGTAATGCCAGTCCACCCACACCTCTACCGAACCAAGACACAGCAATCTCTTCCAACATCTCCCAGCCTCTGAGCTTAGATGACCTGGCAGAGCAGGATTTTATTGACTTGGTGGAAGGGCTAGAAGAAGAATTCCGGCGGGAATTCATCGCCCAGGAAGTAGATGCTGACCATGAGCGCGTCCTACTTATTGGGGTGCTGACCGATGGTAAAACTGCCCAACAATTCCAGGATTCCTTGTCAGAGTTGGCGCGGTTGGTAGATACTGCTGGCGGAGACGTATTGCAGACAGTGCAACAAAAGCGATCGCGCCTTCATCCCCAAACAGTAGTCGGCGAAGGCAAAGTACAAGAAATTGCCCTCACCGCCCAAACATTGGGAGCCAGTCTTGTCGTCTTTGACCGCGACCTCTCACCAACCCAAGTCCGCAACTTAGAAGCGCAAATTGGTGTCCGGGTAGTTGACCGCACAGAAGTAATTTTAGATATCTTTGCCCAACGCGCCCAGTCCCGTGCTGGTAAGTTGCAAGTAGAACTGGCACAGCTAGAATATATGATGCCGCGCCTGACTGGAAGAGGACAGACAATGTCCCGACTAGGGGGCGGTATTGGGACTCGCGGCCCTGGTGAAACTAAACTAGAAACAGAACGCCGGGCAATTCAGAAGCGGATTTCCCGATTGCAACAAGAAGTCAACCAGTTGCAAGCCCATCGTTCACGGTTACGACAACGGCGACAACATCGAGAAGTTCCTTCAGTCGCTTTGGTGGGTTATACCAACGCCGGCAAGTCCACCTTGCTGAACGCCCTCACTAACTCAGAAGTGTACACAGCCGACCAGTTGTTTGCTACACTCGACCCCACCACGCGCCGTCTAATCATTCCCCATGCGGATACTAATGAACCCCAGGAAACTCTAATTACAGATACTGTAGGGTTTATTCACGAGTTACCTGCATCCTTAATGGATGCCTTCCGTGCCACCTTGGAGGAAGTGACAGAAGCCGATGCCCTACTGCATTTGGTAGATTTGTCTCATCCCGCTTGGTTGAGTCATATTCGCTCCGTCAGGGAAATCCTCGCGCAAATGCCAGTAACTCCCGGCCCGGCATTGGTTGCTTTTAACAAGATAGATCAAGTAAATAGCGAAACACTGGCTTTAGCTAAAGAAGAGTTTCCTCTAGCGATCTTTATTTCCGCCAGCCAGCGGTTGGGATTAGAAACCCTACGCCTGCGTCTATCTCAGTTGATTGAATACGCCGTAGGTTGTGAGTAATTACTGGAATTTAGTTGTTGGTTTGTCGTAAAAAGTGCCGTAGTTGTATTAACTGCGGCATTAGTTATTGGGACTTAGACAAAAATTACGCCTAAGTGCAAACCAACGGTTTTGAAATATGATGATAACCGCCAGCCCTGGCAAAAGCAGATAAACGACTCAATATCAGAACTTATTTAGAAAAAACGAAAAATTTTGATCTGCCAAAGTTATATCTTGTAAATTTGAAAATTGTGGGGATTTTTGAAAATAACAATGATTGTCAACTTTCCTGCTCATCGCCTATGCAGCGAATTGGTAAACGTAAAAAACTTGGTGGTCTACTAAAATTAAGTAGACAAAATGTTAATCACTATGGTTAGATGGATATTGTAATAGCTCAAACTATTTTTGAGTTATTGCAGGAAAGGTTGAGCTTGCTGAAAAGTAAAGATATTTATCTTTACGAATAAAAATCTCGTTCAAGACTGTAGCATTAACATCTCAGAAAAAACTCCTAAGTTGTTCAATAACCAAGAAAAAAACGCCATAGCAATTATGACGAAACGTTCCGCCAGACAAGTAGAGGATAGTCAAAGATCCTTGAAAAACTAATGTGGAAATAGCCTAAAATCTTCCAGGAGGGGTAAAACCTGAGATGTTCGTTGGAGTCGTAAACTTCTCATATTTTCGGAAAGAAATATCAGAGAGGGAGGAAGGCTTTCATCCGTTGCCCAGTCATACATAATGTATTTTCAAACATTATCCGATAGGGCACGGACAAATTCTCTCAAGAACTCTTAAGTTCGAGGAATTCTCTTGAATTCTATGAATTGCCTGCTAAATGTCTATTTTCAATTCACATCGTTTTGGCGTGGCGGCGTCTTTTCTAATCTAACACCCAGGGGAACGACTACCTTAAAAGGTCGTAAGTGCGGAGAATCAATCTGTCAGTTATTCTCTATGGTGACATAGAGCCGGCGGTGTGAGTTTAGCTGAAATCTTCATCGGAGATTTCAGGGAGGTTTTAGTAACTCAGAGAGTCACTTAAAGAAAGATGTTCGTTGGATGTTGGTTATTTTTACTGAATTATCGCGCAATTTGGAGACAAGAAAGTAGGCACTTGAACAAAGAGAAGTCCTCTGGATTTTCGAGTTTTAAAGCGATTCCTAAGAATAACTGGCTAACATCTTGGTGACAAAGTCTCCTCGGTTTCGACCGTTAAGCCTTTCAGTTCTGTGGTAGAAATACTACAGAGATATCTCGTGTCCAGATATAAAGCAATGCCTTTCCTTTCAAAGCGCGATCACCAGTTTAAATTACTGACGCATTTAACTAAGATTATCAGAAGAAAGTAAATATGGTTCAAACGACATTTACCAAACAAAAACGAGAACTAATTAAAGCAATTTCATGGATTGAAAAAATCAGAGCGCAAGAAGTACGCTTTCGTAACTATAATGATCAAAATGAACTTCAGGACGAAATACGAGAAACCTATGTAGATTATTCTCCTGAAGAAATTAGTCTTCATGTTTTAGAAATTGTCAAAGATGTAGTCAGTCAGCACGGCACAAGGCAAAAAGCAAATTCTCATAACACAGGTAATTTTGAATGGTATGGAATTTCTATAGAACTGACCGTGCCACAATTACGTGCCCTGCAAAGTGCCCACACTGTTCTATCAGAATTAGTCCGCAAACTTCCCCGACGCAATCCTAAACTCATTTACAATACCACGATTGATAATCGTCCTGCTTTTGCCCATGTAAAACAAAAACACGAAGAAAAAGCAACTAGATACGTTCCTTATGAAGAAGACTCAAGTACCAGAGTGCGAACCTATGAAGAACACTATAAAGTCATCACTCACTATACTCAAAAAGTAGAAATTGATTATGGTTTGGAGATTAAATTGCTTAATGAATTAGGTGAAATGGTAGATGATTTAGGGACAGCTATTCAAGTAGCCATTGATGAAGCAAATACTAAAGGGAGAGAAAATGATCCGGTTATTGATGATGTTATTAACCGAATCAGCCAAGTGATTCTTGCTAAATTACCATCACCTCAAAATCCCGATTAAGAGTTTTCAAGAAGCAAATTTTTAATGGCTTATGGCTTGGCCAATTCAATTATCACTAGCTGGTGATGGGCGTTTAGTTATTCTAACCCCTCAAACATTGCGTAGAGCATTTTTTCAGTTTACTAAAGTTAATCGAGAGTATACAAGTCGCGACAGATTTCCTCTCAACCGTCCTTTCCATGAACAATTTAAATTATGGAAACACAAAGAAAAAGAAAATGGAATCTTATATAGAAGTACCTATGTCCCAGATTCGGTTCCAAATATTCATTGGCAAGAAACTAAAGTCACTTTGCTTGATGCTTTATATCGAACTTATCTAGACCGAGAAAAACTCTCCTATTTAAACAAGAAAGAAATCCAATTTATTGAAAAAGAAATCAATAAACAGATAGTCTGGAACAATCTAGCTTTAGTTAACAATGAAGGGTCATTATTATCAGGTTATGGCATTTGCCAACAAACAGCAAAGAATCGAGAAAAAGTTAAATATATTCGACGCTATGGGATGATTTTTATCCTAGAGCCAATTATGCGTCAAGCTGTCCTGAAAGCAGAGAATGTAGATTTATTTATTCAGGACAAGAATTTTGACTTTCATCTTGTTCGCTATCATGGAGTACTTTTATCTTCTTCACGAGATCCGGACGGTTCTCGCAAAGCGCCATCGTACATTGAGTTATTATTTCGTCATCGCTTAGATTTTTCCATAACTTGGACTTGTACTCTCGATAGCTTTCAACCTCGTCAAATTTTCCGAATTATCAGAATTTATCCTTGTGATGGCTTCCGCATTGTCAATTATGGTTAGTTTGTATTAAGCAGGTAGATTACTTAAAAGCATTTGAGGTCGAGCCGAGATAAGTTTCATCAATTATCAAAGTGAATGACCGAGAGTTTAATCCTTTTGACAGTAATTTTAATCTAATGTGAAGAAACTCCCAAAAGAAAATTAAAGTTTTCATTAAGTTTATCTATATGGTAGACAGTCAATGGTTTTTTATGTCAATTTAATGTGTTGGTGATTTCAACACAAAATTTATCTCTATAAGTGTTGAACATCCTTAGTACGCAGAAATAGCTGTAGATGCAGATGGGGATTCCAATCATTGTTGACTGGGTTTCCTCGCTCTGCGGGTACTACCTAGTAGTAGGTCAAGTTTAAATTGATGGATAAGCAAGTTCGTAGTAAGGACTTTAGTCCTGATTGTTCTAAGTACTAAAGTGCTTAGAACAAACCCTCAAAACTAACTTGACAAAGTACTAGACTGATGACAGTTCCCACACATAGCCGCAAAAACACCTCACTTAAAAATTTGGTTAAGTACTCCTGGTGGTTTAGGCATCCTTGAGGATGAGGTCAAAACAGGATAGGACGTGTACAGCGAGTGCCGACGTTCTAAAATTAAAAAGTATGACATTAAGTTGAGGACGTTATGGCTGCAAAAGTAGAAATTTACAGTTGGAGAACTTGCCCTTTTTGCATTCGTGCCAAAAATTTGCTGACGAACAAGGGGGTTGAATTTATTGAATACAGCATCGATGGAGACGAGGTAGCTAGAGAGCAAATGGCTGAAAGGGCAAACGGACGCCGCTCTGTACCACAAATTTTTATCAATGACAATCATATTGGTGGCTGTGATGATATCCACGCTTTAGATCGTCAAGGCAAGTTGGATGAGCTACTAGTTGCTAGCAATAGCCTGTAAGTTGATGACCACAAAACTGATCTTTGACAACAAGACGTTTAGCTTCTGCGTCAATCAGTGAGATCATCAGGGGATAATCTAAATTTAATCAAATTCTTGGTGATTGAGGTAGAAAGCGTGAAACTAACTTTTATCATTGATCCCATCCATCAGCTTGACCCGTGTCACGATACCAGTGTTGCCCTAATGGAAGCAGCGCAAATCCTCGGACACGAAGTTTGGGTGACTCAGGCAAACCTGCTGAGTGTGTTGGAGGGTAAAGCTTGGGCTATCTTACAGCGGGTAGAAATTGTACCAGTGCAGTTGGTAGAAGGACGTTGGATAGCGGCCAATCCTTGGTATAAGTTGAGCGATAGCTCCTTAAGTTCCTTGGAAACAATGGATGCCGTATTTATGCGGACAGATCCACCAGTCAATGACTCCTACCTTTATGCCACCTACATTCTGGATTACGTTGACCAAAACAAAACCCTGGTAATTAACAGTCCCAGTGGCATTCGTGGGGCCAATGAGAAAATGTATGCCCTCCAGTTTACCAATGCGATTCCAGAAACAATTGTCAGTGCTGATAAGCAGTTTATTCGACAATTTGTTGAAGCCAAGGGGGCGACGATTCTCAAACCACTAGGTAATAAAGCTGGGGAAGGGATTTTATTTTTGCAATCAGGCGATCGCAACTTCAACTCCATCGTCGAACTCAGTACCTATCAAGGTCGAGTGCCAGTTATGGTGCAAACCTATTTACCACAGGCCAAAGAAGGAGACAAGCGGATTATTTTGCTCAATGGCGAACCAATAGGGGCTCTCAACCGTCTTTCCAGTGGTAGTGATTTCCGCAATAATATGGCAACAGGCGGCACAGTGGCTCAAACTGAAATTACCCCACGGGAGCAGGAAATTTGCGCCCAATTAGCCACAAAACTGCGCCAAGACGGCTTAATTTTTGTGGGTATCGACGTGATTGGTGGCTATTTGACCGAAGTCAATGTCACCAGTCCCACTGGAATTCGCGAGATCGACCGCCTAGATGGCACTCGCCTTGGTTATCAGGTAATTCAATGGGTTGAGCAGACTCTACAAACGAAACAACTAAAATAATTTACAATTACCTACTCTTGTTTCTTAACGTTCTTGGCAATGAAAGCGGTCAGTTAAAAATATGAAACTCAGCTGCATTCATCTTCATAGATAGCCCCTATTCCTATTTTGAGAACAGGTACTGGTAGAAGTACAAAAGGCTTCTACCCCCGCTTTCTTTGTTGCCAATACACAGCGGCAAATTCAAGTCAGCAGGCTGCTGCCCAAGTTTATGAGGTCTATGGGTAGCATGGATAAATTTCATCGCCCATTAACAACATCGGGTATGGCAACATAATTGCTCACCCGTGCTTCTGGTAAAACCCTAAAACTAGCAAATTGTATACAGCACTCAGCTTGATACGAGACTGTAAATTTAATCTAAAATCTCAAATCCAAAAACACTTAATTTTTTGGTGGTGTACGTCGGCGTTGTAGAAAATCAGGAATATCCAATGCGGGTTTTTCTTTGGGTTCTGGAGTTGGGCTGGGAGAATTAATCGGAGGCTGTGATGTAGGTCGCTTTTGAGTTGTTGGAGTCACAACTCTAGCGTTAGACGCATTTTGTTGTGGCACTGCTTGTAATTCGCCTGTAAACCCAGTGGCAATTACGGTAATTCTCACTTCGCCTTGGAGCCTGTCATCAATCACCGCCCCAAAAATAATATTGGCATTAGGATCAACCACTTCATAGATTGTTTCTGCGGCAGCATTTACTTCATGCAGGGTCAGGTCGCTGCCACCGGTAATATTAAAGACAACGCCTCTAGCACCTTCAATAGAACATTCTAATAACGGCGAGGAAATAGCAGCGATCGCCGCTTCTCTGGCTCTAGATTTTCCAGAACTCACACCAATCCCCATCAATGCCGATCCCGCATCTGCCATGACAGCTCGCACATCAGCAAAGTCAACGTTCACCAAGCCGGGGATGGTGATAATGTCAGAAATGCCTTGCACCCCTTGACGCAACACATCATCTGCATAACGAAAAGCTTCTTGCACAGGCGTCTGTTCGGGGATCACTTCCAACAGCTTGTTGTTGGGGATGATGATCAGGGTATCCACCCGACTTTTTAGTCCTTCAATACCTTGCTCTGCTTGGCTAGTGCGGCGACGTCCCTCGAAGACAAATGGACGTGTTACTACGCCGACAGTCAGAGCGCCCATTTCTTTTGCTACTTCTGCCACAATCGGGGCTGCACCTGTACCAGTACCACCCCCCATACCAGCTGTAATAAATACTAGATCAGCACCCTCTAAAGCTGTGGCAATCTCGTCCCGTGATTCCTCCGCTGCCTTTTGACCAATGGCCGGATTACCCCCTGCGCCTAAACCCCGCGTCAGCTTCTGTCCGATTTGCAACCGACTAGGAGCGCCAGCTAAGGTAAGAGCTTGAGCATCAGTGTTAATTGACCAAAACTCCACCCCAGAGACATCAGACTCGATCATGCGGTTAACAGCATTGCCACCGCCACCACCCACACCAATCACTTTGATGTTGGCAACCCGACCAGGAACAATCTCGCCAATGCGGCTATTTTCAGCAGACATCTTTTTACTATCGTGATTTTGTCCGTAGTTCAGCCCAGAATTATTAAAGGGGTTGGTCGAGTTAACTGCCAGAGAGAACCCTGGCTGTCCCACAGATTGGGAGTTTTTATAGGTAAGCCCTTGGTTATTATCAAGTGTCATTGGATTTGTCAAAAGTAGATAAACGACTTTTTCAGGTGCTATTCACCTAAGAGTCAACTATAGTTTGACACTGCCACAATCTATGGCACTGTTCTTTATTGTGCTCACTACTTCCAACCCTAGCAGGATTGGAGATGCGATGATTAGCTAGGGGATAAGCCTTGAATGCAGCTGATTGCGCTCCGCGCAGTGCTGTCGGCAATCCCACAGCTAATTCTAGAGAAGTATACCGACATTTATCGATAATTGTTCTGTATAGCTTCCACCAGACATTAATATCTTCATTGTTATGTTGCCCCTTTGGCACAGTATACCTTTGGCATTTCCAATGCCCTCCCCCTATTTCTGCTAAGAATTTAGATTGGTCATTAATTTTACAACTATCGGTGTTGTTTTTTTCTCGTTAACCGCTGAAACTACTGCTGTATTTTTGTATAGACTGTCATCTGCACAGAAAACTTCGAGCCGATGTCCCAGGAGCAATGCTTACAGAACGTTGGGCGGCGTTTCCTTTTGCCACTCTTGATTTTGCGAAATCGTCTGGATCTGTGTCCCCAACTAACCAAAGCCAGAGTGCCTTTAGCTGTGTACTTGGGTGACTAGTGTCTTTTCCTTGTGAGTCAGATATTAATGAAAAACTCACGAATTTTTCTCTTTTACGCGCTGGGTTCAGTCACGGATTGATTAGGCAAAAGGCATTTTGCACACCAGTCACCATCATCAGATTGTCTAACATCTTGTACTCCATCACTAGATGTTAGGGTAACAATTAAGGATCTTTAACTGCAAAAGCAACTTTCATCATTGATCCTCCTAATTTTAATTAAAATTTAATGCCAATTTTCATTTGGGTTGCTGTGGCACTGAAAATAATCAATATATTTATTTATCAGCATAAAACGCCTTAATTTACGAGGAGCGGTTGATACATTAAACACGCTAGATATATCTAGCGTGTTTGGGAGTTAACCTGCTGTTTGTTTTGGTTCATTTGTACTAATGGAAATTCGGGATTTTTCAGATCAATGTACTCTATTTGACTGGGATTGAGTTTTGTGGGTAGATGGCGCATTTGGGCAAGTACCTTGATTTGTTCAGGCAACTGGGTAATGAAGGCACCGAGATGCACCTTTCCTAGTTCTGTTTTCAAAATTAAATTTGTGGGATCTTGGCAATTAATTTCCATGACTTTCACGGAACTTTGGCTGACAGCTTGATAAATCTGAGTCCAGTAGGGGCGGTATTTTTCTGGTGAGCCAATAACTTTGAGACTGGGCAATTTTGCTGTCGGATTAAGTGACTTGTATTTTTCTAAAGGCATCAAAACCCCACTGGCATCTAGTAAGCGTTGCTCTTTTTGAGTTTGGGCGATGGCCTCCGGCACTGCACGCAGCGCGATCGCCACTGGTACTCGTTCCTTGATTTCGATCATTAACCCAGGAGGAAACAGACGACGGCTGACAGTGGCTTGGGCAATAGTCGGTTGTTGCTGCAAAGATTTGGCGATCGCATTCGGTTCAATCCGCCACAAAGACTGAGGGTAAGATAGCACCAGCAGTGATTGAATCACCTTATCTGACAGTAATTGATTGCCTGACTTGATTACTATTTGTGCAGGAGCATTTAGCACCCACATAGGTTGAATTGCCGCCCACAGCAATCCACCAGCCAGACCTGTAACGGCAAAAGTTCGCCAAATAGCCTGAATAATTTTCATCTGCCGCTGCCGACGTAATTTCTTACGACGCTGGGCTAAATCCGTGCGGGAAACTGATACTATGCCAGCCATTCAAACCCCTTTCTAGTTTCAGTCCAAATTCTTGGTGGGATCTTAATCAACACCCACCGTTATACATTTACCTTAGACTAAGGCAAGTTGCACAGTTCTGTGTAGTTGTACGCGATAGAAACCGGTAAAAGCTAGAAATTGTTAAAAGCGCAACAGCATATCCAAAAAGGACGGATACAATTAACCTATCAGGGACGACGAATAAATCTCTACCATGCTACAGAAAAAATACTGTCAGCGATGGCGCAAAGCGCCCGCGCCTCGATCACTGTTTTTTTTGCATGACACAACCGAAAAAGCAAGTTAATTATCTGCTTGCATACTGGGTAGAGAGATTTTGAATAACAACATACGAATCAAACCGCATCTACATCGCATCTACATGAGAACTCCACTGAATTTGTCACGGTTTTATAAAGCTTGTAACCCTAGCTACACACTAAATATGGGTGACAAGCTAGAACGGCAGTACTATATAGATTTTGCTGATGTACGTGGTTGCAAGATTGTTGAAGAATTGCAACGGACTATCAGCCGTATTTCTCCCGATGAGCCGACCTGCCAATTATTTACAGGTCATATTGGCTGCGGTAAATCCACAGAGTTGCAGCGCCTCAAAGCAGAACTGGAAGTAGCAGGATTTCATGTAGTCTATTTTGAATCCAGTCAAGACCTGGATATGGCTGATATTGATGTCAGCGATATTTTGCTGAGTGTAGCCCGTCAAGTCAGTTTCAGTTTAGAAGCAATTGGCATCAAGCTAAAACCGGGTTATTTCACCAATTTGTTTAAAGAAATAGGCGATTTTTTGCAAAGCCCCATTGAGCTTTCTGGAGAAGCTGAGTTGTCCTTAGGTATTGCCAAAATTACTGCCAAAACCAAAGATAGCGCCCAGACGCGTAATCAACTCAGACAATATCTAGAACCCCGTACCAATAGTATTTTGCAAGCGATTAACGAAGAGTTATTAGAAAAAGCTGTTCAACAGCTCAAACAACGGGGCCAAAAAGGACTGGTGGTGATCGTAGATAACTTGGATCGAGTGGATATGCGTCCTGTAGCATCCGGACGTACGCAACCAGAGTACCTCTTTATCGACCGAGGCGAACAGTTACGCCGACTCAAATGTCACGTAGTTTACACAATTCCCTTAGCGTTAATTTTTTCCAATGAGTACGAGACATTGAAAAATCGATTGGGTGGAGGTATTGCACCTAAGATACTGCCAATGGTATTAGTGCGGCAAAGAGACGGCAGTGATCACGAACCAGGAATGTCACTATTGCGCCAGCTAGTCTTAGCAAGAGCTTTTCCAGAAGTTTCCTGGAATGCCAGACCATTATTAATCACAGAGTTATTCGAGCATCCAGAAACCCTAGATCGAATATGCCGCGTCAGTGGTGGTCACATTCGTAACTTATTGGGTTTGCTTTATAGCTGTCTGCAACGGCAAGATCCACCTTTTTCCAAGAACTGTTTAGAAGCCGTGATTAAAGACTACCGAGATGACTTGCTATTAGCTATTGATGAATACCAGTGGGATTTACTGTTTGAAGTAGTGCAGAAGCAGAGTGTTAAAGGCGAGTCTGACTACCAGAGCTTACTGCGAAGTATGTATCTATTTGAATACCGTGATCCTCAAGGGCGCTGGTTTGGTATCAGTCCAGCATTGGCAGAAACACAAAAAGTTCTCGCCTGGCAAAACAACAAGTAGCAATATCAGAGTCTAAGAAATTCAAAATCACTGAAGTTCTGATGTCACCGACAAGCTGTCCTCTGTCGGACAGTGGGTTGCACAGAAAAATTTGCTCTCCATCGGGTACTTTCTCCCCCATGGCGTTTCTGTCTCTGACTTGTAGTGTTTTAGACTGCGATTTGTCGGTAAAGGAGGCGCTGTAGTCAAACACGCAAGATACAAGCAGAACTTCAGAGATTTTCCTCTATTGTCACAACTACTTTGTAAACCCATAGAGGGTGCCTTCCCTTACTCTAAAAGAGAACTAGTAAGGTAGAGTAGCAACTGGTGTGCGACTCAGGACGAGTGCGCCTTTGTGATTGTGGGTGTGGTATTTTTTCTTTTTCCTTTCTAGCTTGATTTTTAGTTATGACAAAGCGGCAATTTACAGCAGCGATCACCAACGAAAATCAGCTTGCTCTGCAAAGGCTGATTCGAGCGATCGCGCTTTCCAAAGGTCAGTTTGCCCTGATTTTAGTCAGGTGTAACTATGGTCACCTACGCGGGCAATTATTGGAAAATCTCCGCTCCATCACCAAAGACATCAATTTACGGGAAATCCATCTCCAGCCATCAACTACTGCCTTACATAGCACAATAGTCTCAGAACTTTTTCTAGATAATCCTGCTGTACTCACAGACTCTTTACCATCAGCTGTAATGGTTTTTGGTCTGGAGTCAATTACCAACATCGACGACTTACTTACTGGCATCAACCAAGCACGAGATATCTATGCCGCGACCTTACGCTTTCCATTAGTGTTGTGGCTACAAGATGAAGTGGCATCATCGCTTTCCAGATTAGCACCCGATTTTAAAAGCTGGGCAGCAACTACCATCAAATTTGAAATGACCAAAGCAGATTTAATCGCTTTGATCTGCCAAGAGACAGAATATCTATTTACCAAAGTTTTAGAGGTGGGCGCAAACAGATTTTTATCTAATGCATCCCTAGATTTAGATCCCAACTCCCAACATCGCCACGAAATTGAGTCGGCTCGCAATGATTTGCGGCGCTTGTATGGTGTCAAATTAGAACCAATATTAGAAGCAAATTTAGAATTTGTATTGGGGCGTGATGAATATGCTAACGATAAAATCTATGATGCCATAGCCCATTATCAAAAAAGCCGAGTGCTTTGGCAACTGTCTCTGAGTACAGAGGAGAATCGAGAACTAAATTCCCCTAATCTTCAAAAGCAAGCGGTAGTACTATTCCATCTAGGGCTTTGTTATCGTCGAATGGCAGATTTATACCAAGGTGCTAACAGTAGCTACTGGCAAGATGCTCTATTGTGGTTTAAGCAATGTTTGGATGTATTGTTCGAGGCACAAAGACAAGACTTAGTCGCCAAATTTATTTTGCCAGTTTGTGAAATACTGCAACGCTTACAAGCTTGGAAAGACTTAGAAGAACTAGCCCAAAAATCATTACGGCTGCATGAAACTTATGGTGATACCGCGCAAATTGCTCAAGATTATGGCTTTTTGGCAGCTGTGGCAGCGGCTAAGTCGAATTGGGTGCTAGCTCATGAATTAGCGAATACAGCACTTTCGATCTCAGAAGTGGCAACAGAAGTTTCTCTGCAAGATACTTTGCGAACGCGGCATCAGGAAAGTTGGTATCTTTTGCTGCTAGCACAAGCCCAGCGGCATCTGGGTGAGTGGGAGGAAGCGATCAATAACCTGGAATGGGCGAAGATAGTCTGTGAGCTACAGTATGAGCCGTTACTTTACTTATCCATTCTTGAAGAATTGCGATCTCTCTACTTTTTTGAGCGTCATGACTATGCAGAAGCCTTTAGCCTCAAGCAAGAAAAAATTCAAATAGAACATCAATATGGCTTCCGTGCTTTCATCGGCGCCAGTCAATTGCAACCGCAACGCTACAGACTTAATCCAGTCTTAGATCCGCAAAAAATCCCGTTTGTTCCTGAGGAAGTTGCCCAAGAAATATCTACTTCCGGGCGGCAGCAAGATGTCAATCGATTAATTGAAAGAATTACCCGTGCCGACTATAAACTCACAGTAATTCATGGTCCGTCAGGTGTGGGCAAAAGTTCAATTCTCAAAGCAGGTTTAGTACCGGCATTGAAGGGAAAAGTCATTGGTGAACGCATTCCTTTGCCGATTGTTTTATCTGTTTATACTGATTGGGTTCTATCCTTGGGACAGGTTATTAAGCAGACCCTAGCAAATACAGAAATATCAGTTCCCCTAGAAATTAACACAACTATAATTCTTGAAACAATTCGGTTAATATCTGCACAGAATTATACAATTATTCTCATATTTGACCAATTTGAAGAATTTTTCTTCAATAGTACTGTTCCCACCCAAAGAATCCAATTTTATGAGTTTTTCATTGAATGTTTAAATATTCCCTATGTAAAAACCATTTTGTCATTAAGGGAAGATTATTTGCATTATTTGTTAGAACTTGAGCGTTTGAGCAAAAATAATAGTGATAGTCCACATCATTTAGGAGTAATTAACAAAAACATCTTAGATAAGGATATTCGCTACTACTTAGGAAATTTCAATTACCAGGATGCAATCAGCATCATTCATGGTTTGACACAGCGTTCCCATTATGAAATTAATGATGAATTAATTAACCAATTAGTGCAGGATTTAGCAGGAAAAATAAACGAAGTTCATCCGATTGAATTACAAATAGTTGGTGCTCAACTGCAAGCAGAAAATATTACTACACTCCAACAGTACAAGCTTTGTGGCGGGTCAGAAAAACTAGTAGAACGCTGGTTAGAGGAAGTTATCCAAGATTGCGGGCAGGAAAACGAAGAGCTAAGTTGGAGATTATTATTTGAGTTAACTGATGAAAAAGGCACACGACCATTAAAAACTAAAGCTGATTTAGCGATCGCCCTAGGCAATAATCTTGATTTTGACGAAATCCTGGACTTTGACTCAGTTTGGGAATTGATTTTAGAGATTTTGGTCGGTTCCGGGTTGGTGTTGCGAGTTAGAGAAGAGTTAGGCGATCGCTACCAACTGGTTCACGATTACTTAGTAGAACCGATTCGCCAAAAAAATAACTATGGCATAGTTGCCGAGTTAGAAAAAGTAAAAATTGAAAAAACTAGAGCTGAAGTTGCTCAAAGGCTGAGTCAAGAGCAGCTAAATTTGGCTTTACAGCAGCGATTGCGAGAAGCACGGATAGTAGGTTTAGCCCTGGCAATGATGGCGGGGACGATAGGTGCTCTATGGTGGCAAGCCGATTTACAGAAAAGGGCAGCCCTGCGCCAGACTCTGCGAGCTGAACGCAGCGAAACCAACTTGAAAATTAGTGGAATTGCTGCCGCTAGTGAAGCTCTGTTTACCTCTAATAAAGAGTTTGATGCCCTGTTAGAAAGCTTGCGGGCTTTTATAAGACTTAAACAGGCAGATGTAGTCCAACCAGACACCCGAATTCGGGTAGTGACAGCCTTGCAACAGGCAGTTTATCGGGTAACAGAGTTAAATCGTTTGGAAGGTCACAAGGATATTGTTTGGGGTGTCACTTTCAGCCCTGATGGTCATACCTTAGCCTCAGGTAGTACAGATCAGACCGTGAAACTGTGGCGTCCTGACGGCACCTTACTCCAAACTCTCAAAGGTCATAAAAATGCTGTTACCAGTGTGAGTTTCAGCCCTGATAGTCAAACCCTTGCCTCTGCCAGTCTTGACAAAACCGTGCAAATCTGGTGGAAAAACCCGATAACGGGGGAATTTGACACCCAGCCATACAAAACCCTAGTAGGACACGGAGATTGGATTTATAGCGTTAATTTCAGTCCTGATGGGGAGTTGCTGGCTACTGGCAGTAAGGATACCACCATCAAAATTTGGCGCCAAGATGGTACCTTAGTCAGAACACTCAGGGGACATCTTGGGTGGGTTAACTGGGTCACATTCAGTCCGGATGGTCAATTCATCGCTTCAGCTAGTGACGACAAGACAGTGAAAATCTGGCGTCTGGATGGTAGCTTAGTGACAACTTTGCAGGGGCATCAGCAGGGTTTGACTGTAGTCGCTTTTAGCCCAGATGGTAAATTTCTGGCGTCAGCTGGGCGGGATAAAACGGTGAAACTTTGGCGATGGGAGCGTGGTAGTAGTAAAGATAGCTCAAACTTTATTCTTGACAAAACTTTACTACAGCACACCAGTACAGTTTGGAGTCTAAGCTTCAGTGCTGATGGTCAAAAGTTAGCTTCTGGAGGTGATGACAATGCCATTAATCTTTGGAGTATCAACGGCACGTTACTTAAAGTTTTTAAAGGACACAGCGATGCTGTTGCTGGCGTAGCGTTCAGTCCAGATAACAAATTGCTGGCCTCGGCAAGTTACGACAAAAGCGTGAAGCTGTGGAGTCTAGATGCCCCAACACTGCCGATCCTCCGAGGGCATCTAGATCGAGTTTTGAGCGTTGCTTGGAGTCCCGATGGTCAGATGTTGGCGAGTGGTAGTCGCGATCGCACGGTAAAACTGTGGCAACGATACATTAATGGTGGCGAGGTAGAAACTCGACTCTACAAGACCCTAATAGGGCATACAGATAAAGTTCCTAGCGTCAGTTTTGACCCTAAAGGTGAAATGCTCGTGTCAGGAAGTTATGACAAAACACTCAAACTTTGGACGCGCGACGGTAGATTACTCAACACCCTCCAAGGGCATGGCGATAGTGTGATGAGTGTCAGTTTCAGCCCTGATGGTCAGTTATTGGCATCAGCCAGTAAAGATAAGACAGTAAAACTTTGGAACCGTGAGGGTAAGTTACTCAAAACCTTGGTGGGTCATCAGGGTTGGGTTAATGGCGTCAGTTTCAGCCCTGATGGTCAGGTTTTAGCTTCCGCTAGCGATGACCAAACAGTCAAACTTTGGCGACGGGATGGAACATTGGTAAGAACCTTTTCACCCCATGACAGCTGGGTATTAGGTGTGAGCTTCAGTCCCACTGACCAAGTACTGGCTTCTGCTAGCTGGGATAACACCGTCAAGTTATGGCAGCAGGATGGTACCTTGTTAAAAACCTTGTTAAAGGGGTACAGCGATAGCGTCAATTCTGTGACTTTCAGTCCCAATGGTGAATTGCTAGCCGCTGCCAGTTGGGACAGTACAGTGAAAATTTGGAGCCGTGAGGGTAAATTGATTAAAACCCTCAACGGGCATCGTGCCCCAGTATTAAGCGTTAGCTTTAGTCCCGATGGTCAAACACTAGCATCAGCTAGTGATGACAATACGATAATTGTGTGGAATTTACATCTTGATAACCTGCTCTTGCGTGGTTGTAACTGGGTGAGTGATTATCTTAGGCACAACAGCAATGTTGACCCGCAAGATCGTCTTGTTTGTGATGGCATCACGAACAAGCGCTAGTTTCAACATTTAGCCTTCTGCCTTCAGTCCTCCTCCGTAGCGTCTTGTAGCAACTTCACCAAAAAGCTTTGTAGCCTCATGCGCTCAATATAAGGCCAACCCCCCTCAGACTCAATGTCTTTCAATAGAGAATAGAGTTTCTGGCGGTTATCAGGCAAACTCTCTTGAAAAAGCCCATCACGAATTTCTCGGTGTAACTGCTCCAACTGACGCAGCAAAGCCAAAAGAGCCATAACATCTCCCTGACAAGCCTTAGTCGCATCATCTGTCGCAGTGGCGATCGCTTGTAATTTACAGGACAACTTCCCTGATTCAAAATTTTTGTCCTTGCTCATGCAATTCTCTCCGTGTAAATGAGACCAACTCAAATTTACCGGAGATTTTTAATTTTCAATTGTTTGAGAGTGTTGATTCATTTCCCGCTTGGGTCGAAACTGATCGACAGTTGCTTAAGTTTAGTGGTCGGCGAATTCGTACTCATCTGTATCGAACAGCCAATGGTAAACTGATTCATGCAGATGTTAATGGTAGTTAGAATATTTTACCTAAAGTAATCCTGACAGCTTTTAGCCTAGGGATGGGGGGCGTTGTAGTTCGCCCCGTCGGGTTTATTCCCGGCTAACAACGAGCAGAAAATAAATGCCTATGCTTTTTGGAACTATAGACAAAGAGCAAATAAAATGACGGTTGTGGAAGTTTTTTCTCTGCTTCCCCCAGTTACCACTCTTTTAGTCTTCCTTCGTTGACTCTTCCTTTCTCTGGCAGACTGTAACCAGAATCTGGATAAAAAACAATGACGATCGCTTTTTGTGCGATCGCTTCATCGCCATCGCTTACATAACAGCGCGGCGAAGTTTAGCACAGTCTCCACGGGAGCTTGCCGGGGAGCAGGACATTCTTGTTTAAAGCTAGAGCGCTTTGATTTTGAGTTAAAAAAAATCGTATGATCTGGCTGAATTCCCCATAAAACAATGGGTTGTATGTGGTGGCGTCACATACATAATACAGAAGGACTTGGGCAACGCCCAAGGTCTAACAAATGGCGCAAACAGCGAAACTGCTGGTTTTTTGCTCCTTTAGGGACACACATCCATTTTGGACGCAGTGTGCTGCTTAGTTTGGGGTTTAAACCCTAAGCTCAAGAACGCGACGCGTTTAAGTACGTTTAGTAGAGCAGTTTTACAACTTAGATATTAATTTTTGACATTGAGGTTGACCATGAGGTATCGCGCTTTAATTGTTGCATTCTTGGCTTTGTGTCTGGGGCTAATAACTGCTTGTAGTGATAGTCCATCTTCTAGCACTAAGGAAGTACTCACCTACGAGCAAATTCGAGGCACTGGCTTGGCTAACAAATGCCCCCAACTGGCAGAAACAAGCCGTGGTTCAATTCCCATTGACTCCAGCCAGTCCTACGCCATCAAAGAACTTTGCTTGGAGCCAACCAATTTCTTTGTTAAAGAAGAACCCGCTAACAAACGGCAACAAGCAGAATTTGTTGCTGGCAAATTGTTGACCAGGTACACTTCCACCATTGACCAGGTACAAGGCAACCTGAAAATCAACCCAGATAATAGCCTGACCTTTGTAGAAACAGATGGTCTTGACTTCCAAGCCATTACTGTGCAGCTCCCTGGTGGTGAGCGAGTACCTTTTCTCTTCACCATCAAAAACTTGGTTGCTCAAACACAACCCAGTTTGACCAGTATTAACACCTCCACAGATTTTGAAGGCACTTTCAAAGTTCCTTCCTATCGTGGTGCTGCCTTCCTAGATCCCAAAGGTCGTGGTGTTGTCTCTGGCTATGATAACGCCGTGGCTCTCCCCGCCCAGGCTGATGATGAAGAACTCACCCGCACTAACGTTAAGCGTGCGGAAATACTCAGTGGCAAGATTTCTCTGCAAGTAGCTAAAGTAGATAATTCTAGTGGTGAAATTGCTGGTACTTTCGAGAGCGAACAGCCATCTGATACAGATTTAGGTGCTGGTGAACCTAAAGAGGTGAAGATTCGCGGACTGTTTTATGCTCGCGTTGAACCGACTCGGATCTAAATTCTCTTGATTAATAAAACTGACTGGGAAGGAAGAACTACAGTTCTGTAAGCATCAGGCTTCATTAAAAGAGTTAACCCCTTTGTCCCTTATTTTCAGGGAGCAAAGGGGTTTTTTACAGCAATCTTCGCGCCTGAAAGCCCCTGAGTGAGTTTTAACTAGTAGCATTCTTCCCGCTAAGTTGAGTACCACTTTAGCTAGCTGCGGGTAGTTCACATCTATCAACTAAATAGCTATAGATATTCCTTCCAACAAGAGGCAATCAGCCCTCTTTAATGTTTCTGCGTAAATATACAGATTTTATATGAAAAATATTTAAAGATTAGATAAACTAAAAAAATACCTATGTATTATTACTAAATAAAATTTTTTTACTTGTTTAACAAAATAATAAATACAATCGCTTGATCCTCATAAGTTAAACTAATCATATTTTTGCCTAAATTTAAGTAAAATCTCGGTTTGAGATTGGGCAATATGTTGTATATTTTGTTTCTATAGAGTTTTTCAAAAGCTACATATCACGCCAAAGTTAAATAATAAGCGAAATACTAATTTCGCTTGTTCAGATTTTGCTGGATCGCCAATACACCTATGGGACTTTTTCTAGGAAAAGTAATTGTAGCCTGCCATAGGATTTGCTGAGGCCTATAGCGCGATAGTTTACTAGCTATCGTGTCTCAGCTTGGTTTTTAAGCGATTACCACACTGTTTATTTGTTTAATAAACACGTTATTATGCCTACCACCGTCACCAATGAACTGAAGCATGAAATTTGGCAGTTGTTACGAGAATATCAGCAGTCTCCCTCAGAGACTGTTCGTAATAAGCTGGTGAAACTCAATTTTGGACTGGTGAGAAAAGAAGCTCACTACTGGATAAATCAATGTCATGAAAACTATGAGGATTTGCTCCAGGTAGGCTGTTTGGGTTTAATCAGGGCTATTGAAAGATTTGAACTTTCCAAGGGACATGCCTTCAGTTCCTACGCCCTTCCCTATATTCGGGGTGAAATTCAACACTACCTCCGAGATAAAGGTGTCACCGTGCGAATTCCTCGGCGGTGGTTAGCGCTACAACAGCAGGCTATAGGAGTTTCCCGTTCATGGCGAGAAAAATATAATCGCTCACCTACCGACTCAGAATTAGCAGCAGCACTAGAAATTTCTGCAAACGAATGGCAAGAAATTAAATTAGCATGGGTCAATCGTGCTCCCTTAAGCCTAGATGTGCCAGTGCAGGATGGGGAAGAAGGGGCTACCTGCTTGGGAGAACTGGTTCCAGATCCTCACTACCGCAGCTTTCAACTAGCTCAAGAAGACCAAATTCGCCTGCAACAAGCACTGGTTCAGCTAGAAAAACGCACCCGCGATGTTTTAGAGTGTGTATTTTTGCATGATTTGACACAGAAACAAGTAGCAGAACACTTGGGGATTAGTGTAGTGACTGTTTCCCGTAGAGTTAAGAAAGGGCTGGACTTGTTGAAACAGCTCATGGGTGTAGCAGACGATTAACGGCAAACCAGAACAAGCAGCAATTGTGCTGGGTTAGCAGTGTTAAAAATGACCCTTAAAATGTAAAATGTAGGTTATAAAGGAAACAGACTTAGCCTTTGATCCAAATTTTAGGCATGTCAATTTCCACAAGTAAACTTTCCTATAGCTTTTGAGAATGGCTAATGGGTAGAAACACAAAAATTACAGTTGCAGCTATCTTAAGTTTGGTAATTGCTGGATGCGCGTCTGAAGAGACACCAGTGGCTGTTAATTCTACGCCGAACCCTAGCGTGGCATCTCCTAACACGGCAGATCCTAATGTTGTAGCAAATTTGCAACCAACAACTCCAACCTTTAAGAATCCAGTAGTGCCCGCCCAGCAAGTACCACAGCTTGCCGCGCCAACTCTGAATAAGAGTTTGATTCAACCAACTAATGCCAGAGAACGGATAGTGATGGTGTCGAAAGGTCGAACTGACCCATTTTCACAAATTGGCGGGCAGCCTATTTCCCAGTTTTCCACCAATCCAATGGTAAAAACGGTTCCTAATGTGCCTCGCCTACCTATACCAGTAGTTCAAAATCTGCCAAAAAGCATTGCATCACAACCAAAAACAACACGCATTGTAGTTAGACGAAAACCAACAAGCATTGCTGGAAGATCCCAACAGAAAACTAAAATTGCTCTAGTACCACTAACGCAAAGGCCCAAACCTCCCTCGGCCTCATTCCTACCTAAGGTTTTGCCTCAAGTTGTCCCCAACCCTACTTTAGTATCTGTATTACCACCAACAGAAAAACCTGAGTTAGCTAGAGCAATTCTGGTAACTGGTATAGTTCAAATTGGTAGAGAACCCCAGGCAATTATCAAAGTACCAGATGAGCCAACGAGTCGCTATGTACAAGCAGGACAGCGATTAGTCAATGGCGTGCTGGTTAAACGTATTGAAATGAATCAAGGCTCTAATCCTGTGGTGATTCTGGAACAATACGGCATTGAAGTGGCCAGGATGGTAGGGGAAGCACCTGTAATCGCCAAACCCTCAACTACAGCTTCTGCTGGGGGTGCATTGGCAAGGGAGCAAGAAGGAATTAATTGAGAGTTTGGGCAGTTGTTTGAGCATCAAATGCAATCGTCTCTTACTTCTACCAAGACATTTCTCTAAATAAAGCCGTTGAGGATCTTGCTTCGGTGTCTATGCTGCCTTAAAATCTTGTTAGTGCTGGAGCTTCATAAAAATGGAGACCAAGGAAAAAATTGAATTTGCTGGTTTGCCCTTGGCCGTCTATCGGGAGATAGCAGCCCACTTGCGTCAAGTTGAAGGGGTAGAAGTGGATTTAATTCCCCAGTCGTCCCCACAGTTTGATTACAACCAAAGTCAAATCGGTGGCTTATGGATGTCGTGGACGCTAAACGCTAGTTCAAAAAGTCGGCAGCGTGTCAAACAAATTTTGGCTTATTATCAAGCAAAGCTGCTTTAGTGTTTGGTGGCTGAAGTTAATATCAGGTTGCTGAACTAAACCTAAATTGGAGTAATTTTGGCTTAGTTCCCCTACATGCTATTTCTTAAGCAGAAATAATTAAGCATGTAGCATGAAGAAAGTTAATTTTGAAAACGTTGATATATAATCAAAATATTTTCTAATCAAAGCGACCTTTTTGACAATATGGGTCGATTTTTTTACGCTCAATTTTTCCATTGGTTTCTGGCAGCATAGTTGCCAGCTAGGATTAATCAACAGGATCGTTTTTGCTAACAACAATTAATCACTAAAATTCACATATGCTTCTAGGGTTCAGAACTGAACTCAAATTAAATCATCAACAGTGCACTGTCCTAGCTAAATACGCTCTGAACCCAGACATGCTTAAAACTGAGGACTTAGTCTTAATTTAAGTCAAGAAGCGGCTAGATTAGTCGTGTTAGCCTGTGGAATGGTGAAGTGGCGCGTCCTTGGGGGTTTCCACGCCTCATGCTTTAAGCCGGGAAACCCTAGTCGAGCAGTAGCTCCCCATGAGTGACTGCTGTTCACCGAAGGTGTGCCGGAGGCATCACCCCGAAGGGGAAAGTGCCGACACGAACAGTTGGAAACAGGAAGAAAATGCGGGCAATTGTTAGCAATTGTTAGCATTTTTGGATCGGAGTTCATTGCAAAATATTAATCGGCTGCTCTTCGGTTCGGGTATTACTCACATGGAACACTGGCAATTTCTGATTCAGAAACAGGGCGATCGCACTTGGCAGTCCCTGGAATCGCCAAATCTGAAAATTTTGGAAGGTAGGTATCGAGTTTTAGCTCGTTCTAACCTTCCCAATACAGATGTGGAAGTGCGGGTAACTCACTCCTCAACCCAAGAATTTCCCCCAAAGCGGCGAATTCTCAAGCGATCGCGTCGCACTAACTCAGAAGGACTAATGGCGGTAATTCCCTTTACCTTGCTTAAGCCAGGAATGTGGGAGTTGCGATGCTCTGGCGACTTGATGTCGGATATTTTCGGTAAATCCTGGCAATACAAAGTCCTTGTGCATGTCTTGCCTCAAGAATTAGATGGGCAGCTAGAAAAATTGGGCGGTGGAGATCAATCTGAGAATTGGCTCCCTGGACTGGCAGCTTCTCAGGAAGTTGAGTCAAATTTATCCGCTCACTCAGATGCTACAGATGTTGCAGAACCTGAAGAAATTACCCTAGAAACTATCTTTGGCCTAACAGACCTGGCAATTAATACAAGAAGTAACCCGGAAATTTCTCACCTGCCAACAGAAACCGCAGCAGAAGATGAAGATATAGTGATCAATCAACCTGTCAGCCCAGTTTGGCTCAAAGGTGAGACGGCAGAGCAGATTTTACAAAACTTAATAGATTTAGCTTTACCCACCAATGAACTCCTGCGCTCGGATGAAACGGTTGAGGATTTTCCAGCATCACCAGCACTGCCACTACTAGATCTGACCCTAAATCGGGAGAGCTACATCGCTCGTTGGGGTCAAGCTTTAACAATCAATGGGCACGTCGAACTAAGAGAAAACAGGAATCTGGAAGGTGAGACCTCATCCCCTGAGAGGCTTTGGGGGCTGCAACTAGAAATTGAATTGCGATCGCCCCAGGAGTCAAAGATTTTGACCCATGTCAGGCAACCATTACTAGATCAGGTATTGCCCTTCACCTTCAGCACGTCGATTGATATTCCTGCTGATGATGAATCCAAGCTGATTTTGGCAGATATTGATTTGTACGGTGCTCTCGCCGATGTTGAAGAAATTATCCTATTAGCCAGCCATTCTTTCACGATTACAGCAGATGTGACGGAATTACTGGCAATCACAGCCACAGCAAAATCTAGTGCAGCGGATCTGTTAGCTAAAAATAGTGTGTCACGGACGCTGCCTGCTACTTACACCGAACCAGAGCCGTCTGTTAGCCTCGATTTAGAACTTTTCAATTTGGTCAAAACCCTAAAAACATTTCAATCTCAGCCCCCGAATCCATTACCAAAGAAACCCCTGCCACCAGTAATTAACCCGCGAGTTCTGGTGTCTACGCTCAATAAATCAGCAGATGGATCTTGGCCGCAACTGCCGAAGTTGCCTGTGACTTCAACTAATGCGTTCGCGAACAGCGGGGCGCAGCCCATTGCTTCGACTGCTTTAATCGCAGAATCACCAACACAAAATGTGCCTGTAGAGAAGACTAGCGCGATGGGCTACGGCCCGCCTAAGGCGATCGCTACCATTAATCTGGAGCAGCTGGTGATCAAACCCCGGCGAGTGCCAATGCTCAACACCACCTTACCCTACCTGAGACGGCTACCAGCTTTACCGGATGAGAGCGAATTCGTAAATAGCGATGCGCCAGAGGACTACCAGCAGTTGGTAGCAATTGTAGATGAGGTTGAAAAGACACCCGAATTAGTCACAGGGGAGGCGCCATTACAGGATGAGTCTGTTGCTGAAGTAGTAGCTTCTGCAAATGCGGAATTCATCGATCAGTCTGTAGCCCAAGAACCTGCCCCACCAAGCGTGGAATTAATCACAGCTGACCCCCCATCACCCTTGCTCAGGAAGTGGATGCAAAGCCAAGGATACATCTTGCCAGAACCGATCAATGTGGAATACCAAGACGAGGCGCCAAGCCAGCAAGTAACTCCAACCATTGAGGCTGATTTGCTATTGAACCTAGATACTGAGATAGAGACACCGGGAGATGTGGATGTAGAAGATGAAGCACAAGAATTTTCTGAGCCACAAACTGTTGAGGTTGATTTGCCATTAAATCTAGATGCTGAAATAGCAACAGCAGAAAATGCGGCTGTAGAAGATGAATTGCCAGCACCCTCTGAGTCACCGGAGCAATTACCACAACTATTACCTCCGAGTCCTGTAAAGACATCTTCTGCTTGGTTGGCGCAAGAAATCGTTGTCGATGATATCTATAGCGAACTAGAAGATGAAGTTACCAACAGTCAACCCCCTGAAGAACGGCAGGAAGGACTTTCAGAATTATCCCGTCCCCTGCCGATGATTGGGGCTATCATCGAGTCTTTGCCAATTCCGCAACTGTATATGCCAGATGGCGAACTGATCGCTGGTACTTCTGTGAGAGTGCGCGTAGAACTGCCTGAGGTATCTTCGCAAGTTGTTGTTAAGTTATGGATTGAGGATTACCAAACTCGCGCGTTGCTAGACGGGCCTCATTTGCTGACAAATTTGCTACCTAACTCCTTGGGAGGGTTAGAAGTGATGACGCAAATAAGTATTCCCTTTGGCTGTTTGGAAATTCGCTTGGAGGCGATCGCCCTGGATATAGCCACCCAACAAGAAAGTCACAAAGTCACAATAGTCAGGACTGTGATTCCTCCTGATTTACCGACTTTGCCGCCGGATGAATTACTCGGTATGTGAGCACTCCTCTCGAGAGAGGCTGTGTTAAAAATCTTGAGAATTTCAAAAATTCGGGGAAATTTGCAGTAAGCTCATTTTGAATTGTAGTGTAACTTAACAGGAATCCTTTCTATGTCAGGTTCATTTTTGCCTTCTATCTTGGCTTATTCTTCATTTTTGCCTTCTATCTTTGTGCCTCTGACTGGTCTAGTTTTACCAGCAGTCGTCTTCGCCTTTTTCTTTGTATACATCGAAAGCGAAGATATTGCCTAATTAGGCAATAGGTAATTGGTAGCTTCACTTTTTACCAATTACCATTTTTCTTGAGTGAATAAAACAATACCGCCCATCTCAATGAGACAGGCGGTTTTTTCAATGCCGATTTCTAAACAAATGCTAGAAAATCCAAATTTTATGATATTCGGCTCCGGCTAGGATTATATCGAAGAACCGAGACCTGCATAGGCTCCGTAAAAGAAAATACCTACCACAGTTATGACACCCAACCCTGCGATCGTAGCGACGACCCACAGAGGAATTCTCCCACTTCCAGACACAGCTTTTCTCCTCCCTTAATAACTAATCAACACAAACTAAATCAACAAAAAGTAACAACTGTAGTTCCAGTTAGTTAAAGAAGTAACTAGAAAACAGAATCCCCAGCACGAAAACGAGTAATAGTCCCAGGTAGAGCGAAGTCCGGTTTAATTCAACCGGCTGATTATTTGGATTAGGCGATCTTTCCATGAGTTGCTCCTAGCGTTGAATAAACTGCATTGCGGCGATCGCGCCCAAAAAGAATACGGTTGGTACAGCTAAGGTATGAACTGCAATCCATCTAACCGTAAAAATGGGATAGGTAACTGGTTGATTGATATTATTACCGCTAGTCATGATTTCAAACTACTTTCCGATAAATTGGTCAACTTGCTTTTTAGCTTCAAAACGGTTCTTCACAATTGGCACTTCTTGCCGTGCTTGTGTGAAATACTGATCTGGTCTGGGTGTGCCAAACGTATCATAAGCCAGACCAGTGCTGACAAACAGCCAACCCGCAACAAACAAAGCTGGGATGGTGATGCTGTGAATTACCCAGTAACGAATACTGGTAACGATGTCCGAAAACGGACGTTCTCCGGTGGTACCTGCCATTTAAATCACTACCCTCTCAAAGACTATTATTGAGTTTATTATCCTACAAAGTTTAGAAAGAGTTACAAGTTGCAACGTCCTTCTCAGAAACTAGCATAAATACCTAAGCTGCCTCTGGTTGAGAAGCTGTTTCTACAGTGGGTTGGTATTTTAGCAAAACGCCGCGATCGCCAATAATAAATCCCTGATCAGGCTTCAAGAAAATAACCTTATAAAAATTAGCGGCTACTTCTTCCACTTCACGGTCTTTTTCCCAGGTTTTACCACCATCGGTACTCCGCAGCAAATTACCACTACCGCCACCGATCCAAATTTCATCAGGTGTGCGATATGCCAAATCCAGTAAACCCCAGCTAGTAGACAACTCAGGATATTTTGCTTCTAGCCACTCATCAGGTTTAGTGGTGTCGCTAAACTGAACTTGACCCCCCCGTGCTAACAACCACAACTGCCCATTGTCAGCAAAGCCCATATTTTCTAGCCGCTTAGAACTAAGGCGGTTATGGGGTACCCAAGCATTTTGTCCCGGTTCCCAAGTCGAGTAGAAACTACCCTTAGCAGAAACAGCAACATATTTACCATCAGCAGAACGTTCCAAGTTACGCACCACACCAACCGCAGCTTCCACCTGAGCCTTCCAATTTTTCCCGCCATCTGTGGTTTGATAGATTGCTCCCACATCAGTAGCCATCTCAGCTGTGTTCTCAGCCAGCGCCTTGATCACAATTGGATTACCGGGTAGCTTTTCGCTCAAGGCAATACGCGACCAATTACGACCTTCATCAGTAGTGTGTAGCAGCAGCGAAGGCTCTCCCGCAATCCAACCTTCTTTCCCAGCAAAACTTACTGAGTCAAAGCGATACCTGGCGTCATCCAATTCCAGATTTAAAGGTTTCCAAGTGTCTCCACCGTCATTTGTTTCCAAAAGGGTGGCATTACTACCAACTAAATAGCCATGCTGTGGATTATCAGTAAAGGCAATATCCAACAGCTTTGCCTCTGTAGGCACATTCACCACCTGCCAAGGGTTAGAACTGATAGAGGGGACTTTGCTACAACCTATACAAGCTAGGACTACTATCAACAGGGCAAACATTCTTTGCCAACTTCTCACAATTGAATGCATCAGTATTTCTTAGTCTTTTCTAAATTTTTGTCGGGGTTCTGTGAATGATCCGCTCTTGTACCATTAGATCAAGAGCGGCGTCTAGGGATTGAATACCCAGAGATTGCATTCTCAATCTCAGATTGTTAAAGGCCGCATTTAAGTCCCGATGAATTCTAAAAGGTATACCTGAATGGCAATAGCCGTCCTAGAGACTGGGTATAAAAGATAGCGGGTCTTATTGTAAGCCGTAGAGACTGATAAAAAACAAAAACCCAAGGGCCAAAGCACCAAAGATCAGAATGTTCTTTTGGGTTGGTGTCAGCGTGTTGACACCGAGACCGAAACCTAAATTTTCTTTGAAACCGGATGCTGTACCCGCAGGGCCGATGTTGGCAAAAGCGACCTTCTTGGCATTACAAACTGGACAGCGCCAATTTGCCGGTAGTTCTGCAAAAAGTGTACCTGAGACAATATCTTGCTTGTCATCTCCCTTCTCAGGTTCATAAACATAACCGCAGGAGCGACACTCGTAGCGGTCTAACTCTGGAGTCTCAACAGCTTGTTCAGCTTGTTCGCTCATGGCTAGCTCCTCGAAGAGGGGGGGAATATTAAATATACGTTACAAATTATGACATAACTGTTAGGCTTTTCTATCGCTACCAAAAACGAATCAAATACCTTCAGCGCGTCTGTTTCCCAGATTTCAGAAAAGGCAAAAAGATATAATGTAAAAGAACGTTACAGCCTTAATTACATCCTAAGCGGTAGATATTCATTGTGTTTGTCCTCAGCGGTTACGAGTATCTTCTAGGCTTTCTAATCATCTGTAGCCTAGTGCCTGCCCTGGCGCTCTCAGCGTCCAAGCTCCTACGACCCAGTGGTTCCAGCCCAGAACGGCGCACCACTTATGAATCCGGGATGGAACCCATCGGTGGGGCCTGGATTCAGTTCAACATTCGCTACTACATGTTTGCCCTAGTCTTCGTCGTCTTTGACGTGGAGACTGTGTTTTTATATCCTTGGGCGGTGGCTTTCCACCGTTTGGGGCTATTGGCATTTCTGGAAGCGCTAGTTTTTATTGCAATTCTTGTAGTCGCCTTAGTTTACGCATGGCGTAAAGGAGCTTTGGAATGGTCTTGAATTCTAACTTAACCACCCAGGATCAAGAGCGCATCATCAACCCCGTTGAGCGTCCGAAGGTCACTCAAGACCTTTCTGAAAATGTCATCTTGACTACGGTTGATGACCTCTACAACTGGGCGCGGCTTTCTAGTCTGTGGCCGCTGTTATTTGGTACAGCTTGCTGCTTTATTGAGTTTGCCGCTTTAATTGGCTCTCGCTTCGACTTTGACCGTTTTGGACTAATTCCCCGTTCTAGCCCCCGTCAAGCCGATTTAATCATTACTGCCGGGACAATTACCATGAAGATGGCACCGCAATTGGTGCGTCTTTATGAACAAATGCCTGAGCCGAAGTATGTGATTGCGATGGGAGCTTGCACAATTACTGGCGGGATGTTCAGCGTTGATTCCCCCACGGCTGTGCGTGGAGTTGATAAACTGATTCCCGTGGATGTGTACTTGCCTGGTTGTCCTCCCCGTCCGGAAGCGATTATCGACGCGATTATTAAGCTGCGGAAGAAAATCGCTAATGATTCAATCCAAGAGCGGGGTAACATCAAGCAAATCCATCGCTACTACAGCACAACCCATAACCTGAAGCCAGTGGAAGAAATTTTAACTGGTAAGTATTTGCAGTCAGAGACTCGCTACACACCACCAAAGGAATTGGCGGAAGCAATTGGTATGCCTATACCCCCGGCGCTGCTGACAGCAAAGACACAAAAGGAGGAAGAATACCGTGGCTGATGAAGAATCGAAAGTAGTCCCAGCAGCGGCAGAAGCTCTAGTCCAAGCCGGTATTGTTTCCCAGTGGTTGGCGGAAAATGGTTTTGACCATGAGTCTTTAGCACCCGATGCTAACGGAGTAGAGATTATTAAGGTGGCGGCTGATTTTTTGCTACCTACTGCTACAGCTTTGTATGCCTACGGGTTTAATTGTCTCCAGTTTCAGTCTGGCATTGACTTGGGGCCAGGACAAGATTTGGTGAGTGTTTATCACTTGATTAAAATCAGTGATAATGCTGATAGACCGGCAGAAGTGCGGGTGAAGGTGTTCTTACCACGGGAAAATCCCACGGTGCCTTCACTGTACTGGATTTGGAAAACGGCGGATTGGCAAGAGCGCGAATCTTACGATATGTACGGCATTATCTACGAAGGACACCCAAATCTGAAGCGGATTTTGATGCCGGAAGATTGGGTAGGTTGGCCGTTGCGTAAGGATTACATCTCGCCTGATTTCTACGAGTTGCAAGATGCTTATTAAGTAGTGCTGGGTGCTGTGTGTCAGCGGTGATTTTTTAACCCCTTTCCGGCGGCGGAGAGGGGTATTGTTTTTGAATGTCTCACGCAAAGGCGCAAAGGAAAGGTAGAAGTAGGTTGGGTTGAGGAACGAAACCCAACATGAGCGAGGATTTTTTAGGGGTAATGTTTTAAACGCAAAGGGACGGGGAGGGAAGCGCAGAGGAACACAGAGGAGGGATTTTTACTTCGGCAAGGATGCGCGATGATATGAATATATAGGACGTTATACAGTGATAGCCAATGTCTGAAGATTTATTAAAAGCGTTTCAGGAAGCATATCGAAATTTGGAACTGTTACCACTCAAATATCAGAATGACTTAGATAAATTCCGAGTGGATTATGGTAATGAGGTAATTGAAGAGTTAGAGCAATTAGTTGAAGACAGTCCTAATGGTGATGGCAAAATTATCTTCACGGGACATCGCGGTTGTGGTAAGTCTACATTGTTATATGAATTTAAAAGGCGATTGGATGATCGTTATTTTGTGGTTTCATTTTCTATTTCAGACACTATTGAAATGTCAGATGTTAACCATGTCAATATCCTTTTTGCTATTGCAGTCAACTTAATGTATGAGGCGGAAGCATGCCAAGTAGAAATTCCTAAATCTACAAAAGATTCTTTTTATAAGTGGTTTGCAACTCGAATTAAAACAGAAACTGAAACTTTAGATGCGGAAGCATCTACAGGTTTTGATTTGCTCAAATTGTTTAGAGGTGCGTTAAAAGTTAATGCTTCTGTTCGCAATGAAATCAAACAAGAATTTGAGCGCAAAATTTCAGATTTAGTCGCCCGTATTAATGATATCGCTAATGTAATTGAATTAAGTCTTAAAAATAAAAAAAAGGTTTTAGTGATTATTGATGATTTAGATAAACTAGAATTGGCAAGGGTTGATGATATTTATCGTGACAATATTAAAGCTTTATGCCTACCAGGTTTTAGGATTATTTACACAATACCTATCGCGGTTTTACGAGACAAGTTTCTCAGACAGCTGATTGAGACGGAGACTAATGACCAAATTGTAGTGATGCCTGTTTTAAAATTGTTTGAAAAGGCGCAAAGTCGTCAGCCTAACCCTCAGCCTCGTGCTGAAGCAAAGGATGTTTTATGTGAAATATTACAAAAGCGGATTGCCGATGAACTTATAGAACCGCAAGCGGCGGAGAAAATTGTTTTAAATAGCGGTGGTGTCTTGCGGGAGTTGATTAGAATTGCTAACGAATGTTGCCGAATTTGTCTGCGATTAATCCGGCGTAAACCTGGACAAATTGTGGTGATTAACGAGCAAATTTTGGATGAAGCAGTAAATAACATCCGTAATGATTTCGCTGTTCCTTTGGGTAAGGTTGATTATGCCATATTGCAAAATACTTATGAAAATTTTATGCCTGATGACCCCAAGGAAGCTGCATTTTTAGATTTACTACACGGACTTTATGTTTTGGAATACCGCAATCGTAAGAACTGGTATGATGTTCACCCAATTGTTGTAGAACTTTTGAGAGACCAGGGGTTGATAAATGGCAGCCAAGGAACTATTTGATGCTGATGATGAGCAAAATTTGGATGCTTATGATGATTTGATTGTGAGCATTCAAGCTAAAGAATCTGGTTTGAGTTTGCTAATAGCTGTTTGTGATGATGCTAATTTTCGTGATGAGATTATTGCTAAGTATGAAGCAGAATTACAGTCTAAATTTCGCCTTTATCGGGTGACATTGGCACGGGGTGAACCGAGTCTCAAGGCTGCTATTTACCAACTTGTACAAAGTGAAGAATATCTGCGTCAGGGAGGAAAGGCTGTCATAACTGTAACGGGTGCTGAACAGCTTTATTTTCTCAGAATGGGGGAGGAAAGGTCAGAACAAGAGATTTTCTTCGGTTATTTACAGTGGACGAGGGAAGCTATGCGCGATTTTCCTTATCCAATTGTTATTTGGGTGACTAACCAGATTTTGAGTAAATTGATTAAAAAAGCTTCTGATTTCTGGAGTTGGCGTGCTGGTGTATTTCACTTTGTTTCGAGAAAGAAGAATACTGTTTCTAGTAGAGAACTAGAACCCATACATTCTGTTTTAATTGAAAGTGAATTATCGGGTTTTGATGATGAAAATCCCTATTTTTTGCCGATAGAGGACTTAAGACAGTTTATCTACCAGAAGGAACAAGAGGGAATCAAAGATTCGAGTTTGGCTACTTTGTATTTCAGTCTGGGAAATATTTATAGAAGAAGGTTAGATAAGGGAGAGTATCAGGATTACAGAAAAGAACAAGAATTAGCAATTGAGTGTTTTAGCAAGGCTGTTGAAGTGCAAAAAGAATTAGATTTAGAGAAAGACTTAGCCACCAGCCTTAACAATTTAGCAGCACTCTACAAATCTCAAGGAAGATACAGCGATGCAGAACCCCTTTATCTGCAATCTTTAGAAATCAAAAAACGCCAACTGGGACAAGACCATCCCGATGTGGCAAACAGTCTCAACAATTTAGCAGCACTCTACGAATTTCAAGGACGCTACAGCGATGCAGAACCTCTTTATCTGCAATCTTTAGAAATCTTAAAACGCCAACTGGGACAAGACCATCCCGATGTGGCAACGAGTCTCAACAATTTAGCATCACTCTACAAATCCCAAGGACGCTACAGCGATGCAGAACCTCTTTATCTGCAATCTTTAGAAATCAGAAAACGCCAACTGGGACAAGACCATCCTAATGTGGCAACGAGTCTCAACAATTTAGCAATATTGTATGAAGCGCAAAATCAATATGCAGAAGCTGAAAATTTTTCTAAACAAGCGTTGGTGATATATCAAAAAAGTTTAGGCGAACAACACCCAGATACACAAAATGCAGCACTTACTGTAAAAATGTTGCATATAATGAAGCTTCTGTATTGCAATAAGGAAACATTGTTTGATGTTCTTAAATCTCTTGCACAACAAGCAGAGTTTCCCGCGTTTAATACAGAAGTATCGCTGGCAATGCTGGAAAAACTAGAGAGCAATCTTGATTTATTGTCAGACATTCGTGAAGCATTGCAGCAGCAAACAGAAGCATTAGATGAGGATACATAAAGATATTAATTGGCTGCTGCTGCGTCTCGTCTCTAGCGGCAGAGCCGCACTGATTGCATTCCCAGTCGGAGACTCTTAACGAGATTTTAAAAGGGTTTTTGCTTAAGTTGAGCGAATACCTTGTCTTTTATAATCTTGAATTGGGATGCGATGATTTTTTAGACTTCTAGAACTTAACGGACAGGAAGTAGCAAATATGGAGTATTGTTTGTGTGATTAAATGTCTTAATTTGTGCGTTAGGGAACGCACCCTACGGGTAGTAAGTAGGTGAAAAGAAATCAAACTATGTTTTGTAAAGTAAAAAATGTTGAAATTAGCTCGTAGTGAGTGGCTGCGTAGCGTCAACCACAGGAGATAGAGAGGGCTAAAGCCCTTACTACAAACCTTTAATTATTTACGTTGCTCTATTTATTTTGATGTTTTATATATATTGTAGGTTTTACTTGGGGTTGGGCGATCGCATTTTTTGATAAAAATCCCATGTAGAATTTTCGCTCTACTCAACCCAGGAGCTAATGGCAGCAAAGGTTTTAATCGGTTCGGCTGTGGATATATGCCTGTATTTGGTCAAAAACTCCGCCGTCTTTAAAGAATTTCTCTTGGACAGCACTCCAACCCCCTAATGTCTGAACTGTAAATAATTTGTTGATGGGGGGATACTTGCGGGAAAACTCCTGAACTAAGGTGGGGTTGAATGGTCGAAATCCAACTTTGGCAAATTCTCGCTGTGCTTCTGGGGTGTAGAGAAACTTTACAAAGGCTTCTGCTACCTGTCGTGTTCCCCGACGGTCAACATTTTTATCTACTACTGCAATGGGGTTGTCGATGGAAATATTGATTTGGGGAATTACGGAAAAGTTATCTTTTGCTAACCCTTCTTGGGAAGCTAGAATTAACTCGTTTTCATAGTTGATGAGTACGTCTCCCTGTTTGCGTCTGAGGAAGATGTCGGTTGCGTCTCGCGCATCTTTGGCTAAGACGTTGACATTTTCATAAACCCTAGTAACAAAGTCTAATGCTTGTGCTTCTGTTCCCCCGGTTTGGGTGACTGAACCCCAAAAAGCTAAGAAATTCCAGCGTGCAATCCCTGATGTTTTTGGGTCAGCAGTGACTACAGAAACCCCAGTATTACCTAAATCTGCCCAAGTGCGGATGTTTTTAGGATTGCCGGCACGGGTGACAATGACACCGATTGTACTGGTGACAATGCTATGATTTGGTGCTTCTTGCTCCCAACCTGGTTGGATTAAACCAGCTTTCTGAATGTGGTTGATATCTAGTGACAGTGCTAGATGTACTACATCGGCGGGGAGTCCATTGACTACAGCACTGGCTTGAGTACTGGAGCCAGCATTACTGAGCCGAAACCTGACTTCTTGGTTCTGTTCCTGCTGCCATTTGTGTTGAAATAGGGGAATGATGTTTGCATAAGCTGCTCGTGTGACGGCAAAGGAGACTATGTTAAGTTCAATGGGTTTGTTTTTTTGGCTCACCAGTTGTGTCTGGCTATTCAGGGATTGTTCTGCCAAGTCTGTATCTTTTTTGCAGGCAGAGATGAGTAGACAAAAACCAAGGCTGACTGCTAGCAGCATGGTAAAGGCTCGCTTGCTAGGTCGTTTCAATACTTGAGATAACTGAAATAGATGATTCAACATACCTGAGAGTGAGTATTTGCGCGTATTCCTCCAGGAATGCCAGTTACTTGATTGACGATACGACACAGAGAAATTCCTCAGCAATTACCTGTAATAATTAATTATACGGTAACTCGATAGAGTTGCTGTGGTTTATATTAGATAGATCACAATAAAAATTTCATACCTCCATACACCGCATGTCCTTATTTCCAGAAAAACTTGTCTTCAAGATGAAGGGATCAATCACCCGTGAAACCTTGATCAAGATGGCGGTGAGGATTGCCCTGGTGATCGTTGGATCTACGGGAATAAGTTACTTACATATAATGTCTACTCTGGAAAGCCAGACTCAGAGACAGCTAGAGAAATATATTACCGAACGGGGACAGCGGGAAAGTAGTATTTTTCTGTTGACAAAAGACAACCATGCTGTGTTGGAGCAAGATTTGCGGCGAAGACTGGATGAGGTTAACAATCGCCAATCAGACTTTGAGCGGTTGTTGGTGCGATCGCCTGATGGTGTCATTCGTAATCAACCCAAAGGCTTTGACCGCAGCCGTCAACCGAGTGTTTTCATTGACAAAAATCTTGCCATCACCCCAGAAATTCGCGATCGCGTCCTCACTTTTTATGACCTGGTGATGACTTACGGCCCCTCTTGGCGTAGCCGCTTTCAAAATACTTATATTAATGCTCCAGAAAATTTCATGGTGATGTACTGGCCAGAAGTCCCTTGGGCAGAAAATGCCACTGCTGACCAAGGCATTCCCAAAGAAGAATATTTTTGGATTGCTGACAAAAAGCATAATCCAGCCCGTGAAACAGTTTGCACAGCACTCTACTACGATCAGGTTGCTAGAGATTGGACTGTCTCTTGTGAAACACCAATCGATATTAAGGGCAAGCAGATTGCCACCGTAGGACACGATATTGTTTTGAATGAACTGCTTGATCGCACCTTGAAAGATCGGTTGCAAGGCACTTACAACATGATTTTTCGGGGAGATGGTCGCTTGATTGCCCATCCAGAAAAGGGGGATGAGATCAAGCAAAAGCTAGGAAAATTTAATATTCTTAATTCTGGAGATCCACATCTGGTGCGGATTTTTCAGTTGGTGAAAGACCTGAAACCTGGACAGGTAGTGGTGGAAAATTTTCAGGATAACGAGTATTTAGCGATCGCCAAACTTGACATTCCCAACTGGTACTTTGTCACAGTCTTTCCCAAATCAATACTGGCGGGTTTGGCTTTCGATAACGCCCGCTTTATACTCATTTTGGGCTGGCTTTCCCTGCTGATTGAGGTGACAATACTCTGCTTTGTCCTCCGTCAACAGGTTGCATCTCCCCTAAATAACTTAATTGTGGCAACGGATCAGATTACAGCCGGCGATTTCAATATCCAACTGGATACCACAAGACTTGATGAACTGGGAAGACTGGCACATTCTTTCAATGTAATGGCGGGGGAGGTTTATGCACGTGAAGCCAGACTCAAGCAGGCCCAGGAAGCACTCCAGGCAACCGATAAACTCAAGGATGAATTTTTAGCCAACACCTCCCACGAACTCCGGACACCGCTGAATGGGATTATTGGCATTGCCGAATCACTGATTGATGGGGTGACAGGTAAACTGCCAGCTAGCACAATTTCTAATCTAGCGATGATTGCCAGTAGCGGTCGGCGATTAGCGACACTTGTGAATGATATTCTGGATTTCTCCAAACTCAGACACCAGACAATTGAACTGCAACTCAAGCCTGTAGCGGTGCGAGAAATTGTCGAAGTGGTATTGACCCTTAACCGACTGTTGATTGATAAAAAGCATCTACAACTGGTAAACGCGATTCCCGACGATTTGCCTTTGGTGAGTGCGGATGAAAATCGCCTCCAGCAAATTTTATATAACTTGATTGGGAATGCCATTAAATTTACTGACAGTGGCAGCGTGCAAGTATCTGCACAGTTAATTAGTAGCGAGGTAGATGGGGAAGAATCCCAGATTGCCATCACCATTTCTGATACTGGCATCGGTATCCCATCCGAGAAAGTAGACCGGATTTTTGAGTCGTTTGAGCAGGCTGATGGTTCTACAGCCAGGATTTACGGTGGTACAGGTTTGGGGCTAGCTATCTCTAAGAAGTTGGTCGAGTTGCACGGTGGAGAAATTCGCGTTGAATCGGTGATTGATCAAGGTTCGCGATTTACCTTTACCCTACCAGTTAGCCAGATATCGGAGGTTAGCAGTCAGGGTGTTTTGGTATCCAGCAGATATCAATTTTCCCCTGTGCATGACTCTTTAGTTTCTGAAGCTGAGGCGATTGCGCCGAATGCAGCGCCAGATGCGATCGCTAAAAATAGACAACCTGCAACAAACAACCCTGAATGGTCAATCCTGATTGTGGATGATGAACCAGTCAACCGTCAGGTTTTAGTCAATCATTTATCCCTTTACAACTATGAAATTACCGAGGCGGCTTCTGGTATTGAAGCTCTAGCTATACTGGAGGGCGGACTGAAACCTGATTTAATTTTGCTAGATGTGATGATGCCGCGAATGACAGGCTATGACGTCACGCGCCAAATTCGCCAAACCTGGCAAGCATCGGAGTTACCGATTGTATTACTAACTGCCAGGAACCAAGTTTCTGATTTGGTGGTTGGCTTCGAGGCAGGAGCCAATGATTACCTAACCAAGCCAATCTCCAAAGATGAACTACTAGCACGGATTAAAGTCCATTGCTCCCAAGCGGCTATATTCTTGGAAAATTCCCGGCTATACCAGGATTTACAAGCATCGGAAGTGAGAGAACGCGATCGCGCTTTGCACCTTGAGCAGTCTCTGCAACTTCTCCAGCAAACCCAACTCCAGCTTGTGCAGAGTGAAAAAATGGCGAGTATTGGTCAACTTGTGGCTGGAGTCGCCCACGAAATTAACAATCCACTGGGCTTTATTACAGGTAATTTGAGTCATGCCGAAGCATTTATTCAAGATTTAATTCGTCTGTTGGAACTCTATCGGCAGCAATATCCCCAGCCTGCACCAGTAATTGCCGCCCAAATCGAGGCGGTTGATTTGCCGTACTTGATAGAAGATTTGCCCCAGTTAATCACCTCTCTCAAAACTGGCACAGATCGCATCTGCGAAATTAGCACCTCCTTACGAATCTTCTCACGGGCAGATACCACAACTAAGGTTGCCTTTAATCTGCATGAGGGGATTAACAGCAGCTTAATGATTTTGAAACATCGCCTCAAAGCTAATAATCGGCGTTCTAAGATTGAGGTGAGCAAAGAATATGGAGATTTACCGCTAGTCAATTGCTATCCTGGACAACTCAACCAAGTATTTCTCAATCTGCTAGGCAATGGGATTGATGCCATAGATGAGTCGATTCAGGGGCAGTCCTACGAAGCAATTCAGACTAATCCCAAGAGAATTATCATCCGCACCGAACTATCTCAGGATCGACAGTGGGCACGCATATACATCAAGGACAACGGACTGGGGATGACTGAAGCAGTGAAGCAGAAGATATTTGACCATCTGTTCACTACCAAACCCGTTGGACAAGGTACAGGGTTGGGCTTGTCAATCAGTTATCAAATTGTCGTAGAAAAACATGGTGGCCAGCTACTCTGTGTTTCCTCCCCAGGAGAGGGCGCAGAATTTGTCATTCAGATTCCAGTTTAGGAAGATGCAGCAAGCAGCTTTCTAATTAGACCAATTTGAAAAAACAATGTGACAGATACAAGCCCGGAAACCCTATTAAATCAAGCTTTCTGAATTTTGAATTTTGAATTTTGAATTGGTATTACATCCTGCCTTGTGCCATCACTTGTTGCAGATGGTGGCGAACTTCTTGCGCTTGCTGAATTTCTGACTGCCGCAATTTCTGGAACAATTCTACACAAGGCTGGGAGTTAGCTTGCTGTGCATCTTGAATGTAAATTTCGTAAGCCTTAACTGCTTCTGCCTTGTTGTGCAACACGGTGACAAAGTCGTATTCCAAGTTGCTAATCGGTTCTTCAGAATGTCCGTTACCTGTAGTAGTCATATATTTACGCTCCCTTAGGTTTCTAATAAATTTATACTCATCCCCAAGGAGTCATTCATCTGCCTAAAAGCGGAGTCGAAAGGATAGATACCGCACTGCGTGACGCTACGCTAACGCCGTGTAGAACAGGCGAGACGCCCGTTCTACAAGAAAACCATCATGCACAAACAAATTTAGCCGTGCTACGCTAATACGGTCATTTAATCTTTCTGTTGGCTGATTTACGCCAGCGGCTGATTTTCATCACAGTTACGTGAATACTGAAATTCTAGATTGCTGTCCCGGTCACTACTATCTGAATAGGTCAGCGGGCAAAATTTTGTATTAGCACTGATGCAATCCATGTGTGGCGTTTTTGCACATACTACTAATAACCCACCCAAAATTAACAATAAGCCGCAAATGGCTGCTGTTTGCATTCCAGAAATTTCTAGGGCGCCGTGAACCACTACTTCCCGTAGCAAAGATACAATTGTTACTTCTACTGCTACTCCCACAGAAATACTATGTTCTTGTAAGTAGACCATCAGGAGGCGAAATAACTCCACTAAAATCAATACAAAGAGTATTTTTGCTGTCACTGTTTTATAGTCTAGTGACTGGGAAAGAGCGGTAAATATCCCCCACAATTGTATCAACATGACGGCGAACAATCCAAAACACAAGACAATCACAATTAAGTCTTGGAAAGCCTCCATGTTACGAACTATTGAATGCCGGTCAAGCCAGCGATCGTAAAATAAAAACCGACTCTTGAAGCGCTTTTGCTTGTACATTTCCATTCCTATTAGGACTAGCTCAGACCACACCAGCCTTTTAACCCAATTATCTTAATATTAAGCAGTATTAAGGTTTTGCGCCTCAGCGAGGTTGGTAATTTAAAGTTTGTGCTTGTTGCAACCATTGATTAGCTTTGGTTGCCCACTGGGGATTACCCTGAGCATTAAATAAATCTTTGGCATATTGGAATACTTGCGCCGCTTCAGCATACTGTTTTAACTGGATAAAAACTAACCCTGCACCATAATAAGCGTTGGCATAGTTAGTGTTAGCTGTGGCTGAGTTTCTGAAAGCTGCTAAGGCTTCGGGATATTTGCCCTGATTGAACAAAATTGAGGCAAGATTGTAGTGAGCTTCTGGATATTTGGGATTGATTTTGATTGCTTTTTTAAAGGCTTCTTTGGCTTGGTCAATTTTACCTTGTTGGAGATAAGATACTCCCAAGTGGTAGGCGGGTTCCGGGGCGTTTTGGCTATATTCTGTGGCTTTTTTAAAGGAGGCGATCGCCTTTTGCCAATCTTTTTGCTGCTCTCCTAGCAAGCCTAAGTTATAGTGAGCAAAGCCCAGCTTGGGTTCCAGTTCTATCGCCCGTTGTAAGTAATCGTTGGCTAACTGTAAGTTATTCCCTTCTAATAATGCGCCGCCTAAATTGGCGAAAGCGGCAGCAAACTGAGGATCTGCCTGGGTTGCTTGATAAAATGCATCTGCCGCAGGTTGTAATTGTCCCGCTTGTCGCAGTGCTAAACCCAAATTATATTGTGCTGGTGCTAATGTCGGATCTAACTGGGTTGCTTGGCGAAAAAAGGCGATCGCATCTTGCACTTTCCCGGTCTGAATCGCCTGTAAGCCTTGATTTAATGCGTCTGTGGCAGCTTGATTGCCAGTTTGTGCCAGTAACGGGTGTTGGAGTGAAGGGTAAAGGATGCTTGCACTCACTAAGAGCAAACTTAATATTTTAGGTTGCCATCTTCTGTGATTTGTGAAAATTCTTTTTGAACTAACCGCCAAGACGCCCGCGCAGCAGCGATGCCCGAAGGGCTGTAGGACGCCAAGAGAATAGGGAAGAGAGAATCTGACGAATGATTTTGGATGGTTGTACAAACGAGGTCTGTATGGGGGGATTGAGAGAATATTCGGGGTAATGGAAGTGTAAGGGAATGAGGGATATTTAAAGAAGGATAATTTCATGATTTTGCTGATTTGTAACACTTTTTGATTAGTTTCCTCGATAAAAAGTTATGTGATAGCTGAATTCGTTTACAAAAGTATTTAATTCAGAATTTAAATTAGAAGTTCTTAACTTTTCTTAAGCTAAATCTTACAACAGAATACAATTTTTTGTGCTTCAGATTAAAGGGAGGATAATAACAAGTTAAAGAAGGGATAATTCACCCTGAAGAATAGCTCTGAATTTATCCCGGAAATACACAGGATAATGCAGGTAAGCGTTGCTTAACCGCAGAGGAGGTTTTATGAACGAAAAAGTAAAATCGGGTTCGCGGAATGTTGCAATTGTTGGCCCTTATTTGAGTGGAAAAACCACTTTACTAGAAAGCTTGTTATTTGTCACAGGGGCGATTTCCCGGAAAGGCACTGTAAAGGATGGCAACACAGTGGGGGATAGTGCGAATGAGTCGCGCGATCGCAGAATGAGTGTAGAGGTAAGTGCAGCGAGTACTGAATATAACGGTACTCGCTTTACCTTTATTGACTGTCCGGGTTCAGTGGAATTCGCCCAAGAGACCTACAACGCCTTAATGGGAGTCGATGCCGCAATTGTCGTTTGCGAACCGATACGCGACAGAGTTCTCACCCTCGCGCCGCTATTTAAATTCCTCGACGACTGGGAAATTCCCCATCTCGTCTTTGTCAACAAAATGGACAGGGCAAACATTCACGTTCTCGAGACATTACACGCCCTAAAAGCCGTTTCTAGCCGTCCTTTAGTCGCCCACCAATACCCCATCATGCAGGGTGAGCAACTGACAGGATTTATTGATATGGTGAGTGAACAGGCTTATCAATATCGTCTCGGCGCACCTGCTGACCAAATTCCTTTTCCCGAAAACCTAAAAGAAGAAGAACATATAGCCAGGTCCCAAATGCTGGAAGCCCTAGCAAATTTTGACGATCATTTATTGGAAGAACTTTTAGAAGACATTGAACCACCCCAAGAGGAAATTTTCCAAGATTTAAAATTGGAATTAGGCGCTGATTTAGTTGTGCCGGTTTTCTTTGGTGTGGCGGAACTAGATTATGGTGTCAGACCTTTATTAGATGCTTTGCTGCGGGAAGCACCAGAACCAGAAACCACAATGGAACGGCGCTTAGGCAAAATTTCTGATACTCCTGTAGCGCAGGTGCTGAAAACTTACTATACTCCCCAAGGTGGGAAACTTTCTTTGGTGCGTGTTTGGCAGGGTACCTTAACTGATGGGATGTTACTTAACGGTATTCGCGCAGGTGGTATTTACCGCTTGATGGGACAACAACAGCAGTTTATTAATGAAGCTGGTGCTGGTGAAATTGTCGCTTTGAGTCGTTTGGAATCGGTAAAAACTGGGGATGTAATTTCTACAGTGCAGCCTGTGAGGGAGTTACCGAAAGCTGAACAGCTAGAACCTGTGTTTGCTTTAGCCGTGACACCAGAAAAACGCAACGATGAAGTTAAACTTAGCAGTGCGATCGCTAAACTATTAGAAGAAGATCCCTCACTCGCTTGGGAACAACACGGCGACACCCACGAAGTGATTCTCTGGGGACAAGGGGAAATACATTTGCAAGTCGCTTTAGATAGACTGCGTCGCAAGTATAATTTGCCGATGTCCACGCATTTACCCCAAGTACCTTATAAAGAAACCATCCGTAAACCTGTAGCTTCAGTTCATGGACGCTACAAACACCAAAGCGGTGGACACGGGCAATTTGGTGATGTTTTTCTCGATATTCAACCATTACCCAGAGGTACAGGTTTTAACTTTAGTGAAAAAATTGTCGGTGGTGTCGTTCCTAGACAATATATACCAGGGGTAGAAATGGGTGTGCGGGAATTTCTCACACACGGGCCTTTGGGTTTTCCGGTGGTGGATGTAGCGGTAACTTTAACAAATGGTTCTTATCACAGCGTTGATAGTTCAGAACAGGCTTTTAAACAAGCTGCGCGTCTAGCAATGCAAACTGGTATACCCCAAGGGCAACCAACGCTGTTAGAACCGATTTTGCGGGTATTGGTGACTACTCCCAGTGAGTTTACCTCGAAGGTGTTGCAACTGCTGAGTGGTAGACGGGGGCAGATTTTGGGCTATGAAGGCAGACATGATTGGCAAGGTTGGGATAATGTATCTGCATTTTTGCCCCAAGCAGAGATGCAGAATTTTATCGTAGAATTGCGATCGCTAACTCTTGGCGTTGGTTCTTTCCACTGGGAACAAGATCATCTCCAAGAAGTTCCAGAAAAGCTTGCTGAACGCATTCTCACCAATGGTAGTAATGGCGGGAATGGCAACGGTAAGTAATTTAAGATTTTAGAACTTACGCACGGTCGCAAATTCCCCTCTTTTTAGGCTTTTTTGATGCGTTAGAGAACCACCTGTAGGGTGCGTTCCCTAACGCACAAATCATGATTTTTACAGACACAAACCATACTCCAGATTTGCTATCTCCTGTCCGTTAAGTCCTAGATTTATCTAGAATCAAGTGAAATGTTTATACAGAAACACCTCTTGCGGGTGTCCTTTATTTGATAAACCTCCCTAATTATCGTAACTTACAGCAATTTTCGACTATTTAGACCAGAGACGTTGCATGCAAAGTCTCTACAGGGGTTTGAATTTTTGTTGGACAGTTTATTTACCTGACAATTGCTGTAAGTATAGATAATCACAAAAAACCTGCTCTTGACAACAAGCTAGCTAAAAGTTCGCTTCGTACTGCTGTTATCAAGCTAACGTTATTGGTGAAGATGTTTTAATACACTGCCAATTTAATTTATTTATTGACAAGAGTAAAAAAAGAATGGTATTTAATCTAACAAAGATAATTACAAAAAATTAAATCAAAAAAGAGTAGATATGCCAATATCTCTAAAAAACTTGCTACTGCTTTTGCCTGTTAGCATTTATGCCCTAGCGTGCTTTTATTTTAGTACTACCTATACAGGTGCAGAGGCAGAATATTATCAAAAACTAGCTTTGTGTGTGGCATCGTTTCTATGTAACTTTTACGTTTTATACTACCACTACACCAACCCACCACATCCAAAATTCCTGATGCTACCAAAAAGGAATTTATCAATCAAAATTCATGTAATCTCTGGAACTATAGAAGTTCTCTTTGGTGTGATTGCCTTTTTTAGTAGTAGTCCAGAAATCCCCGCCATCATCATGGCGCTATCAGCAATCATCGGTCATGTCAGTACATCTTTTTACCAAACACCGATCGTTTTTGGCGCCAAGAGTGCAATGATTCCCGGATATTTATTCGTTGTAACTTTACATTTGTATTGTGCAATTCATCTGCTCTTAGAACCTAATTCAACTCTTTGGTTGCTCAACACATTTTTGGTTCTGTGTATATACGTTTGGTGTCGAGTCTTTTACTTGATTTTTACAGTTGCCGGATTGTTCAAAAATAATCTTTACTCAGCCTCAATTCTCGCAGCCGGAGTATTGATATTACCTTCTGTATTGGGTGCTTCAGGCAATCTGTTATTTATCATTTTTGTAATTGGCTATAACGCTTTGTACAAATTGATTATGAATCCAACAGCAGCAGAATGGCTCAGTTGGACAAAAGAAAGTGCAAGACAAACCTTAATTGATGAAGATGCTAAAGAATTATGGTTAAGTAAGCATTTGGCGATAAATTTAGATGAACTTGATGATCAAACAGTAGCAGCAGCACTTTTTGCTAAATTGGATAAAGATAATAGTGGAATTTTAGATAAAGAAGAATTGAGAACTCTTTGGCATGAGTGGCAAGTGCCAGACACTTTTATCGATAACTTTATTTCTCGAAATACCAAGTTAGACGGATTTAGCTTTGTTGAATTTTATGAAAAAATTTGGCAAATTAAAGGAGTGAAGGAACGACTGAAAAGAGAAAACCTGAAAAATGAACATCTGATTAAAGGTAAAAATATTACCAACGAAGAAAAAGCTAGATTGATTTTCGATCAAATTGATATCGATAGAAGCGGTTACGTTGATAAATTTGAGATCACAACCCTATTGTTAGAGTGGGGGTTACCTTCGATAGAGGTTGAAGAATACATCAGAAGATATGATGATGATAAAGACTTTAAATTTTCCTTTGAAGAATTTTTCAACAAAATGCGGCCCATTTGGTCATTTGCCTACTCAAATATAATTCTTATGACCTAATTTCAACCGCACCAGCAAAAATACAAGTAGGATGCGTCCCCTGACGCATCATCAACCCATTTAAAAGCCTAGAACAAGGATAAATTTGTACAGTGCCTAAGTCCTAAAATTAATGTTGTTCGGGTAAAAAGTCTTGATTTAAAGATTCATCTGTGGTGAAGGGAGAGTCAACCGGAAAAGTATCAAGTGATAAACCTGTTTCGACACAACACAATATTACTCACTTTTAGCAAATATTCTTTCTACTTGCCTCGTATAGGGAAGTAAATTAGGAAAAATGAAGTAATCCCTAACGCTGTTCCAACAGTACTGATCACTTGTGTAATAGCACTATTATTACCAAACGCAAAAGTTGCTGCTAGTGTCAAGGCTACAAATAAAGCTGTCCCAATTATTGAAATTATTAAAGGAGTTGTCCGAATTAATATATCTTTAGAACTTTCTTTAAATATTGGTGTTTCTACTAAATTTAAATATCTATATTGTTTACCTTCTTCTAAATCGTGAATAAGCAATTTCCAAGGTTTACTAAAATCTGGTTTTACTAATAATTCAAAAGTGTAAACTGTGTCAATGTTTTCCAACAAACAACAAGCTAGTATATCTCCAATATAAACTTTACTTACTGAAGTTACATCAAAAATTATATTTGCTCTTCCTTTTTTATGTAATAAGGATATATTTCTTCTTAAGTCAAGATATCTAATTCTTTCAATATCCCACTTAATATTATCTGTTAATACAGGAAGATACTGTGCTTTTAATTTAGCCAGTTCATCAGAGCTATACTCAGAATCTAAAGCAAATAAAGTATCCTTCAGATTACCTGAATAATATTTGTATAATCCTACTGAAAGATTTCTGATTAAATCATAAACATTCGAGCGTAGTAAGTTAAGTTGAACTTGATCTATCTTAGAGTCTTCAATTTGGACAAATACAATACGGGTTATACCTCTTAAAATACATTGTACAATTGGATTAAGATATTGATCTGGTCTGTCAGTGGTAACAAAAATATACAATTCCTTCAAGATGTACCCCCAAATGTAACTACATGACCTTTACCTGAGACTTTAGCTTTCCGGAGACAAATTAATGCTTCTACCGAATTTCTCCCGACACCAAATGAGATCGTTTTTCCAGTAGTTTTGAGAAAGAAATTGGAGTATTTCACTAAATAATCTTTAATATTTTTCTCTGCTGACACAACAAAACATATATCGTCACCAGCTACATAAACTAGAGATGCTCCTATTTCATCCTTCACAAGCTCTGCTATTTTGGCAATAGCAGTTTTTACTTGAGAAGAAAATTTACTAGCTTCTTCAATATTTCCTGAAAGTAAATGAAACTCAATAGTATCACCTATATTATCACCGTCACCTAGACAAATAAGTAAATTTTTAGACACAAAACTCAACCTAAACTTGCAGACTTCGTTCTTGTAGCCGCGACTTCTAGTCGTTCGGCATTTTTGTCTCGTTCCCAGGTTCTACCTGGGAATGTATTATAGAAGGCTCTGCCTTCTGTTAGTTTTGATTTGTCACTTCCAGCCTCTAAAAAGGCACAAATGCAATCCGATTAACCCATTCTTCTGCACTTGAAGCAGCCCAAATTAGGATTAAACTATCGATGGCTTCCTGTATAGCTATATCCTGAGTGACAATCAAGACACCGGAACTTGTCTGATTTGTGACGTATTCAGCAAAGTGTAGGGGCATCGTTCTGCGATCATGAGAAATAAGAATTCGCCCTTCTGTTGCTGCAATTCCTAACACTTCTCTATCTGGCAAACCCTCCAAACCTGCTGCTAAAGCTGTTTTAAAATCAATTTTTGGTTCACGTCGCAAAACACCTGTGACAATATTTTGGTTAACATCAGCATCTGCTTGAAAGCGAATTATCATTGAAAATCGCCTTTTGCAGCAGCTAACTTTGCATATAATTCGCTATTTTTTATACGTGCAGCTTGACGCAGGTTCTCAAACTCCACTTCACCTTCCTTTAAATACCTGTCAATCGCTTCCCGGTTTGCTAAGTAAAATGCGATCGCACCATAAACTTGTTCCAGATTTAACACAGGAAAACTCTGTACAATCGCTTCAGGTGGCGTACCATTTAAAAAAGCATAAACCACGGAATCTAAGGAAACACGGCTATCTCTAATCCAATAACCGGTTTCTCGATACTCAACATACTGCTTGTGAATTAATGATGCTAATGTCATACAAGAAATCTTGTGCTGAGAGATATTTTTAGTATAGTATGCTTGATATCACTTCGATTTCTCCCCAATTTACCAAAAAAACAACGATTATTCATCATCAGCAAGCACTACTTCCACACCTTTCAGCGAAAATAGCGCACCCAAACAAATCGCCAAAGGTGCAGTTTTACCATAATTCCATAACTTCCTTTCAAAACCTACACCAAAAGGTGTATTAGGAAAAGCTTCTTCCTCTGAACGAAAAATACTAAAATAAGGCTCTTCAGAATTCTCTAAATTATCAATAACAATTTCCAAAACTACTCTAATATCTGTAGAATATGGACGGAGAGGTAAATTAAATCGTTCAGCCACAAGACGATCTAAATCAGCTATATCTTCAAGATGTATTTCCTCAATTTCGTACTCGTTAAATGTACCCTGAATAGGAATAGTCATAAGGCTACAAATGTATATTTTCCATAATATCGAAAGTCACACAAGGACTATCAACTTCTACTGCTGGGAGGAATGAACTGCAAAAAGTGACAGTAGAACAATTCACCTCAAATTCATCAGGATGAATGCATTCTGTAGAACCTTTTACCTCAACATAAAAAGCACAGTCATTACAGATAGTCTTCTCACTCAATTTATTTAATGTCACTTTTATCATTTCTTGTCGATATAACTCAACGTGAATTCAACAAACCTCTACCCAATAAAATTATAATATCTTTAAGCCTCTCTCTTCGCTTTGGGGAGAGGAATGGAAGCGGGGTCATGACCGCAACCCTTGCTCTTTTAATAAATCATTCACCCAAGCAACATCAGCTTCCGCAATAGGTGGAACTGCTTCACGACTATAATCTATAGCTAAATCAAAACCAGCACGGTCAAATAAATCCTGTATCACAGCTTGTAAATCTACTATCGGTTCTGTATCACCCTTGCGTAAAGGTAACAAAAAAGCGGGAATCGGTTCTTGTAAATTAAAAGGATATAATTCTGCTGTGGGACGTAATTGACTGCGACTAACCAAAATTCGATAATCTGACTGAATTTGATTACCCAAAATTGGCATAGGTTCACCACCACTCAGCAAATCTATTTCTATTAAATGAGTTGAACTTCCTAATACTTGTAGACGTTTATTTTCATAAGCCTTTCTACCTTCCCCTGTCAGCTTATTTTTTGGCGATAAAACCTCAATTACTGTCACAACTTCCCCCGTCCCCACTTCCCGCACCTCAAGGTAACTTTCCCGCACTTCTTCAGGCATAGGGATATTAACCGTCAGGGGTTTAGCAGGTGGTGAAGCTACAGCAATATTAGACGGTTCTTTTTTTGTACTTATTAAATATCGTCCTATGGTTACATCTGGTATACCAACTAAAACAGAATTGCTATCTGTCATTTGATATACCCGTTTTTCTACTGCTATTCTGTACTTTGGTCGTAATTTTGGGATTAATAACTCAGCAATAAAAGTCATAATCCAATGATGAACTTCTGGCCAAAGTTCAGGATATTCTAAATAGGGGTTCATTCCTGGAAACGGTGAAGGCATTATGTAAACCACTCCCAATTCAAAAAGCGGTAAAGTATAACTATTATCCCAATTGCTAACTTTTGCGTTCTTCTTTGCGCCTTTGCGACACCAGTCGCTACGACGGGGGGAACCCCCGCAACGCGCTGGCTCCTCTGCGTGAGATAAAAATCTATTATTTATCCTAACAACCCCATCTCCACCATGACTGATACACAAACTTGGTATATTGTCAAACGCTCCGCTGGAAACTGCGAAATCATCCCCAGCAAACAACTTGAGGACGATAACTCAGAAATTATTGAACAGTGGGGGCCTTTTCCGAATCAAGGAGAAGCGATGGGCTGTGCCCCGCAGGAAGCGATCGCACGTCGTGTAGGATTAATTAGGGCTGGCAAGTGCCAACCGCAATAAATTCAAAATCAAAATTTTTAATTCTTATCCGTTGAGGTTGCGCTATTAGCCGTTTGTTTGCCCAGCACTTCCACCGCCTTGGCAAATTGGGGGTCTGCTAGTGTAGCGAGTTTATCACGCTCATTTAGCCACAATTCTTGTAACTGAGCCTCAGTCAATTCCACTTTCACATCTGGATCAATGCCATGCTTATTGATATCTTTCCCACTGGGGGTGTGGTATCTAGCAATAGTCACCGCCAGTCCTGAACCATCTTCCAGCGGTCGCACCGATTGCACTAGACCCTTACCAAAGGTTTGCGTACCCACCAAAACGGCACGTTTGTTATCCTGCAAGGCTCCTGAAAGGATTTCGCTGGCACTAGCTGAACCTTTATTCACCAATACCACCAACGGTTTAGTTGTCAGTGCCTTGCCGTTTGCCACTTCCCGCTCTTGCTCACCTTGGCGGTTAATGGTGGAGACAATGATACCTTTATTCAGCCACATCCGGGCAATTTCCACGCTGGAGAAGAGTAAACCGCCAGGATTACCACGCAAATCCAGAATATATCCAGATACCTTTTTAGATTCTAAATTGTTGATTGCATTTTGCATTTCCTTCCCAGCGTTGGCGCTGAACTGGTTCAGGCGGATGTAACCAATATTGCCTGCGGGAGTTTGCTTTTGGGAAAACTTCACAGGATGGATTTCAATTCGCGATCGCTTAATGTCAAACTGTTTTTGTTGGCCGTTACGCTGAATAATCAGACTTACCTGACTTCCTGCTTCCCCGCGAATCAGCGACACCGCTTGGTTTGTATCCATTCCCTCAGTACTTTTGCCGTCAATTTTAAGGATGACATCCTTAGATAGAATCCCAGCCTTAAAGGCAGGCGTATCCTCAATCGGCGAAATTACAACCAAACGCTTCGTCTTTTCATCCTGACTGATAGTAATCCCAATACCTGTCAATTCTCCAGACGTATCCACCTGCATATTCTTGAATTCCTCTGGGTCCATAAACCGGGTATAAGGGTCGCCGATCTTTTTGAGCATTTCCCGGATGGACTTATAAGCTTCCTGCTGACTACTGTAGGGTTTGCTTAAATATTCTTTACGAACAGCCAGCCAATCAACCTGATTAAAAGTGCCGTCTACATATTGGCGCTGCACGATTTGCCAAACTTCGTCCACCAATTCCTTGGGACTTTCTTTAAATAAAGCCTGACCACGCGAGTGAATGCCAAGGCTAGTAACAACAATTGTAGAGAGCGTTACCACCGTAGCACCCAAAACAAGCCTACTTTTTGTAATCACCATAATGACAGCTATGCCAGAGGGGAAAAATGATAGTCAGTATGCTCAATCTAACACAGGGTATCACTACTGTAGAGACCGAGCATTTATTCTTAATTCACCAAGAAGCCTTGCTATCCGGCGACCTTTGTCGTCGCCGTGAAAAATTTCAAGGTTCTACCCAACGTCCATCTGCCTTAATCAGGTTAATTAACTCCTCTACTCCTAGTGCTTCTGGGACTTTTTTAATTTCTTCTCTGCCGCGATACAAAGAAATGTAACCAGGGGTTTTGCCTACATAACCATAGTCAGCATCCGCCATTTCTCCAGGTCCGTTGACAATGCAACCCATAACAGCTACGTCTAACCCTGTCAAATGTTTTGTAGCTTCCCGGACTTTGTGCAGCACTTCCTCTAAGTTAAACAAAGTGCGTCCGCAAGAAGGACAGGCGACATACTCCACCATAGTTTTCCGCAATCCTAAAGCTTGCAGAATGCTGTAGCAAACAGGAATTTCTTTCTCTGGTGCTTCTGTCAGCGACACGCGAATTGTATCACCAATGCCATCAGCCAGCAAAGTGGCAATCCCTGCTGTAGATTTAATCCGTCCATATTCCCCATCACCAGCTTCAGTGACACCCAAATGTAGAGGATAGTCCATACCCAAATCATCCAGGCGCTTGGCCATCAATCGATAAGCAGCTACCATCACCGGTACCCGCGAGGCTTTCATAGAAATTACCAAGTTGTGAAAATTCAAAGATTCACAAATGCGAATGAATTCAATAGCAGATTCCACCATTCCTTGTGGGGTATCGCCATAGGTAAATAGCATCCTTTCAGCAAGGGAACCGTGATTTACCCCAATTCGCATTGATTTGCCTTGATCTCGCAGAGAAACCACTAAAGGTGCGAGAGTTTCGCGGATTTTTTCGCCAATTTCATCAAATTCGTTTTGGGTGTATTCGGTGCGGTTGGTGTTTGGCTTTTCAAATACATACAAACCCGGATTAATCCGTACTTTCTCAATGTGTTTGGAGACTTCCAGGGCGATTTTCATGCCATTGTGATGCACGTCGGCGACAATTGGCACATCTCGGTAAGTCTTAATTAATTTCTGCTTAATTTCTGCCAATGCTTTCGCGTGTCCAAGACTTGGAACAGTGACGCGGACAATTTCGCAGCCAATTTCGTGCAGACGCCGAATACCCGCCACCGAACCATCGATATCTAAGGTATCTTCGTTAATCATCGACTGCACCACCACCGGGTAGCCACCCCCAATAGTGACATCTCCCACTTTTACGGGACGGGTTTTCCGCCGTTTAATCGTTGTGTCGAAGGCGAGTTGAGTTGATGTAGTATTTGCAGTAGTGAGAGTGGGCAGAGTTTGCATAACCTGAACAGGTAAATTTGCTGTAGTTAAAATATCAGATTGTCTGAGCTTCTGTCTCTCAGATTGCCACAGGTGGGGCATTTTTGGGTGATAAAGTGGCAAAAAAGCAGAAGTGTAATAATGCCGTATCCTTCTGCTTTTCGTCTGGCCGATAAGCATCCACTATTTTTGGTTGTATATTATGAAACCTATCTCTGGCAGATATTTTCACTCAACTGTTCAGATTATCTAACCAATCGCGCAAATCCTCCACTGTCGAAAAATCGAATAATGCTTCCCCTAAAACTTCAAGGCGTTCAACCTCCAAACCCCTAACCTGAGCTTCTAATTCAGCATCAATTTCACCTAATTTGCGCTTGATTTGACGCACGATCAAATCTTTTTCTCGTTGAATTCCTTGCTCAATTCCTTGCTCAATTCCTTGCTCAATCCCTTGTCTCATCCAACTGGTGACAATTTGCATAACGTTCTCCTGTTCTTCTTGTCTGAATGAACCTAATTCCGTTTGAAATCGCTGTTCTTCTGCTTGGTTAAGCTTCAGATAACTATCAATAAAGCCTGAGATTAATTGCATTTTAGCAGGATTTAATTTTAAAGTTACTAACAGCCTTAAACATTCTGCTTTGACTTTTGCTCTATCTGGGGGCGCTATGTCCATTTTGGACATTACAGCACTTGCGTCTGTTATGAGGTACACTAAATTAAAATATAAATACCTTTAAATGAAGTCATACTCTGTCGAGTTTCGAGAAAAAATAGTTGCAGCACATCTTCAAAAAAACATCTCAATCAGGAAAGTAGCTAACATATTTTCCGTCTCAAAGAGTTTAGTGCAAAAGCTTGTAAAGCAACAAAAACTTGAAGGAAATTTACAACCAAAGCCGCGAGGGAAACCACAATTTAGTCATTTAACAAATGCGGAAGTAGAGTTAAGGGAATTAGTTGAAGCACATCCAGATGCAACATTGATAGAGTTATGTGAATTCTTGGCAGACAAGACTGGTAATTGGGTGGGTCGAAGTGCAATGTGTCGGGCCTTACAGAAATTAGGATTAAATCGTAAAAAAAACAAAGCGGAGTACCCAAGCCGGGACTCTTAGAGTCTTAAATTTAAGATTAGATTATTGGGAAAAGGTCAAACATATAGAGCCAGAAAATTTAGTATTTTTGGACGAAACTGGCGTTCTACTTGGGTTAACGAGGACTCATGCCCGTTCACAAATGGGAACAAGAGCTTACTCTCTTAACCCCTTCTATAGAGGTTCAAAAGTTACAGTAATTGGAGCAATTAGTATTAACAAAGTAGTTGCATTAATGACAATGAATAATTCAATGGATGGCAGGGCATTTGAATTATTTGTTGAGAAGTTTTTAGTGCCAAATTTATGGTCAGGAGCAGTAGTAGTCATGGATAATTTATCCGCACATAAACTAGATTCAATTGTGCTAATGATTGAAGCTGTAGGCGCGAAAGTTATTTGTTTATCCTCATACTCTCCCGATTTTAATCCAATTGAATTATGGTGGTCACAACTTAAATCTTTTCTACGCCGTTTCGCTCCAACTACAACGGAAATGGTTGATAAACTAATCTCAGTTGCACTCGACTTAATAAATCCTCAACAATTAAGAAACTGGTTTGCTAGTTGCTGCTACTGTACCTCATAATAGCCGGAAACGCTGTAACGCAGAAGCTATCGGACTAGAACGATTCAAAAAATCTCGCCAATTTAATTGATTGAGTTGCACAACTCGATAATTAAATTTTAAAACTTCAAAATCAGGAAAGTCAATTTGATAATTACTAACTGCTAAGGTTTTAGGGGAGTCATAAGAAAAAATAACAATGGGATAAATGGGTAGGTCAAATTTTTCATGTAAGCGAGCAAAATAGCGGAACATTCGCTTATTAAATCTGGGGCGTGAACCGGATTCTGCTTCAATATGAATCAGAAAATAAGAACGCTCTCCTCGAAATCTCACCTGAGCAATCAAATCAGTTTCATACTTTTCTCCGGCGGTGACATCGGTAAACATCTCCTTATCTAATAAGGTAACGGAATCAGTATCGAGATAATTGATAACTTCGGGAAAAAAGAGTTCTATAAACTCAATGAAAAAGGTTGAGATTAATTCTTTGAATAAGCGGTCATGATCTATGCTTTCAGTCATGAATCTCTATCTCTCATACTTCATACAATAAAAGTAGTAAAATAATCCTTACAGGCTGACTCTGGTAAACCAAGTTATCTCAGTTCAATGCTATAGCAATCCTAAATCAATTGTGATAGCGCAGCGTGGCGTTAGCCATACAACAAGATACCCGACTTCTTAGAGAAGTCGGGTATCTGAGAGCAACGTCATGGTATGGGTGGTGCGTTATACTTCGTTAAGTTATTCTACAGGATTGGCGATCGCACTACTAAATCAAAGCTTTAGAAAATTATTGCGATTCGTTTTTTTATCCTTCAAGCTTGGACGATATGAATCCTGATTTTGCAAGAAGCGCTGAAGTCTTTGATCTGCTTCACGAGATCGCTTATCAAACAGACGTATACAGAAGATAGCTGAGGGAACTCCACTAACCGTTGTAATAGTCCCCGCAGAAATATTTCCAGTAAATACGAGAGAAATGTTCTTACTCATCAAAGTAGATGTAAGCAATCTTTCCATCAGAAGTTTCCATCATTAACGTTCCTGCCTTCTCTCGGAGAAGGGATTGCACGTAAAGATCCCTTCTGATGGCACGCCGAGCCGCTTCAGCAATTGATATGCTTTTTTCCTCAGCAGTTTTGACCAAATCATTGTACGAAGCTTGCGGCAGTGTAATTGATAGTCTCTGTGGGTCTTCCTGCACTTGCAGGTGTACATTTCCGTCTGGAAGCAGCTTTTAATTATTTCAGTTACAGTATATTATTTAGTAGTATTTTATACTAAAATTTAGTATATCAATTTATTCTTACTCGCCATCAAAATCACTTTTTATAGACTATGGTGACAAAATGACACCATAATGTTAGAATAGAATTCCATAGATATCTAAAATCAGCCATGTCTTCCACTTCTTCTGTTAATGATGCAAGGGTGACAGCAAGGATTTCCGCTCAGGTTAAGGAAACTTTGGAACAAGCCGCAGCCCTATCTGGAGCAACTTTAAACCAGTTTTTAGTTCAAGCGGCACTCAAAGAAGCTCACAAGATTTTAGAAGCAGAACGGGTAATTAACTTATCCCAACAAGATGCTGATACGGTCTTTAGCCTAATTGAAAATCCCCCTGAACCAAATGTTGCTTTAAAAGCGGCTGCTGTTAAACATCAAGCATTCTTCCGTGAAAATCATTGAACTGCTGAATAAATCTCATGACCGCCAAAGTTTTAATTGTGGTAGTGAGACGCTAAATCAATTTTTGATCCGCACAGCACGGCAGCATATTCAAAAAGGTATTTCTCGCACCTTTGTTTTGGTTGGTACGGAAGAACCCAAAACTATTATTGGCTTTTTTACCTTGTCTATTTGTGAAGTGCAAACCGAAAAGTTACCGCCACAGTTTGCTAAAAAATACCCCACAAAAGTTCCTGGTGTTAAACTAGCACGTTTGGCTGTTACCCAAGACTGGCAACGGCAAGGGATTGGCGAAATTCTGATGCTTGAAGGTATGAAACGGGCTTTGGTGATTGCTGAAAATGCGGGAGTAATTGGTCTATTTGTTGATGCTAAAGATGAGGAAGCTAAAGCTTATTATCAACGCTATGGCTTTGTTAGTCTCTCGGATACTCCTTTAGAAATGTTCTTACCTCTGGAAACTGTTAAACAGCTATTTTGAAGATTAGAAACAGCTTCACATGAAAATTACAAATTTTCCAGAAGCTATATAAACCCAGGTTTTAATTAAATCATGAACGCCCAAATAACAGCCCAACTCCCCATTCCCCCGCACTTTAACGCTGATAAAGTCGGCGAAGTCTGGCGCGTACCTTACCAACAACGTGCCGCTGAAGCTGAAATATTTGCAAAACAACAAAATATCCAACCAGTAGCTTTAGATAAAACCCGCATTTGTCTACTTTTAATTGATGTTCAAAATACCTTTTGCATTCCCGAATTTGAATTATTTGTCGGCGGACAATCTGGAACTGGCGCAGTAGATGATAATAAACGTTTATGTGAATTTATCTATCGCAACTTGGGAGTAATAACGACAATTGCACCAACGCTGGATACTCACACAGCCATGCAAATTTTTCATCCCATTTTTTGGGTAAACGCCGCTGGAGAACACCCCACACCCGCAGCTACCAGCATCAGCCCCGCAGATATTGACCAAGGTATCTGGAAAGTTAACCCAGCGGTTGCTAATAGTATTACTAATGGTGATTATGAATTATTAGAAAAACACGCTTACCACTACGTTACACAACTCAGTCAAGATGGTAAATTTCCCTTAATAATTTGGCCTTTTCATTCTATGTTAGGTGGTATCGGTCATGCTTTGGTTTCGTCGGTGGAAGAAGCTGTATTTTTCCATTGTGTTGCGCGTCAAAGTCAAACACAATTTGAACTTAAAGGGGAGAATCCTTTAACTGAAAATTATTCTATTTTACGTCCAGAAGTTTTAATTGATTTTAATCAAAATCCACTCGCACAAAAGAACACACGCCTGATTCAGCAACTTTTAGAATTTGATGCTGTGATTATTGGTGGACAAGCTAAAAGTCATTGTGTCGCTTGGACAATTGATGATTTGTTAACAGAAATTCTCCAGGTAGATGCTACCCTCGCTAAAAAAATCTATCTTTTAGAAGATTGCACTTCCCCCGTTGTGGTTCCAGGTGTGGTTGACTACACAGAACAAGCTAATGCTACATTTGCTAGGTTTGCTGAGGCGGGAATGCACATTGTAAAATCTACTGAATCTATCTTTAACTGGCTAAAGTGAAGTTTCTTGTTGTATCAAAGTCTGAAACTCTTTTGAATTGCAAATTTTATCAAAATCAGGGTCAATTTTGGCGGCTTCTAAAAATGTCTCATCGCTGAGAGAGACGGCTTGTTGCAAGTTTTGAATAGCTGGCTGAATATCACCCTGTAGGGCGTAACAGCAAGCTATATTATAAAAAGTATCAGCGTTGTCTGGTTTGATTTCTAGAGATTTGTGATAGCTAGCGATCGCATCCTCATAGCGTCCTAACTCAGACAGGATAATGCTTTTGTTCTCCCAAGCGGCAAATTTGTCAGCTAAAACTGCGATCGCATCGTCACAGGAGGCGATCGCATCTTCAACACGACCAAACCTAACCAGCACCTCAGCCCAATTATACCAGGCAAATTCACGCTCAATTTGGCACTTCAGGGCTGTTTCATGGCTGATAAGTGCCTCTTCAAAATTGCCTAACTTCTCTAGTACTTCGCCCCGCAACGACCAAGCTGCGGATGTATCTGGTTTGATTTCTAAGGCTTTATCGTAACTAGCAAGTGCTTCATCATAGCGGTTCAATTCCTTCAGAACTTCGCCTCTTTCGTACCAATAGATGTAATTGTTTGGGTCGTTTCTTAGGAGATATTCATAAATAATTAGAGAGTCATCATAGCGACCCATTTCTAATAGCATATAGCTAAGTTCTTCCCTGACTCCATAAGTATCAGGCGCAATTTCTAGAGTTCTCTTGTAACTAGCAAATGCTTCATCATAGCGTTCTAATTGATATAGAGCAAAGCTCAAATCCCACCAAGCATCAAAGTCGTCAGGTTTGATTTCTAAGGCTTTATTGAAGCTGAATAAAGACTCTTCTAAATGATTTAGCCGTTCTAACTGAACTTGTCCCCGACGATGCCAAGCAGTGAAGTTATCCGGCTGAATCTCTATTACTTTGTTAAAACTAGCTAGTGCTTCTATTGCTGTTTCATCGGTGTTTAAAAGAAATAAACTCCAGCCGCGTTCATTCCATGCTGTACATAAATCTGGTTGAATTTCTATAGCTCTGTCAAAGCTAGCAATCGCCTGATCATACTCTCCTGTTTTGTTATGCTCTAATCCCTGTTGGCAAAAAAAATCTGCTTCTGAATTCACCGGTTGACTCATAAAGTCCTTTGTCTATAAATTAATTAAATTATTCCAACAGCGAGTACAGAATAAGCTAATGGTACATTCGCAAGATTTGCTGAAAGGAGAATTCACCTGATAAAATCTCCTGATGAAATTTGGTAATTGATAAACAGGTAAGAGGTAATTGGAAGAAATATTCTATTACCCATTACCCATTACCTCATTTCTGCAAATAACCCTTAGGGTCTTCTGCTACCCAACCAAGAGATGAACTAGAACGCATTTCAAAATGCAGATGGGGTTGGGTGGAAGTTGGTTGTCCGGTAGTGCCGGCAGTACCTAGTAGGTCACCTTTTTGTACTTGCTGACCAACTGCGACTTTAATGCTATCAAGTTGAGCATAGCGGCTTTGGAGTCCGCCACTGTGGTTAATGATGACTAAATTGCCATAAGTGTTTTGGTTATTGGCAAAAACTACAGTTCCCGGTGCGATCGCGAATACTGAAGTGCCCACTTCTGCTAACAAATCTACACCACTATGGAAAAAAACTTCACCTGTCGCCGGATTAATTTGCCAGCCATAAGCTAAAGCCACAGTTGTCGCTTCTGGCAAAGGATACCCACTTATTTTAATCGCCGGAGTAGTAGGTGTGCGGGACTGAATAACGGCACGATTTGGCAACGAATTAACCCCCGGAACAAACACAACTCTGGGGTTGTTTTGGCAGCCATTCACCTCAAAAAGCGCATCCGCACGGACTCTATATTTTGCTGCCACTTGTCGCCAAGTTTGTCCACGAGGCACTTCTACCACAATCCCATTGTAGGGAGGAATTTGAAGTTCGCTACCAACGGCAACCGTACCGTTGTTTAAAACTGGATTCATACCGATAATTGTCGCCGGAATCAGATTGTAACGCTGTGCTATGCTCTCTAAAGTTTCGCCACGAGCTACTTTATGGCGTTGGAAGCGAGATAGGGCGGGAGTTGGACAAGCTGCTGTAGCCGCATTGGCGCTTTTCGGTTTTGGCAGTGTGGATACTAGCCCCAAGGCGCTAACTAAGCTACAAAGAAAGAGTAGACGATAGGAAATAGTCATGAATTGGGGATTTGGGGATTTGGATATTTGGGGATTTGGATATTTGGGGATGAGGATGGTCGGAAAACTAAGAATTACTGACTTTCTGCTGTTTTCTCTACCTCACTCTTCCACTTTCCTCTTACTTCTTCGGGGATTTCAAGCTACTTTCTGATAAATAAATCTGTCCATTTGCCGTTTGCTTGACTACACTTAGAAGTTAGCAACTGCATTGCTATCCTTGAGCGTGATTATTCTTAATTATCTTAATTATTATGAAGTTATCGTTGAAGCAACTGGCTGTTTATCTGTTTTTAGTGACGATTGGCGGCGGTGCAGGTTTGTTAGGCAGCCGTTACCTGGCGCCACAAAATCGCTCGTTTCAAGAGCTAAAAAATGTCACAGTGGCTTTGCCTCCCGAATCAGTATTTCCTAATTCTGTTAATGGGTCGATTGGGGCTACTGGCGGCGACAATGTAAATTTTATTGCCACTGCTGTCCAAAAGGTTGGCCCAGCGGTGGTGCGAATTAATGCTACTCGCAAAGTGGCAAATCCGATTTCTGAAGCTTTGAAAAATCCCCTGTTGCGCCGATTTTTCGGGGAAGATGAGGAACCGATTCCCCAAGAACGCATTGAGCGTGGTACAGGTTCAGGATTTATTTTGAGCAAAAATGGCGAATTATTGACCAATGCTCATGTAGTAGCTGATACAGATACAGTACAAGTCACCCTCAAAGATGGTCGGACTTTTGAGGGCAAGGTGGCGGGAATTGATACTGTGACAGATGTGGCAGTAGTGAAAATTCCTGCTGATAATTTGCCTACGGTGAGGTTAGGTAATTCGCAAAACTTGATACCGGGGCAGTGGGCGATCGCCATTGGCAATCCCTTGGGTTTAGATAATACTGTCACTATTGGCATTATCAGCGCTACAGACCGGACTAGCGCTCAAGTTGGGGTTCCAGATAAGCGAGTGAGCTTTATCCAAACCGATGCCGCCATTAACCCTGGTAATTCTGGCGGACCTTTATTAAACGCCCAAGGTGAGGTTATCGGCGTTAATACTGCTATCCGTGCTGATGCTCAAGGACTTGGTTTTGCCATCCCGATTGAAACCGCCGCCCGTGTAGCTAATGAACTGTTTACTAAAGGGCGGGTGGAACATCCTTTTTTGGGGATTGAAATGGCAGACCTTTCTCCTGCCAAAAAACAGCAGATTAATCAAGAAAATAAGCTCAACATTCAGCAGGATGTTGGCATTGTGATTAAGAAAGTCCTGGAAAACTCACCGGCAAAGCAGGGAGGTCTACGAACCGGAGACATGATTCAAAAAGTTAATCGCAAACCCGTTAAAATAGCCGCTCAAGTCCAGAAGCTGGTAGAGTCAAGCACAGTGGGAGACTTTTTGGAAATCGAAGTCAACCGCAATGGTAAAACTCAAACCTTCAAAGTGCAGTCAGGGGCTTATCCCCAGAATAAGTAGTCAATAGCGCCAAAATTTTTGGTTAGAGAATCTTGGCAAGACGCGATTGATCGCGTCTCTACCTATTGACTAGACAAATTCTCTAACTGCATCCTTTGTTCCATCTGGCGCAGGAAGTACCCCGTCATCATCGCCGATGCTAACAGTCCTGCTAGGTTGTCCCGATCTGTGGTAATTTGCACGTTGAAATTTTCTGCGGGGAGCATTCCTACTAGTCCTTGGACGTTTTGGGAAATGATTTGCTTAATTTCGGGGCTGACAGACTGGGCGACACGGGCTAAAACTTCAGGTGACTGGTGCTGTAGATATTTGAGTAACTGATTAGGGTACTCACCAGAGTGGTCATTCAGAAGCTGACTAGGGTGTTCCTCAGAGTTGTCATTCAGAAAGTTAGGATCAAATACCATTGGCAATTGTTTTTAGCTTAGTTGCTAATTCTACTTTAAACCATAGTACAGGGCTAGTGCATTCTCCACAGGTATTAGCCGTTGATTAGCCCTTGGTTCTATCCTAGGAACCTTTTACCATACATAGAGTTGAGACTTTCCCCAACACCTGTTTTCCACGATATTACGGGCTTAATTTTCCTCGCCTCAAGCCTGATGGGTAATGATTCTCATAAATTGAGACAGAGAAAAGCTTTGGCCGCTTTTATCTGTGATTTAAATATTTTTAAGATAAAAATTTTACAAATTCAGCAGGATTTTTTACTTAAAAAACTTGATTGATCAGGATGTTAATATCTAATACCCATTTGTCTACAGGTAGAAAAGTGTTTCAGTCGGGGGTAGATGCAGTTATCCAAAATCTAGCTAATTCTCCTCAATATTCCTCATTATCGGTTAAGAGAACTGTTAACCTATAAAGCCCAATTAAAAGCAATAAAAGTAATAATCACGGAAGAATCTTATACATCCCAAGCCAGTGCTTTAGATGGGGATAAGTTACCTAAGTATGGGGATAAAAAACCTCAATTTACGGGAAAAAAGATAGCGAGAGGATTGTATAAAACTCTTGATAATAGGTTATTAAATGCCGATATTAATGGGTCATTTAATATGAGCAAAAGAGTAATTCCTGATGTCTTTGACCAAGGAATAAATGGTTTGCCTTTTAAATTTTGAATTTTGAATTCTGAATTCTGAAATTTTAAGTTGGTTCTAGCTCTAATTCTAGTTGTTGTTCCTGCCGCAAGGTGGGGAAGACTTGGGGGAGTTGCTCAATTTGGAAGTATTGATGAAATTTTGGGGTTATTTGTAGGGAGAAGGAGCGAGATTCATTGTCGCGGCGTTTGCGAACAAAACCCAGTTCCACGAGTTCGGGAACGTGTTGATACACTCCAGAACCGCGCAGGTTAATCAAGTCGGTTTGGAGTATGGGACTATTGAGAGCGATCGCGGCTAAAGTTCGCAATGCACCTACACCCAATTCCACAGGTATCAGGGTTTGGACTAAGTCATAAAAGTCAGACCGCAGTTGTAAACTGTAACCATCTGGCGTTTCTACGACTTCTAGAGCGCTCTCTCGGCGGGCATAATTGTCCATGAGTTCAATTATGCCTTCTGCCGCTGTGGCGCGATCGCAGGCGGCATACTCAGCGATTTCGCCGAGGGACAAAGGCTTACCCTTTAAATAGAGAATGGCTTCTATCTTCGTCGCTGTAGCTATAGTCATTGGTCATTAGTCATTGGTCATTAGTCATTGGTCATTAGTCATTGGTCATTGGTCATTGGTAACTGACGACTGACCATTGACAAAGGACAGGTTAGGAGTGTGTGGGAAGATGTCTTGATGTTCGGCTGTTAAGGATGAATTCGGCGATCGCTAAATCTTGGGGAGTGGTTACTTTTAAATTTGTTTCCTCTCCTTGGACAATGCGGACTTCAATCCCGCACTTTTCAAATAAAGCGGCATCGTCAGTTACTTGCCAATTTTGACGCACACCCTCAGCATGACACTGTTTTAGCAATTTGACATTAAAGCCTTGGGGAGTTTGGGCCGCCCAAAGTTGCCTTCTGTCTGGTGTACTTTGAATTATGCCATTTTCATCCACGACTTTGATTGTGTCTTTGACGGCTACAGCAGCAATTAAACCGGGACAGTCACGGATGGCGGTGGCACAAGCGTTGAGTAAATCTGGTGTAGCTAGACATCTAGCGCCATCGTGAATCAACACTTGTTCGGCGGCAGCTGGTAGTGCTTGCAAACCGTTGTAAACTGACTCTTGGCGAGTGGCACCGCCAGCAATCAATTCTACTGGTTTCGTCAAATTTAGATCAGCGAGAATTGCTTTCAGGTCAGGCCAATCGCTTGGTTGGGAAATAATCCCAATCCAATCGATCTCTCTTGCAGCTTGGGCGGCTAACAAAGTCCAAGCAATTATCGGTTGCGCGAGCACTTTGAGCAGGAGTTTATTGCGGTCACTGCCCATCCTAGTACCGATTCCCGCAGCTGGAATTAGTAAATACACAGAATTCCTCAATCTTTAGGATATATATTTTCCCCTAAAATAGGGAGCGAGTAAGCGTCAATAAATATTATGCGAGTAGTAGCCCTTGTACCTGGCTCAATTGGCGACCAAATTCTCTTCTTTGCGACACTAGACGACCTAAAGCGTAATTACCCCAACGCTCAGATAGATGTCGTGGTAGAACCGAGGTCAAAGGCTGCCTACCAAGTGAGCAAGTCAGTTCATGAGGTATTAACCTTTGATTACAAAGATCGTAACAGTCTGGCAGATTGGGGTAACTTGGTAGGCACGATTCGCGATCGCGAATATGATGTCGCCATTGCTGTTGGACAAAGTTGGTTGATTGGTCTTTTACTCTGGTTGACGGGAATTCCCGTACGCATTGGCTACACAGGCAAAGGCTCAGTTTTTCTCACCAGATCAGTACCGCCCAAACCATCCCAGTATGCAGCGGCGGCGTACCATGATCTGCTGCAACCATTAGGTATTAACTCTCCTTGTCCAGAGTTAGCGCTCAATGTGCCAAAACCAGATATTGAATGGGCACAAAGGGAACAAAAACGCTTAGGGGTGCATGAAACAGGCTATATCTTGATTAACGGCGCTTCTAACCATTTAGCCCCGGCTGATGGTTTAGATACAGTCTACCCAATCGAGAATTGGCTGCAAATTATTCAAGACTGCCAACACAAGCAGCCAGATCTGCCTGTAGTAGTGATTAAAGGGTCTGATGATGAGCAGTTTGTGCGCTCATTGCTCCTGGAGTCTTCTCCAGATATCAAAGTCACTTCCCCAGATGATATCGGCAAGTTAGCTGCGATCATTGGCGGTGCGAGTTTGATGTTATCTACCGACAGTGTACCCCTACATCTGAGTGTGGCAGTGCAAACCTATACCATTGCCCTTTTTGGTTCCACAGATCCAGCAAATTTGTTACCTAACAGTGATAAATTCCTGGCGATTAAATCCCCCACGGGCAAAATGGCGGATATTTCACCCCAAACTGTTTTGGAGAGAATCTGGAGCGGCTAAACCAGTGAACTAGGGAATACAAAACCAATTCACTGCCCCCCGAATGCTATTCGGGGGCTGGAAATAGCCAAATTCCAAGGGAGCGGATCAAGCGCAGCGACAGTTATTACCCGTTCGCTTCTTCAATCATTTCAAAAAAAGCATCATCTAATTCATAGCCCAGCATTTGCGCTAGAGACTTCAGCCGCGATTGACTAGGCATCCCCTGCTGTTTGAGCCAAACACTCAAAATAAAGATTTTGTGCATCAAAAAGATTTCCAAGGCTTCGGGATTGTACTGTATGCCTTCTTTGGAACTGAACTGATGCGGTACCAGCATAGCCGCGTAACGGGCAAGTTCCCCAGCTTTCCAATCTAGTAAAAAGGGCAACCAGGGGTATTTGGCATCCAGACGCACAAACCACAACCTCACCTCTGGAATTTCTGAGAGTTCCCGTGGATCGCCTGGTTCTAGCTCGTAGTTGACCTCAAAGCGCAGTTGCTGTTCATGGGTGGCAATGGCTTCATCTTGCAGCAGTGGTTCAATCACCTTTGAAGCTGGCGACAGATCCAAATTGTGAATGGAGTCATTATTGAGGGCGATCGTCATTGTTATTAACTGGGCAGCTACTTTTTTATTCAGGAAGCAAGTAGGATTGAAAATCCACAGTAGCAGATATGTTAGCATCTTGGGCGCTTTGCTCCCAAGCCAAAATATATGCGCTTGAACCATCAGCAAAATTAACACCGAGTTCCATACGCAGACGCTTTTATTGCTAAAGTGAGCACCTGCCTTAAGGTGGACATTTCCAGCAATTCTAAGCTAAAGTTGTAATGAGTTTGTTTTAGAGTAGGGTGTGACACCACAACTATCAACAAGCAAAAAAAAATATTGTCCCAGCCTTTGATTTCCGCAACAATCACCAGCAACGACAGAAGTGTTAGGTGAAAGACAGTATGTAATATCCTTGTATATAAAAATAACCAATAAAAATTGACCTGGGAAAATTCCCCCAAGAGTTAACAAAGCTGAAATATGCAAAAGCCAGCGATTTCTACAAAACCAATTCGTTCTCTAGAAGATGCTCTGGAGCGGTGCCAAACGCTGGGTATGCGCGTCAGCCGCCAGCGCCACTTTATTCTGGAACTGCTTTGGCAAGCAAATGAACATCTTTCAGCGAGAGAGATTTACGATCGCTTGAACCAAAAAGGTAAAGAGATTGGTCATACCTCTGTTTATCAAAATTTAGAAGCTTTATCTAGTCAGGGAATTATTGAGTGTATTGAACGTAGCGATGGGCGTTTATACGGCAACATTAGTGATTCTCACAGTCATGTCAACTGTATAGATACAAATCAAATTCTCGATGTTCATGTGGAACTGCCAGCAGAAGTTATCCGCCAAATTGAAGCACAAACAGGAGTAAGAATTACTGACTACACTATTAACTTTTATGGTTACCGTAACTCACAAGAACAGTCTTGAGTTCTGAGAACATCAATCAATAGTACCCATAACTACCATCAGCGGGATTATTACCCAAAACAGTCTCATCTTCAGTATAATCATCATCTTCATCTAAACTTACTGGCAAAATTGGCACACCTTCAGCGCTTTCAATTCGCCCGACTTCAGGCATATTCTGAACCCAAATTTGTGTGTTTGCTTCGGTGTTATTGCTGTCAGGAATGCTATTGAGAAACTCCGGTGACGGCAAACTGGTTATGGCAGGAAAATCCTCTTTGGAGAAGAGGGCACCATTGAGGGCGGCAAATTCTTTGTCGGCGTCAGCCAGGTTAGCTTGAAAGAGGCAGGCGTTGGTGAGATTGACTGAATTGAGATTTACCCCCATCAGGTTTGCGCCTGTGAGGTTTGCGCCTATCAGATTTGCGCCTATCAGATTTGCGCCTGTCAGGTTTGCGCCTGTGAGGTTTGCCCCCATCAGGTTTGCGTCTATGAGGCTTGCCCGTTGCAGGTTTGCTCCAGCCAAGTTCGCTCCGATTAACTCCGCATCAGATAAATTTGTCCCCTCCAGATTTGCCCCAGTTAACATCACTTGCAACAAAGAATTTGCCGATAAATTGAGTCCAGCTAGAGATTTTGAGCGAGTTCGCACTGCAAAGGCGCTTTTGTGCAAAACCGTTGTCCTGCCAATCAGTCCACTTACTGCTGCCGGATTGAATAGAGCCAAATTTGTGGGATTACCGCCAGGCCAAAAAGGTACTTTAGCTTCTCGGTAGATAGCACAAAGTAATAAAAATACATTCAATCCCACCGCTGCATTCACCTGCTCGACATTGTTGTAGTTTTGTAGTGATTGAAAATAAGTCAAAGCTTTGTGGACTATCCCTTGATCTAACCACCGACCTTGACAGTAGTCACGCCAGAAAGATTCCAGTCGTTGAAATAAAACTTCAAAAGAAAATTCGTGTTTTTGCTGCCGTCGCAATCCCTCAAGGGCGAGTTCTTCGATTTCCTGACTCAGAATGCCGTAACCGAGTAAATTATAAAGATGCTGGGCGACGCTGCTGGAAGATTCAATCATAAAGGTGAGTTTGCCATAAGCTTCCTGTTGACGCTCAGTCAGGGCTGAAAGTTGGGCAGCAATAGCTTCAGCACAGAGGTATTCTCCTAATTTTGGGTGAGAAAACTCAGTTTTGATTGTCTGTTGAATCTGAGTACTGACGCCAGAGCGAAAATAAAAAGATGGTAGAGTGTGGGGATTTGATTCTCTAGGCAAATTAACCTGAAGCCGATCGCTGTGCAAAATTTTCAGGGCGATCGCTTGCATCTGCTCGATTAAAGCTTGGGGATGGCGACCAGCAAGCAAATTAGCGATCGCCAATGGTGTCCGGTGAATATGAGCAGACCCTGAGCGGATTAACATCATCTTCATCCCGCCTGTTTGCGGATAGCCCAACAACCAGCGACTCAGGCGATGGTAAATTTCCCATAACAAAGGTGTGTTGTCGGTTTGTTCCGTGTTGGCAGATACTTGCAGTACCTGATCATCTAGCAGTCCGTCACGGTGCAAAATGCCTAACAAATAGAGCATCAGAGGTTGATGAATCAGGGTGGAAAGTGGCGAAAACCTTGATTGGCTGGCAAATAACCCGGCCTTTTTTAAGAAGACAAAAAAGTTTTGTGCGATCGGCAAGGATTGCACTATTGCCCACTTTTGAAACCATTGTTTGAGTTGATCCACATCCAACGGCTGAATGATAATTCGCCTCAATGGCAGTGCTGAGGGTATTTCTAACATCGTGATTGATCGACCCGTCAGCACAATCTTGTGTTGACCTTGAGACTGCAATTTCAGTAACTGATCGATAAACAACGCTTTTTTCCTAGTGTTTTGACCAGAATCGGGCAGTTCATCCAGACCATCCAGCAGTAACAGACACCGAGGAAAATCTTGCTCCAGCCAAGTTGCCAAGTTACTCTGCAAATTCACAGGAAAAGCGGAAATTAGGGTTTCTATTAAACTTTTGCCATATCTGACATCTCGCAGCCGAATTAGTACAGGCATCCAAGTAGGGTAAAGTTTCTGCGCCACTTGTGCCGCCCAAATTTGGCAGAAACTGGTTTTGCCATAACCAGGTTCCGACTCAATAACAGCAATAGTTGCTAAATTATCTAGCTGTTGCTGTGCCCAGGTGATTAAATCAACTGGCTGCGGACTTTTTTTATCTGACTCAGAACCGCTCTCCTCTACTGGCAAGCCTGTGAGTTTAACATAGATATCCTTAAGGGCAAAAGATTCTAACAGTAATGGTGTGCTAAAGCTTTGCAGCAAACTTGCCCGGTAATATTCTCGATCCAAGTCAATTTTGTCACTCACTGTCGAGCCAGAAGCTATTCCTGACAATCCAGCTTCTGAGTTGACGGAACTGGCAGGTAATGAATTCCCCAAGCGAACAAATTTTTGCAGTTGGGCTAAGGGAGCGGCATTGTTAGCAATGACTACCAGTAAGTGGCCTAGAAGTGAATTAACCAAACGCTGCGTTAGCAGTTTAGCTTCCGGTTCTTCCGCACCATTGGCGACCAACCAAGCCACAGTAACATTGTTTATCTGTTGCACCAGTAACGAGTCTGTCACCAAAGAAAGTGCTTGTTCGGCTTGAGTGTCAGTCAGTTTACCAGGGCTGAGTGTTTTCAATAGCCCTTGCAGTTGGGCATCCTGGAGGCTGAGTTTGATTAGTTCTGGTTGGGTGGGTATCATTGCCCTGTCTAGCCAAGTTCTTTGTAGGCTGGCTTCTTGGTCTAGAACTTGTTGCAAAGTGTGGAGATAGGCAATTTGAAACGCCAGCCATGTGCCTTCGTTACGTTTGAGGGGTTTTTTTTGGCTGAGGCTACGTAACAGGCTTTCAGTCAACAAGGCAATTGTGGTGATTTCTTCCCAAACAATATCCAACGGTAGTTCTAAGACCTCTACCAGGGTACAAATGTCAAACGGCACCAGGCTTTTGACTTCCATATCCTGAACAATACGGTAGGCGACACCTGCCATTTGCCCCGCTGAAAATTCTTTGATTTGATTGATGGTGATATAGCGTTCTACCAACCAATTCCGAATGCTTAAATTCATTTAATCACACTGTGAATGGCTGCTATGACAATTATGATTCGTTTATCAGTTAGTGAAAACAGGTAACAATGGGGAGGACTAAGCTAAGTATCAAAGCTTTTTTCTGACTGAAAAAACAGTGTATATGTATTTGAGCAGAATATGAGCGATCGCCTTCTGAAAATATTGTTAATCGACCCAGATCCGATCTTCCGTCTAGGACTGAGGGTAGCTCTGGAAACAAATCCTTACTTACAAGTAGTAGCCGATGTAGAGACAGATACCGCCGCCTTACAGATTTTGGTCGAAATCGCTCAACAAGACCCTAACCAAGTAAATTTGGTAATTTTAGAATTAGGTAATAATCACCTCACCAAGCGTCAGCAACTAGGCTGGCAATTTTGTCGTCAACTCAGAGCTTTGTACCCCAATCTACCAATATTGCTCCTAAGTTCTATTTCCCAACCAGGGCTACTGTTAGCAGCAAGGGCAGCTGGTGTGAATGGCTACTGCCCCAAAGGCATACCCGTTTCTGAGTTAGTCGACGCCATCCAAGAAGTTGCTGATGGTGGTTCCTATTGGTTTGGGGAGAGGGATGGGAAATCCATGCGGCGATGGAGAAATTTTTCTGCACTCAGCAGTCAAAATTCCCAACTCAGGACTTTAGATTTAGGACTCTTCAGGCTGCGGAATAATTTACGTTTGTCAGGAATTAGCCAGATTGACGCCGCCCTAGCAGGAGTGATGGCACAATTACAAATGCCAGGGGTGCCACTATTAGATCGGGCCGTACTAGCTGGACAACAGCGAGAATTGCTAGCGGCTCGTTGGCTGCTGACTCGGTTGTTAGCTACACCCCATCCAAGGCAACAAGAATACCAGCCATCGCCAGCAATTTCCTCCTTCGGTAGTGCGATGGGCTACGCCCCGCCGGAGGCGATCGCACTAGCAGACTCACAACAAATAGAAACTTCGCCACATCTGTTGACTCCAAGAGCGCTGCAATCTGCATTATTCGCATCTTGCATAACCAAACTTCAATTCCCTTTGCAAAATGTCACAGATATTCCTTTAGAAATTGATATTTTGCGCGAAGATAAAAAACGGGAATTACTTGATATTATTCTGCAAAAGCTAGCTCAACAGTTGGATGAACTGCGCGTTTCAAAAATTGAATCTGAGGAATTATTTTATTTAATCAATAAAATATTATCTAATTTATGGCAAGCAGCAATTACGGATTTTTTTGGGAAATTTGTGCGGTTTAAACTTGGCGATCAGAATATAGAAATAGTCAATTTTTTGTTACAAAATACCGAACCAGTCCAAGCAGATATTCTTGATAAAATTCCCCTAGTATTTGATCTGTTTTCTTATTTGTTATTTCAAACAGATTTACAAATTGATAATACTTCCTATCCAGCAGGTAGTACAGAAGCTAAATTTCAAGCATTGAAAATTTTAGAAAACTTGTTGATCCAAATAGGGAATGGTGTAGTGCAACCGCTACTGAACTCTTTAGCAGACGTAGAAACCATTAAGCGAAGTTTTTATGACCGCCAATTAATTTCTACAAGAGAAGTTGAACGTTTTAGAAACAATTTGTCATGGAAATACCGTTGGCGTAATTATGTAACTGAAGCCCAGGCAATTTTTGAAAGCCGCTATGAACTATTTGTATTTGCACCTCGTGGCATTGCTAAAATCTCGATTTATGCGCCCCGTAATCAGGAGTTAGCACAACTTTCTAATATTCCTCTGGTGGTGACATTGCTTTTAGAATTTCGAGATGCGATTGCTCCGCGGTTACAATCTCTATTAGCCTTTTTAGGTAGTGGGATTGTTTTTGTTCTCACCCAAGTCATTGGTCGGGGTTTGGGTTTAATCGGGCGCGGTATCCTCCAAGGTATTGGTAGTGTCTCTTTAACAGAAAAAAGTTTGCGGAAAAAATAGCGATCGCGATCGGACTAAGTGATGGGCACATGTGGGAAATCACTAATAACCGTTAAATAAAACAAGACTTTTTAATTTTGTTACTTCCTTATTAGCAAGGGGTTAAATCAGCAGATTACAACCTCCTGAAAGGCTACCTTAGTATGCACCTTCTTTTTTCAACACTACGCTAACCGTCTTGACCAAAATTTGAAAATCTAACCAAATTGACCAATTTTCGATGTAGTTTAGATCAAGCTTCATTACTTGTTCAAAATCTAAAATATTAGAGCGACCTGAAACTTGCCAAAGTCCTGTAACGCCAGGTAAAACTTCTTGTCTTAGAAAATGACGTTCCAAAAATTTCTCTACATCTCTAATAGGTAAAGGACGAGGTCCAACTAAACTCATTTCTCCAACCAGAACATTAAAAAGTTGTGGTAATTCATCTAAACTATAACGACGAAGAAATTTACCAACTCTTGTAATCCGAGGATCGTCTTTAATTTTGAAGATAATACCATCTTTTACTTCATTTAAAGCTTCTAATTCTTTTTGTAGTTTTTCTGCATCAGACCTCATAGTACGAAATTTCCAGACTTTAAATGCTTTACCCCGTAACCCTATCCGGATCTGCTGATAAAATATTGAGCCTGGAGAATCTAGTTTAATAGCTATAGCAATCACCGCATAAACAGGAAAAAACAATAATAGAAAACCAGCAGCGCAACAAAAATCTAAACTACGTTTTATCCAAAAATCTTTTCCCGTAAGTATGGGGCAATACATACTTAGACAATTCATGCCGCCTATTCTATGAGATTTTATGTCTCTATAAATTGGCTTTAATTCCATTGGTATGATGTGTACTGTTATGCCAAATGCCTGAAATAACCAACATATGAACAATCTATTTCTGATAGCATTCCAAGAAATAAAAACTTCCGTAATACGTAATTGATTAAGATTCTCCAAGGTTTGCTGGCGATAAGACCTATCTAAAGATTGAGCATCTGCCGTACCAAGGATAGTGTAATAACTTTCTCTTTGGATGACATTAAATATTTGTTCGGCTTCTTCTTGATCCGCAATAATAAAAACGTGATTAAGACCTAATATTTTTTGCTTGCGAAGATAATTAAGTATAATTTCAATGCATAATCTAGCAATGCAAATCAAAGATAGACTCAACAACCAAGATAGTAGTAAACTTGAGCGTGTAAGCCCCATAATCGGTTTATAGGTAAAACTAACAGATATTATTAAACCATGAGCAAAAGTTAGAGTTTTGATAATATTTAAGTAGTCACAGCGCTTTGTACCTGGTTGGTAATTACCTTGAATAACTAACGCTGCTATTTGAATAAAAATAGTTACTAACAATGGTAAATAACCGCTTGTCGTATCCCAAATATAATTCATGGAAGACATACTATAGTATTCAGTTATACCCCAACCAATTAACAAAAAAGTAAAATCTACTGAGATTAATGTTATTAATCTTAGCCACCATCCTCCTTTTCGTACCCTAGCAAATTCAGGTGCACGTAAGTCTAGAGAAGCTTCACTCAAGTGAGTGCTAAAGATAGATGTATAGTCCATAATTTGATGACCTCGTTGTTAATACAGCACTTAGATTTTTTCTTATAAAATTGATATGCTAATCTTAAAACTAGATATGCATTGATTTTTAATATCTTCTTTTTTAAATTAGTTATATTTGTTTGTGCCCATAATCCGCTATCTTTAATCTCTGGAACTGCTGTTGTTTTAAATTAGATAATTCTCAAGCTTGGCAATATAGTGTTATGTCCTAATAAGAGTTAAATCTGAGCCATAGATTATCAGCATTCAATTAAATTCAGAACGTATAATGGTTCTAATTAGTCTAGCTAGCTCAAGCTCAAGATTAATATCAATAAACTTAAAATAAATGCAAATCTATATTTGCATTGGTAAAAACTACCCTTTTTATTGCTCAATTAACACTTTACCGCAACTACTGTTATGGACTACATCACTTTTGCTTTTATTTATAAATAATGTAATAAGTTTTAAGAGGTAGCTATCAGAATCAAAACACCTCTTGTCCAAATCAACAACGAAGTAAAAAATCAAGCAGCGGTGAAGGAGTAGCAGTCAAAGCACAACCACGCTTGACTACCTTGGTGATTGCAGCCATCAACATTTTCTTGTTCAAAACTGGTTTCATCTGCTCCTAATACTACTTGTTTGTATATGCATTCTTTCACCTCATCAACGGCTGGTTGTACTCTAAAGCTCTCTCTGCATTCGTGAGGATAATTTTGGCACAGTTAACTTAACATAGTTTTGCTGCTAATCGCTTGTTGCTGCAACTTTTTCTTGTTTTTTTAAGAAGTTGCACCTTGTAATTTTTTTACCGACAAATCATACGTTTAACGACTGGGGGAAGTTACTTCTGACAATCCTAACAGCAATAGTTTTCTCCTTTTAATTAGCTATGAACTTGTGCAAAGCTGTACTTAGTACTGGTACTCATACGCCCCGATATCGTAAGCAGTACCAGAGGGACGAGGATTGCCTGCGAAATCAGTTTTCAACCTCGTCAGCGTATAACCCTTATTGATTGCCGAGCTTCGCGCCTGAAGTTTAAAGTCAGCAACCGAAGGGCTTACAAACAGCGGATCTGCAATAATATCGTGAATTCCCTTAACGACTATACTAGTGCTATTGGCATAGAGATTATAGTCATAAGAGACCTTGGTATTATTCCAGTTGCTATTAACATTCTTTCCGGGGTAAGCATAGAGAATGTTATTGATAATAACGATATCTGATGATTTATTCGCAAATATTTGTCCATCTTTAATTTCCGGAGTCTGGTTGTTCAAATAAGCCGTGTTGTTGACAATATCAACATGATCACTTGAGTAGGTATGAATGCCGGATCCACCATTATTAAAAGTGATGTTGTTTTCAACTAAAGTGCGTCCTGTATACGCACCCAATTTTGAACCGTTCTGAGTATTTCTCGAATCATCGATAATAATCCCATTCCCGTCTGTGAGCGTCCCAGTTGCTATCCAGGGTATATTCTGCCTATTGTTGTAGACCTTGTTCTTCCTGATGAACATCTTATACCCTTGGGAGGTATCAAATCGCCAATTCTGCCAAAAAGAAATCCCACTCTGAGCATATATGGAGTACCAAGCATTATTGTATACTTCGTTATTTTCTACCGTCACATAGTCCGCTTGAATGACTGAAATGCCAGATCCTCCGCAATCATGTATTTTATTATTAAGTATACGCAAGTGATGGGGATGTCCATTATTTCTTCCATCTATACTGAGGCAGTTGCCGTTTGTCAGAGGGTTTGATGTGTTAGTCTTCTGACTTAGTGCATAATTAAGGGTTACATTGGCATTGTTACCGACGATCTCCAGCCCGTTTACTTCAATATACGACGCGCCATTTTGAATCATAATTCCATTCCATCCATTGTGCTGGAGTTTCGGAAAATGACCCGGATATGCTTTAAATGTGATCCATGCACTTGCAGTTCCAGAGCGTGTGATCTCTACTAAGTGTCCATAGGGGTTAGCATTAGTGTATACTCCGTTCATGATGAGTACTGTTTCCCCAGGGTTGGTAAGATTTGCGGCTTTTTGAATTGTCCTGAAGGGAGATAAGGTAGATAGTCCACTATTGCTATCTTTCCCAGTACCACTCACATAGTATGTCTTGGGACTGATAGCACCCTGGATAGGCTTTCTGTTGCGCCTTTTAGTTTCTTTGTCTGTCGATAGTTGTTGAATGTCTTTTACTAAAGACGCTGTAATTTTTTCTCCCTGATGCAGACTACTTAGTACCCTAGCGAGTACAAGAGATGTGCTCAAACTGACACTATAAATTAGTCCAAAAAAAAGTTCTTTCATGGGGATTACTCAAAATAATATTTTTTGACATTTCATCGCTAACAGCGATACAGCTTCATTATTGGTAGATGCCAGTTGTGGATAATAGCAAAATACAACCACTGCATCCCAATTACTCAAAATTTCCATTGCCAGGGCTGTTTTCAGGCGATTTTTTTTGCTTAGTTGATTCATTGAGTCTTTATGTAACTACACTCATATTTGTTTTACATAATACCGGAGTTACACAAATTTTCCTGCCCCACACGTACTATTGAAATCAGAGGAGAGTCAGAAGTTATTCCAAAGTAACATCATCTTCCTGAAACAAAAACAGAGATAATACCTAGGAAAATTAGAATTTAGGTTGATATTGGCAGTATTTCATCCAGTAACACGGTTTCCACCCCGATCAAAATGTGATTTAGCCAGTGGGCATGGGTGCATTGGACGGGAGGGTCGTCTATCTTACTAAGAATCACTTTGCGTCTATTTTTTAATTACGTGCTATTGGGCACATTAAGAATTCTAAGGTTTCTGCTCGGTTAAAGCGGAGCTTAAGGCTGATGCCATACTACAGCCCCTGACCTAAGATAAAATGCTCTGCTCATTAGCGTACTGCTTTAATTATTTTATACTAATATTTTGATGTAATTACTCTGTATATTCTTTTAACTTAAAGATATAGTAAGGCTAAACATATACTAAAAGACATACTGCCTACCCCTAGGCGATTATGCATGTCAAAAAAGGCTTGTTGCTGATGTTAGAAAGGCATAGATTGGTAGTCAACTCCATATCAATGTTAGTAAATAAGTTAACACAAGCGGTTACAAGCTTTGTGTTATCTGCGGCTATAGCACGTACTTTAGGAGCGCAAACATTAGGACAGTACTTACTAGGGATTAGTTATTTCTATATTTTTGTTAATCTGGTTTCTCAGGGTTTTAAAACTTTATTTACAAGGGAAATAGCCCGCGAGCCAGAATCAAAATCAGTCTATTTAGTCAGTGGTACTTTATTACAGTTTGTGTTCTGCATCATTGGCTATGCTGCACTGGTACTTGTTGTTTTTCTACTGCCCTATAGTCCTGAGACATCATTAGTTTGTTATATTGTTGGCTTAACTATTATTCCCTTCGGAATTTCCAACATAACGGAAGCAATTCTACAGGCACAAGAGAAAATGCACCTGATTGCAATTTCTACTGTGCCAATTTACATTTTACGGTTAGGGGCAATGTTTTGGGTATTGGATTTACACTATGGTATTAATGCTATTGCTGGTATATTTGTAATTTCTGAAACCTTAATTGTTATAGTTGAATGGTTATTTCTGATCCAAAATGTAAAACCCAAATGGCAGATTCGACAAGATTTTATTTGGAATACTATAAAATCATCACGGGCATTTTTTGCTATTGAAGGGATAGGAATTATTGCTAGTAAGATAGACATATTAATACTCTCTCTTTTGGGTGATGAGTTGCTTATTGGTATTTATGGTGCTATGGGACAATTAGTTCAGCCATTTTCTCTTATTTCTAATAGTGTAAGTTTGGCGGCATTTCCTAATATGTCAAAAGCAGTATATTTAGGCAAGCAAAAGCAACGTCAGGTAACAGAAAATATTATTGAACTCTTACTTTGTATGGCGTTGCCTTTTTTTGTAGGACTCTTATTCGTAGGACAAGAATTATTATTGTTTATCTATAAAGATCCTAGCTTTTATCAAGAAAATACAGGTTTAATTCTCAATATATTTTCAATAGCCGTTATTACATCTAGCTTTTCTAGAACATTTAGCTATCTTCTGATAGCTAATGGGTTTGAGAAATTTAACCTTTTAGAAGTGGTTATCACTACTGTGGTAGGAGGATTAACGGGTATAGTATTGATTTCTCAATATAAATTACTAGGTGCAGCCTTTATGGGTCTAGCAATGACTTTTACTAGCTTTAGCACATTTACTTATGTAGTATATAATCACTTATTTAGGTTGCGTTTATGGCGCGTTATGCGTCGTCCTCTACTAATTAGCGTTTTCATGTTGATTGTATTTTTGATCCTGCAAAAAGTTAAGCTTGACTTCTTATTAAGCCTAGTTTTAGCGACTTGTATTTACTGCCTTTTCATTAGTTTTTTAGCTATTCGTGAGTTTGGAGGATTTAATTCGATACGGCAAAAAATTTTCAGTAAAAGATGAAGCTGATGATCAGATGGTTGTCATCGCTGCATATGTTTAAATGTTCATAGTAGGTTTTAATCTAAATTAAGCAGTTCCACTAATAATATGAAGCCTGAAGTATCTGTGATCATGCCAGCATATAATACCGAAACTTATATTGCTCAGGCAATAGAATCATTTTTGGCACAAACTCTGAATAATATTGAATTAATTATAGTAGATGATGCTTCTCGTGATAGAACGTTAGAAGTGGCTAGGAGCTTTAATGATAAGCGAATCAAAGTATTAGTCAATGAACAAAACTTAGGTGCGAGCGGTTCGCGTAATCGCGCTATTAAAGAAGCTCAAGGTGAATGGGTTGCGGTGCTTGACTCGGATGATTGGTATGCGCCAAATCGCTTGGAAACTCTTTTACAGGTAGCATATTCAGAAAATGCTGACATAGTTGCTGATGATTTATATATTGTAAACAACAGTCAAAGTTCTGCCTGGAGTACACTAATCCGTGAAAGTGGAGAAAATATTAATGATTTGAAAATAATTGATCCGATATATTTTGTAGAAACAGATGTATATGGAAAGCGGGGTTTGCATCTTGGTTTATCTAAACCAATATTCAACCGAGATTTACTAATCAAGAATAGCGTAGAATATGACAAAAACCTAACAGTTGTTCAGGATTTTTGGTTAGATATGAAGTGTCTAGTGTTAGGGGCTAAATTTGTACTTTTACCACAGCCATATTATTATTATCGTTGCCGTGAAGGCTCATTGGTCTACTCTAATCAAAAGAACAATCTTGAACAATGTTGTCAAAAAGTTGTAGAGTTTATGGAAGAAGAGGATATAGTTAACAAAAATCCTAAATTAGCTCATGCTTTATCTAACAATCTTGCAGTTTTCCAAAGAAATTTAGCTTACTACCGTGTTGTTGAACAAATAAAGCAAAAATCATGGTCGCTTGCTTTGAACGAAATGGTAAATAATCCCAATTTCTTTGTGCATCTTATTGACCAAATTCCAGGAATAATTAACCGGAGAATTAAATACTATATATTAGGGAATAAATCGGCGTTTAAAATTTATAATTAATCTAAAGTAAGTAGACCATTTTAGATCTTTTTCCAAACTAAAAGGAATAAAAAACTATATACGAATACTAATAGGTACTAATAGGTGATGTGGTTAAGAAATAAATTAATCTATAAGGAATAGTTGTATTTTGTGATATTCTCAAGAGTGAGTTTTCTTCAAGAAGCCATGCTAAAAGGTTTTATTCAAGAGAAAAATAAAAATTACTTTATATTAACTATCCTATTCATAGTAGGATTCATAGTTAATTTCTACTTTTCTCAAATGGGTTTTATGGCACTCGACCAGTCTATTGTATTTGATGGTGGCTGGAGGGTATTTTCTGGTCAGAAACCTTTTGTAGATTTCTTTACACCATTTGGCATTACTCCTTACTATATTCAGTCTATTTTTTTTTATTTTTTGGGTGTTAACTGGTATTCATATTCTGCTCATTCAAGCGTCTTGAATGGACTTTTCTGTGTGATTTGTTATTTTATTTTAAGACATTACTATTTGCCTCTATCTTATGCGTTATTTTACTCGGTTCTATCCGCATTCGTTTTCTATCCACCTGTAGGAACCCCATTCCTTGAACAACACGCATTCTTTTTCGGAATTGCATCAGTGTTGTGTTCAATAAAAGCTATCTCAACCAATAAACCTCTGTTGCAGATAGTATCGTCAGCGCTAGTTCCTATTTTTTGGTTTTTAGCTTACTTTAGCAAACAATCACCTTCCGTATTTTTTATACCACTGATCATTTCTATAATTTTTACTGGATTAATCTATAAAAACAAAATTGAGATCAGTCGCATTATCTGTGCAATCTTTTCATCGCTGGGTTTATTGATATTTCTACTATTGCTGATTGGAAATCTTTTCAAAATCGAAATTAAGCAATTTATTTATTACTTCTATACACTTCCTTCAGAAATTGGCAAAGAGAGATTAAAGGATATCCTTCATGATCCTCTGGGAACTATTATTTATCTACTAGAGTTTGCAAAACCATTTAAATATGCGTTTGCTGGAACATATTCACCTGGTATATTATTCTCCACTTTGCTCAGTTTATTATGTTTTTACAAGTTTGTAGAGCTAAAGTCAAGAAAGCAGAAAATTATCCCCTTTATTCTGAAAGATAAAAAATCTTTAAATTTACTACAACAAGTTGCCATCATTATTGCTTTAAATACAATCTCGGTTATCTTTATAAAGCTTACACTGAATGAGCCAGCAGTCGGAGTTCCATTTGTTTTCTTATCACTGGGATTAACTCACAATTTGGTAATATATATTTTTGAAAATAACTATTTAAATAGTAAAACTAAGACGAAGCCAATAATTTCAACTGTAATAATCGTGTCTGTTGTTAACTTAATATTATTTGTCTATAAAGTCGATATGCCTCGTTTGGTAAATAACCTAGATTTTAACCATAAAATTGAAAACTACAATTTTAGCCAAGTTTCAGATTTAAATTATCTTGAGTGGCAACTTCCAAGCTTCTACTTGGGAACAGAACCTCAAGAGTTTGAGAGTTTATTGAAATATCTTAAAGAACAGAATAATAACTTTTTTCTCTTTGGTGATAGCTCAGTATTGTATGGGCTGAGTAAAAAGCCGTCTGTTAATCCATCAATTTTATTTCAATATGGCTATGGGATGCCTAATCAAAATTCATCTGAGCTAAATGATTATCAATTTAAAGTTATTGAAAATATGGAAAAATATCATGTAAAACTCTTTATCAAAGAAGGAATACAAACTTGGATGGGTCTAATAATAAATGATTTTTCTATTATCAATAATTTTATCAAGGTCAACAAATGTAATTCAAAAACTCATAAATATGGAAATTTTAAAATTTATCCAATGTGCTATCAAAATAAAACAAAACAGGATCTGAATATTAGGAATTAGATACTACTGTACCTTAATCTTTCTTTCTACCACATACTGCTTACGACAGTTAATAGGCATTCCATGAAATACCAACCAAGTTCGATTGAAGAACCGAACAACCCCCAGTCTAAAAAAGCCAAAAGCAAGCAATTAGCTTATGTAATGGCTCTGCGACCCCGACAATGGACAAAAAACCTAGTTGTATTTGCGGCACCGTTGTTTGCTTTTAGTATCAATCTGCAATCATTTCTAGGCAGCCTGCTGGCATTTATCTTATTTTGTGGTGCATCAAGTGGTTTCTACCTAATAAATGACATCGCAGATGTCGAATCGGATCGTCAGCATCCTGTAAAGTGTCAGCGACCAATCGCCGCCGGATTGGTGAGCGTCCCAGTAGCATTGGGAATGGCATTGGTACTGTTGACTAGTGTGCTCACACTCGGTTGGCTGCGATCGCCACAGTTAGGTGCAACTGTCACCGCTTACGCCCTGTTACAAATAGCCTACAATCTGCGACTCAAACGGATGGTGATTTTGGACATAGGGGCGATCGCCACCGGATTTGTCCTGCGAGCCTTTGCCGGTGCGGCTTCCACCAATATAGTTTTATCAACCTGGTTTTTGCTCTGCACGGCAATGCTGGCGCTGTTTTTAGGGATTGAAAAGCGCAAAGCAGAATTGCGGTTGGTACAAATTAACGGCAGTAAGCCCCGTGCTGTACTCAGAAAATACTCTCTATCCCTGCTGAGTCGCATGGAAAATGTTGTCACCACTGGTACAGTCCTTACTTATACTCTTTGGAGTGCAGGTCCCTACCTACATGGAGCATCTACCTCTTGGATGCTACTGACCTTGCCCTTTGTTTTGTATGGCATCTTTCGCTATCAACTGCTGAGTGACCCCCAAGAAATTGCCAATGACAGTAACAACCATATTGAAGAAGGTGGACGCAGTGAGCGGCCAGAAGAAGTTTTATTGAAAGACTTGCCAATCCTAGTAACGGTGATTGGTTGGATTCTCACCTGCATTGCGATTCTCTACTTGAAATCTCAAGGGTTTATTATGTAAATCTTGTTTGTAAAGACACTAGCCAACAATAAATTTGTGGAAAAAATTTGGCTCTATAGTACCCCTGAATTGTTCAGTTAAAATCAAGGGATCTGAAAATTTTATAGATGTTATTTACGATGTAACCGACATTCTGCCCTTGCGGAATTTGGGATGTTCAATTTTAGAGGAACTTTCGTGAATTCTTTTAGCCTTTTCCGCGAGCTTAAATCACCCTGTAAGAAAATGTCTGGTCTTGTCGCGTTTAAAACACTTTGCCGCCCGTTTATCTGTCCCCTTGACTTGGTTCTTTCACAGATTCCTGAAGGCGCACGTCTTTATGATATTGGTTGCGGGAGTGGAGCATTACTCTATCTGGCTTTAAAGTTCCGCTCAGTAAAAATCGCTCATGGTTATGATGTTTATCCTGAAGCCGTAAAAGCTTCTGCGGCTTTTGATCTCGATCCTCATAAATTTCGAGTCATCCAAATACAACCAGAAGAAACACCTCCCAATCTGTCTGGATATGATGTTGTAACCATGATTGATGTTCTGCACCATATTCCGTTATGCCGACAGGATGATTTTATCCGTGAAGTTATCAAAAGTATGGATAAAGGAGCCAAGCTAATTATTAAAGACATTGAAGCATCTCGAACCTTGGGAGCATTTTTTAATCAGCTTCATGATTTATTGCTTTCTAGGCAATGGGTTCATCAACGCCGAAGTAGCGATATCGTTAAAGTTTTGCATTCTACTGGCTTAGTAGTGGTTAGTAAGCCAACACTCCGTTGGTTATTATGGTATCCACATTTTCAAGTTTTAGCACAGCTAATTTAATATCTGATGTTCCCAAAACTACCACAAGACAATCCCCACAAACTACCACAAAGAGCCTATACAGTGGCGTCTATCAAGATAGACTGGCTCAAAAAGTCTGGCATTAAAGGAATAATTCTCGATTTAGATAACACGATTGTCTCTGAGGATGACCGCTATTTATCTCCTTGGGCAGAAGATTGGATTGCAAAGGCAAAATTAGCAGGATTTAAATTTTTTATCCTCTCCAACGGTAAACGTCACTATCGAGTCAAATTTTGGTCTCATCGTCTCGATATTCAGGCAATAAGTCCAGCCAAAAAACCTTTCCCCGGAGCATTTCGTCAGGCAATTTATTCTATGCGGTTGCCCGCGAAACAAGTGGTGGTTATTGGTGATAGTTTGCATACTGATGTTGTGGGATCGTGGCTTTGTGGATGTTATTGCATCCAAGTTTCCACGTTACCCCATCCTCCCAGATGGTGGGAGAAAATTGCGGGAAAATGGGTGCAAATTCCTTATCCAAATGAAGAAAAACTTTGGGATTTTGATGTTCCTGTAGATTATGAAACTTTCTCTTAGCTTGGTTTTTTTTTAAAATAAAATGGCAAAGTCAGCCAATTATCATTATGCCCAACCAGCTTTTTTTTGCCTTACTAATTTTGCTCACTGTGGGACTAAATACATTGGCTCAAACTCTCTTGAAACTAGGTTCTGGTCAAAATCCCTTAAACATCTATTTATTTGGGGGAATTTGTAGTTATGGGTTGAGCACAATCTTCTATGTAGTGGTGTTAGGGAAATTGAATTTATCTGTGGCTTATCCAGTAGTCATAGGATTAACTATTGTAGTCACGATGATAGCTGGGGCTGTGATTTTGCGAGAAAAAGTAGCAATTTCTCAATGGATAGGAGTGGGGTTGATATTGAGTGGCATTTGGGCAATTGCTTTAGCTAAAAGATCTTAGTTTATCGCTCATACTGGCATTAAAAATAGTAGAATTGTAAAAAATTTACTAATAATCTGTAAAGATCATAATGGTTACATACCTGTTGTTTTCGGCTTTAATATTAGTTGCATTAGCTTTCCATACCATTGGGCATAAACTCATAAAGAACCGTTGGTATCTGTGGCTAGGCTATATTTTTCTGGGTTTAGTTATGGCGCTATTTTTATTAATAGTTTCGCAACCCCTTGAGCCATTCAGCGACTTTATTCATGGTTATTACCCCGCGGGTCGCAACATTATCCAAAATCGGTCTATTCTATATAATATTGGTCCGGCTGGCGGGTTTGTAAACCTCCCCATCGTCGCATTTTTGTTTACTCCTTTTTCCTTCCTTAACCGACATCTTGCCCGTCTTTCATTTGCTGTATGCAGTGTTATAGCTGTTTTTGCATCTGTCTATTTTTTAGTAAAACTCACGAAAGTTTCTGGATGGCAACGAATAGCATTGTTCGGACTCTTTGTCATGAATGGTCCTCTGTACTACAGTCTTCGCCAAGGCAACGCTACTCACTTTGTATTATGTTTGCTGTTAGCCGGATTTTTTTGTATACAATTAGGTCGAGATTTTTTGCTAGGAATACTGTTAGCTATAGCTACTATACTGAAACCACCTATTTTACTAACAGGCATTTATTTCACTTTAAGAAAAAAGTGGCTAGTAACGGCCGGATTTGGTCTAACTATGTTAGGTATTATCGGAGCATCAGTGCTTCTATTAGGTAGAGATATACATTATTCTTGGTATCACCAAATTATTCAGCCTTATTCTGGTAAACCAGTCTCCGCCTACAATGTTCAGTCAGTTGATGGTTTCTTATCTCGCTTAATCACAACCGATAAACTAATGGAATGGGTGCCGATGGAGGTGGATTGGCATTATAAATTAATGCGATATGCTTTAATATCGTTACTGCTAGGTATAAGCATTTGGATATGTTGGGTATCAAAACCACCAGCCACATTAGAACAAAAAAACTTAGAGTTTTCTATTGTTATTTGTCTATTGCTAATCATCAGTCCAATTTCTTGGACACATTATTATTTATTTTTGCTACTGCCTTTTGGGCTATACATTGGTAATCAATTATCCATTCCTAGGGGTAATGTATGGTCTACCAGCATTGCGGCAACTATATTTTTGACATCTCAACCTGTAAACATTTCTTCAATCGAAAACCCCGTCCTCAATTTTTGGTATTCCAAGTTTTTAGTTTCCCACTATTTCTTTGGCGGAATTTTATTCCTGGGATTATTGTTAGCTGCCAGATGGTATACTTCAAAGCGAGGATCTCAAGAATCAAGATGAAAATTGCTCTCTTGAATTTTTGCTTGAACGAGTAAAGCGTAAAATTAGCAAATAATTTAGCTAATTATATTGATGCAGCAACGCAATTTGCTAAACTTAAAAATGTTAATGCTAAGTATGTCCTGGCTCAAGGAGAAGAGTGCATTACCTATATTTTGCAAAAAAAGGGTGATGATTAAGATTATTTTGGCTAAGCCAAAATTAGAGTTATTGCTGAAAATATACTAATACTAATTTAAAAAAATTTTATTAGGCGGTAACTCTAAAGATTAAACCAAGAAAATTCACTAAAAGTTGAGGAATTAACGGTAGTCGTGATCAAAGTTGCTCTATTACATTTTGGGTTTAGTGACTATACCGTCCAATTAGCAAATCATTTAGCAAGATATGTTCATTTGACGTTAATTCATTCAGAAGAAATCTATTCTCAATATAAAAATTTTCTCGAACCGCGTATTCGCGTAATTCAACTCAAAAAACCGCGTATTCGTGATCCGCGCAACATCTTAGTAATGTCCGCAATGATGCGAATAATTCGAGAAATAGGCCCAGATGTGCTGCACGTTCAAGAAACTAACGATCCTTGGTATGATCTAACTCTTTTGTTCAATAAGATGCCGCCTTTGGTGACTACTATTCACGACGTATTTCGTCATCCCGGCGATCGCGATCTTATTCCAGGTGCTGAATACACTCGCAGAATTGCTTTCTACCGTTCCCAGCAGTTAATTGTCCACTCTGACTTGCTGAAAAACGTTCTCGTCCAACAATTCCGTGTGCCTCAAAGACGAATTAATGTACTGCCACATGGGGAACTAGGCACTTTGTTTCAACACTGGGCAGGTAGTCAGGCTATTAACCGTGAACCTTATACAATACTTTTTTTCGGACGCATTTGGCCTTATAAGGGTTTGAAATATCTGCTAGAGGCAATGCCATTAGTGATTGAACGCATTCCTGAAGTTAAGCTGATTATTGCGGGAAGAGGGGACAATATCGAGAAATTAATAAATGATCAAGACAAAAAACATTACGAAATCTTAAATTCTTTCATACCCAATGAAGCGGTAGCAGCTTTATTTCAACGGAGTGCGGCAACAATTTTGCCTTATATTGAATCTTCTCAAAGTGGTGTAGCTGCGATCTCTTATGCTACAGGAACACCAGTGATTGCTTCCAATATTGGCGGTTTAGGAGAGATGATTAGAGACGAACAAGATGGACTCCTAGTACCACCTCGTGATGTTCGTGCTTTGGCCGATGCTATCATTCGGCTGTTGAGTGATTCTAACTTACTGCGTCAGATGCAAGCTGGGGCGCTAAAACGCTGTCAGCAAGACTTGAATTGGTCGCATATTGCTGCTCAAACAGTGGAAGTTTACAACCAAGCGATCGCTAGCAAAGATATCTCCTACGCTGATGTATGAATAAACAACGGTTACTCCTGTCCGAAAAAGCATTCACCGTCATATCTTTAATCCATTATTCAGGAGCTCCATTAGTTGTCATTCTTTCGGGAGGGGCAAGTGAAGGGGATGGATCAGCAATACCTGCTGATTTTGCTTTAATTCAGTTGATATTTTTATTGCTTTATGCGATCACCTTTTGCTTACTTGTTTTGCGCTGGAAAAAGGTCATTCAAGTAATTCCTAAGGATTTTTTTATCTGGCTATTAATTGGGATGGCTGTATTCTCCTTTTTTTGGTCTTATGAACCAAGCCTGACAAAAAGTCGGATTATAGCTCTTGTCGGTACAATGATGTTTTCACTATACTTAGCTAGCCGCTATAGCTTAAAAGAGCAGTTGGAGTTGCTGGGTTGGACATTTGGTATAGCCGTAGTAATGAGTTTCTTGTTTGCTTTCGGATTGCCAACATATGGGAAGATGAGTGGAGTTCATTGGGGAGCTTGGCGGGGAATTTATAATCATAAAAATGTTCTCGGCAAAATTATGTCTCCTAGTGCTATTGTATTTTTACTCCTGGCGCTGAAAATGGAAAATAAGCGTTGGATTTACTGGGGCGGATTCAGTTTATCAGTATTGCTAATCATCTTGTCAAAAGCATCATCACCCCTACTTAATTTGATTATTCTGATAGTTGCATTATTTTTATTTAGAATTTTACGGTGGCGGTCTGACTTCATGATTACCACACTGTTAGGTATATCAACATTAAGTACAATATTATATACATTAGTGACTGCTAATGCAGAAGCGATAGCGGGTGCATTCGGCAAAGATTTGACACTTACTGGACGGACAAATTTCTGGCCATTTGTCTTAGATAGAATTGGGCAACGTCCTTGGGTGGGTTATGGATTCGGTGCATTCTGGCTTGGCTTAGACGGTCCATCTGACTATATCTGGTACGCATCAAGCTTTAAAGCACCAAACAGCCACAATGGCTATTTAGATCTTTGTCTTGAATTAGGATTAGTAGGCTTATCAATATATCTGATTGAATTTGTCACAAGTTTACAGAAGGCACTAGCTTATATCAGGCTTGTAAAAACATCTGATAGTTTTTTTCCAGCACTATTTCTCATATATATTGTGCTAGCAAATCTCACAGAAAGTACACTAATTATCCAAAACAACTTTTTCTTTGTAATACAGGTTTCCATATTTTTATCAATCCGCATACCACAAGCACCAGAAAAACTTATTTTTGATAATTTACAGCCAACTTGTAGTAAAACTTTGTCCATAACAAGAAAACCAAATAAATAATTTTAAATTAAAAGAATCTATGCAAATTTCTAATGATAATCACAAGCAAACCCTCAGAGTATTAATGCTTGGTGCTGCTCTTGATGTCAAAGGCGGTATTACATCAGTTGAAAAACTTATCCTTGACAACGCACCTCCAGAACTGCAAATTCATCATGTCGCTACCTTCGCCCAAGGGTCTGCACTGTACAATGTGATCGTATTTATCAAATCAGTTCAGATACTTTTATGGACACTCCTGAAAGGAGAAGCAGACTTAGTTCATATTCATTTTGCTGAAAGAGGAAGTACCCTCAGAAAAACAATTCTTGCATTGATAGTCTTAGCTTTCCGTCAGCCGTTAATTTTTCATGCTCACGGTGCAACATATAAAGAGTTTCATGCGGGACTTCCTAATTTAATTCAGCATTTATTAGATACTTTGTTTAGTAAATCTACTAAATTTATAGCTCTGTCTGAAAGCTGGAAAGATTATTACTCACAACAATTCCGTTTAAGTGAAAAGCAAATTACAGTCTTGTACAATCCAGTCCAAATACCATCATCTATTCCCCATCGACTGGGAAAGAAACAGTTAAAAATGATATTTTTGGGACGCATTGGTAAACGCGGTGGTGCATTGGATTTAGCCAAGTCAGTTGTGACTTTTCCTAAACAAGACAAAGGTGCATTTAATCTAATTAGAGCATTTGCAGCACTGCCAGAATCAGATAGAAATTGCACCGAATTAATTTTGGCGGGCAATGGTGATTTAGAAGCTGCTCAAAAGCTAATTCAAGAATTAAATATTGAGAGAAAAATTACTATTTGTCCTTGGTTGAGTCCTGAACAACGGGATGAACTTTTATCAGCAGCAGATGCCTTTATTTTGCCTTCTTATAATGAAGGCTTGCCTATGTCAATGTTGGAAGCAATGGCTTGGGGTTTGCCTGTTATTGTCACTCCAGTCGGTGGTATACCTGAGGTTATTCATAACAATAAAAATGGTTTATTGGTGCAACCAGGAAACCAGGAACAATTGGTACAAGCAATGCAAAACCTAATTAGAGACGAATGTTTAAGAACTTCATTGGGAACTGCTGCCCGCAAGAGTGTTGAATGCTTAGATATTAAAAATTACATAAACTCCTTATTGCTCTTGTATACATCAGTTATCAGCCAAGGCAATAATTTGGATAGCAAAACAAGCATAATTAAACCGAATAGTTAGTATTTTCAATTTGGAGCTAGTACAAGATGAAATTGAAGACTGAGGAAATGTTACCCCTAGAATATCGCCACATTCTTGGTATGCGTGTAGATGCTACTAGCTATGAAGATGCAACGCAAAGAATTGTAGCTTGGTCACAAAAAAGAGAGAGCAAATGTGTTTGTGCTGCCAATGTCCACATGACAATGGAAACCTATGACAATCCAAAATTTGCTCAAATCGTTAATAATGCTGATTTGGTCACACCTGACGGTATGCCCTTAGTATGGGCTTTACGCGCCCTTGGTGTCAAAAATGCCTCACGAGTTTATGGGCCAACTCTCACTTTAGATGTTTGCCAAGCAGCAGAACCAATGGGTATTTCTATTGCCCTCTATGGCGGTACACAGGAAAGCCTAAATGCATTCAGGAACTTTTTAGCACAGCGATTTCCAAACATTAAGATTGTTTGCCAGATTCCGCCTCCTTTCCGTCAGTTAACAGCCGAGGAAGATGCAGCTTACACTCGTCAAATTGTCGAATCAGGGGCGCAGATTCTATTTGTAGGTATTGGTTGCCCCCGACAAGAAGTTTGGATTGCGGAACATAAAGACCAAATCCCAGCAGTAATGTTAGGAGTAGGGGCTGCTTTTGATTTTCATTCAGGGCGTGTCAAGCAAGCTCCTAGCTGGATGCAGACAATAGGTTTAGAATGGCTATTTAGGCTGATAATGGAACCAAAGCGTTTGTGGAAGCGATATTTTAAGCATAACCCTCGGTTTGTGATATTTTTCCTCATTCAATTAATAACAGTAAGGAAATAAAAAAGTAGCTGCTGGAAATGTTGTCTATGTTGAAAATGGGACTTACGAAGAAGATATGACAATTAAAGCCGCCGATATAAAAATTTTCAAAAATAAATGCTGTCAACGCTATGGAATCTAGAGAATCAATTGATATAGATATCAGTCGTTATTTATTGATGTTTAAACGGCAGTGGGTGACTGCTGCCCTTGTACTTGCTACTACAGTTACCCTCAGTGCTGTAGCTACAACTTTTCTTAAGCCATCCTATGAAGCGAGCGGAAAACTATTATTTATAACTCCTTCTTTTCAATTAGTACAAGGAGAAAATGGAGGAGAGTTAAAAACAGTACTATCCGGCAATCCTATCAATAATCAGATAGAACTTATACTTTCTCCTGCTTTTTTGCAACAGGTAATAGATAAATTAGAACTTAAAAACAAAAAAAACGAAGTGCTCGAAGTTGAATCCCTAGCGAGTGGTCTGACTTTAAAAATTATTGGCGGCACAGATGTATTGCGAATTAGCTATGCAAGCCGTAACCCAGAAGAAGCAGCGGAAGTAGTCAATACAATTATGAGTCTTTATTTAAAAAATGATATTCTCATAAATAGCTCGGAGGCAGAAGCGACTCGCAAAATTTTGACCAAGCGTCTTCCTCAAAATGAAGCTGCTGTTAACTTTTCCGGATTAGAACTACGCAGATTTAAACAGAAAAATAATATTGTAGATATAGCGGAAGAAACAAAGTCTTCTGTTGCGTTTATGGGTAATTTAAACAACGAGATTAATATTGTTAAGGCTCAAATAGAAGATATTAATGCTCAAGCTAATGCACTACGCCAAAAAATTGGTCTTACTTCTCAGGAAGCGATCATTGTGAGTAGCTTGAGTCAATCTCCTGCTGTGCAGGAAATCTTGAAGAATCTGCAAGCTATAGACATACAGTTAGGGACTGAGCGTAGCCGTTTCTTGGATGAAACCCCCATAATTGTTAACTTATTAGACAAAAAAGCTAGTTTAAACAATATTCTCCAAAAGGAAATTGAAAAAACTATTGGCAGTCAAACAAAAGTTCCGCAGGGATTGTTACAGATTGGAGCGCTCAGGCAATCTCTGATCCAAACTTTTTTGCAATTAGAAATCCAGCGTATTGGCTTGGCTCAAAGACTTGCATCTTTGTATAGTACCCGGTCTAACTATGACAAAAGAGCGAAATTAATACCCCAGTTAGTGCAAAGGCAACATGATTTAGAACGGAACTTGGAAGTTGCCGAATCTACCTATAAAACAATGTTGAAAAAGATTCAAGAATTAGAGTTAGCGGAAAATAAAAATACAGCTAATGGCAAAATCATTGCTAAAGCTTTAGTTCCCCAAAAACCAGTATCAGGGACAAAAATGCTATTTTTGGTGCTAGGTATGCTATTTGGTATATTTTTTGCTACGACTATTGTTTTATTGATAGAACTCAGTGATAAATCGCTAAAAACGCTTCAGGAAGTTAGAGAGAGTTTTAGATATACCTTGCTGGGTATTCTTCCCTTGTTAGAGAAAAAGCCTCTCTCCCGTCGTCGCAATGCAGAATTAAAGTATCCAGAAATTACAGTTAAAAATGTGCCCCACTGCTTAACTAGTGAAATGTACAGGATGATTCAAGCTAATCTGAAATTTATAAGTTCAGATAAGGTGCTAAAAACTATTGTGGTCACTAGCGCAGTTCCTAAAGAAGGTAAGTCTACAGTCTCAGCTAATTTAGCAGCTGCGATCGCTCAACTAGGGCGTCGAGTTTTATTAATTGATGCAGATATGCGAGTTCCTTTTCAGCATACTCTCTGGCAATTAACCAATACAGCAGGATTAAGTGATTTCCTTGTAGGCGAAGTTGAATTTCACAAGATCGCCCATCCGGTCATGGATAATCTTGATGTCTTACCCTCTGGAGTTAAACCCCCCAATCCCCTAGCTTTGCTTGATTCTAAACGCATGGCATCAGTTATCGCGGATTTATCGTCCCAATATGATTTTGTAATTATCGATTCTCCACCCTTTCTGCTTGCCGCCGATGCTCTTACTTTAGGCCAAATGACTGATGGAATTTTGTTAGTTGCTAGACCTGGGGTAATTAATTACAACAGCGCTGCAACTGCTCAAGAGATGTTAGAGCGTTCTGGTCAACACGTATTAGGTTTGGTGGTTAATGGGATGATTGAGAAAAATGAACCCTACCAGATAACTCCTACGTTCAGAATGAAATAGATCTGTATATATACTAATGTTAAATTGTTATAGACTAAGTTATAAATGACTAACTTAATATTAAGCACCATTTTAAACTAATAAAACAAAGTATCCAGAATATGAAACAGCTTATCTCTAGTCTAGCCATAAGCGTTATCGGTATGTTGCTGCCTACAACAGCAATTGCTCGTCCACTTTCTAGCTCAGGTTACCCGATAGTTTCCCCAATAGAAGCTCAATCTTTTATTTGTTTTGCACGTACTGAAGATAATAAATGGCTTGATTTGAAAAGCATTTGTCAAAAAGCTAACAGTTCGCCAACAACCTCTATAGGTATTGAGGTTGATACTAACAATGAAGACAATAGCAGAAATAATATAGACAGCAAAGATTTTTGTAATTCCCCATCGCAAAAAGACTTTTTTGGAAATGAATGTGGTCTGAGAAACTTCATAAGAGTGAACAACTGAGGTACTCTACCTATTTCTAGGTTGATGCTCGAAGGAGTAGCAACAGTCATCAGTAACTTCTTAACTGTGAGGGTTTTAGTTTAGAGTTTAGGTAGATTATCGAGAGTTAGACAGTCTACCATTTATTGGTTAACGCAAACAACCTACCTTTACTGTTTGTCAACTAATTGACGGCACCTATACCCAACAAGAATACAAACTCAACCAATAAATTTACTCACTGCTTTTATCTGGGCTTCAACTCCGTTTAGATCAGGTTTTCCTCTATTAAGGATAAATTCCGTAGGTATCAAGAAACAATTTTTACAAATTCCAATCGCGGCGGAACTGGAAGAAGTCTTCTAGAAAGTCTTGCAAAGCCGTATTTCTATTTAGCCGTTGCTTGCTCCATTCTCGTGCTGTTTGTTCCAAAATATCTGAGAAACTGGGGTAGATGGTAGATAAATTCGCTAGATGCTTGACATAAATTTTTTGGGACATTGCCAAAGCAATCAGATTAATTAATTCTCCAGCTTTTGCTCCCAATATGGCAGATCCCAAAATTTCTCCATTTTCGAGCACAATAATTTTACAAACACCCGTGATTTCGCCTCTGATTTGGGCTGCTGTTATTGATTTAAAATATTGCCGTAAAACTAAAACTTTATCTTGACCAAATCGGCGTTTGGCTTGCGCCTCCGTCAAACCTACCTGTGCTAGCATCGGCTGAGTAAATGTTGCCCAAGGAATGCACTGATAATTAACTGAAATTGCTGGGAAAAAGAGGGCATTTTTCAGGGCGATACTGGCTTCATAATTGGCGACGTTAGCCAAGTCATAACCACCAATTACATCACCACAGGCGTAAATCCGGTGGTTAGTCGTTTGCAGTTTATCATTTACCACTAAGCGATGCTCATGCCATTTCACGCCTACTGCTGCCAAATTTAGAGATTTTAGATTTGGCTGCTGTTTAGTTACGACTAAAATTTCATCAGTTTCAATAGCTTTATCTCCTGCCTGAATCCACTTTTTATCCTCAATTCGCCGCACCTGAGTTACTGGTGTTTGGGTGAGGACACGCACGCCATCAACTTCTAACTGTGCCTGAAGCAACTGAGCTATTTCTGGGTCAATATTGGACAGAATATAGGCGTGTTTAACTATCAGCGTGACGCTGTAACCTAACCAGGCTAAAGTTTGAGCAATTTCAATGCTTTGGGGGACACCGCCAATAATTACCCAATTTTTGGGCGGGGTTGGTTCGTTTAGGGATTGCCAAATATTAGCAAGGGTAAGGTAGCCTGTGGCTTGTAATCCGTCGATTTTTGGAATTGCTGGACTTGACCCACTAGCAAGCAAATAGGTGCGTGCGCGTAGTAGGCGTTGGTGTTGCCCGCCCTCGGCATCGCTAACATCAAAAGCTAGTTGGGGTGAAGATTGAAATTGACCATTACCAAAGATGACATCGACCCCTAAAGCGGCTAGCTTGGCAGGAGAATTGAGTTCTGCAAGATTTGACACGATACCACGAGCATATAACATCGCCTCTGACGAGTCCAGAGGTATTGGCAATTTTTCTGAGGATGCTACTGTCGGGAGAGCTACCCCGTTAAGATAAATTTCCGGTGCGGTGTTAGCCGTTGGGGAAGGAATACCAAGGTTCACCGCATTATGCAACTGCTGCGCCAGTCTGCCGATTTTGCTTAGTGTGTGGTGATGAATCAACCCGTAGTTGACTTTTGGCTCTACCAAGGCAACTGTGGCGTGTAGTTGGGTTGCAGCCAAGGCTGCGTATCGTCCGGCAAGACTGCCGCCAATAATTACGACATCGTAGTCAATAGTCATTTGTCAATAGTCAATAGTCAATAGTCAATAGTCAGTTGCCAGTTGTTTTTTGTTTGCAACTGGCAACTGACAAAAAACTCAGCACTCAGAATGTTGTACTGATTTTAGAGCTATAAGTAAGCGTTGGTTATCAGGCTCAGAACGTACAGCAATGCGGAAAAAGCGATCGCCTAATTCTTTAAAGCTAAGGCAATCGCGAATTAAAATCTGCTGCTGCCGGAGTAATTGTTGTTGTAGCTGCGAAGTTGACTGTTTTGACTCCACCAGTAAAAAGTTAACAGCGCTGTTTTCCGGTTGCAATCCGGGAAGTTCGGCTAAACCCTGAAAGAGTTGGTTTCGCGCAGGTGGTAGCCATTTCCAGGTTTGCTCTTGAAACGAGCGATCTTCAAGTGCCGCAATAGCCGCCGCTGCCGCTAGGGTATTGACAGGCCAGGGATCTCGCCATTGCTGCCATTTAGCTAGGCAGTCGGGATGAGCGATTGCATATCCTAATCGCAGCCCTGGAAGACTGTAAAATTTGGTGAGCGATCGCAATACCACTAAATTCCCATATTCCTGCACCACTGAAATCAGGCTTTGTTCCTGAGGGGGCGGCACAAAATCCATAAACGCTTCATCCACCACCACCAAAGCAAACTGCTCTAGGTAGGGCAAAATGGACTCCCGCGAAAATAGCCTTCCCGTTGGGTTGTGGGGGTTATTCAGCAGTAACCCGTAGTCAGTGCTGTAGTGAGTGCAGGGCGTAGCCCATGATGAATGCTGAGTGCTGAGTAACTCTGGTAACTCATAACTCATAACTCGTTGCTCAGGACTAAATAGGGGAAACTCCAGAACTTTAGCGTCGTACGCTGCCAGCGTACGGTAGTAGTCGCCAAAGGCTGGAGTAATTAACATTGTTGCGGCTAATTGAGATAGTTCTCTACCTACCAAAGTCAGCAATTCTGCGGAGCCATTACCCGGCAAAATCCACTCAGGCGGCAGTTGATGGAAGTGACTGAGAGCTAGTCTCAGTTCACTATAATTTGGGTCTGGATAGTGCCTCAGATTACCAAGTTGGGACTTAATAGCAGCGATCGCGCTATCAGGTGGTCCCAACGGGCTGATACTGGCAGAAAAATCCAGAATAGCGTCAGGGGGACAGCCAGCCAGTGCTGCTGCCCAGGCTAAATTTCCCCCATGTGCAGGTTGCCGCATCAAAAACAAGTTTCCTAAGACAGAACCTAAGATTTTGGGGGTGCTACCCGTTCTCTAAACAGCTTCCCAGCAGAGAAAGCAGGAACCTTCGTCGCCGGAATATCCATTTTTTCATTGGTTTTCGGGTTGCGGCCTTCACGAGCTTTACGTTCCCGTGATTCAAAAGAGCCAAATCCCACCAGCGTTACTTTATCGCCAGAGGAAACAGCCTCAATAATCGTTTCTAAAGCGGCAGTTAAGACAGCATCCGCTTGTTTTTTGGTAACGCTAGCCTTTTCAGCTACTGCATCAACTAATTCACCCTTGTTCATATCAAACTCCTTGAGGTTTACTTGAGATTCCCTACAGATACTTGTCGCATCTTTACCAAAATCTCTGTTTGGAAATTTACTAAAATCGACCCTTGGGAGCATTTACACGCAAAATGTCTGCAAATCCCATAGGCTCGACTTTTCAATGAATCATTCTAAGGTGTTGTAGCCTGAAGTGGATAGATGAAACCATTAATTTATATGGATTTCAGGATTTTTTGTGATTTTTAAGTGCTCGCTGTAGCAAATATTACCGCAAAATTAAGAACAAGTACTTAAAACCTATTTTTGTCACCGGGAGTTGAGTAACAGGACAGGAAAGTAGGGACAAAGAATGCATAACTTGAAGCAGTTCCACACAGATGTAGAGACGTTGCATGCAACGTCTCTACATTCACCATTACTTCTTCGGTTCGAGGGCTAGGGGCTTAGGTCTGCATTGGACGTAACGGCAACCTGCTATATTCGTAGGGGCACAGCAGTGCTGTGCCCCGGAGCTTGTGGGTAATTTGCCAGTGCAACCAACAAGTTATTGCCTACCAGGCACCTTCAACCCACGACGCTCAAGGATTTGCCGCACCTCTGGGCTAGGGCTGTAGTTATAGCCATAGGAGGAATTCTGAGTGTCGTCCATCACATTAGGCGTGAGCAAGACAATCACTTCTCTGCGTTCATTCGTTCTGTTTGTCCTTCTAAACAACGAGCCAATTAGCGGAATATCGCCCAAAATGGGAATCTTGGAGATAGTAGTCCGGTCTTGATCTTGAATGATGCCTGAGAGAATTAAGGTTTGACCATCTCGCAGACGAATCAAGCCAGACTGAAGCGATCGCTCAGAAACCAAAAATATAGTTTGGTTATTACCTGACACATTGAGTATGGCTGAAGATTGGGGTGCTTTGACAATGGGAGCAACCGATAAGGATACAAAGCCATTATCGTCAATCCGATCAACTTTTACAGCCAAAGTTAAACCCACATCTGTTTTCTCAGCTGTAATCGTTTGTATAGAGGTACCGTCACCACGAGTAGTTTCGCTCTTAATGTTTCCTACCACTTCCTGGGTAAGTTTGACATTAGCCGTTTGACCTTCTTGCACAATCATCGTTGGGTCGGTCAGAATCTTGGCATTGCCACTTGTAACCTGTGCCTGCAAACTAGCAAGAAACCGTTTGGGAAACTTGTACAAACTTGGTAACTCGAATGTATATTGATCAGGAGTTCCAGAACTGTCACCAGATGGTGGAGTTCCTGCGGTAAATGTTGTAATACCTGCCGTTGTGGGATCAGTGCTAACACCCGCACTACCTGTGACTTGATTGGGGTTTTGTGGGTTGTTGAGGAAAACATTGGCATCACTTAGTGGATTGCTAGTTGTAGGTGTACTAGTAACACTACCTGCCACTTCATCACGAGTAGCTGGTCTTGAACCCCCAAAATTCAGAGTTGCGGCACCGCCATCATTAGAGAAGTAGTTGTTCCCGACGCCAAAGGAAAAGCTGGTGTTATAAAGTTGATCTCCGGTGAGGTTAACATCAATAATTTTCACGTTAACTACCACTTGACGACGACGGATATCAAGCTGAGTTAATTGAGCCACTGCAATGTCAAGTAACCGAGGAGCACCAATCAAGGTAACGGAATTTGTGCGCTCGTCTCCTAATGCCTGTACACCTCTCAATAACGGGTTAGAGTCTTTAAAATCAGCGCGTTGAGTTTCCAGTTTAGTTTCTGTAGTTGTCTGAGTTTGGGTGATGGGAGCGGCTCCAGCGCCCACAGGTACAGCATTAACACTGGTAACAAGTCGTTCACGGCTAATGGCACTTTCTGCACCCAAGCCGACCAAAAAATTCAGAGCGACACCCACCGTTACCTGATTAAGTCGCAGGTTACGCATCACCACATCACGGGTGGAATTAGGTAGTTTAGCCCCGACAAAAATCGTGCGTCCACTGCGGTTAGCTTCTAAACCACTCAGGCGCAAGACATAGTTAAATACATCTTGTACTGGCTCGTTTTCTATATCTAGAGAGATGGTTTGAGAAGTTGTTTGTTCGCTATTAGCAGGCGCAGACTGACCGCCTGGAGTCGGCGCTCCTTCGCCTCCCACATAAGCTAAGTTCATCCCAGCAGCACGGGCCAGCAGTGACAAAACCTCCCGAACCGGAGCATCTCGCAGCACTAAGCGAGGAACACGTTCCTGAGTTCCCAAGTCGATATTACTTGGAGAGGCATCAGTATTGGCGACGGAAATATCCCCCACCGGTGGAGCGACGGCTCTGGGCAAGAAAGGTGGAGCTTGGTTGTAAGGTTGACCAATTCCTGCTGGCTTTGCAGGTGTCCCATCAATTGTGACTTCTGGGTTGGGGACGAGAACATCTGGTTTTTGACCAGGCTGGACTGGGGTAGCGGTAGGCGGTGTTGCGGCTATTGGCGTTGTTGGTGCTGATGCTGTGGTGTTAGTAGATGGTGTAAAGCCAAGGGTAATGCCGTCTTGCTTTCGCACCACAGGTTGACTGCTGGGGACATTGTTGCTTCCAGTTACCATCACCCGGACGCTATTGGCATCAATCTGAACAATCTCGACTGAAGCAATTCCTGGAGCGGGGTTTTCTTGGCGGAAATTATTGCCTTGTGGTAAACGTAGTTGAGTATTAATAATATCTGCAACTAAGGCTTTGCCTTTTTTGGTGGTGAAAACTTGCGGGCGATCGCCTGAAGAAGTTTTCAAAACAACATTAACTCCACCATCAACTGGATTTAGCTGCACCGCAGTAATTGCGGTAGTCTGTGCCCACACTGGTTGTGAGGCCAATAATACAAAAGCTGTAGCACCCAATATTAAACCGTTACCGTGAAACTGTTTCACAGTTCATTCCTCACCTTAAATTAAAACCGTGTTAACCAAAATTCTTTGAGTAGTTAAACCCTAATTTAGTGATGTGCGACTTAAGATTTTGGTCTCTCTTCATTGTAGGAGAGAGATTTTTAATCCTGATCCCCAAACAGCTAACAATCATTCTTTTCGCTTCCCTCCCCTACAAGAGGAGGGCTAGGGAGAAGTTGTTGGGGTTGGGGGTTAGGTTTCCGGATAAGTCGCAATCTATTAGCACTCAGAACTTTTTTTGTTACTTCTTGGCCGTGGCTTTCGCTGCGGTGGCAATTGTTGCTTCATCCTCTGGAGTAAGTGGCATCAATGCCTGTATCTGGAAGGATGTTGTAATCTTCGCTGGAGCATTTCGCACCCCTTTGTTTTTATCTTCTGAGGAGGTAACCTCTGGTGGAGTCAATGTTGATTGAAAGTCTTTAAGTATTAACAAAGGCTGTAATCGCTCAATGTTACGTATAATCGATTGTGTTTGTTCAAAAGTGCCAACAATTTCAACGTTGGTATTGAGGCGTTTCAGCTTGTTATCGACTTGTACTCCTAGAGTGCTATCAGTAATTATTTCTGGTTTATTTGAAGCTGGCACAAACTTCTTCATTTGAGCGCCCACGCCATTTACAGGACTTTTCCCATTGCTGGCGGACTGAACTAAGCGATTCATGTCTAGCAGCAAGGTATCCAAGGTTTTTTCGTTAGCAAATAAACTTAAAACCTGACTCTTTTGCTGCTTTGCTTGAGCTAACTCTTCTTTTACCTTGTCAGCCTGTTTGACCTGAATTTTCTTTTGGTCAATTTGCCCTTGGAGTCCGTTGCTTTTTTCTTGCTGCTGCTGATAGCTTTCCCAAGCTGGCATCACCAAGTTTAGCAGCATATAGACTGCTCCCAAAAATCCCAAGGTTCCCACGATAATGCCAATCATTGGGGGTGTGAAGGAAATACCAAAGACAACGGGATAGGGTGGTGTGCCTTCATCAAACACCCCACCTTGTTCTGCAAAATTCAAATCATCCGTGAACGTCATTTTGAAATGACTCCTGTTTGTTGCATACTACGAATCCGAGCCACTAGTCCCACTGTGCCTTTTTTCTCCAATTCCTGAAGTAGCTGAGACGCTGGAATCTCGCTCAGACTTGATTGGATAGTGTATTTCACTATTTTGGGTGGTTTAATTGGCACAGAACTTCCACCAGAACCCGCTGGTAATGGAGCATCTACTAACTCTGCTGCAATAATTCTGCTGTCTGAGGAATTCAAGAATTTAGATTGTTCCAGACTTAGCAAGAAATCGTTGACATCATTAAATGAGCTAGCAAACCCGTTAATTTCTAACCCCCCAGCGATATTGGTCGGTGCTTCTCCCTTAACTGGGACAACGGGTGGTATTTGTTTGATATTCTCAATTCGTACCGGAACTGGTATGCGATCGCGCAAATCTTGCAACATTGCCGACCAAGGACGAATCTGATCGAACACAGTGACTAAAGCTTGAGTTTCTCCTTTAATGGCGATCGCCTCACCCCGGATTTTGTTAATGTCTGCTATTTGTTTGTCTAACTTCTGGTTTTCCTGTTCTAGCGCTGCTGTTTGCCGCTCTAACTCGCTACTTTTCGCTTGCAAAAATAACCAACTACACGCCACCAAAGCCGGGAAACACAAACCTATGCCAAGTCCCAGATAAACAGGCCTTAAATCGCCAATTTGAACCGATTTTCCCGGCTTTTTGTCAGAGGTTTTATGATAAGCTGGGCGGTCTTTAAGAAAGTTAATATCCAGACTGTACATTCCGTCACACCTCCCGCATTCCTAGACCAAGTACTATCCCCAACCCAGGGCGTTGTGCTAGGGGATATTTTTCCGCATCAACTTCCAAAGACAAAGACCCTATGGGATCTATTTGGGTAGTTGGCAAACTCAATCGTTGAGTAAAGAACTCATCTAACTGTTGGAGTCCGCCCCCCGGTCCAGCCAGTAGAATCTGCGCTACTTCCAAATTTTCACTTTGATTAAGGTAAAAATCGATGGAACGCCTCAATTCATCTGATAGTTCTCCCAACACTCTCAACATCGCTGCCATACCAGGATTAATGCCGGTGACACCAGTTTTCCCACCATCTATGGGATTTGAGGGAATAGTCATTCCCTGCAACATTTCCATATCTCGTGAAGTGGGTAAATTCATTGCCCTTGATAAAGCAGTTTGCAGTTGATAAGTGCCGATTGGCACCGTGCGCGAAAATTGCGGCACTCCATTAATGATGATGGCAATTTCTGTGCTGTCGAACTCAATGTCAACTAGTACCGCAGCTTCTTGCGGTCCGAATAGCCGCAGCTGATCACGAATAGTCCTAATTAAAGCAAAACTGTTAATCTCTAAAACATCAATTTGTAATCCTGCCTGCTCAAATGTACTAATGTAGGTATCCGTCACCTCCTTGCGAGTAGCAACCAACAGCACACGTACTTTTTCAATGCCATCCTCATCTACAAAGTACCCAAGTTTCTGATAATCCACATCAGCTTCTTCACGGGGATAGGGTAAATACAAAGCAGCTTCGTGATTTAACACCATCTCCCGTAATTCTCTATCATCTAACTCTGCTGGCACGGGTATCAGACGCACAATGGAATCTCGTCCTGGTACACAAGTAGCCACACGAGATACCTTGATTTTACTTTCAGCTAGGGCCTGCTGGATTAGTTCCGCCATTGCTGGAGGGTTGGCAATTTGACCATCGGTAACTATACCTTCGGGAACAGCTACCGATGTCAAAGACTCTAATTTCACACCTTGGCGTTGCTTGCGTAGTTGAACTATATTCACTCGTTCTGGCGCAAGTTCAATGCCAACCCCTTTATTAGAATTACGAAATAGACTATTGAGGTTGAAGCTTTTGACCACAGTTTTGTCCACTAGACTGCTAAATGGAAAATTTAAATACTATTCAAAACGAGCTGGATATCAAGTAATCGATTTAGCCTATAATCTCGACAACTATACATAACTTTTCACCCCGATCAACCGTAAAAGTACTAGCACGATGATTAAAATGCCAAAATTTAAACAGCTAACTGTTTTTGTACTGCTCGGCTTATTCACCAGTTGGATTGTAAGTTGCAGCACAGGTAACGTTGGCACAGGTGCAAAACAAGCTTCAGAAGCGGCAACTATTGAGTTTTGGACGATGCAACTCCAACCCCAGTTTACCAATTACTTCCAAAGCTTAATCACGAAGTTTGAATCGCAAAACCCCAGTATCAAGATTAACTGGGTGGATGTACCTTGGGCTGCTATGGAGAACAAAATTTTAACAGCTGTCTCAGCAAAAACGCCACCTGATGTTGTGAACCTCAACCCAGATTTCGCTTCCCAACTGGCAGGACGAAATGCCTGGTTAGATTTGGATGCGAAAGTCTCTAAGGTCGTACGCTCCTCCTATCTGCCAAATATCTGGAAAGCAAGTACGCTCAATGGCAAGAGTTTTGGGATTCCCTGGTATCTCACCACGCGGTTAACTATTTATAACACCGATTTATTAAAACAGGCAGGTATCAGCAAACCGCCTGCTACTTACGCAGAATTAGCCAAAGTCGCACAACAAATTAAAGATCAGACTAAGAAATATGCGTTTTTTGTGACTTTTGTACCGCAAGATTCCGGTGAAGTGCTGGAATCCTTTGTGCAGATGGGAGTTACCCTAGTAGATACCGAGGGTAAAGCGGCGTTTAACTCCCCACAAGGCAAAGCAGCATTTCAATATTGGGTAGATTTGTATAAAAAAGGTTTGCTTCCTAAAGAATCTTTGACGCAGGGACACCGTCATGCAATTGATTTATACCAAGCTGGAGAGACAGCGTTGTTAGCTTCTGGTCCAGAGTTTCTCAAGACGATCGCCAATAATGCCCCGAAAATCGCTCAAGCTTCAGCTATAGCTCCCCAACTCACAGGTGATACAGGCAAGAAAAATGTCGCCGTGATGAATATAGTCATTCCCCGCGACACCAAAAAACCTGACGCTGCAGTCAAATTTGCCCTATTTGTCACTAATGACGAAAACCAACTAGCTTTTGCCAAAGCTGCGAACGTCTTACCATCAACAATCAAAGCACTGGGTGACAGCTACTTTAAAGATGTGGCAGCTAATGCTACAACAGTGGAAAAGGCAAGAGTTACCAGTGCCAAACAACTACAACAGGCAGAGATATTAACCCCTACACTCAAGGATTCCAAAAAACTGCAAAAGTCAATTTACGAGAACTTGCAAGCCGCTATGCTGGGTGAGAAGACAGTAGATAAAGCCGTAGAAGATGCAGCGCAACAGTGGAATAATCGGTAATTGGTAACGGGTAACGGGTAACGGGTAATTGGTAATGGGTAATTGGTAATTGGGAAAAAGAAAAAACCCTTATCTATTGCCCATGCCGAAAAAATGCCCTATTAAATACAGGGAACCACATAAAACTACTAAATTATCTGTCGGAGTAAAAGCAGCATCTAACGCTGATGTTAAATCTGGATATGTGCTGCAAAAGCTCAATTCTGGACAGACATCAGCGGCTAGTTTGGCTAATTCACCAGGGTAAGCTGAACTACTATCTGGTACTGGCACTAAATACAATTTATCTCCTGGACAAAGTAAAGCTTGGAATATGTCTTGATGTTCTTTAGTAGAGAGCATTCCCATCACCCAAGTTACAGAATCCTGAGTAGTCTGTTCTCCCTGCTGACTCTCAGGGGTAGGGGGTGGGGTCAAACTATCAACATAATCGCGTAAAACTTCGGCTGCGGCGGGGTTATGGGCGCCATCAATTAATAATTTATGGTTTTTCCAAGTAACCCATTGCATCCGTCCTGGCCACTTGGTTTTCGCCATACCATTGATTATGGCTGCTTCAGAAATTTGCCAACCCTTTTCTTGCAGGATTTCCAAAGCAGCTAAAGCCAAAACCGAATTAGTTAGCTGGATTTGTCCTTGCAATGGTAAAGGATATTTAAGAGTGTTTGAATTTTGAATTGTTTCATATTCTGCCCATCCTGTAGCTATTTGACGGGCAGGTTGAGGGGTAAAAATAGGGCATTGTAATTCTACAATCCGCGATTCTACTACTCTATCTGCGTCCGGTGACAACGGACCAACCACAGCAGGACATCCAGGTTTCAAAATTCCAGCTTTTTCTCTGGCAATATCAGCGACAGTGGGGCCGAGTTGTTGCCAGTGTTCACGGCTAATATTCGTAATGATCGTCACAAGAGGCTGGGAGCAGACATTAGTGGCATCCAAGCGCCCTCCTAGTCCAACTTCTACCACCGCTACATCGACTTGCTGTTGAGCAAAATACAACCAAGCCGCTGCGGTAATTACTTCAAACTGAGTTGGGGACTCTTGATTATGGTCAATGGCCCCTTGAACTTGTAGGATTAATTGAGAAAATGCCTCGGAAGAAATTGGCTGTTCGTTGAGGCAGATGCGTTCTGTCCAATCGACTAAATGGGGGGAAGTGTAGCGTCCTGTGCGATAACCAGCCTCGGTGAGTACAGAGGAGAGATAGGCACAGACAGAACCTTTGCCATTAGTGCCAGCAACATGAATGACTGGGACTTGGTGATGGGGGTTGCCGAGATTTGCCAATAATTTGACAATGCGCGCGAGTCCCAGATGGACACCAAAGTGTTGAAAGGGTTTGAGTAAAGAATCTATATGCACAAATGGGTAAGTAATTAGTCTCGAATAATAATTAAAAATATTGAAATTGGTTTGTAGTCAGGACTTTAGTCCTATTTTTTCCGGAGAAAGCGGGCATAGCTGCCCTGACTGCGGAGGGTTTCAGAGAGAGGGCTGAAGCCCTCACTACAAACTTTATGGGTAATAGGTAAAAAATTCCCCATTACCCATTAGCCAATGGGGAATTTAAGCTTCTTTGTTCAAAAAGTTTTGAACTTGTCTTAATGCCGCAGCACCAATGTTAAAGACAGCCCAACCAGCAGCGATGGCTACTGGTGCTAAAACGATGACTACGCGATAATCAATGTCCATATCTAGAAACCCTCTTTTAATCAGAACTTAAAGTTTTGTCAACTGCTCTCATTTTTATTTTTAGCTGAAGTGGGCAACTTTTCCAGCCTGATGTGTAAAGAATGATTAAAGTTTATTCATTAGTCATGTCCCCAGCCTCTTGGCTAGGGCTGGTGAAAACCAATATCTGTACCGTTACCAGCATGAACCAAGGCTAATTTTTGGTAGCGTTTAGCGTGTTCGATGAGTTCTGCCGCTTCGGTGTCTGTAACTTGACGCTGCACTTTGCCAGGAATGCCAACGACTAGGGACAAGGGCGGTACATTTTTAGTCACTACTGCACCAGCACCAATGATACTACCAGCACCCACCCTTACCCCATCTAAAATCACTGCACCAATGCCAATCAAACTTCCACGTTCAATGTGAGCAGAATGCACCACAGCGCGATGGCCTACGGTAACATAATCTTCTAAGATCGTGGGCAAACCAGGGTCACCATGTAGAATTGCCCCATCTTGAATGTTGGTAAACTCGCCAATATCAATGCGTTCTACATCCCCCCTAACGACTGCTCCATACCAAATGCTCACTCCGGAGGCTATGTTTACCGAACCCATAACGACAGAATTCGCTGCTATGAAGGCAGCTTGAGAAAAATCGGGAGATGTCCAGTAAGAAGTGGTAGACACGATAGAATATGAATATGGTACCCAGGAACACTGGAAAAACTCCAACCTTTGAGGCTGGTTGCAAAACCAGGATATCACGGTGTCTAGCCTCTATACCGAGGAAGGCAAGAGTGAAAAAAATCCCTGCCGCAACTTCGTGTCTGTGTAGCAGTGAGCAAGTAACCCAAAGGATGAGAGCAGAAGTGTAAAATCGAACCCACTGATGCTGGTGAAGACAAAACTATGTTTGTACGCACTTCATGATGAATCCAGGCTTGCAGTACCCAATGTTTGGCCCCGAAATACAGTGTCCTCACTGTCGCCAGACTATTCCAGCGCTGACACTAACAGATACATATTTATGTCCGCGTCATGGCGCTTTTGAAGCTGATCCGAAAACTGGGGAATTGATCCATCTACAGTCGGGGCGTCACTGGCGGAGGTGGAATAATGAATGGTATCGTCAACATACCCATCCTGATGGTATTCGGTTTGAAATTCACGAAGCCCTAGATAAGCTGTATACCCAAGGCTATCGAGCAACAAGGGTGATTATTGCGCGACGCTATCAGGAATTGATGAGTGGTTATTTAGAACGCAGTGCACCTTGGCGTACAGGAGTGCCGGAAACTACAGGTGCGCGACTGTACGGATTACCGGTGGAGTTTAGCCCCGATTCTGGGGAGGAACCTTGCTGGGAAGTGATTAATTTTGATTTGGAAAAGGAGCCTGGTGTGCCAGTGCGCTATCCTTATTTCCGATTGTTTGAGTAATGGTCATTAGTCATTGGTCATTTGACAAGTGACTAAAGACCAATGACTAATGACTAATGACTAAATTTATGCATCATGCTTCTATTCGGACTGCAAATATTCATCGTGCGATCGCCTTTTATCAGCAGTTGGGGTTTACAATTTCGGAACGCTTCACTACAGGCTACACCCTAGCTTGCTGGATGGAAGGACTGGGGGGGAGAATTGAACTGATCCAAATTCCCGAACCAAAACCAGCCCCGGACGCTTTTGCAGACGAGCATTATGTGGGCTACTATCATCTTTCATTCGATCTGACGGAGATGACACCAGATTTACCCAGTTGGCTGGATAGCTTAAAAAAACGTTTGGCGGTGGTAGATCAATTACAGCCACTGAAGATCCTTTTGGAACCAACACAGCAACAAATAGGCTCGCGCATTTTTGAAGTCGCCTTCATCGCTGATACTGATAACTTACCCCTAGAATTTATCCGGGTTTTAGCTAAACTCGGTTAGTGAATAGGGAACCCGAAGGTCTTTCTTTCCCAATTCCCAATGTTGTTGCATGTAGCTTTTGCTTGTAGCTGGCAAGATGCTAAGATTAGCTGCTCGGGCATATTACCTTAGTGCTAAATTAGTCGTAGCACACAGATAGCTCCCAGATTTAGACGCAGTAAATTATTGCGCCTTTTTGCATAAAATAACTTTTTTCTAGAGTGTTGCCGAGGTTACAGAATCTCTCATAAATAATAGATTATAGTCATACTCCAAAATAAATATGTAATAAAATTTACATATATATCTGCCAAAGCTCAGTCTGTGTTTTCCACCGTGCATCGATATCGTTTTCCATTATTAATATTGAGTGTCTGGATAATTGCAGTGTTTTTGTTAAGCAACAAGCCTGTTATTAGCCATATTGAAAATTTTCCCCAAACACTGTTAGCAAAAAGCATCAAGACCCCGGCAGTGACAGAAAATGTCAGCAAGACAGTGCTAGAAAATGGTCTGACTGTCTTGACAAAAGAAGTACATAATGCAACCGTGGTGACTGTGCAGGTGTGGTATAAAGTCGGTTCGCGTAACGAAGAACCGGGAGTAAATGGCATTGCCCACCAGTTGGAACATATGATGTTTAAAGGCACAAAAAACCGTCCGATTCAATTTGGACAACTGTTTAGTGCTTTAGGCAGTGACTCCAACGCTTTCACTAGCTATGACCAAACGGCATATTACGGCACTGCGGAACGGGAAAAATTGACAGCGCTGCTGGTGCTGGAAGCAGACAGAATGCAAAATTCCCTGATTGATGTTGAGCAACTAGCAAGTGAAAAGCGGGTAGTAATTTCAGAGTTGCTCTTTTATGAAAATAGCCCGGAATACCGCCTAAATCGAGCCGTGATGCGGGCAGCATTTCCTGATCATGGTTACGGGTTACCTGTTGGTGGTACTAAAGCCGATGTTGAGAAATTTGAAGTTGAGCAGGTGCGGAAATATTACCGCAAATTCTATAGTCCCGAAAATGCTGTTTTAGTAATTGTGGGAGACTTCTCAACGGCAAAAACTCTGGAAACCGTTAAAGAGATATTTGGCAAAATACCCCAGAATAATCCTGAGAAACGATCGCTCTTTTCTGAATCGCCTATGCAACTGAATACTCCCCACGGGCTAAACGCCCCGCTAACAGCAATCAGCACGCCGATAGTGCTGCGAGAACTAGGGGCTGGTTCAATGCTGCAAGTAGTGTATCCACTCCCAAAGGGGAATCAATCGGATGTGCCAGCCTTGGCTGTGATGGATTACATTTTGACAGAGGGACGAAATTCTCGGCTGTATCAGGTATTGGTGGAATCAGGTTTAGTTAGTGAAGTTACATCTGCTGTTGCCAGCTTGCGAGAATTTGGCTGGTACGGAATGTTGTTGACTGCCGCTCATCATCAGGATTTGACAACTATTGACTCAATGCTCAAAAGTGCGATCGCTAATTTAGCCGCAACAGGGGTGACATCTGAGGAATTAGCACGAGCCAAGGCTCAATTAATCGCATCTGTCATCTTAAGTAACCGTGATATCACTAGCCTAGCAATGCAATTAGGCAATGATCAGACCACTGCTGATGATTATAACTATACAGACCGCTACTTAGCCGCTGTCCACCGGGTAAGCGCAGCAGATATAGTGGCTGTGGTCAACAAATATCTGAAACCGGAAATTCGTGTAGTGGGCTTTTTTGAACCAACCGAGAAACTAACAAAAGGGATTGTCGCTAAACCACATTTGGCACAAACTACAGAAAATTTCTCTCCTGTCGCACCTGTAACTCCATCTGAGGTGATCAAGTACCTACCGCCTGTACCTCGAGCTACAGACGCTGTGACACGAGAACTACCACAAGCATTCACTTTTGCCAACGGTCTGCGGGTATTGCTGTTGTCTGACAAGAGTACTCCGACTGTGACTTTGAGTGGTCACATTACAGCCGGGACAGAATTTGACCCAGATGAGCAAGCTGGACTGGCATCACTCGTGGCTGACAGCCTGGTGAATGGTACTAAAACTCAAGATTTATTGACTATTGCCAAAGCTTTAGAAGAACGCGGTGCGAGTTTAGATTTTGAAGCGGATCGTGAAGGTGTGCGTATCCAAGGGAATAGTTTAGCAGCGGATTTACCTGTGCTGCTGGAAACTTTAGCAGATGTAGTTAAAAATAGTACATTTCCCGCAAAAGAGTTGGAAATCAATCGCCAACAGGCTTTAACTGCTCTTGACTTACAATTAGACGACCCTGATGAAGTAGCAAAAAAAGTATTTGTGCAATCGATTTTTCCCAAAAAGCATCCCTTGCACACCTTTCCTACGACTGCGAGCATCCAGCAGATTAAACGTGAGGATGTGATTACTTTCAAGGAAAAACATTATCGTCCAGACACGATGGTGCTAGCGCTGGTGGGAGATTTTGAGGTAGCGACAGTGCGATCGCTCCTTCAGGCTCAGTTTAGTGACTGGCAAGTCAAAGGTCAACCACCAACAGTCAAATATCCCGCAGTCTCGATGCCAGCAAAACTGGTGCGGATAAATCCAGTTCTTCCAGGTAAAGCCCAAGCGATTACTTATATGGGCTATGCAGCTATTAACCGTCAAGACCCCCGATTTTATGCAGCCTTAGTGTTGAATCAGATTTTGGGAGGCGATACGCTATCGAGTAGATTGGGAACAGAAGTGCGCGATCGCCTTGGATTAACTTACGGAATTTATAGCAGCTTCCAAGCCGGAAAAAACGTCGGCACATTTTTGATTGAGATGCAAACCAGCCCAGAAGATACCAGTCAAGCGATCGCTAGCACCCGCAAACTACTACAACAAATCCATCAGCAAGGTGTCAGCGAAAAAGAAGTGGAGACGGCTAAACGCACCTTAATCAGTAACTACAACGTTTCTCTAGTAAATCCAGAAGAATTAACTAAAAAAATCTTGATGAATGAAGTGTACGGACTGGACAAAATAGAACTGCGCTCTTTTACTCAAAAAATCCACCAAGTCACCTTTCCCCAGGTTAATCAAGCAGCTCGTGAGTTGCTCTACCCAGATAAAATCGTGGTCGTAACAGCAGGCCCGCCTGTCTTAGCAGACAGAAGCATTATTCAAAATTCAAAATAGAGACGGAGACCCCCGTAAGAGATACAAAATCCAAAATTCAAAATGAGCAGTTTAGTTAAGAAACTTTACCAACCTTCACACAAAGCGCTACAGGCGTATTTAAATTAGCTTATTTTTAGCGAAGGTATTGTTATACACTACTTAAAGTGTGTATGTAGTTGTGAATAGCAACCTTTCAACTTGTGACGATCCAACCTCACCTAAGCTTGACGTAATTGTCAGGCAATTGGTAGTCCGAAGTAACAGCTTAATAAACACTAATTAACCAGGCTCGATATTTACTGTAAAAAATGACACTACAAATAGCCTTAAATCAAAAAGTGTCCTTATCTGCAAATGTTCTGACTCAAGACTTAGCAGGAGAGTCTGTTTTGTTGAATCTGCAAAGTGAAGAATATTTTAGTCAAAACGAAGTTGGTACAAAAATATTCTTTGTGCTAACTGAGTCAGATTCTATCCAGACAGCTTACGACACCTTGCTAAAAGAATATGAGGTAGAGCCAGAAAAGTTAAAACAAGACTTGCTCAAGTTTATTGATAAATTGGTTAAGGCTGGACTAGTGGAAATTACTGGTTCTTAACTTGTTGAAGCAAAAAATCAAATCATGCGTGTACTGATGATTGGTGCTGGGGGTGTTGCCTTGACAAGACCCTTAGATTGGGCAGTCAAAGCAGGTTATGAAGTTTGGCTACTAGGTGATGTAGACCCCTATGAAACGGAAACTCCCAAAAATTATCGCTATTTCCCCACTGTTTGGCGAAAGTATCTAGAGGAGTTTACCAACACCTACCCATACGAAGATCAGATGGCTGAGGAAATGGCAGAGCCGTTACGTAAACTTGCAGACGAATTCCAGCCTGATATTATCCATGTCCACGCCATTGGTTGGCACGCCCAGTGTTGTGTCCTGGCGAATCTAAGCCCTCTTGTCGTGTCTGCTTGGGGCTTTTTAAATCATTTGCTACAACCAGAAAGGGAACAAAGCAAGCATAACGATAGGGTTAGCCAAGTGTTTAAGAACACTGGTGTGCTGATTGTAGAGACACCTAGTTTGATAGAAAAATCCAAAGCACTGTTGAACCCTAATCAACGGGTAGAATTAATTCCTTTAGGGACAAACCCCCAACATTTTCGCCCTGGAGTCACCAAGGATTTGCCAAAGTGGCGGCGGGAAGTGTTGAAGATTACCGAAGCAGCCACAATTCTGCTTTCGCCCCGTGGTTGGTCTAAAGTGTACAACCATGAGCAGATATTTGCAGCTTATGCACAGGCTTATCCCCAATTCACCAAACCGACGGTACTCGTCTTTTCAAAGCTAGGGCGTGCCGGTGGAGAGGACGCAGTAGTTATTTACGAAAGCATCCGCAAACAAGCAGAAGAACTTGGGTTATTAGAGAATCTGCGCTGGATGCCTGCTCTACCTTATAATTTTATGCCTACAGGCTACAACTTAGCAGATGTGATTCTCAATTATCCCGTCAGTGATGCCTTTCCTTCGACACTAATTGAAGCAGTTGCCTGTGAACGCCCAGTTATTACCTGTGATTTGTTAGCTTATCGAGGTACTTTTATTGAAGAATTTTGTACTTTGGTAGAACCTGAAAACCCAACTGCTCTAGCAGAGGCAATGATTAAAGTTGTCAATCAACCTCCCCAAGAGCGAGAAGCACATCTTGCACAAGCACGGCAAGTTATTGTCGAGGAATATGATGAAGCAATTTTACAAAAGCGGATATTCCAAATATATGAAGATTTGGCATTTACTACTAAGGTAGTCTCTGCCTAAATTTTCCATCACTCAATTTAATTAGGACTTACCAATAAGTCACGAAATAGCTAACTGTAAAGGATAGAGGCAAGAATAATAGTTTAGGAGAGTTTTTGTGTAAATCACATCAATATATTAAATTTTGTTCATTAAAATATTTTTTTTACCAATCTGTAAATATAGACTTTGGAAATTTTTAGCCGCAATTTTTGATCGCAGAAAATAGTAATAACTTTACATAAAATTTATAAATCAAGTAATCTGAATTATTGTAATATTTTATAGTCTGATAATTCCAAACAACTAAAACACAAAAAACAAGGATTGATCAAATGTCACAATCTGAAAACACGAAAAAAAACTATTCTGAACCAGAATTGAAAGCTCACGGTAAAATATCTGGTTTGACACAACAAGTGGGTGGTAGCGGTGGTTTTGGTACTACAACCGGATTCACCATATCTACTACTATTGATACATCTGGTTAGTATAAAAAATACGTTAATTGCTGAATTGATTCGCTGTCACATAAAGTCTGGAAAGGTAGACTTCACAAGTAGGAAGAATTTATTAAGTAAATAAAATTGCCTAATAAATCTAGCCTAAATACACCTTTCTACCTCCCCGCCTACATGCCTACTCTGTATACACATAAGGATTTCTGAAATGCCTCAATCTGAAAACGCGAAAAAAAACTATTCTGAACCAGAATTGAAAGCTCACGGTAAAATATCTGGTTTGACACAACAAGTGGGTGGTAGTGGTGGTTTTGGTACTACAACCGGATTCCCCATATCTACTACCACTGCGGGTATTCCTGATAATTAAGTAGAAAAAAACACGAAAAGCTCAACTTCACTCGCTGTCATATAGATGATGGCAGGGTAGAGTTAGCAAGTAGGAAGGATTTATTAGGAAATTTTCTTGAGCTAATAAATCTAGACTAAATACACCTTTCTAATTGCCCTCTTATGAGGCTATTGTTTACACACGTAAGGATTCTTCAAATGTCTCAATCTGAAAACACGAAAAAAAACTATTCGGAACCAGAATTGAAAGCTCACGGTAAAATATCTGGTTTGACACAACAAGTCGGTGGTAGTGGTGGTTTTGCTACAACTTCCGCCCCCATTACTGGTCTTCCTTAAGCAAGCAGTATAAAAAACATAATGGCAGTAAATTTGAATTCCTGTCATATAAATAATGGGAAGGTAAAGCTAGTTTATTAGGTAGAAAAAAGTGCCTAGAAATCTAGACTAAAAGAGATTTTTTACCTACTTTTTTCCTTAACATTTTGTGAAAATAAAGTGTGTAAGTTTGTCCTTTCCAAAAGAACCCAGACTTTTTCAAAAAGTCGGGGTTCTGAAACTTATGAGTTTGCAGATAAAAATAAATATAAATGCAAATGTCGATTAAAAACGATGAATATTACTATCAATTTTATGGACTCAATCTATCTATTAATCGACTGCTCCAAGGGTTAGTTACTGTTAACAGTTTTGCACCGATAGATGTTGCTATTCACCTAGTTGGTGAACAGCAGATTTAACCGCCATTACTCGACCAAGCTTTTTGGAATGTGCCGCTTGAGTGGTATCAACAAACAGGTTTCCATTTGTGGACACAATACGGTTTGGTTAACGTTTGAATCTATCGAAGATCCCCCCAACCCCCCTTAAAAAGGGGGACTTTTAAGGCTCCTTTACTCCCTTAAAAAGGGGGATTTTTAAGGCTCCTTTACCCCTTAAAAAGGGGGTCGCCGCAGGCGGGGGGATCTGATCCGAACCGTATTGCCTGTGGACAAGCTTTGCCAAGCTTTAGCTATTCCTAAGAGTACTAATTAAGTTTAACAAGCTTTATGTAAATGAGATTTGGCTATGGTATTATTTGATAATCTGATAACTCTAAATCAGGAAAACACAAAAAATAAGGACTTCTCAAATGTCTCAAGCTGAAAACACGAAAAAAAACTATTCTGAACCAGAATTGAAAGCTCACGGTAAAATATCTGGTTTGACACAACAAGTGGGAGGTAGCGGTGGTTTCGGCACTACAATCGGCTTCAGCACTACTGCTCCAACTACTGCTTAAACAGTATAATTAAATACAAACAATAATCAAGTTTACGCGTGTAAATTTTCATTTTTTCATATCAAGTGAACAAGTTTTATAGCGGTCTGTAGTCGCGTGAGATCTAAAAACTTTACTAAAATGCTTGTATAGTAAGGAATTTAGTGTTTTCATAAAATCGATAACCGCTACAACAACAACGTTAGCATCAAGCAACAGTTGAATTGGATGTCCTCGTAGCCACTGTAGCCAGTGGTTACGAATCGTATTGTCACTCCGTCAGGTTATTGATAAATTCAATGTCGATTAAAAACGATAATTATTGCTATCAATTTTATGGACTCAACCTGTCTATTAATCGACTGCTTCCAGGGTTAGTTACTGTTAACAGTTCTGCACCGATAGATGTTGCTATTCACCTAATTGGTGAACAGCAGAGTCAAATGCCGTTACTCGACCAAACTTTTTGGAATGTGCCGCTTGAGTGGTATCAACAAACAGGCTTTCACCTATGGACGACGCATAGGGATGACGGTACTTACTGGAGGATAAGGTCTTTTGATGGAGTTGATTGCTTGGAATTCATCTTGAATCCTGATGGTAGTCAAGTTTGGGGTTTTTGGTCTAGAGATGCACTATTTACGGATGCGGTATCTTTGCTGCTGGGTTGTGTACTCGGTCATCTGTTACGGCTGCGGGGAGTGACTTGTCTTCATGCCAGCGTGGTTGCGGTTGATGGGAGCGCGATCGCCATTTTAGGACAATCAGGGGCTGGGAAATCAACCACAGCAGCAGCGTTGGCTAGCCGTGGATTCTCCGTATTGGCAGATGATATTGCCGCACTGATTCCTGATGGAAAAAGGTTTTGGGTACAATCTGCTTATCCTCGTCTACGCCTGTGGCCTAATTCTGCAAATGCCATTCACGGTTCAATAGAAGATTTATCACTGGTATCAACAAATCTAGATAAACGCTTTATAGATTTGCAAATAAAAGATAGAGAACAGTGGCAGTTTCAATCCCAAGCTTTGCCATTAATTGCTGTGTACATATTAGGAGAACGTGACCAAAACCTCACAGCACCTATAATTAATTACCTCTCTCTGCCTGACGCAATGAAGCATCTAATCTTCAATTCCTATGGGCGTGCTTTCCTCACTTCTCAACAGTGTAGACAAGAGTTTCAAGAATTAGGCCAATTGGCAAAGACTGTTCCTGTGCGGGAGTTATTACTTCCTGATAATTTGGGAAGTTTGGGGCAAATTTATGATGTTATTTTAGAGGATTTACACCTGATTCATACTTTGGTTTAGCAACACCAGTAATTTGAATATCTGCCTATATTTACTAAGCAAATTTTTAAATATGCAAGTTTTTAAGCCAACCGTCAGTGTTATTATTCCTACTTACCAGCGTGGCCATCTTGTCAGTCAGGCAATTAACAGCGTTCTGGCACAAACCTACAAAGACTACGAAATTATCGTCATCAACGATGGTTCTCAGGACAATACTCCGCAAGTCCTGGCTCAATTTAGCGATCATCATCGAATTACCGCTATTCATCAAGCCAATCAAGGATTATCTGCGGCTCGCAATGCCGGAATTCGCTCTGCTCAAGGGAAGTATATTGCCTTTTTAGATGATGATGATCTCTGGGAACCTCAGAAGTTAGAAAAACAGATTTCCGTCTTGGAAGCCAATCCACGCATTGGTTTAATCTATTCAGATTCACTCTTTTTTTCTGATAAACGGGGTTTGTCTTTGCGTTCGTACAATACAGCATTTCCTACCCCTAATCTTCAGGTATTATGGACTCTTTTTAGATACAACTACATTCCAGTCCTAACGGTTGTTGTGCGTCGAGACTGTTTAGATAAAGTGGGTTTGTTTGATGAAACTCTGAGATGTTGTGAAGATTACGATTTATGGCTGCGCCTGATTGAAAAATTTCCGATTTACTTTTTAAATCAACCCTTAGCACGTTATCGGCAATCGCCAAATAATCTTTCTCAAAATGAAGAGCAGATGTTCACTAACCACCTGCGTGTTAAGGAAAAAGTCATCGAGCGCAATCCAGAATTCCTAAAAATCCCTGTTAATTTTCTCGATCCTTACTTTTACAATATCTACCTCGGACTTGCTAATTTACATATTCAAAATCATCAAATAGAGCAAGCACGTAGAGTTTTGCATCGCTATCGAGAAATGCGCGGTGAGACCTCAAAATATGAGTATTTGCGATTATCTGCCCATTCTGAATAAATTGTCTAAACCTATAAAATTTTAAGAGTATGCATTTTCTTGTTACTGGCGGAGCCGGATTTATTGGCTCTCATCTTACAGAAGAGTTGTTAAAAAACATCACGTCACTGTTGAAGTATAAATGAATAACTTATCTAAATTACTTGGACTAGATTCTCAAAAAAGACAACTTTTAATTAGCACTTTTGTTTTACTATTATTAGTCAGATTAGGTTTGTTTTTGCTGTCATTTAAAACCTTGCAGAAGCTTCTATCAAGCATAAGTAATGCCAAACCTAAATGCCAAGAAAAACACCATATCTCTATTGACAAAATCATCTGGGCTGTTGAAGTGAGCAGTCATTATATGCCTGGTGTCAAGTGTCTGGCGCGTGCCTTGACTTGCCAGTTTTTCATGAGTCGCCACGGTTATACATCTAATCTCTGCATTGGTGTTGCCAAAGGTGAACAAGGAGAGTTAAAGGCTCATGCGTGGTTGGAAAATCAGGGACAGGTTGTGATTGGCAATGTCACAAACCTTTCTAATTTTAGCCAACTGGCATCTTTTGCAAAAGAGCATCTTTAAAATATGAAACCAGGCAAAACTTTAAGATATAAAATCCAGCAAAGCTTACGCATTCTGCCTGCCTTGCGCCTAGTCTGGCAAAGTAGTCCTCGTTTGACTATTGCTTTGGTTGCACTTTTGGTTATTCAAGGTTTATTGCCTCTACTCTCTCTCTATCTCACCAAACTCATCGTAGATACAATAGCCGCCAGTGTTAATGTTGCCGACAAAGGAGCCGCCTTTAATCGAGTATTACTTTTGCTTGGCTTCTTTGGTACTATCACCCTGGTAACTACCCTGTGTTCTTCGCTGACTGAACTGGTTTATAGTGCTCAATCTCAGCGACTCACCGACTATATGCAAGGTATCCTCCATGCTAAATCAATTGAGGTAGACCTGGAGTATTACGAAAACGCCGAATATTATGATGCCTTGCAGCGAGCGCAAAAAGAAGCTCCTTCTCGACCGGGGCAAATACTACATCGTTTGGCATGGCTATGTTTGAGTAGTATCTCTTTGGTGGCGATGCTGGGGTTGCTGCTGTCATTACATTGGGGAATAGGGGTTATCTTATTTGTTGCCGCGATTCCTGCGATGGTAGTGCGGGTGAAATACTCCGGCATCATGTATCATTGGCAGCGTCAAAAGACAGCCCAGGAACGTCAAGCAGGGTACTTGAGTCGGATACTTACTACAGAGCAACACGCTAAAGAAATTCGCTTGTTTGATTTGGGTTCTTTCTTTAGTCAGTGGTATCTGCGCTTGCGGCGACAACTATACCAGGAAAACCTCGCCATTACTACTAGACAGTCTGTCGCTAATCTTGTTGCTCAAGCAGTGGCGGCAATTTTAGTTTTTACTGCCTATGGTTTCATTATTTATCAAACTATACAAGGCACTATTCGCTTTGGTGACTTAGTATTATATTACCAGGCATTGCAACGGGGACAAAACGACCTGAGAAGTCTCTTGGGTGGTCTGTCTGGTCTATATGAAGACAATCTATTTCTCGCTAACTTATATGAATTCCTAGACCTGAAACCAAAGGTTGTAGAACCATCTTATCCGGAACCTCTTCCCATACCAATGAAAAAGGGGATTGTGTTTAATCATGTCAGTTTCCAATATGCAACTACGAAGCGTCAGGCACTTCAGAATATTAATCTGACTATTCACCCAGGAGAAGTGGTGGCGTTGGTAGGAGAAAACGGCTCCGGTAAGACTACTTTAATTAAGCTTTTATGTCGCTTATACGATCCCACTTTTGGTAGTATTAGCATTGATGGCATAGATTTACGCCAATTTGAAATTGCTGGACTCCGCCGTCAAATTAGTGTGATTTTTCAAGACTATACCAAATATCATCTGACTGCTAAAGAAAACATTTGGTTGGCAAATATTAACCTGCCATTCAGCTACGAAAAAATCACCGCCGCTGCTCGTCGTTCCGGTGCTGATGATGTCATTAACAAGCTACCTCAAGGTTACGATACTATACTGGGTAAATTGTTTGAACAAGGGGAAGAATTGAGCATTGGTCAGTGGCAAAAAATCGCTTTGGCAAGGGCATTTTTGCGAGATTCACAGTTAATCGTGTTAGATGAACCGACCAGCGCTCTAGACCCGAAAGCTGAAGAAGAGGTGTTTCAGAATTTCCGCCAACTCATCAAAAATCAAGCGGCTATCCTCATCAGCCATCGCTTATCAACCGTTAGAATGGCTGACTGCATCTACGTGATGGCAAACGGTTCAATTATTGAAAGCGGCACCCATGAATATCTGGTGCAGCTGGGCGGTAGCTATGCACACCTGTTTGAAACCCAAGCCCAACACTATAAGTGAGTAATTTATGATTACATTAAACAAGCCTATTACTCAATTGCCAACAAAGGTTAGCCGTCCAGAAATTGACCTACTTCTGTGTTGTACCCGAACTCACATAGACCCTGAAACAGCAGAGCGAATTCAAACCCTGCTCCAGCAAGACATAGACTGGGCATATCTCCTGCAAATAGCAGATCGTCATGGGACGATACCACTCCTGTACCAGACCTTCAAGACGATGTGGAGAGAAGCTATTCCCAAAACAGTATTAACTCAGCTTCAGAATCATTATCACACTAATGCTAGCCGCAACTTATTTTTGAGTCACGAATTGCTTAACCTTCTTAAGCTCTTTCAATCTCACAAAATTCCAGCAATTCCTTTTAAAGGACTTGTTTTAGCTATTTCTATTTATGACAACTTAGCGATGAGGCAGTTTAGCGACTTGGATATTCTGGTGAAACAACAGGATATAGTCAAAGTTCAAGAATTATTGATTACTCAGAAATATCAACTAGAGACTGACGGTAGTTGGCAACAAACTTTTGTCCATAGTCAGAAACCAGAAGTAGTGGTGGATCTTCACTGGGAACTGACTCCCTTAGATTACTTCCCTTTTAAACTTCCTGATTTTGAAACTTTGTGGCAACGAAGCAAGTTTTTAACTCTCAAAGGTGAATCTATCATCGATTTCTCTTCTGATGATTTGTTGATCATCCTCGCTGTACAAGTTGCCAGAGGAGTTAATGAAGGTAGAGAGTCTTTAGCTCAGATTTGCGATTTAGCTGAATTATTCCGCATTCAACAGACATTGAATTGGGAACAATTATTGCAGCAAGTAAGCAGTCTGGAACTTAAAAGACCATTCTTTATTGGTCTACTTATAGTTAACACTCTCCTGAATGCCCCTTTGCCAGCGCAAGTAAAGCAGGCTATTCAAGAACAGATCCAAGTCGATCCAACAATTTTAATTTATGCTGTACGGATGCAAAAACAGCTTTTCACGGAAATTAAAAGTCCACTGATAATTAAACTTTTTTTTCAGCACCTGATGATCAATGGTCCACTCAGTAGAATGCCAGATCGTGTTTATCTAGTGTGGCAATTTTTGAGTTTTACTGTCAGGCTTGTAATCACTGATACTAACCAAGAAGACCGAGAATTTTTCCCATTGCCATCTGGTCTTTCTTTCTTATACTACTTAATCCGACCAATACGATTGGTAAGCAGATATATAACTAACAGTACATACAGATGAAATCCATAGACGTAATTGATACCAGCCAAACTTAGCCAACGGGTTGGATGTGCTGCTGTCTGTGGACGAATTAACTCCAATTTGGAGTTAGCCTATATCTGTAGCTAAAAACTGACAAGATTCCATCAACGTTGCAGTAGGGTGGGCAAACATTTATCCACCCAATACAGTTAAAGGTAGATAAAATCGTTCTGTGTCAGCGTAGTAGCATTAAACGCAGTCAGCACTGCTAGGGTTTGACTGCCTAAACGAATCTCATTACCAGACAAAGACAACTGATTAAAACTCAAGCCAGACAAGCCGATTTTATCGCTCTGACCTAAACTAAAGTCAGTGACTGCATCAGTTATAATTTGTCAGAACAAAGCTTTTAGATTATACCGTTATAATACCACAAAAAAGTAAGGCGTCAATATCAATCGCTGAAAAAACGTAACCTCGTTAAATAGTTGATATTATTGTCAATAATCTTGAGAATAACCAGGTTTATTGAGAAAAACTTGACAGGGCGGAATTTTTTCCAAAAATTATATTTAAAAAACTTATCTGTTGCCAACAAACGCAACTGAATATCCATCTAACAGTTCCCAGGGTTCAGTTTATCTAGAGGCGAAAAATAAGTTAACTTAAGTAAGGATATTATTTCTCAACTAATCTAGAAAACACATTCATACTTAAGCTGTGAAGCACCAGCAATTATAAATTTCCTATGAACATTCTCAGTAACTTGCTTTCTCAAACAACTCAGCCGAAAACAGAAAAAAGACAACGCCGAGGAATTGAAATTAAATCGCCGCGAGAAATTGACATTATGCGGCAATCAGGAAAAATTGTGGCAACCGTGCTCAAAGAGATTTCTGAGTTGGTAAAGCCAGGAATGACCACGGCTGATTTAGATGCTTATGCCGAAAAACGCATCCGCGAAATGGATGCAACACCCAGCTTTAAAGGATATCACGGTTTTACCGGTTCTATTTGCTCCAGCATTAACAATGAAGTTGTACACGGCATTCCCAGTCCGAAAAAAGTAATTCGGGCTGGAGATGTCTTAAAAGTAGATACAGGTGCTTATTACCAAGGCTTTCATGGTGATTCTTGCATTACAATTGCCGTTGGCGATGTGACACCAGAAGCCGCTAAACTGATTCGCGTAGCTGAAGAAGCGCTTTATAAAGGTATTGAACAAGTCAAGGCGGGTGCATACTTGCTGGACTTGGCGGGGGCGATTGAAGACCATGTGAAAATGAATCGTTTTAGTGTGGTGGAAGAATTCACCGGACATGGTGTTGGTCGTAACTTGCACGAAGAACCTTCGGTGTTCAACTACCGCACCCGCGAGATGCCAAATGTGAAATTGCGTGCAGGGATGACTTTGGCAATTGAACCGATTTTGAATGCTGGTTCTAAGCACACGCGGATATTATCTGACAGATGGACAGCAGTGACAATGGATAAAGCGCTGTCGGCTCAGTTTGAGCATACAGTGTTGGTGACAGAAACTGGTTATGAGATTTTGACTGACCGGACGCAAGTTTAAGCTTCCTCTTGCTGCGATAACCACAACAATTGCGATCGGCTACGACGGGGCGTAGGCGATGGCGCAAAGCACCCGCTCAAAGAGCGATCGCATTTCCAGAGAACATTCAAAGTCTGTAAATTCTCAACCAACGCCAGAACCAGCGTCTGAGGATGAAATCTGGAAGCAACATGATATGCAGATACCACAACCAGTTTTTCCAACATAATAATGCGTACAAGCTGCCCCTCTGGGGTGGCTTTTTCTATAAAAATCACATTGACTATTAACTTAAAAATCAAGCTTTATTTCTTTTACCCAGAGAAAAATATAAAAAAACAACATAGAGTATATACTGAGTTGCCAAACTAAAAAAATTCTCTATAAAGCTGTGGAAATTCAACAACTGAGTGAGTCAGCAGCAGAGAAATATAAATCTAACGACTTACTGCCGTTGTAGTTAGGTTGTGGTTGTTGGTGCTAGTAAGTTGGGTGAAAAGCGGAAATCATCAAAAGTGTTTTCTGGCAATGGCTTGTAAAAACTTCTACTTAGAGGATTGGATAAATGTATAGCAGGCAACACAGAACCGCCAAAAATTCTTCCAACTCCTCAGACACACAAGCACCAAATCAATTCGCACCGCGTCGCTTTGTCGTTCAGCCCAAAACTGAGGCCAGTCAGCCCCAACAAGAACAAACGCCTGATATAGAGGCTCAACAAGAAGAGACAAAGCAGTATAAAGGTGGCTTTATTGATTTCTCAAAATTAACACCCCGCCCGACACCACCAAAGACGCCAAGAATTCAGATGAAGCTTACCCTAGGTCAGCCGGGGAATATATATCAGCAACAAGCAGTCCCATCAAACCCTATTGCTATCCAGCCCAAAGCCAACACAGATTTATCCCCAGCCCAAAATCCAACATTAGAGCCATTCGACAAAGCTGAAGAAGTATCAAATGAAGCTGTTGAACTTCGGCAGATGAGTGAGTCAGGAGAGTCAGGCGATGAAGATGCCAATTCGCCCAATGGCGGAAATGTTCAACGGGCTTGCTCTCTATGCGATTCGGAAAAATCACTCTTCCAAACCAAACTCACCATAGGCGCACCAGGGGATAAATACGAACAAGAAGCCGACTCAATGGCACAACAGGTGATGTCAATGGACACACCAACTGTTCAACAGCAACCCATTCAACGCCAAGAAGAAGAACTTTCAGAGTCCATCCAGAAACAACCTTTATCAGCATCCATCACCCCACTCGTTCAACGCTTCGCTAAAGCCAAAGTTCAAGCCAAGTCCAACAAAGAATCAATCTTTACGAACAAAGAAAGTTATCTAGAATCTACACAACTTAAAGCACTTCCGGCAAAACATATTAGTACGCTGAATATCAGTCCTGGTGCTCAAGCTAAATGGTTAAACAAACACGTTCATGCAGAGAAACCAACTGCCCAAGAGCAACCAATTCAACGCCTGACTGACGAAACGCTTCAAAGGTCAGGGAAAAGTGATGCAACGCCTGCAACTCCCAGTTTAGAAAGTCGTTTGGGAAGTCAAACAGGTGGGGGAACTCCTTTAGATGAGCAGACACGCTCATTTATGGAACCCCGGTTTGGTGCTGATTTTAATCAAGTGCGGGTGCATACTGACACAACTGCCGTGCAGATGAACAAGGAATTGGGGGCGCAAGCATTTGCACACGGCAGCGATATTTACTTTGGTGCAGGAAAAACCCCCGGTAAGAATGAGTTAACAGCACATGAACTAACTCATGTGGTGCAGCAGGGTGGTGCTGTGCGGATGAATCCAGCTAAGAAGTTGGTAAATCCCCAAGTTTCAGCAAAGATTAACAAGGAACCGGGAATCATCCCCAAACAAGATCATTCAGAATCTGCACAACTTAAACCACTTGAAGCAAAGCAACTCCCCACTGATGCCACATCAAGAGCAAGTAATAAAGACTTATATCGCTTTCCTCATGAGACACAAGCGCTGCAAGCCAAACAACTCCCCAATTCTGACACCCCATTAGATAGCAATAAAGAAAAGCGCCCCCTTCCCCAACAAGACCATCAATTGGTTCAATCAAAGCATATCAGCACCTTGAGTGTTAGTCCTCGCATTCAAGGTGATTGGTTTCATGACCGTAAACGCGAATTACTAGACCAAGTAGAACAGCGACTTAAGGATATTCCTGGTTATGACTTATTACTCTTAGCATTAGGTCGAAACCCAATTACTGGCGAAGCAGTAGAACGCAACGGGACTAAAGCAGTTGGTACTTTTCTTAAATTAGTCCCAGGTGGTGATCAAATATTTGAGAAATTACAACAATCAGGGGCGCTGGAAAAGGCTTTTACATGGTGGCAAGACGAAATCACCAAACTCAATATTACCATTGAGAATATTAAAGGGTTAGTTAATAAAGCAATAGACTCTTTAGGATTGAGTGATATCACCGATGTTAGTGGGGCAATTGAGAAAGTTAAAGGCTTTTTTAAACCAACAATAGAACGGGTAAAAAATTTCGCTACCAATGTCGGTAACAAAGTGCTGGAATTCACTTTAGAAGGCTTCATGCAAGGTGCTGGTGGAGCAGTTTCACAGGTGATGGCAATCCTGAAAAAAGCAGGTAATGTGTTTGGGACAATAGCCAGCGACCCGATTAAGTTCTGTCAAAATTTGATGAAGGCAGTAACAGGAGGCTTTGAGCAATTTAAGAATAACTTTAGTCAGCATTTCCAAACAGGTATGATGAAGTGGTTGTTTGGAACTTTGGCTACTGCTGGGTTAACTGCTCCCAGTGAGTTTAATGCTCAAGGGTTGATATCTATTGCTTTGGAAGTATTAGGAATAACTTATCAAAAAATCCGTCTCAAATTAGTAAATAAGGTAGGTGAGAAAAAGTTAGCTAAAGCCGAACAGGGAGTAGAGATATTACAGAAAATACTCCAAGGTGGCTTGGCGCAAGCTTGGCAGAACATTAGTGAATTGATGGAAAATGTAGAACAGCAAAAAGAGGAGATGATCGGCAAGCTGAAAGATATGGTGGTAGAAGCCGTAATCGGTGCCGCAATTCCTAAGCTGCTGGTGATGTTTGTTCCTGGTGGTGCAATCATAGAAGCGGTAATGAATGTTTACAAAACCATTACTTTCTTCATCGATAAAGCCCAAGAAATAGCCGAATTAGCAAATGCGGTATTTGATTCGATTGGGAATATTGCCGCCGGGAATCTAGCAGCAGCATCGAGCAAAGTAGAAACTGTGATGGGTCGCAGTCTATCACTAATTATTAGTTTTTTGGCGAAACTAATTGGTGTGGGTAATCTGGGCTATAAGGTCAGAAAGTTGCTGGAGAATATCAAAGGTAAAATTGATGAAGCTCTTGATAAATTGGTGACGTTTATTGCTGATAAGGTTAAGGTTTTTCTGAAAAATCCCGGTCAGAATAATCAGCCTGCTGTTGTTCCTGGTCAGAATAATCAGCCGCGTGGGAGTCAAACTCAACATAATCAACAACCCAATAATTCTCCTCAAAATACCCAACAAAATCAAAGTCCTACCAGTCAACGCAGTGATGGTGAAGTAGGCAAAACAATTAACTTCACAGCCAAAGGTGAGAGCCATAGTTTATGGATTGAAGTTGTAAAAACTTTAGTTAAGGTTATGGTGGCAAGTACACCAGAACAGGTCAAAACCAAGCTCGATAAATGGCAAGGGCGACTCAATGAACTTCAAGGCAACAATCGCACAAAAGCTGAAAAGTCACTTAATATCGCCTACAAAGACCTCGGCATCACACAGAAAGAAGCGCAGGAGGCTGTTAAAGAGAAGCAGAAAGCAGATAGCGCTCCCGGAAATCAGAAGGCACTAAATGAGTTTATTCAGGCTGATAGCGAGACAGAGGCAGCACAAGATAACCTTGCAGATGCCCTCAAGGAATTATTCGAGCTATTCGGTGAAGAAAACACACTTAGCCAAAAATTTATTGAAACGCGAAATCAATCCAAAGCAGTTATTAATGAAGTGCGGACATTATGTAACCAGCGGCGTCAGTTGATTCAAGCAGGCAAACTTGAGTCCCAATTTGGATATAATTTGGATGGATATGAATCGGCTTTACAAAACCTGGAAGAAGAATGGAAAAGCACGAAAGGAGCTACAGAAAAAGAGCCTGGATTATACGAGTTAGCTGTCGAAGAATTTGATAGAATAAAAACAGAAGTTACAAAGCTCAAAGCTCAAATTCAAAAAGAAATACCACTAAAACAAGATTCACAAACAGAAACCTTACCTAATGAGTGGTCTAATATTAAGCCTAATCTGGTATATAAGACAGATTGGGGTCTAGTATCTTTTGCTGATAAACAAATCGCATTTGGAAAGCAGCACGATCTAGATAGTAAGCATTTACAAGCAATTAACAAAGGTAAAGTAGCTCCCAAAGGTAGTCAAGGTCTTGTTCCATCTCAATTGGAAGGATTCGATCTAAAATCAAAAACAATAGCAAAAGGTCAATCACATTACCGTTATCATGGGAAATTTATTGACGGCGTTAATGTAGTTTTGCACTTTCCTGGTAAAATTTCTAATGATTAATACAAAAAGTAGCAGAAACTCAGATGACTATTAATTTAACAAAACATCATATTTTGAGGGATTTAAAACATTTTGTAGAGCAAACTCAACCACTTGATCTGGCCATGAAACGTCTAAATCATAACCAAAATTTCAAACTATCTGGCTACTGGCATGAAAAAATTTTCTATAAAGAAATTTCTTTTATCAATCCTCTATCTGTTAGTTTGAAAACAGCTTCAGTTAGCCTAGTATGGAATGATAATCATATAGAACGCTTGATTAAGTTTTATTTTTTGCTGAAAGCAGATGGAAGTAAGTGTGAAAATCAAATAATTGAAGAGGTTGATAAAACTGGTCATATGTTTCTAAGTTTTAATACCAAGTTAGAATTGGTTAGTGAAGATTGGTTTGTAGATGTATTATCTCCATATGTTATTGCGAAAAAAGATGAATCTATAAATAATTGAGCAAATATTATTTATCCACATTTTTTTACGAAAAATAACAAAAAGCGACTTGGTTAATTAATATACTGATTAGTAATACTATGAGTGAAATTTTAGATTTAGAAAATCATCAAATTTGGAATGACTTAGAAAAAATATTTTCGCAGATTGATGTAAATGCGTTAATCGAGAGTCACATTGATTTAGAAAATTTCACTATATCTGATTACTGGGATGAAAATCATGTTTTTTATGAAAAAATTATTTCTGTAGTTCCTTTAAAAGCACAATTAGAAAGTTTTTCTTTAAACATAATCTTTGAAGATACTTATACAAGATCATTGCTGAAGTTTCATTATTTACTAATAGCTGATGTTTTTGAAGTTGAGAAAAACTCCGAAAGAGATTCTAACAAGGTTATAGGTGGAATCACTTTGCTATATAATACAAATCTAGAGCTTGAGGATGAATATTGGGATATTGATATGTCATCTCCATTTGTCGTTGGTAAGTGTAGAGTAAGCTGAAAACAAAAAACTTTTACTGGCTGGCTAGAGATAGAAATCTAATAATGTGTCAGTTGCGTAAGTCCTGTTTACCAGTCAATTAGTTGAAGGAGGCTTACAAGGAGCGATTAATGTGAGAATAAATATAAATATGAATAATAAATATGAATAACCGAATAATTACATTAAATAATCCTCATGCAATAGGTACATTGGACATTAGTTTAAATGGTTCCATGCTTGTAGTTGGACAACTAGATGATGGTAACGGCACTTACCCTATTGTGACTTTAAGAAGCCTCCCGTCTTTAGATATCTTAACTGAAATAAAGCAGGTAGATGGTGTTGCCATTGAGTCAGCAATTTTCACACCTGATGGAAATAAATTAGTTTATCTGAAAGATGCAACAAATGTTTCAATATATGATTTAACAACTCAACAAGTATTAAAATTTGGTTTGTATGCAGAAAGAGTAATTTGGTTAGCTGCTGCCAAGACATCCCCACGAATATTAACAGCTGGTAGCACTATAGATATTTGGGATCTTGAACAACCAGAGCGCTATTGGATCTGGGAAGTGCCAGATTATGAAATTCCACCAGATATGAGACCAGCTTTGGCAGATATTAGTCCTGATGGAACCAAAGTTGCGGTAGTAGGAAATAACACAAATCAAGTATTAATTTACGACATTGATCAAAACGAAATAGTTCAGGTGTTAGAGGATGCTCCTTTGCAAGCACATTGGGCCAAATTTTCACCAGATATGCGCTATTTTGCAGCAATTGGTTATTATGCTAATGGTGTTTATGTTTGGGATTTGACAACAGGTAAAAGGCATTTACCAGATATATTTAGTGTAGATGACATAACTTCTCGTTCGCTGTGTTTTCATCCTAGTAGCAAATATCTTGCTATAGGTACACAAGGTAGTATTGTTAATATCTACCGTATGAGTGACGGTGAAGACATAGTTTCACTTGAATACCTTGACATAGGACAGATTGAAGGTTTAGCTTTTACACCAGATGGTAAACATCTTTGTTCTGGCGGATTTAAAGGTTTGCTCTCAATTCTAGAATTAAATGGGCTAGATGAATTTTGAACCCTATATTTTGAGAATCAGTACATTCACAATAAATCATTTTCATAAAGCCCAGAAAATAGATGTAGTGATGAATGTTTACAAATTCATTTGGTACAAACTTTATGAAACAATTGGATCAATGATACATATTTATAATATGTTCAACTTTTACAGCTACGAAAATGGCATTTATGAGTTTGATATCACACAGGCAAATTTCCCTGGTATTAATCGAGGTACGAAGGATTGGGTCAAAAAATGTTTGTCTATTTTTGGGATAGAGATTAATGTCAGTTCATGGCAAGTAATACCAGTTCGCAGTTATTATTTTTCTAGTTACACAGAAAAAGATGATCTTTGGGAAGATAGTTGGACAAAAGGATGGTTAATCAGAGTTTTTACTGATAGTCAAACCCCAGCATCGCCAATTTTTTTTTACTCAACTATTCTATATTGATGAAGCAGATCCAAGCTGGCATTATGAATTAGAAGACAGTGACGGACACAATAAAACTGCTCTAATAATATCGGATTTTAGCAATAGCTTAAATGTAGTTCAACAAATTGGAAAACAAATAATTACCAACTATTTGGCCAATCAAAATATTGTTGAACTATCTATTCGTTCATTTGGAGAGTACAAACATCAACTAAGAATTATCTGTTATGAGATCGACCTTATTAATATGGTAGATCAGCTTAAACAAATTTTGGAGGACTGTCAAAATTTTAATAATGGTATTGTTAACTGGCGTGATAGACTGATTTCTCCAGTACAAAATATAGATAATCACTGTTCAGAAGAAATTTTAACTTGGCGAAATAAATTGTTTGCAGATGAAGATGAATAAGGAAATGAGCATACAGCAATTATATCTGAGTTTTGAAAATAAATACTTTAGAGCAACTAGAATAAAAGCGCAATTTTATTTTAATTTAATGGGGAAATTGAATTGTTTTGAATAATTTATTCAGAAAAGAGATTTTGAGAAAAAATTTTATAACTAGGTTAATTTTATTTGTTTAAACAGCTTTGCATACAGCGGTTCCCGGTCGAATGCAATACAATCGAGGGCGGGGAAACCCCGCCCCTACAGGCTTGGCGATGAAAAAATGTACCTCATAACAGCAGGAAGTGCTGTAAATTATGAGTCCTATATAACTGAATTTTTGAATTAAGAAATCTAGCCTTTTATTAGTTAAAATAGTACTCAGGCAAGACATATTTTAATAATTTGGAGAAATAGCATTAATGAATTTTGAACAATATATACAAAAAATGCAATTAATTTTCCGAGAGATGGAAGTATCAGAACAGTATGATTTATCCTACGAAATTTCTCGTCCAGCTACGGATATAGGCGAATTTGAAGAAATTATTGCTGAAGAACATGGCATTGATGGATTTCACATTTGGGAACCGTTTAAGAAATTTTATCAAGTAACATCTGGCTTTACGTTCAGATGGAGGTATCTAAATAGCACAAATGAAAACTACTCTACCAATGGAATGGCAAATATTAATTTAATTTTTTTAATTTATGAGCCAGAAGAACAAATATCAGGAGAATTCAACCTATTCGCAGGATACAGAATTTTAGATTTTATTGGAGATGAAGAATTAGAAAAAGATAATTATGTGGCCGTAAAATTTTTCGATGACAGGGATGAGCCGGACTTGTATTACTATTCTATTGATACGGATTCGTATTACAAAATGTCAATTGGTTTTGAGGAATATATGAATTTATTACTTGAATGTCGAGCGTTATATCCGTGGCAAGAATTATTTATTAGTGATAAAAATTTTATACTTGATAGCAATAGAATCCAACAATTTTTGGCTGATATAATATTTTTATTTCCAGATATAGATATTTCAAAATTTTGTCAGAATATCAAATAATTTATCAATAGCCTATATAGCAACCCTATCTAATTTTTTGTGTTGGCGTAGCCTGCCGTAGGCATTAAATTTTTTGATAAAAAACCGCAAATATTGATACAGGTTCATCGCATGAACCGTGGGGAAATATCTATCATGATGGAATTGAACAGACTATTGCAACTAATAGTAAACATGAAGGAGTTTCAGTTGAAATAGATGGACAGGAATTAGTGTTTGATAATATTAATCGTGATGGTGTTACCAGACAAAATTGGTTCAAAAATCTTTATTCTCCTATTATAGATGCAGGCAAAAAATTTATAATAGAAGAAATCCCCTTTTAGGTAAAATAGAAGTTCCATAGTTATTGTTCTTAATAGTAGGAGGTTAGTCGTGAGTGATTTATATGACCTATTACAAAAAATCAAGCAAAGACCTTCCATGTATTTAGGTAAGCATTCTATTTTCAGTTTTTTGGCTTTTTGGTCTGGATATAAAGTTGCTCAAGATCAATTTGGTATTCATCCCACAAGGCAGGAACAGGAATTTGAGGAGTTTTTACAATGGATACGAGAAAAATATGAAATTAATACCAGTCAATCTTGGGCAAGTATAATTCTCTTTTACTCTGAAGATGAAAGATCCGCCTTAGATAGATTTTTTGAATTGTTTGAGGAATATTTAGATAGAGATAAAATTTCAGAAAGTGAGGATAAAAATTTAGGTAGATTATAGGACTTACGCACCGTAAAAATTCATTCTAATATTGGGCCTTTTTAATCTTGTTCTTATGCGTCAGGAGACTCATTTTACCTGTAGGGTGCGTTAGGGAACGCACGGATTAAGATTTTTAATGAATAAAACCAGCTTACATATTTAGCATTGTTTGTCAATGCGTAAATCCTAGATTATAAAAATGAACATGATAGTTGATAGAAATCTGGGAGTTGTTGCAGACTGGTGGTTTGAGGATAGATGCCGCCTTGCATTTCCAACTAGTCGCTCAGAATTACAGGTGCTGCTGAAAATGTGTCAATCAGCAGCTGAAGTCCTAGAAGCTCATAAACTACTTAAACCTTCTAGGGTAATCTTCTCTGGTTGGCTCCGTGCTGAACCTGATGAAAATAATCTAGTTCGTGTAGAGGAACCAGATATCACTATCACAATTCTTGAATCAACAGGTAGTCAAGAATTATTAACTCAATGCGAAAAAACTTTAGACCAACTGGAGCAACAGCGCTCTTTTCTTTATCCCACTGATGTAAAAATTTTAGGAGTGGGCGTTGTTTTGGATGCTAATGGACAGGAATATGAATTACCTGATGTCAGTTGGCTACTAGGTACAACTCTGGATGCCCATATTGTTGATGTCTGTACCCAGAGTGACGCTTGGCTTCCTTACACTCTTGTAGCACAACCACAGATAGAAGTATGGAAGCGTAATGCGCCACGTTTGGAGGCAGCACTCCAAGAGATTCAAGCACGCTTAAATGTAAAGCCTTACACAAATAGTTGCAGTGATTATGCTTTGATCAATGGCTTTAGTCTTGAGAATCACACTGATGCAGATGGAGAGGTATTAATTGTTTATGGCGAATCTGTTTAAAGACGTGTATAAAAAAATTGTTTTGCCAGGTGAGTTATATAAATTGCATAGACGACCTATGCATCCTGAAATTGTCATCAACGATAGTAATACAGGCGTTCAAATTATAGATCCTTGGAGTGAACAGATAAAAGCACACATTCCTTTCACGGAAAACTACAATAGCTCAGGAGCAACTGATGAATGGTGCTTACGGTCAGATGGCAAAGCTATGTTAGCGTTGAATGAAGACAATCCAACTGGATGCTGGCTATCACTCGAAGGTGGTGCTTCATACGATATTGAATGCCCTCTCATGCCAAGAATTGGTGATTTACGTTATGTTTGGGATGAGGATTCATTCTTGCTGAGTGGTGGCAAGTCCTATAATTTTTATAAATTAGGTTGGAAGGAAAATATACCTGTATTCACGGAAATTTCATCCATAGAGTCTCGTCGTGCACAGTGGGGCTGGAGAATTATTCTAAGTAGCATCTCAGCCTTGAATTCCAATGTATTGCGTGTAGAGTCTGATCTATTTCAAATGCTTTACCACAATGGAGTCGATAAACCAGAGCAAATTGGTTTGGCAAACTGGCGTGATGAGACAGTTTGGTCTGTCATTCCTCCGAAGCCCGTCCCTACAGTTGCTGGGCCCTTCTCTTTGATTAGTACGGAGGGTAATAAAGAAAGTATAGATATTGATTTATTTCCTCTAAGTTTAATTAAATTGGCTGCTTTAGCTAACCAGCTATTTGTGATGTATGAGTATGAAGTGTATTCTCTTAATCAAAACGGGGAAATAGAATTTACTTATTCGGCTCCAGAGAATTTTTGCTTCAGTGATTTAGACACTATACCTGCAAAAAATGGGTATCCACCTGCTTTAGTGTTGGGATGCAAATCTCTAAATGGTTCTGATAGTGAACTTCTGGTTTTTAGTTTATAGATTGTTCTGCTAAAGCAGTCTAAGCTGTTGCGCGTATAACTTGCACTTTTTATGGCTTGGAACCCTTGTTGTAACAGGAACACTCTGGAAAATTAAAGACACAACAGCTTACTAATATTGTATGAAGGTCTTATAAAAATATACATTGAGGTTATTATCAGTGTTGATATAGTTTTACAGAAAAAATTCAAATTTTTATATAAAAAACTGAATTATGAATGTTAATAAATCTTCTCCATTTGTTGTTGGTAAGCATGGAGTACAAAAATTGAGAGGAAAGTAATGAACGAATTAGACGCTTTATCTACAGCAGAAATTGCAGCACAGTTCCAGGTAACTGATAGTGGGGAATGGCCTAGCCTCTGGTATATCTTAAGAAAGCGACCAGATGCAGAACCGTATATAGTTCAGTTACTGCAAGGCAAAAATGCAGAACTGAAACAGGACATGATTGGAATGGTTATAAATTATAATAGCCAAACTGTTATTGATAGAATTATCCACGCACTCTTGGATGAGAATGAGGGTGTAAGGAAAAAAGCAGCTGATTGCTTGGGGACAATGAAGATTGTGCGAGCAGTTGAGCCACTAATCACTTTAACAAGAGACTCTGGTAAGTTAGTTCAGAATAGTGCAATTAACGCTCTAGGAAACATTCGAGATAGACGAGCAACTACTGCTTTATGTGAGTGTATAAAAAGTCCAGATGAGACTATTCGGATAGATGCTGTTTGTGCGTTGCACAAAATTCGAGATCCAGCTTCTGTAGATGCCATACTGGATGCCTTGGACGATGTATTAAGTTATATCAGATACCGTGCAGTCAAGACACTTGGTTTACTTGGAGATAAGAAAGCTGTAAAACCTTTAGTAGAGATGTTATATGACAGTGAAGATTATGTATGTAATATGTCCGCCGGTGCACTCATTCAACTGTGTGGAGTAGAAGATATTCCCTATCTTACCGAAGTCTTGATAGAAGAAGACGACGAGGATGTGCGGGATTATTTAGAGTATTGTATTGAACAAATACAAGCTGGGCCTCCGCCCGAAATTCCCCGTGAACAGTGGCTTTACAGAGCTTGGTTGAGTGAACCCACGATTAATGCTAGCTCAGATGTCTGTCAATTTTTTGAAGATGGAACGGGGGAATTTAAGTATTTCAACATGGGAGTTACCAGTGATGAAGTCCCTTTTCACTTCCGAGTAGAAGAGGAGAAAATTTATTTTTTATTAGAGAATCAAGAACAATGGATAGAAACTAAGTTTGAAATTGAAGAAACCACATATGACCATTATGATGAAGGAGATGTACCCTGTTTTAAATTGCTATTAACACAAGACCCTTTGACTCTTAGTTACCAACAAAGTGCCACATATTATCATCTAATAGGAGACACTCCCATCAAGTTCAGCTAGAAATAAGCTAGAATTTTTAATAACTTAGCTACCTTATTCTTTTGTTATGGATTTCTCAGCTTACTTATTTTCATATATTAGCTGATATTAATAGCCACTTAGTTAATGAAAAAAGCAAAAGTCCCGATGGAACACCAGAACTTGATCATACAGTTGAGGTAGGAACTCATTGGAATACAATCGGTCATAATCAGACTCAGGCTGAACGTGTAGCTTGGTTTAATGATATAAATAACCATCAAGTAATTTGCGGGCATCATAACTCTAGTAAAAAAGGGCCAACTTATAATAAAAAAGTAGGTCAAAATTTTAAGGGGCCAGGTGAGTAACCAATATTGACCTAACTGTTGGAGCTTTATTATGAGAATAACCTACACACTTTGGAATCCAATTATTAATTCAGACCGCACAGGCTGTAGTTTTGATGTAACTCCAGGTCTTTATCAAGTTGCTTCTGGAACCCTAGATTTAATGAAAGAATTTTTACAATGTTTGGGAATTGAAGCTGAACCAAGAGAGTGGAATATTGAACCTTTCTGTAGTGCTTACTATTCAGAAGACATGGTGTCCGAATATTATCAATCTCGCCATCTAATGGCTTGGCGAGTAAATATTTCTTTCACACAAACTTACAGGGAATACTCAGATTTAGAGTTCTGTATGTTTAATCCAGTTGCTGTATGGAATGGCAAGGATGATACATGGGAAGAAATGGAAGATTCCTGGGATTGGAAGAGTATGCAGTACATTGCCATTGTAGACTTTGAGCTTTGGGAATGGAGCGGATTTTTAGAAGATTACCAATTACAAAAACAACCTATTTTTGCCCAATGTATGAATTTTGAAACTTACCTTTTACGTGGATTATTTCGTCAGGTAAGATTTAACTTAGGAGTAATTAATTTTCCCGATGAAGAAGAAAAGGTCATGGAGTTCTTACGTGCTTGTGAGCAGTATGATGTTTCAAATAACTGGGCAAAAACTTTGGCTGGATGGTAAATTTTTTATTAAAAGTCAGAGTGCAATATATTAAAAAATGGAAAATCTACAGAAAAATCACCCAGCCTACTAACTGTTGGAATTTTATACTGACTTAGACACCATATCTGCAAAAAATGGGTATCCGCCTGCTTTAGTGTTGGGATGCAAATCTCTAAATGGTTCTGATAGTGAACTTCTGGTTTTTAGTTTATAGATTGTTTTGCTAAAGCAGTCTACTAATATTGTATGCAGGTTTTATAAGTAGGTGGGCGTTAAAAAATATAAGATAGACCTAACCCCCCAGCCCCCTTCCCTACGAGGGAAGGGGGAGAGGAATGTTCACGAGGTTTTATATTTAATTGTGCCAAGCTACTTAAAACTATACATTGATGATAACTGTAAAACTTAGGCTGAAAAAGTACTGAAAATGCATTGTATACAGGTAGCTATTGCACCCCCTCAAACCAAGACTTCATCAGTTCTGAAATAAAGTTAGATGACCACCCATACTCAAACCCACCAAATAAAGACTGAATTAACCCTACACGACACCGCACAAACTCCCCTAACCATCCACGCCATTACCCTCAACCTCACCACCCAAAACGACACCCCTATCGAGTCCCATCTCACCTTCCAAATCAACCCAGAACTTTACCAACGCATTTACCCCGCAGTATGTAGGTTGGGTTGAACAGAGTGAAACCCAACAATTATTTTGATTTTGAGTAGCTAATTAATTTTGGGTTTCGTTCCTCAACCCAACCTACTACTAATAGACATTTTTTACTAGGCTGATTCCGAGTTTTATACGTGTAACTTGGGAAGAATTGTAAATAATTGTTGTAAAAATGGCTTGTCTAATTTACTGAATTGCCTATAAATGGTATCAGGGCAATCAAAGATTTTAATCGAAGGCGTGCAAGATGTGAGCATTCTCGTAAATGCATAAAATGTCAAAATTTAAAATGAAATAGCCTTACCAAAAGGGGCGCATTTTCTAATGCTTCCCTCAAAGGGAAGAGAAAATAAGAAATTAGGAAAGAAATAAGTTAGAAAAAGATATTTCAATTTCGCTAAAAGCTAACCTTGGTATCACTGCATCTTGCAGGAGTAAAGTTTATTCTTGGTAACCTGATTCTTGGGGCTGAGGATAAAGATAAACTTGGAGTTCATTGTGATTAGCTGCCTATTGTCTTGATTTATTTTCCCTAGATGTGTTGTCAAGTTTGTGTCGCTAGACATAAGCGTCTGCAAATGATAGCTTGCTAAAAAGTAGAAGACAGATCAAGCCTCTTAGTTGATAATTGGTAATTGTGTAAAAGCTATAACTCATTGCCAATTTGTCAGTATTACAGATGAGTAGCAACAACAATGAATGATATTGATTTAGCTTTTACCCCTGCACTGGAGTTAGCAAAATTAATCCGTCGCCGGGAAGTGTCGCCGCTAGAGTTGGTGGAATTATATTTAGAACGGATTGAGCGCTTAAATCCGCAATTGGGAAGTTATTTTACGGTAACTTCAGAATTGGCGATCGCAGATGCCAAAGCCAAAACCCAATTACTGACAACGACTGCCGAACTACCACCGTTTTTTGGTGTGCCGATTTCCATCAAAGACCTCAACGCTGTAGCGGGTGTTACCTGTACCTACGGTAATCCGGTATTGATGAACAATATCGCTGACTTTGATGATGGAGTCGTGACGCGAATTAAACAAGCTGGGTTGATTATTCTCGGCAAAACCGCGACTTCAGAAATAGGTTCACTTCCTTACAGCGAAAGCGCGGGATTTCCCCCAGCGAGAAACCCGTGGAATTTGGATTACACCCCCGGCGGTTCCAGTGGTGGTGCAGCATCATCAGTAGCAGCGGGATTATCTGCGATCGCTCAAGGTTCTGATGGTGGTGGTTCAATTCGTGGCCCTGCGGCTTGTTGCGGCTTAGTGGGGATAAAACCATCGCGGGGAAGAGTGACAAAAGCACCGTTAGGCGATCGCCTCGCGGGGATTGCTACCAATGGACCAATCGCCCGTACCGTCGCTGATGCCGCCGCCTTATTAGATGCCATATCCGGTTATGCCACAGGTGATCCCTACTGGTTACCGAATCCCGAACCATCATTTCTCGCCGCCACTCAAGGGAAATTGGGTAGTTTGCGAATTGCCTATGGTACTAGCATTCCTCCCATCGGGGAAGCTGACGCCAACTGCAAAGCAGCTGTTTTGCAAACAGTCCAGTTATTAGAGCAACTCGGACACCAAGTTGAAGAGAAATCTCCAGATGTCAGCGGGTTAATCGAACCGTTTCAAGTCGTATGGCAAGCGGGAATCGCCGCTGCCGGAATTCCGCCAGAGGCATTGCAGCTGATGAACCGCTGGCTAATCGCCCAAACTGGTTCTGTCGTTGAGTACCTGCAAGCAGTTGCCCAAATGCAGATCGTTTCACGGCAAATAGTCGCGTTTTTCGATACCGTCGATGTCTTGGTGTTGCCTGTTTATCTGCATTCACCGATCCAAGTTGGCGAATGGGCTAATTTGACTCCAGAAGAGACATTTGAAAAGATTATTCACTGGGTTGCACCTTGTCCGCCAGTAAATGCCACCGGACAACCTGCGATCGCTATTCCTGTAGGTTTTGATCAAAATAATTTACCCATGAGTGTACAGCTAATTGGCAAACCCGCCGCCGAAGCCACCCTCATCAGCCTTGCAGCCCAATTAGAAGCAGCTAACCCTTGGATTGGGCATCGTCCAGTATTTGCGACATAATGGCAAAATTGACGCGCTAGGTATAACCACGAAAACTCCCTGTGTTGCTAAAATCAGGCAATGATGAAAGACAGGCAGGAAAAAGGTGACAATTGAAATCTACGTCAGCACCGATATAGAAGCAGATGGCCCGATTCCCGGACCCCACTCAATGCTTAGTCTTGCCTCAGCTGCGTATACCGCAGACAAACAATTGGTTGCGACTTTTACAGCTAATTTAGAAACCTTGCCAGGCGCACAAGGGCATCCCAAAACCATGAAATGGTGGTCAGAACAGCCAGCCGCTTGGGCAGCTAGTCGAGTCAACCCACAGCCCCCTTTGGCGGTGATGCAGTCTTATCACTCCTGGCTTTTAGTGTTGCCAGGTCAACCAATCTTTGTTGGCTATCCAGCCGCCTTTGACTTTATGTTTGTCTACTGGTACTTGATGAACTTTGTAGGGGATAGCCCATTTGAATACTCGTCCTTAGATATCCGCTCCTATGCGATGGCATTCCTGAAACAAAACTACAGCCAATCAGGCAAGCAAAATCTACCTGCTGCATGGTTAAAAAATCTTCCATTGGCGCACATTGCCTTGGATGATGCCATACAGCAAGGGGAGTTATTCTGTAATCTGTTGCAAGCGAATCTACAGCGTTGATCGCACCTGTGAGATTTTGTCAAAGATTTCCGATAACGAAGAATTGTCTATTTGTCGTTGTCGGAAATGCCTCGCTGCTTTGAGAAGCCCCAGATATTGCTTTATAAAAAAGTAGGCTGAAAACCCTGGAATCAAAACCTAAAAACCCAAAAAGTTTTTAGCTATTTCGCCGTAAGCCTCCCACTGTACTCGGTACTCCGAGTCAGTGGTGAGATATAAGGCGGTTAAAAACGAAGCGACCTCCGACCAATTTAAGCCGTAGGCTTGACAGAGAAGAGGTCAGCGTCGTTTTTAACAGTTTCTATATTTTTATTTGGCAGTCTATCAACCCAATCTTCTACTATCTGCGTGACTGTCTTATCCTTGATTGCAGCATATTGGCGGAGCTTGTTTAATCTGCGTTCAGACATCCTGACATTTAATCTAGTAGTTTTCATATTTGTCTACCCAATGTTATTACAAATATGCTAGCATACTATTGACTGCTAAGGACGGACAAGTGAAAACAGCACACCAATACAAGTTACGACCAACAAAACAACAAGCCATTGAAATAGATAGATGGCTGTCTATGCTTTGCGCCCAGTATAATTTCTTGTTGGCTGATAGATTTGATTGGTATGAGTGCAATCGCTCACCGATTAATGCTTGTCCTCTTGTGTGCCATATACCAGAGTTACGGGATAGTCCAGACTATTACTCACAAAAGAAAACGTTACCACATCTGAAAAAGACTCATCCTTGGTACAGGGAAATTTACTCGCAAGTACTACAGGATATAGTTAAACGAGTGAAGCTAACATTTGACCGTTTTCTTCAAGGTGATAGCAATGGTAGGCGTAGCGGTAGACCAAGATTTAAGCCCCGTGAGCGTTATCGAACTTTTACATATCCACAGATGAAAGATGGGTGTTTGCAAGATAATATGATAACTTTACCGATGTTCGGTATCGTTAAGGTTATTTTACATCGCCCAATACCGGAAGGTTTTAAAATCAAAACAGCATCAGTCACAAAAAAAGCTGATGGTTATTATTTGACTTTGAGCCTTGAAGATACAACAGTTCCAGTTCTTAAACCTGATTTAAATCCAGATTCAATTACAGGTATCGACCTTGGTCTCAAGGCATTTTTGACAACTTCTGAGGGTGATGCTATTTCAATTCCTCAACATTACCGCAAATCTCAGAAGCGCTTACGGGTGATTCAAAAACGAATATCCCGGCGAAAAAAAGGAAGTAATCGGCGCAAGAAAGCGATTAATCAAGTTGCAAAGCAACACAAGAAAGTTGCGGATAAGCGCCGTGACTTTCAATTTAAAACAGCTAACCATCTATTAAAAAAATATGACGTCATAGTTCACGAAGATTTAAACATCAAAGGTCTAACACGATCCATGCTAGCCTTATCTGTGCATGATGCTGGATGGTCAAGTTTTCTGTCAATCCTAACCACCAAAGCCGGAAATGCTGGGTTGTTGGTAATTGCTGTGAATCCATCGGGTACTTCACTTGATTGTTCTAGTTGTGGGGTGAAAGTTCCCAAAAAACTGCATGAGCGTTGGCACGACTGCCCTAATTGTGAGTGTAGGCTTGACCGTGACCACAACGCAGCAATCAATATCAAAAATAGAGCGGTAGGGCATTCCGTTCTTAAAGCCAAGAGCCTCCTCAGCAATAGCCGGATTGTCTTGGAAGCCCACACTTACTCGTAGAGAAGTGTGGGAGATGTCACGTTAAGGAATCTAGTTTAAGTGGTCTCGTTGAACCAAGAATCCCCGTCTATGAAAGAGCGGGGAGTGTCAAATCTGGAAACCCTCGATATAAGACTTAATCGTGGGTAACGCCGTCATTTTTTCATAGAAGAAATTGTTCACAATTTTCATTACTTCCGCCTGGGCTACATCTACCTCAGCATCGAGGGGAGTGCCAGGCTCTTGGCGGCACAGACTACGGTATAAACGCAGCAGATGGCGGACTATTTCCGACTCTTCTTCCCCCTCCAAGACCTTGACTACTGAGATAATCAGTTCATCCGCCTGATCAAGAATGGTGTCGATATCAAAAACAGTGGTCTTGTCCCTAGCTTCTTGGACAGTTCGCACTAGGGCATGGACTTGATAGAGTAGCGCCGCAGGTTCATCAAACAACTCACGCAGAAAAGCGGCTTCTTCATAACGCCCGTTCAGTCGGAAGATGTTGTAAAGACGCTTTGCGGCTTTGCCGTAGTTGAGATTATCGCCTTTAACGCATTTTTTGACTTCATTTTCCAACCGTACCACATAACTATCCATGACGTCAGTGGAGACCTGCTTCACCAGCTTGGCAAAGATTGGGGCTGATTCAGCATCTAAGTAAACCTCCTGGAAGTAGCCGTCCAGATAGCCGTCTAGTGGAGTGATGACACCATCTGGCGCTTCCCAGGTGACATCCAACATATTACTGGCATTGGACAACTGACCGCGTATCGTGTCGGCAATCACCCAGTCTAGCTTGCACCAACCGGGGTCTTGTGCTACAGAATCCCAGGTGATGACTATAGGATTACCCAAGGCATCGATAGCTTCGATTTGACCAGCAACAAGATCATTGGGTAGCCAGCTAATTGGTGAACCAACACGCATAGTTTGTTTTCCCCGAATCACTTCTTGGGGGTAGCTACCAAACTTCAACTCAAGTAACTGGTAACTGGGGCCAGATAAGCTGTTGAGCCCCTTTTCGCGCATGATTTTAGCAAGAATTTCGCAGGCTTCGGTGCGAGTGGGTGCAATGATATTCACTCGCTCAAAGTAGTCACAGTCACCGGGATAGGTTTGAATTTTCGATTGAGCCGCTGAACCAGAAAGCGCTAATGCAGTTTCCACGACACCAGGAACATCGTCAAATTCTACGATTTTGCCAATGGTGCGAAACCGTGCCAGCTGTTGTGGGTCGAAATCCAACATGGTGACTTTGTGCCCAAAAACACCAGTTTCTTTATCCACCACAATATCGCTGTCGCCTGTCGCCTCGGTGATGGACTTCATCCAGCGTTCTAATTCTTGCTCATTGAGTTGAACCCCTAAACGATTAGCAGATTCCACAACGCGGTTACGTGTATCTAGAGTTTTATCATTTGTATCTGTCATTGTTTATACTTCATTCAATTTTGTGATTGTACTTTATAATTGATTCAAAATAAAGTGATTTTTGTAATTTAATAACATTGGTTGAAGATTTTTTGGTGATCAAAATGCGGCTGATTTCACAGCGATCAATCATTGGTAGCAAGTTAAGGCTGTAAGGCAGGTTTCAAGGATATTTTAGAAAGTTTTTGAAATAAAAATTTGTCGCAGCCTCGTTGTTTTTCTCTCCAAGGGTGCAAAAATTAGTAGAGACGTTGCCTACAACGTCTCTACAAGGGTTTTGCATAATGCATATTAAAGTTTCGGCTTTAAAGCTATGTCGATGAGAAATCAGACAGCGACAGCGGCTGGATTTTGCTCACGGGTATCAACGACCAGAATTAGACACAAAACTGCGATCGCCTTTTGCCATTCTAACCGCACCTTGAGATCTTCCACGCCATCAAACAGACCTACCAACCGGGGAACCGCAGCTTCTAAAGCCGGACGAGGTACAGGACGGTGTAACTCCACCAAGCGAGTTAGACTTTCTTGATTATTGACAAAACCAATCACCCATTTTGTTGTGTGTTCTGGACTATCAGGAACACGCTTAACGCCTAACTCATGTTTTAGCCAATGGTAAAAAGGCGGTAGTTCCTGAGCTAAAACTCCCCCTGCTGTGGGTAAAGTTTCCCTGAGCAAATTAGTATCTAGACTGTCTAATTCTTGTTTAATTTCCAGCGAATTGAGAACTTTATTTAGCGGTTGTGAAAGTAACGCTTCTACCTCAGGTTGGGAAAAAGCTAGGTGTTGTGAGAAGGTGGAAATTAAGGATGTCATGGATGCGAACTCCAGAAAAAACTAATTGCTATCTGCTGCTTTCTCAAAATATTTTGTAGCTAAATATCCACCGGGACGCAGATGTTTTTACCACCTGCTGCTAAAACCTGGCGTCCGGAAGCGGTTGAGAAATTGAGAGTCGGGTTGGTTATCACTATAACCCTCTAAACTGGTTCTATCCCCAATTGGCCAGAAATTTATCTTGCTGTTTTTGAGATAGCTAAGAGAAGGCAATAATTTAATTATATTTTCTTTATCCAAAAAATTTTAGCAATGGTGATATGTGCATCGATTATCAGGGGAATACTTTACTTATGGCTTAAGTCTTCTAGATACAAAGACTAATGAAAATTATAGAGGAAACCCCCACGAGGTTAGTCATCCAGCAGCAACCAATCAGAAAATGGCTCAGTGGGGGGTGTCTTTTTATCGCTGGGTTGAGTTTATTGATTTACTGTATATTTTTTAATTTTGCTTCAGTCAGTTTAACCTGCACTCGCACCTCACCCAACAAAATTAACTGTGAATTGAAGCGGCTTAGTTTGTTGGGAAGGTTGGGAAAGATAGATAAACTCAACATTTTCGATCCCCAGCAAGCGCAAATCATCACCAAAAGCGGTAGTAAGGGGGGAAAATCATATCAGGTTGTAATTACAACTCCCTTTGGAGAATTTGCTTTGCTACCTTATGCTAGCTATCAAGCAAATCAAAACGCTGCTGCGGAAATTAACAATTTTATTTACTCTGATAAAACTTCCCTATTTTTGCGGCAAAATCAGCGTGAATATCTTTTCTACTTCAGCTTATGTATGTTGATTCTCACGGCTTTCGGTGCTTTTGTCTTATCATCACCAGTAAGCACTTGCACTTTTTATAAAAGTCTCAATCAGGTATTTATAGAACGTAAAGGTTTGTTTGGTGAAAAAATCATCAAATATTCACTCTTATCAATTTTGAATTTTGAAATTCAAGAAGAGCAATTTAAATACAAAAAACTTTATCGGGCTGTGATTTTGCTAAAATTTGGTCAAGACATACCGATTAACCTAGAATATACCGACGAAAACACCGTCCAATATACAGTTCTGCGGATACGCCAATTTCTCAAATTATGAACAAGGCTGGTAGTAAGGACTTTAGTCCTTTAAATACTTGCAGAGAGCTGGTAGTAAGGACTTTAGTCCTTTAAATACTTGCAGAGAGCGATAAATTTCTGACTACAAACAAAATTTTCATCTTACATTTAACAAATTGGTAATCAGTAATCAGATCTTTCACTGATTACCAATTACTAATTAATTTTAGGCTTTTTTCAACCAGCTAAACATGGCGCGTAAATCTTTGCCAACTTCCTCAATTGGATGTTCTGCTTCTTGACGACGCATGGAGGTAAATCCTGGTTTACCAGCTTGGTTTTCGAGAACGAATTCCCGCGCAAATTGCCCAGATTGAATTTCGCTGAGAATTTTCTTCATTTCTGCTTTGGTTTGTTCGGTGACAATCCGCGGGCCACGGGTATAATCACCATATTCGGCGGTGTTAGAAATGCTGTCGCGCATTTTGGCTAAACCACCTTCTACCACCAAGTCAACAATCAATTTGACTTCGTGGAGACATTCAAAATAAGCTAATTCTGGTTGATAGCCGGCTTCGGTCAAAGTTTCAAATCCAGCTTTGATTAAGGCACTCAAACCACCGCACAGTACGGCTTGTTCCCCAAATAAATCGGTTTCGGTTTCTTCCCGGAAGGTAGTTTCGAGCACGCCGGCACGAGTACCACCAATACCTCTAGCGTAAGCCATGGCGCGATCGCGTGCTTGTCCACTAGCATCTTGATAAACTGCAAATAAGGCTGGTACACCTTGCCCTTGTTCATAAGTCCGTCGCACTAAATGCCCTGGGCCTTTCGGTGCTACCATCACCACATCAACGTCGGCAGGTGGGACAACTTGCCCAAAATGAATGTTGAACCCGTGAGCGAAGGCTACCACATTCCCTGCTTCCAGATTTGGTTCAATCTCGTTTTTGTAAATAGTTTTTTGCACTTCATCTGGCAGCAAAATCATGATGAAATCAGCAGCCTTGGCAGCATCTGCCACATTTTTCACAGTTAAGCCAGATGCTTCGGCTTTTGCGGCTGATTTACTGCCCGGATATAGTCCGACAATGACATTCAAGCCACTATCTTTCAGGTTGAGGGCGTGAGCATGACCTTGAGAACCATAGCCGATGATGGCAATAGTTTTTCCAGCTAAAAGGTCTAAATTAGCATCTTCGTCATAATACATCCGGGCCATAGAAGCATCTCCTGTCAGCAAGCATCGTCATTAATTGGCAGGCTTATGATTGTACCTCAAATTGGTAATGGGTAATTGGTAATGGGTAATGGGTAATTGGTAATGGGTAATTGGGAAAAAGGTAATGGGAGACTAAGTCAATCATTCCCCCTTGTCCTCCTTGTCCCTAATCTCCTTCGTCTTTTGGTGCTCACAACTGCTTAAACAATGCCTGTCAGCCTGATGTTGTTTACAGCTACTCTGTTTATAGTCGGCTACATATCATATTTTCATCTAAAAGTCTAGTTTTAATTAGTTTAATCATTTTTTTAGATGTTCAAAATAAACAGAAAAAATGTAACAATTTCGATACAAATTTGTTAAGAATAGTTACAACAGAACACAGGGATATATTTCTAATGGTTGATGCAGATAACAATAACCCAGTACATCAAGTAGTTATCGTTGGGGGTGGTTTTGGGGGACTGTATGCCGCTAAAGCACTGAAGAAGGCAGATGTGAACGTGACTCTGATTGATAAACGCAACTTTCATCTATTTCAACCACTTTTGTACCAGGTGGCTACAGGTGCTTTATCTCCCGCTGATATTTCCTCACCGTTGCGCTCTGTACTCAGCAAGAGCAAGAATACAAAAGTGCGGCTGGGATTCGTGAATGATATTGACACCGTCGCGCAAAACGTGATGGTAGGTGATGAAACCATACATTACGATACGTTAATTGTCGCCACAGGTGCCAAGCATTCCTATTTTGGCAAAGACAACTGGGAAGAGTTTGCCCCTGGCTTGAAAACTGTGGAAGATGCGATTGAAATGCGTCGGCGGATTTTTATGGCATTTGAAGCCGCAGAAAAAGAGACTGATCCCGAAAAACGCCGTGCTTGGTTAACCTTTGTGATTGTTGGTGGTGGGCCGACTGGTGTAGAATTAGCGGGTGCGATCGCCGAACTGGCAAACCAAACCCTCAAAGAAGATTTCCGCAACATTGACACCTCAGAAGCCAGAATCTTGCTGTTAGAAGGGATGGAGCGGATTTTGCCGCCCTTTGCCCCCGAGTTATCACAAGCAGCAGAAACATCCCTGACGCAGTTGGGTGTGCTTGTCCAGACAAAAACAATGGTAACGAATATTGAAAATGGCGTTGTAACCATCAAGCAAGGTGATAGCGTTAGAGAACTAGCATCAAAAACCATATTGTGGGCTGCGGGTGTAAAAGCGAACCCGATGGGCAAAGTGCTAGCAGAACGCACAGGTGCAGAATGCGATCGCTTAGGACGTGTGATTGTCGAACCTGACTTAAGTATTCAGGGACATTCTCATATTTTCGTAGTTGGCGACTTAGCAAATTTTTCACATCAAAATGGTAAACCCCTACCTGGTGTTGCACCAGTGGCCAAGCAGGAAGGAGAATATGTAGCAAAACTAATTCAACAGCGGCTTAAAGGCGACACTTTACCCCAATTTAATTACACTGATCATGGTAATTTAGCGATAATTGGGCAAAATTCCGCCGTTGTCGATTTAGGTTTTATCAAACTTAAAGGCTTCTTTGCCTGGCTGTTTTGGCTGTTGATTCACATCTACTTTTTAATTGAATTTGACAACAAAATAGTAGTCATGATTCAGTGGGCATGGAATTATTTCACCCGCAATCGCGGCGCTAGATTGATTACAGGTCAAGAATCTTTGGCACAGGTGGGAATTGAAGACAGCAAAAGTTCTTACAACAGACAACCGATAAATGTCTAGTTCATAGCCTCTCTCAAAAACGAAGCGAATTGATCTTCATCTCCCGCAGGACAGACTTCTCAGCTGTCGTGACATCTCCCACACTTCCCTTTGGGTAAGTGTGGGCTTCTCAGCGACTCCTAATCCGGACATTGACTGAGCTTTAAGACCGTGTGTCCCACGGTTCTTTATATTTATAGCCGCATTTAAATCTCTACACAAGCTTGCATGACATACAGGACAATTGTGCATTCTTTGAGATAACGACTTTTTGACCTTGTGACCGCAGTTAGAGCATTCAAGGCTAGTACCGTTTGGATTTACAGCTATTACTTTTAAACCAGCATTCTCGGCTTTGTTTAAAAGTATGGTTACAAACTGACTCCAAGCAGCATCATTAATACTTTTAGCCAATTTAGTTTTAACGAGTCCTTTGATATTCAATTTTTCCACAGCTATAACATCATACTTATCAAGTAGTAATTTAGCTGTTTTAAAGTGGAAGTCTTTACGAGTATCAGCCACTTTTTTATGCTGTTTACCCAATTTTTTAATAGCTTTTTTGCGTCTGTTAGAACCTTTTTTACGCCTTGATACCATACGCTGCAATGATTTAAGCAAGCGTTCAGCTTTGCGTAGATATTTAGGTGCTTTGATTCTAGAATCATCAGAAGCTACATAGAAATCAATTAAGCCAACATCAATACCAACAATATTGTCAGGATTAAAGTCAGGCTTAACTGTAGGAACTGATTTGTCATCAAGGCTGAGAGTGATGTAGTAACCATCCGCTTTTTTGGTGACAGATACAGTTTTGATGTCAAATCCAACGGGTATTGGGCGATGAACAATTACCTTGATATCTCCAATTTTTGATAGCGTGATTTTGTTGTTAACAAAATGATGTCTTTTAAATTGGGTATAAGTAAAAGTTTTGTATTGTCCTTGACCCTTGAATCTAGGTCTACCTGATTTCTTGCCATTAATGTCACCTTTTAACCATCTATCAAAAGCCAATTCAACTTTCTTAGGAACTTCTTGAAGTACCTGAGAGTGAATATCTTTGTACCAAGGTCTATCTAATTTGAGTTGAACTAGAGATGCTTTTTGATTGTAATAGTTAGGCTGTTCTTTTAATTCGGGCAGATGACAAATTAATGGACATCTATCAATAGGACTACGATTCATCTCATACCAGTCAAATCTTTGAGCCAACAAATAGTTATATTGACAACGCAACATTTCCAGTGTTTTATTGATTTTTTCCGCCTGTTCTTTAGTTGGTTTAATTTTGTACTGGTATGAGATTTTCATTTTTTGTCCTTGCCTTCGACCTATACAAACGATAGCATAAACGTACAGGCGTTGTATAGGCATTTATGAAAAACAAATCATTGAATCTGAGAATATCCGAGCGGAGATTAAATAAACTGCGTTTATATTCGGCTCAACATGATAAAACTATGACCAATGTAATTGAGGATTTTATCGATTCGCTTAACGTCAAAAATGGCGATTCCTCATCGACCCACTGTCCTGTCAATCCTACGGATTGATTTGGTTGTGGGTCAATTCGTCATCGCCCAAAAATTCATCCCACACTGCCCTTCGGGTCAGATGTGGGGCTTCTTTTTGATTAAGCTAAAAAATTTCTAATCAAACGTCTAACAACTGTATCAAAAGTGTCTAGTCTAGAAAAATCTAGAATCTAACGCCACGCTACGTGTTGGCCAACGCGGAGCGTCTCGAAAAGAGGCTTTAAATTCGGTCGATGTCTAATTGTTTACCCTTCCCTCAGCGCCCGATTTCGACGTTTTCGAGAATGCCGAGTGCGTCGGGGACGAGGACGGCTGTGGAATAGTAGGCGGTGACGAGGTAAGAAATAATCGCCTTTTCGCTGATACCCATAAATCGGACGGACAAGCTCGGTTGGTATTCGTCGGGGATACCAGTTTGGTGTAGACCAATCACTCCTTGGTCTTCCTCACCAGTGCGAAGCACAAGGATGGAGCTAGTCTGGGTCTTCGTGATGGGGATCTTGTTGCAGGGAAGAATAGGTACACCCCGCCAGGTAAGCACCATGCTACCATCTAGATCGATGTTTTGTGGATAGATGCCGAGGCGGTTGCACTCTCGACTGAAAGCGGCAATGGTGCGGGGGTGAGCCAGGAAGAACTTCGACTTTCTCCGGCGGGTGAGTAGTTCGTCAAGATCGTCGGGGGTGGGTGCTCCGTTGCGAGTGTAGAGGCGCTGTTTGAGGTCGGCGTTGTGCAGCAACCCGAATTCACGGTTGTTGATCAATTCGTATTCTTGACGTTCCCGTAATGCTTCAATGGTCAGCCGCAGTTGTTGTTCGGTCTGGTTCATCGGTTCGTTGTACAGATCCGCTACCCGAGTCTGCACCCGCAATACGGTTTGAGCGACGCTCAACTGATATTCGCGGGGTGAGAGTTCGTAATCGACGAAGGTTCCCGGCAACTCAGTCTCTCCGACATGCCCCGAAGCTACCTCAATGGAGACTTCACCGTATTTGTTCTGTGGCACTTGTGGACGGGTTCTGAAGCGATCAACATGAGCCTGTAAAGCCTGAGACTGGTTGAGCAACTCCCGAAACACCTGCTGTGGTAGCGCCAATACTGTGCATTGGGTGAGAGCCTGGATTGTGAACTGCCAGTTGCTTTGGGATTCTACCAATGTGCGATCGCCAAAATAGTCACCGTCAGCCAACATACCCAACACGGTCGGCTCGTCATATTTACCAACACCAATCTTGTTCACCTTGCCATGTGCAATCAAAAAAAGCTGATTGGCTGGCTGACCTGACTGCACTATGATGTCACCAGGTGCAAACTCCTGTTGCACAAACCGACCCGCCAACGCCAAGAGTACCTCGGTGTCGTCAAACCCTCGCAGTAATGGCAACTCACCAAGTGCCTGGGGAATCACCTGCACCACGGCTCCGGTGTTGGAGAAACTCAACCGCCCATCACCCACAGTATAGGTCAACCGACGGTTCACCCGATAGGTACTACCCTTCGTCTGCACCCACGGCAACATTTTCAACAACCACCGCGAGGTAATCTCCTGCATTTGCGGCGCAGATTTAGTGGTCGTGGCCAAATTGCGCGCAGCAGCTGTACTCAAACTCAGTTGAGGTTGTCCACTCTCAACATCTAAATTCGATTCAATAGAATCCGTCATCACCTCATCCTCTAGTTAACAAAAAAAGTGCCCGACCCAATAAGTGAGAGGTTAAGGTGATACCATTTTGGATTTTAGACTACGGCAACGCTTGAGTCGAACGATTTTGGATTACCAAAAGTCATTGTGCCTTAAACCCTCACGAATGTTTAGTACAGGGTTTCATTAATTCGTAGCGAATTAATGAAACCCTGTATTTAACGCCCGATTTCCACATCTTCGAGGATACCGAGTGCGTCAGGAACGAGGACGGCTGCGGAGTAGTAGGCGGTGATCAGGTAGGAGATGATCGCCTTTTCGCTGATGCCCATAAATCGGACAGACAGGCTGGGTTGGTATTCGTCGGGGATACCAGTTTGGTGTAGGCCGATCACCCCTTGTTTTTCTGCACCAGTGCGGAGCAAGAGGATAGAACTGTTGCGGGTATTGGTGATGGGGATCTTGTTGCAGGGAAAGATGGGTACGCCACGCCAAGCAGGCACCATGTGTCCGCCCATGTCAACGCTTTGTGGATAGATACCTAGGCGGTTACACTCCCGACCGAAGGCAGCGATCGTGCGGGGGTGAGCCAGGAAGAACCCCGGCTCTTTCCATACTGTAGCCAGTAGTTCGTCGAGATCGTCGGGGGTGGGTGCTCCGCTGCGGGTGTGAATGCGCTGTTTGAGGTCGGCGTTGTGTAGCAACCCGAATTCCCGGTTGTTGATTAATTCGTGTTCTTGACGTTCCCGCAATGCTTCAATGGTCAGCCGCAGTTGTTGTTCGGTCTGGTTCATCGGTTCATTGTACAGATCCGCTACTCGAGTATGCACCCGCAACACAGTTTGGGCGACGCTCAACTCATATTGCCTAGGTGCAAGTTCGTAGTCAACGAAAGTCCCTGGCAATTGGGTTTCCCCAACATGCCCCGCAGCCAACTCAATCGAGGCTTCACCCTGGGGATTCTGTGGCTGTCTCAGGCGGACTCGGAACTGCTCAACATGAGTTCGCAACGCCTCCGATTGGTCAATCAGCTGCTCAAACGCCTGTTGGGGCAGTGACAACACTGTGCATCTGGTAATAGCCTTGAGCGTAAACTCCCAGGTGTCTTGGGACTCCACTACAACCTCATCACCAAAATGGTCACCGTCGGCTAGCACATCCAAGACGATCTGCTCACCATACTTGCCAAGACCAATCTTGTTCACCTTGCCGTGGGCAATCAGTAATACGCGATCGGCAGACTGACCAATCTCGACGATGACGTCGCCAGGGGCGAACTCCTGCTGAACAAACTGGTTCGCCAACGCGGTCAACACCTCGGTGTCGTCAAACCCTCGCAGCAAGGGCAACTCACAAAGTTCTTGAGGAATTACCTGTACTGAAGCTCCGGTGTTGGTGAAAGTGACACGTCCATCACCCACGGTATAACTCAATCGACGGTTGACTCGATACACACCACCTTTCGTCTGCACCCACGGTAACAACTTCAACAACCACCGGGATGTAATCTCCTGCATCTGCGGTGCAGACTTGGTCGTCGTCGCCAAATTACGCGCTGCTGCTGTACTCAAGCTCAACTGGGGCTGCTGACCCTCAACATCTAAACCGGAATCATTAGAATATGTCACAACTTAATCCTCTACTTTCTAGTTAATAAAAAAACTGGTCTTCTTACTTAACCGAATGCTGACAAAAGAATTCACAGCAGCAAACTCTACTTTCCGAACGAAGAATCTGACCTCATCGACCGAATATTGACAAAATGACTCCCCGCATCGATCAACGATCTGATACGTGCAGCCGAAGTACCCAGCCCTGTGGGACCGCTAGGCAGCCGCCCTGCTGCCGAACTATTACGCAATTCAAATTCCTTATAGCGGTCTACCGTTATGTGCCACTTGAGTACGCCGCACATCCATTGCTGTAGTTTCTCGACGTATCCGTGCAGTTTCTTGCGGGTACTTGCGTCTAGGTCGAAATCGTCGAAAAGAGCCGGCAGTTCGGTGGCGACGATGTGTTCAAACTGGCGCGCCCGACAGGTCATCAGGTCGTTGACGACCTCGACGGACTGGGACAGATCGCAGTTGAGGAATTGCTGAACGACTAGCACGCCGTTATTGAGTTCGCCCTCGAATTCTATTTCTTTCTGGTAGGAGAAGATGTCGTTGGTTAAACAGGCGAAGTCGGCGGCTGAATTATCCAACTGGCGCATTGGTCGGGTGCGGTATATCTCCGGCGGGATCTCATCACCTTGGGCTAGTCGGGACAGGCTCATCGTCAGATCAGAGCCAAATGTCTTGCGGCGCATCTCAACATAATCTATCGGGTCTGGAATCCGATTTTGGATTTGGTTGGCGAGTTCCCACAACCAGCTTTCAGTCATGTCCTCTACAGCACGGCGGAACTGACGCCGCGCGTTTGCAGACATGGGGGAAGCTGTACGAGACCACAGGTCAGCCAAGCCGCGTTCCACTGGGTTAGTCGGTAACGGGGTGGGGGTGGAGTCGAGAGGCATGAATGCCGACAGTCGGGCGTTGAACACTTTGGCACCTGCCATGTTGCGGCTGTGCCCGTAGAGCGCCGGGAAGTAATCGTCGGCATAGGTTCCCCAGACAAGCCAGCCCGCCGTTAGATTCAACTCCGGGACGGACGCATTCGGATGGATCAACGCACCGCATAAGGCCACGTCGGCAACATCGAATTTGTGGTCATCCCAGATGACGGACTCAGGAATGCCAGGTAGTGAGTCTAGCATCCCCATCTGACGCGCCCATTCCTTGGAATGCTGCCGCGCGGCATCTAGATGGGGATTCAAACTTGTAGTGAACGGCATGTAAAACTTCGGCAGTGTCACCGGTCCCACAGCCTGGTATGGAACATGAGTGAAGCTCTTGAACCTTCCTAAACCCAAGGTGGCGTATAACGATCCAAGCCGCGCCGCTGATGTGCCCAATCCTGTGGGTCCGCCCAGAAGTAGGGTAGATGTCGGAGAATTGTCCGCTCCCTTGTTCATGTAGCGGCTCGACCTCATGTGCCACTCGTGACCGCCCGACTGCCAGTCCTGAAGTCCTTTGATGTATAACAGAACGTTGATCCGAGCTACTGGATCTAGTCCGTGTTCCTCGAAAAGAGGGGGCAACTCGGTGATGGCAGTGTGATCAAACTGCTGTAGCCGCGAGGTCAGCAGTTCGTTGGTGAGGTTGGCCGCCTCCTGGGTACTCACATTCAAGAAGCGCTCAAGAACTAAGACGCAGTTAGCGTTCTCCCCTTCATCCTCTACTTCTCTCTGGTAGGAAAACAGATCGTTGCGAAGATGCACTCCATCGGCAAATGTGTCTTTGAGTACACGCATCGGCCGAGTTGCGGCGATTTCAGCCGGGATCTCAACAAACACGGCGTGTTCGACGAGATCCGCTGACCACGGTGCACCGCCAACCTTGCGGCGCATTTCGATGTATTCGATGGGGTTGGCGACCCGATCCTGGTTGATGTTGGAGAGTTCCCACAGAGACTCTTCGAGCAGGTTCTTGGTACTCTCGGAGAATCGCCGCCGCCAGTCCGCAGATTTGGTAAATGCGGTGCGAGACCACAGGTCAGCCAAGCCGCGCTCTACTGGGTTGGTGGGGACGGATGGGGTGTCAGCGGGGTATATTGGCATAAACGCTGGCAGTCGGTCGAGGTATTCCTTGGCACCAGCCATGTCTCCGCTGCGCTTATAGGTCTCAAGAAAGTGATCGTCGAAGAAGAACACCCAAACATACCAGTCGGTCACTAGGTCAAGCTCTGTACCTGGGGCGTCTGGATGGGTATATGAGCAAAGCAAAGCGTAGTCGTGGGCATCGAATGTTCGCTCGTCCCAGATAGGGGAGCTTTCCGCTTCCTCTTGTGAGCCGAGTATCCCCATCTGGTAAGCCCACGCCTTGGAATGCACTCGTGCCGCTTCCAGGTTTGGGTTCAGCCTTGCGGGCCAAGGCATGTAAAATTCTGGCAGTTCAAAGGGTTGCATCTATAATCGAAATCAAAAGATGGGGTATTTGAAAAAGCTATTTAAGTCATTACTGATTTCTGATGCTGGGAGATGAATTTTTAGCGATTTATTATTCGGGCTTTCCAGATTCGGTAAAAAGTCAGAATTGCTTGAGGTAGCAATTTTCAACAATTACCAGTTTTTTTTACCATCAGTTAGGGAACGAGTGCGAGCCACACTTATGGTTCGATCAAGCTCATCAGATGGAAATCGGTTGTAGCAAAAGGTGAGGTATTGAAAATCAATCTCTGCTTTGTATTGGTTTAAGTGTTCCTGAATAGTGTGTTGGTCTTCACCTGTGGAACAAGGAAATCATACTGTCACCCTGCTATTACTGCTGAGGTTGGTAATTTTAATTAACACATTCATTGTTATTGACTTTGGGTAGCTCGTTGTAGTATTTTAGCGATCGCCTACGGTGGGACGAGTGCCTATCGCATAGCGTCTCGTAGAGAAAGTATCGCTTCATTATTGCTCTTCTGCAAATACCAGGGCATCTCCAGGGCGAAGCAGAGAAATCACGATAGGAGAGGCGATTATTCCATCTTTACGGGTTCCAGAGCGTTGAGCCGCTACCTCGCAAACATGATCTGGGGTGGGATCAACTGCCATGATGTGTGCTTGTGATCCATCCAGACAGGGGCCGAGACCGCGCTGCCAAAACCAGGGTGCGCCCCCATCGGAGTAGGGCACAATTCGTTTGGCGTTCCAGATTTCCGCCACATCAATTAAATCATCGGCATCGCACATCATCTTTTGGCGGACTTGCCAACTTTTCTCAGGCACAAAAGGAAGATAGCGAGCGACTGACGAAAAGAGATACTGAATCGGATACAGTCCGAAACCTCGATATCCCCCAAAAAGAGTATCAAGGGCACCATAACGCTCTAAAGCTATATCTGCTAGTTGTTTGATATTTCCTAGGCAGTCACTTCCTGAATCTGCTGTGAGTGCAATTCGGCGTTTACAATACTCAACGAGGTAAGTATTGCCCTGATTCCGAATATCTGGGTGGAGAACTTCAGCAACCGTTGGCTGTTCCCCGTAGAAAGGTAGGGCAATAACTCGCATTTCACCAATCTGGGTTTCTTCAAAAGGGCGGATTGTCTGAATATTGTTGAACCCAAGCTGACGCAGCCGAAACGCCATGTCAATTGCTAATACAGATTCTCGCTGAACTTCGGGGACGAAAATTGGCGTGTTAGCACCAACTCGCAGCAACGTTCCCAAATCAAAATGATCGGGATGAGAATGGGTGATAAATACTGCGTCGGGTTTGCCCATTTCCTCTAGGCTGAGGGGTTGGTAGTTTGGCGGATAAACCTCAGATTTGGGCAATAGAAATGGATCGAAGAGGATACTAGAATTGCGATCGCTAATTCGCAAGGTGGAGTGACCAACAAAGGTGGCATGACCCAGTTGAGGCTTGACGCATAGTTCGTTAACGGGAACCAAGGCGCCATAGTCACTCAAAGCGTTCCATAACTCGCGGGCGATAATCGTAGTCGGTTCTGTACTTCCTTGTTGCCATTCCCCTAAATACAAAGCCAGATCAGCCAGGAGATCGGGGGATAGCTCTAGGATAACGATACTTTCGTCTATGTTGCGTTCCAGTTGCAGCGCTACCGGTTTAACGGCTTTGGCGTCGGGATAGAGCCAATCTTCCAAAAGCACACCAGGACGCGCGTATAAATCTGCAAGACCACCCGGAACCATTGTTGCTGCCAGTAACTCACGGGAATGAGCCACTACATCTGCAAGACCAGATCGTTTTCGGTGTGCTGTGATGCTGGCGCAGTAGCGACGGATATTGGTGTCGCATTTTCCGGTTACGGCACTACCAAACTGGGTTTCGTCTTGGTAAATGAGTTGAAATCTAATGCTGCTGCTTAATCTTCGACTTGTCATATAACTGGGCTATCTCCTCTACGCAATGACCAGCCATGTTCAGTGCGGGCAAATGGTAAGGCCAGTTCTGCCATGTAATGCTGCCCTTTGGAGTCAACTAACCAAGGTTGATTGACTAACTCTTCGACAATTAGCGATCGCGTATTTTCCTGCACATCATTTTTGAAAAAGGACTCAAGGGCTAAAGGGCTATCTCGATGCACAAGCAGTGAAGGCTTGCCCTCTATCTGAAGAAAGAGAAGCATCGGCCAGTTATGTTGAGAAACTAATTGCTGCCACTTTGCAAAGCGCTCAGTTCCGGGTAATTTGGCGAGTTCTGCTAAGGTTTGACCAGTCAAAACTGTCCGTCGGGGACGGACGATCGCGCCCTTCGGCAGCCGAACACGAGGCGTGAAGCGGGGTGTAGTCAGTTCCATTGGCATTATTCGTGTAGCAGCGCGAAAGATCGCCCTAGGGCTATCTTGAAAGGTAGTCCAAAGTAACTGCTCACAGATCGGGTCACGGGCATTAACCGCAGCTGAGGAAAACCAGAACACTGCTACCGGCTTGGGGTGCGATGGGCTACGCCCCGCCAAAGGCGATCGCAATTTCAAAAAAGGTAGCTGTGTTTTTTGGTCTAAAAAGATTTCGGCACCAGATAGCGCTGGAGTATCCGCACTCGCACCCCACAACTCCAGGGGAAGAATGCGGAAATTTGGACGAGCTAGCACATTTGGGTTTGATTCAAAGGGACTTTGTAATTCGGCTATTTGAATTTGATGTTGAGTTGCTAAACAGTCCAGCCTTTCTTGAAACCAAGAATGCAGTAAATCATTTCTATTAAGTAGTGTTTTAAACCGAGCAAAGATTCGCACCGAATCATCACCAATCCCGTGAACTAAGAGTTGGAAAGACTCAAATAAACCAGTGAACAAGCAACCGAAAGGAGATGTAAACGCAGACTTTAGGGAATTGCTGCTGGTTTCGAGAACGACTTCCGCTGAATTTTGCGATAGCGATCGCTCCCACGCCGCCAATCGGGTGACAACTTCGGGATGGCTATCAGCTGAAGTCATTTCCACAACCAAGGTAGATTTGAGATCGCCAAGGGCAATACCCACCGCAAATTCCTGTTTCAGCCGCTCACGAAACACCATTCGCAATGCCGAGGCTGGACTGGCATGATTAATCCAGCAGCGCTCATAATCTGCGAGTGTCTGAAGCAAAACGGTTTGCTGCGCCTGATTAAGGGCTATTTGCCACATATTCCCCAAATCGCAATACAGCACTGGTTCAGGTAGCTGGAAGGATGAAATACCCAGGGACTGGGCAAGATTTTGAATACAGGTCTTAGCTTGTTGTAGATGATTTGTCAGTGCATCTAGGGAAATTGCCTCAAGTTCTGCCGCGAGAGTATCGCAAAGGTGATGTAACTCTTGAATAGCACTATTCCAAAGACAGCGATCTGGCGAAATCAGTTTGTCTGCGACAACGACTAAGGCTTCCCAAGGATCTGCAAATCGATAGGGTAGGTCAAGTCCGCCTAAAAGCACACCCCCATCGATGAAGAGATGCAGAATATCCTCTAATCCTGATGGATAATTCCAGCGAGGTGAAGCTGCCACTGTTTTGGTCAGTTGGTCTAATGTACCCAAATCCAGTTTAGTCAGTTCCTCCAGCATGATGTCTACAAGTTCCTGTGATTCGATTTCATGCTGCTCAACTAACCCGTCTGGAGTGCGCGACCAAAAGCGCCAGGAGTTATCAGCTTGTCGCTTCAAGGTGGGATTCAATCGCCAAGTTGCCCTTTGACGATAAATTGAGCGTTGAGAGAGCGATCGCAATATTGTTTGAAAAGGACGCAGGTCAGGTGTGAATGAATACTTAGCCTCAGCCGCATCATGCCGCGCCGTCTGGGCAAACTCGACTAAACTCACGCCAGCCCATAAGCCATAAGGTGTCGTCCTTCCCACCCCACGAGCCAGGTAACGATACAGTGCCGTCTCCAAATGCCGAATCTTTTTAGTCCGTTTCCCCTGTGATTGTGGAACTCCCCGCAACACCTCCACAACTAAGGACGGATTAGACAACAGCAGCGCTTTCATAAACCAGGAATCAGCTGCGGTCATCTGCCAAAGCCGTTGGCGTTCCTCTTCTAGCACCTGCTGATAAGCTGTTGCATATTCCTCCTTGGTGCGATTGTCTTTTGTGTCAATTGCTGCCAACGCCAAGGTAGCGAGATTCAGATTGCCAAAACTCTGAATCTTCTCAATGGGCCAAGCAGCCGCCCGCAACACGCCAGCAGGGGCAAACTCAAATTGTTTTTCGGGATGATTACTCATGGAGATTCGGTCGTGAGCGCGCATATCGAGCTGTAGCCACACGGCGATGATTAGTCAGCATCAGCTTAATCACCCCAGCGTAATGTTCCCCAATCTTGACTACAGCGGTTAAATCTGCCATCACGGCTGAGTATTCCTCAAGACTCAATCCTGCGTCCCTTAACCATTGCTCTGTGTCTTGACCATCCTGCAAATCAAACCGCTCTCGAAAGGAGTCAGATGTTGCTTGAATTTCCGCTGCCGAAATTTCCATCCCCAGGCGTTCAGCTTCTTTAATTGCCAAATAAGCCAGTAGGACTTTTTTATCCATCACTCTTTCGTTCTCACCTAGGTTGGTGAGAATCTGAATATCATCGGCAATTTCCTGGGAATTCGTGACTTTTTCTGACTGAACATCAGCCAAATCAGGCTCACCGAGAGAAGTTTCTCCCGTGACAAAATGACGGAGATAGTAAGTTAGTGGGTCTGACGGGAAATCTTCGGGTGTCTCTGGCCACTGCGGACACTCGAAACGGTGATTGCGGACACAAATTACCTTTTCATAACTACGAACTTCCCCAGCCAGCCAAAAAATTAGCCCCGGCATTTTTCCCGACATCACATCATCAAGGGCTTGTCCCGCAATGTGGGTAAAGAAGTTGGCTTCAGGATGTTCACCTGGTAAGACGGAAAAATCTTGTGAGCGAAAATCAATCGCATAGTTTAGGCGTTCTCCATCTCCAGCATGAACTACCAACTGCCAAACAACTTCCTCTTTAGGGAAACTAGCCCAAATGCTCTGATGTTTAACCTGCTGTTTGAGCCACGATAGCAGCGGCCCGGCTAGAAATATATCCAGTTTTTGTTGTAAAGTCCGCCGCTTTTCAGGTGCGGACAGTCCTGTGAGCGTGCTGAGATCGATTGGTTCCCAGGGAAACGCCGGAGATGGTTTTTCTCGGACGAAAGGGGATGCTTGTTGATGTTGCTGCGGAAGCTGTCCAGCCTGGAGTTCAATCACATCACCGGGACGCACCGTTGTTGCACGTTCTGGGGAACCAAGCCGACGTTGCAGCAAGCGCACCGTTTCTTCTGAACTTAAGGGAAATGCATAGCGGTTTAACCAGGCGTGTCGACCACTAAAGCACAGACCTGAGGCGTAAGGGAACACTAAAGCCGGGTTGCAGGCACAGGCTGCTTCTAGCCAATTGACCACCCCTTGAGAGTCAAATTTTGCCCCCATGTTGTGAAAATAGCCCATGCTGGCACGCACTACTGGCTGATATTTGGTGGAAATGAGATCAACAGCACCTTGTTCGCGCGTCAAGCGATCGCCAATTTCCATTGTGACTTCGGCATCTGCCATATGCCAAAATGTACCAGTGGGATCTCGCACCAACAGCCCAAACTCTGCTTCTTCGTGGTCTGAAGGCGTCGGGAGTAAGTAAGTTTGTCCAAGTGCGATCGCTTCCCAAGGTTGACAAACTGTTACATTTGAGAACCCCATCTTCTGAAGTTGTTCGATTAGTTGCGGTTCATCCGCAGTCATCACAGGCAATTCACGCTTAAGTTGCTTCAGCGTTTCTAGATGAAAGTGATCGAAGTGCCCATGAGTAACCACCAAAGCTGTCAATTCTGGCAGTTTGTCTAACTCAAATACACGACCAGGATAGTAAGTTAGTGTGCCTCCGACAAGTGTCTCCGAGAAGCATGGATCAAGCAAGATACGTTGATCAATAGTTTCGATGTATAAAGCAGCATGACCACAGATAGTGACACGCATATAATTTTTTCCCTATCTGGTACTGTCAGAAAATCCTATCTGATTTGAGCAGTGACAGATAAAAATCTTTAAAGAATTTAAGAAGGATCAACTACTGCTAAGATTGGTAGCAAACAATTTCTAAATCTAATTATGCTTGCTGACTGGAATACATACCAGTACCGAGACTAGACGGTAACATTCAGGTCTATTTCATTCTCAACAACCGCCTCAGAATAAATTCTGAGTCTAAGCTCGACTTTATCCAAAATTAAGAACTTGGTTCTCTTTTATCGGCTAAACCCTAGCTTTTTGGCAAAAACTTTTTCCATGTCACTGATTCTCGGTGAAAACGAAAAAGTAAAACTACCGTCCCACAAAGCTTTCAGCGTCAGCTTGAGCGTTGCCAAAAAATGGATAAAGTCGAGCTAAGAGGATGTTTGAAAAGTATCAAAATTGATCGAGATCCCCCCAACCCCCCTTTCCAAGGGGGGCAATAAATTCTTAAAGTCCCAAGGGGGGCAATAAATTCTTAAAGTCCCCCTTTTTAAGGGGGATTTAGGGGGATCTACGAGTGTTATATTTATCACCAACAACTTTTCAAACATCCTCTAATAGCACTCATTCGTCTTTAGACGACTGAACTAAATAGCCCTGCGGTAACATTAGTATTTCTGAGTTATTCATGTGGAAAAGACAATACACAATGTCGTAGTTCTCGGTGGCGGTAGTGCTGGATTTCTCTCTGCCTTGGCGCTGAAAGTCAAGATGCCATCGCTGAACGTAGTTGTAGTTCATTCTAAAACCATTCCCGTTATCGGCGTAGGTGAAGCGACTACTGCCTGGATACCTTGGTTTCTGCATACGTATCTGGGATTAAATCGGCAGCAATTTTATGAAGAAACACAACCGATTTGGAAGCTAGGAATTAAGTTTATTTGGGGAAATTCTCATCAGTCTCACTTTAACTATCCTTTCGTAACTCATCTGGCAGATAAACTCAGTGTTTTGGATAAAAGCACTGCTTATTATTGTCTTGATTCAACGAGAGAATCTAGTATTTATTCACTGTTGATGGAGCAATATAAATCGCCTTGCTTTCGGAAAGAAAATGGCGATTTTGTCTTTGACGAACGGTTTGGCTACCATATTGAAAATGCGAGTTTTGTCTCTTATTTAGAAAGAAGAGCCGCAGAATTAGACATTAAGATTATTGATCAACCTGTTGTAAATATTCAAGTTGCCGAAAATGGCTACATTCACCAACTGAAACTTGATGATGGAACTACCTTGGCTGGTGATTTGTTCGTCGATTGCTCTGGTTTTCGCTCTACGTTACTGGGAGAAATTCTACAAGAACCCTTTTGCAGTTTCTCTAGCAGCTTGTTCAATGATTCCGCTGTTACAGGGACATGGATGCGAGATGATGTGATCTATCCCTTTACAACGGCTGAAACGATGCAGGCTGGGTGGTGTTGGCGAATTGATTTGCCGGAGCAAGTCAATCGCGGCTATGTATATTCATCGGCTTTTATTAGTGATGATGATGCTTTGGCAGAAATGAAACGCCAGAATCCTCTGATGGGTGATGATCATCATAGCGTTGTCAGGTTCAAGTCAGGACGGCATCAACGATTTTGGGTGAATAATGTTGTTGGGGTTGGGAATGCTTCAGGTTTTGTCGAACCGTTAGAATCAACAGGACTACACATGATTGGCGAAACCATTAAATGTGTATGCGATGTGTTGATTGATTCAGACCAGCAACCAACTCCAGGATTAATTAATCTGGCGAATCAAGCGATCGCCGAAAAGTGGGATGATATTCGTGACTTTTTATCGATTCACTTTAAGTTCAATCGCCGAGTGACCTCTGATTTCTGGCAACACTGCTGGCAGCAAACTGATATTGGTGAGGCTGAAGCAGTGGTAGACTTTTTTCAAAACAATGGCCCATCTCCCATTGGTCAACTTCTGCTCCGTAAAAATAGTGTTTTTAAGTATAACGGCTATCTGAACCTGCTTATGGGTCAACAGGTGGCGACAAAATATCAAGGCAACAATGAGATATTGGATTTAGATAATTGGCGACAAGTCAAAAACTATTTCCTCAAAAATTGTGACAACGCCTTACCAATCCATGAGGCGATTCAGGTTGTGAAAGAAAGAAAATGTCAATGGCTGAGTTCATAGATATTATCCCCAATGTGCCCCGCATTAACCCCAATGCTCATTTGATCGTCGGTGCGGCAGGTGAGGTTTATAGTTGGGTGGGCAGTGATGTGTTTGTCCTCGAAGGCATTCAGCCTGCTAGTATCCGCGATTTACTGGCGCTGATTGATGGAGTTCGTCCCCTTGAGGCAATTTGTGCTGAACTTGCAGATGGCTATAATCTCGACCACCTACATGAGATCATTTTGGCTTTGAGTAAGGTGCAGATCATTCAGGAAGCTCCTTTAACTGAAGCCGCACCCGAAAACGATGGCTGGGAGCCACCGGCAGCCCCTGAACAGATACGCCAAAAGGCGATGGGCTACGCCCCGCAAAAGGCGATCGCTTTACTCGGCAATCACCAATTACTCGACACTCTCGACAAAACCTTTGCAGCCGCAGGTTTTCAACATCGCCAAACTTTTCGGCTAAATAACTTTGAATCTTGTCAAACCCCTGAATTTCTCGCCCTTCAGCAAGCACGGATACTCTGTCCCCCCCCGACAGCAGATATAGAAAGTCTAGACTCGGTTAATGTCTCCTGGCTTTCTCAACTCTTCAAAGAATTCGACTTTGTAATCTGTGCTTTGGAGGGTGTACCATTTCAGGCGCTTTTCGATGTCAACAAATCGGCGTTGGCAAGTGGCACTCCTTGTTTATTTGTCACCGCTTCCCAGGAAACAGCACTCATCGGCCCAACGGTAATCCGAGGCGCAACTGCTTGTTTTGGCTGTCGAGTCATTACTTTGGAAACGGTGCCATCAGTCTTTGGGGAGATTTTGCCCCAACTCTCAACCCCGATGATTGGGGTGGATAGTCCCATACTGGCGAATGTGGCGCGAGAATGCCTCGAGGAAGCTATTTCAATTCTCGGTTCGACTTTAACCGCAACTCGTGCAACCAGCGTTTTGCAAATTACACCGCAGGGACGCACTGTGAAGCGGCTTCTCCCCAGCGGTGAATGTCATGAATGTGCGCCCCGACTCGATGCACCGTTGGGAGTTTTGGAACGAAAGGCGATCGCTTCTGCTGCTGAAGAAATCAGTCGCATCTGGCCGCTTTCACCCCAATCTACAACGCCTCCAGCCGCCGATGCTTACCAAACGGTGGGCATTTTGGGGGGTGGAACCGCTGGTTATCTCACGGCTTTAGCTTTTCGTGCCCTCAGACCAGATATCAAGGTAACTTTGATAGAATCGAGTGCCATTCCGGTGATTGGTGTGGGGGAAGCGACTACTCCCGAACTCGTGAAGTTTCTCCACAGTCCCCGCTTTTTAGGGTTAGACATTGTTGATTTCTATCAGCGGGTGCGTCCTACCTGGAAATTAGGAATTAAGTTTCAGTGGGGACTACCCGATGATTATGAATTCACCTTTCCGTTTCAGCGGGGACGGTTGCTAGAATCTCACCTTTATGAGTCAACGCTGAATAATCAGTCATTGGGAGCAATGTTGATGAGTGGCGATCGCATCCCGGTCTTTGATCAGGGTGATGGCACTCCTTTATCTTTACTCCACCAAGTCCGCTGGGCGTATCACCTGGATAATCGGCGCTTCATTCGCTACCTGAAGGAGGAAGCGATCGCCGCAGGGATAAATCATCTCGATGTGAAAATTTCTGATGCACAGATGTCTGCGGATGGCGAAAATATCACACATCTAATCACCGAAGATGGACGTCAACTCGCTTACGACTTATATATTGATTGTTCTGGCTTCCGCTCGTTTTTGCTAGAGCAGAAACTTGGCTCAAAATTCGTGAGTTACGCGGGTACTCTCGGCACTGATCATGCGATCGCCGCCACTGTCCCCCATAATGGCACGATAAAGCCTTACACCCTAGCCGAAACCATGAATAATGGCTGGTGCTGGAATATTCCTTTTGAAGATGCCGATCATCGCGGCTATGTGTTTTCTTCAGCATTCTGTAGTGATGAGCAAGCAGTCGCAGAAATGCGGGCTAAAAATCCGGGAATGAGCGAACCGTCGTTGATCAAATTTCGTTCAGGACGCCATGAGCATTTTTGGAAAGGTAACGTTGTTGCGATCGGTAATTCTTACGCTTTTGTCGAACCGCTAGAATCAACAGCAATTCATATGATCGTTCAGGAATTAGAACTCCTGCTCACCCACTTTCCTGCATCAAAACGCGATCAAGCAGTTAAGTCTGTACTCAACCGCAAAATCAATCATCGTTGGGATTCCCTGCGTTGGTTTCTGGGAATTCACTACAAGTTCAATCACCGCTTATCCACTCCATTCTGGCAAGCAGTCAATCGGGACACAGATATCTCCGGTGCAGCCGAGCGCGTAGCATTATTTCAGGAACGGGCCCCCCTGTCTTACCAAAATTCCATGTTTTATACACTGCATCCTCCAGAGTTTTTCTCTGACGATCACTCCTATGACACCCTGTTATTTGGGCAACAAATACCCGCCCGCTTTGTTGAACCGGTCGAAGATGCAGCCACCTGGCAACGCCAACTCGCAATTCTCAAAGGGCTAACTAGCACCGCCATGCCCCAACACCAAGCCCTAACTTGCTTGCGCGATAAACGACCAGACTTGCTTTACGACTTTGCCAAGCGCCGAGATAGTTGGTTACACACCTGGCTTCCTGCCTAGAGCAACGGTATAATCGCTAACTGTATCGCGGCAGTCCCCACCCTAAATGTACACATAGGGTGGGGATGGACAGCGGGCAACGATTAACAACAAAGCCGGAATCGGGAGGGTAGAATGTGTTGTATATGATTATCACCACCCTCAATACAAAATTGAAGCCGGATGGAACTGCTGCACCAGAGAGAAGACATCATTGCCCATCAGTATCGGATTCTCGATACCTTGGGACAAGGTGGAAGTGGGACGACATACCTTGCTCAAGACTTAAAAAGCACTCAACAAGTGGCTCTCAAAGCCTTATCTCTGCACCGAATGACTGACTGGAAAATGATGGAGTTGTTTGAGCGAGAAGCAAAAATTCTCTCGCAACTCAATCATCCGGGTATTCCTGAATATTTAGGATATTTTCAGATAGAAACCCTCGAAGACCGTTATTTTTATATTGCCCAGCAACTGGCAGAAGGTAAGACACTGGCAGAGTTGGTAGAGAGTGGGTGGCGCACAAGTGAAGATCAGGTGCGGCGCATTGCTATCCAAATATTAGAAATTCTCGTTTATTTGCACTCCCTCAAGCCTCCTGTAGTCCATCGAGATATCAAGCCGCAAAATATTATTCGCCGTGACGATGGGCAGGTATTTTTGGTAGATTTTGGGGCTGTACAACATACCTATTACACAACTTTTATGCGTGGAAGTACAGTAGTAGGAACTTATGGTTATATGGCTCCCGAACAGTTTCGCGGACAAGCCGTGCCTGCTACTGATTTATATGCTTTAGGAGCAACTTTACTATTTCTTTTGACGCACCGCTCCCCCGCAGATTTGCAAAGTGATGAGTTAAAAATTAATTTTCGTCCCCGCGTACAGATTAGTGAAGAATTTGCCGACTGGCTAGAGAAAATGTTAGAGCCAGATACCGAAGATCGTTTTTCTTCGGCACAAAATGCCTTGGAAGTATTGCAGGGCAAACGAAAGCTAACTGTAAAATCGAATGTCTCTGTTCAGTGGAAAAAAAGAGTTGGAGTTGCTATTACTGCTGTTAGTGCTGTTAGTGCTGTTACTACTATTAGCCTGTTAAATTCTCATAAGTGGGAGATTTTAAGCAGCATTGGATTTACTGATCTAGCTGGCAAAAATATACTTTACATAGCATCAGAACAAGGTAATAAGCAAGTTGTAAAACAGCAGCTTGCCAAGGGTGCTAATGTCAATTCCCAGAACTTCTATAGCGCCACTCCACTGCATGTGGCAGCAGAACAAGGCAACAAGGACATAGTAGAACTGCTGATTACCAAGGGTGCTGCTGTCAATACCAAGAACAACGATGGCAACACTCCACTGCATTTGGCAGACGACCCAGACCTAGTAGAACTGCTGATTACCAAGGGTGCTGCTGTCAATGCCAAGAACAACGATGGCAACACTCCACTGCATTTGGCAGACGACCCAGACCTAGTAAAACTGCTGATTGCCAAGGGCGCTGATGTCAATGTCATGAACAGCAGTAGCAGGACTCCCGTGCAAGAAAGGGAAGAGCGTGAGAGACAGAGAGAAGTTGAAAGAAATTCACGTTCTGTTGGTGGTAAATAGTCGGACGCAATTAATTACACAAAATGTAGGCTGAAATTATTGTCTAGTAAAGAATCAGTATGTAATTGGTTCTATCGGGTTAATTAGGTAGCGATAAATCTAACAAAATACCACAAACAAAAACATGGAAGTATTACATCAAGCTGAAGAAATTATCAATCAACGATATCGCATTCTACATAAATTGGGACAGGGTGGAGTCGGTATTACCTACGCAGCGGTTGACTTAGAAACCGGTGAACAAGTAGCGCTGAAAGTTTTATCATTGCACCGCATGAGTGACTGGAAAAAGATGGAGTTGTTTGAAAGGGAAGCACAAATTCTTTCTCAACTCAATCATCCAGCAATTCCTCGCTACTTGGATTATTTTCAAATAGATACTAATTCTAACCGTTCCTTTTACATTGTTCAACAATTAGCACCTGGAAATTCTCTAGCAACGCTAGTAGAAAATGGCTGGCTTCCTGGTGAAGGAGAAATTAGGCAAATAGCTAGTCAAATATTGGGGATATTGACTTATTTACACTCACTCACACCGCCAGTTATTCATCGTGATATTAAGCCACAAAATATTATTTTATGTGATCATCAAAAAAAGTTATTTTTAGTAGATTTTGGAGCGGTAGCAGACACATATCATAATACTGTGACCGGCGGTAGTACAGTAGTAGGAACTTTCGGCTATATGGCTCCAGAACAGTTTCGCGGGCAGGCTTTTGCATCTACTGATTTATATGGTTTGGGAACAACGCTACTGTTTTTGTTGACTGGAAAATCACCCACTGATTTACCACAGCGTCAACTCAAAATTGATTTCCGTCCTTACGTTAATACTTCCCAAGATTTGGAAACCTGGTTAGAACAAATGTTGGAACCAGTCAGTGCTGACCGTTTTTCTTCAGCAGAGGTAGCCTTAGCAACATTATTAGGTCAAAGAGAACTTATACCCCGGTTATCAAAGAAAAGTCATCTAATTGTGACCGGAACTAAAAATAATTTAATTGTCAAGATTCCTCCAGGGTGTTTTTACAACAATTACAATTTTATCTCTTTATTTTTTTCTATAGTTTTTATTGGTGTTTTGGGGCTGATTTATTGGATTATACTTGTTGATTACTTTGGTGGCTTGGGATTAGCAGCATTAATATTATTGTTTATATTTTCGTTGCCAGTAATAATGTTTGTAGCTTGCATACCGATATTACGTAACTATGTAGTAAAATCATTAAAATCATTATGCAAGACACTATTTTCCAAACCTTGGTCTCTTGTTATTACTTTCTTTCTGAATTCTGCATCAAGTATCCTGCTGCAAATCGACCAAGATTATATCAGCCTAGAACGATGGTTGCTTGGTTGGTGCATTCAGCGGATCAAAATTCCTAATTCAGATATTATTAGTGTGGGATTAAAAAATCCCATGCGTTATAAATTTTCTAATATTCTAATTTTTTATTCTTGTAAACCCTTTTGGGATTCGGAGTACCCGAAAAAGATTGAGAAATATTTTCGATTTGGTGCATTTTTGACACAGCAAGAGAAAGACTGGCTGGTGTGGCAGATAAGGCAATACTGTTCTGTTAACAATACCTTTGCCAAAAAAAGAGTATGAAAGAGTATGAAGAGAAAGGGCTGATGTCGTAGAATTATTGTCTTCCACCTGCTTTGACAAATTCTTCTGGTGTACTAAAATCTAGCCAGAAAGCTACTTGGGCAATGTTACATTCTTGAGGAAAGGCATTTAGCTGACACCAGTTTTTCAGTTCGACTTCCCAAGGTTCGTTTTGTAGGTTGGAGGTTGAGAGTTGAACTCTTTTTTTGATGATTGGGTAAAACCCAGATAGCCTTAAAGCATCGGCAAAAAAGCTCTCAGCAACTGAGAAATATTTGCTCATCCCTCGTCCCCACCAGCGGGGGACATTGACAAAACCCTCAAGCCGCGCGATCGCATCCATCATCTCAGAAAACTCGGCTTGAGTAAAGGAATTGACCGATAGCCAAGCCTGAAACTCAGTCTCGTTAGTAATTCCCCGTTCTTGGAGAAAATGATGGCTGATTTTTTGGATAATGCTGCTTCTCAAATTCCCCTCAGCTTGGCTGTTTGTCTGTTCAGCTAATGCCCAGAGGGTGGCAATCTGACGGTATAGTCTGCGTTCACAATTTGCTAATAAAGCGACAAGCTCCATATCTGCGTTACTAGCAAAATTTTCTTTTTTACCGACAATCACCAAAATGAATCGATGCAGTTCCTCAACTTGTTTTACAAAGGCTTCGTCTGGGCTATGAACTTTGAGCAATGCCTGAATGTGTCCCAACCGCGCAACTAAAGCTGGCATTGCTGATGCATCTAAATCCAACTCATGGGGATGAGAACCCAAACCCAAAATTTCAGTGCTGTCAACCTCCGCTAAATCAGCCGCTGAGGGTTGCAGGTTCTGCTGTTGGGCTATAGCATCACACCAACGAAGTAGCCCAGCGAAATTACGCAACTGAATGTAAACTCTGCCGAGACATCGCGCTTCTTGGCAGATTTTTTCAGTCAGCGGTAGCCAGGAATATGCTGTAGGTAACGGACGAATCGCTACTCTAGCCTGAAGTTCTTCTATAAAAATGGACTTGTTAAGTTTGAATTTTGGCTGTTCATTTGCCGCAGTGTTACCACTTTCCCCATCCATAGCGGCTAGATGTTTCAGCAGTCCAATGGCATCTAACTGTTTTTGATCTACATATCCGCCATTTTTCACAAATTCCCTAAACTGGGCTAAAACTTGGGGATCTCCTCCTTGTGTTTCCGCATCAGTCACTGCTTGGGCTAAATGTCGTTGAGCGAAAAACTGCCCCTGGGCACAACTGATAATTAAATTAGCCTGAGCCGAATCAATGATGTTTTTGGACAGCGCATGGTTAACTGTAGCGCGGATGTTTACCAAGGCATCAGTCAGGGGTTGATACTGGGACTGAGCGCTGCTATGTAAAATCGCTACTTCATCATCCCCGATATACTGTCCCTCTCGGTAGGCTGTAAAAATAGAGCCAAATCCCTCCATGCCAAACACTTGCAGTTCAGCAGCTCGCAGTGCCCCCATGCTACTGGCACCAAATACCCGCACCCCTGCTTCTAAAGCCCAAAGAATTTCTTTATGCCAAACCGCAGTGCTGCTGTCAAAAAAACCGTCAATAATGCCAATTACGCGGGGTTGCAACCGCAGACAAGCCAGAATATCACCGCAACGGACAGGGGCAAGGTAACGGGCTGGTAAAATTTGACTAGCTTGGGTAAGGGATAGGGTGGGGCCAAGATAGATGAAAATTTGACTAGGTTCCAAAGAATTCGCGTGCATATTAAGCCTTACAAAGACGTAGGGAGATGCATTCCAGGTACAACGACATGCACCACGGGAATGTCAAACTCCGATCGCGTATGATTGACAAAGACGGCTTGGTTAAACCCTTGAGCGCTCAAACAATTGAGAATTTGTTGAATTTCTGCGGCAAAGTTTGAGGTAAGGGCCAACTCAGGCTGAGTTTCAAAATCTATGCGGGTAGCGATCGCTCTTTTGCTGCTAGAATTCAGGGCTGGGCTACCCGGTAACTTGACTTGTCCAAGGGCATAGGTGTCTAAATTAATATCATCCCGACTGCCTGCAATCATCGTCACCCGCGACTGAGCCGCTTCGGTAATCGCTCGTGCTAAGGCAATCTCTTTGGCACTGTGGCATCCCCACCCCAGGGCTGTAGGACGATGATGCCAATTTTCGCGATCGCTAATTAAGCATTTATAGGTAGGTATCCCCACAGTTAAGGTTAAATCAGTAATCACGGCTGTTGCCCCGGCAAGTTGAACTTGATTGAGTAAAGATTGCAACAGCGGAGAGTTGATGCTCTGACTATCAACTAAACAGTTAATTCTTTGCTCTAGGGGGAGGTGCCACCAACGCCATTCGGCTTCGCGCTCAATGACTTCAAACAATCCATGTGCTAGAGCCTCCAGCAAATGGTTTCCTGAGGCTAGTCCATTGCTAGAAGCGCTGAAGAGATGAGTATCACGGTTTTCAGTGGTGGTGTCTAAATCAAGATATGCTTGAGGTACATAAACGGGTTGATTCGTAAATAAATCAGTCCCACAAATCCAATCTAACGGTTTAGTCGGATGATAAAATGGCGATCGCTTACCAGGCTCTAAAACTCTAGGATCAATCGCCTGGTGATTTCGACAAATTTCTTCATATGAGGCAACCATCTCTGGCTCTCTTAAGTTTTCTGCGTGATAAGACTCAACAGATTCCATCACCGCTGAAATCATTGCCAACAGCAGTGAAATTCCCTTGCCTTGAGAACCGGAAAAGCCTTTGCCATTAGGGCGAATTGCTTGAGCAACAGGAATACCAATGCAGTCAAGCCCAGTAATGTCTGCAACACGCGTAATGCCGAAAGCAGGTAGAAGTTTTTGTAGCCGCTCCCAAGTGGAATCGGGTTCTTCAGTCCGAAACGTACCATCAAGATTCAGCTTAGGAGCAGTCAGATTTTGCCACATTCCCTTGTTTCGTTACTCAATCATTACTACAAGTAACACTATATGCTTCACACTTTATCTAATCAGCTAAACCACATCTAGTTTGCATAATATTAAATTTTACATTTCTTGTGGGGTGGGCGTCGCACTACGTGCCGCTACGCTAACGCCCGCCCAAAATATACAAGTTACAGCAGATTGCAGTTAACATGTAAGCACCTCCATTTATTTTCTGGAAGTGCTTTAATCTTTTATTTCTCAGTCAGGCGTTGCATAATAGCAGTATGAATTGAGGCGAATCCTGATGGATTTTCCAAGATGTGGGTCTTCTGATAACCATAAGAACCGAAAAAATTAACATAATCACATTTGTTGTGATTAATGAAAAAACTCGTTTGAGACCCTATTTGGTTCCTATCCATCAGAAAACATTGTGCTACTCTAAAACCGAGCAAATGCTGAGGCATTCTGTTCAATTGTGATTGCACTACCTCAAATATCGTTCTGTTTCTTTACCAGCCTAGAACATACCTTAGTTTAGCAACGCCCTCAGTTACTACCTGAGTTCGGACTCGGACCACAAGCTTAAATCAAAACTACCAGCAACACATAATTGTACTTCCTGTGCCGATTGCTCCACCAGCCACACTTTCCAACTCTTGTTCTGACAATTCCCGGTTAGTTGGTCTGGCTTTAATACCGTTAACACTATTGAGAGAACGGATATTCACAGATGGAGCAGAAGTTGACAAACCTAGAACCTTTCTTTCGGTGGAAACCATCACGGCTTTCACGTCATCAAGGGTAAAATCAAAACCGTTGGCCTTACCTTGTTCAACAGCTAATTGACCAAACTCATCTGCTTCAGTAGCATCCAAAGCCTGACGCAGCGCCGCATTTGCTGGTTGCGTTAAAAAATTTTCATGGTATTCAACAAAACTTTGCTGAGACATTATGCACTTTCCTCAAAATAGGATGATTGGCGTTTCTCTGAGCATCTGGAGCTAGGTAGCTAAATCTAAACCTGGGTAATTAACTTGATAAGTGTTATTTCCCAATCCTTAGACAACAGGTACAACAGATTAATTGCTTAAGTTTTAGATTAATCAATACAATAATTACTTAAAGTGTACTCCGCTGTCTAGACAGTTTTGGTAAAATTTTGTGACGGAATAAAAATCAGATACACAGCGTTATTTTGTTTGAAAGTCGGCGCATTAAAATTTAACAATAGCGACAAAGTAAGACTTTCATGCTCTTATCTTCTTTGGGATTTCCAAGAAATAAATTATCCATCTTGTGGGGTGGGCTTCTAGCCCGCCCGGAATATTGTAAGTGTGGGGACACCCATCCCACAAGAAAATTTGGGATGTTTTTTTAATTGGAAGTCCCTTTGTTTAAAGGGTTCGGAGTATAGCTTCAATCAGCCTGCCTGAATGACGCCAATCGAACCCGTGGCGGTGAAAATTAAACATCGCCACTGTAGCGAATATATCAGCCAGATTCTGAGTCAATTGACCAATATCCTGGAGATTAACTAATTCCTTAGCCAGAACGTCGTTAGCTGTCGCGTATAGTTGCAATACATCTGCTTCTTGCCCTTTAACGCATCGAGATTTACACAAAGTTTCAATAGAAAACAGTTCAACTGCGGGAATTGTGGTTCCAGGAGGTGCGGGAATCAAAGCCCCTAAGCTGCGCCAAGCTGCCTGCATAGATACCTTATCTAACAGGCCACGGGTAAACAGATCATTCGACAAAGTTGTTAAAAGTAAGTCTTTGGGGATAACACTCAGGTTATCTCGATAGAGATAGTCAAGGATCAGCCACATTGAAGTGTCTACGTCGAAGTGTTGATGAACCCACTTCATGGCTGCAAGCCCACCAAATCGCTCTGTTTCCGGCTGATAGTCGCTAAAAAAAAATAGATTAATAAAATTCTCACGCTCAAGAGTATACATGAGATCGGAGAGTTCTGCGATCGCGATGCGGGTGCTCTTGCCCATCACCTCTTGCTGCTCCACTTTTATAAAAAACCGCAGCCGGACATCTGGGGGTTTTCTCATAAAGAAGAACCAGCGCAGCAAACCACTGTTCCGCCAGTGAGTCACCAGGGGTGCGATTTGAGCAAAAAGGGCACGAGCGCTCGGTAGTGCCCCCTCCTGATGCCTGACAAGTCCCACATTGAGTTGCACCCACTGCCCGTTTTCCCAGTCCTGTTGAGTTGAATTTAATTTATTAGTCATCTCAAACCAGCAACTTGTTTAAGAATCGCTTCACGTCTTCTCAACTCCCGAATATTCTTCACAGGCTCAAGGCCAAGATATTGCTGACGAATCATTAAGCATAGATAGTTTAAAGCCGCCTGGCGATCGCTTTCACTCTCATAGAATGAATGGCTTACGGCCTCTAACCTGTTCAACCATTCTAGATGATGTGACTGAACTTCTGTCTCATCGCTTAGTAACAGTGAAAGGGACTGAACATCAACCGAAGGTGCTCGAAAAAGTTCAGCCAATCGACGATTATAAGCATTGCGCCCCAAACGATAAGCAATCGACATAGCAGGTTCCAAATATTCAATATAATGCCAGATCATCATCGGCATAAAAATGGTTTCACCGGGGTGAAGCACCACATCAAATGCATTGGTATATCGGAGAAAATCTGTTTTTTCCGCTTCTGACATCTTCTCTAAAAAAATGCCACTTGTACGGCACAGATTAGACTGATCAATGGCATCTAGCTTTTGAGTTTCACGCGGATGAATCAGTACAAATCGCTTTGTGCCAAAAACTTGAAACAACAAGACATTACGCTGATCAGCATCATAATGTAAATGAGCATAGTTATGGCTCCCAGCGACAAACATATTGGAGTAGAGATCGCTACCATCACCTAAGTCTTGGTATGAGTTAAGGGGCAATAACTCAAGCAGCTTTTGGGGTGTAGGATACTCAGCACAGATATCAAGACTGGTAGGTTGTGCTTGTAAAAAGTCAAGATATGCGCCTAAGTTCATCATTCGCTGAACATCGGCTGATGTTGAATCTAGCAAATGAGCAATGTAATTTGGACAAATTTGAATTGGTATATCAGTGAGTCCTGTTCTTACCTTCTCTAGGGTATCCATCTGACGCAGTGATGAATCTTCAAAGAAGTTGGTGATAATTACCGGGCGTTGGGTCAGGATATACTCTCGGTAAAACACATCTGCTGGTGGTGCTTCGATACGGTCGATGTTGTTGAGAACCATGTTTTTTTGTTGGTAATATGCAGTAATGCTGCTTTAAGCCAGCTTATCTTGTCAACCTTTCTTTTCTTGACTTAACATCTACGGAATTAAGAACAGGTGGTGGACTAATCCAATATTTTAGATACATTTAAGCGCAATACCTGTGAATGAAATCGATAATCAAGAGCAAATTTACAAATTTTAAAATACTATGGAAGCAGTATTTTTTTAAACGCCCTCGCAATCAAGTAGAACCTTAATAATTATCTACTAACTGAAATCTAGGTAAATATATAAATATTCTAATTCAAAAGTTTAAGTAAACCAACTATTACAGGGTGGCGGAAATAAACAGACTATTAAATAGCCAAAATTTTGCCATTATATGTCCACTTAAAAGATTTAGCCATTGTTTGATTAAAATAGTCGATAAACTGGAGGATTCTATTTTTCAAATCATCCTAACTAAGGAAACTTGCTCTTCTGAGTAACTTGCGAACCAAAATACTGAACCAAATTTCAATTTGATTAAGCCACGAAGAATGTTTGGGTGTGTAATGAAAAATAATTCGATGTGCTGGGTCACTTAAAAAAGCCGCACGGGATTTCATAGATTTGAGGATGCCACTTTGACCCTTAATACCCAAGTCAATATCCAAACCTTCTTTTTCTGCAACCAGGCGCACCAATGATTGAGACTGGTGAGTATTCAGGCAATCCATAATTTTAACCTGATCATTTATTCTCCCACATATATGGTCTGTTTATTTCCGCCTACCTGTACTAGAGTCAGTTAATAAAATTCCTGTAACTAACAAGGAATCAATTGCAATTGATGCTATCAAACAAAAAATTAAGGAGAATCCAACGCTCAAACAGCGGCTAATTAGTGCCTCAAAAGCAGGAGGTACAGAGGCATTAAAAGCAATATTTGATCACCCTGTCATTGGCATTTCTATCGAGACAATAAAAGGGTTCTTAGAAGCATAACCAGATCATTAACGCCCGAGAAAACCTTTTCTACTGTACTAAACTAATTCCTCTGGCACAGGACTGATGGGTTGCGGTTTGAGTGACATATCCCTTACGATCCTGGCTATATATAGTGCCAATCTTAGAGTGACACTCTACAGAACTCCTGTCTACTTTTGACTTCGCCAACAGCATCCGATTCGCGTCAAAATTGCTTCTAAGCTGCTACGCAGATTCTCCATTATTTACAAGTCCATCTTGAAAGTTGACTTGTGCTTCTGATACCAAAATAGCATCAGGCAGTTCATCTTCTACTTGCCGCAGAGGGGGATAGAGATAAGCAAAAAAGGTTGACAATATTAACAAAAAGCCTAAGACGATAAATAATAAGTCAATGCCATGACCTGAACCTACTCCAATAATTTGTCCTAGGCTTCCTGCTAAGAAACCATCGACAGCCATTAAAGGTTCAAAAATATACTCATCTATCGGTCCGGCAATCAGAGCAGCCAAAGGCAGGCTTGACAAAGATACCATTCGTTTTAAAGAAAAGACTCTTCCCTGAACCTCCGGTGCAACTTTCATTTGCCAGATCGTTTGGGAGCAAGTACGGTAAATCGGCACACCGAAAGAGAACAGAAATGCGCCAAAGCACATAACTAACATAGAACTGTGCCATACAAACATTATAATGGCTGCCGCTGACAGTATAATATTAACAAACATCCCCATAACACGATGCTTTGGTCCTGACCAAGCAATCATCAGGAAACTGCCCATCAGCATAGCGAAACCACGGATAGATTCGATAATGCCTAACTGTATGGGTGTGAAGAAAGAGAGTATTAAGGGTTGTAACAGTACCATTACGATTCCTAAAAACAGGTTAATTGTAGCGGAGTAAATCAATAGTCCCAGTAATCCAGGTCTGTTGGTAATATACATTAAGCCATAGACTAGTTCTTCCCATAAAGAACGCCTTTCTTGTGAGCCTGTAGTAATAGTTTCTAGTTCTGGGAAGCTAACACAGAGTAAAGTGATCATTGCAAAGCCGAAGGTAACGAAGTCGGCTACAATAACACCCCGCAGTCCTACTATGCCAAGTAATACTCCAGCTAGTGAGGGAGCAATGAGTTGAGCTATACTACTTCCCAAACCTACCATTGTAGTAGCGCGACTCAACTGCTCTTTAGGAATCAATAGAGTAGTAGCCGCTGCATAGGCAGGCCACTGAAAAGCACTGAGGGAGGAACTAATTGCTGTAGTTAAATATATATGCCATACTTGCAGATTACCAGTAGCTAGCAATATGGCGATCGCCAGAGTACATAAACCACTGCCAAAGTCGCTGATAATCATCACCCAGCGTCGGCTGTGGCGATCAACTATAATACCAGCTACAAGGGAAATTACTACCAAAGGTAGAGTTTGAGACAGAGCAATCAGAGCAAAGTTGGTGACTGACCCTGTAGTTTGGTAAACCCATACTCCTAGCGCAAAACCTGTCAGACTAGAGCCTATTAAGGAAATTAACTGACCAGCCCAGACGAATATGAAAGTTTTCATTTTAAAAATATTTATTGCTTTTTTACCTAATTTTTGGACTTTGGACAAAAATAATGGTCCGCGCAAAATTAGACTCTGGAGCGCAATAGGAATCATTACTGCCGAACAGTTAGGTGATGTTGTCAATGGTGCCGTTGTTGTTGCGGTCTAACGTCGGCAAGGCATTATCCGGCTTTACCCACCTTTTGCCAGGGAATACTTATTGTTTACTTGCTTGTCAACTTGACGTTGTAAATCCTGTTCCTCAGAGCGCGGCAGGTAGGTGAGGGAACTCAACTCCTGCAACTGTACCCCGAAGTGGGTTAACACAGAAAAGTAACCCTGTGGGTTAAAGGGCAGCACGATTCCTTTCAACCCTACTATGGCTTGCCAAAGTGCGATCGCATCCCCGACGCTGTGTGCCTGAAAAAACACCCAGATGAACAACAAAGCTATAAAAGTCACGCTCCATGCCAACCACTTTGGTAAGGAAATCCCCTGCTTACGCCACCACTGATCAAGGCACAGATACGCCCCATGCAGTCCACCAAACACCACAAACGTCCAGTTGGCACCGTGCCACAGTCCAGCCAGCAGCATGGTAATTATCAGATTAAGATACTGGCGGATTTCTCCTTTGCGGTTGCCGCCCTGGGGAATATACAGGTAATCTTTGAGAGAAAATTGAGATAGAGAATACTCAACAATTTACGCTTAGTCATTCAACCTTTCATATTCTTTAATTTACTAAAACCTTGGCTCAGAGTTTTTCCAGTTTCGCATTTATTGATTGGATTTATAACACTAATTGCATTGATGAATCGAATGCGAGGTGCTATTCCAAATACCTGAGAATCTGAAGATTTCTTATTTTCCTCTGCCTAGAGTGATAGAAGAGCGTTAGGGACTTCCAACTAAAAAAATATTCCATCGCTTTGGCGAACATGGGAAGCAGGGGGCGTAGGGGAAGAATCTAATAATCATCTTCGCTTCCAAAATTGAATAATTTAATTTCTGGAAGTCCCTTACTCTTCTCTATTAATTGTGAGGTATATCTTGTCCTAAAAGGTCAATATTTACCTCAAAGCACAACAACAAAGCTAGAAGTGACTGAAAAGCTATCATGCCTTTGATTTTTTTGAACATTCCCATTTGTAGATCTGCTGATGTACTATTGATGAAGCAATGTAACTCCTAAGTATTGTCCCGCCATTGTCTCTCAAGTCTAAATCACTGGAGGGAATCAGCTTTATGCACTCATCGCATGCCCAGAACAGAAATAGGCTAGTTGATACGTAATTTTGAAACGAGTAACAGCGCATAATGGACTCACAAAGATCACTGACGAGCTGAGATAATGAAGCAACAGCTTCAGAACAAGTAATCCGATCACCAAAATTTAAGTTTACGGAAGAGTAATTTTGTTTTGCTGCCTCACTACACCAACGAAGAATAGTCTTTGAGCATCTTACTAAGTCAGGCGGAGACAGGATATGAGAAATTTGGGGTTGAGCTATCTCTCCAGTCCACTTGAAAAGCCGCTGCTCCAAGTCGGGTAGTCTCATTTCCCTTATTCTATTCCTAGACCACTTTCTGATCTCCTCTTTGGCATTTGCATACAAGATCAAATCCAGTGGTCCATGCTTGTCATAGAACATCATGTTTTCAACTACAAGTCGAACAAATTCGTCAATATTTAATTCTTCACCAAACAGAATAAACTCAGAAGAGAACTTAAGTTCTTCAATTTCAGGTGAGTTCAGCACAGCTTCTTTCCACGCTTGAACTTGTTTGTTCGATAATTGTTTGGTTTGTTGCTCAATTAGTTTTACACCATCAAGTGCTGGTTCAAAAATTTGCTCAATTGCATCAGCAATAGAATGAGACTGGGCTGTGAGCACAGAGATGAACAAATCTCCGTTGCTCTGCTCTTGTCTAACAAGAATTTGCTGCAAGAAATCGGACATATTTGGTAAAGGCTCTTCTAGTAGACCACCTGGATTATCGAAAGCAGAGTGGAAAGCTATGATTAATGAGCTTCTAGAGTGTCCTTCAATAGTGCGAAACCTGTGATGTATTAAAGAGCCTGCTGCAAAAACAATTGTTGTTGGCTCATTATCATTGGACACTTCTACTACGCTAGGTAATAGATTATTCTTAATTTTTTTTTGGAATTCTAAAGCTTGTTCGATTGAATTATTCGTAACAAAAATAGAAGCGTTTTCGGTTGACCAGATCGTTCCATCTTCGGTTACATAACAATTCCTAGCACCCTTGTGCGTCCCTGGGAGATAAACGAAGTTTTGTCCTTTGGGTCCTGATACTTGGTGTTTTTCCCAGGTTAATAATACCTTGTATTCATCATTGAAGGGCGTATTGTCGATATGCAACATATTATCTTGAGCGCAAACAACTATTGGCTCTGCATCTTTCGCTCGTGCATCGACGATTCTTATTGGTGCACCGATTTGGTAAGCTATAACCCCGATGACAAGAGGGTGTAAAAAAGCACTTTTAAATAAATGATTCTCAAGAAACTCCGGATGATTTCTCAGGTTCAGGTAAGAATGAATTAGACCAGTGCTTCCACACTCAGACATTAATTGATCATACTGCTTTACTAATTCTGCGAAGGATGTATTTGCTATAAGGTTTGCAAATACTATCGCTCCTTCTTCGTTAACCGTCTCTACCAACTGGCAGAACCATTTAGTAAACTTATCAGATTGTTCGCTGCCATAGCTTGTCGTCCATGATGCCCTTAATCTGGCAAGCAAAAATTTTCTAAAGCTATCCTTGTTTTCTCTACCTGAGAAACGCTTGTATACGTGTACAGCACGGAGATTATGTTCCTCAACAAGTTCAGGATAGACTTTCTCGCCAAGTACGCAGTGCTTATGTAAAGTAATTATGTCATTAGGACTTAATAGAACTGTAGATCTCAGTCGATCTATCATCTTCATAACTTTCTATCCCTTTATTATTCATCACCCAGTGTTAAATCTCGCATTTCGCCGGTTGAAAATTAGGTTTGTGACACAGGTATGCCCTCCGAAGATACTTCGATGTAACATTTTAACGATTTGTTCTGTCTACACGACCACTTAAAGCTAGTGCCATTAATTGGTGGAATAAACGCTGATGGTAAATTTAAGGTTAATTTTCGATGAAAATATTATTAAAGATTAGTCCAGATTAGTCCAGCAAAAAGCCAGGATACTTAAGAAAATTAACAGAAGTTTTATAACTGGAGTTTAGACTAGTTCGCGGTGCGAAACTCCAAACCTTTATGGTGATTGATGTACATTAAATATAAGCGCACCCACCCAAAACTTGAGCAGGAAATTTATAGTACTTTTGAACTGAAAATGTCCTCAGGGCAATCAAGGATGCGATCGCGCAGCTGTAATCTCCAGGATTTAAGCAAGTTAGCATCAAAAACCGAGCCACAAACCTACAGCAACACACTCGATTTTTCCGACTGAAGCAACCGCGCATAAGACCCCCCAGTCTGTAACATCTCTTGATGAGTACCACGCTGCACCACTTGACCCTGTTCCAGAACAATGATTTCGTCACAGTCGCGGATAGTGCTCAAGCGGTGCGCCACAATAATACAAGAACAACCCCGCAACCTTAAATTACGGTCAATAATTTTTTCTGTTTCTGTATCTAGAGCGCTAGTTGCTTCATCCATAATCAAAATTGCTGGATCATTCACTAAAGCACGAGCAATTTCTAGGCGCTGACGCTGACCCCCACTTAAATTGACAGCACCCTCAAGTAAGTTCCCCTCATATCCTCCCGGTAAAGCCAGAATAACTTCATGAATTGCCGCATCAGTGGCAGCTCGCACTAACTGGTAATTCGACACTGTCTCATCCCATAAGGTGAGATTATCTCGGACGCTACCAGCATACAAAAAGATTTCCTGCTCTACCATCACCAGTGAATTAGACAATACCGCTCTAGGAATTTGTTCTCTAGGAATACCATCAAAAAGAATTTCTCCTGACCAAGGGTGGTAAAGTCCTGCTAATAATTTGGCGACTGTAGATTTACCAGAACCACTACCACCTACAAGGGCTACCCGCTGTCCTGGTTTTAGTTGAAAACTCAGGTCTTTAATTAACGGACCATCTACCTGAGAATAGCCAAATGTGACATTTTTTAACTCTACATATCCCTTGAGTTGAAAAAATGATCCATCTTGTAGCGGTTTGGCTGCTAATTCAGGATCTGTGGGATTCCGCAAAACATCATCAAGACGATTGAGGTCTCCTTCTAGTTCTTGTAGGCTACTACCAAAAATCACTAAAGAATTGACTGGATTTAGAAAGCTTTGCATTAAGCTTTGGAAAGCCACTAACATGCCGATGCTGAGGTGTCCATCCATCACTCGTAATCCCCCCATAATTAAAACTAAAAGGGAAGTTAAATTTGTGAGAAATGTCGGTAAAATGCCGAGTATTTGATTGGTAATACCTAAGGATTGCTGACCGTTAATAAATTTTGTATAGTAACCAGACCAACGGGAAAAAAAATCAGACTCTAATGCTGATGCTTTAATAGTTTCCATGCTCTGGAGAGCAGCAATTTCTGTCCCCGCAACTTTACCTTGATCTTGGATCATTCGCATATAAATATCCCGACGCTGCTGGGAAATGCCCTGCAATACCAAAATATTAATTGCTGCCGAGCAGATGCCAAGAATCGTGAGAACGCTATCATAAGCCAACATTACCAGGGCATAAAAAACCACCATCACTACATCAATTACAGTTCTGGCTAACTGACCGGAGAGAATTTCTGCAACTTTAGTATTAATCATCACGCGATTGCTAATTTCTCCGGCAAACCTTTGGGCATAAAACCCTACTGGTAACCGCAGAATATGGTGCAGGAATTTACCAGACATTTCTACTGATAACTTGATATTGAGTTGTCTCAAAAAGCGCCGTTGGATTAATGTCAGTAATGTTTGCACTATCACAGTTATTGTCATACCCAAAACCAGCGGGCGCAACCAGTCGGTGCGGTTTTCTACCAGAATATTATCAACAAAAATCTGGCTGAATACTGGTAAAGCTAAACCAGGAATAACGAGAAAGAATCCCGCTAATAAGCAATATAAAATAGCTGCCACAGAACCCTGTAAGCGGTCTAAAAGTGAGCCGATCAGGCTAGGTTTCCGACCTCCTATTTGGAAATCTGTTCCTGGTTCCATCACCAGTACAACCCCTGTGTAGGCTTCATCGAATTCCTGAGTTGATACTCTGCGTGAACCTGTGGCGGGGTCATTGAGATAAACCCAATCTTTTTTAAATCCTTCTACTACTAAGAAATGATTAAAATTCCAAAATACAATGTATGGTGGACGTAGTTCTTGCAATTGTGCCAATTGCTTTTTAAAACCTTTTGCTTGCATTCCATAGTTTCTGGCAGCTTTGATCATATTAGAAGCTTTGCTACCATCACGAGAAACACCGCAATTTTGCCGTAGTTCTGCTAGAGGCACTATTTTTCGATAGTAAGCCAAAATAATTCCTAAAGCGGCAGCACCACACTCTACAGCTTCCATTTGTAGCAGGGTAGGAGTTTTGACACGTGGGGGAATTTTGCCTTGCTCTTTGCCTAGGTTTGACGTAGATGCTTTTTTGATGAAGGGATTAAGATTTTGAATTGAGGATAATAATTTCTGAATCAATTGCACAAGATCATCCCCTAAAATAAGTTTAGTTAATACCTGTAAATTCTCTTAAAATAGGCAAGACATAAGTAATTGGTGCTTGCTCTGTCACTTTCACCCGAACACTGGTAGTTGTGCCAGCAGAGATGTTTAATTCTGGTCCCTTGGAAGAAGACCATTTATAACCGCTCAATGTAGATGCATCTATTTCCATTTCTGCACGTACTTCTATTTCACCTCCTCCAGTCGGCATGAGTTTTGCCACTAAGTCAGAATTGCCAACAACAGAATTAGCACCTTCTTTCGTCACAGGTAAGGGGGAAACAGAGGTAATCTTGCCAACAATGCCACCAAAGCGTTCTCGCTTCACAGAGTCGGGGGTGATTTGCACGGTCATTCCTGGTTTAATCTGCTTACCATCTTTGATGTCAAAGTAGGAGACAGCAATCAGTGAGGTGTCTTTACCGCCGGTGTTCAGTGTCATAATCCGAGTTCCCGGGCTAGCAACTTGTCCCTCAAAAGCTGTAACTTCTAGTACGCAGCCACTGTTAACGCTGACAATTTGGCTATTTTCTGCTACTTGTTTTTCGAGTTGTGCGATCGCACGATTAACTTCTTGAATTTGATTGAGTCTAATATTGAGATCGACCAAAGTATCTTGTTCTAGACGTTTACTTCTTGTATCCAGTTCTTTCAATTGAGCTTGAAGATCGCCCACAGAACTAAGATTTCCTAAGTATCTTTGTTGAGCTTCTGTCTCGCTCACGTCTAACTGCTTCAGTTGCGCTCTGATATCATATACACTTTGGAGTCCCTGTTTATATTCTTGCTCTGCTTGCAAAACCGTATCTTTGGCTATTGCTCCAGCATTTAAGAGTTGCTGACGCTTAAACAATCTATCTTTGAGTATGGGTGCAAGAGCTAATGTATCATTTAGGCGTTGCTGCAAACTAATTCGCTGTTGTCTAATGGCATTTAAGCCTTTTTCATAAAATGCAGGTGTCAACGCCTGAGTATCCTGCAACCGTTGGTTTAAACTAGCTTTGGCAGATGCGATCGCCACTTTTTCCGTATCGGTGCGTTGTCGTTGAATCAACTGCATATATTGCTCTTGTGTCTGCAATTGCGACATTTTTGAACGCTGGGACTGCAATTGCTGCTTGAGTTCCGTGGGGTCAATTGTGGCTAATATGTGTCCTTTTTCGATGCATTCACCAGTCTTGACATTCAAAGTCTTCAATTGACCAGATATCGGGGACTCAAAAGTCATCACCCGATAAGGTCGAATTAGCGCCCCCTTGCCAATCACCGTGATGGGAATGCGTCCAAAAATACTCCAAATTAACCCAAGCACCACTAAACCGCCCAGAGTAGCCAAGGGTATCCAATCCTTTGGACTAACTACCTGCATTAGCTGATCCAGTCTTTCTGGAGACGATAAACGCTCTAGTGACTCCTTGCGAAATATACTGTCTCTATTTTCAGCCATGAACGGTAATTGGTAATTGGTAATTGGTAATTGGTAATGGGTAATGTATTCTCTTCACCACACAAAATTTTGAATTTTGAATTTTGAATTGTTTAACGTTGTCTGTTAAGACGTTTAATCATCCAATCAAATCTAGCTCCAGCTAGGGCTGTGTTGTCTAAAGTATCTAAGTTGAGTTCATCTTCAACTTCGATATCTTCTGCTAATAGTTGGTTTAGTTGATCAGCCAGCTTGCCAAACCCACGCCGTAATAGTCTGTCCCGCAGGCGATCCACCAAAACTACAGCGATCGCTCGATAAAAGCGTGCCATAAATCCTGTATCTTGCTTCAATTTTTCAGCTAATATTGGCTGTGGTAATGCCAGCAATAAAGAAAATTCTGATGCCTTAACTGTAGCAGAAGCAATTCCAGTTTCCACAAAAGACATTTCTCCTAAAATTTCCCCCTTGAATGATTTAGCGATTTCTTTTTGGGCAATTTCACTCTGTTGAGTAGAAACAAAAATTCCCAATGTTCCATCTAATAAAATATACACTGCCTCAACGGGTTTTCCTTGCTCAATCAGCACTGTACCCGGAGTTACTTTCTGACTTTTTCCTTGAGCAATCATCCAATCAATATCACCATCATTCAAGATGGCAAATACAAATAAAACTTTTCGTAGTGGCTCCCCCGGAACTACGTTGTGCTTTGCCAAGAAATCAGAAAGACTCCGTAACTGCTGCGACAGCGAGACAGAAAGCATTTGATAAAAATGAGCAGCAAAATCTGTATCTTGCTCCTGCTTTTTGAGCAACAAATGTTTTGGCAGAGCTAACACTCGTGAGTTTTCTAGAGCAATAACAGTGCTAGAAGAGGGACGATCATCTATAAAAGATAAAGTGCCCACAATCTTGCCAGGAGATATGCGATCGATTTCTTGCCCATCGTCTACGCCTCCTGCTTGGGAAACAAAAACTGTTAATTCTCCCTCTAATAAAATGTACAGTTGATCAATGGTCAATTGACCTTCTTGAATTAAAAGTTCACCAGTATGGCACTCGATGACTTTGCCCACACGGAGCATCCAATCAATGTCACTTTCCTTGAAGGTAGCAAAATTAGGAAAATTAGCTAGAATTTGTCTGAGCATAGTATTCAAGCTGTTTATGAGAGAATAAGTAGGTGGGCGTAAATATTGGTCGTTGGGATTAGGTAATGGGTAATGGGTAATGGGTAATGGGTAATGGGTAATGGGTAATGGGTAATGGGTAATGGGTAATGGGTAATGGGTAATGGGTAATGGGTAATGGGCAAGAGGGTTTTAGAATATTTCAAATTTGTTTACATAGTTATCTTTATTTATGCCTTTCTACTTATCTAATAAGAGCATGACTTCGGGTTAATAGTGACACTGTTTGCACCCGATAATACTAAGACATCGGCAGTGCATTGAGAAGAATAGAGTACTCTCTTGACTATCCCGCCTAGTTGTTTTCAACACAACCGTTTTTGCTTCACAGCGGGCATACTGTTGATACTAGGTAGTCGTTGCAACTTTTATTAGCCTACTTGTACAAGTATCAGTATTAATTTATATCAGCAAATACTATTAACCAAAAGAAAGTTCGCTTATAATATCATGTCAAGCTGAATACTAATTATTACCGTATAATATCAATTCCTACAGCATACCCAGAATAAAAGTGAAATAGATTTACAAATAATTAACAAATAATTAACTGGACTTAATATGACTTGGATAAATAAAGTTCTGCATCTGACAACAGTTCCCTTCTCTCTAGGATTATCGATTATTTCTGCTTTCCCCGGATTGGCTGAAGCTGAATCGCAGCTAAGTTTAACAGTTTCACCGGCAGTTAAGAACTGGAAGATTAGTCAAAATTTTATCCCACCGAATCGGGGAACGCCCATGACTACTGCTGGAGGAGGAACCCGTAGTTCCTGTACTCAACAAAGTAAGAAGGTGTTAACCCCCTTAATACCTCAGAAAAAATTGGGCTTGACCCTGAGTGAGCGCCCAAATTTCTACTGGTTTGTGCCACAAATTACTGCACAAACTGCGGAATTTTCACTACTAGATAACAAGGGAGATATAGTCTATGAAACGACTTTTGCGCTTCCTAGCAAACCGGGAATTATCGGGTTTAGTCTCCCATCCAATGCGCCAAGCCTGGAAGTTGGTAAACAGTATCAGTGGTATTTAGCGATCGCTTGCCGTCCTGAAGAAACAGATGAAAAGCTGATTGTCTCCGGGTGGGTAGAACGAACCAAAGCCACTCCAGAACTGTTGATCAAGCTAGCGACCACAGATTCAAAGCAACTTTCAAGCGTTTACGCCACAGCCGGTATTTGGCACGAAGCTCTGAATACTGTAGTCCAGCAACGTTGTACTTCCCCCAAAGAACGCACAGTATTCGCTAATTGGCAAGCATTATTAAGCTCTGTAGGGTTAAAAAATGTAGTTGCAGAACCGCTGGTTAATAGCTGCACATCCAATAATAAGGGACTTCCAATTTAAAAAATATCCAATCGGTAGGGACACAGCATTGCTGTGTCCCTACAAATCTATGATTACTGGATAATTTATTTTTTGGTATTCCCTAAGTAATTTATGTGGAGTCAACTCAAACGAAAACTTTGGCAATGGCGCGGTATCTTCATCGCTGCTCCGAGTATGGGAGCATTTGTGCTGATATTGCGCTTAACTGGACTGCTGCAAATGTTGGAATTGGCAGCGCTGGATCAAATGTTTCTGCTGCGGTTTCCGGAAGCTGTTGACTCGCGCATTGTCATTGTGGAAATTAATGAATCAGATGTTCAAACACTGGGAAAAAGTGGACAGTGGCCGCTTCCTGATGGCATGCTGGCAAAAATTTTAGAGAATTTGAAACAACAAAAACCAAGCGCTATTGGTCTTGACCTTTATCGAGATTTACCAGTGCAACCTGGTCATCAGTCGTTAGTCAAAGTGTTTGAGTCTACACCAAATTTAATTGGTATCCAGAAAGTCGCCGAAAGTATCGATAGTTCTGCTGTTGCTCCACCTCCAGTGTTAAAAAAGCGGGGACAAGTTGGAGCCAATGATTTTCCGCTAGATGGCGATGGTAAAGTGCGGCGTAGCTTAATTTATTTAGCCGATAAAAATGGCGAAAATGTGTTTAGTTTTGCTTTTAAACTTGCCTATCTTTATCTCAATGAGCGAAATATTTCTGTTGGGCAAACAGAAGATTATTTAGTAAAAACAGGTGATGTAATTTTCCCATTATTTCAAGGGAATGATGGTGGTTATATCCGGGCTGAAGACCAAGGTTATCAGGTACTGCTAAATTATCGCAGTTCTATTCAGCGCTTTCAACGCATATCCGTGATGGATGTGTTAGATAACCGCATTCCTAAAGACTTAGTACGTGGGCGGATTGTTTTGATTGGCCCCACATCTGAAAGTCTGAAAGACCTATTTTATACACCTTACAGTAGCACTATTTTAACAGCACCTAAACGGATGGCTGGAGTAACGATTCATGCCAATGCTATCAGCCAAATTATCAGCGCTACTTTAGATAATCGTTCTTTAATTAAGACTTGGAGTAAGCCCCAGGAATGGTTGTGGATTTTGAGTTGGTCATTGATTGGTGCAACCTTAATTTGGCAACAAAGATATAGTGGCAGTTCTAAGAAGCGATCGCTATTACCTATTGCGAGTATAATGCTTTCGGGGTGCTGTCTTGTAAGTGTTAGTTATCTGGCTTTTCTTACAGGTTGGTGGATTCCAGTAGTTCCACCATTAATAACATTAATTGGGTCGGCACTCGGTGTGACTGCTTATGTCGCGCACACAGCAGGGGAGATTCGTAAAACTTTTGGTCGTTATCTAACTAAAGAAGTGGTCGCCAATTTGCTGGAAAATCCTGAAGGTCTTAAACTTGGCGGCGAACGCAAAAAAATTACCATGCTCACTTCGGATCTCCGAGGTTTTACAGCTACGGCTGAACGATTACTGGCTGAAGAAGCGATTAAAATTATTAACCTTTATCTGGGATATATGGCGGATGTGATTACCCAGTATCAAGGAACTATTGATGAGTTTATGGGCGATGGGATTTTAGTTTTGTTCGGCGCTCCGATTGCGAGAGAAAATGATGCCACTAGAGCCATTGCTTGCGCTGTCGCTATGCAGTTAGCAATGAAGTCTGTGAACGAAAAAATACAGCAACTGGGATTTCCACAATTGGAAATGGGCATTGGGATTAATACTGCTGAAGTGATAGTAGGTAATATTGGCTCTGATAAACGTACTAAATATGGGATTATCGGTCATCAAGTTAATTTGACTTATCGGATTGAATCTTATACTGTCGGCGGACAAATTTTTGTTTCGGAATCAACCATTAATGAAGCTGGTTCAATTGTCGAAATTATTGGACAAAGGGAGGTACAAGCAAAAGGGGTGAAGCTACCGATAACAATTTATGATGTTGGGGGAATTGCTGGAAACTACAACCTTTATCTTCCTAAAGAAGAAGAAGAAGTGTTTTTTAACTTGCCGACAGCAATTTTGCTAAATTATACGGTCTTGGATGGTAAGAATGTGGATGGCACCGTAATTAAGGGTAAGTTAGTTAAGCTTTCAGCCAAGGGAGCACAAATCTGCTCGGAATCGACTGCATCCGCTGTGGTTTTACAGCCACTAACTAACATTAAACTTAACTTTTTTATGTCTGAAAATGCGGAAGATAGCGAAGATATATATGGTAAAATTTTAGAAAAACCAGATGAAACTGATAGTTTTTATATTCGCTTTACTAGCATTCCACCAACAGTGGAAGCAGAATTGAGCAGGATACGTTTATTGGAAAAATAAGTTAGATAAGTTTGCCAAAAAGTAGACTTTAGGCTGAGAGGATGTTTGAAAAGTATCAAAATTGATCGAGATCCCCCCAAACCCCCTTAAAAAGGGGGGCAATAAACTCTTAAAGTCCCCCTTAAAAAGGGGGATTGAGGGGGATCTACGAGTGTTATATTTATCACAAACAACTTTTCAAACATCCTCTGAGGTTAGCTGTCAAAGATGTTTAAGTTATTTTTGCCTCACAACCTTAAACAGAAAGCTTAATTTATATCAAAATTTTATTGATATTTTGTTACACAACCGTTGCGAAAATAAACCCAGATGAGAGATTCCCAGTTACGGCTCGAAGGTAGCCAGTCCTTAATATTGGACGATCCACAAATAGGTTGGCGGATTGAGTCGGGTGCGATCGCACTATTTGTCGTTCCCAGTAAACTAGGGATTGAGGAGTCACGGCGTTATCTATTCACTGTGGAAGCTGGGGAAGCGCTGTTCGGGATCGCAGGGACTTTAACCTCGGAGGGCAATTTCTATCAAATCCTGGCAGTAGCGATGGCAGAAACGGTGCTGTTGCAGCTAACGCCCCAAGACTGTGAGCAATGGATGAGTGTGGGCAAAGATGAGGCAGAAAAACTGCTAGCGTCGGTTCGGACTTGGTGTGCACATATCTGTGATCATCATCTAGTCATCCCACCAGTTATCTTCAATCCTGACAAAATTCAAACTTGGGAAAGCATCCAAACTATACTGAGTGAACTTCACAGGGATTTTATTGCAGTTCTGGCTCAACGGCAACAGGAAGAATTAGCAGCGAAATTGACTCAATTTCAAGAACGGGAAAAACTCAACCGTCAGGTAACAGTGAGTGCCTTGGGAGCCTTGGCATCAGTTCTGAAGCCAAAGCAAGCTGAATTGATCGAGGAAGGTACATCTCTGCTGATGGCAGCAGGAGCCGTGGGGCGGGCGTTAGGAATTAAGATCCAACCGCCGGCGCGTTCAGAAGATATGCAGCGGATTAAAGAACCACTGGAAGCGATCGCACGAGCATCCCGAATTCGCATCCGACGGGTGTTGCTGAATGACCAATGGTGGAAAAAAGATTGTGGCCCCCTACTGGCATACATTAATGCTGATAACCGTCCTGTGGCAGTGCTACCAGTAGCAGCAGACAAGTACGAAATATTTGACCCAGAGAATCATGCTCGCATCCCAATTAGCGATCGCACTGCGAGGATGCTGGCTCCCAGTGCCTACATGTTCTATCGCCCCCTACCAGATAAATACTTAAAAGTTCTTGATTTCTTACAATTTGCCGTACATGGGCAGATTAGAGAACTAATAATCATCCTGCTGACAGGTGTCGTCGCTGCTCTGTTAGGGATGTTAGTTCCCCAAGCAACTGCCATCTTAATCGATTCAGCCATTCCTGATGCCGACCGAAGCTTATTAACGCAGATCGGATTTGGTCTATTAGCAACTAGTTTTGGCACAATGGTTTTTGAACTAGCTCAAGGGTTTGCCCTGCTGAGATTAGAAAGCAAAACCAGCACCGACACCCAAGCAGCACTATGGGATAGATTGTTAAACCTCAAAGTCTCCTTCTTTCGAGAATATTCCATTGGAGACTTACAATCTCGTGTCTCTGCCATCACTCAGATTCGCCAGAAACTCAGCGATACTGTACTGCGGACAATTTTCACCAGCTTTTTCTCCCTCCTCAACCTAGGACTGTTATTTTTCTACAATTCAATGCTGGCTTTAGTTGCTCTAGCAGTAGCAACACTGACCATCATCATCACCACCGTCTCCGGCGTGTTTACCCGCCAGAAAATGCGTCCATTAGAAGAATTAGAAGGAGATATTTTCGGACTCACCGTGCAGATGATTGATGGAGTATCTAAACTGCGAGTCACCGGTGCAGAAGACAGGGCATTTGCCCATTGGGCAAAAAAGTACAGTCGGCAACTAAAACTCAAGCTGAGTACAGAGTTGATTGAAGACGTATTAGCTGTATTTAATACAATGATGCCAACCGTCAGCTCGATCATGATTTTTTGCGTTGCCGTATTCTTGATTTCCCAAACTCAAGTTCCGGGAAAAACAGGATTATCTACAGGCACATTCCTCGGATTTAATACAGCATTTGTGATCTTTATCAGCGGCGCCACGAAGCTGAGTAATACTCTAGTCAACATTGCAGACATCAGCATTCTCTGGGAACGGGCCAAGCCGATTCTTGATGCTCAACCAGAAATCGACCTCAGCAAAACCGATCCTGGGCGGTTAAGGGGTCAAGTCAAAATCGAGCACATCACATTTCGTTATCGGGCAAATGGTGTCTTGAATTTAGATGATGTAACAATTCAGGCAGAACCAGGAGAATTTATTGCCTTAGTCGGGCCATCTGGCAGCGGGAAATCAACAATTATTCGCCTATTATTGGGGTTTGAAACTCCAGAAAATGGCTCTGTATACTATGATGGTCAAGACTTATCAGGAATAGATATCTCGGCAGTCCGCCGACAAATTGGTGTTGTATTGCAAAACGGTCGAATTAATAGCGCCTCGATTTATGACAATATTGCTAGCGGTGCATTGGTGACAATGGACGAAGCTTGGAAAGCTGCACAGCGGGCTGGATTTGCCGATGATATTCAATCAATGCCGATGGAGATGCATACAGTCATTTCTGAAGGAGGTTCAAACCTTTCTGGTGGACAAAGACAACGACTGTTAATCGCCCGTGCTTTAGTATTAAATCCGAGAATCCTGATTTTTGATGAAGCTACTAGCGCTTTAGATAATCGCACCCAAGCGATAGTTAGTGAAAGCTTAGATGAGTTGCAGGTAACACGGATAGTTATTGCCCATCGCCTCAGCACCATTCGCAACGCTGACCGAATTTATGTGCTGGAAGCAGGTCGAATTGTCCAGCAGGGTAAGTTTGATCAGTTAGTGAATCGGCATGGTTTATTTGCTACGCTCATGGCGCGGCAAATGGGATAAGGACTTCCAGATTTTTTCCGGGGAGAATCTACCTTAAAGAACTATCTCTGTAGTAGGCAAAAGACGTTCAAACTAGACGCTGGTTAGGTGAAAGTTGGCTCTCAAAGCGGCTATAAACAATTTGAGTAGGATACCAAGAAGAAAACCAGTACATATCTTGAATAACTTTGTCAGCGCTCTGAGTATCTGCCAACTCAAAGTGAACTAAAGCTAAATTATTTAATCCGACCGCTTCTCGTCCGTCTTGGAACCAGGGATATTTCCAGAACATTAGACACTGTAGCGATCGCCATTTGTCGTTTTTTGCTTTTTGTCGGGGAGTCATTAGCCACGGTACATTGGCGCCAAAATCAGGAGTACGAGCGCTTTGTCGAGGAATCCACTCCAGCGCACAATTCCAGTCGGGGTTAACTTGCGGCTGACGGCGGCGGGATTGTCTCCTTGAAACCTCTACCATATTAGGTGGATGAGACCAGCCGAGCCAACGGCGCACTTTTTCTCTTAAAAGCCAGTCTTTCAGTCTTGTATGGACGAGTCGAGTCAAAGTCTCTTCATTTTTTAATGCACTAGCAGTTAACTGCACTAAGACAGATTTGGCTTCAGAATCTGGAGACGTACTAGCATGAGACATGCGGACAACAGAACCGTAGTGAATATCGCCTGAGAGGACAACGACTTGTTGGCGTTGCTCAAACAAAGTATTGATAAATTGCGCCAATGCTTCAGAATGAACGTTCCAAGAATCTCCCACATCCGTAGAAAACACTTGATCGCGCTGCAACTGCCAGTGGTGAATCTGATCAATTATTTGCAAGCCAAATAGATTTGTCGGTGCAATCACCAATGTCGCTGGAATCTGAGATTGTTGTAGAGGCTGGGAGAGTTGGCGCTCGAAAGCTTGCGGGCATAGTAGCATTGGTGGCGCAGTTGGTTTTTGATCAGCAGGGTAGCCCCGCCATGTGCGCGTATCTAAAACAATCACTTCATGGCAATAGCAGCGTACCGTATAATGCCAAGTGAGTGCCTCAGGGTGTCGAGCTAGCACCAAAACGGGTCCGTCTTCAACAAACTCAGGTAGTCCAGTGAGTGGGTTGTTGGCTGGCATTCCTACATAGTTAGCGATCGCATTACAAGCCTCGGTCTGCATTCCTTGAGAATTAGACCAGTCCTCAGCAGCCGCCAATAATTTTTCACCAGGTTTACCAGCTTCAAATTGCCCCGGCGTATTGCCCCACGCCTGAAAAACTGCATAAGCTAACAGCGCATTTTGTACAGTTCGTCGCCCCAAAGGTCGCCCCAGTACTCGTAGACACCAAGCCTGGTTGAGGTTCCAATCATCACTGACATCATGGTCATCAAAGATGGTGTACATAGGAATATTGGCGAGGGCGCGCCGCACTTTCCAGAGGGTGTGAATAAATTGCCGCATCTCCCCAACTTCTCGATCCCACCGCCGACTTGCTTTGCGAGTATTCATCATTTCCCGTCCCTTAGCCCAAGTGGTTGGCCAACAGACTGGCGACCAAGCTAAAAGGTAAGATGCATAATACTCGCCAAGTCCCAAAAGATGACTGTTAACCTTAGCGCGTTTATTTTGTAATCCTGCCGTGAAGCCAGCTTGGTTAGTTGCAATCTCAGCCCGATGTCCGGGAGGCAGCTGCTTTGGCGTGTAATAAGCGACATCTGAAGCTTGAGTCTGAGCCACCGGTAACTGTTCTTCCCAGCCCAGCAGCGCATCACCTAAGTTACTGCACACCCACAATAACGGGTCGGCAACATCATCTCCATAAATCTGGTCACCAGTGAGAAAAAGTTGTTGGGGACGTTGTTTTGGCTGGTTTGCAGTATTCTCGATTAAGCAGTCGAGGATGGGCAGCGCATCGAACCCATCACCGTGGGGTTTGCGACAGGAACCATGCACAATTCGCAAATCTTCGAGACGGCGCGCCGGCAGGACAAATGTTGGTTTTTGATGTTCAAAATAGCTGATGTTGACAGTGGTGAAACGGCTTGAACACAAGGCTTGGGACAACGTTTGCTGAATTTGGGAGGTCTGGTCAGTGAACTGGAGGTCGTAGGCATAGATGCGATCGCCTTTGGCGGGGCGTAGCCCATCGCCTTTGGCGGGGCGTAGCCCATCGCCTTTGGCGGGGCGTAGCCCATCGCTTCCAGCGGGCGTTTCGCCATCGCCACTCAAGTGATCTTTACCCGTAGACCGAGCCGTTACCGCCACAATATGAAGCGATTTTCCCAAGGCAACAGTAGAGCGTCTTCCCGCCAACAAACAATTTCCTAACACCGTACCGTCATTTGTTGTCTCGTAAACCTTGAGTTTTACCTGGCAAGGCTGTTTGAGTGCCACCCAGACCGTAACTGATTCGGGTTCCGTATGTTGTAACATTGGCCCCGCCAAAATCAGCGGCAGGTTGTTTAAAAATTCGTCCCCAGATTGATAGTTCATTGCAAACCACACCAACTGTCTAATAAATAACAGTATGATCAAAAACCAGATTCCTGATCTTGTTCACAAAAGATGTTATGGCACGCGGTGAAGCGCACCATTTGGTAATCAGCGCATTTGCTTAAAAATCAAAACACTCTACCAGGGGACGCGCGGAAACTTACGAGACGCTTTGCCTTTAGCGATCGCCACGGCGTGATGTAGACGAACGAGTACCGGACTTGTTGCCACCTGCGGCCTTTCTCCCTGCCGATTTTTTAGCCCCTGTCTTTGGTGCCGGCTTCACACTCACACGAGGCGTCCGCTGGTCACTTGCAGATTTCTGTTTGCGTTCGCCTTTGGCGGGGCGTAGGCCATCGCTGGAGAGCCGGCGCTCCGAGCCATCGCGTCCATTTGCGTTCGCCTTAGGCGGGGCGTAGCCCATCGCATCGGGCTTAATATCGGGGTTGAGTTTGAAGCCAGCAACCACTTCTCTAGGCAATCGCTGCTCGATCAGTTTTTCGATATCCGCCAGCAACGGGTATTCATCGACGCACACCAGCGATACAGCTTCACCTTCCGCCCCAGCGCGGCCAGTACGACCAATGCGATGAACATAATCCTCCGGTACATTCGGCAAATCGAAATTGACCACATGGGGCAATTCGCTGATATCGAGTCCCCGCGCTGCAATATCAGTTGCCACCAGCACCTGTAAACTGTTGTTCTTGAACTTTGCCAGAGCGTAGGTACGCGCCGACTGGCTCTTATTCCCGTGGATGGCCAATGCTTGAATCCGGTCTTCGCCCAACTGCTTGACCAGACGGTCAGCCCCATGCTTAGTGCGGGTGAACACCAACACTTGGAACCATCTATGTTGCTGAATCAGATGAGTCAGTAAATGACGCTTTCTGTCACGGTCTACCTGGTACACTTTCTGCGCCACCGTGTCAGCAGTCACGTTACGGCGTGCCACCTCAATCATCGCCGGGCGGTTGAGCAACCCAGCGGCGAGTGCCTTGATTTTGTCAGAGAAAGTAGCGAAAAATAGCAAATTCTGTCGCTGTTTGGGCAGAAGCGAGAGGATGCGGCGGATATCATGAATAAAGCCCATATCCAGCATCCGATCTGCTTCATCCAGCACCAAAACCTCAACCCGCGACAGGTTCACCGTGCCCTGTTGCACATGGTCTAGCAGTCGCCCTGGGGTAGCCACCAGAATATCCACGCGACCCTTCAACCGCCGTTTTTGCGAATTAATATTAACGCCGCCGAACATCACCATCGAGTTCAGATTCAGGTACTTGCCGTACTCACGCACGCTTTCTTCCACCTGTGCCGCAAGTTCGCGAGTAGGGGTGAGAATCAGCGCCCGGATTGGTGGGAATCCACTAGAGATGCCGTTGACGCTCTTGTTGGATGACAAGCGATGCAGCAGCGGCAGAGTGAAGCCGGCAGTCTTGCCAGTGCCAGTTTGGGCACCAGCTAGCAAATCGCGACCCGACAATACAGCAGGGATTGCCTGCATCTGAATTGGCGTGGGTTCAGTGTACCCCCGTTCGGTGACCGCACGGACAATTTCATTGGACAAGCCGAGTGTGGAAAAAGACATAAAACTCCGGATATAACATCGGCCTGTCGCCTGTAGCGGCGTCAGTCTTAGGCGGACGGTTTGAAGGACTCGATGGGCAGTAGCGCAAAGACTGAGAGCGAATGCCGCAGCTTTGCATTCTAGCAGAGTGCAGTCTGTTGTGTCTTGAAAATTCGGCAGGTTGACGATTGTAGCGTGCGTTCCCTAACCCACGAATTAAGATTTTAAATGAATAAAACCAATACTATTTTGACTCACACAACCAGTTCGTTACCTTTATATTCTGGATCATTTGATTTAGTTCAGGTGATAAATCTCAAGTGAGGTGAACCATTCCGGGTGTAAATAATTAAAGGTTTGTAGTGAGGGCTTCAGCCCTCAAAATAGGGCTAAAGCCCTTACTACAAGCTAATTTCCATATTTTTTACATTAGTTAATATAATTTGAGTTATTCTTACCAACCTACTTATTCGTCGATTACAGAAACTGTTTTGAATGCAATTCTTGGTAAAGTCATGGCAAACCTCCTGTGGATATAGGTTTTAGCCTTTTATTTCTATTTTATCACCCCACTCTGACAGAAGCGGTTGATGGACGATATGTCCGCGATGGATGAAAGAAACGAAATAAAAAGTACGGAAAAAGCTTATACTTGCATTGTGTCTTGACAGTTAAGACCGTTCCCTCAATGGTGCATCTTTGTCCGTACAAAAGAGGGCTATTCCTATACAATTAAAGCTGAAAGAACTTCTTGAGCCAGATAATCAACAAGTTCTTCTAACGTCGGATAGTCAAAAACTAAAGTTGAAGGCAGAGAAGAACCCAAACTCGTTTGTAGACGATTGCGTAATTCTATAGATGTCAGCGAATCCATTCCCATCTCGAAAAAGCTGCGTTTTCGATCTAAAGGATTCGAGGGATTCCAACCCAAAACTTGAGCTAAGTGAGAGCTAACATGAGCTACTAATAGTGCTTTGCGTTCCCGGACTGGAACTGCTTCTAATTGCCGGGCCAATTTGATTGCACCTTGTTGCTTTGATGATTGCTCTGATCCCTTGGTGAAATTGGTGAAGAATGGCGAGGCTGTCCATTGTTTTTCCCGGAACTGTGACCAATTCAGGGGTATCACACCAACGCGGATGGGTTGCTCTAGAAGCAACTTTTCCAAAACCTGTAATCCTTGGTTAGAGGCTATAGCCCCCATTCCTACCCGATTGAGACGCTCAATTACCTGTTGGTTTCTCGCTGCCATTCCTACCTCGCCCCAAGCTCCCCAGTTGATAGTTGTGCTTGGTAGTCCAAGCGATCGCCGATAAAATGCCAAACTATCCAGAAAAGCGTTGGCTGCTACATAATTGGCTTGACCAACAGCACCTAACATGGAAACACAAGAAGAAAACAGCACAAAGAATTCTAAAGGCAGTTTTTGGGTTAATGTGTGTAGATTCCATGCTCCTTGTACTTTCGGAGGCATGACTCGCCTGAAAGACTCCCAGTTTTGCTGTTTGAGTAAGCGATCATCCAAAACGCCTGCGGTATGAATAATCCCTTGCAGGGGAGGTGAGGATGGAACAAGGGAATCTAACAACTGAGCTACTTGCTCGTAGTCAGACACATCAACTTGAGCAACTACCACCTTAGCGCCAGAGAGTTCTAGCTGCTCCAACTGGCTGCGGACAGCAGGCTTAACTGCACTGCGCCCTACTAACACTAGATGTCTAGCTCCATGTTCTACCATCCAGCGAGCCACTAGTAAACCCAGATCGCCCAAGCCGCCAGTAATCAAATAGCTGCTATCCTCACGGAAACTAATACCATGGTAAGTGGCATCACCTATTTCTTTTGGCTGTGTGACGATTATTTTGCCAATGTGTTCGGCTCGCTGCATATAGCGAAAGGCACTGATTACCTCTTGAATCGGAAACACCTTTTGTGGCGGTAACGAGAGCTTACCTTGGGTAAACTGTTGGCTCAGATGATGTAGCATCGGCTGCACCAGTTCTGCTTTTTCCAAACATATTTGCCGTAAATCGATGAAATGGTAGGAAATATCAGCTTTGAATTGTTTGACTTGCTCCGAATCCCAAACATCCCGTTTAGCTATTTCCAAAAAACGACCATTAGGTGAAAGTACCCACATACTCTTTTCAATAAACCCTTCACCAGTCAAAGAGTTGAGGACAATATCTACTCCCTGTCCATTGGTGTCCCTGATCACCTGTTCGGCAAAATCCAACGTCCGGGAATTGTAAACGTGTTGCACGCCTATAGACTTAAGGGCTTCCCATTTGCCTGGGCTGGCTGTGGCAAAAACCTCAGATCCTTTTGCTAATGCCAGTTTCACGGCTGCCATTCCAGTTCCTCCGGCCGCCGCATGGATTAATACCTTGTCTTTGGCAGTGATCTGAGCTATTTGGTGTAAAGCGTAATATGCGGTGACAAAATTTACTGGGATAGCGGCAGCTTGCTCAAAATTCAGACCATCGGGTATGAATGCTACCAACTTAGAGTTTACCGTCACGTACTTACTGAAGCTGCCAAATGCGATCGCCATCACAGCATCTCCAACGCGGAAATTTTCTACTCCTTCTCCAACAGCGACTATTTCACCGGCGCATTCAACACCCAATTCATTATCTCGTTCAAAAGGTAGCGCCCCCAGCACATCTAAGACATCGATAAAATTTAGTCCTGTAGCACGTACCCGAATTTCTACTTCACCTGAGCTAGCTTGATGGCGGTTCGTCGGTACTAGTTGTAAATTGTCTGGTATACCTCTTTCGGGTATCTCTAGGGAAAACGACTCTGAGCGCAGCCAGCTAGCGATCGGTTGGGTGCGTACCAGTCGTGCTACATAACGCTTACCATCACGAAAAGCAACTTGTCCTTCTGAACTTTGTGAGCTTATTTCTGACAGAATTACTCGATCTGCGTCTGTCACATTCGGATCTAAATCCACTAGCACGCAATTCAGTTCTGGGTGCTCCAGAGCGATGACTTGCCCCATACCCCATAAAGGAGATTGAGCTAGTCCACTAACGCCAGACACTACTTTTTCTAATGCTTGCGCTCCTTGAGTAACTAACCACAAGTTAGGAGGTTCAGAATAGTTCTCAAGCATTGCCTGCACTAAGTGCAAAGTACTGCCACAACTGATTTTTGCTGCTACATCCAAGTCTGCTGCTGTCTGAATTGATGCTGCATTCAAGCTCCAGCAATTTACTACCCCATGCACATGGGGAACGGCTTGGCATAGCTGCTGAAAGTGTTCGGGGCTAGCTGGATTTAGCCGAAATTCGTGTTCAGCTATCTGTTCATACTCGTTTGCTGCGAATATAATCGTGCAACTTTCTCCTTGCGATCGCAGGCGAGCTACTAACTGCTGACCAATCCCTTGATCATCGGCCAAAATTAACCAATTTCTTTTTGTGTCTAGCTTGGGCTGAGTTTTTACATCTGTATTATGTTCTTGGAGTACCCACTCCACCTCATAAAGCCAATCTTCCCAAGTTTTTTGCGAAGTGCCTAACATGGCTTCACGGCGAACAGCCTTAAGTTGCAAACCTTCTACAGTGGCAATTAGCTCTCCTGAAGCAGCGAACAGTTGCAAATCAGCGATCAGGTTCTGTTTGTTTTGTTGTACCCCTTCTACTTTTCGCAATTGGGCATGACTCCATATGGAGACACCAGGACGCTTGTAAATCTGTAGGCGCTCTAAACCTATTGGCACATAGCTAATTTGTTTTCCATTATCAGGGGAGATGGCTTCCAAAACCTGTAAGGCGATGTCCAACAACACTGGATGTAATTGATAATCTATGGCATCTGAGACTAATTCTTCCACCAGCCTTATTTTGCCCAGAGCAACTTTTTCATTTTTAAGAAGTTGTTCCATTCCCCGGAAACTGTAACCATAATTGAGGTCTTGTTCTTGAAAACGTCTGTATAATTCTGCGATGGTAAATTCTTGAGTACATTGCGCTTTTAATGCAGCTAAATCCATGTACTCAGTTACTGATTTTTGTTCCTTAAAGAACAATTTACCTGAAGCATGGAGCATCCAAGATAGCTTCCCATTATTATTTTTTGTAGTAGATATAAGGCTATATATCTCGAATGAATAAACACGATCTGACTGTGGAGTTAAAATCATCTGAACGGTCTTGAATTCATTCTCTTGCCAAATCATAGGCTGTTGTAAGACAACCTCTTCCAGGCAAAAATTGTCAGATTTGGCAATAATAGAGCCAGCTGCTAATGCCATTTCCAAGTAAGCTGTTCCTGGCATAATCGTTGCCTCAAAAAGAGAATGATCTTTCAGCCACACTGGCGAGTCTGGACTGATTTGAGACTGGAAACGAATCTCTTCTGTTCCTGCTAAACATAACTCTTGTCCCAATAGAGGATGAAGCTTTTGGTTGTCCTGACCATTGTTCTGAAAAAATGCTTGAGTGGGATATCCCTGATCTGCTTCTACCCAATAGCGCTGTCTTTGGAAGGGATAAGTTGGCAAGTGCAGCCGATAACGCAAATAGTCTCGATCAAAGCCAAACCAGTTGACGGAGGCTCCATGCATATATAGTTTTGCCAAACTGGTTAACATCACTTGCCAATCGTCTTGATCAGGATGCAAACTGGAGAGCCAAATTCTATTACTGTCAGGTAGGCAAGATTGACCCATTCCCAATAAGATTGGTTTCGGTCCAATTTCCAGCAAGGTTTCTATCGCCAGGTGTTCCAGGCTTTCCATGCTTGTAGTAAACTTGACTGGTTTGAGGATATGAGTACACCAATATTCTGGAGTTGCTACTTCTGAATTTGCTACCTTGCCCGTGACATTGGAAATTAGCTTAATTTGTGGAGCAGAAAAGCTAATTTGTCGGACTACCTGCTCAAATTCTACCAGCATCGACTCCATCAACGGCGAATGGAAAGCATGGGATACATTTAATTTTTGTGTCTTGACTCCTGATGCCTGGAGCTTTTCACAAACGGCATTTATTGCCTCGCGGCGACCAGAAATTACAATGCTGCGATCGCCGTTGATTGCAGCAATGGAGACTTCATTGGCATAAGGTTGAATGGCTATCTTTGCCTGTAGTTCATCTAACTGTAGCACTGCCATTTCACCATCTTCAGGCAGTGCTTGCATTAAACGCCCCCGTTGGGCAATTAGTTTTAAGCCATCTTCCAAGCTAAAAACTTCTGCAACACAGGCAGCTACATATTCCCCGACACTATGACCCATGACAACATTAGGTTCTATGCCCCAGGATTTCCACAACTGGAACAGAGCATATTCGAGGGCAAATAGGGCTGGTTGGGTATAAGCAGTTTGATCAATAGGCAGAGGGGAAAATTCTTCTTTCTCCCCTGCTTCCCTGTTCCCCAGCGAGTGTACCTGGGCAGGATAGAGAACCTCAAGCAAGGGCTTTTCTAGATAAGGAAGAAGAATTTCATTGCACTTGTCAAGGGTTTCTCGAAAAGTTGGTTGAGTCTCGTAAAGTTGCCGTCCCATATTCACGTACTGCGAGCCCTGACCTGTGAAAAGAAAGGCGATCGCATTTGTTGGTAGAAGATTGTGCGTTTGATCGGTAGTTTCTTGCTCAAAATGGCTCAGACGAGCGCAAAGCTGTTCAATAGATTCAGCGGTGACTGCCAAACGATGGTTAAAGTGCTTGCGTCCTGTGTTAGCTGTAAAACAAATATCTGCCAGTTTTTCATCTGGATGCGATCGCACATTAGCTACATAATTCTGTGCCAACTCTCCCAGAGCTTTCTCAGTTCTTGCCGATAGTGTCAAAATATGCAGTGGGCGCTCATTGGGGTCTGGATTTTTAGTTAACTCTGGTGTTTCTTCTAAAACCAGATGACAATTCGTTCCCCCCATGCCAAAAGCACTAACTCCCGCTCTGCGGGGAATCCCGTCAGTTTTCCATTCAGATAATGTTGCATTAACGTAAAAGGGGCTGTTGGCAAAATCAATTCTCGGATTAGGTTGCTGAAAATGCAGGCTAGGTGGTATCTGTTGATGCTTAAGAGCAAGTATAGTTTTGATTAACCCTGCTATACCTGCGGCTTCAACAATGTGTCCAATATTGGTTTTAACTGAGCCAATGGCACAGAAACCGCTTTTTTCGGTAGTTTTGTCAAAAGCTTGGGTAAGAGCAGCAATTTCAATGGAATCTCCTAAACTGGTGGCTGTTCCGTGGGTTTCAATATAATTAATGGTGCTAGCCCCAATTTGGGCAATCGCCAAAGCCTCAGAGATTACAGCTGCTTGTCCTTCCACGCTGGGAGCCGTATAACCGACTTTTAAGGCACCATCATTATTAATGGCTGACCCTTTGATCACAGCATGAATACAGTCTCCATCAGCAATAGCTTGGCTAAGTAACTTCAGGACAACGATTCCACCTCCATTGCCGAACACAGTTCCTTGAGCCTGTGCATCAAAGGCTCTACAATGTCCGTCAGGAGACCAAATCATGTCCTCTTGGTACAAATAGCCCATTTTTTGAGGAACGCAGACACTAACGCCTCCCGCCAGAGCCATATCACATTCACCGTTGAGCAAACTTTGGCAGGCGATATGAACTGCTACCAGTGCTGTTGAGCAAGCCGTTTGAATATTAACACTTGGGCCAGTTAAATTCAGCTTATAAGAAATCCATGTAGGCAGAAAATCTTTCTCGTTGACAAGCCTAATTTGTAAATCACTAGTTGATGTTAAAAAAGTGCGCGATCGCGAAAAACCTTGGTTAGGATAAACGTTATTAATTAGGTAAGTGTTCATACCCGAACCTGCGTAAACTCCGATTACGCTAGGATCGGTTTCTGGGTTGTAGCCAGCACTTTCAAGGGCTTCCCAGGCACATTCTAATATAATCCGCTGTTGTGGGTCCATAATTTCGGCTTCTTTAGTGCTGTAGCCGAAAAATGCAGCATCAAAATTTTCAATATTTGGCAGAACTGCGCCTGCTTTGACGTAATTAGGATTACGCAGCAAAGTTGGGTCAATATGCTCCAGTTCATTCTTAGCAAAAAAAGCAATAGACTCTACTCCATCTCGCAGATTATGCCAAAATTCATCAATATTTTTTGCACCTGGAAAGCGGCATGACATACCAATAATAGCTATATCTGTTTCTCTAACACTGATAGTCATAGTTTTCTCCTATCACGATGGTTTTGCCTTAGTTGCCTTTGTTGTTGTTGTCTGGACAAATCACGTTCCGTTCTACTGCTTTGCTGGTGCTTAATAGTAAAAGCTTGTTTGTTATTTGGACTTAAATGTTGGGCTAGAGTATGAATTGTGGGGTATTGAAACAGCGCCACAGATGATAGTTCTAACCCAAAAATTTCGACTAATTGTTTACCAACCTGGAATAAGAGCAAAGAATATCCACCTAACTCGAAAAAGTTATCATGAATTCCTACAATGTCCAATTGCAGTACTTCCTGCCAAACTTTAGCAATGATTTTTTCGGCATCAGATTTAGGCATGACCAGAACTGTTGATAACTCAGGTCTAGACCTTTCTGGTACAGGTAACGCCCGACGGTCTAGTTTCCCACTTGGTGTCAGCGGCATTTTATCGAGTACAACAAGAGCTGCTGGCACCATATATTCAGGTAGAGATTCTTGTAAATAACTGCGTAATGTCGATTTAAGTTTGTCTGCTACCTGTCTTGGGAAAGTGCTGCTAGTATTGTCTGTCTTCGGATAGATGTCTGCGGTTGGCTGGCTGCGGTTTTTATCCCCCATTAACTGCGACTGGGTAATTTGCTCAACATCTAATTCCTGACTCAAGGTGAAAGCAGCAGTTAAGTTTGGAACTACATAAGCCACTAGGCGTTTGTATCCGGGGATATCTTCTCTAGGTAAAACAGCACTCTCTCGGACAGCGGGATGTTGTGTCAATACGGCTTCTATTTCGCCCAATTCTATGCGATAACCGCGAATTTTTACCTGATGGTCGGCACGACCAAGATATTGAATATTACCATCTTTTAAGTAACGGGCTAAGTCGCCAGTTTTATAGAGGCGACCAGAACTAAAGGGGTTGGTAATGAATCTTTCCTGAGTCAGTTCTGGACGATTGATATAGCCTAAAGCTAAACAATCGCCGCCAATATGTAGTTCCCCAGGAATTCCAATGGGAACAGGTTGGAGAAACTTATCAAGTATATATATTTGGACATTATCAATCGGACGACCGATAGGAGGAAGGACAGGCCAACTATTCACTTCCCCTGTCAGTTTATAAGCTGTAATAACATGGCTCTCTGTTGGCCCATAATGATTGTATAAAGTGCAATCTATTTGGCTAAATAAGTTAGCAATCACTTTTGATATCTGCAATTGTTCTCCCGCAGTAATGACTTCACGAAGAGTCTTAGGCACTGATGCTGCTGAATTTACTGCTTCAGATAACTGTTGTAAAGCGACAAAGGGAAGAAATAATCTTTCAATTTTTTTCTCCATCAAGAAATTTAACAAAGCTATGGGATTTCGTCGCACTTCCTCCGAGATCAAAACCAATGTTCCACCAGAACAGCAAGTAGAAAAAATTTCTTGGAAAGATACATCGAAGCTCAAGGGAGAAAATTGTAGAGTTTTGGCTTTGTTAGAAACTGTTGTATTTTTGAGTTGCCAATTAATCAAATTAGCAAGAGCAAGGTGCGTCATCGCTACCCCTTTGGGGTTTCCTGTAGAACCAGAGGTATACATGACATAGGCTAAGTTGTGAGGTTGAACCTGAAAAACTGGATTTTCCTCACTCTCTTGAATAATGGCTTCCCAGTCTCTATCTAAACAGACTATTTTATACCCTGCGTTTGCCTGACCTAATTGGGGGAATGCGAACAGTAACTTCTCAGTTGTCAGTAGTACACCCACCTGTGAATCTGACAACATATAAGCTAAACGCTCTTGAGGATAAGCAGAGTCTAACGGCACATAAGCTGCACCTGCTTTAAGAATACCTATAAGTCCCACTAACATATCTAGGGAGCGATCAATACAAATGCCCACTAGCATCTCTGGTCTTACTTCTAGTGAACGCAAATAGTGTGCTAGCTGATTGGCTTTTCGATTCAGCTTTAAGTAGGTTAGCTGCTGCTCTCCATAAACTACGGCTTCCATCTCTGGGGTGTTTTCCACCTGAGCCTCAAATAGTTGATGAATACATTTATCTCGTAGTTCGTCTGTTTGAGTATTATTCCACTGGTTTAATAACTGATTTTGTTCAGCTTCAGTTAACAATGGCAAAGTGGAAATACACTCATTTGCGTTGCAGATGAAGTTGACAAGCATTGTCTGTATATGACTCAACATCCGCTTAATGGAGTTTGACTCGAACAACTCGGCATTATATTCACAATTTATAATTATTCTTCCTTCTTTTTTAGAAGGAAAAATTAATATATCGCACCTAGTGTTAAAAGTCTGGATTTCTGTCAGGCTTTCTAACATTATCTTTATTTCTGAAAGACTAAACGTTAGACCACAAGGCACCAGCATAATTTGAAAAATTGGTGCTTTTATAAAGTTCTGCTCTTCCTTAAGTCTTGCAACCAGCTTTTCAAAAGGATAATCTCGATTACGTGTAGCTTCTTCAACTGTCTTAGCAACACATTTTAAAACTTCTTTAACAGTTAGATTTTCTATTAAATTGGTTCGTAGCAACACTGGATTAATGAATTTTTCAGTAATTGCTCCTTCTTTTTGCCTAAGACTATCAACTATTAAAGAACCCACAATAATATCTTCTTGTCTTGTGTAACGCAGTAAAATCACTTTTAATGCAGTTAGGAGTATTGTAAAGATAGTGATATTTTCACATAGACAAAAATTATCGAGCTTTAAGCAAAAATTTTCATCAAGCTCAATAACTTCTTCAGCTTTAGTAAGTGATTGATTCGGTTTTCGTGAATGATCTAATGGTATTTCTAAAACAGGAAGCTCACCACAAAGTTGCTGTGTCCAGTAGGCTTCCTGTTCATCTGAATTAATTTGCGTATTTAGTAGCGTTGTATTATAGTTCATCATATTGTAAGGTTAGTTGCAACGACGACGGAACTACCTCCTAAGGTAACCGTTAAAATAACAATAATTACGCCAGCAAAGCCCATAACAGCAAGTTTGTTTACGATTATGTCCATTTTTAGCAACCTCATTTCCTTATATTGCTAGTTAAATATAATTAATGGCAAGAACATCTATTTAGCCTAATTAAAATTAAAACTATAATTTTTGTCTATTTTTTTTACATTTAATTTAATAAACAGATAATCTCATGTTTATCAATAAAATGCAATAGCAGTTAAATAGTATCCGCTCAATAGTTCGGGGGAGGGAGTTATTCGGGCATCCATGACCAACTCAAGGGATTGAGAGCAGATTTTTCGCGAATAATAGTCCCCAAAAATGGAATATTCCCAACCTGAGAAATGCGGTCACGCACATATTCAAAAAAGCTGATTCCCAACTTACGAGTAGTGGCAACAAGAGACATAAAAGTATCCCTTGCCTGAGTACCCTCAAGAGTCTGAGTTGCATAACTTATATTACGCCGTTGTACCATCGTCCGAGCAGCTAACTCCGCTGGATTATTGTGCAAAGGTAATTCAGGATGCTCTAAAACATAGAGCAATTCCGAAATTTTCAGGCGCGTTAATCGTTTTCGCTCATCCAACTGTTCATAACCACTGTCTGTGGAAAAAAGGTTATTTTCGTCCCGCAGGTGTTGATTCTCTGATTCTAAGCCTTTTACTTTTAATTGTAATTGCTCTATTAGGTTCAGTAATACCTCTACTGTCTGACGCATGGATTCGTCTGCAATCCCTTTTGGCTCGATGGTTTGCAGCAAATCGCATACTGATTTTTCATTTGAAATAAGCTTTTGCGTCATATTGCATATTTTATGACACTGTGTGTGCATCGCTTCACTTATTTTCTTCTGCAACCCCTACTTATTGAGCCGATACCTTAAAAGCGCACCCAATAATCTGCTCCGTAATCCCATTCAACTCCAATCTGCGTCCATCAGCGTTCATCAGCGTTCTCCCAATAAAAAAAATCAGCAAATGTACGCAAGCAAACGCAAAATTATCCGCGTTTATCTGCGTACATCTGCGGTTAAAAATCCTTAATGCACCAACTCAATAGCCCGCTTAGTCAACGCATCAGCCGTCAAACCATTGAAGGCCATGAGTTCCCCAGCACTGGCGGTAGTTTCACCGCGTTTCCAAGCGAAGGTATCGCGCTTGCTATTACTGCGTAACATGATTGGTTCTAACATCGCCGCAGCACCACCTGTAACACCAATTAAGGCATCTCCACCAAACAATTGCTCAAAATCGGCATCACTCAAGAAACCGCCGTCTGGTTCAGAACAAGTTTCCCATGCGGTATCATCAGGACGATACAACCGGCGAGGATTGATGATCGAAACAATCTTCACACCAATACCTTCAGCTTCTAAGAAAGAAGCAGCTTCAAATGCGGGAATCAGTGTTAAATCACCAATTACCGCCAACACAACCTTCTTCTTACCAGCGACTTCATGCAATAGCACTGCACCATCACGCAAGCCTTTATGAGTTTGGGCAAAAGTTGTGCGAATTGGCAGAGGTGACTTACTTGCAGTAATCACAATTCCCTTATTCTTAGTTTTCAATGCCCAGTCATAACAGACTTGAATACTGTTAGCATCAGGAGGGAATAATGGGAAGACATTTCCATTTCGCATCAACGCTGCAAAATAAGCTTCAATTTCTGGTCTTTGGTGAGTCCAACCGTTACGCCCTTGCTCTAATGCCCCTGCTGTATATAATGTAATAGTTGAGGGAGTTGGACGGCGCAATTCTGCCATTGATTGGGTGACTGTTTGCCAAATTGGTAAACCGTTGATGGCAAAAGATTCATAAGAACACCATAATGTTCTCGCACCCATTAAGGATAAACCAGCAGCTAAACCTGCACAAGCATCTTCGCTTAAAGGTTCATAAACTTGTCCCCCTGGTGCTTGGTTATATAAGTCGTCGATTGTCGGGTGGATAATCTTTAATGCTTGGTTAATGTTGGCAATTCCTGATGCTTCGTTACCGTCGGCGTTGGTGACGAGGAAATTTTCATCTTTCTTACCAACTATTCCCACTAATCTTCCCATTGCTGTTGTGGAAACATGGGGTATAGGCCCAACGGGATATTCTTCTAATGGCAATTCCCCTAATTCTGGTAATGGGAATTCAAATTCTGTTACTACTGTTTTTGCTGCTGGTCCACCGCCGGCACGTTCGGCATTTGTTCGCACTATTTGCCAAGCTTCTGCTGATAAAGCACGGGTTTGCAAAGCACTGACGATATGGGGAGCATCGAGGGTATCTTTAGGGTAAAGGTTGTGAGATTTTGCACCTTTAGCGTGGACGCCTGCACCTTTGAGTTGTTTAATAATAAATACGGTAAGTTGGCCGCTGAGTGCCGATCGCGCAGCTTTATCTACACCGACAAGTATTGCTTTGGTAAATTCTAGGCGTTTCTCGAAGGAAAAGACGGTACTATCAACGTAATCTCCTGGTTGATCTTGATCGTCAAATTCTTTGGCATCCACTAAGATAACTTCGTCAAAACCGTTACCTTTCCAGTAGGCTGTCATCTGTTCGTTGGTTTTCAGAGATACCATGCTGTGGTGTTCTTGGCTGTAACCGTTCCATACCAGCACTGGTAAAAAGTTGGTGACGCTGGGGTAAGCTGTATGGAAATGGGCGATCGCACTCACGATATAAGGTTCACCCAATCCACCATCCCCAACGGTGAAGGGAAACAGCTTATCTTGATGCAGCAGTGCAGCAGACATGGCAAAGTGCTGTCCTTGTCCCAAAGGCCCCGCAGGTGCTAAGATGCCGGGGATATAACCGGAGAGATGCCCTAACAAACCGTGTTTTTCTCGGAAGCGATCGCGCAATTGTTGGACTGTCAGAATTCCCATATCCTCCAAAGAACAATCTAGGAACATCGCACTATAAAAACCGGGGGCGTGGTGTCCAACTTCCGTGATAATGTTTTTATATCCCAGCATCACCAGAGAGGCATAAGCTTCTGCTTGGCTAGCGAAACCGCCAGGATGTCCAGAAGCCTTACTAGCAGTAACTTGTAGCGTTAGGTAGCGCAGGGCATCGGCAGCGAGTACAGTTTGATAAACGGCTGCTGGATCTGTGGGGGATGCGATCGCCACTTTCCCCGACTCAATAGCAGGATTTGCACCATAAATTTTAAAATCAGGTAATGCTTCCCCAAAATATTGAATTCCTTCGCAAAAATCGGGAAGTGCTGAAGACGCCTTAGCGCTGATTGCTGTCATGCTGAATACCTTATAAAATGAGGGAAAACTGTAGATGCTCGATTAACTTAACAAAAATTTTACATCTTTCAGGTTGTAACAGTTTATTGCTTTTTTACAACATCAGGATAAGCAGTTTAAATCTGAACTCAAAAATTTATGATGACAGTTAGTTTGACTGATAATAAAAGCAAAACAGCAACCAGAACTTATGAAACTTCCCCCAGGGCCACAGACTCCAGCTTTGTTACAGCAGTTACAGTGGATTTTTAAATCTGTAGAATTTCTGGATGAATGTGGTAAACACTATGGTGATGTCTTCACTGTACAGGTGTTCGACTCCAAAAAAATCGTGTTTTTTAGTAATCCCCAGGCAATTCAGGCAATTTATACAGACGCCGCTAAACAGTTTGAGTCTGGTAGAGAAAACGGAATTTTTAGTCCAGTAGTGGGGGATAGCTCTGTAATTTTACTAGATGGCGATCGCCACCAACGTCAGCGGCAAATCCTCTTACCGCCATTTCACGGCGAACGTATGCGTAACTATGGAAAGCTAATTTTTGATATTAGCCAGGAAGTAACTAATGAATGGGTTATCGGTAAACCCTTCTCCATTCGTCCATACATGCAAGAAATTACCCTCGAAGTTATTTTGCGAGCTGTATTTGGCATTCAGAAAGGAGAGCGTTTTCAACAACTCAAAAGCCTTTTAAAAAAGTTACTGCTGTCCATATCTTCGCCGTCATACTCTGTGATATTTTTCCTACCAGCACTGCAACGTGATTTAGGTGCTTGGAGTCCCTGGGGGAACTTTTTACGTCAGCGCCAGCAAATTGATCGCTTAATTTATGCAGAGATTTCCGAACGGCGGCAGCAATTTGACAAATCAGGAACAGATATCCTGAGCTTGTTGATGGCAGCGCGTGATGTTGATGGCGAACCTCTCACAGATATAGAATTACGGGACGAATTAATTACACTCCTGCTAGCAGGTGCAGAAAACACAGTTTCAGCACTGGAATGGGCGTTTTATTGGATTCATCAGCAGCCACAAGTCTATCAATCCCTAATGGAAGAGTTGAATCAAGCAGATGATTCAGAACCAAGTGAATTAGCCAAACTCCCATATCTGACAGCTATTTGTCAGGAGACTTTAAGAATTTATCCAATTGCCTTAGTTTCCTTACCTCGAATTGTGACCTTGCCAATAGATTTGATGGGCTATCAATTGGAGGCTGGCACCTTACTATATGCCTGTATTTATTTAGTTCATCGTCGTGAAGATATCTATCCAGAACACCAAAAATTTATTCCAGAACGATTTTTACAACGTAAATTTTTACCTTATGAATATATGCCTTTTGGGGGGGGCAATCGTGGTTGCATTGGCTCCGCTTTCGTATTATTTGAAATGAAGATAGTGCTGGCAAGTATTTTATCACGCTGGCAACTTTCACTTACTAATCATCTTCCACAGCGTCCCATACGTCGTGGTATCACCACAGCAACCGCCAGTGATGTGAAAATGATCGCTACGTCCAAATTTTAATATTTATTCTACCCAAATGCTTATATCCTAATGCAGATACTTTCTCCATCTTCAAGGTTTATATTAACCAATGATAGGATGCTAGGAGAACCGTAAATTCATGCCCAATCAGCAAAAATTAGAGGAGCAATTAATCTCACAGGTAGCCGAAAAGACGGTATCCAACGAACTAGACGAAATAGAACACATAGATATAAATGTCCAAACCGATATCGGGAAGATGGTTCAGGGACAGGTTGATGGAGTTTCCCTAGCAGGAAAGGGATTAGTAATTCAAGAACACAACCTTAGAGTACAGGAAATAAAACTGCAAACAAACAGCATTGCTATCAATCCTCTAAGCGCTCTTTTTGGTCAAATTAAACTCACTGAACCAGTAAATGCCGTTGCTCAAATCGTCCTCACAGAAGCAGATATAAACCACGCCTTAACCTCAGAGCTTAGTTTCAGCTTAGTCAAAAGCTTAGAATTAAATGTAGATAGTGAAATTGTGAGTTTTGAACCACAACAAACCCAGGTAATTTTGGCTGGTGAGGGCAAAATAGAAGTTAGGGGAAAGGTGCTGATTAAAGAAAAACAAAATACTCGCCCTTTAGGTTATCAAGCGATAATATATCCCCAGACTCAATCCCAACCACCAATGCTAAAAAGTTTTCAATGCACCGAAGGAGAAGGGGTTTCAGTAGAATTAATTCTAGCTGCTGTGCAGAAAGTCAAAGAGCTACTAAACTTACCATATTTTGAGTGGGATGACATAGCATTTAAAATCAAAGAGATGGAAGTACAAAAGGGTATTTTAAAAGTTATAGTAGATGCTAACGTCAGGCAAATACCCTCAATGTGAGTTTTGCTTTGTGGGGAGTACCTTAAATATTAATTACTGTTTATCTTCTCCCTTAACTTCCTATCCTGTGGCTTCTGCTCTTTGGTACGCAGTTCGTTAAATAGGTATTCTGAGAATGTCCAAGCAGTATAATCTAACTTTAGCAGCCCTAAATCATCCATTTATCATCAAAAAAGAGCGCAAAAGCTGGGTATGTAAGGTGAAAATTACCGAAAACCTATATTGGGTAATATCCCCAAATAAATTTAGGAAAACGCTAATTTTTATACCTAACGAATGACATTAAATTTTCCACAGCTTTCTAATATCATCAAATAAATCTAAGTCTACAATTACAACTATGCAAGAGTATGATGTGGTCATTATCGGCGCAGGACATAACGGGCTAGTATGTGCTGCTTATTTACTGAAAGCTGGCTATAGCGTCTTGCTACTAGAAAAGCGTTCTGTCCCCGGTGGTGCAGCGACAACAGAAGAATGTATCCCAAAAGAAGCACCAGGATTTAAATTTAACCTCTGTGCCATTGACCATGAATTTATTCACTTGGGGCCAGTCGTCGAAGAATTAGAACTGACAAAATACGGCTTAGAATATCTAGAATGTGATCCAGTTGTTTTTTGTCCCCATCCTGATGGCAAGTATTTTTTGGCGCATAAGTCCTTAGAAAAAACTTGTGCTGAAATTGCCCGTTACAGTGAGCGAGACGCTCAAAAATATGCCGAATTTACAGACTACTGGCAACGGGCACTGGGGGCAATGATTCCCATGTTTAATGCACCGCCAAAGTCAATTATAGATATTTTTGGTAACTACGATGTCAAAAAACTGAAAGATTTATTTTCAGTCATTGGTTCCCCATCAAAAACGCTGGACTTTATTCGCAACATGATGACCAGCTCCGAAGATTTACTTAACGAGTGGTTTGATTCGGAATTTCTCAAAGCACCATTAGCAAGATTATCCTCAGAACTTGGTGCGCCACCTTCACAAAAAACCATTGCCATTGGTGCAATTATGATGGCAATGCGTCATAACCCTGGTATGGCTAGACCTCGTGGTGGTACAGGTGCATTAGTGCAAGCATTAGTGAAGTTAGTCACAAGTAAAGGTGGCGTTATCCTCACAGACCAGCACGTGGATAAAATCTTAATTGATGATGGAAAAGCCGTGGGTGTAAGAGTTGCTGGTAATACAGAATATCGTGCTAAATACGGCGTGATTTCTAATATTGATGCCCAGCGGTTATTTTTACAAATGACCGAAAAAAGCGACATTGACGCAGTAGATCCTGATTTATGGGAAAGATTAGAACGCCGCATCGTCAATAATAATGAAACTATTCTCAAGATAGATTTAGCTTTAGACGAACCGCTGCGCTTTCCCTTCCACGCGCACAAAGACGAATATCTTATTGGCTCGATCTTAATTGCAGATTCGGTGGCTCATGTAGAACAAGCTCATAGTAAATGTACTTTGGGAGAGATTCCCGATGCTGACCCATCGATGTATGTAGTCATGCCTAGTGCCCTTGACCCCACATTAGCACCACCAGGCAAACATACCCTATGGATTGAGTTTTTTGCCCCTTATCAAATCGCCGGTGCAGAAGGCACAGGTTTAAAAGGTACGGGTTGGACAGATGAATTGAAAAACAAAGTAGCAGACCGGGTAATTGATAAGTTGGCGACCTATTCACCAAATGTGAAAAAAGCAACTATCGCCCGTCGTGTAGAAAGTCCGGCAGAATTGGGCGAAAGATTAGGCGCACGTAAAGGGAATTATTACCATATTGATATGACCCTAGATCAAATGATTTTCTTCCGTCCCCTGCCAGAATTAGCGAACTACAAAACCCCCATTGAAAATTTATTTTTAACTGGTGCGGGAACTCATCCGGGTGGTTCGATTTCCGGAATGCCAGGTCGCAATTGTGCTAGGGTATTCTTGCAATCAAAGCATCCCATCACCCAAGGTTTAAGGGATGCAAGGGATTCAATTAAATCAACTGTCGGGTCTGTGTTTGGTATTAGTTAGGTATTTCTGTTTGGGTAAGTACTTTATAAGGTGTGCTTTGCCTAGCCTTGTTACATAGTGCTGGGCAAAGTACACTATTTGTTACAAAAAAAGTTAAAAACTTTACTAGATTTTTGTTTTAGATTATACTGCTATGACGTTTAATAACTAATTCAGTTTAAATTAAAAGGAAGCTAGAATGGCAAAAGTCAGTATGGATGCTTTGATTCCACGAGAAGCATTTGAAGTAAATAATCAGCTGAATCAAAATACAGGAACGTACACCACAACACTGCGTATAACAGACTTGGAGAAAAAAGAATTTTTCTTTGCAGATTTACGCAAGCCAGACTTTCAACGAGAAACTAATGACTGGGATGAAAAAAGAATATGTGAGTTTATCGAAAGTTTTCTTGAAGTGGATTTAATACCAGCCGTTATCCTATGGAAAGGTACCAGTAGTTATACTTTTATAATTGACGGTTCGCATAGACTGAGTGCTTTAGTAGCATGGATAAATGATGATTATGGCGATGGTGAAATCTCCCAGAAGTTTTATGAATATAAAATTCCAGAAGAACAGATTGATGCAGCAGATAAGACAAGAAAGTTAATTAATGGAAAAATAGGTTCTTATCAGGATTACCGCTTGTCTTTAACAGAAAGTCACAATGTTAATCCCAATATAGCTGCCAAGGCAAAACGTTTAGGAACTATTGCTATTCAAATCCAGTGGGTTGTAGGTGACTCATCTAAAGCAGCAGAATCATTTTTCAAGATCAATCAAAAGGCAGCACCCATAAACGAAACCGAGCTTCGTTTGTTAAGAGCTAGGAAAAAACCAAATGGGGTTGCTACTCGTGCAATTATCAGGAGTGGAAAGGGTCATAAGTACTGGTCAGGATTTTCTAATGATAAACAGGATAAAATTCAAGCAATTGCTAAAGAAATAAATGAAATATTTTTTAGTCCTAATTTTAGTAATACAATAAAAACTTTAGATGTGCCAATTGGTGGTAAAAATTATTCTTCACAAAGTTTAGCTTTAGTTTTAGAATTTGTAAATATAGTAAATAATGTAGAAGATGAAGATAACTTAGAGAAAGATGTGACTGGAGATGAAACACTCCAATTTTTAACAAAATCAAGAAAAGTCGCAAAAAGAATAAATAGTGATCATGCCTCCTCTTTAGGTCTACATCCAATTGTATATTTTTACAGTCCCGGAGGTCGTCATAAGCTTGGTGCATTTTATGGTGTTGTTGCCTTAATACTACATCTTGAAGCTAATAAGTCTTTTGCGAATTTCATCAAAGTTCGCTCTGATTTTGAATCAATAATTTGGCAGTACGAATACTTGATTACTCAAATAGTTACTAGGAAAAGAAGTGCGATAGATGGATCTAAATATGTGAAATTGTTCTATCTAAAAATAATTGATGAATTATTGCAAGGAACTCCTAATAACTTTGTTATCAGTAAAACCATAGCTGATCCAGATTTTAAACACTTAAAATTACAAGAAACAGATAGTACTGACAACGTTGAGAATCAAGATTTTTCACGAGCAACAAAGTCTGCTGTATTTATTAAAGAGGCGTTATCTCAAGCACTAAGATGTAAAATATGCCACGGCTATTTGCATAGTAATTCTATTCAAGTTGACCACATTCTCAGAAAGAGAGATGGTGGATCGGGTACTCAAGATAATGCTCAGTTAACTCATCCATACTGCAATTCAACTTTGAAAAACTAAAAATAAAATAATATATAATGTGGTTTAGGGTGTTGGATTTAACTGTTTTTTAATCTTGTCGTTAATTGCTAAATATGCCTGCTGAAACCGTTACTCTTCAAATTCCTGAAATCCTCTATCAGCTATCAGCGCTTGGTAAATACAGCCCATGCTACCCAGCGCCCACTAGAAGAAGTGAGGCTTCATGCTTTACAAGTTGGTAGTCCCCCTGCGTGGGATGATTGGCCGGGCTACAATTTTGCGTCTGCGAATGAATAACCCAGTCATAGTTGTTGAAGACGCTGGGTAATTAGCGGTTGGCATCCTCCTGCTGACTAATAGACATCTGGTGAAAAAGAATGTAGAGACGTGACATGTCACGTCTCTACAAGGGTTACAGATAACGCATATTTAATTTTCACCAGATGTCTAATGACCGATAATTCTTTCCTTCTGGTGAAGTAAGTCATACTTACTACTGATGGCAAACAGGACAATAAACTGGTCAAATAAAGGTGATGTTGCCCATACCAGAGTAATGACAGACCGGGTTTTGATTATTGGAGGACGGGGGCGAATTGGTAGCAGTGTGGCTCAGGATCTAGTCACCCATACCCAGGCACAAATTACCATCACTGGGCGTTCTCCAGAGACGGGACAGGCTGTGAATGTGTCATCGGGAGGGCGAGAACAGTTTCTGGTGTTGGATTTGGCGGAAGTTGACAAGCTGCGGGAGGCGATCGCAAATTCCGACTTAGTCATTCACTGCGCTGGGCCGTTTCACTACCGAGATACTAATGTTCTAGAACTCTGCATTGCCCAAGGCGTTAACTATGTAGATGTCAGCGATCACCGTTCCTATACCAGCAAAGCTCTTAACTATCATCAGCAAGCTGCCGCTGCTGGTGTAACCGCAATCATTAATACTGGCATTTTTCCCGGCATTTCCAACAGCATGGTACGTCAGGGCATCGAGCAATTTGATATCCCAGAAAAGATACATTTAAGTTATTTAGTTTCTGGTTCTGGCGGTGCTGGTATTACGGTGATGCGGACAACTTTTCTGGGGTTACAACATCCTTTTGAAGCTTGGATTAATGGTAATTGGCGGTTAATTAAACCTTACACCGACCGAGAAGCTATTAACTTTCCTTCCCCCTATGGACGCAATGGCGTTTACTGGTTTGATATGCCAGAAACTTTTACCCTGCCCCATGCCTTTCCATCAGTGAAAACTGTAATAACTAAATTTGGCTCTGTTCCTGATTTTTATAACCACCTAACTTGGATAGCAGCACATATATTTCCTAAATGGTTAATGCAGCGTCGTTACATGATTGAATTTTTGTCTCATGTCAGTCATTTAATGACCGATGTCACCAATAACTTTAGTGGTATTGGGGTAGCAGTACGTGCAGAAGTTACAGGACAAAAAAATGGCGAAACAGCCGTTTATTGTGCAACTGCGCTACATGAAAATACCGCCATCGCTTCAGGCTACGGCACAGGAAGCATCGCCCAATTATTGCTAGATGGCAAACTCAACAAACCAGGAGTTTTCCCTGTAGAAGAAGCATTGCCTACAAATTTATTTATTCAAGTAATGCAAAGCCGAGGAATTCAAATTAATCATAATTGGTTATCGCCATCTTAAATAATTAAAAATTAAAAGCTTGTAGTAAGGACTTTAGTCCTTAAACTAATTGGCTTGAGCGATGAATTGCTCTCTAAGAGGATGTCTGATTCGTATCAAAATTGATCGAGATCCCCCCAACCCCCTTTCCAAGGGGGGCAAAAAGATATGAAAGTGCCCCCATTCGGGAAGCCACTGCGTTGTTTTGGTTCCCAAAGTTGTAGCAAGTGGCGTGGATTTAGGAGGAGCTACGAGTGTTTAATTTATCAAAAACAACTGTTAAAATATTTTCTCAGTTGTTAATTAATTAGACCTATTTAAATTCATTAATTGTAGCAGCACGAGTAGGCTTTATCTGGTTGGCAATATTGCGTTCATACCAATTCATTAATGGAGTTGCACTAATGCCATGCACAATCACAGAAACTACAATAGTGGTGTAAGTTATCCAAGCAATTTGTTCACCAATTTCGCCTTTTAATCCGTGACCAAATGCATAGCCAAGATAATATAAAGAGCCAACACCGCGAATGCCAAACCAACCAAATAACCAGCGAGTTCCTGAATTTAAACTTCGGCGAGATGAATCAACAGGACGCTTACCAATCGTGCTGATCCAAACCCCTAGAGGTCGGATGACAAAGAATAACAAAACTATGACTAACAAAGATTGAGTTGCATATTTTAGCATTTGTGGCCATAATAATATTGACCCCAATAGCAAAATTGTCCCTACTTCTAGCAGCTTTTCCACTCGCTCAAGAAATTCCAATTGTGCCAAGGGCTGCTCTGGATTTTTGTAACTTTGTTGAACTACTAACCCAGCAACAAATACTGCCAGAAATCCATAGCCATTAATGATTTCTGTTAGAGAATAAGTAAGCAAAATCGCCCCAATAGCAATAAAATCTTCCATTAATTCATCAACAGAACGGCGTTTTTGAATTCTTTTATCAATCCAAACTACTGCTTTAGCGACAATAATTCCCATAACAATGCCAGATGCAATCGCCCAAATTAAATCAACTAACACCCATTGTTTAAACCAGTTATCCCAGTTATTATCTTTTAAAGCATAAAGACCAAAATAAACGAAAGGAAATGCTAGAGCATCATTTAACCCACCTTCAGAAGTTAAACCAAACCGCAACTCATCTTGATCATTTGTATCAGTCAGTTGCACTTCAGAAGCTAAAACTGGGTCGGTTGGGGCGAGAATTGCGCCTAATAAAATAGCCGCACCCCAATCCATTCCTAAAAATAATTTGCCCACAGCAGCCAAGCCAAAAATTGAAATTGGCATCAAAAACCCAATCAGCCGCACTGTGATATCCCAAACAGCTAAGTTTAGGGGCATAACTATCTTTAACCCGCAGCTAAATACAGAAATAATCACCACAAATTCCGTTAGGCGCTCCAAAAACTCAGCATTAAATACTTCATCACGACGCAATTCAATCAGCCCTAAGCCATAGGGACCTAAAAAAATACCAACCACTAGATAGATGAGGGCAAAGGAAAGAGGTAAACGCGAAATCCAGCCTGAACCTAATGTTACTCCCAGCAAGAGTAGACCAATGACAAGTAAGTCAATAATATAGATATCTACCATGGCGGATTGTATAAAAAATAGGCTGTACTTTGCCAGTTTAGTTGTGATTTCTTTTAGTGTAGATAACCTATAGATAGATTTTATAAAAATAATTTCTATTCGTTTCTCGATTTGTTAACTTAGTGAGAAAAGAACTAATAGGAATTTTGGTCATGCAACTCCCAGCTATTCCACAAAGTTCAAAATTTATACAGCGAATTCAGTGGGTTTTTAATCCTTTGCAACTGATGGAAACCTCTGCAAGGGTGCATGGAGAATGTTTTGCATTATGCCTGACTAGCGAGCAGCCAATAGTATTGTTTAGCAATCCCCAAGCAATTCAGGAAATTTTTACCGCTTCACTAGAAACTTTTGATGCTGGTAAGTCAAACCAAATTATCAAACCTTTGTTGGGTGAAAAGTCGTTACTTTTGCTAGATGGCGTCTCTCACCAAAGCCAGCGGCGGTTGTTAACGCCGCCTTTTCATGGAGAGCGGATGAAAGCTTACGGTCAAACTATTGCTAATATCACCAATCAAGTCATCAGCAATTGGAAAATAGGTACACCTTTTTCTGTCCGTTCGGCGATGCAAGAAATCTCTCTGAAGGTAATTTTACAAACTGTGTTTGGTCTGCATGAAGGAGAGCGGTTTGCACAATTGGAAGAACGACTGCGTTCTTTGCTAAATTTATCTGCTTCTCCAATGCGTGCAAGTATGTTGTTTTTCTCCGCATTACAAGTAGATTTGGGCGCGTGGAGTCCTTGGGGAAAATTTTTGCGTCAAAAACAGCAAATTGAAAAACTGCTGGATCTGGAAATTCAGGAACGCAGAGATCATCCTGATGCATCTCGCAACGATATCCTTTCTTTAATGTTGTCAGCACGGGACGAAAAGGGCGAACCGATGACTAATGAAGAGTTGCGCGATGAGTTGATGACTCTGTTAGTTGCCGGTCATGAAACTACCGCTTCAGCTTTAACATGGGCATTGTACTGGATTCATCGCTTGCCAGAAGTGCGGGAAAAACTGCTGGCTGAGTTAGATAATTTTGGTGATAATGCAGATTTGTCTGAATTTGCTCGTTTGCCTTATCTTACAGCAGTCTGCCAAGAGACGCTACGCATTTATCCTATCGCGATGATTACGTCACCTCGTATTGTCAAAACACCGATGAAAATCAGTGGTTATGAATTTCAACCGGGGATAATGCTTGCGCCTTGTATCTATTTAACCCATCGCCGCCCGGATTTATATCCAGAACCGCAACAGTTTAAACCAGAGCGTTTTTTAGAACGGCAGTTTTCACAGTATGAATATATCCCCTTTGGTGGGGGGAATCGTCGTTGTTTGGGTATGGCGTTTGCTATGTTTGAAATGAAGCTGGTTTTAGCTACGGTGTTGTCAAATTTGGAGTTTGCGTTGGTTGATAATATACCTGTTAAGCCTATCCGCCGGGGTGTGACTTTAGCGCCTTCTGGGGGTAAGTGGTTGGTTGCAACCCGTCAGCGGCAAAGGGTGGGGATTCCGGTTGGGGTGTAGTTTAAGATGGAAATAGCGATGGCGAAGCGCCCGCTGGAAGCGATCGCATTTTTATTCATTGCTACAGCACTTCACAAGTGAATAAAGTACACATCTCAATATTATAAATCTTGTGGGGTGGGCCGGACAGCCCCTGTGTAACTCACTCAGATGAAATATATAGTCTCCAGCAGTGGACACGGATTGAGCAGGAGCTTTCTCTCAGTAATTACCCTTTGTGACAGTTAAGGGTGCGTAATGTGGGGTACAATTATTTGGTACTGAATCAAAATAATGCAAAGATAAAAAATCCCTTAGTGCTAACCGAGGAATTTTTAATTGCTTAAAGCAAGGAAAAACAATCAAAAATGACGCCAAATCTTTACCAAGTTGTTCTGGCAAATTTTCTTGGTGTCAGTGTTCGGGCGCTAGAGCGTTACGTACAGCAGGGGCGTGTTAGCGTCAAATACGAGAAGGGCAAAACTAGACCTACTGCCAACTTTGACTCTGTAGATCTAGAAGCGTTTAAGCTTTAATTGGGACGCCAAAAATAAGGTTTTTCGGCGTTTTTCCGTTCAAAGAGCAATTTTATTTTTGTAACCCTTCCTTAGCAAGGCTTTTAGACATTACGTGGCGGCTCATATCACACTCGCTACTTTTACCCTAATTAAGAGGAAAAATTAAATGGCTAATTTGTCTAACTATACTAGCTATAATGGCTGTGGCTGCAACTCTTTCATAGGTGATATCCTAGAAAGAGCGGGTCACAACTTGTTACAGTATCGGAACTTTCTCAAGTTATCGATGGGATCTAATGAACTGCTAGATACCAGTAATAGCTTTGCTGCCACTGCGAGTAGCATTGCTGCTTCAGAAGAGACACCTGCTACTGATACCCCAAGTCAGGATAACACCGTACCAGATAAAAACTACCCTGCTGATACTATCTACTTTGGAGGATCTATTCTCACCATGGTCGCAGACGAAGACCGGGTGGAAGCACTGGCCGTGAAAGCAGGCAAAATTGTAGCAGCTGGATCAGAAACAGAAGTGATGAAACTGAAAGGTTACAACACTGGGATGGTGGATCTCAAGGGCAAATGCCTCATGCCTGGCTTTATCGATCCCCACTCCCATGTGACGATGCAGTCAGCTAAGTTCTTCACCGTCAATCTCGATCCCGCTCCCATCGGCACGGTGCAATCTATTATTCAAAAAGACGGAGAAAGGCCAGAATTCAGTATTCAGGGACAGCTAAGGAAATATATTGAAGAAAAGAAGCCTGCTCTCGGCACCTTAATTATTGGCTGGGGCTACGATGACACCTACTCTAAGGAAAAGAGACATCCTTGCAAAGAGGAGTTAGATGCTATCTCCACGGATTATCCCATCCTGCTGGTGCATATTTCCAATCATCTATGTGCCTGCAACACTACACTGTTAGAATTGGCTAAGATAAATGAATCTACCGAAGATCCTGCCGGTGGCGTGATCCGACGGAAAGAGGGTACTAACGAACCCAACGGAGTGTTAGAAGAAAAAGCAATGATGTTAGTTCTGCCTTACCTCCCAGCTGTCTCTCCTAATAATGCAATGAAGATGCTCGAAGAGGGGCTACAATATTATGCCGCAGCAGGCATCACTACTGCCCAAGATGGTGCTGCCAGCCTCGGTGGAAAAACTTTGCTAGAAGAAATGGATAAGGCAGGGAAACTGCCTATTGATGTGGTTAGCTATCTCTTATTCACAGGGGTAGATCAGGCTACCCTTAATCAAATTCCGGGAGTATATTCAAACACTCACAACCCCAGAAATCGCTTTCGCGTAGGTGGCGTGAAATTAGTGGTAGATGGCTCTATCCAAGGCCGTACAGCTTTTCTGACAGAACCTTACCTTAACTCCCCTGATACACCGATAATTGCTGACAAGTGTTCGGATCAAAAGACTGAGCAGATGTTTCTCAGTACCAAGATTGATATCAACACGACTGCCAATAGCCTGACAGAAGAAGAAGACAATAACAAAGGCTACTCCGGCTACCCCAATATGAAGCAAGAGGAGGTGACACAGTGGGTACGGGATTGCGATAGCAGAAATGTCCAAATACTCATTCATACCAATGGGGATGCGGCCACCGATTTTATGATCAACGCGATCAAGGATCTACGGAAGGTCGATTCATTGCGTGATCTACGAACTACTATCATCCATGCCCAAACTATTCGAGAAGATCAGCTTGACGAAGTTGTTAAGTATAATTTAATACCATCTTTCTTCCCGATCCATATTGCCTTTTGGGGCGATCGCCATAAAACGCTATTCCTTGGGGATGAGCGTGCAAAACGGATCAGCCCCGCTCGGTCGGCTCTAGATCGTGGTCTGAAAATCACCCTACATCATGATGCTCCCATTGCGGGAATCAGTATGTTGGCAGTGGCTTCAGCCTCAGTGAACAGGATGACCTACGATCAAGAAAATAAGCCTAACGAAGTGCTTGGTGAAGACCAGAAAATTACACCGTTTGAAGCTTTACGGGCTATTACTGCTGATGCCGCGTGGCAGTATTTTGAAGAAGACCATAAAGGCACTCTAGAGGTCGGTAAACGAGCAGACTTGGTAATACTATCGCAAGATCCTCTGGTAATAGGAAAAGAAAAGCCATTGGAAATGAAAGATATTGAGGTAGTTGCAACCATTAAAGACGGGCAGCCCATTTATTCACTTGAAGACAAAGCAAGAGTATCAGGTTTGGCAAGAAGGATTTGATCCCCAGGTAATTTTGGATGAGGAAATGTTTAGGCAAAAGTTAGATTACATACACAATAATCCGGTACAACGTGGTTATGTGGATGAGCCAATTTACTGGCGTTATTCTAGTTGTCGTAATTATATTGGGCAACCGGGGTTGTTGCAGGTGGAGTTGATTGATTTGTGAGTTGAGGCAGAGCCTCTCTAAGGCATTAAGAGTCGGAGACTGGGAACGAGAAAGTGTTTAGCCCCCTCTCTGCTTGCGGAGAGGGGGTTGGGGGTGAGGTTCTTAAATTTCTAACTTCACACCCCGAATCGAATAATCTAACAACTCCATCGGATGCAACACAGAAATTGCTTTACCCTGCAACTGCAAATGTTTAGTAATTTGCAACGTACAACCCGGATTTGCAGAAGTAATTAAATCAGCGCCAGTATTCAATAAATTCTGCACCTTTTGCTGACCTAATTCTTCAGCTACTTCTGGTTGCAGCATATTATAAACACCCGCACTACCACAACACAAAGCCGCATCTATTGGTTCTCTTAACTTCACTCCAGGAATTTGCCGCAACACCTGACGCGGTTGCACACTAATTTTTTGTCCATGCAATAAATGACAAGCATCTTGATAAACTAAGTTCAAAGGTTTATCAGTTAGCGGGGACAGTTTGGCAGTTAAACCAACAGTTGCTAAAAACTCTTGAGCATCTTTAACTTTAGCCGCAAATGCCTTGGCCTTTTCTCGATATTCTGGGTCATCTGCTAAAATGTGACCGTATTCTTTTAAAGTATGACCACAACCGGCAGCATTGATAATTACGAAATCTACATCTGTATCAGCAAAACTATCAATCATCTGCCTTGCTAAAGCTTTCGCTTGTTCCGTTTGTCCTTGGTGTTCAGGAAGTGCAGCACAACAACCTTGAGATTTAGGAATCACTACCTCACAACCATTTGCTGTTAATACCCGTACCGTTGCTTCATTCACAGGAGAGAAAAACAGCCTTTGCACACATCCCAAAATTACCCCAACTCGGTAGCGCTTCTCACCCTGCGCCCGAATCACATCAGGCAAATTATCTTGAAAAGATTTGAGCGTAATTTCTGGCAAAATTGATTCCATTGCTGCCAAACGGGGAGATACTTTTTTAAGTAAACCCGTAGCGCGAAATAATTTAGGAAATCCCAACTTTTGATAAACCAACAATGGAAACAAAAACAAGCGTAATAAGTCAGGGTTCGGAAACAAAGTAAATATTAATTGCCGCACTAACTTATCTGGCAAAGTGCGGGGATAATTCCGTTCTACTTGGTGACGAGTTGCGGAAATCAATTTGTCATACTGCACACCAGAAGGACAAGTTGAGACACAAGCAAGACACCCCAAACAAGAATCAAAATGTTGCACTGTTGCCGTATTCAGAGCAATTTCGCCCTCATTAATTGCATCCATTAAATAGATGCGTCCTCTAGGAGAATCCATCTCCTTACCCAACACCCGATAACTAGGACAAGTTGAGAGACAAAACCCACAATGCACACAACTATCAATCAACTTCGGGTCAGGTGGATTATTCCCATCAAACCCCTTCAAATTCTTCAAACTAGCAGTATTATTAACAGAATTTTCCGAAACTTGCATAAACTCTTTTTCTCCCCTCTTCTTTTGCGACGGCAGTCGCTACAACGGGGGGAACCCCCGCAAGGCGCTGCCTCTTCTTTGCGTCTTGGCGGTTATTTAAAATCAAATCCCACCCACAAACCGACCAGGACTTAAAATATTCTTGCCATCAAACTGTTCTTTAATGCGACGCATTACCGACAAACCATTGCCAGTGTATCCCCAAACATCTAACTTTTGTTTAACCGTAATTTGTGCTTCAAGAATTGTCAGAAAGCCGCGATGAGATTGACATAACTCACGCACTGCCAATACCTGATTTTGTTCTTGAAACTGCAAAAACCCCAAACCACTACTGATATGAATTAAACCTATTTCTACCTGAGTTAAAATATCCACGGCAGCAGTCGGTAATACTCCTATTTTGCAGGTAATGTCAGACTCTGTGCCAGAAGAATACATTCGTTGTTGCAATCTCTGCCATAGATTAGCTTCATCCCCTGCTGCATAAATTGCCCCATTTAAACCCAACTGTTGCCCCACTTGCAAAAGTCGGTTTGACTGTTCCTTAACACTCTCGCTAATGCTTTGGAAGCGAGCAATTAATCCCAATCCTGTACCCAAATCTAAATGAGAAACCAGTTTGTTTGATAGTAAATCAGCTTGGGTTGGTGTTAATGCCGAACCCCGCAGAGTCGCAGCAGCTTGGGATACAGCTTCTGCCGTGCCTGTCAACACCACTGTTGCTGATGTTTCTTGTAATGGATAAACTCTAAAAGTTACTTGACTGATAATGCCTAATGTGCCATAAGATCCTGTAAATAACTTCATCAAGTCGTATCCCGCAACATTTTTTACCACTCGCCCCCCGGCTTTGGCAATTTGTCCATCAGCACGCACAAAGGTAATGCCTAGTAGTTGGTCGCGCACACTACCATAACGCTGCCGCAGAGAACCTGTATCAGCTGTGGCGACAATGCCACCAATGGTTGCTGAATTGGGTAAAGCTGGGTCGAGGGCAAGAAATTGGCGAGATTCTGCCAAAATCGCTTGAAGATGAGCAAATTTCATCCCAGCTTCTACTGTGACAGTCAAATCACCAACGGCGTGTTCTATTAGTTGATTCATGTGTTCTGTGCTGACGACTATATCAACACCCTTAGCTAAACCACCCCAGCCGAGTTTGCTGCCGCTACCGCAAGGGAGAACACGCCAGTTATTACGGTTTGCTTCGGCAATGACTGCGGCTAGTTGTTCTTGGCTACGGGGATAGACGATACAACTGGGAGGGGAAAGTGAGGAAATAGTCTGCTGGATGCACTGTTGCTGACTGAGTTTGAGATTTTCCCAAGATAAAACAGCTTTTTCTTCGCTGACAATAGATGCAAGACTAGAAGCGATGGAATTCATCAGTTTATTTTTGACTTCTTATATCTAATTTACTGGTTAATCTGACCAAAGAAATATAGTATTACACAATACTGAGTGCTTTGGATACTAATTATGTTGAATGAATGTGTATTGTTAAAATCAAAAGCTTTATCTTCATTGATGATGAAATCTTGAACGATTCCCCAACTGAGGAAATAATCAAGTACATATATGAAAGACACACTCAATACAGTTTTGAATCTACCCTTGTAATGATTTTCTTGATAAGCTAATGAGAAATCTTAGCCTGGAAACTCAAAGTGGCTTTTCGTGAGACATTGCCTGAGATTTTGGGCAAAATAGAGGTAGTGGTATTCTGAGGCGACAAAATGACGGCACAAAGAAAAAAACAACGGACGCAACTAAATTTGGATTTGTCACCAGAACTTTACGAGACGTTAAACAATCTGGCGCAACAGATTAACGGAGACAATGCTGATGTATTGCTAAAAGCGATCGCACTCATGGAGTTAGCAGTCGAAGCCAAGCAGAATGGTAAGCATATCTGGATTGCAGACGAGAACCAAAAACTTGAGGCGGAAGTTGTTGGCATTTAGCAGCATGGCAAATGTAAAAGATTTATCCCAAATCATCGCCAACAAAGGCGACAAGCCGCTAGTTCTGTTACCAGTAAAATTACACACACAAGCAGACGCAGAACTTGAGTGCAAGCTGCGGGAACTCAAGGCTAAACAGGAACTGAGAAAAGATTGGATTTTATTTATTGTCAGGGATGTAGTAGTCTTTTCTGTCGCTATCCTTTTCATGTTTGCGGTAGGTGGCTACTCTCTATTCATCCAGATTAAAGCGCTATATTGATCATGTAGGAATCAATCACTTAGCTATGACTTTACAAACTTTAGATAAGATTATCACAACCCCAGAACAACGATTCCTCCTACCCGGTTATTACACTTGGGAAGAATTTGAGAAAATAGAAGCCTTAATGGCAGAATCACCAGGTTTACGGATAACTTATCTTGATGGGTGTGTAGAATTTATGACTCTTGGTGAACAACATGAAATTATTAAAACTATTTTGGCTATCTTGCTAGAAACTTTCTTTTTTGAAAAAGGTATAAACTTTATACCCGTAGGTAGTGCCACCCGTCGCGCCAAAGAAAAGGGTGCTTCTTTTGAACCTGATGAATCCTATTATATCGGCGAAAAGAAAGAAAATCCTGATTTAGCAATTGAAGTAAATATTACCAGTGGTAGCATTGATAAACTAGAGAAATACAAGCGCTTTAAAATTACCGAAGTCTGGTTTTGGGAAAATAATCAGTTATCTCTATATCGCCTCAAAAATGATAACTATGAGCAAATTACCCAAAGTGACTTGCTCCCAGCATTAGATGTATCTTTATTAGCTAGTTGTGTTTTAATGCCTTCCATAATTGAGGCTAGAACAGTATTTATTCAAGGAATTCGCCAGTAGTTAACCCAGATGATTGAAAGTTATTCTCAACCTAAGTGTTGCTACTAGATATTCTGCTGGCTACAATAGTTATCTAGCCCTGTCTCGACAGAGAACCTTTATTTGGTAATAATTTTAGAGGACAGGAGGTGCGGGTGATTTACGTCCACAGGCTACTTGATTGGCTGTCATCTCTCTCTAGAGTTAAGCTATGACCAGTTATCCAGGGTTAAAAGTAGCAGATTCTCCAAAAAATCAGTGCCTATCTGGAAAAAGCTGGGACAAAATGCCAGATTGAGTACAATTTCATAAAATTGATTGTTATATTGTATTAAATTACTGTTCTGGCAAGGATTGGGAAGCTGTGCGGGATGATTTACAAGGCTTGGAGATTAGTCAAAAGGAACTGCAACAATTGACTAATTTGCCTGTGAATAATGAATTGATTATAATTACTAATCCTCTCAAAAACTTTGGTAAAAGATTGCTGACAAAAATCAAAGGTACTGAAGGGGCTACTGTAGTTTTTATTGGATTTTCTACATTTGTTTTTACCTATCTGCTGTTTGAGGTAACTATCAAATTATTTGCTACTTGGATCACAATTCCGTCCTGGCTACTGTTAATTACATTTGGTTTTTGGGTTGGTGGTATTACACAAATAATATTATTTTTGATTTGGAAGAATAAAAGTAAATTTTTTAAATCTAATATCACAAATTCTCTGCGAATTCTCCTAAATGATGTTGAGAGATATAATGCTGTGATTAAAGCAATAGATATTAATGATCAAATAGAAGAAGCTGGCAACCCAGATGTGAGTATACAGGAAAGAGATAGAGTTATCGCTGCACTAAAACTCACTAGAGCCGATTTAATTCGCGCTTTAAGGACAGAAAAGATTTTGCGAGAAAATAAGACTTTTATTTTGAGTAATACAGAGCTATTTGTCAATAATTTAGCAGCTTTAACAACAATGCAAGTTAATGAGCAGGCGACTGAGCATGGAAGATTATTAAATGAGGCTTTGCAAATTGCAATAGATGTGCAATATGAAATGAGAAGGTTGCAAAGTCAGGGTTAAAATCAAAACTCCGGGTGGATGTGGGTTCAGGAAGCAGGAGAGAGGGATGACTGTTGACAAGCTGACCATCCTCAAAGGCTTTTTCGGTGATTTACCCCAGGGTTGCGATCCCCAGTCTAACATTAAAGTAGATGAATAAAGCGATCGCACATCGGTATGGACTGGAAAGAAATCAGAGGCAACTGGGTAGTCATTCCCCGAAATCCCATCGGTATAATCCATTTCTTAGGAGGTGCATTTGTCGCCACCGCACCCCACCTGACTTACCGCTGGTTACTAGAGCACTTGGCTAGCAAAGGGTATGTAATCATTGCTACCCCTTTTGTCAACACCTTAGATCATCAAGCGATCGCCAAATCTGTACTGCTAAACTTTGAGCGCACCAGAGAACGCCTACAGGATACTGGGGAATTACGCAAGCTTTACCTCCCGATTTACGGTGTCGGTCATAGTATGGGTTGCAAACTCCACTTGCTTATTGGTAGCTTCTTTGAAGTCGAACGTGCAGGTAATATTTTAATATCCTTCAATAACTACGCTGCCAAGGAAGCTATCCCTTTAGTAGAACAGTTAAATTCAACTTTGGCAATCGAGTTTACCCCCACGCCTTTAGAAACTAACCAGCTTGTGCAAGAAAAATATCAGATCCGGCGCAATTTATTAATAAAATTTAGCAATGATACCATCGACCAATCAGCAGTGTTAACCAAAATATTACAAGCACGCTTTCCTGAGATGGTGAGTGTGCAAACATTGCCTGGAAATCACACCACACCCTTAGGTCAAGACATTAAATGGCAACCAGGAGCATCTTTCACTGCCTTTGACGCTTTCGGGCAATGGTTCAAGCAAGAAGTCTACCGCGACTTGAACGGGCTAAAACGCGCTATGCTCTTGTGGCTGAATCCTCTCTCACCACCATAATCTTTGATGCCTCTCCTTTGGTCTTGAAGTCGCTGCCTTAATTGAGAATGGGTTAGTGGTATTGCTATACACATACTACCCACTCATTAGTCTTTACTGTTTTTTAAATTTTTATTTTTCCACTAAATATTAATTAACCTTTACCCCATTTTTTATGTTTCAAATCTTAGTAATTGATGATGACCGTTCCATACTAATACTTCTGAAAAGAATGTTGGAGAAACAAGGCTATGATGTAGTTGCCGCCAGTAACGGCGAAGAAGGAATTGCACAGGCGCTCTTCAGCCAGCCGGCACTAATTATCTGTGATTGGATTATGCCAGGGTTGAATGGTCTGGAAGTCTGCCATCGCATTAAGAACGACCCCAATTTATCCACCACATTCTTTATTTTATTAACATCTTTGGATTCGGTCGCTGATCGTGTCAAGGGATTAGATGCTGGAGCCGATGATTTTATCTCCAAACCCATCGAGCAAAATGAATTGCAAGCGCGGGTAAGAGCAGGATTACGCCTGCATCAGTTAAGTCGAGATTTACAAACCCAAAAGCTGTTGTTAGAAACAGAACTGGCAGAAGCAGCAGAATATGTGCGATCGCTTCTACCTCTGCCGATCACCGCACCCGTAGGCATTGATTCTCGATTTATTCCCTCACGACAACTTGGCGGTGATTGTTTTGATTACTACTGGCTAGATTCTGATTACCTGGCAATTTACTTGCTGGATACTGCCGGACATGGACTCAGAGCTACTCTTCCCTCTGTTTCAGTACTGAATCTACTTCGTTCTCGTGCGCTCAAAGGTCTGAATTACTATCAACCAAGTGATGTACTGGCAGCATTGAATGACACGTTCCAGATGAATTATCAAAATGACAAATACTTTACTATCTGGTACGGAGTTTATAACCGAGTCAATCGCCAATTAATTTATGCCAGTGCTGGTCACCCACCAGCAGTATTAGTATCTAGTAAATCTCCTAGCAGTACCGAAGTCCAACGCTTAAAAACTCCTGGTATGCCAGTTGGGATGTTTCCAGAAGCAAAATATGTTGATGGGTTTTGTCATATTGAAAAATTCAGTACTCTTTATATTTTTAGCGACGGTGCTTACGAAATTACTTTGGCAGATAGCACACTTTGGAGTCTGGATGCTTTTATTCAGCTACTAGTTAGCTTACAGCATCCCCTTGATTATCAACTCGATCATATACTGAGTAACCTAATCACTTTAAACTCCAAAGAGGCTTTTGATGATGATTTATCTATCCTTCAGATTAAATTTGATTAATTAATTTGCGGAGAGTAAAATCTTATTAAATGCATCTTGACTAGGAAATATTTCAAAGACTTTATCCATACTAGTCAATTCAAATAATATCCTAACTTGCTCATTAATTGAGCACAGGACTAGCTTGATATCTGCTGTGCGTAAAGTTTTAAAAGCTAACACCAGAGCACCTAAACCAGAACTATCCATAAATGTCACATCTTGACAATCAACTAACACAATTTTTACGCCAATTTCAATAATTTCTGTAATTTTTTGCCGAAATTCTTGTGAAGTGGTGGCGTTTAAATTTCCGCTGAGTTTAATAACTTTCACCTGCTGTCTCATAATAAGTCACTCTAATTAGCGTCAAGAATGTGCTGATTTCGCTAGTATATACCAATCACAAGACATTTCAAAAAGCTCACCAGATAAAAGTCAGGGATTATTCATGTACAAACCTTTGTAGATGAATCCTCAATTTTAGCTGCTCAAGGATTTAAGCCTATTTTTATTTATAATTACTAATTGTTAACTTATAATTATCAAAATTAACAGACTTATAAAAGTTAGCAGTAAACATTAAAAATAGAAGAGTTGTGAAGACAACTATTCTTGGTAATTCATCATTGGTGCAGAGGAATAGTAATTACAAATTCCGAACCATTTCCTAGCTGCGAAAAACATTCCAAAGAACCGCCATGTCGTTGGGAGATAATTTGGTAGCTAATGGATAGCCCCATGCCAGTGCCTTTACCAATAGGCTTTGTGGTAAAGAATGGGTCAAATAGTCGATTTTGAACTTCCTCTGGAATTCCTACTCCGTTGTCAGCAATGGAAATTGTGACCTTATTTGCTTCTAAGAATTGAGTACGAATATGAATCTGGGGATTGTTGCTCATTTTTTGAGTGCTGATTGACTCTTCTAGAGCATCAATTGCATTCGCCAAAATATTCATAAAGACCTGGTTGAGTTGTCCAGCATAACATTCCACCAATGGCAGGTTACCGTATTCTTTGACTACCTGAATTCCGCAGCGGCCAGGTGTAGCTTTAACTCGATGATCTAAAATCATCAGTGTACTATCAATACCCTCATGGATATTTACCTCTTTCATCTCAGCTTCATCCATGCGGGAGAAAGTGCGAAGGGATACGACAATTTCCCGAATGCGCTGCGCCCCAATTTCGATAGATTTGAGAAGTTTTGGCAAGTCCTCTATCAAGAATTCTAAGTCTATCTCTGCTACTATTTCCTGAATTTGAGGCGCGGGATCAGAATAGTATTGCTGGTAGAGTCTGACTAGTGTCATTAAATCTTGGATGTAGTCGTTGGCATGGGTAAGGTTGCCGTAAATGAAATTGACAGGGTTGTTGATTTCATGAGCCACACCTGCGACCAGTTGCCCTAGACCAGACATTTTTTCGCTTTGAATCAGCTGCATTTGAGTGTGCTGGAGTTCTTGGATGGCTGTTTCTAAGTCGAATGCCTGCTGCTTTAACCTCTGCTCTGCTTGTTTGCGCTCTGTGATGTCCAGCACCATTGATGCAATACTAATTACTTCACCATTGTCAGCTACTAAGGGGTTGTTATACCACTCACAAATAATTGTCCTATTGTCTTTTGTCAGGTTCTCATTGACGCCCAAAATTTTCTCTGGTGCTTCCAAAAGAGCAGTCATGACCAAATCTACATATTCTCTAGCGATATCAGGAACTAAAAATTTGAAATAACAACCGAGAACTTCACTTCTGCTGTATCCAAAAATTTTTTCTGCCGCAGGATTCCATTCCTGAATCTCAAGTTTGGTATTCCATTCAATTACACCTATTGGTGTTTGTTGAATTAACATTGCTAATCTTTGCTGGGAAGCCCGTAATTCTATTTCTATCTGTTGCCGTTCGTTAATCTCAGCCTGTAGCGCTTGATTGCTTCGTGCCAGTTCTTTAGTTCGCTCTTCTACTCGTCTTTCTAGTTCGGCATAAGCTTGCTGTAGTGCCTCCTCTGCTTCTTTACTACGGGTTATGTCCATCATTAGACCATCCCAGATAATTGACCCATCGGCTTGCAGTTCTGGACGGGATGCAGCCTGTACCCATTTGATTTGTTCGCCAGGCAAAAACATTCGTCTTTCCCAAAGCCATGGTTGTAAGGTTTGGGCTGAAATAGCAACGGATTGTTGAAACTCCTGAAGTTCATCTGGATGCATGAGTGAAATTATCGCCTGAGGATCGGCAAAAATTTCTTCTGGTGTCAACCCACATAGTTCATAGGAACCAGAATTAACATAGGGGAAGGAGACAGAGCCATCGGGTTGCAGCCTAAACTGGTAGAGCATTCCCGGCACGTTTGCTGATAGCTTTTGGAAGTTTGCCTCACTTTGATGTAGGGCTTCCTCAGTGCGTTTGCGCTCGGTGATATCTTCGTAAGTGCCAAGGATACCTACCACATTGCCTTGAGCGTCGCGCAGAGGAATTTTATTGGTATCTGCCCAAGTCAGCTTGCCCTCAATTTGTTGTTGCGTTTCAATTATGTGCAGTTCTGCTATGCCTGATTCCATCACACGGCGATCGCATTCCTGATACCAGTCTGACTCTTCCTTTGTCCAAGGCAAATCATAGTCAGTTAACCCAACAATATTTTCTGGGGAATCTAGGCCTGCAACCCGGGCAAAGTTCTGGTTACAGCCCAAATAAGTTAAATTACTGTCTTTCCAAAAAATTAACTGGGGGATGTTATCCATCACCAGTTGTAATAGTTGTTGTGACGATCGCTGTCGAGTTTCTAGCAAGGTGAGTTCCCGCAGCGCGGCCAGACGCTCGCTAACTTCCTGCTCCAACTGAGCAATTGCACGACTGAGTTCGGCAGTGCGTTCTTCTACTCTGTCCTCCAGTTGGTTATTTAATTGCTGTAAAGCTAATTCTGCTTCTTTGCGAATGGTGATATCTGCAAAATTGCCGAGAATACCAATGATCTTACCGCCTTGATCGCAAAGCAGCATTCTATTTGTTTCCACCCACCGCTGCCTACCGTCTGCTTGCAATTGGGTTTCGATTAAACCATATTCGGGTCTCTGAGACTCGATCACCCGGCGATCGCATTCTTGATACCAGTCAGCGTCCTCCTTTTTCCAAGCCAAGTCATGATCTGTCTTACCAACAATCTTCTCTGGGGAACCAACCCCCGCCGCGATCGCAAATTTCTCGTTGCAACCCAAATATACCGAATCGCGGTCTTTCCAAAAAATTGCCTGGGGAATATTGTCCATCACTAGTTGCAGCAGCTGTTTTGAGGAATGCAGTTCCGCTTCCACTTGCCGATACTTTGTACTCTCTCGAATAGAACCAATTAAGAACTTATTACCTGCATCATCCACGAATAACCATTTTTTAGTGGAAATCAAATGCACCACACCCAGCGCATTGGTCAAATACTCTTCATTCTCATTGGTAATGCCTGTTGTCAAAACTAGTTGATCTTTTTCCCAAAACACATCAGCTTCAGCTTTCAGCAAAAAGTCATAATCTGACTTGCCAATCAGTTCTTCTCGATCACGTCCCAATAATTTACAGAAAGCATCATTGAGCAGTACCCAACGATGTTGGCTATCTTTGACAAAAATTGGTTCTTCTGCACCGTTGATGATTTGGAGTAGAAAGGTAACAGAAAAATTTTCCTGCTGGTCTTTGAGTGGATAATTACTGGCGGCTTCTTGTTGTTGGAGGGGATTTTTCTTTTGCATGCCTGAATTCCTGTTTGTAAGCCTTTAGCCCCAATTTGCACCTTTTAGGTGTTACACTTCAAGAAGTTTTGAGGAAAATTTGCCTGAGATATTCACTCAACAAGTATTTTACTTTATATAAGTACCCAGCCCTGTGGACAAAACTGATTTTCATCATCAAATTTTATTAACAGTCAGGTTTGACAAAATTATTTAAATCTTGATTCCTTAGCCAAAGTTCTCACCTGTGCCAGTGACATAGGCTGAATGTGAATTTTCAACTCCAGAAGAGTGGAGGTTATGCAATCAACCTCGAAGAGAAGTGCCTTGAGGCTATAGCTCCCGCTATTTTATTATTCTCCATATCTATGATATTTCTCCGATTATAGTGAATTTTTTCGGTTAAATTGGCTTTTAAATTGGTAAGATTAACAATTAATCACAAGTAATCACAAGATTTCAACTAAATTCAGCATCCAAATCTCGAATTTTACATAGGACTTACCTTGGCTCGATAAAGCAACTTCTCACCTTGACGATAGCCTGTATAGCGTACCTTAACTGTTTCACCTAGCTGTGAACTTCCTGCCATCAATTGGTGCAATTGGGGATTGTATGGTAGTTCTGCTCCCACAGGTGCGATCGCTTGTATGCCCCATGTTTGTAACAGGTTTTCTAGGGATTTTTGCACCAAAGGTACTATTTTAACTGCCGCTAATTGGGGATTCTCCTGCGCTTTCTGTGCTGCCGTTGGCCACTGTAATAACAAAGTCTCCAGCGAATGTAAGCTCGACTGTTGAAACTCTTGCAGTAATACCTCTCGTTGCTGTTCTAGTACTAACAATATTCGCTGGTACTCTCTTTGTAAATCTGCAATTCGGTGTAATAATTCCTGCTCACTGGTTGAGTTGTGAGTGCTCAGTTGTAAGTCTGGCTGTTTTTCTTCTTCCATACTCAGCACTCGGCACGGGCTACGCCCTGCACTGACTACAGCACTCGGTTCTGATTTTAGACTCAGGACTCGGTGCTGGGTAAACCCTGCACTGACTACAGCATTTGGAACTGAAAAGGTTTCTACTAATTCACTTAATGATATTTGTAGCACTTGCGATAGCTTCAGCACCCCATCCACCCGCATCTGCTCTAGTTCTCCCCGCCGCAACCGCAAAATTTGCCGCTCTGAGACACCAGCAGCGCGACTCAGTGATTTAAAACTAGAAACACCCACCCGTTGCATTAAATTTTGCAACGGGTGGGTGAAGTCAATTTGGGGATTTTGGGAATCTAAGCTGCTATGCATAGTCAGGAATTGGTGATTGGGCATAGGGCACTATTAATTATCACCATTTTCCTTTGCTTTTATGCAGGATAGATCAATCTTCTAGCAAACTTCTGAGCATCCAGGCTGTTTTTTCATGGATGTCAGCCAGCAGATGAGACCAACATAAAGACAATTTTTGCTCTATTGGCGTTGTCAATGCCGATCTTTACGACTCGTGAAGCCTAAAGCCCCCGTGCTGGACTCCAGGGGAGTATGTCAAAGGTATGACTGTTGTTTCAGATGCCATAATTTTCTTCTAATTAGGTTATATGTCAGTTGTTTATTTTGATCACTGGACTCTTGACTCATGCCAAGTGCATTTTCAAAACGCTGCGGGTAGCTTTGCGGACTCTGGCTAAGATGGTTTTTTGGCCTAACCGCTGACAAGCTTCATAGCGATGGCAACCAGAAAAGCCATAATACTGTCCATCTACTTCTAGGACATCTATGGGTTCTTGCTGCCCAATCGCCGCAATCGATGCCATTAAAGTTTGCACTTTATTTGGATCGTTCTGACGCGGCAGGGGCCGGTTAATCTGATTTAATGGAATTTCTTGTACCCTAACCATAAGGAGCAAAGCTCGACTAGTTCTTTTTGATGACCTTAAATAAATCATAGTCATTATGACTTTGATTTGCAAGCGTTCAGTACAAAACGGGTAACGGTATCATTAGAGCGTTCATGCGACAAAACCACTACATTAGAAAGCAAATTGAAAATCCTCCCCAACGCCGCACTGGGGGACGTTATCAACTTTTCATGAAAATCTTATTCTGGCGTTGTTCCTACAATGTACTGACGACATTTTGCTTATTGGGACTGACAGCTGCATCAGGTCCTGTGAGCAACTCCAAGGATGTGGAACTGAGAATTGGGATTGTGCAGCGATTTGGCGATAAACCTACAGCCAAACTGCAACTAGCACCCACAAAAGGCGATCGCTTAAAGTTAACGTGGACAGTAGGCACTCGGCAGCAAACCCTAATCACTCAAAACCCGATCAAGCTGGAGACAGCTATGCAGCCTTTGCCTCAACCAGCAGTGACAGAGGTAGTGGTTTTGGGCAACTACCGCACCTTTGAAACCGCTGAAGACAGTGCCCAAAATTGGCGTGCTCAGGGAATAGCCGTAGAAATAGCCCAGCCAGAACGTTGGCAAGTGTGGGCAAAACGGGATGTCTATAGCACTCCCTTACTGCGACGCTTACTAGTGCAAAGTATAGAAGCGTCGGGCAAGAAAATTGCCTATCTGGACACCAAAATACTGCAACAAGTGCCGCGAGTTAGTTGGGTACTGAATGGCTTGCGCTACAGCCCAAATTATCTGTCCATTAGTACTAACAAAAACTTGATTCGGGTAAATAAAGGCGAAAAACTGGAAAGCGATCGTCTTTACGCTGGGCGAATGAACTTGCAGCCAAACGCCTACGGTACTTACACTCTGGTTAATCAAGTCCCCCTGGAAACTTATGTGCGCGGGGTTTTGCCTTACGAAATTGGCACAAATGCTCCTGCTTCGGCGATGGAGGCGCAGGCGATTATTGCCCGCACCTATGCCCTGCGAAATTTACGTAGGTTTGCTATAGATGACTACCAGTTATGTGCTGATACTCACTGCCAAGTCTACGATGGACTAAGTGGAGCAGCGACAAGCACAGATCGAGCGATCGCCGCGACACGAAGTATGGTACTAACTTATCAAAACGAGTTAGTGGATGCCCTGTATTCTTCAACCACAGGTGGTGTTACGGCGAACTTCAGTGATGTTTGGAATGGTGAAGATCGTCCCTATCTGCGACCAGTAGTGGATGCGGCGACGAATATTTGGGACTTATCTAGGCAGAGTTTAGCAGATGAGCAGAAATTCCAGCAGTTTATCAGTTTAAAAGCAGGATTTAATGAAAGTAGCTGGGGTGTGTTTCGTTGGCGGAAAGAAACCAGCCTAGAAGATATTACCAAGGACTTGCAGAAATTTCTGCGGGTGAAAAATAGTCCCTATGCCAAATTCAAAACCATTCAGGAGATAGCCGTAGTCAAACGCAGTCAAAGCGGACGTATTCTCGAACTCGCAGTCAAAACTAATATCGGTACTTTTAACTTACACAAAGACGAAGTTCGCAGTGCCTTTGCGGCTCCTATAAGCACACTTTTTTATCTGCAACCCTTGAATAAAGGCAAACCAGATCTGTGGGGATATGCCTTTATTGGCGGTGGACTGGGACATGGAGTTGGCTTAAGTCAAACTGGTGCCCAAAATTTAGCCAAGCTAGGTTGGTCGAGTCCGAAGATTCTTCAGTTCTATTATCCTGGCACTCAAATTAAAATCTTGGAGCGAGAGATTAAGCCATAGCTGCCAATCGCCAACACCGCGCTAAGAGCAAGGGGAAGAGTGCTCTTTTCAGGGAACAAAATTTTCCTTGTTCCCTGGCGCTTTCACCCTTCCCCAAAAAAGTAGAAAAGTTGCTTTTGTATTAGACGAATGTGAGATTCTGCCGCCTAAAAGCAGGCAGATTTTATGAAAAGCAAGTAAGCTTGCTAGACTTACTCGTCCGAAGACTTTCAGCCTGCTGTTTGCCTGATTGTCAAAGCAGGTTTATTGTTGAGACGCCTAACTCTTAATAAAGGTCTTCTTCTTTGTGGGTTTCGATTGTACAGTCAGAGGCTGGGTAGGCAACACAAGTCAGCACATATCCAGCTTCGATTTGGTCATCATCTAAGAATGACTGGTCAGACTGATCAACTGTACCCGATACGATTTTACCGGCACAGGTAGAACAAGCACCAGCGCGGCAAGAATAGGGCAGGTCAAGACCAGCTTCTTCAGCAGCGTCTAGAATATAGGTATCATCTTCAACGGCAATGGTTTGCTTCAGTCCTTCAGCTTCGTTAATTAGTGTTACTTGATAAGTAGCCATTGAGTATTCCTCTCTTTTGCAAACGGCAGATAAGTTATCCTAAAGCAAAGGCTACGGCTACTCTTATGGAATTAGCCGCTGGGTTAATTTTGCTTCAATTCTGATACTACGGGAAAAATTAAAGGATGTAACTGGAAATCGACCCCGATTAGTAATGAAATTTAGTTAGTTATTACTAATAAGTTTTGCTTATATGTGTCCGAACTAGCCAAATGGCAATCAAATCCTTGCAGGTGTTGGATTTTTTGCCAGTTTTGAAGAAAGGCGCTCACGCTAGAAATATTTTCCTACATTACCTCTGACTCCTTTTTTTATAAAATACGAATGACACTGATGGCACTGTAATTGATTCAGCGGTCAGCCAGCGAGGGATAATCAACAGTAACTATTTTGCTAACAGACGATCATGTATAGTTCCGAGGCATTTTTGTCTAATTCAAGAGTGCGGGTGGGTTTGGTTGGTACTGGGTATGCAGCAAAGTTAAGGGCTGGGGCATTGTTGCATGATCAGAGAACGCTAATAGTAGCGATTGTCGGCCATACTCCGGAAACGACAGAAGCTTTTGCCAAAGAATTCCAGACTGAGGCGCTGAGTTCTTGGCAACAGCTAGTAGAGCGTGAAGATGTGGATCTAGTTGTGATCTCCACTATTAATGGAGATCATGGTAAAATCGCCCGTGCAGCACTTGCTAGCGGCAAACACGTGATTGTTGAGTATCCCCTTTCTGTGGATCTAACCGAAGCTGAAGAACTGATCGCCTTAGCCAAAACACAAAAAAAATTACTGCACGTCGAACACATTGAACTTTTGGGCGGCTTGCATCAAGCTTTAAAGCAGCACTTAGCCAAAATTGGCGAGTTATTTTATGTTCGCTACAGTACGATCAATCCCCAACATCCCGCACCGCGCAAGTGGACTTATCACCATGAACTTTTCGGCTTTCCCTTGATAGGAGCGCTTTCCCGATTACATCGGCTCACCAATTTGTTTGGCAAAGTTTTGACGGTTAACTGTCATCAGCGATATTGGGAAACAGAAGCAGAATATTACCAAACCTGTTTTTGTGTGACTCAACTGTGTTTTGAAAGTGGGTTGTTAGCACAAGTGATCTATGGTAAAGGCGAAACCCTTTGGCAGTCAGAGCGCAAATTTGAAGTTCATGGGGAACAGGGCGGTTTAGTTTTTGATGGTGACACAGGTGTTTTAGTGCAGCCAGGGGAAACAACACCGATTGAGGTTGGTACTCGTCGGGGTTTATTTGCCAAGGACACTAATATGGTGTTAGATCATCTTTTTCATGGCACTCCCTTGTACGTTACTCCTGCTGAGAGTTTGTACGCCCTCAAGGTAGCTGATGCTGCACAACGAGCAGCAGAGACAGGATTGACTATATTTTTAACAGACCAGTAAATCAAATTCCATGAAAACCGAACTAATTGTGATTTTATCCCAACGAGAACTGGACAAAATGCGTCAGGCTGGACGCTTGGCGGCGAAGTTGCTACAACATCTAGAACCGTTGGTGAAGCCGGGGGTGACTACTCTCCAACTCAATGATGAAGCTGAACGTTGGACGCAAGCTCACGGAGCCAAAAGTGCGCCTCTCGGTTACAAAGGCTATCCCAAGTCAATTTGCACTAGTGTGAATGAGGTAATCTGTCACGGGATTCCTAATGCCAAACAGATTCTTAAAGAAGGTGACATTATTAATATCGATGTCACACCGATTGTGGATGGCTACCACGGTGATACATCTAAAACATTCATGGTGGGGACTCCTGCCCCAAAGACGAGAAAGCTGGTAGAGGTAACTGAGGAATGTCTCCGCTTGGGTATTGCTGAGGTTAAACCAGGGGGACGGATTGGCGATATTGGTGCAGCTATTCAAGAGTATGCTGAGGCTCAAGGCTTTTCTGTGGTGCGCGATTTCGTCGGACATGGCATCAGCAATATTTTTCACACGGCGCCGGATGTTCCTCACTATGGGACGCGGGATAAGGGTAAGCGTCTGAGAGCAGGGATGGTGTTTACTATTGAGCCGATGATTAATGAGGGTACTTACGAAGTTGAGATGCTGAATGATGGCTGGACTGCTGTGACTCGCGATCGCTTACTTTCAGCCCAATTCGAGCATACCTTAGCGGTGACAGAAGATGGCGTGGAAATTCTGACTTTACCTTAACCACCGAATATCCCTGCCTCAAACCCTTGCACCTTTGTTGGATGCCGATAATTTTATTATCTCCCCAAATTATTGGGTATGCCTTCACAACCGCCGGGAATGGTGAGTCTAGTTTTTTCTCCACACCAGGCGCAGCAGTAAAATCGGGCAGCATCAGACATTCGCTGCACATTGCTGAAATCGGCATTTTCTACTACAGCGCCTGTGTGTTCGCCAGTTTCATAGTTTGGTGGTAGAGTGCGACTACGGGGTGATGCTTTTTCTAATAACCCATAAAATAGACGAATGCCGTTGAGGTCAGCACCGCTGAGGTTGGCATCATATAAGATCGTGCGGGAAAGGTTGGCTTTGACTAAGTCACAACCGCTTAAGTTTGCATGGACAAGATTAGCTTCGCTCAGATCAGTCCAACGCAAATCGGTGCCAGAAAGGTCTGCCGCAGCTAGCATGACGCCTAAATCAATCACGCGCACACCTTCGAGGCGGTCTTCGGCGTAACCCCCCATGCCGTCGAGGATCGGTCTGCCTAAACGGCGATCGCGTTTTAGCGGTGATAGTAATTTGGAACGGGAGAGAAAACGGAGTATTTTCGCTTTACCGCTACCGTCAACACTACTAAAAATAGCAGCAGTGCGTCCTTCAGCGATCGCTCTTTCTTGGGGCCAATCTTCTAATAATCCTTCTTCGTCTAAGACTAAGTCGGAAACGCCTTGGAAATAAGAATCAATTGTCTGCTGCTGGGTGATGATATTTTGCTGTACCGTCAGCAGGTTTTGCTGAATTGTCAAGTCTTTAGAAATGACGTATTGTCGCCAAGCAACGTAAACGGCGATGATGGCGATGAGAATTTGCCCTAGGGCACCAAACCAATCGGCTAGGGTACCAGCAACGTCCCAGTTAATTCTGCTTCCCCAAATTAATAGGCGATCGCTCGTACCAGTAAACTTGACTAAGCCGATGATGGCGACTATCAGTCCGAAAATGGCTACAAGTATGGTTCTCTCTTGGGGTGAAAACCACTCTTTCACTGACTGTTGCAACCAGGGTAACAGCATTGCCAGGGATAAGAGCAAAGTTACCAGGGTTCCCAACACGCCTACAATCCAGTTATTGATAGCTAAACCGATGAACGTGATCGCGATCGCTACTAAGGTAATTAGCAATGCCCTTGGTTGCGCTGCGAATTGATTGCTAGGGCGTTCTTGAAGGCTAGAACGGGCTTGTTTTAGGGCAACTGTATTTTGCGGAGATTGCAAAGACGCAATTGCCGCTAAGGCTTGTTGTCTTGCCAGTCCTGCTGAGGTCAAGTTATTTTGACTTGCATCACCATCAAAATCATTTGGTTGCAAGTCATCTTCGGGGCTGGGTTCTGGGGTTGGTGGTTTGTTTGAGTTAGATTCAATCGACATGCTTTCTCTTGTGACCCAGCAGACTTAGTTCAAATCTGTTTGAGTTTAATTGCCAATAACTAGGGTGTTGTCAAAAATATCTTTAGTTTATATTAAACATGTTGCATCTGGGCATAAGTAGATTTTAAAGTAATTTTGGCTAAATTCATCAGCCAGAATAGATAAATTTGCTGCCCTAAATTGAGAATTTTAAATTTTGATTTTTAGATTTTGTCTGGCTGCTTCATCCAAAACTAATCATCCTACTTAATCTAAAATCGGTACAGTTACTTCCACACTTCGGTAAGGAAGCTCAAACCACAATCATTGCTTTTTTGATGACAATTATGGTATAATATTTGTGCTTTATGGTTGCACAATAAATAGATTTTTTCTGACAATTTTCGGAAAATAATTGATAAAAATTTAGAGATTTTGCTAATATTTGAAAAGCCGTAGAGGTTTTGGCATTGTAGTATGAGTTCTGTAGGTATAGCATGGTCGTTTGGCGCGGCTTCGTTGCCTCTAGCTTTATCAGTTTTTTTATATTTGGCTGTGGTGATTTGGCAATCTCATCGACAGAAAATACCAAGCAAGTTGTCCAGGAAACTAATGTTGCCCAACTTCTCACAGAAGCACAGTCTACCCAAAAAGCCAGGGATTTATTTCATCAAGGCAATACTTTTTTAGACGCGCGACTCTTCAAAGAAGCGATCGCATCTTATGACAAAGCGATCGCGATTAAACCCGAAAGCGCCGGAGCTTGGAATAACCGAGGGAATGCTTTAACAGGTTTGCAGCGCTATCAAGATGCTCTAGAATCTTACGACAAAGCGATCGCCATCCAACCGAACAAAGACGAAGCTTGGTTCAATCGTGGCAATAGTTTGACGTCTTTGCAGCGCTACAAAGATGCAGTTACAGCCTACAACAAAGCGATCGCGCTCAAACCCAAAAAATATGAAGCCTGGATTAACCGAGGCATTGCTCTGACTAAGTTACAGCGTTACCAAGATGGTTTAGCATCCTACGATCAAGCGATCGCCATCAAGCCAGATTTGCACGCCGCATATTATAACAAAGCCTGCTCCTATGCTTTACAAAGCAATCTAGATGCAGCCATTGAGAACCTAGACAAAGCCATCCAATTGGTTCCTAATAAATACCAGAAACTAGCTAAAACCGACCCAGACTTTGATAAAGTACGTGATGATAAGCGGTTTCAACAATTAATAAAATAGCAAAAGTGCCAGACGATTGGAAATCGCGGCTATACAAACAAAGTCTGCCTCCGCAGACTCAAAATTTCCTGATTCTATTAGTCCTTGTCTTGTGGACTTTGCGGAAAGTGCCGCGACTTCTAGTCGTTAGGGCTAAAAGTTTATTCTTTATAAAGAGTAAAATCTAACACTCTAGAATAGATATTAAATCAAAATTATCAGGTACAGTATGATATCTTGGCGCAGATTTACTGGCAATGCTTGCTTGAGTTTTGTCGCCCTATCACTCAGCAGTTGTCACCACCCCAAAACAGCGCGAGAGATGATTAAACAAGCCAGAGAAAGCGCAGTTTTAATCAACTATACCGACAAACTAGGACAAGGTACAGAACTGATTGCCAAACTCCAAGGTAAAACACCCCGAAGACAACAGCAGTCTACAACAGGTGTAAATTCCCCAGCCGGTGATGCAGTTGGGAGATTCAAATGGGGTATGCCGATAAATGTTGATTTGGCAAATGCTCTCCCTACTCCCACAGAGTCAGAAGCTGCCCAAAAGGCGGAGAAATTTTTGAACGAGGGTAATGATTACTCTGATAAGCAAGACTATCAGCAAGCGATCGCATCCTATGAAAAAGCCCTCGCCATCAAACCTGACTATGCTGATGCTTGGTACGGTAGAGGCTATGCTCTAGATGAGTTAAAACGCTACTCCGAAGCGATCGCATCCTATGAAAAAGCCCTCGCCATCAAACCTGACTATGCTGATGCTTGGATTAACCGAGGTAATGCCCTTGGTAAGTTAAAACGCTACTCCGAAGCGATCGCATCCTATGAAAAAGCCCTCGCCATTGAACCTGACTACTATCAAGCTTGGTATAACCGAGGTTTTGCCCTTGATGAGTTAAAACGCTACTCCGAAGCGATCGCATCCTATGACAAAGCCCTCGCCATTGAACCTGACTACCATCAAGCTTGGAATAACCGAGGTATTGCCCTTGTTGCGTTAAAACGCTACTCCGAAGCGATCGCATCCTATGACAAAGCCCTCGCCATTGAACCTGACTTGCATCCAGCTTGGAATAACCGAGGTAATGCCCTTGGTGAGTTAAAACGCTACTCCGAAGCGATCGCATCCTATGACAAAGCCCTCGCCATTGAACCTGACTTAGACGAAGCATATTATAACAAAGCTTGTTCCTATGCTTTGCAAGGCAATGCAGATCAAGCGATTGAGAACCTAAACAAAGCCATTCAATTAGTTCCTAATAAATACCAGAAATTAGCGAAAACTGACCCAGATTTTGCTAAAATTCGTAGTGATAAAAGGTTTCAGCAATTACTGCAATAGTTGATCAACGTCAATTTAAAGAGAATTTTTCCTGATTTTATTAGTCCTTGTCTTGCGGATTTTGCGGAAAATGCCGTGATTTCTAATCGTTAGGGCTAAAAGTTTATTCTCTATAAAGAGTAAAATCTAACACTCTAGAATAGATATTAAATCAAAATTATCAGGTACAGTATGATATCTTGGCGCAGATTTACTGGCAATGCTTGCTTGAGTTTTGTCGCCCTATCACTCAGCAGTTGTCACCACCCCAAAACAGCGCGAGAGATTATTAAACAAGCCAGAGAAAGCGCAGTTTTAATCAACTATGCCGACAAACTAGGACAAGGTACAGAACTGATTGCCAAACTCCAAGGTAAAACACCCCGAATACAACAGCAGTCTACAACAGGTGCAAATTCCCCAGCCGATGATGCAGTAGGGATATTCAACTGGGGTATGCCGATAAACGTTGATTTGGCAAATGCTCTCCCTACTCTCACAGAGTCAGAAGCTGCCCAAAAGGCGGAGGAATTTTTCAATCAGGGTAATGATTACATTGTTCAGCAAAACTATCAGCAAGCGATCGCATCCTATGAAAAAGCGATCGCCATCAAATCTGATTATGCTGATGCTTGGAATAACCGAGGTTCTGCCCTTGGTAACTTACAACGCTACAAAGATGCGCTAGCATCCTTTGATAAAGCGCTCGCCATCAAACCTGACGATGCTGATGCTTGGAATAACCGAGGTTCTGCCCTTGGTAACTTACAACGCTACAAAGATGCGCTAGCATCCTTTGATAAAGCGCTCGCCATCAAACCTGACTATGCTGAAGCTTGGAATAACCGAGGTTCTGCCCTTGCTAACTTACAACGCTACTCAGATGCGATCGCATCCTTTGATAAAGCAATTAGTATTAACCCTGATGATCAAATAGCAATCAATAATCGCGAAACTTTATTGAAACTACTAGGGCGTATGCCAATAAATGTTTATGCAGGGTCAGAAACAGTCCAAAAAGCGGAGGACTTTTTCAATCAGGGTAATGATTACGCTGTTCAGGGAAACTATCAGCAAGCGATCGCATCATATGAAAAAGTGATCGCCATCAAACCTGACTACTATCAAGCTTGGTATAACCGAGGTAATGCCCTACGTCAGTTACAACGTTACTCCGAAGCGATCGCATCCTATGAAAAAGCGATCGCCATCAAACCTGACTTGCATCAAGCTTGGAATAACCGAGGTTTTGCCCTTAGTGAGTTAAAACGCTACTCAGATGCGATCGCATCCTATGAAAAAGCCCTCGCCATCAAACCTGACTACCATGAAGCTTGGAATAACCGAGGTAATGCCCTTGTTGAGTTAAAACGCTACTCAGATGCGATCGCATCCTGGGAAAAAGGGCTCGCCATCAAACCTGACGACCATGAAGCTTGGTATAACCGAGGTCTTGCCCTTAGTGAGTTAAAACGCTATTCAGAAGCGATCGCATCATATGAAAAAGCGCTCGCCATCAAACCTGACTTGTATCAAGCTTGGAATAACCGAGGTATTGCCCTATTTAACTTAAAACGCTATGAAGAAGCACTCAAATCTTTTGATAAAGCAATTAGTATTAACCCTGATGATCAATTAGCAATCAATAATCGCCAAGCTGTATTGAAACAACTAGGGCGTTAAATTAGGGGTGAATTTAACTTCATCCAAAATCTATTTACCACCGCTTGCTCCCCTTAAAAAGGGGGACTTTAAAAAGTTTCTGCCCCCCTTTTTAAGGGGGGTTGGGGGATCTCGATCAATTTTGATACCTTACAAACATCCTCTTAATTAAATAAATTTTAAGTGTTATGAAAAAACTCTTAATCACCGGAGCTAGTGGTTTTTTAGGATGGCATCTTTGCCAATTAGCTAAGGAAGAATGGGAAGTTTATGGAACATATTTTTCCCATTATCTAGAAATTCCTGGCGTCAAAATGCTGAAAGTTAACTTAACAGACTTTCAGGAATTGAAAAGCATATTTAGTCAAATTCAACCAGCAGCAGTTATTCATACAGCCGCCCAATCACAACCGAATTACTGTCAACTTCATCCCCAAGAATCGTATATAATTAACGTCACCGCATCTTGCAACATTGCCGGACTTTGTGCCGATTATGGGATTCCTTGCGCTTTCACCTCAACCGACTTAGTTTTTGATGGTTTAAATGCACCTTATCGCGAAACAGATATCGTTTGTCCTGTCAACATTTACGGTGAGCAAAAAGTCCAAGCTGAACAAGGTATGTTAGCAAAATATCCCCTAACCGCAGTTTGCCGAATGCCGTTAATGTTTGGCAGAGAAACACCAACAGCCAAAAGCTTTATCCAGTCATTTATCCAAATATTAAAAGAGGGAAAAGAGCTAAGTTTATTTATAGATGAATTTCGCACACCAGTAAGTGCTACAACTGCGGTGAAAGGACTTTTATTAGCATTAGAAAAAGTCAACGGTTGCATTCATTTAGGTGGAAAAGAAAGAATTTCCCGTTATGATTTTGGGCAGTTATTAGCCGAAGCATTTCAACTCCCCATAGAGAAACTTAAATCTTGCAGACAAGAAGATGTAAAAATGGCAGCACCCAGACCAACTGATGTTTCTTTAGATAGTTCTCAAGCTTTTGCATTAGGTTATCAACCCCTATCTATAAAGGCAGAATTACAGGCGTTGCTGAATATATAGATTTGATGCATCAGGGGAGGCATTGTAGGGTGCGTTCCCTAACGCACGCATTTAAGATTTTCAATGCATCATGGGAGCATTGTAGGGTGCGTTCCCTAACGCACGCATTTAAGATTTTCAATGCATCATGGGAGCATTGTAGGGTGCGTTCCCTAACGCACAAATTAAGATTTTTAATGAATAAAATCAGCGTACATATTTAGGGCTATCACCTTCCGTATAAGCGGCAGAGCCGCAATGATTGCATTCCCAGTCGGAGACTAGGAACGAGATATAACTATCAAAATTCAATATCCAAAAATTGAGAAATAAAATTGCTGTATTCATCCTTCATTGGTAATTCCAAATCTCGTCGAATGCGTCGCCGTAATGCAGACACATTTTCACCTGTCACAGGGTTAAATCCTAACTTTTCATACTCCTCCCAATAAAGTCCTACACCTCGTTTTTGCCAATTGGGAAGATCATTAAAATTAATTCCATGCTGAAATAACAACTCATTTTTATCAGCAACAGATAACCCTTTCATCATACTGGTTGCTTCACCTATAGTTTTACCATCTCGACGTAAACACCAGTAGCTGTGAGCATTCAAAGAATTTCTGTGTGCATCTTCATTTCGCCAGCGGAAATAATTTACCACTTCTGTTTTATTAGGTAGTTGAGAAATGCGACAGTCAAAGCAACCAATATCACCTAACAGCAAAGAAAATTTGGCACTGGCTTCACCTGCTAAAACAGAATTAAGCTTTCTTAATTTTCGACCAAAAGAGTTTTCGTCTTGAGCAAAAAGTAGAGAAATTTCATCACTTTGAGTATAACCATAAATGATATTTAACCCACAATTCATCAAATGTTCAACCGTTGCCAGCATCATATCTCGAAAACGAATATCATAGGGAGAATCAAATTTATGTACTTCTTTTGTTAAGCGGGTAAAGCTACGTCCATCCAATCTAGCAACTATATAAATTCCAGGTAGCACACAATAATCGTGGGCTGTTTCAAATACCCGCATTCTGCTATCAAGTTCATCAAATTTCACGCAGCCATTCCTCAACAACAAAGGGTTTATTTAAATAATTTTTAACAGAGTAAATTGCATCAAAGCCTTCTTCCCAAGTTGGCGGAGTCATTTTTTTATAAGTTGCTAAAATTCCCGGTAGAGGAATAACTTGTTTAGGAGGTCTTTTTTGGTTTCGTTTTTTGCAATCTTCTAATTTTACATCAAAATAATAACCGATAACTCGAAAGTTATTAGCTTTAGCTAGAGGGATATAACGTTGTCTATCTTCTACAGTTGGGTTAGTATTATCAATAACAAAACGCTGTTTAGCTTCTAAACAAGCGTGAAAAATAATTTTTTCTCGATTACGGGTTTTAAGCATATCCAGATTAATGCGGATATGGGTATTAAAAAAGCAACTTTTAAAAAAAGTAGATTTACCCGCTCCTTGTATGCCGATAAAAATGATTGCTTCCATGATAAACATCAATTTTCTTTCATATCACTTTTCTAGAGTGCAACAAGAAATTATAGGTACTTGAGCTATATCTTCTAAACCCTCTGCCTGCCAAAATTCTAACCATTCTTTGGCAAATTTTTTGTCATAATGAAGACGATGCCGTTCTCCGAGAAGTGATAGTACTGCTTCGTCCCAAAGACCAAAATTACGATAAGCAGGGTACATTCCAATTGGAGGTGCATTGATGAAAGAACCATAGAACAATCTTTTGAGTTCGATTCGTTTGATAAATCCACCTACACTTGGGTTTGAACTCCAATCAAAATCATCACAAATAACTGTAAATCTCCACCGATACAGTTTATTAAGTTCAAGTAGAGATTCGGGTTCGTTGGGTGTAAGATTTTTAGTTCGTGGTAATTCTAATTTAACAATTCCTGGGTTGCCTGTGAGCTTAAATCTAGTTTGATAAACTTCTTTTTCCTGGTCATCTGTGAGGGATAATTCTGCTAAATGTTCTATATCAGACTGGGGGTAATTTGCTGGGATGTACACAAAAAAAGTCGCCCTAAGCTCATCTGTAAGTGCTATTTCTTGCTTTGGTACTAATGCTGTCATTTTCCCTTCTCGAATACATCTCATACCTGCTGTAACTGCGGGGCGTCTGAGTCGAATAATTTGCTGTTGTAAGGCTTTATCGGCGATAGCAGCAGGGCGTGTAAAGCTAGGAGAATTGAGTGTAGATTCTGCCAATGCTGGCAATGCTAATGATAATATATTGCTAAAATAAAAGACTGTGAAAGCGAAGGAACGCCACATAAATTTAAACTCCTGTAGGGACAATTGATGAATTGTCCTTAATTATGTTTTAATCAATTGAAAACATCTGCTAAGAGTTAAGAGATTTAAGAGGATGTTTGAAAAGTATCAAAATTGATCGAGATCCCCCCAACCCCCCTTTCCAAGGGGGGCAATAAACTCTTAAAGTCCCCCGGAAGGGGAGCCAGCGCGGGGAAAGGGGGTCTCCACGCCACATGCTTCTCCCAAGGGGAGACGCTGCGCGAACAAGTCGGCGGAGCCGCCCAACGCAGTGGCTCCCCATGAGCGACTGGCGTGGATTTAGGGGGATCTACGAGTGTTATATTTATCACAAACTACTTTTCAAACATCTGCTAAGAGTTAAGAGAGTTAAGAGGGCGGGGAGACCCCCTACAGAAAACTGTACCTTACTGATCTGAAAAACGTTTGTAGAGAGGTTCCGTGGAACGTCTCTACATTTTTTTCACTCCTATGTCTACTGTGAATAAGCTGCCATTGGCAGACAAGAACAAACAAAATTTCTGTCACCAAAAGCGGCATCAATTCTGCCTACATTCGGCCAGAATTTAGATTCTCTTGTCCAAGATGCGGGATAGGCAGCTTGTTCACGAGAATAGGGATGAAGCCATTCTCCAGCGATGAGACTTTCGGCGGTGTGGGGTGCATTCTTCAAGAGATTATCTTGAATATCTGCTTTACCTGATTCAATTGCGGCGATTTCTTGGCGAATGGCAATTAAGGCATCGCAGAAACGATCTAATTCTTGTTTTGATTCGCTTTCTGTGGGTTCCACCATGATTGTACCGCCGACAGGCCAAGAGACAGTGGGGGCATGGAAACCGTAGTCTATGAGACGCTTGGCGACATCATCAATTTCGATGCTGGCAGATTTTTTGAGGTCGCGCAAATCTAAAATACATTCATGGGCGACTAGACCATTTTTCCCTTGATATAAAACGGGATAATAAGACTCTAGTCTCTTGGCGATGTAGTTGGCGTTGAGAATTGCCACCTTAGTTGCATCCGTCAAACCATCTGCACCCATCATGGCGATGTACATCCAAGAAATTACCAAGATGCTAGCACTACCCCAAGGCGCAGCAGCAACCGCCCCTATGCCTTGTGTACCAGTTATCTTGACAACAGGGTGTCCAGGAAGGAAGGGTACAAGATGGGAAGCAACACCAATGGGCCCCATACCAGGGCCACCACCACCGTGGGGAATACAGAAGGTTTTGTGCAAGTTCAAATGACAGACATCTGCACCGATATCGCCAGGGCGACAAATTCCTACTTGGGCATTCATATTTGCCCCATCCATGTAAACTTGTCCGCCGTGGCTATGAACTACAGCACAGATTTCTTGAATTGCTTCTTCAAAGACGCCGTGAGTTGAAGGATATGTCACCATCAAAGCAGCAAGTTCATGGCTGTGTTTTTCTGCTTTTGCCTTCAAGTCATTTAAATCAACGTTACCTTGGGAGTCACAGGTAACTGCAACTACTTTCATGCCGCACATGACTGCACTGGCTGGGTTTGTTCCATGTGCCGACTGGGGAATTAAACAAACGTTGCGGTGTGCTTCTCCACGGCTGGCGTGATATTGATGAATTACCAAAAGTCCTGTGTATTCACCTTGAGAACCTGCATTTGGTTGCAGAGATATGCCGGAAAATCCGGTAATTTCTGCTAACCATGCCTCAAGTTGCTGGAAGAGGATTTGATAACCCCGTGTTTGGGATAAAGGTGCAAAGGGGTGAATTTTGCCAAATTCTGCCCAAGTTACGGGAATCATCTCAGATGTGGCGTTTAACTTCATGGTGCAAGATCCCAAGGGAATCATTGATGTAGTTAACGACAAATCTTTAGTTTCTAACTTGTGCAGATAACGCAATAACTCTGTTTCTGAGTGATAGCGGTTGAAGACGGGGTGAGTTAGGTAATTGCTTTGGCGGGAGGTTATTTGGTTGGGGGAAGCTAACTCTTCTATGGTGAAAGGTAGTTTATCAACACCGGCGAAAATTTGCCAAAGGTCAATTAAGTCTTCTGGGGTTGTGGTTTCATCCAGGGAAATGCCGATTGCGGTTGTATCAAAAATCCGCAGATTAATGTTTCGCGCGGTGGCAGATTGGAGAATTTCTTCTAGGTTGTGTGTTCCCAACTCTACCCGCAGGGTATCAAAGTAAGATTCAGAACTGATGCTGTAACCTAGTTGTTTGAGTCCTGCTGCTAAAGTTGCAGTTAATTTGTGGATATTTTGCGCGATCGCATTTAATCCATCTGGCCCATGATAAACAGCATACATACTCGCCATCACTGCCAGCAACACTTGCGCCGTACAAATATTACTGGTGGCTTTATCTCGGCGGATGTGCTGTTCGCGGGTTTGCAAGGCGAGACGTAATGCAGGCTTACCGTTGACATCTTTAGAGACACCAACAATCCGCCCTGGAACTAGCCGTTTATACTCTTCCTTGGTGGCAAAGTAGGCGGCGTGAGGTCCCCCAAAGCCCAAGGGAATCCCAAAGCGCTGTGTGCTGCCTACGGCAATATCAGCCCCAAATTCGCCGGGGGGTGTGAGTAGAGTTAAGCTTAAAGGATCTGCGGCTACAGTCACCAATGCACCCTGAGCATGAGACTTGTCGATAAAAGCGCGGTAGTCGTGAATTGTGCCATCAGTGGCGGGATATTGGAGAATTGCCCCAAAAATCGGTTGTTCAAATTCAAATGTCTGATGATCACCGATAATGATCTTGATTCCTAAAGGTTTAGCCCGTGTTTGCAATACATCGATGGTTTGGGGATGGCATTCACGGGAGACAAAAAAGGCGATCGCTTTATTTTTGCACACACCATAGCTGAGACTCATGGCTTCTGCCGCTGCTGTGGCTTCATCGAGTAAGGAAGCATTGGCAATTTCCAAACCCGTCAAATCAATAATCATCGTTTGGAAATTCAGCAGCGCTTCTAGTCGCCCTTGGGCAATTTCTGGCTGATAAGGAGTGTAAGCCGTATACCAGCCGGGGTTTTCGAGAATATTCCGCTGTATTACAGCCGGGGTGATACAGTCGTAATATCCCGTACCAATAAATGAGCGGCAAACCTGATTTTTGGCAGCTATTTGCTTTAACTTAGCCAGTGCAGCATACTCGCTTTGTGCCGATGGTAATTGTAACGATTGAGTTAGCCTGATTGCCTGGGGCACTGTTTGGTCAATCAGGGCATCAAGGCTAGAAAAACCCAATACATCAAGCATTTGCTGAATGTCATCGGAGTTTGGGCCGATGTGTCTTTGGGCAAAATTAGTTAAATTTTGACTTTTTTCGCCCGTCAATTGGCGATCGCTAGACTGAGTACGAGGGGCGTAACCTACCACAAATTGCTCTCCAGACGCTACTACTTAATATTTTGCAACAAATACTGAGAAACTACCTTAACCTCGGCCTTCAGGCAGGTTAAAGTAGTTTATTAATTAATTCCCCTGGTATCCCTTGTCTCCCCTAATCGCCTTCTACCAGGGCGCTATACTCATCTGCTGTCATGGTATCTTCAATTTCTAAATCATCGAGGCGCACCTTCAGAAACCAGCCATCACGGTAGGGATCATCTCCTATATCTTCAGGAGAATCAATCAAGGGTTGATTGCGTTCTATAATTGTACCGCTCACTGGTGAATTGAGTGTTTCCACTGCTTTCACTGATTCAATTGTGCCCAAACTATCCCCCTTGGCAACAGCGACACCAACTTCTAGCAGATCCAAAAATACGATATCACCCATTTGATTAAGGGCATACTGCGTAACACCAATGGTAGCAATATCGTCATCTATCCGCACATATTCATGAGAATCTAAGTATCTCAAATCTTGAGGATATTCCAAAGACATAAACTATTCCCCTTACGAGTTAAAAAATGAGTTTACCAACCTGCCACATCTGGGAATGAACGTTGAGATTAAGTAACCCACAACACATTATTCCTTAAAAACCTTGATAGTAATCAATTGATGGCACGATTTTTTGAGCGATAAAAGGGGCGTTTAACCACAACTGTGGGGTAAGCTTTACCGCGAATTTCCACGAATAGCTGCTGTCCCACGGTTGCTAGTTGAGTGGGAACGTAAGCTAAAGCTATGGGATAACCGAGTGTGGGCGATATAGTCCCGCTAGTAATTTCGCCGACAATTTCCCCTGCGGCTAACACTGGGTAGCCGTGACGGGCAATATTGCGCCCTTGGGTTTGTAACCCGACTAAACGGCGTTTTACTCCATCGGCTTTTTGCTGTGCCAAAACTTCCCGGCCAATAAAATCACCTTTAGTATCCAGATGCACCAACCACCCCAAACCCGATTCTAAGGGGGTGGTGCTGTCGTCGATATCTTGTCCATAAAGTGCCATTGCGGCTTCAAGGCGGAGGGTATCTCTGGCACCAAGTCCACAAGGAGTAACACCGGCATCATCAAGACATTGCCATAATTCTATCGCCACTTCTGGATCTACCATCACTTCAAATCCATCTTCCCCGGTGTAACCTGTGCGGGCTAGGAAGGCTGGTTTACCCAAAATTGTTGTTTCTAAATGACCGAAGGCTTTAACTGGTGTTAAGTCTGCTGATACTAAGGACTGGAGATGGCTTGTTGCTTTTGGCCCTTGGACGGCAATTAAGGCTTTTTCTGGCGAAAGGTCTTGAAATTGCACTGCATCGGGGTCAAGGTGTTGCCATAACCATGCTTTGTCTTTGGCGGTAGTTGAGGCATTGACAATGATTACCGCTTTTTGGGTAGCGCTGCTGTCTGTACCTTGGTAATAGATAATGATGTCGTCAATAATTCCGGCTTGGGGATTTAAGAGTACGGTGTATTGAGCTTGACCGGGTTGTAAGCGGCTCAAGTCTGAGGGTACTAAACTTTGGAGTTGAGAAATCAGGTTTTTACCTTGGAGGGTAAATTTGCCCATGTGGGAAATATCGAACATCCCGGCTGTATTTCTCACAGCTTCGTGTTCGCGGGAAATGCCGCTAAATTGCACGGGCATTTCCCAACCGCCAAAGCCGATAAAGCGTGCTTTGAGTTCTACACCCTTTTGATATAAAGGGGTTCGCGCCAGGGGTTGGGAGATATTTTCTTGATTAGCCACAGGTATTTATGCGATCGCACCTCAACATCTATCTATACTAGGAGATCGCTTCTAGTTTGGCAGGCAGGATGGATTGTGACGATTAACTACCGAGTGGCGGCGATCGCTGATCTGACGATTTTGCTAGAGTTGGTACAAGAGTTTCATCAACACGAACACCTATCATTCGATCAAAAAAGTGATGGTGATGCCCTAACAAATTTTTTAGCTGATCAATCTCTGGGGCAAGTCTGGCTAATTCAGCAAGACAGTGCGGTGATTGGTTATCTGATTTTAACTTTTGGTTATAGCCTGGAATTCCGGGGACGAGACGCCTTTATTGATGAATTTTACCTCCGCCCCCAGTATCGTCAACAAGGGGTGGGAATTAAATCCTTAGCATTTGCAGAAAATGCCTGCCGAGTTCTGGGAGTGCAAGCACTTCATCTAGAAGTTGATTTTAACAATCCCGATGCACAGCGGCTTTATAGCAGAGTTGGCTATCAACGTCATCAGCGCTTTCTCATGACTAAGCAGTTGGATAACCATTTTTCTGAACCAGAGTAGCTCTCTCTTAAGGTTTAATGGTAGATGGTGCAATTGTTGAGATTTATTAAGAAGACGTTATGAAGTATTGGCAAATACTAGCTAGCTTTGTCTTAGCTATGGTGCTTTTTTTGTTTCCCCTATCGGCACAAGCTGCCAGTTCTTCCAGTGTTATCCGTTCTGGTGGTAATGAGGAACTCAGTGGCAAGGATTACGCCGGTCAAAGTTTAATTAGGACTGAGTTTAGCAATGTCAATTTAGAGAATGCTAATTTTAGCGATGCTGACTTACGGGGCGTAGTGTTTAACGGTACCCTGTTGAAGGGGGTAAATCTGCATGGTGTCGATTTTAGTCAAGGCATTGCCTATCTGGTAAACTTCAAGGGCGCAGATTTCACTGATGCGGTATTCACAGATGCGATGATGTTGCGATCGCTTTTTGATGATGTCAATGTCACTGGCGCGGATTTCACCAATGCAGTTTTAGATATGCAGCAGGTGAAAAAACTTTGTCTTAAAGCTAGTGGTGTGAATTCTCAGACTGGTGTGAATACTCGCGAGTCTTTAGGCTGTAAGTAGAACCCCGCCCCTCAATCCCCGAACCACCTCTCCCTAGCCCTCTCCTAAGAGGAGAGGGGAAAGGAAAAACTTTTGTTGGAGGTTCGGGATAGATTACTAATAAACTTAATTACTATCTGATTCTCTAAATCTCGATATCCACTAACCACACGCACAATTACAATACTGTTTTCAAACAACTGATAAAAAATAATGTAACCATCCAAAGGAATTCCTCTGAGTGAAGGCTCAACATTGGCATAACTTCGCCCGATGTTTGGAAATTTAGCGAGATTTTGACACTTCTTATTAAACTCTCTAGTAAATCTTTCCCTCGCATCAATATTGCGATTTAGAAATTAATCTAAAATATCTTCTAAATCTTTACTTGCTTCTAAAGATAAAATGTAGCGCATTATTTCTGGCTTTCGCGTGCTTTAATAATTTTTTCCTGTAATCTTTCCATCACCGCTTCTCCATCAACTACCTCTCCTCGTTCAATTTGAGCAAGTCCAACAGTGACTTTTTGCCGTGATTCCTCCACCCATTGCTGATAACCTATCTCCCACTCAGACAACAGCTTTAATGCTTTACGTATTACTTCATCAGCATCAGTATAGTTACCTGTAGCAATATGAGATTGGATCAATTGCTGTGTTTCTGGTTTGAGTTGAATACTCATGATTTGTTCACCAACCAATTTACATTTCTAACTCTGTTCTAACAACAAAACCACATTTTCCGCAATTCTCTCTTCTAATTAAGGGAATACCAAAAAATAAATTATCCAGTCATCATAGACTTGTAGGGACACAGCAATGCTCATGAGTATCAACTTAAGCAGAAACCCTTGTAATCAGGTTATATCGAATCTGCTCAATTACAAATCACTTTCTCGGAACCCCACCCCGGTTTTGCTGACGCAAAACCTCCCCGAACCTCATGAGGGGAACTCGGGGCCCCCAAGGAGTGGGGATTAGGGGCAGGGATTGAGGGGTGGGGTAAAACGGCTGTGGGACAACGCTTTGAGCTTAAGTTGACACCAATGAGCAATGCTGTGTCCCTAGCGATTGGATATTTTTTTAATTGGAAGTCACTTACTGGTGATTTGAGCAAACTTATATTCCATAAGATCGGGGATAAGGTTTGAGGAGTGTCTTAGCTTGATAAACATAAATGTTGTTAATCACCACTCCACCTCGTCGAATCGGGATTGTTTCAATTTCACTGAGGCTATTAAAGTAAGTTCGATAGTTAGCCATCAAGTCTTTTCTCAGATTAAAGGGGGCTGTAGTGATGTACAGCCCATCTTCTCCCAGCCATTGATCAGCTTTTGACCAAAAAGCAAAACCACGCTGATCTTTTACACCCTGATTATTGCCAATATCAAAGCAAGTAATCGGTATCTGCGTGATAGGTTGTAGGGACATGGCAATTGGCCCACCTATGTAATAACGATTGGTGAAGATAAAGCTAGATTTTTTTAAAGCCGCACTGATAACAGGAGATTCAGCAAAACCGCGCCGCAGTTGTTGAATATCAATTAATTCTGTTGAAGGGTCGTCTTTGGGAGCTAAGAACCCTCCCATGAAAGCGTATTGTCCAGGCTTTTGGATGATTCCTGTGGTCACTTGCAGCAAGAGAATGAGTAATATGCTGCTAACCATAATTCCTGAACCGAAAAGCCAGCGCCGCACCCAACGCCGGGACTGCTGCGACCATTTTATAGCTTGTTGCCCTAATAGCAAAGTTATCCCCCAAAATCCTGGCATTGTCCAACCTGGCAAAATTTGCCGATATCCTCCCATGAGTGTAAACCCTAAAATTAAAGGCAGAGATACCCATAAAATCAATAGCTTGGTGGCGTCTAAATCTCCGTCTTTGGTGGGTGATCTCTGCGAAAAAATTTGCTTAACTTGAGTTATTAGCGAGTCCATACTCACCCACCAAAGCGGAAAGCCGATGGTAGGGAACATATAAGCTACTCCCAGTAAACCGGTGAGCGTTACATTCAGCAAATTGTAGCCGTTCTTGGGTACTGCCCGCTCGGACTGAAACCGAAATGATACCCAATCATGATGTATATTCCAAAACAACATCGGGGAAATAGTGAGGAAAAATAAGCCGATTCCCAGCCATCCCCAAGGGGATAAAATAGCAGGACGATGACGTGGACTGGTTAAACAAAAACCAATTAACCCGAAACCAAGAACAAAACCGTGATATTTGCTTAAACAGGCTAACCCTACCAAAATACCTAGGATGGCTAATCGGTAACTGGGTTGGTATAAAAGACTGTGTTTTTGATCTTCCTGTCGGGGTAAAAATTCAGCGACTGCACAATATAAACTAGCCGACCAAAAAAGCATCAATGGACTGTCTGGTAAGCTGAGGATGCCAAAGCCAATTTGAAAAATCGGACAAATTGTGGCGATCGCTAATGTCAAAAGCGCAGCTTTAGGAGAAAATAGTCTTAAGCTCGTTAGATACAGCAGTATCAAACTGCCTGTGTGACATATCAGCGCTCCCAAGCGAATCGTAAATTGGGATGCTTCCCCAGTCAACCACGGGCCAAACCCAGTTGTCAGCGCCACTAGCACCGGATGATCAAAATAACTCCAGTCTAAATGCAGGCTGTAAATATAGTAATAAGCCTCATCAAAGGTAGGGTAAAAGCAGAAAGCAATCAAGGCTCGAAACAGCAGCCCCCCAACCAGCAATAACACCACTGACTGATTAGTTTTCTCAGCCAACCATTTCTGAGCTATTTGCATTTACTCAATTTCCTACCCAAGATTTAACAGAAGTAAAAATTCTACCTCATAATATCTTGTCTTCGTTGGGGAGGGGTGATTGTTTCACGCAAAGGCGCAAAGGAAGAAAGTATAAATCGCTTTTTGCAATAACCCTACCCGTAGGGTGCGTTCCCCAACGCACCAATTAGCATTTTCCAATAAATAATTTTCTAATATATCAAACAACTAACGAATTTTAGATTTCGCCAAATTACCACCAGTTCAAAAAAAGCAAAACAGGCATTTTACCCCTCATTTTTTTTCTACCCGTAGGGTGCGTTCCCTAACGCACCAATTAGCATTTCCCCATAATTTTTTAATATATCAAAAGACTAACAAATTTTAGATCTCGCCAAATTACCATCAGTTCAGAAAACGTAGGACAGGCATCTTGCCTGTCATAACTTTTTCTTTGACTTTCCTTTACAAATTCACCTTAATTTCAAGCTTTTTTGATGCGTCAGGGGACGCATCCTACCCAGCAAAATTTAAGTGCGTTTAGCCCATAACTTCAAGATTGCAATTCAATACTACTCGATTAATAATTGTAGGTTTAACCGAAGAGTATTTGATTACAAGTCGTAAAAAGTGCAAATAATTAGCGATATACTTCTTCTAAAAAGATTGCATAACTTTCCCGCACATTCATTGTACGAGAATGACCTACACCTAAAGTGCGTTCATAAATTACCAAGGGTTCTTGATAATGCGATTTAGCTTTAGTGTAGCATCCTGTATCAGTATATAATCTTGCTAGATTGTACAAGCTTGTAGCTATATCAGGATGGTTTTCACTCAGCAGAGATTTTCTAATTTCTAAAGCTTTCTTGAATAAAGGTTCAGCTTCATCGTAACGGCTGCTACCACTGTAAAAAAGTGCCATGTGGTTAAGACTGTTAGCAATGTCAGGATGGGTTTCTCCATGTAGACATTTTCTCATTTCTAAAGCTTGCTTTAATAGGGCTTCAGCTTCATTGAAGCTTTTTTGATAAAAGTATAAAACACCTATATTAGTTAGAATTAGAGCAACGTCAGGATGGTTTTCTCCTTGTAAGATGTTTTTCATTTTTAAAGCTTGCCAACACAGTGTTTGGGCTTCAATATAGTCTCCTTGACTTGCGTAAAACGCTGCCAAATTATTTAAGCTTTGAGCAAAATCTGGGTGGTTCTCTCCCTGTAAGTTTTTTCTCATTTCTAAAACTTGCTTAAGCAGTGTTCCAGCTTTACTATAATTGTCTTGAGTTTGGTAAACCTGTGCTAGGTGGTTTAGAGTATTAGCTACACGGGTATTTTCATCCCCTAAAATAGTAGTAAAAATTTCCAAAGCTTGTTGAAACTTTGCTTCAGCCTCCTTGTACTGTCCTTGCAAGTAGAATATTACTGCCAAATTATCCAAGATGATAGCAAACAATACTTCATCCTTTACTGACCAGTATTTTGATAATTCTAAAGCTTGTTGAAACTTTTGTTTAGCCTCCTTGTAGCGTCCTTGAGATTGATAGAGTAATGCCAGATTGCTGCTGCTAATGGCAAAATAACAATGTTCTGAACCAAGACGATTTTTAATGACTTCTATACATTTTTCTAACCAAGGTTCTGCCTGTTCATAAAAACATTGACCTTGATAAAACCAGCCTAATTTAGTAAAAGGTATCATCAAGTTTTCATCGCTGATGTATTCACTCAAATCATTAGCAACTTCTGCTAGATGAGGAATAAAGGGAGTGAGTTTTTGAATGACATCAAGGGTGGGCTGTTGCGGAATTTCTTCTCCTATCTCTAACATCTCTGCTACAAAAGCAGTTTTCACCTCATCTGCATTGCTTGACTCATCCAACTTCATTTGAAAAAATTGCCGAATTAGTGGATGTAAACGATAAATTCCTTTATTGATGCGTTCTATTAAATGCAGTTCTCGTAAATCGCGGATGGCTTTTTCTAAAAGTTCTTGTTCTTCATCATCTTCCATCCCCTCCACAGAATAGGGAATATCAGCCAAAGCATACAAACTCAACCAACAGCCTAAACCTTGCGCTTTCTCATCCAACTTTTCCCAACTTAATTCAAAAGCTTCAGCCACACCATATTGATAAAGCATCAACGGGTTAGCCTTAGCTATTGCTTCATGTTCCAACCGCTTTTTATCCAAGCGTTTCCACAAAGTCTCTAAAGACAAATCCGGCATTTTCATCAAATATCGCCCCACCAACTCTAACGCTAAAGGCAAATATCCCAAGAATTTACAAATTTTTCTCGCAAACCAAGCTTCATTTTGCAGTCGTTCTCTACCCACCAGCAATTTTAATAACTTCATCGCTGCTAATGGTTTGAGAACACCAAGCGGTAATTGCTGCAAAGTACTATCAAACTCAAAGCGCGTAGTTAGCAGTAATTTAAAACGGGGTGATTCTGGTTGATAACACTGCACTTGTTTGTAGTCTGTGACATTATCAAACACCAGCAACACTTCTCCAGGTTCCCACTTTTCACAGCAAAATTTCACCCTATCGATTAATTCCCAGTCATCGGGTGCAATGATGTTAAATTTTAATTCTGCAAATCTGAGAATCTGAATACCCACATCAATACCTTGTGCAGATAACCAGCAAACCCCACCGGGATAATTTTGTAAATGCTGTTTAGCGTATTGGGTAGCGAGTTCAGTTTTACCCACTCCACCCATACCCTCAACTGCGACAATTGCAACTTGCTGAGATGTTTGTAACTGCTGATGCAGCTTTTGCAATTCCTCCTCTCGTCCAACAAATCTTTCTGAGGGAACTGCGGGGGGAAGATTATGATGAGTTTCTTTAATTGTCGGGGGTGTATTTTCTACGCCGTTATATTTCGCTGTCAACCAAGCCCGTAACTTTTCTAATTTACCCCGATGAGAATTCGCTAACTCAGGACAACTCTGGGCGAATTTATCATAAACCTGAGTCATTCGCTTTTTGAACGCAGTAACATCGATGTTTAATTCAACAGCAAGTTTCGCTTCACCCTTCCCTGAGTTTTTTTTATTCAACCGAATTAAAAATGCTTCCGTTTGTTCTGGGGATAAGCCGTGAGTCGCAGCTTCTGTTGCTAGAAAATCATCCCATTCCATAGACAGCTTTTAAAATTGCTTTTCGATTCTACTTAATTTCTACTTTATCTCTACTTCCGGGGAATCTCCGCACTTTCTGGCAGAAATACTATTTGAAAAGTAAACAAAGAGGTTCCCACTATGAAAACCACCCAAACTTCCCAATTA